>CALMBO010000027.1 GCA_937860055.1 uncultured Verrucomicrobiota bacterium | reverse complement strand
GGGGGGGTGGGGGGGGGGGGGGGGGGGGGGGGGGGGGGGAGGGGAGGGGGGGGGGGGGGGCGGGGGGGGGGGGGGGGGGGAAGGGAAGATGACCTGATTCACCCACGGGGCAAGCCCGTGGGGGTCTGGAAGGTCGGGGGCAAGCCCGTGGGGGTCTGGAAGGCCGGGGGCAAGCCCGGTGGGGGATGGGAAGCAGGGGCAAGCCCGTGGGGGTCAGGAAAGCCGGGGACAAGCCCGTGGGGGGGGTGGGAAGCCGGTTGATTCACAAAAAGGCCCCGGCCGGGGGACCGGCCGGGGCGCTGCCTGAACGGAATGGCGGGTTAGACAAGGCCCTGGTCGAGCATGGAGTCGGCGACCTTGACGAAGCCGGCGATGTTGGCGCCGACGACATAGTTGCCGGCCTTGCCGTATTCCTTGGCGGTCTCGTGGGCGCTGTGGTGGATGGCGACCATGATCTGGTGCAGGCGCGATTCGACTTCCGCGCGGGTCCAGTTCAGGTGCATGGCGTTCTGGGCCATTTCGAGGCCGGAGGTGGCCACGCCGCCGGCGTTGGCCGCCTTGCCGGGGCCGTAGAGGACCTTGTTGTTGATGAAGACATCCACGGCCTCGGGGGTGGACGGCATGTTGGCGCCTTCGGCGACGAGCTTGCAGCCGTTCTTGACGAGGGTGGCGGCGTCGGCGCCGGAGATCTCGTTCTGCGTGGCGGAGGGGAAGGCGCAGTCGCAGGGAATGGCCCAGGGGTTCTGACCTTCGCGGTATTCGGCGCCGAACTTCTTGGCGTATTCCGAGATGCGGCCGCGCTTGACGTTCTTGAGATCCATCACGAAGGCGAGCTTCTCGGCGTTGATGCCATCCTTGTCATGGATGGTGCCGGCGGAATCGGAGAGCGAGACGACCTTGGCGCCGAGCTGGTTGAGCTTCTCGACGGTGTATTGGGCGACGTTGCCGGAGCCGGAGACGGTGCAGGTCTTGCCCATGAAGACTTCGCTGCGGGTCTTGAGCATTTCCTCGGCGAAGAACACGCAGCCGTAGCCGGTGGCTTCGGGCCGGATGAGGGAGCCGCCCCACTTGAGGCCCTTGCCGGTGAGGACGCCGGTGAACTCGTTGCGGATGCGCTTGTACTGGCCGAACATGTAGCCGATTTCGCGGCCGCCGACGCCGATGTCGCCCGCGGGCACGTCGGTGTGGGGGCCGATGTGCTTGCAGAGTTCCGTCATGAAGGACTGGCAGAAGCGCATGACTTCGTTGTCCGACTTGCCCTTGGGGTCGAAGTCGGAGCCGCCCTTGCCGCCGCCCATGGGAAGGGTGGTGAGGGAGTTCTTGAAGATCTGCTCGAAGCCGAGGAACTTAAGGATGGAGAGATTGACGGAGGGGTGGAAGCGGAGGCCGCCCTTGTAGGGGCCGATGGCGCTGTTGAATTCGATGCGGTAGCCGCGGTTGACGCGGTAGTTGCCGGCATCGTCGATCCAGGGGACGCGGAAGATGATCTGGCGTTCGGGTTCGACGAGGCGCTCGAGGATGCGGCCTTCCTGGTACTTCTTGTGGCGGGCGACGACGGGATCGAGGGTTTCGAGGACTTCGCGGGCGGCCTGGAGGAATTCCGGCTCGCCGGGGTTGCGGGTCTGCAACTGGGTCAGGACTTCTTGGACATAGCTCATCGTGGGCTCCTCTGGGGTTGTTTCGGGCAGGGAGGCGAAACCTTCTACCCGGTAATTTCTAGCCGTAAAAATGGGACAGGGGCTACAATTTCGCAACGAAAAACAATAATGTATTTTCATATAGCGGCAATATTGCCGTTTACATGGGTGCCGGGTATGGGATATACGGCAAGGGGACGGAAGCGCGCCGGCCGCGTATCCCGGGTTGTGGCGGTGAAGCGGAGAGGTGGATGAGATGAAGCTGACGAAAACGGAAGTCCAGCGGAGGATCCTGAAGGCGTTGCACCGGATCGATCGTCCGGCCGGGGCGACGCAGGTGGCGACGGTGCTGCGCGGATGGGGCGTGGATTTGAGCGAGCGGAGCATCCGGCTCTATCTGCTGCAGCTCGACGAGGAAGAATTCACCCAGCTGCAGAGCCGCCGCTCGGGGCGGGTGCTGACGGCCAAGGGGAAGGCGGAGCTGGAGAAGAGCGACGTGATCGAACGGATGGCGTTCATCTCGGGGCAGATCGACGAGCTGAACTACCGGATGGGATTCAGCCTCCGGCTGGGGAAGGGCACGCTGGTGGTGAACACGACGCTGGTCTCGGCGAAGGAGGAGATGGCGGCGCTCGAGATCGTCCGTCCGGTCCTCGCGGCGCGGCTGGGGATGGGGACGCGGATCCTGCTGCTGCGGGCGGGCGCGACCTATGACACGCGGCGCGCGGCGGTGGTGCCGCGCGGCCAGATCGCGATCGTGACGGTATGCAGCGTGACGCTCAACGGGATTTTCCTGAAGGAAGGGATCCCGGTGACCTCGCGTTTCGGCGGCCTGATGGAATTCAAGAACCGGACGCCGATGCGGTTCGTGGAGCTCCTGGAGTACGGGGGAACGACGCAGGATCCGCTGGAGCTGTTCATCCGGGCGAAGATGACGAGCGTGCGCGAATGCGAGAGGACGGGGAACGGGGTGGCGGGGGCGAGTTTCCGGGAGTTCCCTTCGGTGGCGCTGCCGGAGGTGCTGAAGATCCGCGAAGACCTGCGCCTGCTGGGGCTGGATGGCATCCTGTCGGTGGGGGCGCCGAACCAGCCGTTGTTCGGCATTCCGGTGGGAGAAGGGCGGACGGGCCTGGTGGTGCTGGGCGGACTCAATCCTGCGGCGGCCATGGAGGAGGCGGGAGTGGCCAGCGAAAACCGATCCCTCGCGGGGTTGATGGAATACAAGCAGATCCCGGAGTACCGGCACCTGAACATGTGCGTGCGGCGCGGCGAGTGAGGAGAAGGCGGCGGGAGGCGCTCAGACGGGCATGCGGGCCTTGCCGGCGCCGGTGGAGGCGGTGGCGGAATAGGCCAGGGGGATGTCCCGGGCGTGGCGGACGTCTTCGATGGTGTAGAAGGCGTTCGGGTCGAAGTCCCGGAGCAGCGGCTGGAAATCGGTCAGCCGCTTGCGGGGCATGAGGGTGACCAGGACCTGGACGGGGCCGCGCGCGCCCCGGGCGTCCTGCTGGGTGACGCCGAATCCGGCGGCGGAAAGTTTCTGCATGAAATCGTCGACGGGCCTGTTGGTGATGACGCGGACGAGGGACCAGCCGACGGCGAGCTGTTCCTCGATGAGCATGCCGACGAGGGTGCCGCAGGCGAACCCGGTGGCATAGGCGACGTAGGTCAGAATCTGCCGGTCGCCGGAGAGGACGCGGGAGACGACGCAGATCCAGATGAAAACCTCGACGAAGCCGCAGGCGGCGGCGAGATACTTCCGGCCGCGGGCGATGAAGGCGACGCGGAGGGTGCCCATGCTGACGTCGGCGATGCGGGCGGCGACGATGAGAAGAAATGGAAGGACGAGATGCATGGTTCCGGGGGCTATAGCATGGGAGGACGGAGGGAATCAAGGGGCCAAATCCGGCGGGAGTGTCGCCTGGCCGCCCGGGAGGCGCCTTCCCGCGCCAGAGCGTGGATTTCAGGGGGCGGCAAGGGCCCGGACGGCGTCGGCCAGGGGGCAGGCGTCGAGCGGGCGGCTGGTGGAGGAAAAGCCGATGCGGAGGGTGTTCTCGAGGACGGTGCCGGGTTCCAGATCGAGTTCGGGGCTGAGGGTTTCGATTTCGGAGTAGCCGAGGCCCTGGTTGGAGTAGACCTCGACGACGGAACCGCCATCGGGATAGGCGCCGTCGGCGGTGTTGGCGATGGTTTCGAAGAGGATGTTGGTGGATCGCGCGGCGGCGATCCAGCCTTTCGGGGAGTCGGAGCCCAGCTTGGTTTCGGCGCCGGGGGAGACGCGGTAGACGGCGGCATCGCCGCAACGGACCAGATGCTTGCGCGAGGGAAGGCGCCCCATGAGGGCCTTCAGGCCGCCGCGGAACCTGGACTTCTTTTCGACGGGCAGGACGATCTGCTCGGCCTGGGCGATCTGGCTGATGTTCCAGAGGACAACGGGAATGTCGGAAGGAGCGGTGCGCTCGATGTGCTGGCGGACCACCAGCTCGGAGGCGCCGGATTCGAGGCGGAACAGGCGCGAGGCCAGGATGTGGAGAGGGGCGCCGTATTCGCGGGTGAACTGCACGCATTGCGCGCCATCCGCATCGGTCCACGCGGAACAGTCCCAGGGCAGGTCGGCCAGGGAGTCGGGGGGCGGCCAATCCTTGCCGTCGGCGGAGAACGAAGCCCAGCGGGCCTGCGAGACGGGCCAGAACCAGTCGCCGCCGATGTTGAAAAAGTTTTCGCCTTCAGCCGGCGTCTTCCCGTGCATGGAGGCTTCGAGGCGGAAGAGGCTGAAGCCTTGGAGGGGGGCGAAATGGACCAGGCGCCCGATGGCGGGGACCAGCACGGCCTCGACGCGGTCGTTCTGCAGGCGGTAGGCGTTGGTCCAGCCGAGGAAATCGGCGGCGAGAATGGGGGCGACCGGCGGCGGCGCGGCCGCCGGGGGTGTTTCGGCGAAAACGGGGAGGGCCAGGAGGCAGAATCCGGCACAGAGCCGGCGGAAGAGGATTTTCATGCCGCGAGGATAGGCGGAGCGGGGCCGGAAATCCAGCGCTACTTGCCGGAGTTGGTGGGGGCGCCGGCCTGCATGGCGCGGCGGAGGGCCCGGTCGTCGCGTCGCCGCTGGTCGAATTCCTCGAGCAGCTTCTTGTGCTCCTCGATCTGCGCGGGGGTGAGGTACTGGTCGATCTGGGCGGTCATTTCCTGCTGGAGTTCAGCGAACATGGCGCGGCTTTGTTCGCGGGTTTCCTTGAGGCGGGTATCATAGGCGACGAAGACGGCCAGGACCTGTTCCTGCTGGGCGGGATCGAGCTGGAGGCGTTCGGCCAGCTTGCGGGTGATATGCTCGGGCATGTTCTCCGGGATCTGGGAGAAATGGCGGATGCGTGCGCGGATGATGGCGCTGTTGCCGAAGAAGCCGATGCAGACGCCGGCCAGCATGGCGGCCAGCAGGAGGAGGGTCAGTTTGGTCTTTCTCATGTCATTCTCCTAGAGGCTGGAATCGTCGGCGGGGTCGTCGAAGGTCAGGAAGCTCTGCGCGAAGTCCTCGGGCTGGACGCTTTGCAGCCAGGCGGCGCTGATATGCTGGTCGGCGATCGTCACGGAACGGCCCACGACGAAGCCGGTCGCGAAGATGGCCAGCACGGCGGCCGCGGTGCAGGCCCACGCGGGAATCGGGCCGGCCAAGCCCGGCGCGGCGCGGCGGAGGGGATGGGCGGCGGCTTCCCGGCGGATGGCGTCCATGATGGATGCCGTGTCGAGGCCGGGCGTTTCCGGGCGGTAGGCCGTCCGGAGCTGGTCCCACAGTTCTGGGTTTTTGGGGTTCATGTTCGTTCATCCTTTCCCGGCCGGAGATCCTTGAGAATCGCCTTGAGGCGGCGCCGCGCGCGGAAGGCGCGCACCTTGACGGCGGAGATTCCGCAGCCCAGCCGGCGGGCGGCATCCTCCATGGAGCGTTCCTCCAGTTCGACGAGGGTGATGACCGCGCGGTCGTCCGGCGAAAGGCGGAGGAGGGCGGCCTGGAGCCATTCCCGGGCGGATTCGCGGGCCTCCTCGTCGGCCTTCTTTTCCGCCAGGCGTTCCTGCTGGGAGGCCTCGACATGGAGGAGGGCGGCCTCGTCGAGGTCGGAGAACGGCCGATCGCGGCGGCGATATTTCTTCCGCCAGAAATCCATGGCGGCATGGCGGGCGATGCGCAGGATCCAGATGCGGAAGGGCGCCTCGCGCCGGTAGGAAGGCAGGGACCGGAAGGCGCGGACGAACGTGTCCTGCGCCACTTCCTGCACGTCCTGCGGGGGGAGGCGGCGCGAGAGGTCGGCGGCGATCAGTTTCTGGTGGGCGTTCACGATCGCGGCAAAGGCTTCGATATCGCCGTCCAAGACGCGGCGGATCGATTCGAGGACGAAGGATTCATCGTCGACGCGGATGTCGGGTTCGGTCATTTGAAGGCCTTGCAGGAGACTGGAGAAGTTCCAGGCACCTGCGGCTACATTTTCATAGAACGCGGAGTTGTTCAAGATTCCTTAGAAGTGGAAGACGATGCTGAACTCGGGATGGGGATGGCGCGGGGGGGGCGGCGGAGGAGGTGGCGGAGAGGGAGGGGCGTAATAATAGACCCAGGGCGTGGCCGGGGCGGGAGCGGAGACGAACACCATCGGTTCGGCACACGGCCGCGGCGAATGCCACCGATAGCATCGGATGGCCTGGGGTTGAGGTTCGAACCGGTCTCTTCCGGGACCCCCGCCGGGATGGCGCGGGGGGTGCGCGGAAGCCGCCAGCGGGGCGGCCAGCGCGGCGATGGCGGCAAGGGCCATCAGTTTGCCTTGGAAAGCGTTTGTTTTCATTTTGGCTTCTCCCTTGGGTGGGGTTTCACCCTTCACTCCCGACAGTCGCGGGGAGGACCGGGATGGTTACAGGGGGGCGAAAGCCGGACTTGACCCCGCGGCACGCTTTCCACCACAATGCGCCCTCGATTGTGCGGGTGTAGCTCAATGGTAGAGCCCCAGCCTTCCAAGCTGGTCACGTGGGTTCGATTCCCATCACCCGCTCCAACTCGAGTCTTCGAGAGTTGCCTAGGGCATTTTCAGTTTTTCCATAGCCGTCTGATCGCGATGTAGGCCGGGTGCCCTCACCCGGCGAAAGCCCGCCCGGTCAGGGGACCGGGCCTACAACCTCTCCAAATAACGGCTACAATAAAAAGGAACCCGCTCTATTGACGATCGCACGGCAGGTTTGTAGGTTGAAATCGGAGCCAGCCCCCGGGCCAGAACGACCAAATGTAGGTTTGGCCTGTATAGCACTTGGTTTTGCACTAAACTTGCCTTGTGCATCTGGCTCCCTTGGGCTTCGTTTGCTCCCATCCGTTGACTTGGGATTATCGACGCGGTCATGTCATCGAAGCCAGCAACGGATCTCCACGGCTCAGAGAATTCACACCACGATGCGCGGGACGGCTTTTCCCCTTGCGCGGTGTTGAAACGCGGCTACGCTGGATTAGTTGGCCTGTGCTCTTCGGGCTTCGGGTGGGGGCGCGCGGCTTGTCTTAGGGCTGTTTTTGGGGGCTGTTGGGGGCGGGGGGGGCATGCGGCGCCTGATGTGGCCGTAGAAGGTTGCCTTGTTCGGAAGGGGCTGGCGCGGGGGGCGGGCGGGGCGTAGGATGCCGAGCCAGTATGCCGATTCTGCTCAAGAACGGGACCGCCCTGGACCTGCTTGCGGCGCTGGCGCCGCTGGGGGTGTCGCTGCGGCTGGCGCGGCGGCTGCAGGCGGCGGCGATCCGGCGCGACGGGATTCCGGAAAGCCTGCCTGAAGTTTCCGGCAAGCTGCTGGAGTCCGTCCGGCGGGCGGTCCGGCTGCCGAAGCTGGTCCAGATGGACCGGAAGGTTTCGGCGAAGGACGGGTTCGCGAAATATCTGTTCCGGGGCGATGGACCGGAACCGTTCGAGGCGGTGCGGATTCCGTTGGTGCACCGGGCGGGAGAAGAGAAGGCCATCGTGTGCGTGAGTTCGCAGGTGGGGTGCGCGATGGGGTGCGGCTTCTGCGCGACGGGGAGGATGGGGTTCGTCCGGAACCTGGAAACGTGGGAGATGGTGGACCAGGTGATTCGCATCCAGGCGGATTCGCCGCTGCCGGTGCGCGGGGTGGTGTTCATGGGGATGGGCGAGCCCCTGCTGAATTATGAAGCCGTGGTCCGCGCGGCGCGGATCCTGAGCGAGCCCTGCGGCATGGCGATTTCGGCCAAGGCCATCAGCCTTTCCACGGCGGGGGTGGCGCCGGGCATCCGGCGGTTCGCGGCGGAGAAGCTGCCGTTCCGCCTAGTGGTGTCGCTGACGAGCGCGGATCCGGCGCGTCGGCGGGAGGTGATGCCGGTGGAGGAGGCGCATCCGCTGCCGGAACTGATGGCGGCGATCCGGGAATACCATGCGGCCTCGGGCCGGCGGGTGACGCTGGCGTGGACGATGATTTCGGGATTCAATACGCGGGAAGAAGACGCCATCCAGCTGGCGGAGCTGGTGCGCGGAATGCCGATCACGCTGGACCTGATCGACGTGAACGATGCCACGGGGCGGTTTCGGCCGCCTTCGCCGGAAGAGCTGGAGGCGTTCCGCGATGCGTTGCGGAAGCATCTGGGGATGCCGGTGGCGCGGCGGTACAGCGGCGGGCAGGACATCCACGCCGCGTGCGGGATGCTGGCGGGCGCGCAGGATCGGTCGATGGGGTGAACGCAGGGGGAAAGAGAAGAAGAGGATTTCTTTCGGATTTTGCCGGCACGGAAACCAACCCGCGTCTTTTTTGTTCTGCCGCTTCGAGGCCGACCACTCGCGGACACAAGTCCTGCTCGGGTCGTCCGCAAAGCGGCATCTTCGAAAAATCCACGGGTTATTTCCGTGTGGAAATCCCGCAAAATTCAAAAGAAATCCTCTGCTGGCACAACCTGCGGTTCGCGGGCATGTGATTCCCTTGAACGGGGGCTGGTAGCAGTGCCCGGCATTTTCTCCATATTGGAATATCAGAACTTTGCGCTCTTTGCGTTCTTGGCGAGAGATGGTTTTCTGCTTGGGGCAAAAGGCTGGCGCGGGGAGGCGGGGGGGCGTAGGATGGGGCGCGTTCAATGAAAGAGTGGCTGACAGACTACACCACATTCCGGCTGGGCGGTTCCTGCCGCGAACTGGCCACGGTGGCCGATGCGAAGGCGGCGGCGGAGGTCATCCGCGGCTGGAACGCGGCGCGGATTCCGTGGCGCGTCATGGGCGGGGGATCGAACCTGCTGGTGGCGGATGCGGGGATTCCCGAGGCGGTGCTGCGGATCTCGTCGGAGCTTCCGGATTGCCGGTTGGAAGGGGATGCCGTTTGCGCCTCGGCGGGGACGGCGCTGGATGCACTGTCCCGGTTTGCGGCGGAAGAGGGGCTGGAGGGGCTGGAATTCGGATCGGGAATTCCGGGGACGGTGGGGGGCGGGGTCTGCGGCAACGCCGGTGCATTCGGCTTGCAGCTGGGGGACGTGCTGGAGCGCGTGGAGGTGCTGACGCGAGAAGGTGAAAAGAAGATCCTGCCGCGCGCGGCGCTGGAATTCGCCTATCGCCAGTCGTCACTCCAGCAGACGGGCGATGTCGTGGTGCGGGCGTGGTTCCGCGTCCGCGCGGGCGACCGGGCGGCGCTGAAGGCGAAGCGGGAGGAGACCTTGGCGGCGCGGCGGGAGAAACATCCGGACTGGAGGGTTCAGCCGACGGCGGGGAGCTTCTTCAAGAACCTGCCGGCGGAGGCGGAGGGGGGGCGCCGGCAATCGGCCGGCATTTTCCTGGAGAAGGCGGGGGCGAAGGCGATGCGCGAAGGCGGGGCGTACGTGTTCGAGAAGCATGCAAACATCGTGATCGCGGGGCCGGGGGCGACGGCGCGGGACGTGGCGAAGCTGGCGGCGCGGATGGCGGGCGCAGTGAAGGAGCGGTTCGGGCTCGTGCTGGAGCCGGAAGTGCGGTTCTGGGGGCAAGTTTAGGTTTCCTGGCGAATCTTGAGTTTTGCCGATGTGGGGAACAAACCATCGGTCATGTTGAGCGCAGGCGCATCGCGCCGAAGTCGAAACATCTCGGCAGATCCCAACGGCGAAACCATGGGGTCAAGCCGAGATCCCTCGACAGGCTCGGGATGACAGCCTTCCGATAACTGCCTGATCCGCAGGGTCAGCCGCGGATCAGCGCGAGGACTTCGTCGCGCCGGGCTTCCATTTCGGCCTTTGTCTTGGCCTCGAGATTGAGGCGGACGAGGGGTTCGGTGTTGGAACTGCGGACGTTGAACCACCAGGTGGGGTATTCGAAGCTGAGGCCGTCGAGTTCCAGGATGGAGGCGTCGGAATACTTCGCGCGCAGTTTCTTCAGGACGGCCGGAGCGTCGGCGACGGTGGAATTGATTTCGCCGCTGGCGAAGTAGCGCTGGATGGGGGCGATGAGCTGCGAGAGCGGCTTGTCGGATTTCGAGACAAGGTTGGCGATGAAGAGGACGGCGAGGGCGGAGGATTCAGCGAAGGAGTTTTCCTTGAAGTAGTAGTGGCCGGAGAGTTCGCCGGCGAAGAGGGCGTCCTTTTCGCGCATCTGGGCCTTGATGAAGGCGTGGCCGACGCGGCTCTGGTTGGGCTTGCCGCCGCTTTCGAGGATGACCTCCTTGACGGCCCAGGAGGAGCGCAGGTCGTAGAAGATGTTGGCGCCGGGATTCTTTTCGAGGAGGGTGCGGGCGATGAGGGCGGTGATCATGTCCATGGGGATGATGTCGCCCTTTTCGTCGAGGAAGCCGACGCGGTCGGCATCGCCGTCGAAGCAGGCGGCGAAGTCGAACCTGCCGGCGCGGACGGCTTTCTGGGCGGCGGCGAGGGTGTGGGTGTCGAGGGGGTTGGCCTCGTGGTTGGGGAAGGTGCCGTCGAGGGTGTCGAAGAGCGGGGTGATCTGGAACAGGCCGTCGAACGTCCGGGCTTCGAGGATGCCCATGGCGTTGGCGTAATCGACGAGGACGTTCAGGGGGCGGCGGATATCGGCGAAGGCGCGGAAGTGCTCGGCGTAGGCGGGGAGGATGTCGTAGGTGGTGATGCGGCCCTTGGCGGTGGCGACGGGGGCGAAGTCCTCTTCCTTGACGATGCGTTCGATGTCGAGGATGCCGGTGGCGCCGGAGAGGGGGATGGCGTTGGCGCGGCAGATCTTGAATCCGTTCCACGGGCCGGGATTGTGGGAGGCGGTGATCATGACGGAGGCGTCGGCGCCGAGGAGCTTGTTGGCGTAGTAGGACATGGGGGTGGAGCAGAGGCCGAGGTCGACGACATCGGCGCCTTGGAGGGCGAGGCCGCGGGCGAGGGCGTCGAAGAGCGGCTTGGAATGGGGGCGCATGTCGCGGCCGACGACGACCTTCTTGCAGCCGAGGAAGGTGAAGATGGCCCGGCCGATGCGGAACGCGATGTCGTCGGTGAGCGAATCGCCGTAGATGCCGCGGATGTCGTATGCCTTGAAGATGCCTGCCATGATGTTTTCTCCTGTCAAACGGATTCGGGGACTGTAGCGGGGGACGGGGGCAGGGGAAAGAGAAAATTCCACCGGTGGAAAACCGGTCATTCCCGGATTTCCGGGCGGTTTTGACAGCCTGCGGCGCCGGGGGGTATGGTAGGGGGCATGGATTCAGTCTGGAAAGCATGGGGCGGAGGATTCCTTCTCCTTTGCGCGGCCTGGGCACCGGCCCAGGACCCGGCGCTGCCGGCTCCCGCGGCCGCGGGGCCTTCCGCGCCGCTGCTGACGTTGAGTTCGCCGCTGGTCCGTTCGACCATGGGCCGGATGAATCTGGCGTGGATGTTTCCGGAAAAACTGCCGGACTTCCGGCTGAAGGTGGAGCGTCCGGTCCTGGAGGGGCCGCTTTCGCCGGCGGAGATGGAGACCCGGCTGCGGGGGGTGGAGATCCGCCTGCCGATGGAAGGACTCTGGATGGGATACGAAACGAGCGCCGACGGGGAAGAGCCGCGCGCGACGTTTTCGATCCAGCGCGGATTCTAGCGGATCACCATTTTCCGCGGTGGACGCGCGCCGGGGAGAAGCGGGTGCGGGGGGCGGGCTGTTCGGCGGGGTATCCGGCGGAGACGACGCCGATGGGGAGGACGTGTTCCGGCAGCCGGAACAGGCCGTGCAGGTGGGCGATGCGGTCCTCGCGCGGATGCACGCCGAGCCAGACGCCGCCGAGACCCAGCATGGAGAGGGCCAGCAGCAGGTTCTCGATGCACGCGGAGCAATCCTGCAGCAGATAGGACAGGTGCTGCCCGTTCACGCGCCGGAGATCGCCGCAGACGACGAATCCGACGGGGGCGCCGGCGAGCATCTTGCCGTAGGGAAGGCCTGCGGCGATTTCCGCCAGGACATCGGGCTTCTGGACGACGATGATCTCCCAGGGATCCTTGGCATTGGCGGAGGGGGCGGCCATGGCGGCCTCGAGCACGTCCCGGATGACGGCGGCAGGCACGGGCTTGTCCTGGTATTTCCGCACGCTGCGGCGCGCGAAGAGAGGGGCGAGGATCGGGTTCATGGATTCCTCCGGATCAGGCGGAGTGGAGCTTTTCCTGCGTTTCGGCCTGGAGCCGCTTGAGCTTCGAGCGGATGGCCAGCTTCTTGACGTGGCTGAAACGGTCGATGAACAGCTCGCCGTCGAGATGGTCCATTTCGTGCTGGGCGACGCGGGCGAAGAAGCCGTTCAGCCGCGTCGTCCGGGGTTTGCCGTCGAGGCCGAGGTGTTCGATGACGACGCTCCAGGGGCGTTCGACGTTGCCGCGGATGTCGGGAAAGCTGAGGCAGCCTTCCTCCATAGTGCAGGTTTCGTCGGAGGCCTCGATGATCTTCGGGTTGACGAGGGCGAGGGAGAGGGGGACGTCGGGGTTGAGACGGGGGCCTTGCTCGTCCTCCACGTCGTAGCCTTCGGGGAGTTCGATCACGCAGATGGATTCGGTGCGGCCGACCTGCTGGGCGGCGAGTCCGACGCCTTGGGAAGCGCGCATGGTTTCGAACATGTCGCCGACGAGGGCCTGGATTTCCGGCGTGATGGCTTTCACGGGCCGGGCGGGTTCGCGCAGGACCGGGTCGCCATAGGTTCGGATGGGGAGGACGCTGCTCATGTCGGAAGGAGAAGATACCGCAGGAAAAGCCGAAAACAACCGTAAAAACTTGCGGGCCGGAGGATGCGGGATAGAATGGTCCGGCATGGAAAAGCTTGGGAACCGGCGCTTCTCGTTCGCATGGACGGCGGCGGCCTGGGTGGCGCTGGTCGCCATCTTGGCGGCCAGCGGGCTGTTCGTGTTGCAGCGCTGGCACAGCCAGGCGGCGCACCAGGCGGCGGCGCAGGCGGTGGCCGAGCGCGGGCAGTGGCTGGCAATGAGCCTGGCGATGCGGGCGGCCTCGGCAGCCGAAACGGGGGACGCCGGGGCCTGGCGCGAGTTTTCGGGCCTGCTGCGGTCCCTCCGCGAAGTGGAAGGCGATCTGGAATTCGTGGCGGTGCGCCGGGGCGGCGTGACGCTGTTCCAGGAGCATGCGGAGGAACCGGGATCGGAACCGCTGGCCGGCGATTTCCATTTCAGCGGCCCCGTCGCCATCGGGCGCCAGCTTCTTTCGGCGGGAGGCGAAGAGATCCCGGTGGTGACCTTTTCCGTGGCGGTCACGAATCCCCGCGCGGAGCCGGTTTCGCTCGATCTGGGGATGCGGCGCCGCGCGGTGGAGCGGGAGGAATGGCCTGCCGCCCGCGCGATCGAGTCCCTCTACCGCCTGAGCCTGATGACCATCGCGGGATGCTTTGCGGCATGCCTGGCGCTGGTGGCGGGGGTGGTGCGCCGCGAAGAGCGCCGGGAACGCGCCCGCCGCCGCGAGGAGCATCTGGCGTTTTCCGGCATGCTGGCCAACGGCATCGTGCACGATTTCCGCAATCCGATGTCGAGCCTGCGGCTGGACGCGCAGATGCTGGAGAAGGAAGCCGGGCGCGGCGCGGAGGCGCGGACGGACCGGGTGGCTTCGCTGGCCGGCCGGATGCGGCACACGCTCGACCGGATGGAGAAGGTGTTCCAGGAATTCCTGGTGCTGGCGCGCCCCGGCGAAACGGCCCCCGAGCGCCTGGATTTGGCGGCCTGCGCGAGGGAATGCGCGGAAATGCTGGTTCCGCGCTTCGAGGCGTCCGGCGTGGCGCACGAGATCCGCGCCGCGGAGGAGGTTCCCATCCTGGCTTCCGGCGCCGCGGTGAAGCGCGCGCTGCTGAACGTGCTACTGAACGCCACGCAGCACGCCGGGCAGGGGGGGCGGGTCTCGCTGGAGATTTCCCGCGAAGGTTCCTGTGCGCGCCTGGATGTTTGCGACACGGGGCCGGGCATTCCGAAGGCGGACCGCGAGCGCGTGTTCGAGATGTTCTATACGACGCGTCCGCAGGGCACGGGACTGGGGCTCTTCCTGGCCCGCACGGCCATTGAAAAGAACGGCGGAACGCTGGCCGTGGCCGAGCCCGGAGGTCCGGGGGCGCGGCTGCGCATGGAATTCCCGCTGGCGGAGAAGGAGCTGACATGAGCAGGCCACGCCTCTTGATCGTGGAAGACGACGCGGACAACGGGCGCTCCCTGCTGGAAGCCATCGGCGACCTGGGCTACGACGCGGAACTGGCGGCGACGGGAGGCGCCGGGGTGGAGGCCTTCCGCGCGAAGGGCGCGGACGTGGTGCTCTCGGACCTGGTGCTGCCGGACATCGACGGGATCGAGGTGATGAAGCGGATCCGGGGGCTGGATGCGGGGCGGACGCCGGTGATCCTGATGACGGCCTATGGATCCATCGACTCCAGCGTGCGGGCGATGAAGGAAGGCGCCTACGATTATCTGCAGAAGCCGCTGGACATCGACGACCTGCAGGCCAAGCTGGCGCGCGCCTTGGAAGCCGCCCGGCTGCGCAGGCAGGTGGAGCGGCTGAACGAGGAAGTGCGAGGCAAATGGTCGGCCCAGACGTGGGTGGCGGAATCGCCCGCGATGCGCGAAGTGGTGCGCCAGACGCTGGCGCTGGCGCGGGCCCATGCGACAGTGCTGATCCGCGGCGAAAGCGGAACCGGCAAGGA
The DNA here is from genome assembly GCA_937860055.1 of uncultured Verrucomicrobiota bacterium. GTDB lineage: Bacteria > Verrucomicrobiota > Kiritimatiellia > CAIQIC01 > Lenti-01 > Lenti-01. The sequence continues at coordinate 449,135 of CALMBO010000027.1, read as the reverse complement.
ACTGGTGGCCCGCGCGCTCCATGCGGACGGTCCCCGGGCGGACGGCCCGTTTGTCGCGGTCAATTGCGCGGCCTTCACGGAAAGCCTGCTGGAGAGCGAGCTGTTCGGGCACGAGAAGGGGGCGTTCACAGGCGCGGTGGCGCGGCATGCGGGCGCGTTCGAGCGGGCGCAGGGGGGGACGCTGTTCCTCGACGAGATCGGCGATGCGCCGCCTTCGGTGCAGGTGAAGCTGCTGCGCGTGCTGGAGGACCGGGAGATCATGCGCGTGGGCGGGCATGAAAGCTTCCAGGTGGATGTCCGGCTGGTGTCGGCCACGAACCGCGACCTGGACGCGCGGGTCGCCTCGGGCGCGTTCCGCCAGGATCTGCTGTACCGCCTGCAGGTCGTCGGCATTGCGCTGCCGCCCTTGCGCGAACGGCGCGCGGACATCCGGCCGCTGGCGGAGCGGTTCATCGCGATGGCGCAGGCGGAACATGGCAAGCGCATCCGCGAAGTGGAGCCGGAATGGTACGCGCGGCTGGAGGACTATGCCTGGCCCGGCAATATCCGCGAGTTGCGCAACACGGTGGAAGCCGCGGTGGTCACGGCGCCGGGCGAGGTGCTGGAGGCGGCGCGCCTGCGCCTGGACGGGCCTTCGGCGAAAGGTCCCGCGATTCCCGGCGGGTGGACCGCACCGGAAGGCATGACGCTGGAAGAGATCGAAAAGAAGATCTTGGAAGAAGCGCTGCGCAAGAACGGCGGCAACCGCAGCCTGACGGCGGAACAGCTCGGCCTGTCGCGCCGCACCATCCAGCGCAAGATCCAGGATTACGGCCTCCCGTTCTGAGTTTTCCACACAATGGAAAAACGTTCGGGCGTCGCCTTTTTGATTTTCCGCAGCGGATTTCACGCGGCAGGCCGCGTGCCCCACGCGGCGTGATTCCGCCCGGTCAGGGGACCGGGCCTGCGGAGAATGTTCGTTTGCCCTAGGCGAGGGAGAGGAGCACGCCGGCGGCGGCCGCGCCCAGCATGAGGAAGGCGGGGTGGAGGTTTTTCCAGAGGACGAGTCCGAGGACGGCGGCGAAAACCAGGATGGCCTGGAGGGGCGGGAAGGCGGCGCCGGAGGGGATGAGGGCCATTCCCAGGCGAATGGCGGTGGCGGCGAGCAGGCCGACGAGGGCGGGCATCAGTCCGCGCATGGCGGCGCGGAAGGCGGGGCGGTCGCGCAGCCGGATGGCGATCGCGCCCAGCGCCAGCAGGAGGATGGCGCCGGGGAGGCATACGCCGACCGTCGCCGCGATCGAGCCCGTCAAGCCCGCCACGTGGTAGCCGGCGAAGGTCGCCAGATTGACCGCCACGGGGCCGGGCGTGATTTCGGAAACCGCCAGGATGTCGAGGAACCGTTCCGGAGCCAGCCAGCCGTTGGCGGCGACTTCGTGCTGCATCAGGGGGATCATGTTGTAGCCGCCGCCGATGCTGAAGAGGCTGATCTTGAAGAACGTCCAGAAAAGGAGAAGGTGCGTGCTCACGGGGCGGCCTCCTTCTTCCGTCGGATGAGATGGATGGCCAGGCCGGCGGCCGCGCCGAGGAGGATGAGCGGAACGGGGGCGAGGAGCCTGGAGAGCATCAGGCCGGCGCCGATGGCGGCCGCCAGCCACAGGAGGGGCGAACGGAGATTGGCGCATCCGAGGCGGATGGCCGCGCCGGCGACGATGGCGACGACGGCGGGACGCAGGCCGGCCAGGGCGGCGGCGACCCAGCGGTTCTCCCATCTCCCGGCAACCAGCACGGCCAGGGCCAGGATGACGAAGAAGGCGGGCAGGGCGACGGCGACGGCCGCCGCCAGCGCCCCGCGCTTGCCGGCCAGGCGAAGGCCCGTCAGCACGGCGAAATTAACGATGATGACGCCCGGGACGGATTGGGAGATGGCGTAGGCCTCGGCGGTTTCCGCGGGCGAGAGCCAGCGGCGGCGGGCGACGAGTTCGGCATCGAAGACGGGCAGCGCCGCCATGCCGCCGCCGAAGGCGCCGGCGCCGATGCGGAGAAAACTCCAGAAAATCGAATGGAGGGGTTGCCGGATCATGGATCAAGATATCTTTTACCGCTGCCAGCCCTCGGTTTTAAAGACCTTTTCCACGGATGATAGGCGGTTCCGGCGCCGGGGGAAACGATTTTCGGCGCCGGAGCCGGCGGCGGGGAGGAAGGGTGAAATCGAAGGTTGCGGGCGGGGCGGGACGTGGCAGAATGGGCGGGCCGATGAAAATCACTCCTTCCAGCCGGGACGAATGGATGGCGGCGGCTTGCGCCGCCGCCTCGGGGCTGCTGCTGTTCGCGGTATTCCCGCCGCTGGAGTGGACGTGGGCGGCGGGCGTGGCGCTGGTTCCTTTGCTCGTCATGGCGCGGCGCGCGCCGGCGCGCATGGCGATGAAGATGGGATTCGCGGCGGGGTTCCTGTTCTGGCTGCTGAGCATCCGGTGGCTGACGCACGTGACGGTGGGGGGATGGATTTTCCTGAGCGCGTACTGCGCGCTGTATGTCCTGCCGGCGGTGTGGCTGGCGAACCGCTGGCGCGGAGGGGCGGCAGGCTTCGCCGCGTCGCTGGCGGTGGTCTGGTGCGGGAGCGAATTCCTGCGCGGCTGGATCGGCGGCGGTTTCCCGTGGAATCCGATGGGGGTGGGGCTGACGCCGTGGCTGCCGGGGATCCAGATCGCGGAATTCGGCGGCGTCTGGCTGGTGTCGGGGACGGTGGTTTTTGCGAATGCGCTGCTGGCGTGGGCGGTGGCGGAGCGGCGGAATTGGGCGGCGCTGCTGCTTTGCGCGCTGGCCCTGGCCGCGGTGCCGGGCTGGGGGGCGTGGCGGCTGGCGCGGCTGGAAAAGCCGGCGCGCTCCATCCGCATCGCGCTGGTGCAGACGTCGATCCCGCAGGACGAGAAGTGGGTCCGGGCGAAGATCCAGATGATCTACGAACGGCTGAGGGATCTGACGCGGAAGGCGCAGGGCGATCCGGACCTGGAACTGGTGATCTGGCCCGAGACGGCGCTGCCGGACGATGTGCGGAACAGCGAGCACAGCTATGCGCTGGTCTGGAGCCTGTGCACCAACGGGACGCCGATCCTGACGGGATCCCTCGACACGTCGGTCCTGGATAGCGGCGAGCCCCAGTATTTCAACAGCGCCTTCCTGTTCGATGCGGAGGGGCGCATCACGGGGGAATACGACAAGCGGCACCTGGTGATCGGAGGCGAATACATCCCGCTGGAGGGACTGATCCCGTGGCGGTGGATGGCGGCGCTGGGCCTGCCGGCGAGCATCAGCGAGGGCGAGGAGGGGGCGGTCTTCCGGGCCGGGAAGGCGGAGGTCCCGATGTCGCCCCTGATCTGCTTCGAGGACATCCTGCCGGACCTGGCGCGGGCGGACGTGCGTGCGGGTTCGCGGATGCTGGTGAACGTGACGAACGATGCGTGGTTCGACGAGCAGGTGGCGCCGCGCCAGCACATGCGCAACGCGGTGTTGCGGGCGGTGGAGAACCGCGTGCCGCTCGTGCGGGCGGCGAACACGGGCGTTTCGTGCGTGATCGAACCGTCGGGGCGCGTGGCCGCGCACCTGTCCGACGGAGAAAGGCGGACGTGGCGGGAAGGCGTGCTGTGGGCGGATGTTCCGGTGCCGCCGGACGGGGCGCCCTTGACTTTCTACGCCCGTTTCGGAGATATGTACGGCATCGCCTGCGCCGCCGCGACGGTGCTGTGGCTGGCGCGGACGTTCTGGAAACGGCGGAAACAGCCGAAGGAATTTTAGCAGGAAAACCGGAAAAGCAGGAAACAACGAATGATGGAGAGGGATTGGATTCCGAATCCCGACTCCTGAATTCTGAATACCAGGGATTTATGTTAGACGAGCTTTCATCGCGAATCGCGACCGTGAAAGAACACCTCGCAGGAATGAGAGGCTATCTTTGACGTCGATGGCAAGAAACGGATCATCGAAGAACTGACGCAGCGGATGTCGTCGCCGGATTTCTGGAACGACGCGGCGGCGGCGCGCGCGCTGATCGAGAAGAAGAACGCGCTGGAGGCGGTGACGGGGCCGTACGAGAAGCTCGTGGCGTCGCAGGAGGAGCTGGAGCTGATGGCCGGCCTGCTGGAGGGGGAGGGACACGTGGCGGAGGACCATCCCGACGTCGTCGAGCTCGGCAAGCAGGTCGCGGCGCTGGAGAAGCAGTACGGGCACGTCGAACTGCAGTCGCTGATGATCGGGCGGTTCGACGCGAACAACGCCTACCTGACCCTGCATGCGGGGGCGGGGGGGACGGAATCGTGCGACTGGGCGGCGATGCTGATGCGCATGTACGACCGCTACTGCCAGAAGCAGGGCTTCGAGGTGTCCACCGTGGACTACCAGCCGGGGGACGAGGCGGGGGTGAAGAGCGTGACGCTGATGGTAAGCGGCCCGTGGGCCTACGGCTTCCTGAAGGCGGAGCGCGGCGTGCACCGCCTCGTGCGCATCAGCCCGTTCGACGCGGCCAAGCGGCGGCACACGTCGTTCGCCTCGCTCGACGTGGTGGCGGAAATCAGCGACGACATCGAGGTGACGATCGACGACAAGGATTTGCGCGTGGACACGTACCGGTCGAGCGGCGCGGGCGGGCAGCATGTCAACAAGACCGACAGCGCGATTCGGCTGACGCACCTGCCGACGGGCATCGTGGTGGCGTGCCAGGCGGAGCGCAGCCAGCTGGCGAACCGCAACAAGGCCATGAAGATCCTGCGCGCCAAGATCTACGAGCTGGAGCAGGACAAAAAGCGCCGCGAGATGGAGAAGTTCTACGGCGACAAGGGCGAGATCGCCTGGGGGCACCAGATCCGCTCGTACGTGCTGCAGCCCTACACGATGGTGAAGGACCACCGCACCGAGGCGGAGACCAGCCAGGTGTTCGACGTGCTGGACGGCGATCTCGGAATGTTCGTCGAGGCATGGCTCAAGCAGAACCGCGGCGAAGCCGCTGGGTAGGGGGCAGGGTTCAGAGGTCAGGGTTCAGGTTCGGTCATTTATCCTGAACCCCGAACCCTGAACCCTCATTCATCCTCCAGCCCCAGTTTCTTCAGCTTGGGCTGGATGACGAACCGGCAATAGGGGGCGTTGCGGTTGTTGCGGTAGTATCCCTGGTGGTAGTCCTCGGCGGGATAGAATTTGCCGGCGGGGGCGATTTCCGTGACGATGGGGCGGGCGTGGCGGCCGGACTTGTTTTCGGCGTCGCGCGAGGTCTGGGCGGCGGCTAATTGGCCATCGGAATGCGTGAAGATGGCGGAGCGGTACTGCGTGCCGACATCGGCGCCCTGCCGGTTGAGCTGGGTGGGGTCGTGGGCTTTCCAGAAAAGCGCGAGCAATTTCTCGAAAGAGATTTTCTGCGGATCGAATTCGATCCGGAGGGCCTCGGCGTGGCCGGTGTCGCCGTCGCAGACCTGGGCATAGGTGGGATCCGGGACGGTGCCGCCGGTGTAGCCGGAGGTGACCTTGAACACGCCGGGCTGCTGGCGGAAAATCTCCTCGATGCACCAGAAGCATCCGGCGGCGAAGGTCGCGGTTTCGGTCGGGGCGGGAGCAGTCATGGCATCTTCTCCGGGGCGTGGGGCGGGTGCGTTCGGTTGCGCCAGGGCGGGCGCCGCGGCCAGCAGCGCGAGAATGGCGGTGAGCAGTTTCATGCGGAGAAACTACCGCACGTCGAAAGGTTTCGCAAAGGTCAGTAAAGTTTGCGGGGGATTTTGAATGCGGGCCAGGGGGGTGCGGGGGTGCGGGCGCCCCAGAGATGGGTGTAGAAGTCGGGGCGGGAGCCGGGGAAGTTCCAGAGGGCGGGGCCGATGAGTTTTTCCAGGGCGGAAACCAGGGTGAAAGCCGAGAAGGCGGGGCGGTAGGCGGCGGGATCGAGGACCTCGAAGGCGAGGCCGCGCAGGAGCTGTCCGTGTTTGTCGGGATATTCGCAGGGGGCGACGCGCAGGCCGGGAAGCGGCGGCAGGGCGAGCGTCGAAAGGTCGGCATGGGCCGAGCCGATGCGCTGGAAGGCCAGGGGCGTGCCGCGCGCGTGGTCGATCATGGGCAGCGCCTCGAAGAAGACGGTGAGCGGGAAGCAGAGCGCGTTTTCGATGGAGACGATGGCGGGGGAGGTGGGTTGCCACGATGGGTAGATTTGGCGCAGGGTTTGCTTGCGCGAGAGTCCGGGACAGGGGGCGACGCGCAGGTCGAGAGAGTCCAGCTTCAGCGCATCGCGAAGGAAAAGCGCGGTTTCGCCGGGCGTCATGCCGTAGCAGAAGGGGGTGGGGACGAGGCCGACGAAGGAGGCGCAGGCCGGATCGAGGAGGGGGCCGTCGGGCGGCGTGAGCATGAGGGGATCGGGGCGGTCGGCGACGATGAGCGTTTTGCCGTGCGTGGCGCAGGCTTCCATCAGGAGGCGCAGGGTGGAGACGTAGGTGTAGGCGCGGCAGGCGATGGTTTGGATGTCGAACACGAAGACGTCCACGAGGTCGAGCATGGGGGGGGAGGGCGAGCGGGTCTCGCCGTAGAGGGAGAAGATGGGGATGTTCCAGTCCGCATGGGAGGCGTCGGCGATCTTTTCGCCCGCCCCGCCGCGGCCGAAGAAGCCGTGCTCGGGCCCGAAGAGGGCGGCAAGGTTTGCGCCGGAATCGCGCAGGAATTCGGCGGAATGGCGGCCATCGGAGGCGAGGCTGGCAGGATGGGCAACGAGGCCCACGCGGCGCCGGGCGAGCCATTCGGGGGGGATGGCCTCGATGCCGGGCCGGATGGATGCCGATTGATTCACGCGGGGAATCTAGCAGAAGAAGGGGAAGGGGGAAAGGGGGAAGCCGCCGCGCCCGGCCAGGTAAACCGTTTTTTTCTTGATGTTTTTTGCGATTCGGGGATTGACGCGGCGGGAAGGGGGGGCGTATAGTGCCGCGCAATTCCGCCGCATTGCGGGCGCATCGGCCGCCGGCGACATTTAAGAAACACATACGGAGATCACAAAATGGCTATCAAGGTTGGCATCAATGGATTCGGGCGCATCGGGCGCATGGTGTTCCGCGCGGCGATCAAGAATTTCCAGGACATCGAGATCGTGGGCATCAACGATCTGCTGGAGCCGGAATATCTGGCCTACATGCTGAAGTATGACAGCGTCCATGGGCGCTTCGCGGGCACGATCGCGGTGGAAGGCAGCACGCTGGTCGTGAACGGCAAGAAGATCCGTTTGACGGCGGAGAAGGATCCGGCGGCCCTGAAGTGGGGCGACGTCGGCGCCGAGATCGTGGTCGAGTCCACGGGCCTGTTCCTGGACAAGGCGACGGCGGAAGCCCACCTCAAGGCCGGCGCGAAGAAGGTCATCCTGAGCGCGCCCTCGAAGGACGACACCCCGATGTTCGTGTACGGCGTGAACCACAAGAGCTACGCCGGGCAGACGATCATTTCCAACGCGAGCTGCACGACGAACTGCCTGGCGCCCGTGGCCAAGGTGCTGAACGACCAGTTCGGCATCGAGAAGGGCCTGATGACGACGGTGCACGCCGCGACGGCGACCCAGAAGACGGTGGACGGCCCCTCGAAGAAGGATTGGCGCGGCGGCCGCGGCATCCTCGAGAACATCATCCCGAGCAGCACCGGCGCGGCGAAGGCCGTGGGCAAGGTGATCCCCGAGCTGAACAAGAAGCTGACGGGCATGGCGTTCCGCGTGCCGACGAGCGACGTGTCGGTGGTGGACCTGACGGTCGTTTTGAAGAAGGCGTGCAGCTACGACGAGATCAAGGCCGCGATGAAGGCCGCCAGCGAAGGCGAGCTGAAGGGCGTTCTCGGCTACACCGCGGAAAAGGTGGTCAGCACCGATTTCGTCGGCGAGACCCTGACGAGCGTGTTCGACGCCGAGGCCGGCATCCAGCTCGATTCCACCTTCGTGAAGGTGGTGGCCTGGTACGACAACGAGTGGGGTTATTCCAACAAGGTGCTGGAAATGATCCGCGTGATGGCCAAGTAGGCGATCGACGGTTCGTTGCCATTCCGCCGGGGTGCATGCCCCGGCGGAATGTTTCGCGATATAGACTTCAGCCAGAGGAGAAACCGGGAATGAACAAGAAAACCTTGAAGGATGCGGAACTGGGCGGAAAGCGCGTGATCATGCGCGTGGATTTCAACGTGCCGATCAAGGACGGCGTGATCAGCGACGACACGCGCGTGCAGGCGGCGCTGCCGTCGATCCGGTATGTCCTCGGAAAAGGCGCGAGCCTGGTGCTGATGAGCCACCTGGGCCGCCCGAAGGGGAAGGGCTACGAGGCCGAATTCAGCCTGAAGCCGGTGGCCGACCATCTGGCCAAGGTGCTGGGCCAGCCGGTGGCGTTCGCCGCGGACTGCCTGGCGGCCGACACCGACGTGGCGGCGCTGAAGCCCGGCCAGGTCCTCCTGCTGGAGAACACCCGCTTCTACAAGGAGGAAGAGGGCAAGGTCAAGAAGACCGACGACATGACGGAGGAGCAGTACAAGGAGAAGAAAGCCGCGCTGAAGGAAAAGCAGAAGGCGATGGCCCAGAAGCTGGCCTCGTACGGCGAAATCTTCGTGAACGACGCCTTCGGTTCCGCGCACCGCGCACACGCCTCGACGGCGGTGATCTGCAAGTACCTGGGCACCAGCGTGGCCGGATTCCTGATGGAGAAGGAAATCCAATATCTCGGCAACGCGGTGAACAGCCCGGTGCGGCCGTTCGTGGCGATCCTCGGCGGCGCAAAGGTCAGCGACAAGCTGGCGGTCGTGAACAACCTGCTGGACAAGGTCGACACGCTGATCATCGGCGGCGGCATGGCCTACACCTTCCTGAAGGCGCAGGGCCACGACGTGGGCAATTCCCTGTGCGAACTGGACCAGCTCGACTACGCGAACCAGATGATTGCCAAGGCCAAGGCCAACGGCAAGAAGCTGCTCCTGCCGGTGGACAACGTCGCGGCCGACAAGTTCGACGCGGCGGCGGCCACGAAGGTGGTGGGCAACGACATTCCCGCGGGCTGGATGGCGCTGGACATCGGCCCCAAGACCATCGCGGCGTACGCGGCGGCGATCCAGGGAGCCAAGACGGTGGTCTGGAACGGTCCGATGGGCTGCTTCGAGATGAAGCCGTTCGCGGCCGGCACGTTCGGCGTCTGCCAGGCGGTGGCCGACAGCGGCTCCACGAGCATCATCGGCGGCGGCGACAGCGTGAGCGCGGTGAACAAGAGCGGGCTGGCGGCGAAGATGACCCACATCAGCACCGGCGGCGGCGCGAGCCTCGAATTCCTCGAGGGCAAGGAGCTGCCCGGCGTGGCCGCCCTGAGCGACAAGTGATTTGAAATTCCCCAACGACCTGAAGAAAGAAGGACTGGATATGCGCAAGAAGATCGTGGCCGGCAACTGGAAGATGAACATGACCACCGCGGAGGCGGCGGCGCTGGTGACCGCCCTGAAGGCGGACCTGGCGAATTTCCGCGAAGTGGAGGTGGTGGTGTGCCCGCCTTTCACGGCGCTGGGCACGGTGAGCAACCTCGTCCAGGGCACGCATATCGACCTGGGCGCGCAGAACATGCACTGGGAGAAGGGCGGCGCCTTCACGGGCGAAATCTGCGCGGGGATGCTGCGCGAGCTGTATTGCCACTACGTGATCCTGGGCCACAGCGAGCGCCGCCAGTATTTCGGCGAGACGGATGCGATCGTGAACCGCAAGACGAAGGCGGCGCTGGCCTCGAGCCTGCACCCGATCGTGTGCGTGGGCGAGACCCTGCAGGAACGCGAGGCGGGCAAGGTCGAGGAGGTCATCACGACGCAGGTGAAAGGAAGCCTGGCCGGGCTCTCCGCGAAGGAGGTCCTGGATTCCGTGATCGCCTACGAGCCGGTCTGGGCCATCGGCACGGGCAAGACGGCGACCAGCCAGCAGGCGCAGGATGTCCACGCCCTGATCCGCAAGGTTTTGACGGCGATGTACGACGCCACGGTCGCCCAGGGCGTCCGCATCCAGTACGGCGGAAGCGTCAAGCCCTCCAACGCCAAGGAACTGTTCGGCATGCCGGATATCGACGGAGGCCTGATCGGCGGCGCGGCGCTCGACGCCAAGTCGTTTATTGACATTGTCCGCGCCGCCGTCTAAAAGGGTGGCCTTTTAGATCGTAGGAGCAAGCAACGACATGTCCATTCTCATCAGCATTCTTCTCATCATCGAGGTCCTTTCCGCGTTCCTGCTGGTCGTGGTGATCCTGGCGCAGAAGTCCAAGGACCAGGGGCTGGGCATGGCGTTCGGCAGCGGCATGGGCGAGAGCCTGTTCGGCAGCCGGGCCGGAAATGTCCTGACCCGCATGACCATCACGCTGTCGGCGGTGTTCATGCTGACCACCATAGTCCTGGGCATCCTGTTCGCGAACGGCAAGCCGGGCAGCGGTTCGGTGATGGAAAAGGCGGATCGCCAGCTGCCGATGGCTCCTGTGGCCCCGGCGGCCCCGATGGCCGAACCCCAGGCCGCGGCCCCGATGATGCCGAGCGAAGCGCCGGCCGCGGCCCCTTCCGCGCCCATGACCCTGCAGATGGGCGAGGGCGGCGGGCTGGCCCCGGTGGAATCCGCGGCTCCCGCGGAAGAACCGGCGGCTCCGGCCGAGGTGCCCGCCGCTCCTGCGGCGGCTGCCGAGCCGGCTCCCCAGAGCTGATGAATTCCATCCGGTCGAATCCATCCCCGCGCAAAGCCTGCGCGGGGATTTTGTTTGGGGTTCTGCTGCTGGCCCTGTTTTCCGGTTGCGGGAAGGCGCCGGCCGGGGGGGGGGATGCAATCCCAGCCCTTCGCCTGACGACGGCGCGCATCCGGGGGTTCGATCCGGCGCATGCGGGAGACCAGGCTTCGGCGGTGGCAACGGGAAGAATCTACGAGGGGCTGCTGCAATATTCCTATTGGGACCGGCCGTACCATGTGGAACCCCTGCTGGCGGCCGCCATGCCGACGGTTTCCGAAGACGGGCGGGTCTGGCGGGTGGTGCTCCGCAAGGGCATCTGTTTTTCCGACGATCCCTGTTTCGCCACGACGGGCGGCAAGGGGCGGGAATTGGTGGCGCAGGACATGGTCTATTCCCTCCTGCGCATCGCGGACGTGAAGGTCGGTTCGGGCGGCTACTGGGTTCTCCGCGGGAAGATCGCGGGGCTCGACGAATTCCGGGAGGCGAGCCGGAGCGAAGCGCCGACCGACTACGCGCGGGGGATCGAGGGGCTGCGCGCCACGGGCCCGCATGAACTGGAAATCCGCCTGACGCAGCCCTATCCGCAGCTGCCCTGGGTGCTGGCGATGCCCTATGCCTTCGTCGTTCCGCGCGAAGCCGTGGAGTTCTACGGCGCCGGGTTCGTGAACCATCCGGTCGGGACGGGACCCTATGTCCTCGCGTCGGCGCGGCAGAACTACCGCTATGAATACCGCGCGAATCCCAAGTGGGCGGAGACCGGCCGCGTGGAGACGATGCCGGCGGATGCGCCCACGCCCGACGCGGGCAAGCCCCTGCCGCTGACGGCGCGCATCGTGGACTCGGTGGTGGGGGATCCTTCGACGGCGTGGCTGATGTTCCTGTCGGGGGATCTGGACCTGGTGGATGTGGGCCGCGAGCAATGGGACAGCATCATCACGCCGGACAAGGAGCTGCGGCCCGAACTGGCGGCGAAAGGCATTGTGCTGAGCAAATCGCCGCAGATGCAGATCAGCTATGCGGCCTTCAACATGGACGATCCCGTGGTCGGGCCGAACCGGAAGCTCCGGCAGGCGCTGAGCTGCGCATTCGATTCCGACGCCTGGATGGAGTTCCAGAACGGGCGGCTGGTGAAGCCCACCGGGCCGGTTCCGCCCGGCGTGGCAGGGCATGCGGATGCGGAGCTCCCGTACGGATTCGACCTGGAGCGGGCGAAGCGCCTGCTGGCCGAGGCGGGCTATCCGGAAGGGAAGGACCCCGCCACGGGGCGGCGCTTGAAGCTCGCGCTGGAAATCGGAGCGGCGGACAATCCCGAGGCGCGGCAGTCGGCGGAACTGATGGCGAGCTTCATGGAGCGCATCGGGGTGGTGCTGGAGCCGAGCTACAACAACTGGCCGGCGTTCCTGCAGAAGATCGAGCGCCGCCAGGCGCAGATGTTCAGCGTGGCCTGGATCGGCGACTATCCGGACGCGCAGAATTTCCTCCAGCTGTTTGCCAGCGAGAACGTCTCGCCGGGGCCCAACCGCGCCAACTACCACAGCGGGGAGTTCGACCGGATCTACCGCGAGATGGTCGCGTTGCCGGAATCGCCGGAGCGCGAGGCGCTTTGCCGCGCGGCGACGGCCATCGTGATGGAGGATTGCCCATGGATCCTGACGGGCCATCCGATGGCCTTCAGCGTGCGCCAGGCGCGCCTCCGCAACCATTCGCGCCATGATTTCTCCTGGGGGATGGAGAAGTACTGGGCCGCCGGAGACTGAAATCCGCCCTCCCGCCATCCGGAAGAGGGGCAGGCGGGTATTGCATTGGCGGGAAGGGGTCTGCTATATATATACAAATATGGCTGGCAAAAAGGGCAAGTTGGCGAATGTGCGCCGCGAGGCGACGGGAATCCTGATGCAGGCGGCCTGGGTGCTGCTCCTCCTGGCATTGGTTTCGTATACGTGGCTGGACATCCCGTGGGAGCACAGCCCATCCAATTCGCCGACAGCGAACTACATCGGGCCCGTGGGGGCGTGGGCGGCCTGGGGGGTCTTCAAGCTGTTTGGGCTGGCGGGGTTCCTCTTTCCCCTGTTGCTGGCGGTGTGGGGCGTGCTGATGATCGTGCAGTCGGGGGAACGGGTATGGCCGCGGGTGCTGTGGATGCTGGGCATCCTGTCGGGAATCTGCGTGCTGGTGGACATCCAGTCGGAGTTCTGGAACCGGATGTCGATGGAACGGCTGAACCTGAGCCAGATGCCGGGCGGTTTGATCGGGTACTTCCTGGGGCGGCTGCTGCTGACGAATTTTCTGGGGGTGGTGGGGTCGGCGATCGTCTGCGTGGGGGTGATGGTCGGCGGCTTGTTCTTCGTGTCGCAGACGCATCCGGCCGAGCTGTGGCGGGCCCTGGTGGATGCCTGGTACCGCTGGCAGGAGCGGCGCGAGGAGCGGGCGGCCCTGCATCGCACGGCGCAGGAGCAGGCCGAGCGGGAGGCGGTCCTGCTGGAGCGCGAACGCCTGAAGCTGGAGCGCGAGCTGGAGAAGGAGCGCCGGATCCAGGAGAGGGAAGACCGCCGCCTGCAGAAGGAACGGGAGCAGCAGGGGCGCGAGGAAGCGCGCCAACGCGAGGTGGAGGAACGCCTGCGCCGCGAAAAGGAAGAGACCGCGGCCCGTGAAAAGGAGGAGGCGGCCCGCAAGGCGTCGTTCCTGAAGCGCCTGGCGGACCAGCAGAAGGCCGAGGAGGAAAAGAAGGCGGCGGAGGAGCGGGCGGCGAAGCAGGCGCGCCTGGAGGCGGAAAAGAACGCCAAGATGGCGGCGGAGGAGGCGAACCGTCCGGCGCCGAAATGGGCGCTTCCGCCGATGACGCTGCTGCAGCCGGTTCCCGAGGGCGCCGGGGCGCGGGCGGGGGCCGACGAGCTGGAGAAGACGATCCAAACCATCCGCAACACGCTGGCGGAGTTCGGCATCGAAGCCGAGGTGACGCATGTGGAGCAGGGGCCGGTGGTGACGCGCTACGAGCTGCTGCCGGCGGCGAACGTGAAGGTGGAGCGGATCGGCGCGCTGGCGAACAACATCACGCTGGCATTGAAGGCGGAGAGCGTCCGCGTGCAGGCCCCGATCCCCGGCAAGGGCGTGGTGGGCATCGAGGTGCCCAACCGCAGCGCGGCGCCGGTGGTGCTGCGCCAGCTGCTGGAAAGCGCGGCGTGGACGACCTCGAAGGCCGCGCTGCCGCTGGCGCTGGGGCAGGATGTGGGCGGCCATGTGCTGATGGCCGACCTGGCGGCGCTGCCGCACATGCTGATCGCGGGCGCGACGGGGCAGGGCAAGACCGTCTGCATGAATTCCATCCTGGCAGGGCTCCTGATGACGCGCACGCCGGAGGATCTGCGCCTGATCCTGATCGATCCGAAGATCGTGGAGTTTTCGGGATACAACGACCTGCCGCATCTGCTGGTGCCGGTCATCACCGATGCCAAGAAGGTGATTAGCGGCCTCCGGGTGGCGATCCAGGAGATGGAAAAGCGCTTCAAGCTGTTCCATCAGGCGGGGGTGCGCGACATCCGCAGCTTCAACCAGCGCCCCAAGGCCGAGCAGACGGCGCTGTTCGAGGGCGATTCCGACGAGAAGCCGCCGGCGGAAGGCGAAGAGGCTCCGGAGGAAGGCGAAGGCGCGGCGGGGGCGGAGGCCGAAGAGCCGTTGCCGGACCGCCTGCCGTACTGGGTGATCATCATCGACGAACTGGCGGACCTGATGCTGACGGCGCAGCAGGACATCGAGCCGCGGATCCAGAAGCTGACGCAGCTGGCGCGCGCGACGGGCATCCACATGATCATCGCGACGCAGCGCCCGACAGTGGACATCATCACGGGCACGATCAAGTCGAACATTCCCGGCCGCGTGGCGTTCAAGGTGGCGCAAAAGAACGACAGCCGGGTGGTTCTCGACCAGGAAGGGGCGGACAAGCTCGTCGGCAAGGGCGACATGCTGGTCCTGACGGGGGCGAACAAGCTGGTGCGGGCGCAGGGGGCGTGGACCAAGGACGAGGAAATCCAGGCGATCGCGGACCATTGGAAGCGGCAGGGCCATCCGCGGTTCGACAGCCGGTTGCTGGCGAAGGACGGCAAGGGCGGGGGAGGGGTGGACCTGCCCGATGCGCCGGAAGAGGACGAGGAGCTGATCCAGCAGGCGATCGAAGTGATCCGCCAGACGCGGCGGGCCAGCACCTCGTCGATCCAGCGGCGGCTCCGGATCGGCTATACGCGGGCGGCGCGCCTGATCGACATCCTCGAGGAAAAGGGGATGGTGGGACCTCCGCGGGGGTCGGAAGCGCGCGAGATCCTGTTCGATCTGGATGGGTTCGGAGCTGCGGCGGGCGCGGACGCCGGCGACGAAGAAAAGCCTCAGGCATAGGATGGCGACATGAGCGGCATGGGCAGGCAGTTGAAGGAGGCGCGCGAGGCCAGGCGGGTGACCGTGACGGAAGCGGCCTCGGCCACGCATCTCAAGATGCTGGTCATCGACGCGATGGAGAAGGATGACTATCCCAAGCTGATCGCGCCGACCTATGCCAAGGGGTTCTACCGGCTGTATTGCGAGTATTTGGGATTGGATGCGGAGCCGTTCATCGAGAGCTATCTGCATTTTGCAGGGGTGTCCGACGACAAGACGGAGCTGATTCGCGATCCCAAGAAGAAAGACGGGATCTTTTCCGGCCTCCAGAAGAAGCTGAAGGAGGCACACGACCGGAAGGAAGTCCAGCGCAAGGCGAAGGAAATCGCCGCCGCGCAGGAGAAGGCGCGCCAGATGGGGCGGCAGCGCGTGGAGGCCGAGGCCGCCGCCGGACAAGCGTGGGAAGAAGAGGCGCCTACCGCGGAAGCGCCGCCTCCGGGAATCCCGTTGCCTCCCGCCCGGAAAAAGCCGGGCCAGCAGGAATTGCCGCTGGCCGAGCCGGCCGCGCTGCCGGCGGAGCCCATCGTGGAAGAGTCGCCGCAGGAAGCCCGGGAGATCGAGGAGCTGGAGATGGTCTCCCCGTCCGTTCCGGAAACTCCGGAAGAGGAAGTCCGGGCTGTGGCGCCGCCGGCGAAGCCGGCGGAGGAAGCGGCCGTCCGGCGGGGGCGTGGCGCCGGGAGGAAGAAGGCGCCGGCTTCTCCGCGGGAAGAGGCGGAGGAACGGGCCCGCATGGCGGAAGATCGCCGCCGCCAGCTGGAAGAAGCCCTGAAACAGTCGGAGGAAGATGTCCGGCGGGCCCACGAGGAGGCCGAGCGCCGCGCCCGCGAGGAAGTGGAGCGCAAGGCCCAGGAGGCCGAGCAGAACCGCCGCCATCTTGAGAAGGAACTCAAGAAGAGGGAAATCGCCGAGCAGAAGGCCCGCGAGGAGGCCGAGCGGCGCATGCAGCTCGAAGCCGAAAAACGGGCGCAGGAAGAGGCCGAGCTCCTGGCCCGGGAAGAGGCCGAGCGCCAGGCCCGCCTGGAGGCGGAACGCCGCATCCGGGAAATCGAGGAGCAGCGCCTGCAGCTGGAAGCGGAATTGCAGCGTCGCGAAGAGGCGGCGCGGTTGGAGCGGGAGGCCGTCGAGAGGCTTTGGAAGGAAGAAGAGGCCAAGCGGGCACAGGCGGAAGCCGAGCAGAAGGCTCGCGAGGCGGCGGAACGCAAGGCTCGCGAGGCGGCGGAACGGAAGGTCCAGGAGACGGAAGATCGCCGCCGCCAGCTGGAAGAGGAACTCCGCCAATTCGAGGAAAACGCCCGCCGCGCCCGCGAGGCGGCGGAACAACGAGCCAAGGAAGATGCCGAAGTCCGGGCCCATGAAGAGGCGGAGCGCAAGGCCCGCGAGACCGCGGAGCGCAAAGCCCGCGAAAAGGCGGAGCGGCAGGTCGAGGCGACCGAAGCCAGGCGCCGGCAACTGGAAGAGGAACTGCACCGCCGCGAGGAGGAGGCCCGCCTGGCCCGCGAAAAGGCCGAGCGCGAGGCCCGCGAAGCGGAAGAACAGCGCGCCCGCGAAAAGGCCGAGCAGGAAGCCCGCGAGGAAGCCGAGCGCCAGGCGAGGCTGGCCGTGGAACAGCAGGTCCGCGAGACCGAAGAGCGCCGCCGCCAGTTGGAAGAAGAATTGAAGCGCCGCGAGGAAGAAACCCGCTTGGCCCGCATCGAAGCCGAGCGGCAGGCCCAGATCGAAGCCAAGCGCCGGGCGCAGGTGGAGGCCGAACTCCAGGCGCGCAGCGAAGCCGAGCGGCAGGCCCGCGAGGAAGCCGAGCGCCAAGCCATCGAAACGGAAGACCGCCGCCGGCAGCTGGAAGAAGAGCTGCATCGCCGCGAAGAAGAAGCCCGGCTTGCCCGGGAGGAGGCCGAGCGCTGCGCCCGGGAAGAAGCGGAGCATCGCGCCGAGATCGAGGCGGAACTCCAGGCCCGCGAAGAGGCGGAGCGGCAGGCCCGCGAAGCGGCCGAAGAGAAAGTCCGTGAAACGGAAGAACGCCGTCGGCAGCTGGAAGAAGAGCTCCATCGGCATGAGGAGGAGGCGCGCCTGGCCCAGGAAGCGGCAGAGCGCCGCGCCCAGGAGGAGGCCGAACAGCGCGCGCAGATGGAGGCGGAGCACCAGGCCCGTGAAGAGGTGGAGCGCCAGGCGAGGGAAGAGGCCGAACGGCAGGCCCTGGAAATCGAAGAACGCCGCCGCCAGCTGGAAATTGAACTCCGGAACAAGGAGGACATGGCCCGCCAGGAACGCGAGAAGCTGGAAAACCTTCTGCGGGAGGCCGCCGAGCGCCGCGCGCAGATGGAGGCGGAGCATCAGACCCGCGAAGAGGCGGAGCGGCAGGCCCGCGAAGAAGCCGAAGAGCGGCAGCGGCAGCTGCAGGAGGAATTCCAGCGGCGCGAGGTGGAAGTGCGGATCGCCCGGGAAGAGGCGGTGCGGTTGCACGAGGAGTCCAACCGCCAGACCCGCGAGGCGGCGGAACACAAGGTCAAGGAGGTCGAAGACCGCCGCCGCGCCCTTGAAGTCGAGCTCCAGCGCCGCGAGGAGGAAGCGGCCGCCGCCCGAGAGGAAGCGGAGCGGCGCATGCAGGAAGAGGTTGAGCGCCGGGCCCAGGTGGAGGCGGAGTGGAAGTCCCGCGAAGAGGCCGAGCGCCGCGCCCGCGAGGAAGTGGAGCTGCAGGTGCAGATGGCCGGCAACCGGCTGCAGGAGCTGGAGGAGGAGCTGCGCCGCCGCGAAGAGGAGGCCGCCGCCGCCCGCGAAGAGGCGGAGCGGAAGGTCCAGGAGGAGGCGGCGCGCCGCGCGCAGGTCGAAGCGGAATGGCAGGCGCGGGAAGAAGCTGAACGCCAGGCCCGCGAAGAGGTCGAACTCCGGGCCCAGATGACGGCGACCAAGTTACGCGACCTGGAGGACGAATTGGTTTCCCGCGAGGAGGAAGCCCGCCAGGCCCGCGAAGAGCTGGAACAGCGGATCCGGGAGGAAACCGACCACCGCGCCCGCGTGGAGCGGGAATTGCAGGACCGCGAAGAAGCCGCGCGCCAAGCCCGCGAGGAGTTCGAGCGGCAGGCCCATCTGTCCGCGGCGAAGCTCGGCGAACTGGAGGAGGAACTGCTGCGCCGGGAGGAAGCGGCAAAACTGGCCCGCGAAGAGGCCGAGCTGCGCGCGAAGGACGAGGCCGCGCAGCGCGCGAAGGTGGAGGCGGAATTGCAGGCCCAGGGGGAGGCGGAGCGGAAGGCCCGCGAAGACGCCGAGCTGAAGGTCCGGATTTCCGAGGAGCGATTGAGCGAGCTGGAGAGGGAACTGACGCGCCGAGAGGAAGAGGCCCGGCAGGCCCGTGCAGAAGCCGAATTGCAGGTGCAGGTGGAATCCGAGCGCCGCGCCCAGATGGAGCGGGATCACCAGCATCGGGCCGAAGCGGAGAAGAAGGCGCGGGAGGCCGCCGAGCAAGCCGCGCGGGAAATCGAGGAAAGCCGGAAACATCTGGAGGAACTCCTCCGGGAAAAGGAGCGGGAAGTGGTCCTCGCGCGCGAGGCGGCGGAAGCCCGTGCGGCGGAAGAGGCGGCCCTGCGCACCCGGCAGGAATCCGAACGGAAGGACCGGGAAGAAGCGGAGCGCCAAGCCCGCGAAGAGGCCGAACGGAAGATGAACGAGGCGGAGTCCCGCATCGGCCAGCTGGCCGAAGAACTCCGGCGCCGCGAAGAAGAAGCCCGCCATGCCCGCGAGGAAGTGGTCTTGCGCGTGAGCACCGAGGCGGAGTCCAAGGCGCGCGAGACCGCCGAACGGCAGGCCCGCGAAGAGGCCGAACAGGCGGAACGGGATGCGGCAGCGGCCCGCTTCCGCACGGAAGAGCAGCGCCGCCTCCAGCTGGAGGAGGAACTCTCCCGTCGCGAGCAGGAAGCCCTCCGGATCCGCGGAGAGACCGAACGCAAGATCCAGGAAGAAGCCCACCGCCGGGCGAAGGCGGAAACAGAACTGGCCTCCCGAATGGAAGCCGAGGCCAAGGTTCGGGAAGAGGCGGAACGCAAAGTCCAGAAGGCGGAGGAACGCCGCCGTCAATTGGAAGAGGCTCTTCGCGCGAAGGAACGCGAAGTGGTGCTGATGCGCGAAGAGACGGAACGGCTGATGCAGGAGGCGGAGCTGCGCCGGAACCAGGACGCCGTCGATCGCCAGTCCAGCGAAGAGAATGTCCGCCAGCTCCATGCCGAGGAGATCAGCCGGGTGCGCGAAGAGACGGCCCGCCGTGCCCGCGAAGAAGCCGAATCGAGGGCTGCCGCGGAATTCGCCCTCCGCGAGGAAGAGCGCATCGCCGTGCACAAGGAGGAGGCCCGCCAGCATCTCCATCGCGAGGAAGCCGTCCGCAAGGAGCAGGCGGCGCAGGTGCAAGAAGCGGAAAACGCCGCCCGGGCCGCCAAGGCAGAGGAAGAAGAATTGCGCCAGGAGCAGGTCCGGAAGGCGGAAGAGGAGGAACGGCGCCGTCGCGAAGAGGCGGCGGCCCGGGAGCGGGCGGAAAAAGAAAAGAGGGCCATCCGGGTGGTTCCTGCGGCGGTTCCTTCGCCGGCCGCGAAAAAGGCGCCCCGGATCGCCTTCCGGATTCGTTTAAGCCGGGCCGGAGAGGCCATCCGCAAAGGACTTGTCCGGATTCCCTGGCAGGTCTGGCGCACGCTGTTTGGACTGGTTGTGCTGGCTTTCCTCTGGATCGGGATCGCCCGTGCCTGCGAGAGATCGGGATCCGAAACGCCGGACGCCCCTGCGGCCGCCCAGCCGTTGCTGGACAACTGCCGTCCGGCGCCTGAACCTTATCTGGATTGAACCGAGATGAACCTGCCCAACATGTTGACCGTTAGCCGGCTGGTTGCCGCGGTGGTGCTGATGCTGCTCATGGCGCTGCCCATTCCGTTTTCCACGACCCTGGCCTTCCTGGTGTTCGTGGCGGCGAGCATCACGGACTACTGGGATGGGAAGCTGGCGCGGATGCACTATGGCGTGACGGCGTTCGGCAAGCTGATGGATCCGTTGGCGGACAAGGTGCTGGTTTGCGCCGCCTTGGTCAGCTTCGTGGGCATCCGGCTGCCCTACGAGCCCGATTATTCGCTGGTGCCGGCGTGGGTCGTGGTGGTGATCATCGCCCGCGAGTTCGCCGTGACCGGGCTGCGGCTGCTGGCGGCGGCGGCGGATCAGCGGCGGATCATCAGCGCCGGGAACTGGGGGAAGCTGAAGACGGTCTGGCAGATGGTCGCCATCATCGCGACCTTCATCCTGCTGGCGGCCCGCACGGATGCGCTGCCCTACCTGGATTTGTCCGAGAAATTCCTGCGCCAGTACGACGCCGCGTTCGTGATCACCTCGTGGATCCTGTCCACGCTGGTGGTGGCGATCACGCTGATTTCGGGATGGAAGTATTTTGCCGACCATATGGATCTGGTGACGGCGGAAATGTAGAGACGGGCGGATCGCCCGAAAGACAGAGAGGAAGAACATGAAGACGACTTGGAAA
This sequence comes from uncultured Verrucomicrobiota bacterium, assembly GCA_937860055.1. GTDB lineage: Bacteria > Verrucomicrobiota > Kiritimatiellia > CAIQIC01 > Lenti-01 > Lenti-01. The sequence goes on along the minus strand of CALMBO010000027.1, from coordinate 428,513 downwards.
TGGATGTCCGCGGCCTGGTTGCTTTCCACGGTGCCTGGATTCGCGCAGACGGGGGAGGCCTCTGCGGCCATCCCGCCGGCCACCATGCTGACGCTGGCGGAACTGATGAGGCTGGGCGGCTGGCTGATGTATGTGCTGGCGGCCTTGTCGGTGCTGGGGCTGGCGCTGATCGTGTACTACACCCTGGTGCTGCGCGCCCGCACCATCGCCCCGGCGGCGCAGGCCTTGCGACTGCGCGAACTCCTCAAGGAGCGGCGCGGCCGCGAAGCCCGCGAACTCTGCGCCCAGCAGCCGACGGCCCTGGCCGCCGTGACGGCCGCCGGCCTGGATTTCCTGAAGGAGAATCCCAGCGTGAAGGAGGGCATGCTGAAGGAAATCATGGAAAGCGAAGGCGCCCGCCAGGCGGGCCGCATGCAGAACATGATCCATTATCTGCTGGATCTGTCGGCGGTCGCGCCGATGGTGGGATTGCTGGGCACCGTGATCGGCATGCTCAAGGCCTTCAATACCGTGGCCTTCGATCTGGCGAAGGCCCGCCCGATGGAACTGGCGGGGGGCGTGGCCCAGGCCCTCATCACCACGATCGCGGGCCTGATCGTGGCCATTCCCGCCATGATGGCCTATTCCTGGTTCCGCGGCCGCGTCATCAAGCTGACGGGCCAGCTGGAAGAGGCCTCCACGGATCTGCTCGCGATCCTGGAAAACAAAGAGGGATAGATGAACTTCCAGAAGAAGAAGCTCTTTCCCGTGAATCCCGGCGTTCCCCTGACGCCGATGATCGATGTGGTCTTCCTGCTGCTGTGTTTCTTCGTGACCAGCCAGATCTTCTCCCAGTGGGAGACGGAAATCGACATCGCGCTGCCGACGGCCGCCACCGGCGGCATGCCGCAGCGCCTGCCGGGCGAAGTCATCATCAACGTGATGGCGGACGGCGCGACGGTGGTCAACGGGCAGATGCTGGACGACGCCCAGTTGCGGACGATGATGGACCGGCTCGTGGAGCTGTTTCCCGGCCAGCCCGTGCTGTTGCGCGCGGACAAGGCGACGGCCTATGAACATGTGGTCCGGGTGTTGGACACCTGCCGCCAGGCGGACATCTGGAACATCTCGTTTGCCACGCTGGCGCCGGGATCGTGATGAAGCGGATCCCGGTCTTCCTCCTCATCGGCTTGTCGTTCGTCGCTCGGGCCTGGGCGTTGAGCGCCGACGAGCAGATGCGCTTTGCCGACGGGATCTACCTGCGGGGATTCTACGAGACGGCGGTGGGGGAGTATCTGGTCCTGCTCCGCGACCATCCGGACAGCGAGCATGCGCCTGCGGCGCTGTATCGCACGGGCGAATGCTATCGCCAGATGGGGAACCAGGCCGGGGCGGAGCGTTTCTACAAACGGTTGACGACCGAATTTCCAAAGAGCGAGCAGACGCCCCGGGCGGAACTGCGCCGGGCCGAGCTTGCCATCGCCGAAGGCCGGCATGAAGACGCCGCAACGCTTCTGGACTCCCTGTTGCAGGGCGAGCCTGCCAAGGAAACCGCGGCGTCCGCTTCCTACTATCTGGGATACAGCCGCCTGAAGGCCGGGGATGAGAAGGGGGCCGGCGCCGCCTACGAGCGCCTGCTGGAGGAACATGGCGATTCGCCCTATGCCTCCTATGCCGCGCTGGATCTGGCCGCCCTCCATGCGAAGGACAAGGACAACGACGGCCAGATGGCGGCGTGGTTCGAAACAGCGGTGGAGCGCGCCGGTACGCCGGCGGCCAAGGCAGAGGCCTTGTTCCGCTGGGGCGATTGGGCCTACCGGCAGGAAGACTATCAGCAGGCCGCGGACACTCTCCAATCGCTACTGGTCGAGCTGCCCGGCGAGCGCCGGGCCCGCGACGCCCTGCTGGCGACGGCTTGGAGCCTGTACTATCTGGACCGGACGTCCGAGGCGATGGAGTTGGCGGACAAGCTGGAGGAGGGCGCCGCCGATGCCGAAACGGCGGCCTCGGGCCTTTATCTGCGCGCCAATTGCCTGCGGAAAATGAATCGCGACGGCGAAGCCTTGTCGGACTACGAGGCCGTTGCGAAGAACTATCCGGGCACCCGTTTCGCCAGTCGCGCGGCCTATGAGATCATGGTGACGCATTTCAAGCGCGGCGAATACGAGAAGGCCCTGCTGGCCGCGCCCGCGCAACCGGAATCCGCCAACGAAGAGGACGTGCTCTGGATGCGCGCCGAATCCGAGCGGGAACTGGGCCGTCTGGATCCGGCCCGTGGCCGCTATGAGTCGATCCTCTCGCAATTTCCCCGTTCGGCCCAGGCGGCGCCGTCCTTGCTGCGCCTTGGCGAGATGGCTCGCGAGGCGGGGCGTCTGGAGGAGGCCGCCGGCTTTTTCCGCCGGGTAGCCGATGAATATCCCCGGAATGCGGCGGTGAACGAGGCCCTGAAGGCTTCCGCCCTGGCGCGCGCGCGCGCCGGAGACCCCAAGGGGGCGCTGGCGGATTGGGACGCCCTTCTCGATCGGAAGGCGGATGTCGAAATCCTTGCCGAGGCCCGGTTGCAGAAGGCCCTGGTTTTGATCGAGTTGAAAAAGGGCAAAGAGGCGATGGAAACGCTGGATGCGCTTCTGGAGAAGAGTTCCGACGGACCCCAGAAGGCGCGGGCCCAGTATTGGAGAGGGGTGCTGTTCTCGGAGAAATCACAATGGCCGGAAGCCGAGGCCGCGTTGCGCGCCAGCCTGGCGGCCGCGCCCGATGCGCAGACCGCGGCGCTGGTCCGCCTGCGGTTGGCGGTGGTCCTGCAGCGGCAGGATCGCATGGATGAGGCGGCCGACCAGATCGATCCGTTGCTGGAAGCCCCGCAGCTGGTCGCGGAAAACCCGGCGTTGGTGGAATGGCTGATCCGCCGCCGTTTCGACCAAGGGCAATACAACCGATCGCTGCAAGCGGCCTCCGCCCTGGCGGCAAACGCGGCCGAACCCTCTTGGCGCCAGATCGGATGGCATTGGGCCGGCGCCAGCCAGTCGCAGCTGGGCGACGAGGAAGCGGCCATCGCCCTGTACGAGAAGGCCGTGCTGGAAAAGGCCACCACGAGGGAAGGCGCGGAGTCGCAGCTGTTGCTGGCGGCTTTGGAACTGAAGGCCGGCCGGCATGGCCCGGCGGAGTCCCGCTACGCCGCCGCCGCGCAGGCCGCCACCGGTGACGAATCGCTGGATTTGCGGGCCCGGGCCTATTTCGGGCTGGGGGAGGCCGCCGAGGCCGCCGGGCAGGCCGAGAAGGCCGCCCGCCATTTCATGAGCGTCGCCGTCTTGTTCGACGATCCGGAATGGACGCCGCACAGCCTCTACCGGGCGGGGCGGTTGTTCGGCCAGATTGGGAAGACGGCCGAACAGGCTGCCGCCTGGAAAGAGTTAAAAGAGCGCTATCCTGATTCAAGCTTCTCTAGACAAGTGGAAGGCCAGATCCCATGAATTCGGAATGGAACATCCGCACATGCACCGACCAGTGCGTCGCCTGCCAAAAGAAGTTCGCGGACCGCGAGGCCCTGATGTCGCGCCTGCGCTTCGCGGAGGACGGATATCTGCGAGAAGATTTTTGTTCGGCCTGCTGGCCTTCGCGGAGCCAGAGGGAGGGGGGGGAGGTCAGCGCCTGGTCCGCCATCTGGGTCGCGCCGGAGAAAAAGGCGCCGGAGCCGTTGAAGAAGGAGACGGCGGAGTCCCTTCTCCGCGAGATGATGGAGACAGATGATCCGTCGCGCCGCAATGTGATCTTCATCCTGGCGGTGATGCTCGAACGCCGCCGGATCCTGGTTGAAAAGGAAGTGCAGCTGCAGCCCGACGGCCGGAAGATCCGGGTCTACGAGCACAAGCAGACGGGCGAAAGCTTTGTCGTTCCCGATCCCCAGCTTCGTTTGAAGGAAATCGAAAGCGTCCAGCTGGAGGTCATGGAACTGCTGGGCATTCCTCCACCGCCGGGAAAAGGTCCGAAGCCGGATCCCGGAGCTGAACACAAGGCGGCCGAGCCTCCCCATGCCTGAACTCAGCTCCATTTTTCCGAAGAAGCGCCTGTTTCCTGCCTGTCTGCTGCTGTGCCTGGCGGTTGCCATTCCGGTCCCGGCCTCAGAGTCGCCGGTGGGCCTTCCATGGGACGATCCGGTTCCGGAGCTATGGTTTCCGGTCGGCGAAGAAATCGACTACGAGGTGTTCTGGGGCGTTTTCATGGTGGGGGAAGCCACGGCCAAGGCCGAGTGGGTGAACCGCGACGGGCGGCGCCTGTTGTCGCTGTCGATGACGGCCAAGTCGAATGGCCTCGTGGAGAAGCTCTATCCGGTGGAGGAAACCATGCTGACGCTGCTGGATCCGGCCACCTTTCTGCCGCTGAGTTTCGAGAAGAAAAGCCGCGAGGGCCGGCACCGCTACCACGAGATCACGACCTTCGACCATGCGGCGAAGAAGGGTCATTGGAAGTCGCTCCTGAAGGACAAGCAGAAGGATTTCGACATCGAAGCCGACACCCGCGACCTAATGGGGCTGATGTATTGGATCCGGAAAGAACCCATTCCGGCGGAAGAAACGCGGGTCTATCGCGTGATGACGGACGAAAAGATGTACGAGTTGATCGTCGAGGCCGGGAAGCGGGAAAAGGTTTCGCTGGAGAACTACGGCAAGGTCCCGTGCATCAAGATGGAGCCCAAGGGAAAATTCAACGGAATGTTCGTCCGGAAGGGCCGGATGTTCCTGTGGCTTTCGGACGATGAGCGCTACACCATCTGCCGCGCCACGGCCAGCGTGCCGGTGGCGAGCATCAAGATCATGCTGAAGAACGTGCGGGGCCCGGGCGACGATTTCTGGACGCAGGGCGCCAAGCCGAAATGAGGAGGAATCCATGAGCATATCCCAGAAGCGAGCTACCGCCTTGCTGCGGAAATTTCCGCGTCGCCGCGTGCTGGTTGTCGGCGACCTGATGCTGGACCGGTATGTGTATGGTTCGGTCAGCCGGATTTCGCCGGAGGCGCCGGTGCCGGTGGTGAAGGTCGTCCGGGAGACCAGCATGCCGGGCGGGGCCAGCAACGTGGCCTGCAACATCCGCACCCTGGGAGGAAAGGCCTCGGTCGCGGGCATGATCGGCAAGGATTCGGCGGGCATCGAGCTCCGCTGGCTGCTGACGCATGCGGATGTGGACGTGGAATGCGCCATGATGTTCGCGGGGGCCAGCACCATCGTCAAGGAGCGCATCATCGCGGAGCGCCAGCAGGTGGTCCGCGTTGATTTCGAGCGCTCGACGGCATGGTCGCCGCGCCAGAGCGAGAAATTCCTCGCCATGCTTGCCCTTGAACTGGGGCGGGTGGATGGCGTCATCGTCGAGGACTATGGCAAGGGTGCGGTGACCCAGAAGGTCGTGGATCTTGTCCTGGCGGCGGCCCGCAGGCGGAAGATCCCCGTCGGCCTGGACCCCAAGGAAGGGCATGATCTGAACATGAAAGGCATCACGGTGGCGACGCCCAACCGCAAGGAAGCCTTCGCGATCGCCGGGATGGCCGATCCTGGGGCGAAGGACAATCCGCTGGCCGACAAGGCCCTGCTGAAGACCGGCGAGATCCTGATGGAGAAGTGGGCGGCCGAGAATCTGGCGATTACCCTCGGGGCGCAGGGGATGTTCCTGATGACAAGCGGCAAGGGTCCCCGCCATGTGCCGACCCGCGCGCGGGAAGTGTTCGATGTCAGCGGCGCGGGCGACACGGTCATCGCGGCCTGCGTAACCGCCTTGGCGGCGGGGGCGGAGTTTCTGGAATCGGCGGAGCTGGCGAATATCGCCGCCGGCGTGGTAGTGGGCAAGCTCGGGACCGCTTCCTGCACGCCGGAGGAACTGCTGGCCCACATGCGGAATTCCGAGCCATGAAGCCCCGCGTGGTCGGTGTCATTCCGTCGCGGTGGGGTTCCACCCGTTTCCCGGGAAAGAGCCTGGCTCCGATTGGCGGCAAGCCGCTGCTGGCCTGGGTGGTGGAGCGAACCCGGCAGGCCCGCCGGCTCGACGAGATCCTCGTGGCGACGGATGACGAACGGATCGCGGCGGCGGCGATGTCTTTCGGGGCAAGGGCCGCGATGACGCGCGCCGACCACCCCTCCGGCACAGACCGGATTGCGGAAGCGATCCGGGACATCCGGGCCGATGTGGTGGTGAACATCCAGGGCGACGAGCCGTTGATCGATCCCGGCCTGATCGACCGGGTGGCGGGGGTGCTGGCCGACCAGACCGGCTGGGACATGGCGACGGCGGCCTCGCCGGTGCGGTCGGCCGGGGAATTGCATAATCCCGATGTGGTGAAAGTGGTCCGGGACCGGGAGGGGCGCGCCCTCTATTTCTCCCGGTCGGTCATTCCGTTTGTGCGCGGGGCGGAGGCGGGATTCGCGCCGGTGGAAGGGCAGCACTTCCGGCATATCGGAATCTACGGCTACCAGCGGGCATTCCTGGAGAGGCTGGTGAAGGAGCCACCCTGCGCGCTGGAGAACCTGGAGAAGCTGGAACAATTGCGGGCGTTGTCGCTGGGCTGCCGCATGGCGGTGCTGGATTGCGAGGCGTTCGGGATCGGAGTGGACTCGCCAGGGGACGTGCCCAAGGCCGAAGCGTTGTTGCGCGAGGCCGGGTTGCTTTAGGCGGCGCCTTCCCTCCCAATAGGGGGCGGGTTCACTTCGCCTTGAGGATCAGGGTGGGGGGGCGGAACCGTTCGGCATCTTCGGTGGCCGTGATCCGCCAGCCGCTCCGGTGATCTGTTTCGGTATCGCCGGTGACCACCAGGGTGATTTCATCGTGGGCATAGTCGCGGATGAAGGCGGCGAGCGATGCATCGGAAAACAGGAGGGGATCGCCGGTTTCGGGATTCGCGGGGATATCGAAGGTTGCCAGGAGGACGGCCTTCTCGGCCATCATGCCGCCGGTGCTGGTGGTGTCGTTGGCGGGGGCGGTGGACCAGGTGAACTGCCCATCCCACGATTCCGGCGCCTTGAGCCCCCAGAGCTGGAGCTTGTAGGGAGCGGTCTTGGGCTTGGAGGCGGTTTTGCGGGCGGTCAAGCGCAGGGAGGCCTGGTCGATGCGTGTCCGGCCGACGTCCGCCAGGGGGAATCGGAGATAGATCTTGCTGGCTTCCGCCAGTTCGCCGCCATTCCCCGCGCGCAGGGGAAGGAAGGTCTGGTCCTTGAATTCGGCGGAAGCGTTGTCGCCCGAGATGGCGGCATCCACGCTGGCGGGAATGGACCATTCATCGACGGGAGCGGTCGGCGAAGGGGTGGTGCCCGCGGCGGGGTCGGCATCCACGCGGACATAGACGAGCTTGCCTCCAACGAAGCGCTGCTTGATCCGCCCTTCGGCGATATCGCGTTCGAACTGGGCCTGTTCGGCCTTGGCCTTCTGATGGGCCTTGAAGAGGACGACGCCGAAATAGGAGATGCCGCCGATCAGCGCCAGAGCCACGAGGCCCAGCATGACGGGGACCGCCACGCTTTTCTTTTCCGGGACCTTCTTTTTTCCGGACCGTGCCTCAATGAGGGGGTCCAAGGCGTCGGAAAAATCCTTGAGGAGGGACTCATAGGTCGGATAGCGGGCGAAGGGATCCATCGCCAGCATCCGCAGGAGGATGGAAGAGGTCTTGGCGCTGATGGAACTCTTGAAGACGCGGGGGTCGGGGGGCGGTTCCTTGAACCGGAGGAGGACGGTATCCGTGACGGTTTCGCAATTGAAGGGCGGCTCCCCGGTGAGCACATGGTAGAGGGTTCCGCCGAGGGAATAGATGTCGGAGCCGGCGTTGGGGGCCTGGCCGCGGACGACTTCCGGGGCGACATAGTAGGGGGTGCCCCAGACTTCGCCCGGCTTTGGTTTTTCGCCCTTGAAGCGGGCTAGGCCGAAGTCGGCCACCTTGGCGTGGCCGGCGCGGTCGAAGAGGATGTTGGCCGGCTTGATGTCGCCGTGGGTCATGCCGGCGGCATTGGCCGCCTGCAACCCGCGGATGACTTGCAGGGCGGTCTGCAACACCACGACCTCATCGAGGGATTTCTGTTTTTCCTGGATGTGGTCGAGGCGTCCGCCATCCACCAGTTCCATCACGATGTAGGGCTGTCCGTTTTCCTCGCCATAGCTGTAGATCTGGACGATGTGGGGGTTGTTGATGGCGGCGAGGGCGCGGGCCTCCTGCAGGAACTGCTCGACGAAGGCGCGATCCTGGCCGATGGACTGCTGCATCACCTTGAGGGCGACCGTGCGGCCCAGGGTTTCGTCGTAGGCCTTGTAGACAGATCCCATACCGCCCTTGCCCAGCTGATCCAGGAGGATGAAGTTGGCGAAGCGGGCGGGGATCCGCATTTCGGCGCCGCAGACGGGGCAATGGATGAGGCTGAACGGGTCGGACCGGGTGGTGTCGATGGGCTGGGAACATTTGGCGCAGGCGATGACCTCGAACCGTTCGATGAGGATGTCGCCTGCCAGTTCGCTGCTCATGGATGGAATCCGCTTCAGCCCTGGATGGTGCCGGCTTGCCTCAGCAAAATCAACATCAAAGCCTTGTGCATGTGCATGCGGTTTTCGGCTTCGTCGAACACCACCGATTGGGGGCCGTCGATGACCTCGGCGGTTTGTTCCATGCCGCGCATGGCCGGCAGGCAGTTGAGGAAGATGGCATCGGGCCTGGCCTTTTTCATCAGTTCGCCGGTCACCTGGTAGGGGCCGAAGATCTTCATGCGGGCGCCGGCCTTGTCCTTGGGGATGTGGTAGCTCATCCAGGAATCGGTATAGACCACGTCCGCGCCCCGGATGGCGGCGGCGGCGTCATGGGAGACCTCGAATTCCACGCCATTCCGGGCGGCATCGGCCCGGGCGGCGGCGAAGGCGCTGGCGGCCGGTTCGTAGTCCTTGCCTTCGGGGCAGCCGATGGAGAGGTGCATGCCCATCTTGGGGCAGGCAAAGAGGAGGGAGTGGGTCACATTGTTGAAGCTGTCGCCCAGATAGGCCAGCTTGAGGCCCTTGAGGCGGCCCTTGTGTTCCTCGATGGTCTGCAGATCGGCCAGGATCTGGCCGGGATGGGAGAAGTTGGTCAGGGCGTTGATGAGGGGAACGGTGCTGTAGCGGGCCATCTCCAGCAGATCTTCGTGCTTGAAGAGCCGGGCCATGATGATGTCCACGTAGCGGCACATGGTCCGCACGGTGTCGGCGATGGATTCCTTGCCGGCGCCGAAGGGGGAGGTGGAGGTATCGTAGTAGATGGCGTGCCCGCCCATTTGGTTCATGCCGGCCTCGAAGGAGAGGCGGGTCCGGAGGGAGGGTTTCTCGAAAATCATGCAGAGGGTCTTGCGGCGCAGGGTGTCCGCGTATTTTGCCGGGTTTGCCTTGATGGTCCGCGCCGTGGCGATCGCTTCGGCGATTTGATCCGGGCTCCAGTCTTCCAATGTAAGCAGATGTCTCATGGGATGCCTTGTCTTCAACACATGGGAAACATCCTACACGAGAAGAGGACGGGGGTAAAACATTTTTCCGTTCCCGGGCGGGTTTGCGCTTTGGAATCCGTTCCGCTACAGTGGCGGCGATGAAAGTGGCATTTCTTCTGCAGGACAGCCGGGCCATCTATGGGGCCGAACAGGCGACCATCCGGCTGGTCGAGGGATTGGCCGCCGCCGGGATCTCCGTGCAGGTGTTGCTGATGCATGAAACCCGCCTGGGGAGCGGGGAAAGCCCTTTGGCGGATGCGTTTCGGCAGCGGGTGCCGGTGATGGAGATTCCGGTCCGCCACCGCTTGTCGCGGGAGGCCATCGGGCGGATCCGCGACTTCATGGCGCGGGAAGGGGTGGATATCCTCCATTCCACGGGCTACAAGGCCGATTGGCATGCCGACCTGGCTTCGAGGGGCGGCATGCTTTTCCCGGTGGTCAGCACCGTCCACGGCTGGCTTTTCCGCTGGGAACTGAAGGAGCGCCTTTTCCAGGTCCTGAACATCCATGCCTTGCGGCGCTTCTCCCGGGTGATCGTCCTGTGCGATTTCTACGAGCGCTATCTGCGCCGATGCGGATTGGGGCCCCTGCAACTGGCCCATATTCCCACGGGCATCCATGCGGATTCGGTGGTTTCGCGAAGCGAGGCCCGCCAGCTTTGGGATGCGCCGGGCGAGGTTTTCACCTTTGGCCTGCTGGGGCGGCTCAGCGAGGAGAAGAACCACGCGATACTCCTGCGCGCCGCGGCCCGGCTGTCGCGCGATCTGGATTCTTCGCCGCGGTCCTGGCGGATCCTGATTGCGGGCGAGGGGCCCCTGCGCGAGAAGCTGCAGCATCAGATCGGGCAACTGGGGCTTGCCGGCCGCGTGAACCTGGAGGGGCGCATGTCCCCCTCCGATTTTTTCCGGCGGGTCCATGTGCTGGTGCAGTGCTCGCGGGTGGAGAACCAGCCCATGAGCGTGATGGAAGCAATGGCGTGGATGCGCCCCGTCCTGGCAACGCGCGCAGGGGGGCTGCCCGAACTGGTCCAGGATGGCGAAACCGGAGTCCTGGTCCGGAAGGGCAGTGTCCGCGCCTTGGCCGCGGCCCTGAAGGAATGCCTTGCGGCGCCCGAGAAAGCCCATGCCGCAGGCCTGCGGGCCCGCGACCGTCTGGAGCGGGACTTTCCGTTCGACCGCATGGTCCGGGACCATATCGGGCTCTATTCCGCCGAATGCAGGGGTTGACATTGGCCGCGGAAATGGTACAAGTTCGCGACTCATTCATTCAGAAACCCATCGATTGAAACGGAGAAAAACCCATGTCCATGCATCGCAGTCTCAAGGGAGCCAGCAAGGTGGCCGCCCGCCGCAACGTCTTGAAGCGCTTTGAGCGCATCGAAGTCATGAAGGCCGCTGGCAAGTGGAAAGAGGGCGATCGCGGCCGCGGCTTGCCGAAAACGAAGGCCCCCGTGTAGGCCATTGGCATCTGGAATCTGAAGCCCTTGGGCTCCGAAAGGAACCCAAGGGCTTTTTGCTGGCTCCGGGGGCCGGTGTGTGTGGGGGGGGGGGGGGGGGGCAACGGCGGGGATTACCCGGTGGAGAAGAGGAAAGAGGGCGGCAACCAGGGGGGGGGGGGGGGGGGGGCCTACGGCAGGGTATAGCCGATGCGATAGTAGAAATTGGTCGGCAACAGCGCGTTGGTGAGGGAGAGGTCGATGGCATTTCCGGTTCCGGCCTGGGTGCTGCCTTCGACGATCTGCCAGTTCTGGGTGGGAACCAGCACGGCGCTTGAATAGATGGCATACAGGGCGCCGGGAATGCTGTTGGTGAGGCTGAACTGCAGGACTCCCTCGCCGGAAATCACATCGATGCCGGCAATATAGGGCGGGGGATTGTCGCCCGCCTCGCGGACGATGTGGATGGTGGCCGAGCTGTAGGATTCGCCGCCGGCTCCCGGCGAGGTCACCCGGAGGTTGTTGACGAAGAAATCGCGCTGGAAGTTGTTCGTGTCGCTTGTCCCGTTGTTGTAGGACCACGCGCGGAACTGGGCGATCTCTCCGGTGAAGGTGCCGACGTATTGATGCACGCTTCCGCCGACGGGCTGGATATCGACCGAATAGGCGCCGGGGGCGGTGACGGTGAAGGCGACATCGATGCCGGCATCCGTCCAAGCGACACCGGTAGCGCCGGTGGGCATGTTGTAGTAGTTGTCGCCGCCGTTGAAGTAGAGCTGCCAGAGGGTGGCGCCCGAGCCATCGCGCAGGGCGATGCCGATGGAGCCGCCGCTTTCCCAGATCCAGCCATTCTTCATGCGAACCTGGAAGGTCTGGCCGGTGGAGAGGGCGGACGACAGCGGCCGGATCGCCTCGGCGAGGTTGTCTCCCTCGTGCGACCAGAAGCCCCAGCCGTTGGTCGCGTGCGCGAAGTGGCCGGCGTTGGTGCCCGCATAGAGCGTCCATGCGCCGAATCCGGTGCCGCCGTTGCTGCCATTGGTCCAGCCGCCGGCATAGGCGGCATCGGAGATGGAATCGCCGGCATTGGTGACGGGACCTGCGCCGGTGCCGGCGATGGCCGCGGAGACCGTGAGGACGTTGTCGCCCTCGGCGAGACCGACCTCATGCTCCCAATGCGTGTTCCGGGCGAACGATCCGCCCTGGGCGGTGGTGGAGTTGGTCCAGAGCAGGTTGCCGGTCAGGTTCGTTCCGGCGGTGCCCTGGAGGGCATAACTGGCGACGGCATTGGCCACCGTGGCGGTGGCGACGGCGGGGTTGGTGATGATTACGCCATCCGGCACGGGGGGTATGCTGGTGGGATTGACCGCAAAGACCCAGTTGGCGCTGCTGTTGTTGTCCCACGTCGTCCCGTTGTTGAAGCACATCACGATGCTGGTGGCGGCCACGGGGATGGTATAGGCATAGGTCCAATAGGCGTTGGACTGCGTCATGGCCGCTCCGGGCACCGTGGTCCAGTTGCCGCCGTTATAGCCATGGTGGATATTGACGTTGGTCGCGGAAGCCAGCGCGCGGCCGGAGGGATCGTAGATGACGGAGACGGCAGTGCCGGCCGTGGGCACTCCGGGAAGGATGCAAACGCCGTTGACGAATTCGGGGGCGTCGCAGTCCCGGATGGTCGCCTTCCAGTTGGAGCCGCCGTTGCTCTCCCAGTTGACGCCATCGTTGAAGCAGACTTCGATCTGGGGGGCGTTGTCGGGGATGGTGGAGAAGGTGATGGAGAAGGTGTTGCTGCTGGTGCGGGTCATCACCGCGTTGGTCCAGTCCGCGCTGTTGGTGGAGAAATGGTAGACGGCGTTCACCGTCGTCGCCGTGGCCAGGACGGAAGTGGCCGCGTTGAAATCGACCGTGATGGGCGCGCAGTCCGAGGGGGAGGAGGGGGAGAAGGTGGCCGACGGACTGACGCCCCCCTGGGTCCCGTCATCCACGACATAGACGTGCTGGATGTCGGACTTGTAGGAATTGCCTTTTGTGTCCTGGGCCTCGATGTAGTAGTCGACGAGGTCGTCCCGGAACATGGTCACCTTGGCGAAGTAGTAGTCGGCGATCGCGACGGGGGTGATGAAGTAGTCGATCTGGCTGTTGTTGGCGGCGGCATTGAGGGCTTCCCGCGTGCTCGGCAGGACGCGCTTGGTCATGGGGATGGAGATCCAGCCTTCGACGTCGTCTCCGCCGGCGTAGGTTTCGTTGTGCGTGGTGGACATGGAGTTCACGCCGTCCTTGTCGCGGCGGACCTTGAGGACGACGCCGCCGTCGGGGACGCCGGACACGTCGTAGACATGGGTCCAGACGTAGAAATCGGACCCCATCTTCTTGTTGTAGGTCTGGTTGGTGGAATTGTAGTTGAACCACCCGAAGGTATTGGTGCCGGGGTTGTAGGGGAACCGCTGGGGACGGAACATCGAGGGGGGGGTGCGGTCATTGGCGAGGCGCTGGGAGGTCATCCACGGGGAGAGCATCTCGAGGGCGCGGCGGTTGGCGAGGGACTGCTTGACCTCGTCGTCGTTGCCGAGGCCGCCGTAGTAGTTGAACCCGGAATCGAGGCCGGCGAGGAAGATGTGCCAGGCGCGCTCGACCTCGTTGGGGTTGGTATAGGTGCCGTCCCAGTCGTAGGGGCAGGCGATCTTCCAGTCGGCCACGGTGCCGCCCTCATCCTCGAGGATCTGTTCGGCGGTTTCGCACCAGTTGGCACCGGCGATGACGGGCGCCCAATCCCAGAACTTGAGGGCGAAGCCGGGGGTTTCCAGATCGATCTGGGTGTCGGGATAACAGGACGCGAGGTTGTTGGCGTTGCATGGCGGATCGACCCACTTGAGGAAATAGGGGGACCCGTAGCACATTTCGGGGAAGATCCAGGCGCCGTCCTCGATGTGGGCGGTGGTGGCGTTGGCGCCGTAGGAGTTCACGAAGTCCTGGATGGCGGTGGGGCCATAACCGGCGCTGTCGCAGGCGCTGAAGAAGGAGGGGGTCGATTCCATCCAGGAACTGTTGCCGCCGCCCCAGGCATTGTCGCCGTCGGTGGCGGGGAGGACGATGGCGGGGTTGTTGGCATCGTTGGCGAAGGGGGCGATGTAGCTATCGACCATGCCGATTTCGGCGCCGGAATAGCCCGCCTTGTAGCTCAGGACGTCGTCGGAGGGGACGGCGATCATGGTTTTTTCCGTGCCATTGGACGGATTGACATACTTGACCTTGTGGAGCTGGTAGGCGAAGGGAGAGACGTTCCAGGCCGCGTTTCCGGGATTGGGGGAGGCGTACCACCAGCCGGTGGAAGGCGAAGGGCCGAGCAGGTCGGCCTTGTTGGGGGGGCTGGAATTGATGTTGTAGTTCCCCGCGGCCGTTCCGTTGTTGAAGTAGGTCGGGCAGGTGCGGGAAAGATGATGGCTGGCCACGATGACCCACTCGTAGCCTTCGTCGCGGAGGACATCGATCATTTCGGTGGTGAAGGCCATTTCCGTGGGGAAGAAGCCCTTGGAGTGGTCGGAGAGATCGCTGTTCTTGTTCCAGGCTTTCCACCAGACCTGCTTGAAGATCTGGATTTCCTTGCGGAAAACGGCCTTGGGGAGGACGGGGCCGAGGGAGTGGTGATAGGTGAAGCCGACCATGTCCATGCGGCGGCTGCCGCTGGGGGTGTTCCAACCCATGGCCTCGCGGTAGCCATCGTACCAGCCGGAGCCGTAGCCCAGCTCGCCGGCTCGGCCGAGGCTGCGGACGTTTTCGATGAGGGAACCGGAATAACTGATGGCGTAGCCGGCGCTGCTGGAAAGGAGGGCGAGGGAATTCCGGGGGCCGCTTTGGTAGGCGGTGACGCGGTCGCCGGTGCCGAAGATGTCGGTGAGGTTGTTGTCGGGATGCTGGGTGGTCGTGTCGTAGTACTGCGACGGCTTGAGATCGATGGAATCCTCCGCGAACTGCACGCGGTTGAGTTCGGAGTCGCTGCCGTTCCACTCGGGCCAATAGATCGGCTGGTGGTTGTGCCAGAAACGAGAAACGCGCACGTTGGCCGCGTGCGCGTTGAATATCTGACCGGCGACCAGGGAGAGGATCGCGGCACCCCGGAGAGGGCGGAGGAGGAATCGGCGTGCTGTGTTCATGATCACCAACTGTACTTTGCTCGGACCCGAAATGCCACCCGGAGACACGCGCCTGCGGGAACCTATGAAAGGACGATACGCCGAAACGCTCTACCCCGCAAGAGGTATTTCGGATTAAACCGTTTTTTCCGCAGGGCATGCATCGATTCCCGGAACCCGGGAGGCGGCCCATGCGGAAATATGCGGCGGGTGGCGGAGGCGCCGCGGGAAGGCCGGATCAGGACAGAAGGCCGGCGGCGAGCCAAAGGACGAGCCCGGCGGTGGCGACAACCTTGAGCAGCAGCATCGAAATGCCGGCGAGAACCGCGCCAGTCGCGATGTGGGCGGCCTGGCCGGCCTTCCGCAGGCGGCGCCTTTCCGTCCAATAGACCAGCGCGAAACTGCCGGCCATCATGCCCGCGAGGCTGCCGAGGAGGGGAATGACCATGCCTCCGAGGATTGCGCCGCCGAGGCTGCCGAGGAGCGCCAGCCATCCTGCGGCGGCGGAACCGCCCCGGCGGCGCACGCCCCAGCTGGCGGCGCACCATTCGACGATGTCCACAGCGGCGCAGACGGCGAACATGCCGGCCAAGGCGCCCCATCCGGGGAATCGATCCGGTCCGGTGAGAAAGCCGGCGCCGAGCGCCGCGATTCCCACCAGCCAGGTTCCGGAGATCGAGAACGCGGAAAGGGCCAGCCCGCCGAGGCAGAGGAGGATGCACGCAGCCCACGCCAGGAAAATTCCCGAGACGGCGAGCCCGTTCAGCAGCACGCTGCCGGCTTCGCTCATTCCTTGACTCCGCCGGAGGTGAGGCCCGAGATCAGGAGGCGCTGGCAGGCGAGGAAGAGAATCGTGATAGGCACGCCGGAAAGGACGGCGGTGGCGGCGAAGTCGCCCCAGAGGTAGTTCTGCTCATAGAGGAAACTGTTGGCGCCGACGGCGAGCGTCCACTGATCGGTCCGTTGCAGCACGACGCTGGCGAGCGGGTATTCGCCGATGAGGCCGATGAAGGCGAGGATGAAGACGATCGCGAAGATGGGCAGCGAGGTGGGCAGCATGATGAGCCAGAAGGTCTGCCAGGGGGTCGCGCCGTCGATGGATGCGGATTCCTCGAGCGAGACGGGCAGGGAATCGAAGTAGCCCTTGATCATCCAGATGTGGGTGGCGATGCCGCCGAGATAGGCGAGGATGAGGCCGGGATGCGTGTCGAGCCCGAGGGCGGGAATCCAGCGGCCGACGGCCTCGAGGATGGAGTAGAGGGCGATGAGGGCGAGGACCATCGGGAACATCTGGAGGATGAGAAGGCCGCCCAGGATCTTTTCGCGGCCCCGGAAGCGCATGCGGGCAAAGGCGTAGGCGCACGTGGAGGAGAGGGCCAGGATCAGGAAGGCGCTGGCGGCGGAGATCTTGACCGAGTTCCAGAACCAGCGCAGGACGGAGACGGAAGGCGCCTCCCAGGTGCCGTCCGCCTGCAGGACCGGCAGGCCGAGGACCATGCGCCAGTGTTCGAGGCTGAAGGTTTCGGGCGTGGGCAGGATGCCGCCGGTGGCGAAGTTGCCCTTGCGGAAGGAGATCGAGACGACCATGAACAGCGGCACCATCACGAGCGCGATGAAGCCGGCCAGCGCGGCGTGGGCGAGCAGGAGCCGCCCGCGATAGGCCTTGCCTTCAACCACGGGTCCCTCCCTTCGCGGCGGGGGCGGGCCTGCTGAAGCGGAGCTGCTGCCACGCGAGGATGGCCACCACGATGAACAGCAGCGTGGCCACGGCGGAGGCGAACCCGAAGCGCGCCGTGGAATCCTTGAAGGCCATGCGGAAGGTGTAGGACACCAGCAGGTCGGTGGTGCCCGCGACGGTGGCGGAACCAACAATGTCCGGCTTGCCGCCGGTCAGCAGGTAGATGAGCGAAAAATTGTTGAAGTTGAATGCAAAGCTCGCGATCAGCAGCGGGAAGAGCGGCGGGAAGATCTGGGGAAGGGTGATCTTGGCAAAATTGATCCACGGCCCGGCGCCGTCGATGGCGGTGGCCTCGTAGAGCTCGTCGGGCACGGCCTGCAGCATGCCGGAGGCGATGATCATCATGTAGGGATAGCCGAGCCAGGTGTTGACGACCAGGATCATCGTCCGCGCGAGCGCCGGATCGGTGAACCACTTGGGCGCGATGCCGAACAGCGCGGCGAGGACATGGTTGATCTCGCCGTAGCCTTCGTTGAAGAGGCCCCGGAACACGAGGATCGGGATGAAGGCGGGGATGGCGTAGGGGAGGATGAGCAGGGTCCGGTAGATCGCCCGTCCGCGCAGGGCCTTCCATTGCAAAAGGCACGCCAGCACCGTGCCGAGGGCGAAGGTGAGGGCGACGGAAAGGAGGGCGAAGCCGATGTTCCAGCCGAAAATCTTCAGGAACGGTGCGCGGATGGCGGGGTCGCGGAAGATCAGTCGGAAGTTTTCCGTGCCGATCCAGACTCGCCAGCCGGGACCGACCGGTTCGCGCGTCTTTTCGTCGACATAATTCCCGAGGCGGGGATCTGGCACGAGCGCCTGGCCCGTGACGGCATTGACGAGCCGGTCACCATCCTCGTTCCAAAGCGGCAGGCGGTAACCCAGCGTGCGCAGGCTGACGAGGCGCAGGGGAACGGCCGAACCGGGCGTCGCGAAACGGGCCTTGTTCAGCCAGGGGCGGGCTCCGATGATTTCGCGGATGCCGAGGGGCCTGGCCTTGGGGGCGACGATGTTGAGCGCCAGCGTGACGGGCTTTCCTGCCGCGGCTTCGTTGGTCGTGAACGGGCGCGAGATCAGGAGGTTCCTGCCGATTTCACCTTGCTCGAGGGGAACGACCACCTGGTACTGGCCGGGCTCGGCGGCGGGATGGAGGCGGAAGGGCAGGCGTTCGGGGTCGGGCGAATAACAGTCCTGCGCGAACCAGTCGCGGACGCGTTCCTGCGAAAGCAGATGCTCGCCGCTGAAATTGGTGAAGGCGATGTAGACCGTGTAGACCAAGGGAAGCAGCACGAAGACCAGGAAGGTGGCGAGGCCGGGCAGGAGGTAGCGCGGGGCGTGGGCTCGCGCGGAAGTGTAGACCCATGCCGCGAAGAGGGCTCCCAGCAACAGGGCCGCGCCAAGAACGGGCGCGCCCGCCAAGGCCATGCGCGCGGCGAGGAACGCCGCCCCGCCCAGCACAAGCATCCACAGGATCCGATTGAGCAAGCGGCAGATCATGTCACGGTTTCCGGGCCATGCGCCGGTAGGCGTTGTCGAGGGCTTCCTGCGGCGTGGAACGGCCGGAGGTGATGGTGGAAAGGGCGGATTCCATGGCGCTCCAGAAGACGCCCATCTGGGGGATGTTCGGCATGAGGAGGCCGGCCTCGATGTTCTTCATCGAGCCGGCGATGTGGGGATCGGAAGCCTTGGCATGGTAGGAATCGATGAGCGCGGGGACGCCGAGCGGGACATGCCGGTCCATGGCATCGAGGCCCCGGGAGGTGATGAGGTAATGCTCAAGGAATTCCTGCGCCAGGTCGAGGTTGGGGCTGGAGCGGTTGAAGACAGCGCCCACCACTCCGACAAAAGGGCGGCCGGGATGGCCGTTCACGCCGGGAATCGTCGTGACGCCGAAATCGATGCCGCTCTTCTTGAGGTTCTCCCAGGCGAAGGGGCCGGAGATGAACATGGCCAGTTTGCCCTGGTTCATCCGGGCCTCGGCGATGGAGTAGGAGAGGCTGGATGGCATGACCTTGGCCCGGATGAGGCCGGCCACGGCTTCCATGGCGGCCACGGCCGCGGGATGGTTCACGCCGATGTCGGCAGTGTCGTAGGAACCGTCGGGGCGCTTGCCGAAGATGTAGCCGCCATCGGAGGCCAGCAGGCCGAAGGTGAAATAGGCGTTGTTGTAGTCCCACATGATCGCCGAGGCGCCCTGGGCTTCGAAGCGCGGGGAGAGGGCGGCGCAATCCGGGAGGCTGGCGGGGATTTCTTCCTCGGCGATCAGGGCCTTGTTGTAGATGAGGCCCGTAGACTCCATGGCGATGGGATAGCCCCAGAGGCGTCCGCGATGGGTGAAGGCCTCCCAGGCCTTCGGGAAGATGCGGGGGATGAAGGCGGGATCGGGGTCGATGGGCAGGAGCAGGCCGGTATCGGCCCATTCCCCCAGGCGGTCGTGGGCCCAGATCATGAGATCCGGCCCCTTGCCGCTCTTGGCGGCATGGAAGAACTTGTCCGTGGCGCCTTCGGGATGCTCCACCACGACGGGGATGCCGGTGTTCTCCTCGAAGAAATGGCCGATTTCGGCGATGCCCTCGTATCCCTTGTCCCCATTGATCCAGATGAGGATATGGCCCGGCTCCCAGGCCGGAGCCGGAAGGGGAACCGCGCACAAAAAGACGCAGGCCAGCCAATGCCGAAGACTTGTCACGGCGGCAGAATACGGGGGAATACCGTGCGGGGCAACGGGAAAAACCGGTTGGGGAGGGCTTAAAAAAGGGGTTTCCCTGCTTGACAGCTTTGAAGATTTCCTGCATATTGTAAAATTGTGCACCAAAGAAAGGTATCGGTTCCCACCAATCCTTATGGCAAGCAAATCGAAGAAAAAAAACGTCGCAACCAAGTCTGTTGCAAAGAAATCGCCTAAGCCGGCGCCCAAGGCCGCGCCCAAGGCCCCGGTCAAGAAGCCCATTCCGGCATCCAAGAAGGTGCCGATCCCTCCGGCGAAAGCCACCAAGAAGGAAGCGAAAGGGAAGGGGCCGTCTGCGCCCGCGCCGGTTCCGGCGGCCAAGGATTTAGGGGGCAAGAAACTGCCCGAGTATCTGCAGCAGATCATCAACCACGCCCGCGAACACGGGCGGAAGATCTCCCGCGACGAGCTGAACGACTATCTGCCCGCCGACGTCGTCAGCGAAGAGGATATCGAAAAGGTCAACGACACGCTTCGCAAGCTGGACATCGAAGTGGTCCGCGACGCGATCGAGATCGAACCCCCCTCGGGCGACGCGCAAGCGGCCCCGGAGAAGGCCAAGGAGACGTCCCGGTCAGACAGTTCCGTGATCGATGATCCGGTGCGGATGTACCTGAAGCAGATGGGGCAGGTTCCCCTGCTGACCCGCGAGCAGGAAGTCGAGATCTCCAAGCGCATCGAAGAGGCGGAGATCCATACCAAGCGCCTCATCCACCGGTTTGGATTCGCGCCGCAGGCCTATTTCGACATGGTCGGGCGCCTGGAGACCTCGCGGGAGCGCTTCGACCGCGTGATCAGCGACAAGCACGAGGTAAGCCGGGACAAGTATTTCGGCGAGATCATCCCCAAGCTGAAGAAGAGCGTGCCGAGAGCCCTCGACCTGGTCCGCGAGCGTTTCCGCACGGCGCAGGCCTCCCGCCTGTCCAAGGCCGAGCAGGCGAAGCGGCAGAAGGCGTCCGAGCAGGCCCGCGAGAAGCTGGCGGCGCTGCTCGACGGATTCCTCTTCAAGCAGAAGGCCATCGAGGATTTCGCCCAGCTGGCGAATGCGATCTGGGAGAAGTACGAGAAGGACGGCCAGCCCGCGCGTGTTCGGGGGCAGTCCAAGGCGGCGGCCAAGCAGGCGGAGCTCAAGGCGCAGCAGCAGGCCCGCCAGCGGCTGGAAGAGGTCCAGTGCATCTGCGCGGAGCATTTCTGCGCCCAGCACCAGGAATTGCGCGAGTGGCTGCGCAAGGGGCTCAAGGCCAAGACCGAGATGGTCGAGGCCAACCTGCGCCTTGTCATTTCCATCGCCAAGAAGTACACGAACCGGGGGCTTTCCTTCCTGGACCTGATCCAGGAGGGCAACATGGGCCTGATGAAGGCGGTCGAAAAGTTCGAATACCGCCGCGGATACAAGTTCAGCACCTACGCGACGTGGTGGATCCGCCAGGCCATCACGCGGTCCATCGCCGACCAGGCGAGGACCATCCGCATCCCGGTCCACATGATCGAGACCATCAACAAGCTGATGCGCATCCAGAAGCAGCTGGTCCAGACGTTCGGGCGCGAACCGACGCCCGAGGAGATCGCCGAGGACATGAACCTGCCGGTGGAGCGGGTGCGCGCGGTGCTGAAGATGGCGCAGCAGCCGATTTCCCTCCAGAGCCCCGTGGGCGACAGCGAGGATACGCATTTCGGGGACTTCATCGAGGACAAGACGGCGGAGAATCCCAGCGAGATGACGGCCTACAGCCTGCTCAAGGAGCGCCTGCAGGACGTGCTGGGCACGCTGACCGAGCGCGAGCAGGAGGTGCTGACCCTCCGCTTTGGGCTGGCGGACGGCTATTCCCGGACGCTGGAAGAGGTCGGCAAGAAGTTCAAGGTGACGCGCGAACGCATCCGCCAGATCGAAGCCAAGGCGCTCCGGAAGATGCGCCATCCCACGCGCATCCGGAAGCTGGAAGGCTTCCTGGAAAACGATTGAGGAAAGACCGGACGAACCACCAACCCCGGGCTCCGGGCCCGCAGAGGAGAAAGCATGAGCAGTTCAATCAAGCAGATCGTGAAGCGGGACGGCACCACCGTCGCCTATGACCGGGACCGGATCACCACGGCCATTTTCAAGGCCGCGGCGGCGCTGGGCGGCAGCGACCGGGCGGAGGCGGAGCGCCTGGCCCAGCTGGTCGAGAAGAAGGTGGAGGGCACCTATGGTTCCGGCGGCATCCCCTCGGTGGAGGAGATCCAGGACATCGTCGAGGAGGTTTTGATCAAGGAAGGCCACGCCAAGACGGCGCGGGCCTACATCCTCTACCGCCACGAGCGGCAGATGGAGCGCGCCCAGCGGGCCTACAAGTTCGAGGCGACGGACAACATCCCGTACAAGAAGATCTACGAGGTCCTCCGCTGGAACATGGACCACGGCTGCGAAACCGTGGACGGGCTCAACGAGATCATCGCCAGCGGCAAGTTCCCGAAGCTGATCGCCGACTGCGAGGAACGCTACGACCTGGAGGTCAAGGCCGGCGCGCAGAAATTCATCGAACGGCTGCCGGACGTGCGGGTCTTCTTCATTGCCGGTCCCAGTTCGTCGAGCAAGACGACCACCACGATCAAGGTCAGCGAAAAGCTGGCCGAGGCGGGGATGGAATTCCTGGCGCTGAACATCGACCACTATTTCTTCAATCTGGAGCAGCATCCCAGGGACGAATTCGGCGACTACGACTACGAGACGCCGCATGCCCTCGACCTGAAGCTGATCGACCAGCACATCGCCGACCTGCTGGCAGGCAAGAGCATCAAGACGCCGCACTACGACTTCAAGACCGGCAAGCGCAAGCTGGACGTCTACGACATGAAGCTGGCGAAGAACCAGATCCTGCTGATCGACTCGCTGCACGGGCTGTATGGCGAGATGACCCAGAGCACGCCCAACGACAAGAAGTTCAAGCTCTACATCGAGACCCTCGGCCAGGTGCGCAATCGCGAAGGGTTGTTCATGCGCTGGGCGGACAACCGCCTGCTGCGCCGCATGATCCGCGACAGCTGGCACCGGAACCTCCAGCCCGAACAGACGCTGACGCATTGGCACTACGTGCGCCGCAGCGAGTTGCGCAACATCATCCCGTTCATCGGATCGGTGGACTACCTGGTCAACAGCGCGATGCCGTTCGAGCTGCCGATCCTGAAGGCGCGGCTGTTCAAGTATTTTCCGCCCGCGATGGAGAAGTTCAAGAATGATGCCAAGCGCCAGGACGCCTATGTCCGCGCGAAGCGCGTCTACGAGACCCTGAAGGACCTGACGGCCGTCGAGGACGACAGTCCGGTGCCGAAGACCTCGCTTCTGCGCGAGTTCATCGGCGGCAGCCAGTACAAGTACTGAGAACGGCCGCGAGGCCGAACGAAAGGCGCGGGAGCGATCCCGCGCCTTTTTGCGTGCCGGGGCGCGGCCGGGGCGGGGGGAGGACCTGATTCACCCACGGGACAAGCCCGTGGGGGGGCTGATCCGCCGCGTTCAGCGCGCCCGGGCGGCCAGGTAGGTCTTGACCGCTTCGGCGCTGTTGTCGATGACCTCGCACCGGGTCTTGGCGTTTTTCAGCGCGTCGAGCATGGGATGGCGGGCGATGTCCTGGCCGGTGGCATCCTCGATGGCGTCGGGGAACTTGGCGGGATGCGCCGTCGCGAGGCAGACCATGGGATCGTCCAGTTCGTTGTATTGCTCGGCCACGAACACGCCGGCCGCCGTGTGGGGGTCGAGGAGATAGTTGAACTTCTCGTGGTAGCGCTTGATGGTGTCCAGGGTGTGCTTCGTGTCGGAGGCGCCGGCGACGATTTCCCGGTCCACGAGCCCCTTGGCATCGCGGGGGATCTCCATGCGGCCTTCCATCGCGAACTGCGTCATGAGGCGGGCGACCTTCCGGGGATCCTGGCCGGCCTTGTAATAGAGCCAGCGCTCGAAGTTGCTGGCGACCTGGATGTCCATCGAGGGGTTGACAGTGGGAACGACCTGTCCCTTGGCGTAGACGCCGGTGTTGAAGAAGCGGGCGAGGATGTCGTTCTCGTTGGTCGCGAGGATCAGGCGCCGGACGGGCAGGCCCATCTGCTTGGCGTACCAGCCGGCGAGAATGTCGCCGAAGTTGCCGGTCGGCACGGAAAACTGCAGGTGCGCCGCGCCGGTTTCCTCGAAGACGCGGAAGGCCGCGTAGAAATAATAGACGATCTGGCTCAGCACGCGGGCCCAGTTGACGGAATTGACGGTGCCGAGGGCGTGGGCGTCCTTGAACGGCAGGTCGCTGAACAGGGTCTTCATGATGAGCTGGCAGTCGTCGAAACTGCCTTTGACCGCGAGATTGAAGACGTTGGCATCGAGCACGGAGGTCATCTGGCGTTCCTGCAGGGGGCTGACGCGCCCATGCGGATGCATGACGAAGATGTGGATGCGTTCCTGCCCGCGCACGCCGCAGATGGCGGCCGAACCGGTGTCGCCGCTGGTGGCGGCGAGGATGTTGAGGCGTCCCTGGCGTTCCTCGAGGATTTCCTCGAACAGGCGGCCGAGGAACTGGAGGGCGATATCCTTGAAGGCGAGGGTGGGGCCGTGGAACAGTTCGAGGATATGGATTCCTCCCACCTTGCGGACGGGGGCGACATCGGGATGCGCAAAGGTGGAATAGGCTCTCTCGATCAGCTCGCGGAGGCGGTCTCCGGGCAGGTCGTCGGTGAACAGGCGGATGATTTCAAACGCGAGATCGGGATAGTCGAGATCCTTCCATTCCTCCAGCTTGCCGGAGACATCCGGGATGCGGGTGGGGATGAGAAGGCCGCCGTCGCGGGCGAGGCCGGTCATGACGGCATCCTTGAAGGCGAGCGGCGCCTGCGCGCCGCGGGTGCTGACATAGCGGATCGGATTCATAGCCCCGTCTTTATATGACGGGACGGATATGGACGCAAGCCCTTACGGAAGCGAGAGGCCGAATCCCATGAACTGGGCGGCGAGAAACAGCGCGAAGATGGCGATCATCACCGCCGCTTCCGTCCGGACGAAGCGGGATCCGGTGGTGACGAACATCTGGAGCAGCACGCCCGCCAGGACCAGCAGGGGAAGGTCGCGATGCACGATCAGGGGCTCGACCGGCAGGGGCAGCGCCAGGCACAGGGTGCCGGCCACGGCCAGCCCGGTGAAGATATTGGAGGCATAGATTTCACCCAGGGTGACATCCTCGTGGTGGCGGAGGACGGCGCCCAGCGCGATGGCCAGTTCCGGCAATGAAGTCCCGAAGGCGTAGAAGGTGACGCCAATGAGGAGGTCGCTCATGCCGAGGCTTTTGGCCATGACGGTGCCGTGCTCCACGATCCAGTTCGAACCCAGCACGATCATGCCCAGCCCGGCGAGGAAGACGGCGATGTCGAGCCAGGGATGCGGAATGGCCGCCGCCGAGGCCGGCGCCTGCCGGCGCTGGCGCTTGGCGTCGTCCAGCGTTCCCTGGAAGTAGGGATAGTAGGATGCCAGCAGGATCAGGCCGTCCAGCCGGGTGATGCGGCCATCCATGGCCAGAACCAGCAGGAGGGCGGCGGACAGGATCATCCAGCTCGATTCCCGGGTCCGGATGGTGGGGCCCACCGAGATGGGCCGCCACAGGGCGCAGATCCCGGCCACGAAGGTCAACGTGACGAAATTGGAGCCGACAATGTTGCCCACGGCGGCGGCGGGTTGTCCGCGAAGCGCGGCGAACAGCGACACGCAGAATTCGGGCAGGGAAGTCATGATGGCGACCAGCAGCACCGTGACCACGAGCGGCGAAACCCGCAGCCAGGCGGCCAGCTTCGGCACGCGTCGCAGGACAGCCTCCGTTCCGCCGAACAGGAGGGCGATGCCGAGGGCGAACAGAAGGGCGGAGAGGATCATGAATCCTTTCCTTCGCCGGCTTGGCCGGCATGGGCCTCGTTGCTTCCCGGCAGGACGAGGTTCAGGAGGACGCCGACCAGGCCGGCAAGACCGATTCCGCCGAGGCAGAACCGGCCGCAGCTGAAGGTCATGTCGCCGATGCCGGTGGTGAGGATCACCGAGGCGATGACGAGATTGCGGGAGCGGGACATGTCCACGCGCGATTTGACGAGGGAATTCACGCCGATGGCGGCGATCATCCCGAACAGCAGCAGCATGATGCCTCCCATGACGGGGGCGGGGATGGTGCGCAGGATGGCGCCGAGTTTGCCGACGAAGGCGAGGAGGATGGCGGCCATTGCGGCGACCCGCATGAGGATGGGCTCATAGGCCTTGGTGAGGGCGACGGCGCCGGTGACCTCGGAATAGGTGGTGTTGGGCGGTCCGCCGAGGATGCCGGCCAGCGAAGTCGCAAGGCCGTCGCCCAGCAAGGTGCGGTGCAGGCCCGGATCCTTCAGGTAGTCCTTGCCGGTCACGGACGAGATGGCGAGGATGTCGCCGACATGTTCGATGGCCGGCGCGAGGGCGACCGGCAGCATGTAAAGGATGGCGGCCCAATCGAACACCGGGACCGCGAAGGAGCCTTTCTCCATGGCGAGAGTCCAGGGGATCTGGAACCATGCCGCCGCCTTGACCGGCGCGAAATCCACCACCCCCAGGGCCAGCGAGACCAGATAGCCGGCCACGATGCCGCACAGGATGGGGATGAGGCTGAACAGTTTTTTTCCGAACATGACGGCCGCCACGGCGGTGAGCAGGGCGCATGCCGCGAGGAACAGCGCCCGGCCATCGGGGGTGCAGGAGCCGTCGAAGCTTTTTGTCATGCCGACGGCGACGGGCGCGAGCTTGAGGCCGATCACCATGATGACGGGACCGGTGACGATGGGCGGCAGGTAGCGATTGAGCATCTCGCGGCCGCCGACCAGGGCCATGCCGCTGAACAGCAAATAGACCAGCCCCGCGCAGAAAAGGGCGCCGGACGTGGCGCCCGGGCCGAATTGCTTCATCGAGAAGGAAATCGGGGCGATGAAGGCAAACGAGCTGGCCAGGAAGATCGGGACCTTTCCCCCGGTGATCGCATGGAAAAGCAGGGTCCCGGCTCCCGCGGTGAAGAGGGCGATGGACGGGTCGAGGCCCGTCAGCAGCGGCACCAGCACCAGCGCTCCAAACGCCACGAAAAGCATCTGGACGCCTAGAATGGCCTGTTTCCCTGTCGGCAAGGTCATCATGTTCTATCTCCTGTCGGCCGCATTGGTGCCCGGGGTGGGGGTCGAACCCACACGGCCTTTCGGCCAAGGGATTTTAAGTCCCTTGCGTCTGCCATTTCGCCACCCGGGCGGCAGCGGCATGTCCAGGCAGTATTGCAGATTGTCCCGCCGATGCAAACCCCGCCGGCATTCCAGTGGGGGGTGCGCGGCGGATGAAAGTTTTTCCATTGCGTGGAAAAACGGCAAAAACTTTTTCCATTGTGTGGAAAAACCGGATTGGGGGAACGTCCGGCGCCTTTCCGCGCCGGAGGGAGGGGGGCTCAGGACCAGGCGAGCATCTGCTCGATGGCGCGGCGGGCGCGGGAGGCGATGGCTGGATCGACGCGGACGACGGGCTGCATGTCGCGCAGGCAGAACAGGACCTTCTCGAGGGTGTTCCGCTTCATGTTGGGGCAGAGGGCGAAAGGCGAGACGCGGTAGAAGACCTTTCCGGGGTTGTCTTTCTTCAGCCGGTGGATCAAGCCTTCCTCGGTGGCGATGATGAATTCGGAGGCGGGGTTTTGCTTCACGAAGGTGCACATCTGGCCGGTGGAGAGGATGTGGTCGGAGACGGCGCGGACGGGTTTGGGGCATTCCGGGTGCGCGAGGGCGAGGGCCCGGGGGTGCGCGGCCTTGAGGTCGAGGATGTCCTTGGGGTTGATGCGGGCGTGGGTGGGGCAGTAGCCGGGCCAAAGGATCAGCTTGCGGCCGAGCTGCTCCTCGACAACGCTGCCGAGGTGCTGGTCGGGGACGAAGAGCACTTCGTCGTCCGCGTAATGCTGCACGATCCTGGCGGCGTTGCCGGAGGTGCAGCAGCAATCGCTTTCGGCCTTTACCTCGGCGGTGGAGTTGACGTAGCAGACGACCTTGGCGCCGGGGTGCTTGGCCTTGAATTCCCGGAGCTGCGCGCCGGTGATCATGTCGGCCATGGGGCAGCCGGCGCGGGCGTCGGGCATGAGGACGGTCTTGTCCGGGTTCAGGATCGCCGCGGTCTCGGCCATGAAGTGCACGCCACAGAAGACGATGACGTCGGCGACGACCTCGGTGGCTTTGCGGGAGAGCTCGAGGGAATCGCCGGTGAAGTCGGCGATGTCCTGCACCTCGGGCAGCTGGTAGTTGTGCGCGAGGATGATGGCCTTGCGCTCCGTCTGGAGCTTTCGGATTTCCGCGACGAGGTCCATGGGGCAGCCGATCAGAGGGCCTTGGCGGCGGCGATGGCGGAGGGGGCGTCGATGCCGAAGTACTGCCAGAGTTCGAGGTGGCCCTCGGAGGGGGCGATGCGCGGATCGGTGATGCCGAGGTGGATCAACGGGATCTTCCGGCCATGGGCGGCGCCGCAGACGAGGCCGGCGAAGCCGCGCAATCCCTTTTCGGGGGTGCCGATGAGGCCGTCCTCGATGGTGACGATTCCGTCGGGATACTGCTTGAACAGCGCTTCGAGGCGGCCGTCGTCCAGCGGGAGGCCGTTGACGACCCACGCGTCGGCGGCGATGCCTTCGGCGGCAAGCTTGTCGGAGGCCTCGGCGGCGACGAACGCGGTGGAGCCGAACCCGAGGAGGGCCTTCCGGGCGCCGGGCTGCGCCCGGAGCTGGTTCACGTCGGTCCACGGGCTGTCGGAGCTCCAGAGGGGCTTCTTCGTGGCCGGATCGACGAGGATGGGGAGGTTGTCGCGGGGGATGCCGAGGATATGCGCGCCGTTGCGCGAGGCCAGGTCGCAGATGGCGACGAAGGCGGCGCGGGCGTCGGCGGGGGCGTAGAAGCGGTCGAGGTACGGCAGGTAGCCGATGGCGAGGTTGATCCAGTCGAGCGACCAGCCGGAGAAGTGGTCGCGGCCGGTGCAGGATCCGACATGCGACAGGTGGAAGGTCACGTTGAGGCCTTCGTTCGCGCCGGTGAGGTTGCGCTGGTAGCGCCACATCTCGAGGCCTTCGCGCGCGATGCCCTCGAAGAAGGCGGCGAAGGTGGCGAAGACGACGAGCTTGGGATCGGGCGTGGACATGGCCACGCCGTTGGCCATCATGGTGGCGATCTGCTCCTCGATGGAGAGCTGGAACTGGTGGCTGGAATCGAGCACCTTCTGCGCGAGATCCACCTTGGTGGAGGGGGCGAGATCGCAATCCAGCACGAACATGGCGGACGGATGCGTCTTGGCGACGAGCTCATAAGCGGCGGCGACGCCGGCGCGGGGCGTGATCCACTTTCCGCCGGAGGGGGGCAGGGCGGCCTCGGCCTTGGCCAAGGCTTCGGCCGGGATGGCCAGGTTTTCCGCGCCGGGGGCGGGACGGGCCGTGGTGGTGACCGATACCGGCGGAAGGGCGCGCCAGCGCGCCAGGGCCTCCTCCTGTTTCTTCGAGAACTGGAGCATGGGATTGGCCAGCAAGGCGTCCAGGTCGCGGCCTTTCATGTGGCCATCGTGGTGGGCCTTGCCTCCGGGCAGGCCGTTGACGAGGAAGAGGCATTCCATCATGGAAGGAAGGTCGCGGTAGCTCATGAGGCAGCCGGGCAGCCAAACGGGCTTGTCCATCTTCACGCCGTTCTTGGCGGCGAAGGCGGAGAGTTCGGCGGAGATGCCGAAGCGCTCGCCGATTTGGGAGAGGAGGACGTCGCTCTTGCCCGTGGGGATGACCATGGTGGGGATGCCGTCCTTGGCGAGCGCCCGGGCTTCGCGGAGGGTTTTCCACAGCGTGGAAATATCGTAAAGCGAAGGGGTTTCCAAGACCTGGACGCCCATGGCTTCGATGACGGGGCGCGGGTCGCGGCCCGTCATTTTCTCGGTCGTGCCGGAGAGCTGGATTCCGTTCCGGTGCATGATGAAGGTGACGGGGGCCTTGAGGAGGTGGGCCGCATGGAAGCCGTTGAGGGCGTGTCCGGAGATCCAGCCGGCATCGCCGCAATGGCAGAGCACCCAGGTGTCGGAGCCATAGGTGGCGCGCTTGCCGAGGGCCTGGCCGACCGCCGTGGGGATCATGACGCCGAGGCGGCCGCCGTTGAGCTGCGTGCCGCCGGGCACCCAGGAAACATGGCCGGGGATGTCGAGCCCGCGGCGGAAGGTGTCGATGACGCGCTTGCGGTCGAGATAGCCGAGGACGGAGAGGGCGGAGAAATAACCGACGGAGGTGTGGGCGTTTTCGATGGTGAAATCGCGCGCGGCGCGGTTCACCAGCGAGAGGGTCAGCAGGAGGGGGGGGATCAGGTCGAGGCCGCCGCCCATGTGGTCGACCTCGTTGATCTTGGACAGCGAGGCCACGGATTCGATGGCGAGCCGGGCGGCATCGATCTGGAGCGCCTCGAAAAGATGGATATCATCGGCGGAGAGGCGTGCGATCTGGTCGATGTCCAGATGGAGAGGGGGGACGGAGGAGACGACTTCGCGGCGCATGTAGATCGACTCGGCCAGAAGCGATTGGTTGTGTTTTTGCTGGAGGGTGTCAGGAGAGAATTTTGTTTTCATGATCCGGGGGATTCTGCCGAAAGAAGGACCGGTAGTCAATGGCTGGCCGGCGGGTCGCAAGCGGCTCCCCGCCAATAAAAAAGCCCGGCTTTCGCCGGGCTTTCGCGGGGAGGAGAGAAGCTACGGGGCTTTCCCGGCTTCCGGGGCGGCTTCTTCGACGGTTGTCTCCGCGGCGGCTTCGGCCTCGGCGGCGGCATCCTTCACCTCTTCGACGGCCTCTTCTGCGGCGGCTTCGACGGCGGGAACCGCTTCTTCGGCCGTTTCCACCACAGCTTCGACAGCCGCTTCGGCCGCTTCGACGGACTCCTCGGCGGCGGATTCGATGGCCGGTGCTTCTTCGACGGCCGGCGCGGGTTCCTCAACGGCTTCCTCCTCGACATCCAGCTGGAGCATGGTTTCGGCATCGGGCGCCTTGTCGAAGCGCTGGATGTCGGCCTGCTTGCGGAGGCCATCGATATACTCCTTGACGGCGTCCTGCTGGCTTTGGACATACAGGTTTTCGCTGATGCGGGGCTTGACCTCTTCGAAATCCATGGTCTTGGCGTCGTTGTGCTCGGTGACCTTGATGAGGTGGTAGCCGAACTGGGTTTCGACGACCTCGCCGACGGAGCCCACCGGCTGGGAGAAGGCGGCGTCTTCGAATTCGGGGACCATCTGGCCCTTGCCGAACGAGCCGAGGTCGCCGCCGGCGCTGGCGCTGGGGCAATCGGAGTTGGCCTTGGCGGTTTCGGCGAAATCGGCGCCTTCGAGGATCTGCTTGCGGAGGCCCTCGATGCGCTCGCGCTTGGCGGCCTTGGCGGCCTCGTCATCGGCCGGATCCAGCTTGATCAGGATATGGGAGGCCACGACGGACTCGCCCTGGGCGAAGCCTTCCTTGTTTTCATCGTAGAACTTCTGGATTTCCTCGTCCGTGGGCTTCGCGATGGATTCGGCCTTGGCCATGAGCATCTTGCGGACGGACATCTGCTCGCGCATCTCGGCTTCCGTGGTGCCGGTTTCCTCCATGTAGGTTTCGATCGTGGTGCCCGGAGGCATTTCCTGGGCCAGTTCGGCCTTGACCTCGTCGAACTCGGCATCCGACAGGCTGACGCCCGCCTTGGCGACTTCATCGAGGAGGAGGCGGCGCATGACCAGTTCTTCCAGGATGCGTTCGCGGATGCGGGGGACGGCATCTTCCAGCT
The DNA here is from genome assembly GCA_937860055.1 of uncultured Verrucomicrobiota bacterium. GTDB lineage: Bacteria > Verrucomicrobiota > Kiritimatiellia > CAIQIC01 > Lenti-01 > Lenti-01. The sequence continues at coordinate 397,255 of CALMBO010000027.1, read as the reverse complement.
GCTCCGGAGGGATCCGGCTGCCCATCTGCTTCTTGAACATGCCGAGCACCTTCTGGATATCGGCTTCGGTGATGTCCTTGCCGTTGACCTTCGCGATGACGGTGGAAGTATCGGCCTCGGGGGCGGCTGCCGGAGCGGCGGCCTCGGCGGCGGCGGGGGCGTCCGCTGCCGGCGCGGCGGCTTCGGCGGCTTCGGCGGCGGGGGCGTCGGTCTTGGCGGGTTCGGAAGAGCCGTTCTCGCCGCAACCGGCCATGGCCCAGCACAGGGCGAGGGCCGCCAACATCCAACAAGAAGTTTGTTTCATGGAATCATCCTTTCCTTGGGTGGGATTGAGTTGCCAAATCCAGCTGATTGAACGTACCAGTTCAAAGTGCGCGCATTGTGGAATCCGGGGAGCGGGATGTCAATCCAGAGAAGTAAAGAGTTTTTCCGGCCCGCTTGCCGGCGCAGGCAGGGGCGATCAGGCCATGTTGCCGGGGGCCGGCTCCTCCGAGGGGGCCGCCGGCTGGAAATCCTCGGCCAGGGAAATCACGACGCGCTTGCGGCCTTCGGAATCCTCGTCCTCGGAATGGGTGCGGATGTCGGGGAGATCCTTGAGGGCCTGATGGATGATGCGGCGCTCCATGGAATTGAGCAGCGGCATGCGCCAGGGATGGCCGGTCTGGCGGACGCGGGCGAGGGCCTCGCTGGCATCGGCCAGCAGCTTTTCGCGGCGGCGTTCGCGGTAATGCTCGGCATCCACGATGCAATAGGGGGAGCTTTCGTACTTCCGCGACAGGAGGCGGTTGAGCAGGAACTGGATGGCGTCCAGCGTCTGCGAGGTCCGGCCGATGATCCGGCCGGCATCGGCGCTGACGATCTGGAAGAAGATCTGGTTTTCCTCGACGGCGGTTTCCACCTGGGCGTCTGCGAATTCAAGCAACCGGAGAAGTTCCCCCAGGATGGACTGGGCGGATTCGACATATTCCTGCATGCTGGGCTGGTCGCTCATATCGTTATTCTTTCACCATTTCCAATTTCACGCATTTTTGTATGCTGATTGCGCTGGAATGACCAGCCAATTTTGCGGAGAGGGATTTTTCATGTCGACGGCGAACGCTCCATCGGATCGAAGGAATGCCCGCCCCCTGGTGTCCGGGGCGGTGTTCCTGGCGTTTGTCCTGGTCGCCTCCGCCTGGGTGGCGAGCACGTTCAGCGCGGAGGCGCGGGTGCGGCGGGCCACGGCGCGGATGGTGGATCTCGTGGAGAAGGAGGGGGAGGAATCGCCGGTGTCGCTGGGGTTGTCCGCCAACCGGCTGGGGAAGCTGATGGCGACGAACGCCGTGCTGGAGGCGGAGGACTATGGTCCGCTGGCCACCGGCCGCGCGGACATCGTCCAGGTGTTCGCCATGGTCCGGGATTCGCTTTCGCGGATCGAGCTTTCGGATCCGGAGATCGCCACCGCCAGAATCCGCGATGGCGAAGTGGCGGCGGCCGTGGAGGTCCGCTACCGCCTGGTGCCCAAGGCGGGCGGGGCGGCCGAAGGCGAGGGCCGGGCGGAACTCCGCTGGAACAAAGGCCAGGAAGGATGGCAGGTTTCGCACGCCCTGCTGAAGGTGGGGGAAGGCGCCTCCCTTCCCGAGGGGTGGCGATGAACACGGTGCGGCTCTGGATCAAGGCGGTGCGCCCCTATGCCTATTCCGCGAGCCTCGTGCCCGTGGCCATCGGCGGGTTGCACGCGCGCGCCTCGGGGGAGGGATTTTCGGGGACGCGGTTCGCCGTCTCGCTGGCTGCGGGCCTGCTGGTGCACACGGCGGCCAACCTGTGGAACGACTATTTCGACTTCCAATGCGGCGTGGACCGGAAGGGCGGGGGCGTCGGCAGCGGCGTGCTGGTCGCAGGCGAAATGACGCCCGCGCGCTGCTTCCGCGGCGGGGTGGTCTGCGCCGCGCTGGGTGCGCTGGGCGGCTTGTGGCTGGCCTGGGAGGCGGGGTGGGGGCTCCTGATCCTGGGGGCGGCGGGGATCTTCGGCGCGCTGGCCTATGCCGCCGGGCCCCTCAGTCCCAAGCACCGGGCCCTGGGAGAGGTCTGGCTGTTCCTGCTGATGGGCGCGGGCATGACGCTGGGCGGCCACATGGCGCAGACGGGGCGCTTCTCGTGGGGCGCGGTGGCGACGGGCATTCCCGCCGCGTTGCTGATGACCCTGCTCCTCTACACCAACAACCTGCGCGACATCCGTTCCGACCGCGACATGGGCCTGCGCACCCTGCCCATGCTGTTCAAGCCCGTCGAAGCCAAGCTCGTGGCGGGCCTCTTCCTGGCCGTTCCCTACCTGATGACGGTGCTGATGGCCCTGACGCGGCAGTTGTCGATGGCCACGCTGGCGGTGTTCCTGACCCTGCCGCTGGCCTTCCGCTGGTACCGCGGGGTGTGGCGCGGTCCCGTGGAGGAGAAGCACGTCATCGGCATGGCGATGCTCCACATGGTCTTCGGCTTTTTGTTCGCCGCCGGCATGGCGCTGGGGCCGCGGACGTTTTGAAAGGAATCCCGAGATGAATCCCGTTTCCGCAACCGAACTCCTCCGGCAGGCCGTCGCCATTCCCAGCGTGAATCCCGCGCTGGCCGGCGACGACGCGATCCGCGGCGAGGCCCGCATGGTCGAATGGCTCGAGCCCTGGTTCGCCGCCAGGGGATTCCGCACGCAGCGCGTCGGAAAGACCCCCGGCCGGCCCAACCTGCTGGCGCGGTTCGGCGCGGCCGCGCCGGCGAAAACCATCCTGTTCGAGTCGCACCTCGATACGGTCGGGGTTTCCGGTTTCCAGGGCGATCCCTTCGCGCTGCGCGAGGAGGGCGGGCGGCTCTATGGCCGGGGCGCGTGCGACACCAAGGGGCCGCTGGCGGCCTTCCTGGCCGCGCTGGATGGCGAGGTGCTGGCGGCGCTCTCGGAATCCGCGACGCAGATCGCCTGGCTCGGCGCCATCGGCGAGGAAACGGGGAACCTCGGCGCGGAGGAGGCCGTCGCGGAGGGATTGCGCGCGGACGAATGCATCGTGCTCGAACCGACGGACCTGCACATCGTGCATGCGCACAAAGGCGCCTGCTGGTTCACGGTCGCCACGCGCGGGCGCGCCGCGCACGCCTCCGATCCCGCGCGCGGCGACAACGCCATTCTCAAGATGCCCGCCATCTGGCGCCTCCTGGAAGAGGAGAAGGAGGCGGCGGCGAAGGACTTTTCCGATTCCCTGCTGGGGCGGCCGACGGTTTCGGTCGGCACAATCCACGGCGGGACGGGAACCAACATCGTGCCGGACCGGTGCGAGATCCAGGTGGACCGGCGCCTGATGCCCGGCGAGACCGCCGCGAACGTGCTGGCCGGCCTGCGCAAGCATCTGGCGGCGGTTCCGGGCGGCGTCGAGATGTCGCTGCTGAAGGAGGGCTTGCCCTTCCGCACCGGGGCCGATGCGGACATCGTGCGCCGGTTTTCCGCGGCGATCGAAGCCGCCGGAGAAACTCCGGTGAGGGAAGGCGCCGCGTGGTGCAGCGATGCGGGGCCGCTGGCTCCGGTGTGCGGCGGCACCCTCGTATGGGGGCCCGGCGCGATTGCGCAGGCCCACACGGCCGACGAGTACATCGAACGGGCGTCGCTCGAGGCCGGCCGCGAAATCCTGCGCCGCTACCTGCTGGCCGCCGCCCGCGCCTGATCCGCGTTTCCCGCGGCGCGGAAAACGGCTTCAACGTTTTCCCATTGCATGGAAAAACCGCCGAAAGTTTTTCCATTGTGTGGAAAAACCGCGGGAGGAGGGGCGTGCGGCGGCTTCCCGCGCCGGGACGATTCTCAAGACTTGGGCGGCGGAGGGGCCAGCACGGATCTCAGGGCCTTGTAGAGCGCGGCAGGGGTCTGGGCGGCGGAAACCGAGTGGCGGTGTTCGGGCTTGGCCATGGCGCGGGCGATCTGCGCCAGGATCTGGACGTGCACGTCTTCGGCGCCGGCGGCGCTGGCGAGGAAGAAGACATGGTGGACGGGTTCGGCGTCGGGGGCGTCCCAGTCCAAGCCTTCGGCGGAATGCCCGTAGGCGAGCACGGGGTTGCGGAGGTGGCCGAGGCGGACGTGGGGAATGGCGACGCCATGGCCGACGGCGGTGCCGAATTCGGTTTCGCGCTTCAGGGCGAGCTGCTCGATGTGATGGGCGGCGACGGGGGAGCTGAGCTGGGCGACCTTGGCGGCCAGCAGGCGGATGGCCCCGGCGCGGCCTTCGTCCGGCAGCCGGGGGATGAGCGCCTGTTCGTCGAGGAACTGCACGGAGGAGACCATGCGCCGGCGGGCGAGGGAACGGCTCATCCAGGGGCCCATGACGACGGAGGAGAAGACCGCGCTGAAGACGATGGCGACAAAGACGGGCGGCGTGACCAGGCCGGCCTCGAGGGCGAGCAGGGCGACGACGATCTCCATCATGCCGCCGGGGGTGTGGGCGATGGAGATGAGGTCGCGGTTGACGCGCGGCACGCGGGCCATGGTGACGCCGAACCAGGCGCCCAGGTAGCGGCCGACGATGCCCACGACGCAGATCAAGGCGACGAGGCCCGGATGGAAATTCGCGGCGAAGTCGATCTTGAGCCCGATGTTGACGAAGAACAGCGGGACGAACAGCGAGTAGACCATCTGGCTGATGACGCGGCGGGTGTCCTCGGAAAGGCTCTTCGCCTCGCCGGCGACCACGCCGGCGAGGAAGAAGCCGAAGAGGGCATGGACGCCGAGCTTTTGGGTGATGGCGCCGAACAGGAGGCCCAGCAGGACCGTCACGGTGAGCGAGCTGGCCGGTTCGGGGAACTGCCGCGCCTTCAGGGCGTCGAAAATGCGGGCGGAAAACGGCCGGCCGACGGTCAGGGCCAGGACGGAGAAACCCAGCGTGCCGGCGAAGATGAGCAGGATCGGGCCGAGGGCGACCGTGGTTTGCAGGAAAAGGCCGAGGATGATGGCGAAGAGAACCCAGCCGATGATGTCGTTGACGGCCAGGGCGGACATGGTGAGGAAGCCGAGATCGGTCTTGAGGAGGTCGAGGTCGTGGAGGCCGCGGGCGGCGACGGGCATGGCGCTGATGGTCATGACGGTGGCCATGAACAGGCCGAAGAGGAGGCGGCGGGAGGGGTCGGCGAGCAGGGTGTCCGGCAGGAACATCACGGGAACGAAGGCGACGGCCATGGGGATGAAGATGTCCGAAAGCGCGATGGCGAGGGCGCTGCCGCGCTGGCGCCAGGCGATGGAGAAGTCGATCTCCAGCCCGGTGTCGAGGAGGAGGAAGAGGACGCCGAGCCAGGCGACGGTTTCGAGCATGTTCTGCTGGACGGCGTCGGGCGGGAACAGGGCGGAGGAGAGGACGGGGAGGAACCGGCCCAGCAAGGTGGGGCCCAGCGCGATGCCGACGAGCAGTTCCGCGGTCAGCGCAGGCTGTTTCCAGCGGCGGAACAGTTCGCCGAGGCCGCGAGCGCACAGCAGGATGACGAAGAGCTGCGCCAGGAAGTGGAAGATGTGGCTTTCATCCAGGTAGTGCATGGGGCCTTTTCTTCCTTCAGGATACGGGCGGGGCCGGCGGGCCGCAAGTTCGAAGACAAAAAAGAGGCGGCGCGAAACGCGCCGCCTCGGGGAGCCGGGCCTTATTGCAGCACGGCGCCGATGTCGGCGGGGCCGACGAGGCGCTGGTAGCGGGAGAGCCAGCCGGTCTTGACGCGGGGCCGGAAGGCCTTGAGTTTCCGGGCGCGGGCCTGGAGTTCCTTGGCGGAGACCCGCAGGTTGATCTTGTAGGCCGGGATGTTGATGTCGATCTTGTCGCCGTTCTTCACCAGCGCGATGGGGCCGCCGTCGGCGGCCTCGGGCGCGATGTGGCCGATGGCCGCGCCGCGGGTGGCCCCGCTGAATCGGCCGTCGGTGATGAGCGCGACGTCCTTGTCGAGGCCCATGCCGGCGAGGGCGGAGGTGGGGGAAAGCATCTCGCGCATGCCGGGGCCGCCCTTGGGGCCTTCGTAGCGGATGACGACGACATCGCCCTTTTTGATCTTGCGGCCGTAGATGGCGGCGATGGCGGTTTCCTCGCTGTCGAAGACGCGGGCGGTGCAGGTTTTGACGAGCATCTCGGGGGCGACGGCGGAGCGCTTGACGACGCCGCCGCGGGGGGCGATGTTGCCGAAGAGGACGGCGAGGCCGCCGGTGGGGCTGTAGGCATTCTTGATCGGCCGCAGCACGCGGGGGTTGCGGTTGGCGGCGCCGGCGATGTTGCGGGCGACGGTCTGGCAGGTCACGGTCATCAGCTTCGTGTCGAGGAGCTTCGCCCGGGCCAGTTCCTTCATGACGGCGGGGACGCCGCCGGCGAGGTGCAGGTCCTGGATGAGGTCGGGGCCGGCGGGGTTCAGGTGGCAGAGGTTGGGGGTGGTGGCGCTGATCTCGTTGATGCGCTTGAGGGGCATGGGCACGCCGGCTTCGTGGGCGATGGCGGTCAGGTGCAGGACGCTGTTGGTGGAGCAGCCGAGGGCCATGTCCACGCGCAGGGCGTTGGTGAAGGCGGCGGGGGTCAGGATGTCGCGCGGGCGCAGGCCCTTTTCCAGGACCTTCATGATCTGCATGCCGGCCTGCTTGGCCAGGCGGATCCGCGCGGCGGCGACGGCGGGGATGGTGCCGTTGCCGGGCAGGGCCAGGCCGATGGCTTCGCAGAGGCAGTTCATGGAGTTGGCGGTGAACATGCCGGAGCACGAACCGCAGCCGGGACAGGCGGTTTCCTCGTAGTCCGCCAGTTCCGCCAGGCCGATCTTGCCGGCCTTGCAGGCGCCGACGGCCTCGAAGACGTTGGAGAGGCTGAGGTGGCGGCCGTCGAGGTCGCCGCCGAGCATGGGCCCGCCGCTGATGACGATGGAGGGGATGTTGGTGCGGGCGGCGGCCATGAGCATGCCGGGGATGATCTTGTCGCAGTTGGGAATGAGGACGAGGGCGTCGAAGCAATGGGCGCGGGCCAGGGTCTCGACGGAATCGGCGATGAGTTCGCGGGAGGGGAGCGAATAGCACATGCCGGGATGGCCCATGGCGATGCCGTCGCACACGCCGATGGCGGGCACGAGGACGGGGGTGCCGCCGGCCATGCGCACGCCGGCCTTGACGGCTTCGGCGATCTTGTCGAGATGGACGTGGCCGGGAATGATCTCGTTGAAAGCGGATACGACGCCGATCAGGGGGCGCTTCATTTCCTCGGCCGTCATGCCGAGCGCGTAGAAGAGGGAGCGGTGGGGGGCGCGTTCCGGGCCCTTGAAGACCATGTCGCTGGTGCGGTTCTTGGATGCCATATCAGTATTCCTTCGTGTTGCGGTTAAACGCCAAGACTTTCGGCCAAGAAAGGCCGGTTTTCAAGTGGAAACGGGGAAAGTTTTCGCGCCGGGGGCATAGCGGAAGACGAAGGCGGCCGGTGCCGGCGGCTCAGGCGGGGCCGAGGGGATTGACGATCTTGGAGAGGTAGTTCTCGAGTTCGCGGCCGTATTCGGTGTCCTTGCCGGCGAGGGTAAGCTGCTTGTGGAGCATGGAGAGGCCGTTGCTGCCGATCTCGGCCTCCTCGGCGGTGGCGAAGCGTCCGGCGGGGTTGGGTTCGAGGAAGCGCTGGAGCAGGATCAGGAACTGGGCGTTCTTGCGGACATGGTCGGGGAGCATGTCGTAGAGGTGGTTGGGCAGGTCGCGCTTGATTTGGAGCAGTTCGGCTTCGGAGCGGTCGACATCGGGGGGGAAGAGCCGCTCGCCGCGGAGCATTTCGAGGCCGACGAGGCCGAGGCTGTAGATGTCGGAGCGGGTGCGGGCGATGCGCTCCTCGTGGGTTTCAGGGGCCATGTAGACGGGGGTGCCGAGCAGGAGGGTGATCTTCTCGTTGACGAGCATGGCGCGGCCGTAGTCGATGAGCTTCACGTAGCCAAGGCGGTCGATCATGATGTTGGCGGGCTTGACGTCGGAGTGGATGAAGCCCATCTCGTGCAGGGTCTCGAGGCCGCGGAGGACCTGGCGGAGGATGTAGAGGGCGATGCCGGGCTGGATCATGATCCGGCCGTTTTCGAGGCGGAAGATGACATCGGTGAAGCGGCGCCATTCCTCGTCGGAGGAGCGGGCGCGGACCTGCTCGAGATGGGTGCCGTCGAGGAGTTCGCGCAGGGAGATGCCGTCGACGACCTCCATCTGGATGTAGCCGATGCCGTTGCTTTCCTCGTAGATTTCGGGGGCGACGAGGGAGGGGTTCTTGACGAGCTGGAGCTTGGAGGTCTGGGCGGCGAGGCGGCCCATGTCGGTCCAGTATTTCTTGGCGCTGCCGTAGATGGAGGGGTCGAAGAGCTTGATGGCGTGCCGCGTGACGCAGCCGCGGGCGCCCTGGCGGAGGCCGAGGAAGACGATGCCCTGGCGTCCGCGGCCGAGTTCGCGGGGGAAGCGGTAGGCGACGGGATAGTAGATGGCGCGCTCGGCGAGGATGGCGCGGTAGTTGGCGGCGAGCTGGCGGCTGCCGGCGCCGGGCGCAGAAGGGGCGCCGGGCACCAGGTCGCGGAGGATCGACGGTTCCGAGGCGGAGGGGCTTTCCACGACGGTGGTGGCGTCGGGCGTGGCCCCGGGAACGACCTCCAGCGCGGTGGTCTTGTCGAACTGCACGGGCTTGTGGGGCTTCTCTTGCACGGTTAGGGAGTTTACCTGAAGGCGCGGGTTTGGCAATATCGGCGCTCCATGAGTTTCCTCCTTCCATCTTCCGAGACCGTTGCGCGGCGCGAGGCGGCGTTCCGCCGGCAGGCGTATCCGGGGGCGACGGCGGAAGACTGGGGCGACTGGCGCTGGCAGCTGCGGCACCGGGCGCGGACGGCGGAAGCGGTGGCGAAGGCGCTGGGGAAACTTTCGTCCCGCGAGGCGGCGGGGCTGGCGAATCCGCGGGCATGGCGGATGCCGCTGGGCCTCACGCCCTACATGCTCTCCCTGTTGGCGGCGGAGGCGCCGGATGGGCCGCTGCGGCGGGCGATGATTCCGGATGTCCGCGAAGGGCGCGTTTCCAGGGGCGAGTTCCGGGATCCGCTGGGCGAGGTGGCGCATCAGGCGGCGCCGGGGCTGATCCGTTCCTATCCGCACAAGGTCTTGCTGCTGGCGACGAGCGACTGCGCGTGCTTCTGCCGCTATTGCACGCGGGCGCGCACGGCGGGCCGGGCGGCATGCGGGTGGGCAAAGGCGCTGGCCTGGCTCCGGAAGGCGCCGGAAATCCGCGACGTTCTTGTTTCGGGCGGCGACCCGCTGACGATGGGCGATGCGCAGCTGGAGCATCTGCTGAAGTCGCTGCGGGAGATTCCGCATGTCGAGCTGCTCCGCATCGGGACGAAGATCCCGGCGGTGCTGCCGCAGCGGGTCACGCCGGCGCTGGCGCGGATGCTGAGGAAGTACCGGCCGCTGTGGATGAGCCTGCATTTCACGCATCCGGACGAACTGACGCCGCGCGCGGCGGCGGCCTGCGGCCGCCTGCTGGACGCGGGGATCCCGCTGATGAACCAGACCGTGCTGCTGCGGGGGATCAACGACGACTCCGGGACGATGCTCCGGTTGAACGAGGGGCTGCTGAAGATGGGCGTGAAGCCGTATTATCTCCATCAGGGCGACCTGGCGGCGGGCACGGCGCATCTGCGTTCGACGGTGGCGAGGGGACGGGACATCCTGCGGCGGATGTGCGGCCGGACCACCGGCTACGCGGTGCCCTTGTTCATGTTCGACCGGCCGGGCGGCGGAGGAAAGGTGCCGCTCGGACCTGGCCAGGCCGGAGACTGACAGGGCTGGAGGAGCTGGGGAGAACGGGGGAGCCGTCCGGCAATGGCGGGGAAGTAAAGCGATTTCAATTGCATTTTACGGGGAAAAGGCGGAAAAGCCTCGCTCGGAATTTTTCGGCAGGAGCGCCGGAGCCATGTTGGACCAGTTGCACCAAGGAATCGATCTTGTCTTCAACGTCGCGATGAACGCGACGTTTGTCTTGTCGTGGACGTATTGCCTCCTGACGGTGGCGGCTCTGGTGTTCCGCCGGTTCCGTCCGTCGAGGGAGACCCCGCCGGAAGAGGGGACCTATCCGCGGGTGACCGTCCAGATCCCGACCTACAATGAACTGGCGGCGCTGAATTGCGCCCGCTGCTGCCTGGCTTTCGACTATCCCCCGGAAAAGCTGCAGATCCTGATCGGCGACGACAGCAACCGGCCGGAAATTTCCCGGGCGATCGACGGGTTTGCCCGCGAAAACCCCCGGGTCCGCGTCTGCCGGCGGGGGAGCAATGCGGGCTACAAGCCGGGCAACCTGAACCACATGCTGGCCGAAACGACGGGAGACTACATCCTGATCCTGGATTCGGATTTCCTTCCGGAAAAGGACTTTCTCCGGCGCCTGGCGGCCCCTGCCGCGAGGGATCCTTCGCTGGCGGGCGTGCAGGCGTCGTGGCGCGTGGCGAACGCGCGGCAGAACTACAGCACCCTGATGGGCGCGGGCATCATCAACGTGATCCACGTCGTGATCCTGCCGCTCTTGAAGCGGATGGCGGGGACGGCGTTGTTCTGCGGATCGGCGGAGCTGGTGCGCAAGGATCTGCTGGCGAAGAACGGTGGCTGGACGCTGGGGGCACTGACGGAAGACGTGGATTACTCGCTGCGAGTGCTGGGCGGGGGCGGACGCGTCGAATTTCTCGAAGACCTGTCGTGTTCCTGCGAGGCGCCGCATACGCCGAAGGATCTTTTCCGCCAGCAGATGCGGTGGGCCTACGGCGTGATGCGCGCATTGATGAACCACGGGGGACGCCTGCTGGTTTCCGGATTGGCGCGCAAGCGGACGAAAGCGGCGGTGGTGTGCTTCTGCGGCGGCTACCTGATGGTGACGCTGATGCTGCTGACGTCGATCTTCGGGTTGCTGAGCGTGGCGACGGCCTGGGCGGCGGGGCCGGTCACGGTCACCGGCCTGGTCGGCGGATGGGGGAGCTCGTTCATGAACTTCCTGCTGACCTGCGGCATGCTGGTTTCGTCGGTCTGCGCCGGCTTCATGAGCGGCTTCGGGGCGCGCAGCGCGCAGAAGCTGGTGATTGCTTCGCTGAGCATGGGCTTCATCCTCCTGTTCTTCGTGGGGAAGGGACTGGCGAAGGCGGTTCTGGGCCTGCCCATGCATTGGTTCATGCTCAAGAAGAACGGAAACGAGAGCGTTTTGGCCCCTGCCCGGGCGGGCTAGAGGCGTCTGGCGGGGGGAGGGGCGTCGATTTTTCCATGTCCCGCTTGCACTTAAGACGGAATTAAGCCATCCTTGCCCCCCATCAGAGGGCGCTGATGCCGAAATTGGGCGGACGGGCGTTCGCGGCGCGCATCGGCGGACTTGATCGGGTGAACACCCAAGGAGAGACGATGAAGCGTGGGTCTTGGCTGATGGCGATTGCATTGAGCGTTTCCATGCTGGGGTTCGTGGGCTGCGAAGACGACGATGGAGGGGATGACGAGGCGGCTGCAACGGCGAACACCACGGCGGGAGGAACGACCACGACCGGCGGAACGACCACGACGAGCAACACGACGACCGGCGGCACGACCCCGGCGGTCACGTCGGTTGTTTTGGACGACCAAAGCGGAATCCCGATGTATGCCCATGGATACTCGACGAGTTTCACCGCATTGACTCCGACTCCGGCCGCAGGCTACGTGACCCTGACGGTGACGTGGGTCGGACAGGATTTTGACGGCAATCCGGTCGATTTCAATTTGTCCATTGATCTGGGCGGTGCCGTTCGAAACGACAACGCCCCTTCGGGGATCTCGATGAGTGCGGGAGCCGGTGCCGGTGAATACTGGACCTATACCCTGACCAATCCGAACGATGGCCTGCTGGCGACCGCGCACGCCCGATTGGTTTGGCACGCGAACTAGGCTTGGTCCCCGCACGAATGCCGCCTCCTGGCCGCGAGAACGCGGCGGGAGGCGGTTTTGGCAGGAGGAGCTGAGCGCCGCAATCTTTCGCAGGGGGGGGCGCAATCGGTTGCGGAGGAGTCCATTCCGCCGAATTCCCGGGTTTGGGACTTGTTTTTCGGCCAAACGGCGGTATTCTTTCGCACTTCTTATTTGAATAAGAGCTTGGAGCGTTTTTCATGTCGAAAATGAAAGAAATCGGAGTGGCGGTGCTGGGATTCGGCACGGTGGGCGCCGGCGTGGTCGAAACCCTGCTGGAGAACGGCGGGTTGCTGGCGGAACGTCTGGGGCTGCGCCTGGTCTTGCGCGGCGTGGCGGACTTGGACATCCAGACCGACCGCGGCGTGAAGGTGGACCCGGCACTGCTGACGACCGACGGGGCGGCGTTGATTGCGCGGCCGGACGTGGATGTCGTGGTGGAATTGATCGGCGGCACCGGGGTGGCGAAGACCTTCATTTTGCAGGCGCTGAAGCTGGGCAAGCCGGTTGTGACGGCGAACAAGAAGCTGCTGGCCGAGCATGGCGAGGAAATCCACCGCATGGCGGAGGAGCACAAGACGGAAATCCTGTTCGAAGCCTCCGTGGGCGGCGGCATTCCGATCATCAAGGCCCTTCGCGAAGGGCTGTGCGCGAACCGGATCGAAAGCATCTACGGGATCCTGAACGGCACCTGCAACTACATCCTGACCCGGATGGAGGAGGAGAAACTGCCGTTCGACGAGGTGCTGAAGGCGGCGCAGGCGGCGGGCTACGCGGAGGCGGAACCGAGCCTGGACATCGACGGCCACGACACGGCGCACAAGGCGGCCGTGCTGGCTTCGCTGGCGTATGGATGCAACGTGCCGCTGGACAAGGTGAGGACCACGGGCATCCGCGGCCTCGCGGCGGCGGACATCGCCTATGCGGCGGACATGGGCTACCGGATCAAGCTGCTGGCGATCATCCAGGGCGGCGCGGATGGCGTGGAAGTGAGCGTGCAGCCGACGCTGGTGGAGCACGGCCACCAGCTGGCGGCCGTGTCGGGCGTATTCAACGCCGTGCTGGTGAAGGGCGACGTGGTGGGCACGACCCTGTACTACGGGCGCGGCGCGGGACGCGCGGCGACGGCCAGCGCGGTGGTGGCCGATCTGGCCGACGCGGCGCTGAACCTGCGCGCCGGCGGCCGCCGGCGCGACCTGAGCGCCGTGCACGCCCGGACGCCGGTGGTCTTCCGCGAGCCGGGCGAGATCGTGGCCCGGCACTATCTGCGGTTTTCCATGAAGGACCAGCCGGGCACCCTCGCGCGCGTGGCCACCGTCCTGGGCGGCCACCGGATCGGCATCGATTCGGTGATGCAGAAGGAGGCGCCGAAGAACGCGGAGTACGTGCCGGTGATCATCGTGACCGGGCCGGCGAAGGAGCGCGAGATGGCGTCGGCGCTGGCGGAGATCGCGGCGATGGCCGGCGTGGCCGACCGCCCGACGGTGATCTACCGCATCGAGGATTTCGAATAGGCAGAACAGAACAGAGGAGAAAAAGGCGATGGCCTTGTTTGTACAGAAATACGGCGGTTCTTCCGTGGCGGATGCCGAGTGCATGCGCCGCGTGGCGAAGCGCATCTACGACACGCAGCAAGCCGGCAACCAGGTGGTGGTGGTGGTGAGCGCCATGGGCGACACGACCGACGACCTGATCGCGCTGGCGAAGCAGGTGAACCCCGAACCGAACGAGCGCGAGATGGACAGCCTGATGGCCACCGGCGAGATGGCTTCCAGCGCGATCCTGACGATGGCGCTCCACGCCATCGGCGCGAAGGCGATCTCGATGACCGGCCATCAGGCCGGCATCCGCGTGGACGGCACGCACCTGAAAGCGAAAATCCAGAAAATCGACCCCAAGCGCATCCGCCGGCACCTGGACCAGGGCTGCGTGGTGGTGGTGGCGGGCTTCCAGGGCATGAACCCCTCGGAGGACGTGGCGACGCTGGGCCGCGGCGGATCGGACACGACCGCCGTGGCGCTCGCGGCGGCCCTGAAGGCCGACCGCTGCCAGATCCTGAAGGACGTGGACGGCGTGTTCACGGCCAATCCCCGCGTGGTGCCGTCGGCGCGCAAGCTCGACGAGATCGCCTACGAGGAGATGCTGGAACTGGCGAGCGCCGGTTCCGAAGTGCTGCAGTCGCGGGCCGTCGAGTACGCGAAGAACTACGGCGTCGTTTTGGAAGTGCTTTCGAGTTTCGAGGTCAAACCCGGCACGCTCGTGCGGGAGGAGGATGAAGAGATGGAACAGATGATCATTCGCGGCATCGCCGCAGACAAGAACCAGGCCAAGGCGACGCTGCTGGGCGTGCCGGACACCCCGGGGGTGGCGGCGCGCATCTTCAAGAGCCTGGCCGCCGCCAACATCAACGTGGACATGATCGTCCAGAACGTCAGCGCGGCGGGCGTCACCGACGTCTCGTTCACGGTGGCGAAGGACGACATCGCCAAGACCCGGCGCGTGATCGAGCCGCTGGTGAAGGCGGTCAAGGCCGCGGGGCTGAACTTCGACGGCGACATCGCCAAGGTGAGCATCGTGGGCGTGGGCATGAAGAGCCACTCCGGCGTGGCCTACAAGATGTTCGAGGTGCTGGCGGAAAACCGCATCAACATCGAGATGATCTCGACCTCGGAAATCAAGATTTCCGTGGCGATCCGCGCGAAGGAGGCCGACCAGGCCGTCCGTTCGCTGCACGCGGCGTTCGGCATGGCGAAGGCGCCGGCCCGGAAAGCCGCGAAGAAGAGAAAGTAGGATGGCGGAGGCCCTTCCGGGCCTCGGGAGGATCGGCATGAAGAAGGTCATCGTCTACGATACGACGCTGCGCGACGGCGCGCAGGGGGAGGGCATCAGCTTCTCGCTGTCCGCCAAGATCCGGATCGCCCGCTGCCTGGACGAGTTCGGGATCGACTACATCGAGGGCGGTTTCGCCGCGTCCAACCCCAAGGACATGGAGTTCTTCGCCGAAATGAGGAACGTGAAGCTGAAGCACGCGAAGCTGGCGGCTTTCGGCAGCACGCGCCGGGCCAGCCTGCCGGCCGCGAAGGATCCCGGGCTGGCGGCGATCCTGGAGACGGGTGCGCCGGTGGCGACCATCTTCGGCAAGAGCTGGCTCCTGCATGTCGAAAAGGTTCTCAAGACGACGCCCGAGGAAAACCTGGCGATGATCGCGGATTCCGTGCGCTACCTGAAGAAGCACGGGAAGGAAGTGGTCTATGACGCGGAGCACTTCTTCGACGGCTACCGGGACGATCCCGAATACGCGATGAAAACCCTGGCGGCGGCGGCGGAAGCCGGTGCGGATTCGCTGGTGCTGTGCGACACCAACGGCGGACGGTTGACCTCCGAGGTGGTCCGGATCACCTCCGAGGTGGCCCGGCGGTTCCCGGCGGCGGCGCTGGGCATCCATACGCACAACGACTCCGAGCTAGCGGTCGCCAATTCGCTGGCGGCGGTGGAAGCGGGCGCCACGATGGTGCAGGGGACGATCAACGGCTACGGGGAGCGGACGGGCAACGCCAGCCTGTGCTCCATCATCCCCGGCCTGGCGCTCAAGATGGGCGCGGAGCTGTCGTGCGGTTCCCGGCTGGAGAAGCTCCGCAGCGTGTCGGTGCTGGTGGACGAGATCGCGGACCAGCGGCCGGTGAAAAGCCGCCCCTTCGTTGGCGAGAGCGCCTTCGCGCACAAGGCGGGCATGCACGTGGATGCCGTGGGCAAGGTGTCGCAGAGCTTCGAGCATGTCGATCCGGCGGCGGTGGGCAACGAGCGGCGCATCCTGATGAGCGAGCTGTCGGGCGCGAGCAACGTGCGCATGAAGACGGGCGAGATGGGCCTGGTCTTCCAGAAGGATTCGCCGGCGGTGAAGGACATCCTGCGCAAGCTGGAGAACATGGAGCGGAACGGCTACGCCTTCGAATCGGCGGACGCCTCGTTCCAGCTGCTGGTGCAGAAGGTGCTCAAGAAGCATGTGCCGTTCTTCGACCTGCAGGGGTTCAGCGTGGTGGTGCAGAAGGCGGACGCGGCCAGCAAGGCGACGACGACGGCCACCATCAAGGTCAGCGTGAACGGGCAGACCGAGCTGACGGCGGGCGAGGGCGACGGCCCCGTGGACGCCCTCAACAGCGCCCTGCGGAAGGTGCTGCGCCGGTTCTATCCCGCCATCGATTCGGTGGTCCTCGAAGACTACCATGTGCGCATCCTCAACCCCGAATCGGCGACGCAGGCGACGACGCGCGTGCTGATCGATTCGTCCGACGGGCACGACCGCTGGGGCACGGTGGGGGTGAGCGAGAACATCATCGAGGCGTCGTGGGAGGCCCTGGTGGACAGCGTGGAATACAAGCTGTTCCTCGACGAGCAGCGCCGCCAGGCCGAGAAGAAATAGAGGTCGATCGCCATGTCCGAGCTTCCGAAAAACTACGACCCCAAGGCCATCGAGCAGAAGTGGTACGATTGGTGGAAGGAGAAGGGATTCTTCCATTCCGACGCTTCGCGCGGGGGCCGTCCCTAT
The DNA here is from genome assembly GCA_937860055.1 of uncultured Verrucomicrobiota bacterium. Taxonomy (GTDB): domain Bacteria; phylum Verrucomicrobiota; class Kiritimatiellia; order CAIQIC01; family Lenti-01; genus Lenti-01. The sequence goes on along the minus strand of CALMBO010000027.1, from coordinate 380,789 downwards.
ACCATCGTGATTCCGCCGCCGAACGTGACGGGCATCCTGCACATGGGCCACGCCCTGAACGAATCCATCCAGGACGTGATGGTGCGCCGCAAGCGCATGCAGGGGTTCAACACGGTGTGGGTTCCGGGAACGGACCATGCGGGCATCGCCACGCAGAACGTGGTGGAGCGGCAGCTCAAGAAGCAGGGCAAGAGCCGCTGGGACATGCCGCGCGAGGAATTCCTCCGGCTGGTCTGGGAATGGAAGGAGCAGTACGGCGGGACGATCCTGAACCAGCTCCAGAAGCTGGGGAATTCCTGCGATTGGGACCGCACGCGCTTCACGATGGACGAGGGCCTCAGCGAGGCCGTGGCGGAGGTGTTCATCCGCCTCTACAACAAGAAGCTGATCTACCGGGGCGAATACATCATCAACTGGTGCCCCCGCTGCTGCACGGCGCTTTCCGACGAGGAGAGCGAGCACGAGAACCAGGCTGGCCACCTGTACCACATCCGCTATCCGGTCAAGGGCGGGCGCAAGAACGAATTCGTGGTGGTGGCCACGACCCGGCCGGAAACGCTGCTGGGCGATACGGCGGTGGCCGTGAACCCGCGCGACGAGCGCTACGCGAAGTGGAAAGGCAAGACGCTGCTGCTGCCGATCCTCCAGCGCGAGATTCCCGTGATCGAGGACGATTTCGTCGATCCGCAGTTCGGGACGGGGGCGGTGAAGGTCACTCCCGCGCACGATCCGAACGATTTCGAGATGGGCCGGCGGCACGATCTGCCGATGGTCAACGTGATGACCGAGACCGCGGAAATGAACGAGAACGCGGGGCCCTACCAGGGGCTCGGCCGGGAGGAGTGCCGCAAGAAGATCGTGGCCGACCTGCAGGCGGCGGGGCTCCTGGTGAAGATCGAGGACCACGCGCATGCGGTGGGCCATTGCTACCGCTGCCACACGGTGATCGAGCCGCGCCTGTCGCCCCAGTGGTTCGTCAAGATGAAGCCGCTGGCCCGTCCGGCCATCGAGGCGGTGAAGGACGGACGCATCCGCTTCGTGCCCGAGCGCTGGAACAAGGTGTATCTGGAATGGATGGAGAACATCCGCGACTGGTGCATCAGCCGCCAGATCTGGTGGGGGCACCGCATCCCCGTGTTCTATTGCGAGGAGACCGACTGCCAGCACGAGTGGGCCTCCAAGGGGCAGCCGGAGAAATGCCCGCGCTGCGGATCCGACAAGTTCCGGCAGGATCCGGACGTGCTCGACACCTGGTTCAGTTCGTGGCTCTGGCCGTTCAGCGTGTTCGGATGGCCGCGCGACAATGCCGACCTGCGCACCTACTATCCGACGAGCGACCTGGTCACCGCGCCGGAGATCATCTTCTTCTGGGTGGCGCGCATGATCATGGCCGGCATGGAGTTCATGGGCGACGTGCCGTTCCGGCGCGTCTACCTCCATGGAACGGTCCGCGACAACCAGGGCCGGAAGATGAGCAAGAGCCTGGGCAATTCGATCGACCCGCTCGACATCATCGCCGATTTCAGCGCCGACGCGCTTCGCTTCAGCCTGATCGCGCTGACGGCGACGGGGCAGGACGTGTACATCTCGAAGGAGAAATTCGAGCTGGGCCGGAACTTCGGGACGAAGATCTGGAACGCCGCCCGCTTCATGCAGATGCACACGGGCGGGCGGACGCCGGACGTGCGTCCGCCGCAGTTCGATCCCGCGCTGCTGACGGCGGACGACCAGCACATCCTGGCGCTGCTGCACAAGACGATCGCGGCGTGCGACGAGAACATCGAGCGCTGCCGCTTCAACGACTATGCGAAGTCGATCTACGAGTTCTTCTGGCACGAGTTCTGCGACTGGTATGTGGAGTACGCCAAGCAGCCGCTGAACGGCGGCGACGAGGCGCGCAAGGGCGAAGTGCTCAAGGTGATGCACTACGTTTTGTCGAATGCGCTGTGCCTGCTGCATCCCATCATGCCGTTCCTGACCGAGGAGCTGTGGCAGGGGATGGGATATGCCGCGATGGGCGAATCGGTCATGGTCGCGCCCTGGCCGCAGGTCCTGGACGAGGAGGAGCTGGCGGCCTGGGGGGTGCAGCCCGAAGCCGTCGCCTACGTGGATGCCAAGCACATGGCGATCGGACTGGCCCGGAACCTCCGCGCCGACTACGGGCTCGCCCCGGCGCAGACGGCGGATTTCATCCTCCGGCCGGCCGATGCCGCGACGGGAGACCGCGTCCGCGCGGACCGCGCCGCCTACCTCCCGTACCTGAAAGCCGAGAAACTGGAAGTGGAGGCCGATTTCACGCCGGCCAAGGCCATGCCGAGCGTCATCACGCCGCTGGGCACGCTGTTCATGTCCCTGGAAGGCCATGTGGATGTGGAGGCGGAGAAGCGGCGGCTGGCGGAACAGCTGCAGAAGGCGGACCAGGAACTGGCCAACGTCAGCAAGCGCCTGGAGAACGAGAGCTTCGTGAGCCGCGCGCCGCCCGAGGTGGTCGAACAGGTCCGCTCGCGGAAGCGCGAACTGCAGGAGAAGCGAGACAAGCTGGGCAAGCTGATCGAAGCGATGTCCGCGCCCTAGAGAATGTCCCAACCGGATTCCCACGAGAACTAAAGGAGAAAGAACCCATGGCCAAGGAACTGGCATTTGTCTTGATCAATCCCTACACGGTTTCCAAGTCGCGCACCGGCGGAGTCATCGCCCGCTACATCAGCCGGACGGGGCTGGATTTGGTGGCGGCGCGGATGTTCACGCCCCACGCGAAACTGGCGAACGCGTATGCGGAACAGATCCGCAACGATCCCGAAGTCGATCCCGTGATCCGCCCGCTGCTGGCGGACTACGTGGCGCGGGAATACGGGCCGGATCCGGCCACGGGGTGCGGGCGCCGCGTGATGATGCTCCTGTTCGAAGGGGAGAACGCCATCCAGCTCGTGAAGGATGTCACGGGTCCCATCCGGCCGACCAACAGCGGCGAGACCGTCCGCGACACATATGGCGACCACATCCTGGATGTCTCGGGCGCGGTCCATTACCTGGAGCCGGCCGTTTTCATCGGTCCCAGCCTGCACGCGGCGGGGGAGACCCTCAAGCTGTGGGCGAAATACAGCGTGGAATGCGGCGGCCTCGTCGACACCGCCGGCGATGTGGCGCAAGGCTCTTCTTCGGAAGAGGCCCTGGTCATCCTGAAGCCCGACAATTTCCGTTTCGCCAGCGCGCGGCCGGGCCTGATCATCGACATCTTCTCGCGGTCGGGCCTGCGGATCGTCGGGGCGAAGATCCACCGCATGACCGTTGCCGAGGCAGAGGAGTTCTACGGGCCGGTCCGCGATGTCCTGCGTGAAAAGCTCAAGGGCAAGGTGGCCGAGCGCGCGGCCAAGGCGGTTTCCGCGGAGCTGGGCATGGAAATCCCCGAGGCGGTCAAAGGACAGATGGGCGAGATCATCGGCCCGATGTACGGCGACAACCAGTTCTACCAGATCGTGCAGTTCATGACCGGCCGCTGGGGCGAGGGCCTTGTGGAGGAGGAGAAGGCGAAGCCCGGAACCCTGCGCTGCCTGCTGCTGGTCTATGCCGGTCCCAACGCCATCGCCCGCATCCGCAGCATCCTCGGACCCACCGATCCGAGCAAGGCGCTGCCGGGCTCCGTCCGGCGCGAATTCGGGCAGGACATCATGGTCAACGCGGCGCATGCGTCCGACTCCGTCGAAAACGCCCGGCGCGAGATGCGCATCACCAAGGTCGGCGATGAAACCATTCGCTCCTGGGTGGAAGCCTATTATCCGTAGATTCCCCAAACCCCGCCACCCCCGCAACATCAGGAGGCTGACATGTTTTTTTCCGGAATCGAACAAGCTCCCGCCGATCCGATCCTGGGCCTGACCGAGGCATTCCGCAAAGATCCCCGTCCAGACAAGGTGAACCTGGGCGTGGGCGTTTTCATGGACGAGAAAGGCACGACGCCGGTGCTGGAATGCGTCAAGCGGGCGGAACGTCTCCTGTGGGAGACGGAAAAGACGAAGGGATACACGCCCATCTCCGGCCCCGCGGAATACGGCGATGTCGTGGCGCGGCTGGTGTTCGGCCCGGATTTCCACGGGCTGGCGATGAACAGCGTGGCGGCGGCGCAATCGCCGGGCGGCACGGGCGCGTTGCGCATCGGCGCGGAATTCCTGAAGGCGTTCCGGCAGGGCGGGACCGTCTGGATGCCCGATCCGACGTGGGACAACCACAAGAACGTCTTCGGCGCCGCCGGGTGTCCCGTCCGGACTTATTCCTACTACAATCCCTCCACGCGCGGCGTGGACGTGGAGGCAATGTGCGCCGCGCTGGAAAAGATTCCGGCGGGCGATGTCGTCCTTCTCCATGTCTGCTGCCACAATCCCACGGGCGCGGACATCGATGCGGCGGGATGGGCGCGCGTGGCCGAAATCGCGGCCAGGGCCGGTTGGCTGCCCTTCTTCGATTTCGCCTACCAGGGATTCGGCGACGGCCTCGAGGAGGACCGCGCCGGCCTGCTGGCCGTCCTGCAGAAGGTGCCGGAGGCGCTGGTGGCCTCGTCGTTCTCCAAGAACATGGGGCTCTACGGCGAGCGGGTGGGCGCGCTGATGGTGGTGGCGGAAAGCGCGAAGGCGGCGAACGCGGCGCTTTCGCAGATCAAGCGCATCATCCGCGTGATCTATTCGAACCCGCCCAAGCATGGCGCGGCCCTGGCGCGCATGGTGCTGGAGGATGCCGATCTGCGCGCCCTGTGGCTGCAGGAGCTCGAGTCCATGCGCCAGCGCATCGCCGGGAACCGGCAGCTGTTGGTGCATGGCCTGGCCCGGCGGAGTTCGGAGATGGACTTCTCGTTCATCGTTCGCCAGAAGGGGATGTTCTCCTTCAGCGGACTGAGCGATGCGCAGGTGGATTTCCTGCGCGAGCAGAAGGCCATCTACATGGTCAAGGGCGGCCGCATCAACGTTGCCGGCCTCCTGCCCGAGTCGCTCGGCTATGTCTGCGACTCCATCGCCGAAAGCCTGAAGATCTAGTCCGATTTTTCCCTGCGGGGACGCGCGGCTCCGGGCCGGAACATTCGTTTTCCATGGTGTGGAAAATTTCCGGAAAGTTTTTCCATTGCATGGAAAACCGTGGCCAAGGGGCGTAGGCGGCGCCTTCCCGCGCCGGGGGGGCGGTCAAGGGGCGGCGGACATGCCGGCCAGATAGCCGGAGCAGAAGGCCCACTGGAGGTTCCACCCGCCGGTGGGGCCGTCGAGGTCGAGGATTTCGCCGGCGAAGTGGAGGCGCGGCGTGAGGCGGCCTTCGAGGGTGGAGGGATCCACCTGCTTGAGCGATACGCCGCCCGATGTGGCCATGCTGTCGTCGAATCCTCCCGTGCCCCGGATGGTGAGCGGCAGGGCCACGAGGTGCTCAGCCAGTTTTTTCTCCTGCGCGGCGGAGAGGCGGGAAAAGGTCAGGTCTTTCGGGATGCCGGCGAGATCCAGGAGAGTTTCGGCCAAGGCGCGGGGGAGCTGCCGGGCCAGCCAGGAATGGAGGGTCCGGGTTCCCTCCGCCTGCCGGAGCCGCCGGAAGTCCGGGGTTCCATGCGCCAGATCCAGATGGATGCGCACTTCCTTCTCCGACAGGAGCCGGCGGGCGACGCGGCCGGAGAGATTGAGGACGGCGGGACCGGAAACGCCCCGGTGGGTGAAGAGCCATTCGCCCCTTTCCGAGGCGGCGGGCTTGCCGGAAATGGAGATGGACACATCCGGCAGCGAAAGGCCGCTATGGGAGGAGGGCCATGTTTCCACGGTGCGCAGGGAGGTCAGGGCCGGCACGGGGGGAACGATCTCATAGCCCAGGGAGCGGGCCAATGCGAAGCCCGAGCCGTCGGAACCGAGGCGGGGCGCGGATTGTCCGCCGGCGGCCAGCAGAACCGACCGGGTGGAGAACGAATCGACTTTCCAGGGGGCGGCGGCCGTTTTCGGCGGCGAAAGGGTTTCCACGCCGTGGTGGAAGGCGAAGCGAACGCCGGCGTGCTGGCAGGCGGCAAACAAGGCATCGCGGACCTGGGGGGCGGATTGGGAACGGGGATAGATGCGTCCATCCGGGTCCACGGTGGTCGGGATGCCGATCCTGGACAGCAGGGTGCGGAAGGCTTCCGGCGAAAGCGAGCGGAAGGCGGGAATGGCAAAACGCCCGAAGCGGCCGAACGCGGCGGCGAATTCCCCTTCGGTGGCGAGATGGCTGAGATTTCCGCGTCCGCCGCCGGTTACGGCCAGCTTGGCGCCCGGCGTGGACATGCGGTCCACGACGAGGACGCCATGGGGCAGATGGCGGTGCGCGGCGGCCCAGGCGGCCAGCAGGCCGCCGGGTCCGGCGCCGATGATGAGGAGGGATGCATCCACGGGAACGGGAATCTATCGGATCGGTCTTATTTCGAAAAGGGAATCCAGCGCTGCAGGATGGTTTCGAGCGTGCCATCCTTCTGCCAGTCGGCCAGCGCCTGGTTGGCCTCGCCTCGCAGGGCGACGCTGCTCCGGCGGAACGCCCAGGCGATCTCCTCCCGGGCGAAGAGGGCGGGGGCGATGGCCAGCGAGGGGGCATGGCGCAGGGAGAGCCACCAGAGGGCTGGCGCGTCATGGATCAGCAGGTCGATCCGGCCTTGCCGGAGGGCATCGATCGCCTGGTCGGCATCGGGGAAGGGAATCCGGTCGGCATTGAGGAAGTAGCGGGAGACCAGGGGATCGCCGGCCGATCCTTCGATCACGCCAATCCGGGCCTTGGCCGATCGGATCTTGATCGGGGTGTTATATCGGGAAATATCCGCCGAGCGGACCAGGGCGGCTTGGCCGACGACCAGATAAGGCGAGGAAAAGTCCATCTGGACGCGGCGTTCCCCGGTAATGGCCAAGCCCGCCATGAGGATATCCACCTTTTGGTCGAGAAGGGCGCTGGAAAGCCGATGGGGAGGATAGGCGATGAAGACCGGCTTCATGCCCAGGCGGGCCGCCAGGGCGCGGCCCAGATCGGCCTCGAGGCCGGTCCAGCGTCCTTTCTGCCGGAAGACCAGCGGCGGGGAATCCGCAACGACGCCGATGCGCAGGGGGGCGGGCGGGGGTTCGGAAGGGGCGCTGGAACGGCAGCCGGAAACCAGTCCCCAAGCCAGGCCCAGGGCGAGCAAGAGGTTTCCCGGCGAATGGCGCATGGGGGGCTAGGCCCCCAGATATTGTTTTTCCAGCGCGTCGTAGCGGTTGATGACCTGGCGGACCAGCGCGCGCTTTTCGTTGTAGGGGCCGTGGAAGAAGGATCCCTTGAAGCCGGCCAGGATGAGGTTGCGCAGGCGGGCCGGGGTGACGGAGAGATGGTTGCAGACCAGTTCGAGTTCCCGCGTGACGCTGGTGCGGGAAACCAGGCGGTTGTCCGTGCAGATGGAGACAGACAGGTTGGCATCGAGCATCTTGCGCAGGGGGTGGTCGGCGACAGACGGGATGGCCGGGATGGTCTGGAGGTTGCTGGTGGGGCAGACTTCGAGCGTGATGCGCCGCGACGCGATGTAGTCGACGAGGCATTTCACGTAGTAGTCCGGATCCTTGATGGAAGGATCCTTGACCTTGTCGGCGGCGAACAGGAAGGTGCCGTGCCCGAGGCGGTCGGCATGGCATTCGGTGATGGCCTGGAAGATGGATTCGGGTCCATAGGCCTCGCCGGCATGGACGGTCTTCTTCAGGAAGTGGACATGGGCGTGTTGATAGGCGTTCTTGTGGTCGATGGCGGGGAAGCCGGCTTCTGCGCCCGCCAGATCGAAGCCGACGACGGGAATGCCCTTGTTGTGAGCGAGGGAGGCGGCGGCGCGGGCCATTTCGAGGGAGGCGACGGCCATGACTTCCTTGGCAGGCGCGTGGGGCATGCCATCGAACAACTGGGCATAATAGGCCGACATGTGGCGGTTGAAGAAGCGCATGGCGCAGGTGATGATGCCGTAGTGGAAGGGGATGTCGCCGCCCTGCTTGACCGCGGCGGAGGCATTATGCTCCTTCTGGGCGCGCGCGAGGCCGCGGTTGACACACTCGACCACTTCCTCGACGGTGAAGCCGGGGCGGATGTGGAGCTGGGGGGCGTAGCGGATTTCGATGTAGCGGACGTTCTCGGCGATGTTGTCCTGGGCGAGCTCGTAGGCGACGCGCTCGAGGCTTTCGGGGGTCTGGAGCACCGCGACCGTGAGGCCGAAGCCGCGCAGGTAATCCGGCAGGTCCTGGTACTTTTCCTTGAAGACCAGTTCCTGCAGGCCGGCCTCCGTCTCGGAGGGGAGGGGCACCTTGGCGGATTTGGCCAGTTCGATCAGGGTGGAGATCCGGAGGGATCCGTCCAGATGGAGATGCAAATCGGTCTTGGGGATCTTCTCGAGGAATTCGCGGGTGATTTTTGCGGCCATGAGGACCTCCTGCCTGGGACAAATGCCTTGCGTTTCGGGGCATTCTACACGACGGGATGCGCGGTCGCAACGGCTTTTGGCGGAAACGGCGGTGATAACGGTTCGATCAGCGGATGCGGCGGAGCAGGACAAGCCCCAGGACGAAGAAAACCAGGTCGGGCAGCCAGCCGGCCACGACTGGCGAGAGGACCTGGCGCTTGCCGAAATTCAATCCCAGGAGCATGAGGACGTAATAAGCGAAGAAAGTCAGGAGGGCGAGGAGAAGGCCCATTCCCATGCCCCGGCGGCTGGTGTGGATGCCAAAAGGGACTCCGATCAGAATGACGATCAGGCATAGCCAGGGGGCGGCCAGGCGGGAATGGAAGTCCACCATCAGGCGGTTCCGGGTATCGATGGAAATCCCGGGGTGGCTGGCGATGAACTGGCGGATTTCGGCGGCGGAACGCTCGCTGGACTCCTTGATCTCGCCGAAGAAATCCCTGGGGGTTTCGGAAAGCATGGTCATTTCGAGGCTGGGGCTGGATTCGACCGGTCCAGTGGGATTGTTATCGTTGTCGTAGTAGCGGATGTTGACATTCTCGAACCACCAGTGACCATCAAGCCAGCGGGCACGGGAGGCATCCATCCGGAATTCGTCCGATTCGTTCGGGCGCTGCTGGGTGAGGCTGATGCCGATCATTTCGAAGGAGGAGGAGGGCCGGGGATCGAAGGTGTCGATCCACCAAAGCCGGCGGCCGGTTTCGTTTTTATAGGCGAGATTGGTTGCCAGGTAGGTCCGGTCGGCATGCTTGGACCCCTGCATGCTCTTGAACTGTCGGGTCCAGTGGGCCGCCCACGGGTTGAGAAGTTCGTTGATGCCGAGCAGGAGGAACGAGGCGGCGAGGCCGGTGACCAGATAGGGGGCGATCAGCTGGGCCATGCTCAACCCGCAGGCGCGCATCGCGGTCAGTTCCGAGTTCTTGCCGAGCTGCCACAATGCGTAGAGCAATCCCAGCAGGAGGGAAACCGGCAGCATGTAGGGAAGATAGGTGGGCAGCAGGATCGCATAGTAGAGAAGCACGCGCTGGATCGGAGTGCCGGTTTCCATGAATCCCACGAAGTTCTCGAAGAGATCCACGAGGATTGCGACAATGGAAAAGCCGGCCATGATATAGATCCATGGCCGGCGCAAATGCCCCAGGAGGTAGCGGGTCACCAGCTTCATGACAGGGAAAGGGGGGCGTCCCCGGCGGAACCCGGCCCCTTATGGAGCGGTCGAGACTTCTTCCGGGAGGTATTTGGTTTTGTCCACCCAGAGGAATCCGGTGCCCCGGCAAAGCGAGCATTTCGCTTTTTTGACCGGATCGCCTTCACACCGCGGGCAGACGATCTTCACGTTGGGGTTTTCCCGGGTTTCGCTGGTCTGCTTCAAGATGCCGCTGGTTCTCGCAAACCAAACGAGGCCAATCACCGCCAGCACAACACCAATGATTCCCCATCGGTACTGTAGCGACTGATCCACTTTGCGACGCGAGGGTTGAACCATATCTTCCTCCGGTTTTAGATAGACTGGCTGGTTTGTCGGTTAAAAGTCAAGGCGGGAGAATGAGAAAGGATCAATAAATTCATCGACTTGGAAGGATGGCGCTCCACCCTGGGCCGGGGGATTTATTGCAGAATGTTGATTTTCCAGTCTTGGCCATCGAATTCCTCGGAAGCGGACCAGATCTGGCCCAGATTGTTTGTCTGGGAGAAGTCGCCGCCGGACTTGTTGAGCAGATAGCGTTCTTCCGAAGCGCCTTGGGAATATCCCTTCAGCTGGATGGCATAGAAGTTCTCTCCGGGCTGGGTAATCCAGGGGGGGACTTCGATTTTCCAAAGATCGAGCATGACGGAACCTTCGGCCGGGAGGCCGTGAAGGCTGGTTTCGGGGGCGGAGGCATCCAGCGTGGTGCTTTTCACCCAGCTTCCCATGATCCAATGGGACATATAGCCATCCCACCAGCGCACATAGACCTGCTCTTCCATCTCTCCGGCAAAATCGCGGGATGTGAGGAGATAGAGGGTGACCGTATCGGCATCGCCGATCTGGTCCGTTCCATTGGCCAGGAACTTGAAGGATTCTCCGGGAACCTGTTCGGAGGTCCGGCTCCCGCTGCTGGTGGCATGGTAGGCCCAATCGCTCTGGATTTCCGCGAAAGCGGCCGAAGCGGCGCAGAGAAGGGAAGTCGTCAGGATCGCGGCATATGGCTTCATGGAAAATCTCCTACGCCGGGCATCGTAGCGGAAAGAGGGGCCGGACGCAACACCGGTCGAGGCCCGGCTCAAGCGCTGGCGGAAACGGCGGCGGGGCGGATTTCGAAATCGCAGATGAGGGGCAAATGGTCGCTGAGCCGGACGCCGCGGGCCACCTCGAAATGGGTCACGCGGATGCCGGGGCTGTGCAGGATGAAGTCGAGCTGCCAGCGGGGGGCCTGGCTGGGGAATGTCGGCAGATCGGAGAGATTGGCGCTGGAAAGATCCAAGGCATCCATGAAGGCCTTCAATTCGACTTTTCCGGCAAAGGCGTTGAAATCGCCGGCAATCAGATAGGGCTTCCGTGCATTTTTCGCCAAACGGGCCAGATCCGCCAGCTGGGCTTCCCGGCAGCTTCGGCCCAAGGCGAGGTGCACGATGAAAATGACGACATCTTCCAGTTCCAGCTCCATGACCAACCGCTTGACCCCTTTGCGGAGGAAGTGGGTCCGTTCGCGGATGACGGATTGCCCTGAAATGCAGGCATTGGCCTGCTTGCGCATCAAGGGGAGGCGGCTCCACCAGGAGAGATAGCTGTATTTCGAGCGGCAGAACGAGCGTTTCCCCAGATGCCGGGCGATGACATCGGCCTGGCTGCGATGTCCCGCACGATAGGATCCGGAATCGATTTCGACCAGTCCCAGCACATCCGCCTTCTGCGTGCGGAAGAAACGGATCAGGGCGTCCAGGTTCTTGTCCGTCTTGCGGAAAAAACCACCGAACGGGAAGGGAAGATGGAACTTGAACCCCGTTCCGGTCGCATACCGCATATTGTAAAGCATCAGTCTCATGTATTAACAACCTGTTAAGGCTACTCTATTCGCCTCAAAATTCAAGGGGTAGAGAAAAAAGACTTGGCGGAAAACCCAAAGGGCGGGATAAGGAGGGCATGGGAAAGACGGTCCTGATATTAGCCCCGCATCCCGATGATGAGAGCATCATTGGGTTGTTGCCGTTGCGGTTGCGGCAGGAATGCCGGTTCAAGATCTGGGTGGTGCCCGCCACGCTGGGGAGCCGGACGGATCGCCAATCCGCTCGGAAGAAAGAACTTCGGGCGGCATGCCGGGCACTCGGGTTCCGATTGCGCTTCCTGAAGCCTGGAAATCCGCTTGAAGAACTGCGGCGGTGCCTGAAATCGATCCAGCCCGCCATCCTTTTCATCCCCCATGCCAGAGATGGACATCCGACACATCGGGCGACACACCGTCTGGGCGTCGAGGCCATGGATTCGGCCGGCGGAATTTTCCACGTTGTGGAAACCGAATACTGGCATCCCCTGACGAACCCGAATCTGATGGTGGCGGCAAACAGGGAGGATTTGCGGGCCCTTTGCCGCGGTTTGGCCTGCCACGTGGGCGAGGTGGCTCGCAACGACTATGCGGCGCGCCTGCCGGCATGGATGAGCGACAACGTGCGGCGCGGCGCGGAACTCGTCGGGGGCAAGGGTGCCGCTGCGCCGCGCATGGCGCATGCGACGCTTTATCGCGCTCGCCGCCGATCCGGCGGCCAATGGAACCCTGAATTCCGGGGTGGGAGAGTCATCGGTTCTCCGGCGGATCTTCGTGCGCTTGCCGCCATCTGGGCATGAAAAAGCCGCCCGTTTCCGGGCGGCTTCCATGGCATCCGGCGCCGCTTATTTCCGGTCCTGCCGGTCGAGGATCTTGATGGCCTCGATGGCGGTGCGGATGGCCTCTTCCACGCCGACCTTGGCGATGATGGGGGCATCGGCATAGGTCAGGCCGATGGTGGCCAGCACTTCGCCCGCGCGGACGCGGCGGATGCTCGACACGACGAACAGGGCGGCGGATTCCATCGACGTCGAGATGACGTTCGACTTGTACCATGCGTTCCACTTGGCATCGATCTCTTCGCGGATGGGGATGTCCTTGTCTTCGATGAAGAAAGCATCCTTGCAGTGCCCGATGCCGGTGTGGGCGGGGATCTTCAGGTTTTTCGCCGCCTGGCGCAGGGCCAGGGTGACATCGAGGTCGGCCACGGCGGGGTAGGAGAGCGGCACATACTGGCGGGTGGTGCCTTCCTCGCGGACGGCGCCGGTGGTGATACACAGGTCGCCGAGCTTCACCTCGCGCTGGAGCGCCCCGCAGGTGCCGATGCGGATGAAAGTGTCGGCACCGCACTTGATCAACTCCTCGACCGCGATGGCGGTGGAGGGGCAGCCGATGCCCGTGGAGCAGCAGGAGACCTTGATCCCGGCGACGGTGCCGGTCCAGGTGCGGTATTCGCGGTTGAAGGCCACTTCCTTCGCGTTGTCGAAGAACGAGGCGATGAGCGGCACGCGGCCGGGGTCGCCGGGAAGGAGCACGTAGCGGCCCACATCCCCCCGTTTCAGATGCACGTGGTATTGCATTTCATCGGACTTCTTCGCTGGTTTCCCGGATTTCTTGGCCATGGCGGGGTTCCTTTCCGTTTGCCTACAGGGTTTCCCTGGCCAGTTCCTTCCAGAACTGGAGGATGAGCTTCTTCATGCCGGCCATGGCCTTCTGCGAGGTTTCGAAGACCTCCTGGTGGGTGAGCGCCTGGTTGAGGATGCCGGCGGCCATGTTGGTGATACAGGAGAGACCGACGACGCGAAGGCCGGCCGCGTTGGCCAGCATGGCCTCGGGCACGGTGCTCATGCCGACGGCGTCGGCGCCCAGCGTGCGCCAGGCGCGGATTTCGGCGGGGGTTTCATAGGTCGGCCCCGTGCCGGCGAAATAGACACCGCGGCGCAGGGAGACCTTGGCCTTCTTGCCGGCGCGCGCCAGGGCGGCGCGGAGGTTGCGGTCGTAGATGAACGACTGGTCAGGGAAGCGGGGGCCCCAGAACGGATCGTGCGCGCCGAGGAGCGGCGTGACGCCCATCATGTTGATGTGGTCGTCGATGATCATGAGGTCGCCGGGCTTCCATTTGGGATTGGTGCCGCCGGCGGCGTTGGTCAGGAAAACCGCCTTTGCCCCCAGGCTCTTCAGGATGAAGAGGGGGGTGGCGACCGCTTCCCAGCCCACGCCTTCGTAGTAATGGCGGCGGCCCTGGAAGATGAAGGTTTCGACGCCCGCCGACTTGCCCCACACCAGGCGGCCGGCATGGCCGGCCACGCCGGCCGCGCCGACGCCGGGGATGTCGGCATAGGACATGACACCGAGCTGTTCGAAGGAATCGGCGATGTCGCTCAGGCCGGAGCCGAGGATCATGCCCAGTTTCGGTCTGGCCTTGGGGAAGGCCTTCTTGACGGCGGCGAGGGAGGCTTCAAGGGGTTTGCGGTTGATCATGTGCGTCCTTTCTTCTTTTCTGGCAAGTTCGGGTTCGGGGGCGTCAGCCCGTGATGCGGTCGACAATGGGCTTGGGCGCGGCCACGGGCTTGGCGGAAATCTCGAACGCCTTCTCGATGTAGGCCATGGCCTGCGCCAGCTTCTCCCGGGAATTCGCATGCACGACGACGAGCGGATGGCCCTTGGCGACCTTGTCGCCGATCTTGGCGAGGCCGGAGGTGCCGACGCCATAGTCGATGACATCGTCGGTTTTCTGGCGTCCGCCGCCCAGAACAAGGACGGCGCGGCCGATGGACTCGGCATCCACCTTGGCGAGGTAGCCGTCGGCCGGCGCGGGGAAGGGCTTCACGATGGACGCCTTGGGCAGCTTGGAGAGGTCGTCGAGGGTCGAGACATCCGCGCCGTGGAGGGCGGCCATTTCCTTGAACTTGGCGAAGGCGGCGCCGGAGGCGATGATCTTCTCCAGGATGCCGCGGGCCTCGGCGACCGTCGCGGCCTTCCTGCCCAGGACGAGCATTTCGGCGGTGAGGGCCATCGTGATGTTCATGAGGTCCTCATCCGCGTACTTGCCTTGCAGGCATTCGATGGATTCAATGACTTCCAGCGCGTTGCCGGCCGTGCGGCCCAGCGGCTGGTTCATGTCCGTGATGAGGGCGACCATGCCCTTGTTCATGGCCTTGCCGACGCGGACCATGGACTGGGCGAGGGCGGTGGCGTCCGGGATGGTGCGCATGAAGGCGCCGGTGCCCCACTTCACATCCAGCACGAGCGAATCGATGCCCTCGGCCATCTTCTTGCACATGATCGAGGCCGTGATGAGGGGGATGGACGCCACGGTTCCGGTGACGTCGCGCAGCGCGTAGAGCTTCTTGTCGGCCGGGGCGATTTCGCCGGTCTGGCCGATCATGGAGAATCCGCACTTGTGGATGGTCTCGATGAACTGCTTTTCCGAGAGGTTGACGTTGAAGCCGGGGATGGACTCCAGCTTGTCGAGGGTGCCGCCGGTGATGCCGAGGCCGCGGCCCGAGATCATCGGTACGGCGAGGCCGGCGCAGGCGGCGAGGGGGGCGAGGATGAGCGAGACCTTGTCGCCGATGCCGCCGGTGGAATGCTTGTCCACCTTCGGAAGCTTGATCGACGAGGTGTCCACCATGACGCCCGAGTGCATCATGGTGTCCGTCAGAACGGCGACCTCTTCGGGGGTCATGCCCTTGAGGAAGATGGCCATGGCCATGGCCGACATCTGGTAGTCGGGGATCGTGCCCTTGGTGTAGCCATTGATGAAGAAACGGATTTCCTCCGCGGCGAGGACATGCCCGTCTCGTTTTTTCTCGATGATCCATTGGGGTACCATGGTGTCTCCTTGTTTTGCGGGGGTGATGAGCGGCGCCTGCCCTTCGGCTAGACGAAGGATGCTCCACGTGGGATGGCCGGGATGGAGAAGAACTGGGCGAGCGACTGGGCGATGTCGTAGAACCCGCGGCGGATGCCGAGGGATTCGCCGGCTTCGCCGGGGCGGTAGACCAGCAGGGGCACATATTCGCGGGTGTGGTCGGTGCCCTTGAACGTCGGGTCGTTGCCGTGGTCGGCGGTGAGGATGAGCATGTCATCGGGGCCGAGGAGAGGCAGATAGGTGGCGAGCCACTGGTCGGTCAGCTCCAGGCTCCTGGCATAGCCCTTGGGGTCGCGGCGATGGCCATAGACCATGTCGTAGTCGATGAAGTTGGCCATGATGAGGCCGGAGGTCTTTTCCCGGGTCCATTTTTCCACCAGGGCCTGTGAATCGGCGTTGTTGCCGGTGTGGATGGATTCGGTGATGCCGCGGTGGCAATAGATGTCCTCGATCTTGCCGACGGCATAGACGGGGATGCCCTTGGCGAGGAGGCGCTCCAGAATGGTGGGTTCGCCGGGGAGGTAGGCGAAGTCCTTGCGGTTCTCGGTGCGCTTGAAGGCGCCGGGTTTTCCGACGAAGGGGCGGGCGATGATGCGGCCGACACGCAGGGGGTCGCAGAGGCGGCGGGCGATCTGGCAATAGCGGTAGAGCTCGGGGACGGGGACGACTTCCTCGTGCGCGGCGATCTGGAAGACGCTGTCGGCGGAGGTATAGCAGATGAGGGCGCCGGTCTGGATGTGCTCGGGGCCGAGTTCATCGATGATGGCGGTCCCGCTGGCGGCCTTGTTGCCGATGAGCTTGCGGCCGGTTTCCTTCTCGAAATCGGCGATCAGATCCTTGGGGAACGAGTGGACGGGCGGGAAGCCGTGGAAGCCGGGATCCACCTCGAGACCGGCGATTTCCCAATGGCCGGTGACGGTGTCCTTGCCGTCGGACATTTCGCGCATGGCGCCGTAGGAGGCGCTGGGCTTGGGGGCGGGAGGGACGCCTTCGATCTTCTCCTTGGGAGTGTGGGGCAGCAGGGCGGGGATGTTGCCGAGGCCCATTTTCTGCATCGTGGGGACCTGGAGTCCGCCGGCGGCGGCCGCGAGGTGGGAAAGAGTCGAGGCACCGGCATCGCCATATTCGGCCGCGTCGGGAGCGCTTCCGATGCCCACGGAATCCAGGACGATGAGGATTGCTTTCATATCCGGCCTTCTTTCTTTTCCGCGCATGGCGCGGGCTGCTTGTTTCTCTGCTCTACCGTTTCAATCGAAAACCCCGTGGGGTTCACGGGGTTTTGGATTCGTTGATTTCATCCACGACACCCACAATCACACTTCGCACCGGCCCGTCTGCGGACTCCAGGACCTGCCGCGCTCCATTTCCCTCGTCGAGGACCAGCACCGTTTCCCCCGCGCCCGCTCCCGCGCGGTCCACCGCGACGAGATAGCCGGCGGCGGCCTTGCCGTCCGTTTCCATCCTCTCGACCACCAGCAGCTTTTTCCCGTCGTAGAAGGGATGGTTGATGGTGGAGTGGATGTTGCCGATGACCTTGCCGATGATCATGAGGGGCCTCCTTTCCATTGCGGAGCCTGCACGCCATCGACGATGCCGATGATGGCATGGTCCACGGGGACGAACCAGGGGTTCAGGGTCATGGCGGCTTCGCGGCCGCCTTCGTAGTAGACCAGCTCGCCGGGGCCGGCCATGCGGGTGCCGTCGGCGCAGACGACGGGCGAGCCTTTTTCCGCGCCATCCTTCGCGAGGGGCTGGACGAGCAGCATGGGGACGCCTTCGAGTCCCTTGTAGACCTGGGTGGACACCACGGTTCCGATGACTTTTCCGAGCAGCATGGGGATTCCTTCCCGCGCTAGGACGCGGTTTCTCCTTCGAGGGCGAGGGGTTTGGCGAGGTCGAAGCGGGTGGAGACGGAAATCTGCTGGAGGAGGGCGTCGTGGGGGGCGGTGAGGATGCGGTGCTGGGCGGGGATGCCGCGGGTTTCCAGCGCGGAAAGGGCGATTTCCTGGGCGGCCTCGATGTCGTAGAGGTCGCCCTGCAGGATGGCGAGGCCGCGGCCATCCATGCGGGGGTCGCCGGCGCGGAATTCGATGAGCTCGACGGGGACGCCCTTCATGGCGCGCTCGATGGCCTGGATATTGCAGGAGACGGTGGGGGTTTCGAGGATCCAGAGGGGGCCTTCGCCCATCTTGCGGGTGTTGCCGAGGATGGCGTCGTAGAGCGCGGGATGGATGTCGGGGAGGAAGGCGTCGTCGGCGACCTGCAGGCCGCCATGGAAGAGAGCCTCCTCGTGCGCCTCGGCGACGGACGCGGTGGTGCCGGCCAGCAGGATGAGGAAGCGGCCGGCGCCGATGGTGCCGGTGCGGATCATCGAGATGGGCGACTTTTTCAGCAGCGCGTCGGCGGCGAAGAGGCCGACCGGCACGCTGTTGAACTCGATCGAGGCGAATGCAGGCTGGGATTTCATCAAACGATCCGGAAGTGGTCGATCAGCGCGCAGCGGCGCCAGCGCGAGAAGCTGCGGGGGGTGGTGAGGCCTTCGCCGGTGGGCGAGGCGATGGTGAAGGAGGTATAGCCCTCGCCGCCGAAGCCGAGGCCGGCCTGGGAGCGGCCGTTCTTGACGAAGATGGAGCAGTTGCACTGCCGGGCCATCTTGGAGAGCTTGTCGATGTTCCTCGAGTGCATCAGGGCGGTGTGGTAGTTGAAGCCTTCCATCTTCAGGGCGATGTCGATCGCGTAGTCCACGTTCGGCACGCGGCAGACGGGCATGACGGGCATCATCTGCTCGGTCCAGAGGAGGGGATGGTCCTCGGGCACCTCGACGATGGCGAGGCGCGTGGTGGACGGGGCGGAGATGCCGATCTGGGCCAGGATCTTGTCCGCGTTCTGGCCGATGCACTTGCGGTTGATCTCGGCGTGTCCGCGGGGGCCGGCCATCTTGGAGAAGATGACCTGTTCCATGGCCGGGATCTTGGACTTGTCGATCAGCACCGCGTTGTTGCGGAGCATGGCCTGGATCAGCTTGTCCGCCACGGAGGCGACGACGACGGTTTCCTTTTCCTCGACGCAGATCATGTTGTTGTCGAAGGAGGCGCCGAGGACGATGTCGGAGGCGGCCTTTTCGATATCGGCGGTCTCGTCGACGACGACGGGGGGATTGCCGGGGCCGGCGCAGATGGCGCGCTTGCCGCTGGACATGGCCGCCTTGACGACTCCGCCGCCGCCGGTGACGACGATGACGCGGATGTCCGGGTGCTTCATGAGCTGGCTGGCGGATTCGATCGTGGATTCGCCGACGCAGACAACGGTGTTGGGCGGGCCGCCGGCGGCGACGATCGCCTTGTTGAGCAGGGCGACGGTCTGGATGGAGCACTGCTTGGCGGAGGGATGGACGTTGAAGACGACGACGTTGCCGGCGGCGAGCATGCCGATGGCATTGCAGATGATGGTCGAGGTGGGGTTGGTCGTCGGCGTGATGGCGCCGATGATGCCGTAGGGGGCGGGTTCCATGAGGGTCAGGCCGTGGTCGCCGGTCCAGGCGGTGGGCTGCAGGTCCTCGGTGCCGGGGGTTTTTTCGATGACGAGCTGGTTCTTCTGGATCTTGTCCTCGAAGCGGCCGTAGCCGGTTTCGTCGAAGGCGGCCTTGGCGAGGGCCGTGGCGTTTTCGCGCATGACGGAGCGGATGCTCTCGATGATCTGCGCGCGCCTGGAGAGGCACAGGTTGGAGAAAACGGGGAAGGCGGCCTTGGCGGCGGCGGTGGCTTCATCCACCGTCTTGAACACGCCCATGCCCCCCTCGAAGGAGGGGGTTGGCGCGGCGGCCGGGGCGGCGGCCGGAGCCGGGGCGGGGGAACCGCGCAAATCCCCGGCGATGCGCCGGGCGATGGCTTCGATGTCTTGATCGGTCAATTTCATGGCGTCTCCCGTGGCGGGCGCCGCGGGGCGGCGTCCCTGCCCAGATCAGATCATTTGGTGTACTTGGTCTCGCCGTTGACTTCCCAGGTGTCGACGATGGCCATGATGACGTTGTCGACGGGCTTCTTGTCGGTCATCGTGGTCTGGCGGGCGGAGGAGCCGGCCGCGGTGAGGACCATTTCGCCCGGTCCGGCGCCCATGGCGTCGGCGGCGACGACGAACGAGGGGGTTTCCTTGCCGTCGGTGTCGACGAGGCGGACGAGGAGGAAGCGGATTCCGTCCAGGACGGGTTCCTTGCGGGTGGAAACGACGGTGCCGACGACTTTGCCGAGATTCATGCTGCCTCCGGGGAAACTGAGAGTGAAAAGGGTGGCGGAAGCCGTCCGCCGCGCGGCGGACGGCTTCTGCCGGGTTGCGAACGCCCTACTTGGCGCCCTTGGCCGGAGCGCGGCCCAGCGGGAGGGTCGCATCCACGTTGGCGTGGGGGCGGGCGATCACGTGCACGGCGACCACTTCGCCGACGCGGCCGGCGGCGATCTGCCCGGCGTCGCAGGCGGCCTTGACGGCGGCGACGTCGCCGCGGACGATCACGGAGGTGAAGCCACCGCCCGTCTTCTCGTAGCTGACCAGTTCGACCTTGGCGGCCTTGACCATCGCATCCGCAGCTTCCACCGTGGCGGGGAAGGAACGGGTTTCAATCATTCCCAATGCATCTGCCATTTTGTTACCTCTTGTTGTTTATGTTTTCTTTTAAATGCGGATTACTTGCCTTCGGTGCGGCCGGTGACGGCCTCGATCGCGGCTTCGGCGGCGCGGTAGGCGACATCGATGTCGCGCTCCTCGCCTCCGAGCCAGATGCGGCCGAAGCTGCCGAAGGTGATGACCTCCAGCACGTTGATGTTGGCGGCCTTCTCGGCCTCGTTCGCGGCGAGGGCGGCATAGCCGGCGGGGGCGACCTCCATGATGAAGAGGGACTGCCCTCGGGTGATCATGTTGCCGTGGCGCATGCGGTTGATCAGCATCGTCTGGTGGTCGTCGATGTTGCGGATGACCTGGGACGAGTAGACCTTGGGCTTGATGCGCTGGTCCTCGGTGAGATCGAGGTCCTTCAGGATGGCGGCGCCGGCCTGGCGGACGTCGGCCTGGGAATCCGAATGGATCTCGAGCATGCCGTAGAGGCGTTCGACGATCTGCATGCCGGGGGTGACGCGCGTGGACTTGAGGGCCACGTCGGTGACCTGGTTGATGGCGATGCCCGGGGAAATTTCCACGAACAGGGCGGCCTGCTCGGCGACGGGCAGGTAGCCGCGGGCCACGGTCGCCAAGAACGAGGCGAACTGCGGCTGCAGGCTGTCGATGAATACGTAGGTTCTGAGTTCTGCCATGGGGGCTCCTTAGTTATTTGCCGCCGGTGGCGGCGGCCGCTTCTTCCATCATTTTCACACTGTTGGACGATCCCACGCGGGTCGCTCCGTTGCGGATCATCAGCATCGCGTCCGCGTAGGTGCGGACGCCGCCGGACGCCTTCACGCCGAGGCGCTTGGGCGCGACGGTGCGGGCCATGAGGGCGATATCCTCGGCGGTGGCGCCGCCCTTGTTGAAGCCCGTGGAGGTCTTGACGTAGTCGGCGCGGGCGCGCATGGAGGCTTCGCAGGCCTTGGCGATCTCGTCCTTCGTCAGCAGGCAGGTCTCCAGGATCACCTTGAGGAGGGCGCCGCCGTCCTTGCAGGACTCGGCCACGGCGCGGATGTCGCGCGTGACGGCGTCCCAGTCGCCGGACTTCACGAGGCCGACGTTGATGACCATGTCGATCTCCTTGGCGCCTTCGCGGATGGCGCGGCGGGCTTCCAGGGCCTTGATCTCCGGGGCGGCGGCGCCCAGGGGGAAGCCGACGACGGCGCAGACCTTGACGGACGAGCCGCGGAGGATCTGGGCGACGTAGCGCACCCACGAGGAGTTCACGCAGCAGCTGTAGAAGTTGTGCTTGAGGGCTTCCTCGCACAGTTTCTTCACGTCGGTCTGCGTGGCCTCGGGCTTGAGGATGGTGTGGTCGATCATGCGGGCCAGCTGGGCGGGCGGGAGGTTGGCGCCGCCGGCCGCCGAGGCGGCTCCGCCGCCGACGATCTGCTTCACGCGTTCTGCGATGCGCGCGACATCTTGGGGGCTCAGGTCCAATTTCATCTCCTTAATGGCCGCCATGACGGGGGTGCCGGCACGGCCGCTCTCGAGGTCCTTGATCATCTGGACGCGCCGAAGGTGCCTCTCTTCGGTGCAGTCGGTGGCGATGAAGACATCCGCGATGGCTTTCGCCTGTTCGAAATTCGTCTGTCCGGAGCCGAGGGTCAGGACGTTGGCTCCGTTGTGCTGGCGGGAATTCTTCGCCAGCGCCTCGTTGTAGCAGGCCGCCGCCCGCACGCCGGGGATCTTGTTGGCCGCCATGGCCGAGCCGATGCCGGCGCCATCGACCATGATGCCGAGGTCGCAGCGCCCGGCCGCCACGGCCCGCGCCACGGCGGCGGCGAAGACCGGGTAGTCGACAGCCTCCTTGGAATGGGTGCCGACATCGGTGACGTTGTGGCCCTGGCTTTTGAGCCAGCCGGCCAGCTGTTCTTTCAATTCATATCCGCCGTGGTCGGCGCCGACGGCGATTCTGCAACGATGAGTCGACATTTCGGCGGCTATGTTCATTTCTCGGCGGCGGAAGGGCAAGACTTATCTTCGGAAAACGTTAAACCGTTTTCACGAAACCTCAAATTTCACCCGGAGCCGAATGGACGGGCCCGGCGGCGGATGATTCCGGGCGCCGGGCCTTGGAAAGTTTTTCCATTGCGTGGAAAAATCCGGCCGGGTTCTTCCCCGGCGGGGAAGAACCTCCTGCGGCGCCTAGCCGCATGGGCAAGAAACGGCTAGGCCAGGTGCCGGGCGATGGCCTCGCGGGTGGCATCGGCCAGGCGATGCTCGTCGGCGCGGTCGGCCTCGGGCATCGGCGGCAGGAAGCGGACGGTGACGCGGGTGAAGAAGCGGGGCAGGCGCCGGCCGCGCGGGAGGGCGCGATAGGCGCCGCTGATGGCCACGGGAATGACCGGGACCCCTAGATCCAGCGCCAAGGCGGCGAAGGTGCCCTTGAAGTCGCCGAGCTGGCCGTCCGGCGAGCGCGTGCCTTCGGGGAAGATGAGGAGGCTGCCGCCTTCGCGCACGGCCTGGGCCATCTTCTGGAGGGAGACCTGCACGTCGCGGCCGACTTCGACGATGATGACATTGCTGTTGCGGGCGAGCCATTCGAAGAGGCCGTTGACGACGTGCTTGCGCTTGGCATAGTAGAACATGCGCCGCAGGAAGGGGTTTTTCAGGAACATCGAGACGAACAGGCCGTCGATGTAGGACTGGTGGTTGGCGACCAGGATGCAGGGTCCCTTCGCGGGGATGTTCCCGAGGCCCTCGGCGCGCACGCGGAAGAGGAGGCGGAGCAGGGCGCCGAAGAGGGTCTTCAGGAAAGGATGGATCCATCCGGAGCGGGGCAGATCGAGGGGTTCGCCGCCGGCGGGCGTCTTCAGGAGCGCATCCCAGGCGCCGGCGCGTTCGC
This sequence comes from uncultured Verrucomicrobiota bacterium, assembly GCA_937860055.1. Classification (GTDB taxonomy): domain Bacteria; phylum Verrucomicrobiota; class Kiritimatiellia; order CAIQIC01; family Lenti-01; genus Lenti-01. Next base: position 357,948 of record CALMBO010000027.1, on the reverse strand, counting down.
GGAAGAAGAGGCGCTGTTCGTCGGCGTGCTTGCAGAGGGCCAGGACCGTGGGGAATTCCTCGAAGACGGATTCGGGCAGTTTGATGCCGAAGGTCTTTTCGATGAAGACCAGGACGGACAGGCGGGCGAGGGAGTCCAGGGCGAGATCCATCTCCCAGTGGGCGGTCGGGGCGACGCGCAGGCATTCGAGCTCGGTGCGGAGGAAGCGGTCGAAGGCGGCATAGGCGGGGCCGAGGTCCTCGGGCCGGGGCGCGGGGATGGAATCGCCGTTGAAGGTGCCGACGGCCAGGGCCGGCAGCTCGTGCCGCTTGAGCTTGGCGAGGCGCGTCTTGGGCAGTTCGCCGGAGACGATGGTGAGCTGGGTGATCTTCTTGGCGGGCGGGGCCAGGCGGTTGTAGGGCTCGAGCAGCTTCCAGCGGAAGTGGTCGGCCTGCTGCGCCGGGATGCCGCCGAGCAGGCCGGGCACGGGCAGGATGAGGGCGTGCAGCAGGTCGTCGCGGAGGGTGACGGCGACTTCCTTGATGTCGGGCGAGAGGCCGGCCAGCTTCTCTTCCAGCTCGGCGGGATTGACCTTCTTGCCGTTGGGCAGGACGATGATCTCCTTTTTCCGGCCGGTGATGAAGAGGAAGTTGTCGCTGTCGAGGTAGCCGAGGTCGCCGGTGTGGAGCCATCCGTCCTGGATGGCTTCGGCGGTGGCTTCGGGGTTTTTCCAATAGCCGGCGAAGACGTGGGGGCCGCGGGCGAGGACCTCGCCTTCCTCGATGCGGACGGAATCGGGCAGGCAGGGCTGGCCGCAGGATCCGAGGCGGACGGCATCGGGACGGGGGAAGGTGATCATGGGGGCGCATTCGGTCATGCCATAGCCTTCGAGGACCTGGAAGCCGCAGATGGTCAGGTCGCGGGCAACCTCGCGGTCGAGGGGGGCGCCGCCGGAAACCATCTGGCGGAGCTGGCCGCCGAACTTTTTCTGCACGGGGAAGAGCAGGACGCGCGAGACCGGCAGGCGGCCGATGGCGGCGGAGAGGCGGTACAGGAGGCGGCCGACGGGGGATTTGAACAGGTTTTCGACGATGGCCTTGCGGAAGAGGGCGTAGAGGCGGGGCACGCCGATGAGGAGAGTGGCGCGGTGCCGGCGCATGGTGGCCACCATTTCGGCGGGATCGAGCGAATGGGCCATGACGATGGATCCGCCGGAATACAGCGGGGCGAGGATGCAGCCGAGAAGCGGCAGGACATGGTGCATGGGCAGGAGGGCGAAGGTGCGGCTTTCCGGGCGGAAGATCGGCACGCGGTCGCAGACGGATTCCAGGTTGATGAAGAAGTTGCCAAAGGTGAGCATGACGCCCTTGGGCGCTCCGGTGGTGCCGGAGGTGAACAGGATGGCGGCCAAGGCGTCGGCGGCCCCGGCCGGAATGGGCGTGTCGGCGAGGGAGCCGGAAGGGATGGCGGGGAAGTCTTCGCCGTCGAAGCAGATGACGCGCGGGGAGAGTTCCGGGAGCGAACGGAGGGCCTCGGCCAGGACCGGCTGGCTTTTTCCCGAGCAGAAGACGGCGACGGGTTCGGTCTGGCGGAGGATGTAGGCGACCTCGCCGGCGGGGCTGAAGGAATCGACGGGCACCACGACACAGCGGTTGCGCCAGATGGAGAACAGGGCGGCGATCCACTCGGGGCGGTTTTCGGAGAAGATGACCACTCGCGCGCCCGGAGCGGAGAAATAGAGGGAGGCGAGGGCGGAGGAATGGGTCAGCAGGTCCGCGTAGGAGATTTCGGAGTCCTTCCAGAAAATGGCGGTCTTGCGCAGGGGGCGGAGGAGGGTGAAGGCGGGAGCGGGGGTTGCGGCGGCGTTCATGCGGGACCTCCGGGGCGGGGATTATCGGATCAGGTTGAAGAGGAATTCGCCGTTTTCCGTCTGGCGGACATAGCGGCGCGGCAGATCGCTGAAGCGTTCCGGATGCCAGGAGTGGGAGACGTGGATGCCTTCCGTCCAGACGAGGTGCTTGGAAGCGAGGTTCTGCCGCTCGAAGGTTTCGCTTTCGGAGATGGACTGGATGGCGACGGGCGCCACGCGGCCCTCGGCGATCTGGAGGACGCGGGCGGGGGAATTCGCGGGAAGGAACTTCGCCGGGGCGGTTCCGTAGAGGGCGAGGGAATGGAAGTCGTAGTCCTGGCGGGCGACGAGGCTGGTGGAGACCCCGGCCATGTCGGTCCGGATGATCTGGAGGCCGCCATTGGATTGGAGGGCGCCGGAGATGACGGTCTGGACGGGGCCGTTCTGGATCCGCGAGGCCAGGCGCTCGACGGTGCCGTCCTCGCGGAACGAGACGGACAACTCCTCGGAATAATGGTGCAGGGCAACGAAGACCGGCAAGTCGGCCTTGAAAGAGCAGGAGACGGTCGTCAATCCGGCCGATTGGACGATGGAGACGGTTTGGGTGGCCACGACGGCGTCCCGGAAGGTGACTTCATAGGAGATGGGCCGCGCACCGGCGGCCGAAGCGGAAATCGCCAGCCCGAGCAGTCCGCAGAGGGCCCCGGAGAGAAAGGTCGTTTTCATTGCCGGCATCCTACTTCAACGCCGGGGCGGAGACAATCAGAACCCATGGCAAAGAAAAGGCCCGGCGGTTTTGGCCGCCGGGCCCGGAAGGGCATCGCCGCCTACGGAGCGGCGGGGATGGTGACCTTGAATATGAGGGCCTGGTTGGTGGCGATGACGGGCAGGATGCCGTTGGTGCTGCTGTTGGTTCCCAGCATGGACCAGTTCCATCCGTTGCTGACCAGGCCCGTGGGGGCGGTGTAGATCACATAGGCGCGCGGGGCGGCCGAGTTCTTGTCCAGCGTGAGATTCAGGTCGGAACCCGAGAGGGTCATGTTCTGGATCTGGAAGAAGGACGTGTTGTCGGTGGGGTCGGTGTCGGCCCAGTACTCCTGGCCATTGGTGCGTCCATCGCCGTCGAAATCGTCGTTGACCCCGCCGTTGGCGCCTTCGGGGTCGAGGCCGGAATCGGAGGCCCACTGCTCGTAGGGAGTGGGCTCCGTCTGGGAGGTGACGGTGATGGTGATGAGTTCCTCGTCGAAGCCATCCTGGCCGGTGGCGGTGAAGAGGAAGGAATGGACGCCCAGGTCGTTCGTCGTCGGGGTGAAGGAGAAGTTGTTGGGCGCCGTGAAGCTCCAGCTGCCCGGGGCCAGCGTGCTGGCGCAGGAGAGCGCGACGCTGTCGCCCGCGTCCTGCGTATAGTTCACCGTGAACGCCAGCGTGTTGCTGACGGAGACCGTGCGGTTGGAGAGGCCCGTGAGGACGGGGGCCGCGTAGCGGTCCTCGTTGAGGAACATGTCGTTGACATTGGTGGCGGTCATGCCGGCGGTGATGTCGAGCAGGCGGATGAACTGGGCCTGGCCGCCGCTCCAGGTGGCATTGCTCTGGAAGCCGACATAGATGCCGTTGGCGATGAGGGTGCTTCCGGTGATTCCGCCGCCCCACAGCAGGGTGGTCGGGTTCGTGGCGGCGATGTCCACGACGTTGTAGACGTGGCTGGGCTGGATGCCGAACCAGTTGGCGCCGGAATCGGTGGTGGCGTTCAGCTTGAAGCTGGCGGCGCGGGAGTAATCGGCGCGGAAGTTGTTGTTGATGAACGCGAAGACCACGTCCTGCGTCGCCGCGGAGACGCCGGGCTGCTGGAACTTGGCGACGGCGAAGATGTCGGGGTTCCAGTTGGTGGTGGCCGCGTCGGGAATGAAGTAGTTCTGCTGCGAGCGCAGGGCGGGGGAGTTCTCGCGCGCCGCATTGAGGCGGCCGTATACCTCGCGGATGCCGGATTTCCAGGCGGCGGCGTTCCAGATGTTGGTCATGTGGTTGTAGCGCTTGAAGTGCGGGATGGACTTGCCGAAGTTCGTCTCGTAGCGCGCGAAGTTGTTGTTGGAGGAGATCCCGAAATCGCTGCGGGCGCCGTACTCGCCGTAGTTGTTCTGGGCGCCCATTTCCTGGCCGTAGAACATCATCGGCACACCGTCCATGGCGGCGTTGATGGCGTAGGCGTAGACGAGCGACCACTGGTCGTCGGTCGGGAAGATTTCGTCGTGCGAGATGAGGTTGAGCAGGACGGGGGACATCTCGAAGGCGTTTTTGCGGGCATCGAAGGCGTTCCAGATGAGGGCGGTCGTGCGGTTGGGGACCGAGCTGGTCTGGTCGGCATAGGTGCGGTAGTCGAAGAAATCATCGCGCCACAGGTAGAGGATGTTTTCGTTCAGGATGTCGAAATGGCGGGAGGACCGGTAGCCGACGCCATGGCGGGAGGAGCCGTCCACGGTGCGGTAGCCATCGAGGGATTCGGCCATGAAAAGGAAGTCCCACTTCAGGCTGCGGGTCTTGTTGATAGTGTATTCCCAGAAGAGGCTGGGAAGGCCCTGGGCGAAGTCGCAGCGGAGGCCGTCGATGCCCTTGTAGGAATCGCTCTTGGCGGTGCCTTCGGGATGGCCGGTCTTCTGGATCCAGTAGGACGGATAGGAGGAGAAGTATTCCCACAGTTCGCGGGTGGCGTCGGAATTGAAGCCCTCGAAGTTGTCGTCTTCGCGCAGGTAGCGGCTAAACCACGAGCTGCTCCAGGTCCAGCCGGGGTTGGAGGCGGGCTTCTGGACCAGGCAATCGTACGTGCCGAAGAAGAACTCGGCGGCGTCGGACCACTTGCCGAAGTCGATGCGGTCGGGGGCGACGGCGATGTCGGTGTCGCTGGTGGAGTTGAAGTAGCTGGCGGGCTCGCCGTAGCTGTCCCGCTTGGAGTACCAAGCCGGACGGACGGAGGAGATGAGGTTGGTGGCGTTGACGGTCACGCCGAAGCCGTTCTTGATGTCCATGTCGACGCCCATCTGGCCGATCTGGCAGTCCCAGGCGGAATGGTTGAAGGTGCCGTCGAGCATGACGCCGACGCCATGGGCATCGTAGTTGGCGACGAAGTTGGTGAACTCGGTCATGGCCTGGGAACCGGTGTTGGGATCGCCGAGGACGGGGTTGACCTGCCAGTAGTCCTGGACGGCATAGGGGGAGCCGGGGTCGTAGGGCGAACCGGTGGTGGCGTCGATTTCGCGGCCGACGGTGCCGATGGGGTGGATGGGCTGGAGCCAGACCATGTTGACGCCGAGGCTGTTGAGCAGGTTGGTGCTGATGCCGTTGGGGCGGCCGGTGTCGTCGAGGTACATGTTGCGGAACGTGGAGCGTCCGGAGAACTGATCGCTGGTGGCCTCGGCGGTGAGAGGGTTGAGCTCGTAGAGCGTGGTGTTCAGCGCCTTCTTGGGCGAGACGACCACGGCGCAATCGCGGCGCAGGCCATTGTCGGTGTAGTAGCACCAGCCGCCGCCGTTGACTTTCCAGCGGGCGTTGATGCGGTAGGCGCCGCAGCGGTTGATGGGGAGGGTGACGGCATAGGTGCCGCCGCCGAGGTTGGTCATGGTGTAGGCCTTGTAGTAGGTATCGAGCGACGTGGTGGTGACCGTGTCGGGATCCTCGTCGCCGGGGAGCTGGACGTAGTCGCGGCGGTTGAGATTGCTGAAGAGTTCGACGGCGGTGAGGGTATTGGTGCCCACGTTGGGCAGGAGACGGACCGTGATGCTTTCCTGGTCGCCCGCGACCTCGTCGATGAAGAACCGGCGAAGGTCGTAGTTGGCGTCGTTCGTATCGTTGTTGACGACGGTCTGCATGACGGGGTTGCCGCCATCGAAGACGCCATCGGCATCCTCGTCGCGGATGGACGCCGTCGGGACGCGCAGGATTTCCGTGGTGTCGAGGTGTTCGTTGGAATCCCACACGGCGGGCACCTGGGCGACGAGCGCGTCGCCATCGTTGTTGCCGTAGACGCCGACCGCGACATAGAACGCGGAGGGGACGGCGCCGAAGTTGTCGACGAGGTCGATTTCGCCTTCGAGGTAGTTGTAGGTTTCGTTCAGGTTCGAATTGGCGTTGGTGGTGGTGCCGGACGTGTTGAACCAGCCGCTCCAGTCGTTGCCGCCCTCGGCCGCCAGATACGGGAAGTTGGTGGGCAGGAAGACATAGCCCAGCTTGGCCCACGGCGATGCGGTGGCATCGCCCAGGTTGGTGTGGATGCAGATGAAGTGGTCGTTCCGGATGGTGCCGTTGGTGCCGGTTCCCCAGGTGGCGATATAGAGCTTGGTGCCCCGGATGGCCGCCCAGATCTTCATGCCGTTGTATTCGGCGATTTCGAAGGCCGAGCTGTCCAGCGCGGCATCCATGACGAACTCGGGGCCGGTGGCGCCGGCGACCTGGAACTGCCAATCGGAGCCGTCCCACGTCGAGCCGCCGTCGTAGAAAGTGACGTCCACGGAAGTGGCGTTGGTGGGAACGGAGTAGGTCGCGGTCCAGCTGCTGCCGCTGGCGGTCATGTTGGTGTCGATGACATCCTGCCAGGAGCCCTCGGTGCGCTTGGAATGGCCGATGTGCATGACGACCTGGGCGGTGTTGGAGAGCGCGCCGCCGTTGGGCGTGTAGGTGACGACAAGGTTCGAGCCCCGGATGGCCGTCGCCGGGTCGCAGGAGGCGGAGGAGGGGGTGACGGGGGTGCCGGAAGGCTTCGAGGCGCTGTTGTAGATGCTGTAGGCGTAGATGTTGTTGCTGTTGATGTAGCCCGCATAGACTTCTTCGTAGTTGGAATAGCCGTCACCGTCGAAGTCGTTGCGGTCATCCCACTGGGCGGAGAAGAAGGTGGAGTGGTTGTAGGGGTTGAGCCGGCTCCAGGTCTCGCCGTTGTCGGGGACGAAGTTGAGGTTGGAGTCGCCGGGCCAGGGCTGGTCGGGGCCGGGGGCGCCATCGTCGAAATAGGGCATTTCGACGTTGTCGGGGATGCCGTCGCCGTCGGAATCGATGTGGTTGTTTCCGTAGAGGTTGAAGACCACGCGGCGCACGACGCGGCTGGTGGCACCGCCGTCCACGCGCTCGGCCTCGAAGTAGTGGGGGCCGTTGACGAAGTTGCCCCACAGGCGGTTGGTGACCACGCGGCCTTCGCTGTCGCGCTGGACGACCTCGCCATTGAACACGTTGGTGCGGGTGCCGCCGTTGAGCGGCAGCTCCCATCCGTCCCAATACATCCGCATCGAGCTGTAGGAGTCGTTGCCGCCGGTGACGATGGTCTTGAAGAAGGGCAGGGTGTTGGTGGCGTTGGCCGAGTGATTGAGGCCGATGCCGGCGGCGTTGTCCACGATCCGGAACACGAGCGCGTTGGTGCTGGCATTGATGACCTGGCGGGGGCTGGCGTAGTTCGCCTCGGTGGCGACGACGGTCGCGGTATGGGTGCCGGCGGAGAGGCCGGTGACGGGGAACTTCCAGAGGCCTTTCATGACCTGGTCGGCGGAGGCCGCCGCGCCGCCATCAATGGAAACGGTCATGCCGTAGGCCGTGAAGTCGCTGTTGCTGACGGCCAGCACGAACTCGCCAACCATCGGCTGGTTGTTCGTGATGCCGAAGGAAATCCCGGGGCCGTGGCGGTCCACATAGACGACCTTGGTCGCGGTGTTGAAGATGGCGGAATAGGCGGCGTCGCGCTGGGTGAAGGCGCGGGTCTTGATGACGTTGAGGCCTTCCGGCAGGTTGGTGGTGGAGAAGGCCAGCGAATAGACGCCGCCGGAAACCGGCTTGTTCATGTTGTGGAAACGGCCCGAGACGCAGCCGCGGCCGGAATCGAAATAGTTGGTGACCGGCAGTTGGACGCCATTGCCCCATTTGAGCATGATGTTGTCGACGGAGATGCCGGCGGGAATCTGCGTGGCTTCGGATTCGATGGTCACGGTGTCGGCCGTGATGCGGGTGATCTGCTGGGTGGTGCTGGGGGCATGCGTTCCGCCGGGGACGATCCAGGTCATGGTGCCGGCGGTCGAGCCGCCTTCCTTGACCGTGATGCCGACGCCGTCGGCGCATTGGGGGGCGTAGACCACGAAGCCCTGTCCGCTCATGCCGGGGACGGTGATCGTGACCTGGCCGCCGCTGACGGTGGCCGTGTTGCCGTTGTTGCCCGTGAAGTCCTTGAGGACCGTGCCGTCGGGGAAGGAACAGGAGAGCGTTTTGGTCATGTCGCCGCCCGAGTCGTTGAGGGCGAGGATCATGATGCCGTCGCCGCTGTCGAGGCCGTTGGCGTCCACGTCGTCGTAGCGTTCAAGGGCGAAGAAGTCGCCGTCGTTGTCCCAGCGCTTGATTTCGGAGGCGCGGGCGAAGTTCTGGTTGATCCAGACGAGGTTGGGGAGGGCGCCGCCGCCTGTTTCGCCGAGGACATGGCTGTCGTAGCCGGGGATCATCCATGTCCGCGCGTCGGGATAGGCGGTGCGGCCGTAGTCGTCCCACGTGATGTTGTTGCCGGTGTAGTAGACCATGGGCACGCCGACATGGCAGAGGATATAGGCGTAGGCAAGGGTCGCCTTGCTGGCGTTCAGGGCCTCGTCGTGGCCCCAGACGTAGGTGACGCCCGTGGAGGGGCCGAAGTCCGAGCCGTAGGCGCCGAGCCCGGCAAGGTTGCCGTTGAAGGCGCCATCCGCGGTCTTCTTCATCTGATAGTCCAGGAAGCGCATCGGGTTGCCGGTGCCCTGGCGATACCAGTATTCGATCTCGCTCCAGGGGGAGAGGATTTCGGCGAAGATGAAGGCATTGGTGCGGTCGCGGTCGTTCAGGAAGAGGTCGGTGGGGTTGCCGCCGAAATCATAGCCCCGGCGGGTCTTGTAGCTCCATTGGGCCTCATGCAGGAAGCCGCTGCCGCGCCAGCCGAAGAACTCGTAGGGGGTATGCTTGCCGGCGTCGAGGCGCAGGCCGTCGTAATCGACCGAGCTGCCGAGCCAGGCGATCCAGCGGTAGAGCATCTGGGCGGCGTTTTCATTGGTGTAGCCGGAAGGATAGTAGGGATAGCGGTCGTACTGGCCCACGTGGCGCAGGTAGGAGGTCCCATCGACGAAATTGAAGCTTTGGCCGTCGGCATCGGTCTTCTGTCCGGTGAAGCGCTTGGGATCGCCGTTGAGGGGGTGGTCTTCGGTGCGGATGTCGGCAAGGTTGGCCAGGTCCGTCCACATGGTGGCGCCATAGCCCTCCTGGTGGTACCACCAGTTCATGCGGGGGGCGCGCTGGTAGTTCAGGGTGTTGCAATAGCCCTGGTTGTATTGCACGTGGAAGTCGGTGGCCGTCATGCCGGGATATTCGCGGAAGTCCGGCCCGTTGCCGTTGTGGTTCATGACGATGTCCGGAACGATCTTGATGCCGAGGTGGTGGGCGTTGTCCACCATGTTGCGCAGGGAGCCGCGCGTGCCGTAGCGCGTGGCCAGGGAACCCCGCTGGGGGACGTCGCCGATGTCGAACCGGTCATACAGGTTGTAGCCCACGTTGGCCCATTTGGTGCTGGTGCCGACGGGCCCCTTGGTCGGCGGGGGGATCCAGAAATTGTCGTAGCCGATTTCGGCCACCTTCGGCAGCTTCTGGTACATCTCGTCCCAGTCGGTTTCGAACCACTGGAGCAGGACTTCCCCTTGGGCAACCCCGGCGAAGGAGAGGAGGGAAGAAACCGTCAAGGCGCGGATGAACGAAGCGGCAGATTTCATGGACACACTCCCTGGAGCTGCTGGATTGGCACAAGGCATTCCACCGGACGGAAGCCTACAACATGGAAACATGCTATTCAAAAGGCCCGTCGGAAGTAAAGCGTTTTTTTGCGAGGGCTTCTTTTTGTTTTCCCAAGGTGCCGGGAAGGCGCCTCGTGGAATCGGAAATCCCTTGGAATTCCGCCGGAGGAAGGGGGGGGCGCGAGATGGCCCGGGGCGTTCTAGGCCGGACGGGATCCCCATGGCCAGCGGAGGGTGAAGACCGTGCCCTGGCCGGGCTGGCTGGAGGCTTCGATCTGGCCGCCATGGGCATCGAGAATGCTCTTGCAGATGGCCAATCCCAGCCCGCTGTGCCCGTCCGCGACGGGACGGGTCCGGGAAGTCCGGTAGAAGCGGTCGAAGATATGGGGGAGATCCTCCGGATCGATGCCCGTTCCGGTATCCTCGACCGTGACGACGGCCCAGCGGGGATCCGTGCGCATGGCGACGCGGACACTTCCCCCCGGCGTGTTGTAGTCGATGGCGTTGGACAGCAGGTTGGTAAAGACGCGGCCCATCTGTTCCGGATGGCCGGGCACCGTGGCCGGCGCCAAATCCAGGTGGATCTGGATGTCGCGGAGGGCCGCCAGGGGGCGGATCCGCTCGACATGCTCCCGCAAGAGGCGGGCCAAATCCACGGGGGTTGGCGGCTCTTGTCCGCCGCCCGCATCCATGCGGGCAAGCTCAAGGAGGGATTCGGCCAGCCGACGCATGTCCTGAGCGGCCTCTTCGCAGGCGCGGATCGTGTCGCGGTATTCCTCGGGGCTCCGCTCGCGCCGCAGGGCGGTCTGGGCATCCGAGATGATCACGGCGAGGGGGGTGCGCAATTCATGGGCGGCATCGGCGGTGAACTGCTGCTGCCGGGCGAAGGCGGCATCCAGCCGGGCGAACGTGGCGTTGAGCACGTCCGCCAGCTGGCCCAGTTCGCAGTCCATGTCGTCGGTGGGGATGCGTTCGGAAAGGTTGCCCTCGGATATGCGCAGGGCCGTGTCGCTGATGTGGTGGATGGAGCGGAGCAGCAATCCGGAAAAGAGGAAGCCGCCGCCCAGGCCCAGGGCCAGGATGAGGCCGCCGATGGCGGCGAGGCCCCAGGCGTAGAGGTGCAGGCCCGCCAGGTCCGAAGCGATGTCCCGTCCGACCAGGACGCAGTCGCGCATTTCCGTGAAATAGTAGGCATCCCGCCAGGTTCCGCGCGAACGATGCTGGATCCGGGTTTCCCAGCCTTCCGCCTGCGGCTTGGGGATGTCCCGGGCGTTGGGGGCGGATTGCGCGAGGAGGATGTTCTCCTTGCCCCAGACGGCATAGAAATACACATTGGTGGCGACAAACAGGTTGGTCACGCTGGACGACAGGGAGACCGGCCTGCGGTAGGGGCGTTCGGGCGGCCGCCTCGCGCCGGGTGCGGGCAGGGGTTTCGAAGGATCCTCCAGCAGGGACGGAGGCTTGCCGGCTTCGTCGCGGGGATGGGAAAGCTCCCGCATGTTCGCGCCGCGGAAGGCGATGCCCACCAGGTCGGCCCGCTGGTCCAGATCGGTGTCGACCCGCGTCATCGTGGCGATCTTCTGGAGCTGGTACACGGCGATCCCGAAGCCGACGAGCAGCCCTGCCAAAAGGACGCCGAACCACAGCTGGAGCCGGAGCCGGATGGATCTCTGCGGCAGATGGGGGCTATTTTTCGATGCAGTAACCATGTCCCCGCCGGGTGGTGATGAGGTCGCAGGCCAGTTTCCTGCGGATGTTGAAGACATGGACGTCGAGCAGGTTGGACGTGTCCTCCCGTTCGCCGAAGACATGCCCGTAGAGCTCCGTGCGGCTTACGACCTTGCCGTGCTGCTGGGCGAGATATTCCAGGATGGCGTATTCCTTGGCGGTCAGCGAAACCGGGCGCCCCCCGACGGCGACCGTGCGGGCGCGGGTATCGATCGACACGTCGCCCAGTCTGATCTCCGCGGTGGGCTGGGCCGCGGAACGGCGGATCACGGCGCGCAGGCGGGCGAACAGCTCGGACAGGTCGAAGGGTTTGACGAGGTAGTCGTCGCCCCCGCCGTCGAGGCCGCGGACGCGGTCGGCGAGGGTGTCGCGGGCGGTCAGGAAAACAACGGGGGTCTTCTTGGTCTTGCGCAGCCTTTCCAGGACCTGCCAGCCATCCAAGCGGGGCAGCATGATGTCCAGCACGATGGCGTCGTAATCGCTGTTCTCGGCCTTGGAAAGACCTTCCTCTCCATCCGTGGCGGTGTCGACTGCGTAGTCCTCCTCGCGCAGGGCCTTGGCGAGGTTGCGCAGGAGGCGGGCTTCATCTTCGATGACCAGCACTCTCATAAAACCTTTCCTTCATAACATGGGCCGCCTTCCGTTTGCCATACTTTCCTATGGATTCAACCCGCCCGGAGTCGGGGGGCATGTTTGTCCAGGCATCCATGCCGGCGGCGGCCCTGCCGAAGGAGACGCGGCCGTCCTGCGCGCCAAGGGAGACAGGGGCGAGCTTCCGCCAGATCCGCTCATGGCCGATGGGCTGGAATGAAGGCTTGCTAAAACGATTCAGTAGGAGGATTCTATCAAAGGTTCGTGCGATCTTCATGGGCGGTCTTGGGAGGATTCGGCCACTTGGCGATACCGCGGAGGCGCAGGAATACGGGAGAAGGATGTGTTCGAGGATCTGAAACAGACCCACCGGGATCTGGTCTCGCGGCACGAGGCAAAATACATCGTTCCGCGCGAAATTGTTCCGGAATTGAGGAAATTCATCGCCCCGTTCTGCGTGCCGGATCCATACACCCATGGCACCCCGCCCGAATATACGATCACAACCCTGCAGCTGGACGACCCCTTCTTTTCCCTCCATGCGGCCAAGGGGCGTGAAGCGCTTGACCGGTTCAAGCTGCGGGTCCGGACCTATGGGGCGATCGGCACCGCCCCTGTCTTCACGGAGATCAAGTCGAAACTCGACATGACGATTGTGAAGACCCGCGCGGCGATTCCGTTCGCGGAGTGGGGGGAACGGCTGGTTTCCGGCGTCCGGCTTCCCACGTGCTTCCGGAACCGGCAGCAGGAATTCAACTTCCTCCAGTTCAAGCGCCTCGTCTGGGAGCTGGGGGCGCGGCCTGTGCTTCTGGTCCGCTACATCCGGGAATCCTACGTGGGCAGGGTGGACCGCTATGCCCGCGTGACCTTCGATCGCAAGCTTCAATACCAGATGACCGATTCCTGGACCGACTTCGGCCTCGGCGGCGCCTGGCGGGGGATGGATTCCGCCCAGGCCCAGGGATTCGGCCTGCCGTATTCCGGCGTGGTCCTGGAAATCAAGACGCTTTCGCATACGCCCCTCTGGGTGATGGACATGGTCGAGCGCTTCCAGCTGAGGAAATGCGGCAATTGCAAGTATTCGACCGCCCTGTGGCGCGAAGGCGTCTTCCGGCGGTACCCGTCGATGGGCGAAGAGGTGGCCCAGGAGATGGCGCAGGCATGAAGGGAACCGAGGCATGATCGACTATCTTTCGATGTTTTTCGAACCGCAGGCGGCCCTGACGCCGGCCATGGCCGTCGGCAGCCTCGTGCTGAGCTTCCTGCTTTCGATGGTCTTCGCCATCGTCTACCAGCACACCTTCCGCGGCTTCACCTATTCCCGCTCCTACATCCACACCATGGTTCTCGGCAGCATGGTCACGTGCATGCTCATCATGGCCATCGGCAACAACCTCGCGCGGGGCGTCGGCATTCTCGGCACCCTGGCCATCATCCGGTTCCGCACCCCCGTGCGCGATCCGCGCGACGCCATGTTCCTGTTCGCCTGCCTCGGCGTCGGCATCGCCTGCGGCGCCGGCATGCCCCTCATCGCGGCCATCGGAACGCTCGTCATCAACGTCGTCGCGCTCCTCCTGCACTGGACGCCCTTCGCCTCGCGCCGCGAATACGAAGGGCTCCTGCGCTTCGCCATGCCCGCCAGCGATTCCTCCGCCGAGCAGTCCGTCCAGGAGCTGCTGGTCCGCTATTGCGCCTCGTTCTATCTCCTGGGCATGCGCGACGCGGAGCAGGGGAACCTGCTGGAGTTTTCGTACCAGGTCCGCCTGCTGGATCCGGCCTACCAGAAGGACATGGTGGAGGCGTTCCGGCAGGACGGGCGTTTCCGGGACGTGGTTCTCCTGATGCAGCGCACCACCGTGGAACTGTGAGGACGCCGCCATGATGACGAAGGACTTCAAGCGCGGGAAGATGCGGATGCCCCTGCGGGTTACGCTCCGCCGGCTGGCCGGCTTCTGGTTCCTGCTCGCCGTCGTCGCGCTGATCCCGGTGTTCCTCTGGCTCCTTTCGCGCGGCGGAGGCTCGGAGCGCTTCTTCGGCCTCGTCGAGGCGGATTCGGAATCCGTCGGCTCCGTCGACACCGCCCGGATCGTGTCCATCGAGGTCCAGCCCGGCCAGCGCGTGCAGCCCGGCGACGTCCTCGTGCGCCTGGATTCCACCGCGCAGACCCTGGACATGGCCGTGCAGGAATCCCGCCTGCTGGAATACGAGCAGAACGCCCTGCGCCACCGCCAGACGCTCCTCGAATCCGAACGCCGCTGCCGCCAGATCGTGCAGGAAGCCGCCGTCGCCCTCGAGGCCGAACGCATGAACCGCGCCCGCGACGAGGCCGAACTGGCCGGCCTGAAGGCGGAAATGGACCGCCTCCGCCCGCTTATCGAAAAGCGCCTGGTCAGCGAAATCGAGCTCTCCTCGCTTCGCCCCAAGGCCCTCGCGCTGGAGAAAACCGTCGGCGGCTATGCGCCGCTGATCGAGGCCCTCCAGTCCCGCCACGCCCAGGCCCGGGAGGATCTCCGCGAGGTGCAGGACCTGCTGGCTTCCTCGTCCGCCGCGGGCGGCGCCTCCGATCCCGCCGCGGAATCCCTTCGTGCCGCCGTGGAGTCCCTGCGCCAGTCGTCCAACCGGGAACCGATGGTCCTGCGCGCCACCAAGGCCGGCGTCGTTTCCCGCATCCAGTACCGCGCCGGCGATGTTGTCGTGGGCGGGGAGGCCATCGTCCGCGTTTCCGCCGAGCGGGCGCGCACCATCAGCGGCATGCTGACCCAGGGCCAGCTCCTCGAGGTCGCCGCCGGCGACCGGCTCGACGCCTGCCGCGCCGCCGATCCCGACAAGCGCGTCGCGCCGGTTCGCGTCGTCTCCATCGATCCCGAAGTCATGGACCTGCTCGATCCCTTCAATCCCACGCCGCAGTTCCCCCTGCGCGGCCGGCGCGTGCGCATGGAAATCCTCGACGAAGCCGTCGTCTGGCTGCCGGGCGAAACCGTGGTCCTTCAGCGTCCGCGCTGGACCTTCCCCTGGCCGTGGCGCAAGCCTTCCACCTGACCGGAAACCCCATGGACGCGCAGCCCATTCCTTCTCCCGCAAGACGCCTCCCGGCCTGCTTGGCCGCCGGTTGCGGCCTGGCCTGGGCACTGGCCGGCTGCGCCGCTCCCTTGCCGCCGGAACCCATCGCCTTGCCCTTTGAGGAATCCCGGCCGGACGCCTCGGTTGCGGAAGAAGCCTTCCCCCCTCCGCCGGCGGAGGGCTACGACTGGGATGTCCTGGCCCGCCGCGCGGCGGCGCGCAGCGGCGAGGCCCGGGCGCTCTGGCTGGAAGCCGTCGCCGAGCGCTATCAGGCCGCCGTCGACACCGCATGGAAGGATCCCCAGCTCCGCCTCGGCACCCGATCGGGCGACATGGACGAGGAGACCCCGGGCCGCCTTGCCACCCGCACCGACCCCTTGTACCCGGCCGCCTTGCCCGAACCGAAGATGCTCCCGCGCGAATGGGAGACCCGATCGTGGGACGGCGATGAAATCGGCCTGCGCGTCTTCATCGCCAATCCTTTCGTGAACCGCTGGATCCGCAAGCGCGGTTCCGCCGCGGCCCGGGCGAAGGAGTCGGAGGCGCAGGAGGAATCCTACGCCGTCTATTGCGAGGTCCGGTCCCTCTGCCTCGAGGCCGCGACCCTCCGGGCGGAGATCGACCTGCTGGGGCGCATGGCGCGCATCCGGAAGGAAATCCGCGACCTCCGCAGCCGGCAGGCCGCCACCGGCATGGCCGACGCGCTGGAGCTGATCCAATCCGTGACGCGGTTTTCGTCGATCCGCTCCGACATCCGCGAGAAAATCGCCGAATACCGGAGCCTGGTCCGCCAGATCGCGGTGCTGGCCGACATTCCCGCCGGGCAGGTGAAGCTGCGTCCGCCGCTAGACGTCGATCCGCCCTCCGCCCGTCTTGCGGAGGTGGACGATCTGGTGGACCTGGCTTTTTCGCGCCGCCCCGATCTCGCGCGGGCGGAGCATGGAAAATCCGCCGCCGCCGCCGAACTCGGGGCGGCCAAGGCGCAGCTCCTGCCGTGGTTCGACTATGTCGAAGCCGCCTATGAGGACGAGACGACCCGCATCGACTCCTACGAGGACTACACGACGGGTTTCGACCAGACCGGCCAGGACGCCACCGAATGGCAGCTGCGGCTCGCCATCCATCTGCCGATCTTCGGATGGGATGGGCGGGGCATCCGCCTGGCCCGCGCCCGGCTCGAGGCCGCCGATGCCCGCGTGGAGGCGCTCCGCGGGGAAATCCGCGCCGAAGTTTCCGGCCTGCGGGAAGACCTTGTGCGCGCCTGCGCCGAACGCGCCCGCCTCGCGGAAGAAAACCGCCAGGTGCAGGCCGTGATGCAGGCGAAGATCGATGCCCTGGCCCGGGAGCCCGCCGTCCGGCAGGAGGATCTCCTCGCCGCGCGCGAGGAAGTGGCCGCCTATGGACGCATCCTCCTGCGCGCCGAATGCCATTGCCGCCGCCTCGCGCAGCATCTGGAATCCGTCAGCGGCGGCCCGCTGGAACCCTGATCCCGCCGCCTCCGGGGAACGGCAGGCGCCGCAGGGATTTCCATTGGGGACAAAAAAAGAGCGGGCCCGAAGGCCCGCTCCAACAGGGCGGGGGATGTCTATTCCGTCGCGGCAGGGGCGGGAGCGGGGGTTTCTTCAACGACAGAGGGGACCTCGACTTCTTCCTCCTCGGCCTCTTCTTCGGCTTCATCCGCATCGAAGCCTTCGTTGCCTTCTTCCGGAGGCGCGAACTCGCCGTCATCCGAGAACTGCATTTCGCCCTGCGACTCCATCTGCTTCATCATTTCGGCCATGGCTTTTTCCTGGGCTTCCTTGATCTTCAGGCCGATGGCCCCGATGTCGGCCAGGCTGAAGCGGACACGGCTCATCATGCCGCCCATGGCCATGTAGGAGGCGCTTTCGAGGTTGCCCGGCCCGTCCGGGATGTTTCCGGCCAGTTCGCCGCCGGTGTGGGAATCGACCAGCCCCAGATAGGCGCGGATCGTGTCGAACAGCGCGAAATGCGTCATGTCCGCCAGCTTGGGCTCCGGCGCCGGATAGGCCGCCTTCCAGGCGGGGAGTTCGGAGAGCGGCGCGGCGGCGCCATCGAGCGCGCGGTCCACGAGCGCATCGGTCAAGGCCGCGTCGCCGATGGTGGCGAGCACGCCGCCGGGCACCCAGGCCAGCTCGATGTCGAACTTCATCGGGATCCCCTTCGGCCAGTTTGCCGCCATTTCATCGCCCATCTTGAGGCCGTAGGACAGCTTGTCCACTGCGATTTCGCGGTATTCCCGGGGCTCGCCGGAGGCCAGCTCGACCTGGAACGGCATCATCGGATTGTTGGTGGCGCTGAACAGGGACTGGATCATCTCGTTCGCGTTTTTCACCAGCTGTTGGGTCGTTGTGCGCGCGGCCGCCGAATCCTTCAGCGAGATGAATTCCGCGAGGCGCAGGGGGCTTTCCTCCGTCGGCGGCAGGAGGGCGATGCCGAAATCGCCGCCCATCTGCTGCCAATAGGACTTGGCGGTTTCCATGTAGGTCTTCATCGCGTCGGCGCCGGGCTGCGCGGGCATGATCGCCATCAGTTCGTCCACGTAGCGGAAATAGGCCGGCGCCAGGACGTTCATGTCGCCGATGTGGGCGGTTTCGGCGAAGAGGGCTTCGGGCAGGGCCACCACGGCGGCGGCCGCGGAAGGCGATCCCACGGTCTGGAACCACTGGTCGAACAGGCTGCCCGCCACCGGCGCCACGCGCGTGTGGATGTTCAGGTTGCCGTTGGCCACGCCGAGGCCCACCGCGAACTCGTCCAGCTGCCGTGCCACCGCGAGATAGACCTTCATGTAGAGCTGGCCCATCGCCGCCGCCTCGGGCGGCATGCCGGGCGCCCGGAACGCCTGGTCCATGCCTTCCGCGATCTGCGGGGCGAACTGGTCCACCAGCGCCGCCGGGCGGACCTGCAGCGCCACATCGCCTTCCACCGGCAGGATGGCGGGCAGGGAGGCCATCGCGGCATCGGCCTTGCGGACATCCTCGGCGGTTTCGCCCGCGAGCAGCGTGTCGCCGCGCTTCAGGAAATAGACTTCGCTCCAGGCCACGCCGGATCCCTCCGGGGGGGTGAAATGCAGGATGCCGTCGGCTGTCTCGGCCTCGTTCTTCCATTCCGCCTTGCCCAGGTTGGCAAGGTAGTCCGCGCCTTCGTTCTCGACCGGCAGCAGGAGCGCCACGGAGCCCTGGTCCGCGTCGCCGTCGAAGGCCAGCGCGCGCACCGTTCCTTCAGCCTGGATGCCCATGCCCGGCATCGAGCCCAGCGCCCCGTACAGCATCAGCGAGAGCATCTCCTTCGGCATCGGGCTGCCGCCGGCCTTGCTCAGCTCGAAGGCGGAAGAGGCCAGGCTGTCCAGCCCCCGGATCTCCAGGATGCCCAGGACGGCGGGCGAATCCGCCGCCAGCGCCGGCAGCAGGGAACAGCACAGGACCAAGGCGGACACAAGCAGGACATTCCATTTTCTCACAGGCATTCCTCCATGGGGTTGGGACGGTTTTCCACTTGCGGCGCAGTGTAGCCGTTCCCGTCCGGCGGGGAAAGAAAATCCGCCCGGCCCGAAAAAGGAGTTGCAGCCTGAACGCCGGTTCAGTTATATTGCGGACAGTTCAAAGGAGGCCCCCATGCCCAGAGATATCCAGCTCGCCGAAAAGATCCGCCTGCTCCGCCATTTCTGGCGCCAGGAACGCCGTCCGCCCACCTACGCCGAAATGCTCGATCTCTTCGGCTACAAGTCCAAGAACGCCGTCTTCGGCCTTCTCGCCAAGCTCGAGGAAGCCGGCTATGTCTCGAAGGACACCAACGGGCGCATCGCGCTCCTGCCGCGGATCACCGGCACCGTGCGCATCCTCGGCTCCATCGCCGCCGGATTCCCCACGCAGGAGGAGCAGCAGGAAGCCGACGCCATCACCCTCGACGAGTACCTGGTCAAGAATCCCGACAACACGTTCATGCTGACCGTCCGCGGCGATTCCATGATCGACGCGGGCATCCTGCCCGGCGACATCGTGCTTGTGGAGAAGGGGCCGCGTCCGGGGCAGAACGACATCGTCGTGGCCCGCGTGGACGACGAGTGGACGCTGAAGTACTACGTCCGCGACGCCGCCGGCGTGCGCCTCGAACCCGCGAACCCCAAATACAAGTTCATCCGGCCGAAGCATTCCCTCGAGATCGGCGGCATCGTCCGCGCCGTCATCCGCAAGTATTGACCTGCTCCTCCCTCCGGCGCGGGGCCTTCCATCGGTGCGGGAGGCTCATGCGGTGCCTTCCCGCATCGGGGGCCGCGGAGCGGCTTTTGGGGGGTCAGGGCAGCTTGACGCCGGTGCGATAGGAGGCGGCGGGGAGCGTGTTGGTGACGCGCAGGAGGACGGCGGAGCCGTCGGCCGCGCCGCGCACGTTCAGGCCCAGGGGGGTCCAGGTGGCGGTGCCCATCAGGTTGGTGCTGCGCCAGACATCATAGACCCGCTGGGTGGAGGTGGGGATGGGCGAGGGGAGCTGCAAGGTGCCCGCGAGGGAGGCGTCGGCGGTTTCGATGAAGTTGGAGAGGCAGGAGGCGGCGCTGTTGGGGATCGTGAGGGCGACGTATTCCTGCAGGTTGCCCAGAAGGTCGCCATCGGCGTTGGCGGCGGCGACGGCGCTGGTGAAGGTGCCGAAATACTGGATTTCCCACTCGTTGGGCATGCCGTCGCGGTCGCTGTCGCCGCCGGCGTAGGGTTTGACCTTGAAGACGTTGGTCGAGACGGTGGTGCGGACATTGCCCCGGGTGTCGCGGGTTTCGAAGACGAACACATAGTTGGTGTGCATGTCCTGGAAGCCGACGGTGAAGTTGACGGTCTGGTTGGCGGGGGTGTTGGCGCGGTTGGTCGCGATGGTCTGGACAATCAGGTTCGAGTAGCGCGCGGGGGCGATGGAGATGGTGTGGGTCAGGCTCGTGATGAACGTGTGGTTGTCCCAGAAATCCTGGTAGCGGAAGGCGAGGGAGAGGCTGCCGCCGACGTCGTTGGTGACGGTGGTGGAGGGGGCGGAGGACAGGGGGCTGTCGGCGCGGAACGGCGCGACGTTGTCGCCATCGGTTTCCAAAAGGGAAAGGTCGAGGAACTGGAGCTCGTCGCGGTCGAGCTCGCCGGTGGGCGAAAGCGCGGCGTGTCCGGTCTGGAGGTTCGAGCGCATCGTGGCGAAGGTGCGCTGGCTGTATTCGAGGAAGGGGTGGACGACGGCAATGTTCATCTTCTTGGCGCGCCCGCGGACATCTACGCTTTCGCCCGTCACGCCGAGGGCGGCCATGAGGGAGGGCTCGCCGTAGCGCGGGGTGCCGTCCACGATGGTGAGGAGGACGTTGGGCGGCCGGGCGTTGATCAGGGCCATGTAGGGATCGGCGGTGTCGCCTTCGATGACGGCGAGACCGGCGTTGTAGCCGGCGGCGATCCTGCCGTAGTGGCCATCGAGCCCGGCGCACTTGGCGTTGTTGATCGTGACCATGTCGCACATTTCGCGCGCGGTGAAGGCGTTGGAGAACATCGTCGTGTTCAGTTCCCAGGCGTAGCCGAGTTCCTCGAGCATGTTGAAGCAGCCGCTGGGCGTCCAGTCGGGGGAGAGCCCGACGACCACGCCGGCGTCCTTGGCGGCCTTGACATTGGCGGTGCCGGCGTAGAGCTTCATGTTGGACATGGGCGACCAGATCAGCTTGGCCCCCGCGGCGCCCATTTCGGCGAAGTCGCTGGCGTTCAGCGCCGCGCCGTGGATGATGGCGACGGTTTCGTTGAGCATGCCCCAGTCGCGCCAGGTGGCGAACTGCGCGCGCGCGACGGTGTCGGTGCCTTCGCACAGGTGGATCATCGTGGCGTTGACGGCGCCGCCTTCGATTTTGGCCAGGAGGTTGGTCCGTTCGCTGACGGTGCTGGTCCACGGGAAGATGTCGGCCCAGGTCCGCGAGGGGAATTGCTCGATGTTGAAGAGGATCACGTCGGGATGGGAATGTTCCGCGTCCGAGTTGCTCTGGCCCTGGATGGCGATGCAGCCGGCCATCAGCTCGAGGCATTCGCCGTACTTGGTGATGGTGTCGGTCGTGGTGTCGCTGACCGCGGCGGTGCCGCGCAGGGTGGTGCGCACGGTTTTCCAGGCGTCGTATTCGGTGTCGGACTCGCCCCATTCGTCGCGGTGCCCGTAGGGGAAGTTGTTGAACATGAGGGTGGGGAAGGAATTGTAGGCGGGATGGTTGTGGACGTCGATCAGGCCGGGGAAAAGGATCCCGCCGGTGTCGATGTTCGTCACGCCGGCGATGGCCGCGTTGGTGACGGCGACGATGACATCGTCGCGCACATGGACGGTCCAGTTGGTGCGGGGGCCGTCGGGGGTCATGACGAGGCCGCGCAGGGCGTATTCGAAGACGGGGCGGCCGACGAAATCGGCGTCGAAGCGGGGCTGGACGAAGTTGGTGAAGACAAGGCCCTGGATGGCGGTGAGCGTGGCGTTGCTGGCCCAGATGTAGCGGTAGGGGACGCGGGTGCCGACGAGGAAGTTGGCGGTGGAATCGCCCGCCTGCCAGTAGACGCGGCCGTTGTTCCAGTTCGTGTTGCGCACGGTGATGTTGGTGATGCGGACGAGGACGCCTTCATAGGCCTCGTTCGTGAGCTGGTTGCCGCGGATGGTCGCGAGGGGGACGGACTGGCCGGTGGCGGCGACTCCGTAGTCCGTGACGTTGGTCAGGAGGGTGAAGGCGCCGGATTCCTGCACGAGGGCTTCGAAATAGACCTGGTCGCCGGGATCGGGGCGGTGGTAGGGATCGCCCACATAGACGCCGCTCCAGGGGCCGCCGGCGGCGTCGGAGATCGCGTAGCCGTAGGGATCGGCGTAGGTGGCGATGCCGGAGATGGCGACGCGGTTGCCCGCCTGCGGCGAGGGGCCGGTCGCGCTGTATTGGATGTTGGAAACCGTGAGCGTTGCGCCGATGGTCGAGCCGGAGAAGGTGATCGGATGGGTGGGCGTCGTGGGGTCGTCCGTCAGCAGGTGGAACGTGGCGGAATGGGAAACCCCGGTGACGGCGCCGGGGGTGTAGACGACGGAGACGGCCGCCGTCGCGCCGGGCGCGAGCGAGGCGGGGATCGAACCGGCGGCGAACTTGCCGGTGTCGCCGCTGGCGGGGGATAGCGCCGTCAGGTGCAGTGTGTTCGAGGCGCCGGAATTGGCGAGGGCGAACGTCTGGGTGGCGGCGGCGCCGGGAGCGAGGGCGCCGAAGGCGATGGCGGAGGGGGCGGAAAGGTTGGGATCTTCGCCGGCGCCCTGGACCACGATGTCGTCCATGGCGCAATTGACGACCTTCGTGAAGGTGAACTTGAGCTGGGTCGTCTGGGGATTCAGCGTCACGCTGTAGGTGCCGTCGTTCTGGGCGATGGTCACGGTGTCGACCAGCGTCCAGACGCCGCTGACGAGGCCGGAAACCGCGAGGGTGCTGCCGGATCCTGCATTGCCGTAGGCCCAGAACTGGAGGCTGGCCGCGCCCGTGGAGAAGGCGGGGGTGGTCAGCCATTGCCCGGTGGCGGCCCATTTGAACGCGGGCGCGGTGGTTCCCACATAGGGTTCGCTCGCATAGTCCAGATCGGAGGCCTTGCTGCTGGTCCAGCCGCCGGGGACGGTGGTGTCCGTCAGCGTGGAGAAGTCCTCTTCCAGGAGATTGGCTCCGCAGGCGTCCATCGCCGGCAGGGAAAGCGCCAAAACCAAAACGAAACAGGCGCAGGGGAAGGGCCGCCGGATCGGGAATCGCATACGAGGAATATTCATGAAATGCCTTGAGTTGTAGGGTCGAAAATATCGGTTTGGAGGGCGCCGGGTCAATGAAATGGGAGGCGTTCCGGTCAACCGTTTCAGCCCTCCGCCGAAGGCAGGAGCCGGGCAGCGTATTCCCCGCACCGGGACAAAAAAAGGCCGGGAGATTGCTCTCCCGGCCGTCGGCATTGGATGCCGGCTATTTCTTCTTGCTGGCCTGGATGTAGGCCCGGGCGGCGTCCACCTGGCCGGCGCTGCCGAGCAGCACGTTCTTGGCGGCGATGAACTTCGCGTATTCGGGCATGAACACCTTGCCGGGATCGCGCAGGTCGAACTTCTCGGGGTGGTCCCGGAAGAACTCGCGGTGCACGCGGCACCACACCAGGCGGCCGTCGGTGTCGATGTTGATCTTTGTCACGCCGAGCTTGGCCGCGCCGAGGAACTGGGACGCGTCGACGCCCGAGGCGCCCTTGAGGTTGCCGCCGGCGGCGTTGATGCGGGCGACTTCGTCCTGCGGCACCGAGGAGGAGCCGTGCATGACGAGCGGGAAGCCGGGGAGGAGCTTCTGGATTTCCTCCAGGATGTCGAAGCGCAGCTTCTGGGAGCCCTTGAACTTGAACGCGCCGTGGGAGGTGCCGATCGCGCAGGCGAGACTGTCGCAGCCGGTGGCCTTGACGAACCGGAAGGCCTCGTCGGGCTTCGTGTAGACATGGTCGGCGGCGACGACGTCTTCCTCGATGCCCTTCAGCAGGCCGAGTTCGGCTTCGACGACGAGTCCCTTGGCATGGGCGGCGTCGACGACGCGCTTGGTGATCTCCACGTTCTTCTCGAAGGGCTCATGGGACGCGTCGATCATCACGGACGAATAGACGCCGGAGTTGATGCAATCCATGCAGGTGGCCTCGTCGCCGTGGTCGAGGTGGATGGCGAACACGGCCTCGGGGAAGATCTTGTCGGCGGTGTTCATCATGGCTTCGAGCATGAGCTTGTGGGTGTAGCTCCGCGCGCCCTTCGAAAGCTGGACGATGAAGGGGGCCTTGCTGTCCACGTTGCCCTTGAACAGGCCCATGGTCTGCTCGAGGTTGTTGATGTTGTAGGCGCCGATGGCGTACTTGCCGTAGGCGTGCGCGAAGAGTTCCTTGGTGGTGACGATCATGGGGATTCCTTTGTTGATTTTTCTACAGGTATTGCCGGTCCTCGTCGGAGATGCCGTCCGGCGCTTCTTCAGCGTCCTCGTCGCCGCTTTCCTCCGTGTCGTCGGTGGCGGTGTCGTCGGTGCGCTGCAAATCGGTGAACCGTTCCGGCGCGAGCAGGGCGGCCTGCCAGTCGCGGAAGAGTCCCTGGCCGCGCCGGCCGCGGATGGCGGCGGCGATTTCGGCCTGGTAGGAATCGAACGTGGCGGGATCGGCCGGGGTTCGGCTCTTGACGTAGGCCACGATCAGGCTGTCCGTGGACGGCACCGGATCGGTCACTTCGCCCTGGTTGTAGCCCACGACGGCCTGCACGAGGATCTGCACGGCCTCGTTGGTCGTGGTGGAACCGGAAAGACCGGTGAAGGGTTCGGCGGTGGCGACGGCCGCGCCGGTGTCCGCCACGGCCTCGCCGAAGGTCTTCCCGGCGGCCAGCCCGGCGATGGCGGCATCCTTGACCGCCGCGGCCCTGGCTTCCAGCGCGTCGACCACGGCCCTTTGCCGGGCGGCTTCCAGGGCCCGGTCCTTGGCTTCGTCGAAGGACGGCACGCGCGAATCGATTTCCTTCTCGAGATAGAGCACATAGACGTTTTCCTCGCCCGCGATGGGCGCGCTGACGCGGTCGAAGGCATTGGGAGCCAGTTCGAAGGCGGCGGCGGCGAAAGCGGCGCCGCCATCCTCCAGCGGGACGTCGAAGCGCGAGAACGGTGCCAGCTTCTGGGCCTTGCGGCCGGTTTTTTCCACTTCGGCGGTGAACTCAGGGACGGTCCCGTCGCGGTCGGGGATGGCGTGGAACGCCAGTTCCGTCGCGGCGGCATCGGCCTTTTCCGCGGCGGCGGCGCGGCGCAGGGCCTTCACGATCCCGTCGCGCACCTCGTCGACGTCGGCGACGACCTGGCGGGACTTCCCGTCCTCGCCGGTCTCCGTCGTGGTGTATTCATCGATGTGGAGCTCGTAGTAGTCGAGGATGTCGTCGTCGGAAACCTCGCTGGCCTCTTCCAGGTAATCCGCGACGGGGAAGGCGGCGTAGGAGATCTCGCGCTGGACGGGGATGGTGAACGCCGCGGGATCGGCATCGTAAAGTTTGCGCGCATCGTCTTCCGAGACCGAGACGTCCTTTTCGACGTCGGCGGCGCGGAGGGAGGCGTATTCGACCGTGAATTCGTCCATCAGCGTCTCGAAGGTGCGGCGGATTTCCAGCGGCGTGACCTGCGCCTGCCGGCCGATCAGGTTGCCGAGCTTCTGGATCTGGATCTCTTCGCGGAGATGCTGCTCGAACTGCGCGGCCGTGAAGCCCATGGGGCGGATGACGCTCTGGAGGAACGCCTGGTATTGCTGCGGGTTGTAGACGCCGTTGGTGCCGGAGAAATTGCCGCGGATGGCGCCGATCAGCTCCTCGTCCGTGGCGCGGATGCCCAGCTTGGCGACTTCGCGCAGGGTGGCCAGGCGCTGCCACGACAGGCGGCGCAGGATGGCGTCGCTTTCGGGGGTGGAGGGGACGTCGCGGCCCAGGGCCAGCGCCCGGGCCAGGTAGGTGCTCAGATAGGCCGAGCGGAACTCGCCGGGGGTGATCAACTGGCCATCGAGGGTGCCGGCGGCGTTGGCCTGTTCGGCCTTGTCGATGTCCGAGGGCCAGACCATGCCCCAGATGACGAACGAAAAGACGATAATGACCAGGAACGCGCCCCAGAGGAGGCGGGACTGGATCAGCCGGTGGAATTTCGAAATCATCATGGTCATCGGGGGGCTCTCTTTCCTTGGAGGAGAAACACCGGACCGTCCGGACAAACCCGGGCGGAACACATTGGGGCGGAAGAATACGGAAGGGGGGGGCGCGGGGCAAGCGAGAATTTCGGGGAAAACGTTTCGATCCCGCGCCCTGCCGGCGCGCGCCATCCGCCTCGGCCAAACTGGATTGGATGGAAAATCGGGGGTTGTCATCCACGGCAAAACCTGTATTTTCCCCCCTTTGGATTGCCACAGGAAAAGCGCCGGAATTGGTTCATGAAATTGCCGTTCACATACAAGATGCTGCAGGAGTGGGGGGGGGCGGTCACCTTCCGCGACGGGCATACCCTGTTTGAACGGGGCCTGGTGCTGGACGCCGTGTTCGAGGATCCGCACATGCGGGGCACGCTTTCCTGGGGCAGCCGCTCGATCAAGACCTCCGCCAGGATCCTGCCGGACCATTCGTGCGAAAACGGATGCCCCTGCCGCGACAACGTGGAGCGAGGCATCATCTGCGCGCATGTCATCGCCCTGGGCCTGGCGCTGCTGGCGCGCAACAGCGATCCCGAGCGCGAGCGCAAGCTGCAGGAAGAGCAGCGGCGGGCGCAGCACATGCGCCAGGTCGAGGCCAAGGCGTTCTTCAAGCGGGCGGCGCCGGGAACGCCGGGGGCGCTGAACTGCGCGCTGCTCCTCGGCCTGCCGCGCGGCTGGCGCGCGGCGGCGCCGGGCGGAAAGATCCCCGTCCGGGTCTTCCTGGAATACCACGGCGCGAAGCATCCCATCGGCGAAGTCCCCCGCGAGACCGTGCTGGGGCTGACGCAGCAGGACGAGGCCGTCCTGTTCGTGCTGGAGGAGATCGCCGAAGGCGAGGTCCCCGGTGAATTGCAGATCGGCACGGCGGATTTCATCAACCTGCTGTCGCTGTTGACGGGGCGTTCCCTGTGGGAGGAAGGCGGCCGCGAACTGGCGGTGAACGCGACCCCCGTGGCGACCGCCCTGCGCGTGGACCTGGACCACGAGAACGGCGAGCTGCTGCTGGTGGCGCACACGGAGCTGCCGTTCGTGCGGGGGGCGGAGTTTCCGACCTATCTGGTGGCCGGGAAGGGCGGCTGGGTCTTTGGCGGGGGCCATTTCTGGCCGCTGGAGAAGCTGCTGCCCATGCCCCTGTGGGAGATCTACAAGCGGCAGGTGGTCGTCCCCCGGGCGGACGTGCCGCGGTTCCTGCGCGAAGAGATGCCCCGCCTGGCCGCGCACATCCGCGTGGAAGCGGAGGTGGAGCCGGACGTCTTCAGCTTCGAGCCGGAGGCGCCGGAGTTCCGCCTCGTGGTGCGCGGAAGTCCCGCCAGCCTCGCCCTCCAGCTGCTGGCGGTCTATGGCGAGATCGAGCTGGCGGCCGGCCAGTCTTCGGCGAAGGGCTCCTTCGCCCATCCGGACCCGGAGGACATCCTGCGCTACACGGTGCGCGACCTGCCCGCCGAGCAGCAGGGGCTGGCGGCGATGGCCCGCTTCGGGATTTCGGGGCGCACCGGCGCGGAGCTGAATTCGATCGTGGGCACCCGCGAGGTCCTGAACTTCCTCGGCAACGCCATCCCCGCGCTGCGCCGCCGCGGCTGGCGCGTCGAATGGGACGGGCGCATCCGGGCGACGATGGACAACGCCATCTTCGCCACGCCGGTGGTGCGCATCGACCCGGAGGCCGGCGGCAACGGCTGGTTCGACGTCCGGTTCGACTACGACGCCGGCGAGGAGGAGGGCTTGTCGGGCGCCGACATCCAGCGGGCGCTGCTCAAGGGCGATGCCTACGTCGAGCGGAACGGGCGCACGATCCTGCTGGATGCCGAAGCGATCCGCGCGCTGCAGAGCGTGTTCGCCGATTGCGCCTCGGGCGAAGGAAAGCGGCCGGGCAGCTTCCGCCTGGCGCCCGTCTATGCCGCCTATGCCGCCAGCGCCCTGCAGGCGCTCGACGGCGTGGATGTCGAGGCGCCGCCCGACTGGATCCAAAGCGCCGCGCAGAAAAACCGCCTGGAACCGATGGCGGCCGAACCGCTCGATCCCGTCTTCGAGCGCCTGCTGCGCCCCTACCAGAAGGACGGCGTGCGCTGGCTCCGCTTCCTGGAGCGCAACCGGTTCGGCGGCATCCTGGCCGACGAAATGGGCCTGGGCAAGACCCTCCAGGCCCTGGTTTGGATGACGATGGCCGGCGCGGAACGCACGGACGGTTCCCGCAAGCCTTCGCTCATCGTCTGCCCCACCAGCCTCGTGGACAACTGGGCCGCCGAGGCCGCGCGCTTCACGCCCTGGCTCAAGGTCGGGACGATGACCGGCGCCGACCGCCACGCCCGCTGGAAGGATCTGGCGGGGCTGGACCTCGTCGTCACGTCCTATGCGCTGACGCGGCGCGACATCGCCCTCTACGAGCCGATCGAATTCATGGCCGTGGTGCTGGACGAGGCCCAGCACATCAAGAACCAGTCCACGCAGAATGCGCATGCCGCCAAGCGGCTGCGGGCCGAGCACCGCTTCGTGCTGACCGGCACGCCCATCGAGAACGGCGTCTCCGACCTGTGGAGCATCATGGATTTCCTGATGCCCGGCTATCTCGGCAGCCACGAGTCGTTCCGGGCCAACATCGAGCAGCCCATCGCGCAGGGCGGGCCGGAGGGCGAGCTGGCGCAGTGGAAGCTGCGCCGCAAGCTGCGCCCCTTCCTTTTGCGCCGCATGAAGAAGGATGTCGCCAAGGAGCTGCCGCCCAAGATCGAGCGCGTGGCCGCCTGTGCCCTGAGCCACGACCAGAAGAAAGTCTACGCCGCCCTGCTCGAGGATTCGCGCCGCAAGATCGCCGAACTCGTGGCCGCGCAGGGATTCCAGCGCTCCAAGTTCGAGATCCTCAACACGCTCCTGCGCCTGCGCCAGACGTGCTGCCATCTCGACCTGCTCAAGCTCGAGGGCCTCGAATCGAAGGAGCCCTCCGCCAAGATGGACCTCTTCTTCGAGCTGCTGGACGAGGCGATGGACGCGGGCCACCGCGTGCTGGTGTTCAGCCAGTTCGTGTCGATGCTGACCATCCTGCGCGGAGAGCTGGGGCGGCGCGGGCTGCGCTACTGCTACCTGGACGGCGCCACGCAGGAACGGCTGAAGATCGTGCAGGAATTCAACCGCGACGCCTCGATCCCGCTGTTCCTCATCAGCCTGAAGGCCGGCGGCACGGGCCTGAACCTGACCGGCGCCGACATGGTCATCCACTACGATCCGTGGTGGAACCCCGCCGTGGAGAACCAGGCCACCGACCGCGCCTACCGCATCGGCCAGAAGCGCACCGTCTACAGCGTGAAGCTCATCGCGCAGGATTCCATCGAGGAGCGCGTGCTCGCGCTCCAGCGCAAGAAGCAGAAGCTCTACAACGCCACCCTCGAGGATGGCGACGACGCCACCGACGTCCACAACCTCACCTGGGAGGACGTCCAGGAGCTCCTCGCCCTGTAGCCGCCACGTTCTCCGCGGCGGGAAGGCGCCGCCAAAAGTTTTTCCATTGCGTGGAAAATCCGCCGAAAGTTTTTCCATTGCGTGGAAAAACGCGGCGCCGGGAACGTGCGGCGGCTTTCCGGTCCGGGGGGAGACGACGGGATCAGGGGGCGGATTCCAGCGCCGCCTCGACGCGGCGCAGCAGGGCGGCCCGGACGGCCCCGCGCTCCTTCTTGAATTCCAGCCATTGCGCCAGCCAATCCCGCTCGGCGAGATGGTGCTTCAGGAGCAGCTCCATGCAGAGCAGGTCGTTGTCGTAGGCGTCGGGCTGGGTTGCGATGCACGACAATTCGGTTTTCAGCGGGGCGAGAATCTCGGCGGGCCAATGCGGCAGGATGCGGGTGAAGATCCGGTGCCGGAGCCAGATGTTCTCCCGGTGCAGCCCCTGGGCGATCTCCGGGACCGCCGGCGCGCCGAGGCGGGCCAGGAAATCGGCGAACAGGTCCGCGACCGGCGAATCCGCGACGCGCATCGACTGGACCATGTCGCGCAGGACGGGCCCGACGGCCGGGAAACCGAGCGCGACAATGCTCCCGGCGGCCGCCACGTCCCGCGCATTGGCGGGCATCTTCTCCATGAGTTCCTTCCGCGTCACGGGGCGTTTTTCCGGCGATTTTTCAGCGAATGGCCGGGGCCTTGGGCGACGGGGCGGCCGAGGGCGCGGAGGCGGGCCTGCACGCAGAGGGCGCAGTCGGCGGCATCCTCGTCGATGCAGGGCTTGCCGGGATAAAGCTGGTAGTCCTTGCGGAGAGGGCCGGGGGTGGCGTTGGGCATGAAGACGTTCGCGCCGCGCCGGAGGGCCAGGTCGCGGCCGTTGGGAAAGAGCGCGTCGAAGGCGGTGGTGGCGGGGATGTGGGCATCGGGGTTCGCGAGGCGCAGGACGGCGAGGGCGCGGAAGAACATCTCGGGATCGTCCGCGTAGGCGTTGGGCTGGCCGCCCAGCGGCGTCTGCGGGTTGGGGATGTAGGGGCCGATGCCGATCATGTCGAAGTCGAACTCGCGGCAGAGCAAAATGTTGTCGGCGAGGATATCGACGGTTTCGCCGGGGAGGCCGACCATGAAGCCGCCGCCGGCCTGGACGCCGAGGGATTTCAAATCGCGCAGGCATTGGAGGCGTTCGGCCAGCGTGCAGTCGGGATGCAGGCGGGCGAAGAGGGCGGCGTCGGAGGTTTCGAAGCGGAGGAGATAGCGGTCCATGCCGGCGTCGCGCCAGCGGGCGTAGACCTCGCGCGGGCGGTTGCCGACGGAAAGGGTGATGGCGAGGCCGGGGACTTCGGCCTTGAGGCGGCGGAGGAGCGCGGCGATTTCGTCGTCGGCGGTGCCGGGGGTTTCGCCGGCCTGCAGGACGAGGGTCCCGGCGATTCCGGAGGCCGCGACCTGCTTCGCCGAGGCGAGGATTTCGTCCGGCGCCATCCGGTAGCGCACGGGCGCGGGATTGGAGGCGCGGATGCCGCAGTAGAGGCAGTCGTTGGCGCAGACGTTGGAGAATTCGATGATGGAGCGGACGGGGACGGCATCGCCGCAGTGCGCGCGGCGGACCTCATCGGCGCGCGCGTAGAGCGCGTCCAGGTCCGGGCCCGTGGCGCGGAGCAGGGGCAGCAGGTCGCTCCGCGTCTCCGTTTTTCCAAGGTGTGGAAAAGTTTTTTCCATTGCGTGGAAAACCTAGCACACCCGCGGCCGGTCCGGAAGCCAGAGCATTTTGATTTTCCGCAGCCGGATTTCATCCTGTAGGCCGCGTGCCCCCACGCGGCGGAATCCCGCCCGGTCAGGGGACCGGGCCTACAACTTGCTTTAGAGCAACGCGAGCGCCTGGTCGAGGTCGGCGAGGATGTCGGCGACGTTCTCGATGCCGACGGAGAGGCGGACGAGGTCGGGGGAGATGCCGGCGGCCTGGAGCTGGGCGTCGGTGAGCTGCCGGTGCGTGGTGCTGGCGGGATGGAGGATGCAGGTGCGCGCGTCGGCGACGTGCGTGACGATGGCGGCGAGCTGGAGGGAATCCATGAAGCGGGTCGCGGCCTCGCGGCCGCCCCGGATGCCGAACGAGACGACGCCGCAGGTGCCGTCGGGCAGGTATTTCCGGGCGAGGGCGCGGCAGGGGTTGCTTTCGAGGCCGGGGTAGTTGATCCACGCGACGCGGGGGTGCTTTTCCAGGTGCTGCGCAACGGCGAGGGCGTTGGCGCAGTGGCGCGGCATGCGCAGATGCAGGGTTTCGAGGCCGAGGTTGAGGATGTAGGCGGCGAAGGGGCTCTGCTGCGCGCCGAGGTCGCGCATGAGCTGGACGCGGGCCTTCACGATGTAGGCGGCGCGCCCGAACTTCCGGGTGTAGACCACGCCGTGGTAGGATTCGTCGGGTTCGCAGAACTCGGGGAAGCGGCCGCTGGTCCAGTCGAAGTTCCCGCTGTCGACAATGACGCCGCCGAGGGTCTGGGCATGGCCATCCATGTATTTGGTGGTGGAATGGACGACGATGTCCGCGCCCCACTCGATGGGGCGGCAGAGGATGGGCGTCGGGAAGGTGTTGTCCACGATGAACGGCACGCCGTGGCCGTGGGCCAGCTTCGCGAGCTTTTCGAGGTCGGCGATTTCAAGGGAGGGGTTGGTGACGGTTTCGGCGAAGAGCGCCTTGGTGTTGGGGCGGAAGGCGGCGGCGATTTTCTCCGGGGCGTTGTTCTGGTTCACGAAGGTGACCTCGATGCCCATGCGCTTGAGGGTGACGGCGAAGAGGTTGAAGGTGCCGCCGTAGATGGCGACGGTGCTGACGACATGGTCGCCCGCCTTGCAGAGGTTCAGGATGGCGAAGAACACGGCGGCCTGGCCGGAGGCGGTGACCAGCGCGCCGACGCCGCCTTCGAGGGCGGCGATCTTGTTCTCGACGCATTCGAGGGTGGGGTTGCTCAGGCGGGTGTAGAAATGGCCGGGGACTTCGAGGTCGAAGAGCTTGCCGAGGACGTCGGCGGAATCGTACTTGAAGGTGGTGCTCTGGAAGATGGGCAGCACGCGCGGGTCGCCGTTCTTCGGCTGCCAGCCGGCCTGCACGCAGCGGGTTTCGATGTGTTGCTTGGGATCCACGGGGAGCTCCTTGTTGATGGGCATGGTTCTACCGCTTGGCGGGCGGCTTGGAAAGGAGGAAAGGGGTATGGGGGATCAGGGGGCTTCGACGACGACGCGGTAGAACTGGCCGCTGGCGGCGCCGGAGATATCGACGGTCGAGATGTTGACGGGGGCGGTGGAGCCGATGCGGGCCTGCACCCGGTTGGTGAAGCCGGACTCGATCGGCGCGGCGGAATCGATCGCATAGGTCCGGCCGGTCGCGCTCCGCCAGCTCAGGACCACTTCCCGGCCGGCGGCCTGGGAGAGGGGCGCGAACTGGATCAGGGCGGAGGCGGCGTTCGTGGGGTCGGTGCCGGCGATTTCCTCGTCGGCGTTGGACAGGCGGTCGGAATCCGAATCCGCGGAGCCGGTGGTCTGCGTGGTGGAGCCGAAGTGCCACAGCTCCCAGCCGTCGGAAAGCCCGTCGGCATCGGTGTCGGCGGCGGGCTGGAACTGGCGGTACCACATGACGGCTTCCCGGTCCAGGTTGTCGTCGTCGGTCAGGATGCATCCGCCGGCATCGTTGGTGGAGGAGGAGGGGACTAGGGCGAAGCCCTCCAGGTTGCCGGCGCGGGGGCCGGCAACTTCGGCGAGCGGCCGCAGGCGGCGGTCGGGGCCGTCGGGATCGGAGCCCAGTTCGGTGATTTCCAGGTAGTTGGCGTCGAGGTTGTGCCAGATGAAAAGCCGGCCGGTGGCGCGGTCGAATTCGAGGTCGGCGGTTTCGGCGCGGCCGGTCTTGTAGCGGCCGACAAAGCCGTACTGGCCGTTGCCGCGGTCGAGGTCGAAGGCGTAGACACAGCCATCGTACTGGTAGCCGACGAACATCAGGCCGCCCATGCCGTTGCTGCTGGTGCAGGGCGTGCCGTTGGTGTCGCAGAAACCCTGCCGCCGGAGGTATTCGTCGGGGATGAAGGCGAGGCCCTCCGGGCCGGAGGCCGAGTCGACCTCGGGGCATTGGGCGCGGATGTCCCAGTTCTGGTTTTCAACGGCCACGCCGTATTGCGAGACGTCGTATTCCCGGATGTAGCCGTTTTCGTCCATGAGGTAGACGATGTCCTGGCCGAGGTCCGCCTGGCAGATGGCCTCCATGTCATAGGAAGCGACGGTGAACCATTTGGCCGGCGTGCCGGCGGCATTCGTGGGGATCTTGAACCCGCCCGCGCCATCCTCCACGAGCGCATAGAAGGAGCCGGGATTGTTGCAGGCGAGCCAGAGGGTGCGGGTGCCGGGATTCCAGAAGGCGCCGCTCCAGTTGTTGGTGTCCAGGCCCGGATCGACATCCGTCAGGCGGACGGCGTTGGTATTGGATTCGGCAGGCCAGGGGCCGGCTCCCGTGGCGGACAAGGCGCCCCAGAAGGGGGCGGTTCCCAGAAGGAAGAGGAGGGGAAGATGCTTCATGCCATGCCGACTCATTCGGGGATCATACGCCGGCGGGCCGTGGAATGCATCCGCTTTCCGGGAAGAGGCGGGCGACGGTGGCCCGGACTTCGCCGAGCCATTGGCTGCGCTGCGCCGCCGTGCTGGTGACGACGACGCCGAACATCCGGCGGTGGAAGTCTTCCACGCCGCAGAGGCCGAAAATGCAATGGCGCCAAAGGGTTTCCAGCGGATCCCCGAAGACGGCCCGTTCCCGGGAGGCCTCCGTGTTGGAGGTGTTGAAGACCAGCGCGGTCCGGGCCTTCAACAGGCCCCGGGGCACGCCTTCGCCGGAATCGCCCTCCCGGAACTCGTAGGCGACGCCGGGCCGGATCACCCGGTCCACCCAGCCCTTGAGGATGGCGGGGGGCTGGCCCCACCAGTTGGGATGGACAACGACGATGCCGTCCGCCGCGGCGATCTCCGCGCAGTGGGCGGAGATGTCGGCAGGCAAGGGCATCCGGCGGGGGATTTCACCGGCGGGGAGGACCGGATCGAAATGTTCCGCATGGAGATCGTGGAAGAAGACGCGGTGGCCGTTGGCTTTCAGCTGATCCTTTGCCTCCTGCGCGATGGCATGGTTGAAGCTGGCGGGGTGCGGATGGGCGAGAAGGAGCGAGATGTTCATGAGGGCATGGTGGCACTTGCCGGCGCGGCGCAAAAGCATATT
The DNA here is from genome assembly GCA_937860055.1 of uncultured Verrucomicrobiota bacterium. GTDB lineage: Bacteria > Verrucomicrobiota > Kiritimatiellia > CAIQIC01 > Lenti-01 > Lenti-01. The sequence goes on along the minus strand of CALMBO010000027.1, from coordinate 323,589 downwards.
TTCGTCCTGGCCGCGCCCGGGAAGAAACCGGAAGGTGCGCCATTGACTCGCCCCCGGGAGAAACCTATTTTAATGGCTACAGGTCAAAGACGGTTCGACACAAGGGAGCTGGACATGGCGATATCTCTGCAACACGGGGGACCGATGGATGACAAGCGGAAGAACCGGCGGATCAACATCGAGCGCCGGATCGGCATCGCGGTGCACCGGCGGTTCGGCTTTGCCCCCCGCCGGCCCCAGATGGAGGGCACCGCGCGGTCCGTCTCGATGGGCGGCATGGAGATCCTCACGGCAAGTCCCCTGCCGGTCGGCGCGGTCCTGAGCCTCTGGCTCCGCCTGGATGAGAACAACGAATCGTCGATGGTGAAGCTCCGGGGCGACGTGGTGTGGTCCAAGGCGGGCGAGACGGGAGTGCCGAGCCGGGCCGGGATCCATTTGAGCGACCGCCCGGGCGGAGAGATGGAGAGCTGGACGAATTTCATCGCCGGACACCTCCGGCGGTGCGATTTCTAGGGCGGATGAACAGAGGGGCAGGGGGGTGGTGGCGGCTGGCCCTGTACTGTAGAACCTGCTTCGACCCCGACTACGCCAGGAACTGCCAGAAGTAAAAGCCCATAATCCTTTCCCCCCTTCGCGCGGCCTCCCTCAAGCCCCCCTTGCGCGGCCTTCCCCCCCATAGGCGCGGCGCTGTCGCGCCGCTACGCTGGACCCTCGCTCCGCTTCGCGTCGCTCGGGGGATGGCCGCACTCGAGGAGGCGGCGGCTGAGGTGAGGGCGCTGACCGCCTGCGGCGGTCGCCGTTTTCCCGGCCACTCGGTCGGGCGCGCTCTACGGCTCACAAGGGGCGCCGCGTGCTCCGCTCAACAGCCCCAGAAAACAGCCCGAAAACCAATGAAAACAGGCCTAAAACCGAGTTTTCCACAGTGTGGACAAATTCTTTCCATTGTGTGGAAAAATTGACCTCTTTTTTCCACAGTGTGGAAAATATTTTTCCATAGCCGTGGAAAAATCGCGAAAAAGTTTTCCATACTGTGGAAAACTATCGAAGCTAGGCAGTCATAAGGGCATAGTCGTTTGCATGGCGGGCTGCTTTTCAGCCCAAGCCATGCCTCCAAACCATTGGATGGCCCCGTCGTTGCCCCTCTCTCGCGGATGTCAAATTGAGGTCGCATTTGGGGCGCCGACAAGGGTATAGTCCGTGACGCCATGTGATTATGGAGACCCTTTTAGCGTCGCGAACAGATGAAAATATTGCTGGTAGAACCAGATTATCCAAATAAATATCCGCCATTGGGGTTGCTTAAGATAGGGGCCTATCACCAGCAGCGGGGGGACGAGGTTGTTCTATACAAGGGGCTGCTGAAGGGTGAGGCCGCCCAATATTTTGATCGCATCTACATCACCACGCTGTTCTCTTTCTATTATTCAAAAACGATTGCGACCATTTTGCACTACAAGCGAATGGTTGGCGGGAACCTTCGGCGCCTATATGTCGGCGGCATATATGCGACCCTCTATCCTCAAAAAATATATGCAGCTACCGGGATTTATCCATTCACAGGGCAATTGAACCGCCCTGGAATATTGGGCGATGACAAAGTCATCGTTGATCAACTGGCCCCCGCGTATGACCTTTTGGATTCCGTGAATTATGACTATGCGCTGAAAGATGCATATTTCGGATACGCCACTCGAGGATGCCCAAACACTTGCGCGTTCTGCGCCGTCCCGAAACTGGAACCGAAGTTCATCGACTATATCGACATCAAACCGTTTGTGAATGCGGTGAGAGAAAAATATGGCGAGAAATCGCATCTGGTTTTGATGGACAACAATGTTCTGGCTTCAAAGCGTTTCGGGAAAATAATCGCTGACATCAAAAAACTAGGCTTTGCGCGCGGAGCAAAACTTCAAAGGCGCCAACGAACCGTTGATTTCAACCAGGGGCTCGACGCCAGTCTTGTGACTTCTCAAAATGCGGCTCTTCTGGCTGAGATCTGTATCAAGCCAGTGAGGCTTGCATATGACGGTGTGAGGGATGCCGGAGGATTCGAGAGGGCAATCAAGCGCTTGAGCAAGGCGGGGCTGAAAGGATTTTCTACTTATGTGCTGTACAACTTTTATGACACGCCCGCTGACCTATATTTTCGGCTAGATCACACGACTCGGCTAAGCGAAGAAATCGGTTGCCAAATCTATTCATTCCCCATGAGATATACCCCGCTTGATGCGATTGACCGTCTACATGTAGGAAAGAATTGGACAATGCGTCGAATTAGAGGGCTGCAAAAAATCCTGAATTACGCTAAAGGTGTGGTAAGCAGTCGGCGCGATTTGTTCTTTGCTGCGTTTGGAAAGTCAGCCGATGAGTTTGAAGAAATCATTCACATGCCCGACGAGTATATTCTGCAGCGAAATGCTCATAAAGGAAATGGCGCGAGCGAGTGGAGACGGGACTACCGAAAACTGACGGCCGTTCAGCGGCAAGCGCTCTGGGATGTATTGGCCGACAATAAAATGGATAAAATCAAAGAGGTTTGGGAAAACACAAAGGACAAGCGCTTAAAGCGCTTGCTTCAGCACCATATTGATTACCCTATGGGATCGGGGGCCTAATCATGAGCAAAACGGTATTGGGACTTTTGAAGGAAAAACTGAATCCCAATGTATATGAGGTTTCCAACTATCGCCTTGAGGACCTCAACGAGCCGGTCCAGGATGGAAATGTAACGGCTGATAATTTACATCGTGGAAAATCAGGGGAGAATTCGAACCTTGGGGCGGATGCCATAAAAAATGTTTGCGACGACACCATCGCATTCAGCAGGCAAACATCTCCATTCTGCTACTTCTTGGACGGATGCAGGCGTGCATATTATCTGTGCGATGCCGCTACATCATCGGGGCGCATGCTGCCGATTCTTGCCGGGCAGATATCTGCAGCAGTTCTGGCTAGAGACAAGGAGACGGGTCGCGTTGCTTGTCATAGATACAAGCGGCGGGGCATTTTGCTTCTGCCTGAGGGCGGAAATGGTTTTCCAAAAGACGACTTAGATACTTTTGCGGAAATCTTCGAGAAGAACTTCCAAAAAGACAGCATAGAAGTTGTTCGAGTAAAAGATAATGACCCCAGCAAAGATGATCCCAAGGACAAATCTCTCGCGAAATTGAATGCTGAGATGCAGAAGCAGGAGGTGGCATATCTTGAGCAAATGACCATCTCCGGCGAGTTGGACCAAGAACACATGATTATTGTTGATGGCGCATTACAGTTTCAGGCAATTCCCAAGTCCAGCCAGCATTTTCTGCGATATGCCATCGGCTTGTCGAAAAACTTTAATTTGCATTTGGAAGGCGTTCATGCGCGTAACAAAGAAATCGGGACGCTCCTTATCAATCTTAAAAAAGTGGGTGACCGCACGCGCGGATTCCGACTTCGGTTAAGCAATGGCGTGGAATATAGCTTCTGGTATTTGCGGATACGGCCCCGGGAGTTCTTAAACTTTCCATTCGCAGGAATAGTTAAGGTGGAAAAGGTTTTGTGCAGCCAACAGGAGCAAGAGGATGGGCTACCTGGAGACACAATCGACACTCTTTCTCGTTGTCTTTTACTGGAAACTTCCGTGGCACCATATGGACAGGATTTTCGTTGGGCGTCGCACATCTACCCCATATATATGACGGAACAACTGCAAAAACGAAAATTTGACCCTGACTATTTCTATGAAAACCTGCTAAAGCGAAAGGTCGAAATATGAAAATTATCGGCAAAGTATCCGCGACACAGAACAGTCCGACAACGGCGGATGAGTTTACCTTTTGGCTGGCAGACAATGAAGTTGTGGGCCCATTTGACCTTGTAGCAGTTCAAAATGACAAATCGAGCATCACGGTTGGCATAGTAAAAGACATAAGCCATGCAACCGACAGTGCCAGCCATATCGCCGGATATGTCTCGCATGATTTCGGTCAAGTCGAAGGTGAGGCGACGACAAGAAGGGTTGGAACTGTTTATGTGTCGGCCGAGGTGCTAAGCAACGACAAAGAAGTCTACATGCCTTTGCGCGACGGCGCATCCGTTCGGTTTGCGACGGAAAAAGAAATTCAGAGTGCATTAGGAATGGATGCATTTAGTTCACGGCCTGGCCACACACAGATTCCGGCAGGTTTCATCAGCATGTCGAACGGGACGAGCGTCCCCGTGGCATTGGATTCCGCATTTTTGATCGGGCCGGAAGGTGCGCATGTCAATATTTCCGGTATTTCCGGGCTGGCGACCAAAACATCATATGCGATGTTCTTGCTGCAATCTGTCGCCCAAAAAATGACCGACGGCAAGACGGCGGTAATCGTCTTCAATGTAAAGGGGAATGATCTCCTGTATCTGGACGAGGCTGCCCCCAAGAGTGAAAAGACCAATGAAAAATGGACGCGGTGCGGGCTAACGCCGCAGCCTTTTCAAAATGTGAAATATTTCTTTCCCTTTAAAAACGATTCATCTCGCGCGCATGCAAACACCTGGTGCGGACAGAAGACCGTTCTTCGCAGGCAAGCGGAGCAAAAGGCGGCAAATTATGTCTATGTCTTCCAGCACGACAAGGAGAAGCTCGACCTGCTGTTGAGCAACATCGAGGACCCCAATCAAACAATCGACGCGATCATTCACGACATCGTAAATGGCGGTGCATTCGCAAGCACAAGCGATTGGGAGGATTTGATCACGCGAGTTGCCGCGCAATGCGAAAGTGGACAGAAAAACCCGCAAATCCCCGTGGCCTCATGGCGCAAATTCCGAAGAGTTCTCACCCCTATTGTCAAGCGGGATACCAGCAGCGTATTTCAAGATGCGCTTTCGCGCGACACCGCAAAGCATCAGGTTCACTTGGACGAAGAGATTGAGAAGATCCGGCCAGGCGATACCTATGTGATCGACATCGCAAACATACCCGAGCAGGAAAAATGCCTCGTCTTTGGAGATGTGATCCGCTCGGTTTATAGGATGAAAACCGAAGGCTCGGCAGACTGCCCAGACCGCATCATCCTTTTTGTGGACGAGCTCAACAAATATGCTCCGGAAAATGTAAAGCAGTCTCCGATTATCAGCGATTTGCTTGAAATCACGGAGCGTGGCCGATCCCTCGGCGTTGTTCTGTTTGCGGCTGAACAATTCCGCAGCGCGATCCATGCACGCGTAAAAGGCAATTGCGGCACCAATATCTACGGCAGAACAAACGCGGTTGAGATTGGAACGAGCGATTTCAGGTACATACCGAAAACCTATGCCAACATGATGACGCGCCTAAGCAAGGGCAATCTGATTGTGTCTCATCCAATCTTCAGAACCCTCTTGAAAATCGAATTTCCCATGCCCGCATATCGGCAGCCTGACGCTTCGGACAAGGAGTGATTATGACGACAGGAAAAGATCCCAAGATCGGCCGGTTCCTCTTCGAGAGCATAACCAAAGGGCTTTACGACAATCCCCTTTGTATTTTCCGCGAGTATGTACAGAACGCGGCCGATGCAATCGATGAAGCGATGAAAGCGGGTGCCTTGCATCGCAAGACGGACGCATATATTTCCATAAAAATTGATCCTTCAAAAGAAGAGGAAATAGTAATTGAGGACAACGGATGCGGCATTCCCTCTGGCGAGGCGGCGGAAATTCTGAGTAGCATCGGGGATTCAGCGAAATTTGGCGGGAAAAGCCGGGGCTTTCGTGGAATCGGTCGTTTGGGCGGCATGGCTTATTGTTCGCATTTAACATTTCGATCCAAAGCGCGAAACGACAAAATGGAAATGATAAACACTTGGGACTGCAAAAAGATGCAGTTAATGCTGAATCCCAATAACAGAAACTACAAAGGAATGCCTTTGCAAGAAGTGATTCGCGAGTGTTCAACATTTGAACTCAAGCCGTGTACCCGCCCCGCAAGTAATGCCCATTTTATTGTTGGCATGAAGGGTGTCCGCTCCGCAAAGGATGTTCTAAAGGATTTGGTCAGAGTTAGGGCTTACCTTGCAGAGGTTGCCCCGGTCCCGTTTGATCAACAGCAGTTTCCTATTGGCAAGGAAATCGACGAGTATCTTAGAAGTGAGATCCCATCTTATGAAACCTATCGCCTGATGGTCAACGACGAGCCCGTTTTTAAACCTCATCGAATGACGGTAGAGCTGACTCAGAACAAGTCGGATCACATCAGCGGATTTGATCGAATAGAAGTTCTTGACTTGAGAGACAAGCCGATTGCCAAAGGCTGGGTTGCGCGCCGAAAAGATTTGGTTGGTGTTGTCCAAAGCGATGGCTGTGACGGTATCAGGGTCCGAGTCGGCAACATATTAATTGGTGGCAGCCGCTTGCTCTCGGGTGGATTTTCTCAGCCACGCTTTAATGCGTATTTTGTCGGGGAATTGCATCCGGTCGATTCGGAGTTGGTTCCCAACGCGCAACGAGAAGCGTTTGAAGATAGCGAGGTCAGCAATATCTTTTACGAACAATTTGAAAAACAAATTGGGCAGCCACTTTCCAAAAAGGTCAGCCAAGCCTCACAATCGTTCAATCGGAAAAAAGTCGTTGCGAAGGCGGAATATTTGGTCAAAACGGTTAAAAGCACAATTGGTAAGGGGTTTCTCGGAACAGCCCATAAAGAAAAGACAGTTAAAGAATTAAGAACCGCAGAAACTGAGATTGAGGGTTTACTAGCCAGGCGGAAGTGCGAGGAAGAGGTTAAGTCTCAAGCCGCGACGGTGCGCGAGCAAATTGGTTCACTTCGCGAGCAAATATCCGAGCAAGGCACTGGCGGCAAGCTTGGGGGTACCCTGGCGGAGACTTTGTGCGATTCATATTCACGGGCTGAAAAGATTTTGGTTGGGAAAGTGTTCGATCACCTCTATTCCCAATACGAGAAAACAAAAGACGCTACAAGTTTGGCTCAAGCTATCACGCGCAGGCTTAATTCCGAGGCTCGATAGTAATTATTCGACAGGCGCAAACAGCCTTACTATTTCGACCTAATCAGCCAAGAAATTATGACGCGCGCGCCCCCACCCGAAGCCCGCAGGGCGGAAGAGCGCGGCAGAACGCCGCGAAGAACCCCGCCGATCTTCACGCGGGCCGCTTTGCCCGCAGGGCACAGGCCCGCGAGTGGTGCCCATGCGCCGCGTTGGAAAATGTAGCCGCCGCCGATCTGGCCGCCGCTGGAAAAGGGAGAGCCGCATCGGGCGAGCAATAGAGGGAATCAGCTGCCGCGCCTTCGGCTTTAAGAAATCTGACAACTACCGGCTCCGGGTGAGAGCATGTTGTTGTTAATCAATCGAGCGGTCTTGCCCCCGCATTTGGTGGAGAGCCCTTCACTTCTGGTCTTCTGGGTGGCTTGCCACCCGAAGCTCTGAACGAAGTGTGCTTAAAAATGTTTTTTCGCGAAGGCGAAGCCCGAACCCGTCTTCAGATATTTTTCGAAGGCGGCGGCTTTGGCTTCGTCCTGGAAGGCGATGGCGGTTTCCAGTTCCCAGGGGCGGAATTTGGACGTGTGGGGCGAGCCGCCGGTATTGTGCTTGGCCAGGCGTGCGGCAAGGTCATTTGTGAGGCCGATATAGCGTTGGGTGGGATCACGCATGCTGCGGAGAATGTAGACGGTGTGCATGGTGTTTCAAGAAGAGGGTGGCTTGGAGAACCCGCCCCACGTCGCTAAAGCTATGTGGGGCACCCTTCGCTCTTCACTTCTGGTCTTCTGGGTGGCTTGCCACCCGAAGCTCTGAACGAAGTGAAGAGCGAAGGGTGGTGGGCGATACAGGACTCGAACCTGTGACCTCTTCCATGTCAAGGAAGCGCTCTAACCAACTGAGCTAATCGCCCGAAAGACGGTGGGGAATATGCCACAACTTCCGAATGGTTCAACCCTTTTTTGAGGAGGCGGGGGCCTCTTCGGCGGAATGGGATTGATGGGGCGCCGGGTGGCGCATAGAATGGCGCCATGAAACGATATCCGTTGGTGGGAGAGAAGGTGGTGGTGGTGACGGGGGCGTCGACCGGGATCGGCCGGGCGACGGCGCGGATGCTGAAGGGGCTCGGCTGGCGGGTGTTCCCGACGGCGCGCAGCCGGACGGACCTGGATCTGCTGCGGGGCGAAGGGTTCCAGCCGGTCGAGTTGGACCTGTCCGATCCGGATTCGGTGGACTATGCGGCGAAGGAGGTTCTGGAGCTGTCGCAGGGGGTGCTGGGGGCGGTGGTGAACAATGCGGGCTACGGGCAGCCCGGCGCGCTGGAGGACCTGTCGCGCTCGGCGGTGCGGAAGCAGTTCGAGACGAACGTGTTCGGCACGATGGATTTCACGAACCGGTTCATTCCGGTGTTCCGGGCGCAGAAGAACGGGCGGATCGTGCTGGTGAGTTCGGTGGTGGGGCGGGTGGTGATCCCCTTCATGGGGGCCTATTGCGCGAGCAAGTTCGCGGTGGAGGCCATCGGAGACGAATACCGGATGGAGCTGGGGCCGGCGGGCATCTCGGTCTCGATCGTGGAGCCGGGGCCGATCAAGACGAGCTTCCGGAAGCGCGTTGTCAGCGAGGCATCGCGGGGGCTGGAGATGAGGGACTCGGCGTTTGCGAAGCGTTACGCGAAGGAGCTGAGCGAGCCGGAGCGGACCTATTCGCGGCCGACGGACATTTTCCGGAAGCCGCCGGAGGCGGTGGCCCGGAGGATCGTGCATGCCCTGGAGTCGCGCCATCCCCGCGCGCGCTATCCGGTGACGGGGGCGGCCTGGTTCGGCGAGTTCGCGGCGCGGTTCTTCCCGGCGAGGTTCAAGGATTGGATGCTGACGTCGTCGGTGATCGGGCGGGAGATCGAGGAAGGCTGAGCGGGGCGGGGGCGCCGGATCCCTCGAGGGCGCGCAGGTTGCGGAGGACTTCCTGGAGGGCGCCGATGCGGGGATGGCGCTTTTGGGTTTCCTCCACATAGGCGATGGCGGGGGCGATGAGGGAGGATTCGCCGAGGGCGATGCGCTGGAGGAGGGCCTGGTAGACCATGCGGCGCAGGGCGAGGTCGTCGGAATCGGTCCGGGCGAAGGGGAGGCCGGCGGTGGCCCAATAGATGGCCTGGGCCTGCGGGGTGCGCCAGTCGAGGGGGGCGATCCGGCTTTCGATCTGGCGCACGAGGGCGGGATCGGGCGGGGAGGCGCCGGAGTCGACTTCGGCGGCCCATTGCCGGCGGTAGAAGGCGGCGGAGGCGTCGTAGTCGGTGCCGAGCTTGTGGAGGAAGAGCCAGGCGAGTTCGAGGTGGAGGCGGGGGGAGCCGGGATTGCAGGCCATGCCTTCGTCGCGGAGGAGGACGATGCCGTTGCGGACCCAGCGCCAGCGCTCGGCGGGTTCGGTCATGAGGGCGGAAATGTTGTAGGCCATGTTCCAGGCGTGGTAGCCCCAGATGGCGGGGCTGCGGGGCTGGAGCCGGGCGATCCAATCCGAGAGCTGGACGAGTTCGAAGTAGCGGCCTTCGTCCTGGAGGGTGCCGGCGCGCATCCAGAGGATGTCGGCGAGAATTCCGCGGAAGCCGCCGAGGGCGACGGTGGTGAAGGCGACGGAGGGGGGCATGTTCAGCGTGGGCGGCGCCTGGGTGAGGTGGCGTTCCGTGCGCTCGCCGAGGAGCCGGATGTTCAGCGCGCCGGCGAGGACGAGCGCGGCCAGCGCGGCCAGCACCCAGATGGCGGGGGCCGGCTTCATGAGATGGGGGGGAGGGCCCATTCGCGTTTTCTCAGGACGGCGGTGGAAAGGAGGCCGAGGAGAAGGGGCAGGAAGAGGCCCTGCTGGAGGAAGTTCCGGGCGACGTCGCGGGGAGGGATGAGGGTGCCGGTGGAGAGGGCGTCGATGGTGCGGTCTTCGAGGAGGGGGCGCAGGACCAGGTAGGTGCCGCGATAGGCGTAGTAGAAGACGGTGGCGGCGGCGCGGGCGGCGAGGGAGGGAGGGGGAGGCGGCGCATCGGCTTCATCGCCGTGGGCATGCGCGTCGGCGCCGAAGGCGGCGACGTTGGCGACGAAGGTGGCGCGGTCGACCTGCGCGGCGGCGGAGATGAATCCGGAAAGCTGGAGGATGATCACCAGGACGAGGGAGAGGAAGATGGCGACGGGCATCGAGAAGAGGGTGCCGAGGGTGGTGCCGATGGCGGCAAAGAGGGCGAGGCGGAGGTAGAGCTGGGCGAGGGCGCGGAGATAGTTGCCGGCGAAGGTGCCGCACGGCCGGCGCAGGACGAGGCCATTGGCGGGGTCGAAGAACAAGGTGGCCCCGCGGGTGTCGTGGTTGGCGAAGGTGACGCCGGCCGGTCCGGCGCCGGGAGGAATCCCGTCGAAAAGGACGGTTTGGGGCTTGCCGGGCATGGTGGAGACGTCCCGGGAGAAGGTCTGTCCGCCCACCCGGAGATCGAGGGTCGCATGGATGTCGGCGGCGCCGGGCACGGAGGAGTCGCACCGGAAATGGACGACGAGGGGGCCCGCGGGGCGCCTTCCCGCGCCGGAGGGGAGGTCGAAGGTCCATGTGCGGGACGCGGCCGGCGGAACGGAATAGAGGCGGGCGAGATGGGCATGGCGGATGGAATCGAGCGCGGCGGCCTCGGTGGCGTCTTCGGGGAGGAGGCGGCGGGCGCGGAGCCGCTCGAATTCGGCGCGGACGTCGGCTTCGATGTCGGGCAGGGGAGAGCGGAGGGTCTGGAGGGAGGCGAGGGTGGTTTGCCGGGCGGCGGCGAGGGAGGCGGCGTCGAACCCCCCTTGCCGGAGCTTCATCCGGAGGGTGGCGGCGGCGACGGAGCCGACGAGGGCGAGGAGGAGGGCGTTGACGAGCAGCAGGGCGATCCATTTGCCGAGCCAGATGCGCAGGCGGGGGACCGGCTTGACAAGGAGGAGCTGGAGGGTCTTGTCGTCGGCTTCCTGCGAGATGGCGGCGCATCCGGCCCAGAGGGAGGAAAGGGCGAGGAGGAAGGTGGCGATCCCGAGGGTGTAGGCGAGATGGATGCGGATGAGGCCGTCGGGGGTGCCATCGCTGCGGATGGCGAGGGGCAGGAGGAAACCGGCGGCGAACAGGAGGAGGAACAGGACCAGGATGACCCGCGAGCGGAAAGTGTTGCGGAGGGCGAGGAGGGCGATGGCGGCGATCTGTCTCACGGCGGGGGGAGGGGATGGGCGGCGGCGAGGCGTTCGATGAGCTGCAGGTCCTTGTAGGGGGCCTGGCGGCGGACGTAGCGGGCCTTGGTCTTTTCCAGCAGGATCTGCCAGTGTTCCGGCGTCGGTTCGAAGGGTTCCCAATGTTCCATGCGCTTGGCGATGCGCCGCCAGAGGAGGCGGCCGCCGCCGTCGAAAATGACGCGGATCTGGTATTTGATGTCTTCCTGCTGTTCCTGCCAACCGATGTTCTTGCGCATGACGTGGAAACTGTAGCATGATGAAGCCCGAGGGCAAAGTGTTATGAGCGGACCGCCGGAGGCGGAAAAACAGGGCAGCGGATTCGATCCCGGTTCGATCCGGCGGGATTTCGCCATCCTGAACCGCGACATCGCGTGGCTGGACAATGCGGCGACGACGCAGCGGCCCGAGGCGGTGCTGCGGGCGATGGACCAGTTCTACCGGCAGCACAACGCGAACACGCGGCGGAGCGTGCACCGGCTGGGGGCCGAGGCGACGGCGGCCTACGAGGGGGCGCGGGCGGCCGTTGCGAAGTTCGCGGGGGCCGTGGCGCCGGAGGAAGTCATTTTCACGTCCGGAACGACGGCGGCCATCAACCTGGTGGCGTCGGGGCTGGCACGCTGGGAGATCGGGCCGGGCGACGAGGTGTGGGTGTCGGCGGCGGAGCACCACAGCAACTGGGTGCCGTGGCAACAGGCCGTCCGCCGGATGGGGGCGGCGCTGAAGATCATTCCGCTGGCTCCGGACGGGCGGCTGGACCTGGCGGCCTTCCGGAAGGGGCTCGGCGCGCGCCGGACGAAATGGGTGGCCGTGGCCTGGGTCTCGAATGTCCTGGGGGCGGTGAACGATGTGCGCGCGATCTGCGCGGCGGCGCACGAGGCGGGGGCGCGGGTGCTGGTGGACGGGGCGCAGGGGGTGGCGCATCTGCCGGTGGATGTGAAGGACATGGGGTGCGATTTCTTCGCGTTTTCGGGGCACAAGATGTTCGGTCCGATGGGGACGGGGGTCCTGTGGGGGCGGCGCGAGCTGCTGGAGCCGATGGAGCCGCTTTTGTACGGCGGCGAGATGATCGCGCGCGTGGACGACCTGACGGCGACGTGGGCGGAGGTGCCCTACCGCTTCGAAGGCGGCACGCCAAACGCGGCGGGGGCGGTGGGGCTGGCGGCGGCGATCGAATGGGTGCGCGCGCTGCCTGCGGCGGCCCATGGGCATGTGGCGGGGCTGGCGCGGCAGGCTGCAGAGGAGTTGTCGTCGCTGAAGGGGGTCCGGACGTGGGGCCCGGCAGAGGGGCGGGTCTCGCTGGTGAGCTTCAGCGTGGAAGGGGTGCATGCGCACGACGTGGCGCAGATCCTCGACGGGCGGGGGCTGGCGGTGCGGGCCGGGCACATGTGCGCGCAGCCGCTGATGCGGCGGCTGGGGATCGAGTCGGCGGTGCGGGCGAGCTTTGCGCCCTACAATACGGCGGACGAGGTGCGGCGCCTGGTGGAGGGCGTGCAGGCCGCGCAGGAGCTGTTCACGTGAACGACATCTACCAGGCCCGGCTGCTGGCGCATGCGAAGAAGCCCCATGGCGCGGGGAGCGTGCCGCGCGGGACGGAGGACGCCGAGGCGCTCAATACCGCCTGCGGGGACGAGATCCGCCTGAAACTGCACTGGACGCCGGAAGGCGGATTGGAGCGGATGGTGCACGAACTGCATGGCTGCGCGGTGAGCACGGCCGCCGCCTCCATGGCGGCGAAAAGCCTGGAGGGGAAGACGCGGGCCGAGATCGCGGCGATGGCGTCGGCCTTCGCCGCCCGCCTCGGCCGCGCGGGGTTCGAGGAGCAATGGGGCGATTTCCAGGCGTTCAACGGCATCGAGAAATTCCCGGCGCGGATCCATTGCGCGATGCTGGTCTGGAAGGCGCTGGAACAGGCCTTGGCGAAAAACCCGGGAGGCCGGAAATGAAGACGGCGCGATTCTGGAAGGCGTTGGAGAACGGGGTGGTGCAGTGCGAGCTTTGTCCGCACCGGTGCCGGATCCCCGTGGGCGCACGCGGGCGCTGCTTCGGGCGCCTGAACGAGGGCGGGACGCTGGTGGCGCAGACGTGGGGGTGGCCGGTGGCGATGCAGGTCGATCCCATCGAGAAAAAGCCGCTGAACCATTTCCTGCCGGGCACGCCGATCCTGTCGCTGGGGACGCTGGGATGCAACCTGGCATGCCAGTTCTGCCAGAACTGGGAGCTGAGCCATCCGTCGGGCCTGCCGCATCCGGAGCGGACGCCCGTCCTGCCGGAGGAGGTGGCGCAGATGGCGGCGCGGGGAGGCATTCCTTCGGTCGCGGCGACCTACAACGAGCCGGCGGTGTGGGCGGAATATGCGATGGACATCGCGGACGCCTGCCATGCCAAGGGGCTCCGCATGGTGGCGGTCAGCGCCGGCTTCTTCTCTCCCGAGTCGCGGGTGGAGTTCTTCCGGAAGATGGATGCGGCGAACGTGGACCTCAAATCCTTCCGCGACGATTTCTACCGGAAATGGTGCCGGGCGCGGCTGGGGCCGGTGCTGGAGACGCTCGAGGCCATCCGGAAGGAGACCGGCTGCTGGCTGGAGGTGACGCTGCTGCTGATCCCGGGCCTCAACGATTCGGAGGCGGAGATCGACGAGCTGACGGCCTGGGTGGCGGAACACCTGGGAGCGGGGACGCCGCTGCATTTCAGCGCGTTCCATCCGGATGGCGACATGCGGGACGTCCCGCCCACGCCGCCGGCCACCTTGCGGCGGGCGAGGGCGCAGGCCAAGGAGAACGGCCTGCACCACGTCTATGTGGGGAATGTCCGGGGGGAAGAGGACGCGACGGCCACCATCTGTCCGGACTGCGGCGCGCACCTGATCGAGCGGGAGGGGTTCCGCTCGAAGAGGACGGGGATGGATGCGGCGGGGCGCTGCACCGCCTGCGGGCGGGAGTGCGAAGGCGTCTGGAAATGAAAAGCGCCCCGCGGAAATCCGCGGGGCGCCGGGGCTCCCGTCTATGGGGCCTTTCCCAAGTGAATTGCGGGCACCATTTGGACAAGCCCCGTCCCCTTGCGCGGCGGGGAACCACCTTCGCCTCCCACGGCGCGAGGCCGTGGGGGGGCGCAGCATGACGAGACGGGGGAATCAAGGGGCCAAGCCTCCCACGGCGCGAGGCCGTGGGGGGGGCGCAGCCGTTACGCGATTTAAATCCGCGTTAGAACGAATAGCTGGCGGTGACGCCGCCGAAGAAGATGTCCACGTCGGGATAGAAGTCGCTTTCCTCGATGTCGTCGCGGACTCCGCTGTCGACGATCGAGCTGAAGGAGCCCTTGAGGCCGATGGTGGCCTGTTCGGTGAGGGCATAGGCCAGGACGGCATCGAGCTGGGCATGCGCGAAGGCGGCGCCGGTGTCGGAGCCGTAGTTGGTTTCGACATAGTATTCGCCGGCGTAGCTGAGGGTGCCGGTGAGGTCGAGGGAGAGGGCGTCGGTCAGGCCGAAGCTGTGCGTGAGGGAGAGGAAGGCGATCCAGTCGTCGGTGTTGTCCAGGTCGTGGCAGAGCTTGACGGAGGGGGAGAGGAGCAGATCCGTGGCACCGACCTTGGCATAGACCTCATAGGAACCGTCGGCGGGAGCCGGGGAAGCGGAGGTGGTGCCGTCTTCGGCCGCGATGACCTCTCCGGAGGCCTGGGGGAAGATGAAATAGATGCCGCCCAGGGTCAGGCTGACGGGGCCTTCCCACGGGAGGGTCCAGTCCAGGCCGAGATCGATTTCATTCCATTCGCCGGCGGTGTCGGGGTACCAGGAGCGCGCGCTGTCGGTCAGGTCCATGTTGGCCCAAAGGCTGTAGCCAAGGCCGAGGGGGCCGGCTACATTGAGACCGGGCTGGAAGACGGCTTCGTCGTTGCCGACCTGGCCGTTATAGACATAGGCGGAGAGGACATCCGCATAGACAAAACCTTCCGCGGCCGACGCGGCCATGGGCATCGCGACAAAAGCCGCAACCATCAGCAGGGCACCGAATTTCTTCATTTATGGGGTCTCCTTGGGTGGCCGGATCTCATCGGACCACGTTGGGATGCATTTCCGGCTTTTCCCCTGGGTTTGTCAATGCGTTTGTGGGGGGAACCGGAGGAATGCCCTGCCGGACCCTTGCGCGGCGGATGGCGGTCCTGGCGGCGCGGCGGGCGTTTTTCGGCGCCGGGGAGGAAGAAATCCACGCGCAGGAGATTTTCATCCACGGAGGCGAGGCCGACCTCGATGGATTGCCCGAGGCGGAAGGCGGAGCCCCTGGCGGAGGCGGAGAAGCCGTCGTCGGACACGAAGTAGCGTTCCGTGCCCATGGCGTAGTAGGGCAGCATGCCTTGCTGGAGGGTGTCGGCGAGTTCGACGATGAGGCCCTTGGGATTCAGCGAGATGACGGTGCCCTTGAAGGGGCCGGTCTCGCCCTTCTCCAGGAGGGAGGCGAAGTAGCGGATGCGCTTGATCTGGATGGACTGGCTTTCCAGCTCGGCGGATTCGCGCTCGGTCTCGGAGCAATGGAGGGAGAGCTTCTCGATTTCGGCGGAGGAGTAGGCCGGGGTCCGGCGCCCTTCCTCGATGCCGACGAGGATGCGATGGAGGATGAGATCGGGATAGCGCCGGATGGGCGAGGTGAAATGGGCGTAATGCGTGAAGCCGAGCCCGAAGTGGGGGCGGCATTCGGCTTCGTAGGTCGCGCGCTTCATATTGCGCAGGAGGGTCAGGGTGACCATGTACTGGTCGGGCCTGCCGGCCACCGCGCGGGCGATCCGGTTGAGATCCTTGGCCGTTTCGGGCTTCGTGCGGTGGCCGAGCGCGCGCAATTCGCCGGCCATGCGCGTCCATTGTTCCTCGGACGGTTCGTCGTGGACGCGGTAGATGCCGGGAATCCCCGCCTCGTGCACCTTCCGGGCGACGACCTGGTTGGCGGCGAGCATGCATTCCTCGATGAGGTTGTAGGCTTCGGTGGAGCCGCGCCGGGTGAAGCCCACGGGACGGCCTTCCGCGTCCAGGTCGCAATGGACCTCCGGCAGGGCGAAATCGAGCGCGCCGTTCTCGAAGCGCAGGTCGCGGATTTTCTTCGCCAGCCGGCGCAGGTGGCGCAAGGCGGCCAGCAGCTCCCCGGAGTATCCGTCGAGGCGGCCGGTTTCGAAGAAGTCCTGCACCTGGTCGTAGGAAAGGGTGGCCTTGGAGCGGATGATGGACCGGAAGGTCCTGGATTCCAGGACGCGGCCGTGGTCGTCATAGGTGATTTCCACGGTATGGGCGAGATGGTCCTCGCCGGGAAGCAGGCTGCACACGCGGACGGTGAGGTCCTTCGGCAGCATGCGGATGACGCGGTCGACCAGATAGGTGCTGTTGCCGCGGCGGAGGGCTTCGCGGTCGATCACGGAGCCGGGCTCGACGTAGGCCGCCACATCGGCGATGTGGACGCCCAGCTTCCAGCGGTTGCCGGGGAGGGCTTCGATGGAAACGGCGTCGTCGTGGTCATGGGCGGTGGCGGGATCGATGGCCATGATCCACTGGTTGCGCAGGTCGACGCGGCCGCGCGGATCGGCGCCGCGCTGGACCAGCAGCGAATGAGCCTGGCGGGATGCCTTCTTCACTTCCTCGGGAAAGGCCTCGGAAAGGCCGCGGTCCATGAGCAGGGCGGGAATGTCGTTGGCCACGCTGGCGGGGTCGCCGAGGTCTTCGGCGAACCGGGCGGTGACGGGACGGCCCTCGGAGAGCTCGTCCTCGACGATGCGGGCGACGACGAGATTGCCGAAATGCCCTTCCAGCCTGGCGGGAGGATCGAGCAGCTGGATGTTCGTCCGCAGGAGGGGATCGCGCGGCACCACGTAGGCATGGTGGGGCGTGGCCTGCAGGATGCCGACCACCCACTTCCGCTTGCGTTCCAGGATGCGCACGAGCCGGACCGCCTTCGTATCGGGGCGGGCGCCCAGCATGCGCCCGAAGGCTTCGCGGCGGGCGGGCACGGCCTGGATTTTGTCGCCGTTCATGGCGGCGCCGGCCGAGGCCGGGTCGACCCACATGGGCGGCTGGCGGGGCCCGTCGGGAATCAGCCAGCCAGAACCGTTCGGGCGGACGCAGAAGGTGCCGGAAACGGGGCCGGAAGAAGCGGCGGAGGCGCCCCATCGGCCGCCTCCCAGCGGCGCGGCCCGTCCTTGGCTCTGAAGCTCGTGGAGGGCTTGGCGGAGAAGTCCCCGCTGTCCCGGTTCAAGATGGAGGCTCTTGGCCAGTTCTCGTTCGGGGAGGGGGCGGTATCGGGGGGAGGAAAGAAGCGCGGCCACGCGGCGCGCCAGGTCGTTAGGATTAGTCATCGGCGGCATCATGCGCGAAGATCCCCCGGGCTGGCGAGACTTTTTTGCTGCGGCGCACCGGTCCGGCGTCAGGAATCCAGCGCGTGCCGGACGGTGGACAGCAGCGTGCCGGCGTCGAGCGGTTTCAGGATGAGCCGGGCGGTTTCCGCCTCCAGCGCCTGCACCGCTTCCGGCTGGGACAGGCCGCCGGTCATGGCGATGGATTTGATCCCCGGGGTGGTTTGGCGGAGGCGGTGGAGGAGGGCGGGGCCGTCCATGCCCGGCATCATGATGTCCGTGAGAAGCAGGTGGATCCGGGCCGGATCCTGTTCATAGATCGAAAGGGCTTCCTGGCCGTTCCGGGCTTCGAGGACGTGGTAGCCATTCTGTTCCAGCGTTTGCCGGGCGACCTGGCGGGCGGCCTCTTCGTCGTCCACCAGCAGGATCCATTCGCCGCGGCCCTTGGGCGGGGCGGCGGCCGCGGGACCGGTTTCCGGCGCCTTCCCTTTGGTGTAGACGGGGAGGTAGACCCGGAACAGGGTTCCGCGGCCCGGCTGGCTGTCCACGCGGATGAATCCCCGGTGGTTGCGGACGATGCCCATCACCGTCGAGAGGCCGAGGCCGGTTCCCTTGCCCTGGGGCTTGGTCGTGAAGAACGGATCGAAGATCTTGTCCAGGACTCCGCGGGGGATGCCGGCGCCGGTGTCTTCCACGCCGAAGACGACGTGCGGGCCGGTCGCCTCGGCGCCATGGCTTTTCGCCAGGGCATCGTCCACGTTTTCGATCCGGGCGGACAGCGTCAGGCTGCCGCCGTCGGGCATGGCATCCCGGGCGTTGAGGCAGAGATTCAGGAGAATCTGGTGCAGGTGGGTGAGATTGCCTTGGATGGCCGGGAGATCCGGGGCGATGAGGCGGCGGACGGAGATGCTCTTGGGGAAGGTCTCCTCGATGATTTTGAGCATGTCCCGGACGAGCGGTTCCGGATGCAGGGGCACGCGCACTTCCGGCTCGCCGCGGCCGAACATCAGCAGCTGCCGGAGGATGGCGGCGCCCCGCAAGGTGCTGGCCTTGATCAGGTCCAGCAGCTTTCTTTCCTCGGGATTCCGGATGGTTTCCAGGAGCAGGTCGGACCCCATCAGGACGGGCGAAAGGATGTTGTTCAGGTCGTGCGCGATGCCGCTGGCCAGCCGCCCCACGCTCTCCAGGCGCTGCGTGCGCAGCACCTGGCGGTCCCTCAGGACGCGCTCGGTGACGTCGAACACCAGCGTGAAGTATCCCAGGACGGCGCCATCGCTGGCGTGTCGCGGGATATACTGGACGTCGAAACAGTAGTATTTCCCGTCGCGTCCGGTCATTTCGTGCTCGTAGCGGACATACTGGCCATCCAGGGCCCGCCGGCTGTGCGGCCGCATGGTCGCATAGGTGTCCGGGCGATGGACCTCCGCCAGCTTCCGTCCGACGAAGTGGTCGCGGGGCCGGTGGAACCAGTCCTCGTAGTATCGGTTGACGAACTGATAGCGCTCCTCGTTGTCCACGAACGAACCGAAGGCGGGGACGGAATCGATGAACTGGTTCAGGGTTTCGAAAGTGGCCTTGGTTTCGGCCTCGGCCTGCTTGCGCCGGCTGATGTCCCGCACGGCGCCGTAGATGCCGGCGAGGCGGTTTTCCTTCCCGTCCCAGACGGGATGGGCGACGATCTCGACCCAGACGACGGTGCCGTCCCTGGCGATCGTCCGGAGCTCGCTTCTCTGCGGCCGGTTGGCGCGGAGTTCCTCCATGTCGCGGCCATCCCGGGCGCGGTCGTCGGGATGCACCATGGCCCGCCACCCGCCGCGCGCGACATATTCCTCGAAGGAAAACCCCGTGATCTTTTCAAAGGCGCCGGCCACCCATTGCAGTTCCAGCCGCCCGTCCGGTGTCACGGCCGACGAGAAGACGTAGTCCGTCGCGGCGGCGGAGATCAGGCGGTAGCGCTCCTCGCTGGCCATCAAGGCCTCGCGGGAGCGCCGGAGATGGCGGTGCCCCATGCCAATGGCGGCCAGTCCCAGCGTTCCGAACAGCAGGTGCGCCAGGACCATCGAATCCGGCCACCGGCGGACAGAGAGGCCGGCCGGGGAACCTCCGCCCGTCTGGAATCCGTTCCAAAGCAGGGAGGCGGCCACCAGGACCAGCCAGAACAGGGCGGCCGCCCACCATCCGCTTTCCGGTGCGCGGAGGCGCTCCTCGGATTTCCGGTTCGTCGGTTTCATGGCGGGAAGGGGATCCAATCGACGTGGTCCGTGTCGAGATCGAGCAGGGCGGCGGTGGGGGGGCCGCCGCGCGGGCGCACGGGCGAACCGGGATTCAGGAGGCGGGTCCGGCCGTTTTTCAGGTCGGCGGGGGCGTGGGTATGGCCGGTGAACACGTAGTCGAAGCGGTCCGAACCCAGCGCCTGCCCCAGCCGTTCCGCATTGTCGCCGTGCAGGGCGATGCATCGTTTGCCGCCGAGGACGAATTCCGGCGATTCCGCGCGCTCGACGCCGGCGGGCCGGGGAAGGAAGGGGAGATCCTCCGGCTGGAGGCGGTCGCAGTTGCCGATGGCGATATGGGCCTGGATGCCATGCTGGAGGCAGGTGGCCGAAATCAGGTCCACGACCTCCTCGCCGGCATCGCCGCAATGGACGAGATGCTGCGCGCCGCGCTCCAGGAGCAGGTCCAGCGCGCGCCGGGTTTCGGGCAGGTGGTTATGGGTGTCGGAAAGCAGCCCAATCTTCATGGGGGAACAGTCTTGTCCGGCGGGCCGCGGGACGCAATCCAAAAAGCTTTTGGCTTGTTCCCCGGTTTCCGGCGCGCCATAGTCCCCGCCCGAAATGGACCGACAAGCGTTTTTCGAGCAACTGGCGGGAAGAAAAAACCCGCTGGCCTTCCAGCCGGAGCACGAGCCCCGCATGGAGAGGCTGCGTCTCCGCCTGGGCGATCTGCGCGGCAAGCGGGTGTTCGAGCCGGGATGCGGCGCCGGCCCCCTGACGGAACGGCTGGCCGAATGGGTGGGGCCCGCCGGCCATGTCCTGGCTCTCGATGCCTGTCCGGGGATGGTGAAGCGATGCGGGGAGGCGGTGGCCAGCCATGGCCATGTCCGTGCGATGCGAGGGAAGGCCGAGGAGGCCGACCTCGAAGCCGGCGCATGGGATCTGATCCTGTGCTTCCGGTTCTATCCCCACCTGGAGGACGCCGCCGGATTCCTGCGCCGCTGCGGGGAGTGGCTTGCGCCGGGCGGGGAACTGGTCATTGCCAACCTGGAAGGCAGCCGGGAGCTCAACGCGATCCATGCGCGCCGCGCGGGAGTGCGCCACGACCGGATGCCTTCGGGGGACGAGCTGCGGCGGCAGCTGCAAGACCGGGGCTGGCAGGTGGCCGAGGTCCTCGACGAACCGGAGGAGTTCTTCCTCCGCGCGCGCCGGGCCTAGGATTTTTCACGCCATGGAAAACACCCTTCCACCGCATGGAAAAATGTCCGCCGGGGCGGCGCCGTGGCAGATCGGCGTGCGCGCCGCCCGCGCCAATCTCGTGCCGGGGCTGGTGCTGCAGGCGGCGGCGGTGCTGTTCGCCGGGGCCTACTATTTCTCGCCGTCCTTCCACGCGCTGCTGCAGCACCTGGTCGATTGGCAAAACCGCTACGGCATCGTCTTCACGATCCTCACGCGGGTGGTGTTCAACGGCATCGTTCCGGCGCTGTTCTGCGCGCTGGTGCCCGGCCTGCACGTCCGGCGGCCGGTGGCGGCCCTGCTGTTCGGCATGGCCTGGTGGGGGTTCATGGGCGCCAACACGCACCTGTTCTACGCCCTCCAGGCGTGGTGGTGGGGCGCGGAGGCGGATTTCGCCACCGTGCTGCTGAAGACGGCGACGGACATGCTGGTCTATTCCCCCTTCTACGCCTCGCCGATCGTGGCGGTGGCGCATCTGTGGCAGGACCAGAACTACTCGTTCCGCGCCACGAGGCTCCAGCTGGGTCCGGGCTGGTACCGGCGCATCGTGCTGCCGAACCAGGTGCCCGGCTGGACGTTCTGGGCGCCGTGCCTGCTGGTTCTCTACGCGCTGCCCACGGCGCTGCAGATGCCGATGTCGGCGCTGCTGGGATGCTTCTGGGCCCTGATGTGCCTGCAGATCGCCCTGCGCACCCCCGCGAGCGGAGGCATCGCCGGGGCCGCCTCTCCGGAGCCTACTTCTTCAGGGCGAGGATGACGACGCCGAGGGCGACGCAGGCGATGCCGGACCATTCGCGCAGGCTGGGGCGCTCGCCGAGGAAGGCGAAGGCGAAGAGGGCGACGAGGACGACGCTGAGCTTGTCCACGGGGGCGACCTTGGAGGCTTCGCCGATCTGGAGGGCGCGGAAATAGCAGACCCACGAGGCGCCGGTGGCGAGCGCGGAGAGGCCGAGGAAGGCCCAGGTCTTCCCGGGGAGGTGGAGGGGGTTGCTCCATTTGCCCATCGCGGCGATGTAGGCCGCGAGCACGAAGAAGATGATGAACGTGCGCACGAGCGTGGCGAGATCCGAGTCCACGCCGCGGATGCCGATCTTGGCGAAGATGGCCGTGCCGGCGGCGAAAAGGGCGGAGAGCAGGGCCCAGAAAAACCAGGCGGGCATGTTCATGGGGACGTTCCCTTTCACGGAGTTCCCAGCAGTTGGCGGTAGGCGCCGGCGAGGCGCTGCTTGTATTGGGCGTAGTTGTAGGTGGAGAGATAGAGCTGGTGGCCGGCGGCGCCGAGGCGCTGGCGGAGGGGGGCGTCGGCGGCGAGCACGGCGATGCCGTCGGCGAAGGCGGAGGGATCGGGCGCGACGAGGCGCGCGCGGGTTTCGTCGAGGATAAGGCGGTTCGCGGGATTGTCGCAGGCGACGATGGCGCGGGCGGCCTTGAGATAGTCGAGGAGCTTGAGGGGGGTGTTGCCGCCGGCGATGCGCGGGGAGAGGAGGATGTCGGCGGCGGCGAGGGTGTGGGGGAGTTCGTCGGGGTCGATGTGGCCGAGGAAGAGCACGCGGTCGGCGCATCCGGCGGCGGCCAATTCAGCCTTGCGCGCGGCGACTTGGGCGGGGCTTCCGCCGATGATGGCGAAGCGGAGATCCGGAGCCTGCTTCAGCGCGGGCGGGATGGATTGGAAGAGGAGGTCGATGCCCTGGTAGACGGCGAAGGAGCCGACGTAAAGGGCGAGGACGGCGCCGGGCGGGAGGCCGAGGCGCGCGCGGACTTCGGCGGCCCGCGCCGGATCGGGTTCGACGAGCGAGGAGGGGATGTCGAAGATGTGGTGGACGGGCCTGCCGGGGGCGACGGCCCTGGCCTGCTCGACGAGGGCGGGGCCGGTGCCGATGACGGCATCGGCGCGCAGGATCGAGAAGCGCTCGACGCGGCGGTAGGCCGCCATGACGAGGTTGCGGAAAAAGCCCTTCTTGTAGGAGGCGGGGTCGGAGTGCTTCTCGAAGATCATTTTGGCGCCGTGGCGGCGGGCGAGGACGGCGGCGATGGGGCCGGCATCCTCGATGCCGTGGATGACCTGGTACGGGCGGCGGCGGGCGAGGGCGGCGGCCTTGAAGAAGAGGGCGATGTCGAGGATGGCCTTGGCGGCGGAGGGGCCGATGGGGAGATCCTTCGCGCGGATGATGTTCGGCGCGCGGTGCAGGGCGACGCCGGGGATCTGCTTGTCTTCGCCGACGGGCATGGCCAGCAGATCGACGTCGTAGCCGAGTTCGGCGAGGGCGCGGGCGTTGAAGCTGACGCGCAGGGGCGAACCGCGCCACTGGAAGTAGGGCTGGGGGGAGATGAGCAGGACCCGCGGCTTTTCGGAGGTCATGGCTTCTGCTTCTCCTGCGCGTTGCGGCGGAGGCGGCGGAAAACCGGCAGGGGGCCGCCGCGATGTCCGCCGAACTGGATGGAGGGGCGGCCCGACGCGAGCGCGGCCTTGAGGGGTTCGACGAGGCGGGCGGGATCGTCCGGCGCAGGGATCGAAAAGGTGCAGTGGTAGGATCCGGCGATGTCTTCTTCGTCCGCGAAAGGCAGGGGATCGGAGCCGGCGAGGACGGCGCGGCCCTGCCGGTGCGCGGCGCGGTACAGGCCTGGCGCGGGCCAGCCGAGGGGGCGCAGGGAGGTGTCGACGAGGAGGAGCTGCGCGGGGGAAAATTCCTGCACGAGGGCGCGAACCAGTTTCCCGCGTCCGAAGAGCCATTTGCCGGGCGCCCAATCGAGGGCGGGCAATCCGCCGTTGGCCAGGATGGCGCGGAGGATGTCGCGCGCCGGTTTCCCGTCGTCGATGGGTTCGTCGCTGAAGAGGGAGCAGACCTCGATGCGTTCGGCGGAGACGATCTGCCGTCCGGCGAGGATCCAGAGATCGCGGTGGTCGGGGAGATGGCGGACCTTGACGCCGCCGGCGGGATCCCAGGCGGCGATGCGCCAGCGGTCGCCGGGAAGCCGGATTTCATCCTGGGCGAGGGACTGGAAAAAGGAGCAATCGGACCGTTCGGCGAGGCACAGGACGCGCAGGTCAGTCGGGGCGACGCGGGGCATGTGGTCGAGCGCGGCGAGCAGGAGGCGCGGGACATCGTGGAACGGGTAGATGTGCGCGTGGGCGTCGAGATGGATGCGGATGGATTTCATTCCGGTTCCTTGGTCGGCGGCCGGAGCTCCTCGACGGTCCAGGGCGGGAGGGCGAAAACGAGGTCGCGTCCGCGCACGGCGGCCCGGCGGGGGCCGCCGGGCGAGAGCTCGTCGCCGACCAGCAGCGTGGTGGCCAGGCCGCTCTGGCCGCGCAGATCGACGGTGAGCGAGAGGTAGGGGGCGGCGAAGCCGGCATCGGCGGTGGCATCGATGGACAGCAGGTATTCGGCCCGCAGGGGGGAGAGGGCGGCGAGCACGCCATCGATCCAGGGCGCGGCGGGAATCCATTGGCCGGAGGCGGGGTCGCGATCGACCTGCACCGACTGCCCGCCGACGACGATGCGGAGGCCGGCGATGTCCCCGGCCGGGATGGAGAGGATTTCGCGCGACCGGTAGAGGAGGGGATCGAGCGGAAAATCCAGCAGGAGGGAAGGCGAGACGACGGCGCCGCCGGAATCGCCGTCGATGGCGATGCGGGCCGTTCCGGCTTCCTGCGGACGGGGGCCGAGGCGCAGGACAACCGGCGGCGCATGGGGATCGCGGCCGGTGATCTGGATGAGGCGGGCCGAGGGCGGGGGCTCGTTGGTCGCCGCCGGGGCATCGAAGGCGGTGAGGCGCACATCGGTCCAGGACCAAAGGAGCTTCCGGACCGCGGCGCCATCGGCGGCTGCGCGGAAGGGCGAGACGATCTGCCAGGAGTCGTCGGCATTCTGGACGAATTCGAGGACGGTTTCCCCTTCTTCGATGCGGATGCCGCGGATAGAATTGGGGTCGATTCCGGGGATGCGGCGGTCGCGGAGGTCGTCGGGGCGGAGGAGCAGCGCCTGCCGGACCTCGAGCGGGACGGCATAGATCGAGTTTTCCCCCTGGAGGCGGGCATAGACCAGGGCGGGATCGTTGGGGAGGGGATCGCCGAGGGACAGCAACTGCGAGCCGTCGCCGGAACCGGTGTTGAGAACGGCGGTGACGGCGCTCTGGCTGTCGAGGCCGTAGGGGGAGAGGTCGCTGGCGGCATCCTGGACGAACTGGACGACGGAGCAGGAGAGGAGCTTCTCGACGAGGGCGGAGAGGACGGAGGAATCGGCGCGCGCCGTGAACGGCTGGTACATGCGCCAGGCGCCGCCGCCGTTGCGGGCCAGCTGGAGGTAGCCGGCCGGTCCGCGGATGTCGAGGCGTTCGATGGCGGCGGGGACGCCGGAGAGGAGGGACCGGTCGCGCAAGGCATCGGCGCTGGCCGGCAGCAGGTCGAGGAGGGAGGTGTCGAGGCGGGCGAGGCCGGCATGGTTGGATTGGCGGACATAGACGCCATCGCCCAGGGGGGTGCGGCGGCCGATGAGGATGCGGTTGGTGGCCGCGCCCGCGACGATGGAGAGCGTGGCATGCGGGGCATCGAGCCCGTAGGGCGCGTAGGCGTCGGCCGCCTTGCGCGGCGGCAGGAGGATGTCGCCGCGGGGCAGTTCCTGCAGGGCGCCGAGCAGGCGCTCGATGGCGACCGGGTCGGCGCGCGAGGCGATGGGTTTGACCAAATGCCACTGGCCGCCCTCCCGGCGGCATTCGAGGGAGAGGTCGCCGGTCTCGATGAGCAGGCGGTCCACGCGGGCGGGATCGAAGCGGAAGGCGCGCCGGGCCCGCTCCAGCCGGGCGCGGGCCGTATCGTCATCCTTGTCCCAGAACAGGATGGCCAGCCCGAGGAGGGCGGCGACCAGGGCGAGGATTCCGGTGAGGCGGAAGTTCATGCTTCAGCGCCTCCTTTGCCAGGCGACCCAGAGGCCCAGCGCGGCGACGAGGCCAGGCAGGGCCACCACCACGGCCCAGAACAGGCGGCGGAGCTGGCGGGCATCCATGACGAGGCGGAACTCCTCGAGGGTGCGGGGGGAGACCGCCAATCCCTCCTCCCGGTCCAGCAGCCAGTTGACGGAGTTCATGAGCAGGTCGGCATTGGCGCCCATGAGCCCGCTGTTGGAAACGAAATCGGAATCGCCGACGATGACGAGGCGGGTGGGGCGGATCTGGACATGGACGCCGGGAACGGGGCCGCGTTCGATGGCGACGGCGACGGGGACGGGGCCGGGGATGTCCACCTGTGGATCGAAATGGGGGGACGGATCGTCCGGATCGAATTCGGCCCAGCCCGCCGCCGAGCACGCGGCCAGCTCGGAGATGGCGGGCTTGTCGCCGCCGGCATGGGGCTGGGCGCGGATGGAACGGGGCAGGAAGAAGACGCTGGCCAGATCCTGCAGGGGGGCGGTGATGGCATGGGGAGGATAGGCGGAGACATGCAGATCGCGCCCGCCGAGGGTCCGGCTTTCATCCACGACGACATCGTCGCCGAGGAGGACGCCCCATTCCTGCAGCAGGGGTTCGAGGCCGGTTTTCGTGCGGGCGTCGAGGAGGAGGAGGAGGCGGCCCTTCCGGTCGAGATAGTCGCGGACGAGGGCGATTTCGAACGGCGCGAATTCCTGGACGGGGCCGGCGACGACCAGCAGCGCGCAATCGTTCGGGATGGCCTTGGCTTCGCCGAGGTCGAGGGTTTCCACGTCCAGGTTGTCGTCGCGCAGGCGGGCGGCGATGCGGGAATAGCCGGAGTGGCGGTCGAAGTCGTCGGGCGAGCGTTCCCCGTGGCCCCGGGTGAAGCAGACGGTGGGGCGCGCGGCCTGCGTGAGGGCATGGATGGCGCTGCCGAAGAGCTGTTCGCCGCGGAAGGCCCGGCGGGGCTTGTCGCCGTCGGCGGCGGGATAGCCGTATTCGAGGAGATCGGCGGCGGGCACGACCTGGTGCCGGCCGCCGATGTCGAAGACCACGCATTCGGCGGCGGCGAGACGATATTGCCGTGCGAGCTGCTCGGCGCGCGCGAGGTTGCGGTCCGGATCCACGGATTCGACGAAGAGGCGGGGGGAACGGGCGGCGTATTCCTGCAGCAGGGCGGCCACGCTGTCGTAGGCTTCGTTGGAGGGGCGGATCAGGGCGACGACATGGATGTCGGCGGTGGTGGAATCCAGCAGGCGGAGGCTCTTGTCGGACAGCTTCGTGAATCCGCCGCGGTTCCAATGGGTGCGCGCGTAGTGGCGCATGGAGAGATAGTTGACCATGCCGAAGATGGCCAGGGCCAGGCCGATGACCGCCAGCAGGTTGGCCCGGACGGCCAGGCGCCGGAGGCGGCAGGAGAGGGGGGAGGAGGATTCGCGCGGTTCCATGGCCGGTCAGCGCAACCTGCGCGCCTCCAGGATGCGGATGGCGATGAACAGCAGCAGGACGGTCGCGCCGAGATACCAGACCACGGTGCGGGTGTCGAGGATGCCTGCGGCGAAATCCATCATGTGGAGCGGGGCCGAAACGGCGCGGGAAATCCGCCGGACCTGTTCGGCATGCGTGTAGAGCGGCAGCTGGCCGGCGGCCAGCAGGAGGCCCAGCGCCGCGAGGCAGGCCATCGCCGCGACGACCTGGTGGCGCGTCAGCAGCGAGCACAGCAGGCCCACCGACAGGAAGAAGCCGCCGATCAGCAGGGTGCCGAGATAGCCGGCGGCCACGGAGCCCCAGTCGAGCGCGGGGAGGCGGGCGCCGCACCGCTCCAGGATGGCGGCATAGGCGAGCGTCGGCACCCACAGCAGCAGGAAGGCGGAGAAGGCGCCCGCGAACTTGGCGAGGACCACTTCGGTTTCGGTGACGGGCGCGGTCATCAGCATCTCCAGCGTGCCCATGCGGCGTTCCTCCGCAAACAGCCGCATGGTGAGCAGGGGGGTGACGATCAGCATGGCCAGCCAGAACCAGGGCGCCCCGAAGAAGGCGCCGGCGAGGCCGTCCTCCGCCGCGCCCTGCGCCAGGCGGCTTGCCGTCATCCAGAAGCCGAAGCCGATGACGGCCAGGAAGAAGGCCCCGCCGGCATAGGCGATGGACGTGCGGAAATAGGAGGAGATTTCGCGCCGCCACAGCTGGAGGAAAACGGTCATGTCCCCTTCCTCTTTCCGGGATTGCGCACGAGGGAGGGAAGGGTGGTGAGGCGCAGGAAGGTCTCCTCGAAGCCCTGCGCCCCGGACGATTGGACCAGGCGTTCCGGGGAATCGGCCGCGGCGAGGCGCCCGGCGTTCAGGATCAGCGCACGGTGGCAGAGATGCTCCGCCTCGGCGAGCACATGGGTGGAGAACAGGACGGCGCGGTTTCCGCCCAATCCCCGCAGCAGTTCGCGCACGATTCGGACCTGGGCCGGGTCCAGGCCGGCGAGCGGTTCATCGAGCAGGAGGACGGCGGGCTCGTGCAGGAGGCAGTCCGCCAATCCCGTCCGCTGGCGGAAGCCCCGCGACAGGGCGCCGATCAGGCGCCGGGAGGAATCGCCGAGTCCGCATTGCTCGATCACGTCGCGGAGGCGGGCGGACAGGCGCGCGCCGCGCAGCCCCTTGAGGCGTCCGCGGAAGGCCAGGTATTCCTCCACGCGCATTTCGGGATAGAGGGGAACGTTTTCCGGCAGGTAGCCGATCCGGCGGCGGACTTCCAGCGAATGGGTTGTCGTGTCGAATCCCGCCACCCGGACCCGTCCCGAGGTGGGGGCGAGGTAGGCCGCGAGGATGCGCAGGGTGGTGGTCTTGCCGGAGCCGTTGGGGCCGAGGACCCCCGCGACTTCGCCGCGGCGGATCTGGAAGGAAACGCCGCCCAGCGCTTCGCACCGGGGGAAGCGCCGGGTCAGGTTTTCCACTTCGATCAAGAAATCCGCGTCGGCCATGGCATCCAATTCCGCCGCCACTCTACCTGCAGGAACGGGGTGAATCAACCTTTTCCCCCGGAGGGAGGGGATCGCCGCAGGAGCCTGCGGGGGCGGTTCTTCCATGCCATGGAAAAATCCCGAAAAAGTTTTCCATGGTGTGGAAAACCGCTAGGATGCGCCGCATGAGGAAAGGATTCCAGGGATGGCTGGTGGCCGGCGCACTGGGGCTGGCCCTGCCGGTGCTTGCGCAGGCGCCGGAGGGCGATGCGATGCCGCTGTCCCTGGAGGAGGCCATCGAGCAGGCCCTGGCGCACAACCGCGAGCTGGTCAAGGGGGCGCTGGACATCCAGGGGTATCGCCTGGCCGAAGAGCGGGCGCGGGAAACCGCGCATGGCATCCAGATCGTGCCCGAAGGTTCCGTTGGCGCGGGTTCCTCCGGCAGCGAGACCGTTCGCGCCGGCCTGGGCGTGCAGGCGACGGGTTCCCATGGCACGCGCGTGTCGGTGGGCGGCGCGGTCCGCCAGATCGAGGTGGACGGTGCGGCGGCCCAGCGGCGCGGGGAGATCCGGGTGGAGGTGGAGCAGCCGTTGTTCCGGAATTTCGGCCCCCTGGTCCAGGACGAGCCCGTCGTGGCCGCCAGCGAGACCCTGCTGGCGGCGCGGAGGGCGTGGGAGCGCGACCGGTCGGCGCTGGTCGTGGAAGTGGTGGCGCTCTACGAGGGGTTGATCTACCTGCGCCACCAGATCGATAGCGACGAGGCCTTTTCCGCCCGCATGGAGCGGCTGTATGCGCTGGCGCGCGCGCGGGAGCCGCAGGGCAAGGCCACGCGCACGGAGGTCCTGCGCATGGACCTGCAGCGCGGCGAGGCGGCCCTGCGCCTCGAAACGGAGCGCGCGCAGCTGGCGATCCAGTTCCAGGAATTCGCCCATCTGCTGGGGCTGCCGCTGGACGCCGCCTTCCGCCTGTCGCCGCCGGCGCTGCTGGACCTGGAGGTGGCCGACGCCGGGCGCGCGCTGGCCGTCGCGCTTTCCGAACGGCCCGACTACGCCCAGGCCCTGCAGGACATCGAGACCGGCGACCGGCAGCTGCGCCTCGCGCGGAGGAACCTCCTGCCCGACCTGCGGCTTACCGCCCGCCAGACGACGTTTGGCGAGGGCGAGGAGTGGAGCGATGCCGGGCGCCTCGACCAGGACGCCTGGTTCGCGGGGCTGACGGCCGACATGAACCTGAACCTGCGCGGGGCGCGGCTGGATGTGGCGCGTTCCGGGCTGGCCGCCGAGGCCAGCCGGCAGGTCGCGGAGATCGTGAGGAACCGCCTGGCCGTCGAGGTCAACTCCGGCCTGTCGACCTATCGCCGCACGCGCGCCACGCTGCAGCTGGCGGCGCGCAACCGCGAGCTGGCCGCCAACCGCGCCGCGCTGGCGCGCTCCCTGTTCGAGGCCGGACGTGCCAGCGCCGATTCCGTGTCCGACGCCGAATCCGATCTGGTCGACGCCGAGCTGGGCGAGCTGGCCGCGCGCCGCGAGGCCTCGGTTTCGGCCTATCGCCTCCTGCATGTCCTGGGCACGCTGGTGCCCGCGCCCCGGGAGATTCTGCGCGCGGAAAAGAAAGAAGCGACGAATGAAGACTAGGATGGGAATCGCGGGGGGGATCTGTGCGCTGCTGCTGGCGGGCTGCGGGCCCGGGGCGGTGGAGGCGCCGCGCACGGCAGGGGTTTCGCGCGGCGCGATCCGCATGGCCATCCCGTTCCAGGGCGAATTGGCGGCGCGCCGCGTGGAGACGATCGCCGTCGGGGTGCAGGGGTCCGCCGTCCTGTCGGAGCTGGTGCCCGAAGGCACCCGCGTTGAAAAGGGCGATCTGCTGGCGCGCTTCGACGCCTCGCAGATCGAACAGGACCTGGCGCGGCAGGAGAACGAGCTGGTGCGCGCGCGGCAGGAGCTGGAGAGCCTTGAAAAGGCCGAACTGCCGCTGGAGCTGCTCGACATGGAGTCCCAGCGCATGGAGGCGCGCGCCGAGCGGGAGGCCGAGGAACGCTTCCTGGAATCCGCGCGCGGACTGGCGGAGCGCGGACTGATGTCGGAAGGCGAGGTGGCCCAGCAGGCCGGCAAGGTGGAAGGCCTGAAGAAGCGCGGCGAGCAGATGGATACGCGCATCGAGCTGACGAAGCAGCACGTGCACGCCGCGCGCCTGGCGAAGGCGCGCGCGGCGCTGGAGGCGGCGGAGCGGCAGCGGGATTTCACGGCGAGCCAGCTCCGGCTGTGCGACGTGCGCGCGCCGGTCGCCGGCGTGGCGACGCTGGTGCCGCTGCCGGTGGGAGGGGAATACCGAACGGCGCACGTGGGCGACACCTTGTTCCGGAACCAGGCCTTCCTGTGCCTGCCCGATCCCGCCGAGCACGTCGTGCGCGGATTCATCGGGGAGGCGGAACTGCCGTGGGTGAAGCCGGGGAGCGTTGTCGAAGCCACGCCCGCCGCCTTCCCGCACGTGAAACTGGCCGGCCGCATCGGAAGCGTGGGCGGCATGGCCCAGACGCGGCCGGGGCAGCCGGTGTGGCGCAAGTTCTTCCCCGTTCAGATCGCGCTCGATCCGGTATCCGAGCTGCTGCCGGTCGGCATTTCCGTGCGCGCGGAGATCGTCGCGGGCGAGTCCTCCGGCGCGCTCCTGCTGCCCCGCGAGGCCATCGAGTGGCGCGGGGGCCAAAGCTTCGTCCGGCGGGATTCCGGAGAAGAGGTCGCCGTGCAAACGGGGCTGGCCGATGCCACGCGCGTCGAGATCGTTTCCGGGCTGGCCGAGGGCGACCGGGTGCGCCTGCCTTGAGGAAGTTTGCGTCAGACCTGTGGGCCGGCTTGCGGACGGGCCCTGCCCGCGCGGGGCTGGCCTTTTTCAGCCTGGCGCTGGGGTTGTTCGCCGTGACCGTCCTGCTGGCCACCCTGGATGCCTTGCGGAGGCAGGCCCAAGGCCTGGTCGATTCCTTCGGCGCCGGCTCGATCGTGCTGGTGCATTCTCCGGAAACCGCCTGGAACCGGACGCAGGTCGATTTTCTCCGCGGGAATCTCGAGGGGGACGCGTGGGTGTCGGGCGTGAAAACGCTGCCGCCGGTTCCGGGGGTGGAGGCGGGCGTGGCGGCCACCGACGACGGATTGGCGAAAACGCGGGGCTGGCGGTTCACCGAGGGCCGCGCGCTGGACGGGCTGGATATCCGCCAAGGTTCGCGCCATGCAATGGCGTCCGAGGGCTTGTGCCGGAAGAACCGCTGGCATGTGGGGGACATTGTTTCTCTGGGTTCCGAGCCGTACCGGCTGGTGGGGTGCTTCGAATCCGGGGGTGCCACGCCGGGTCTTCCACCGGAGGCGGTGTTCATCCCGTACACGGCCGATGCGCTGGAAACGGGCGACGCCGAAGCGTTGTCGCGGGTGGATGCGCTGCTGTTCCGGGCCCGGGAGGGAACCTCGCCCGAGGCGCTTCGGCGGCGGTTGGCGGCGTTGCTGGGGCAGCCCGGCCTCGGCGCGGAGGGCATTGAATGGATCACGCCGGACACCCTGCTGCAAGGGGTCCGGCGGTGGCAGCGGGCCATTGGCTGGACGGCCGGCGCCGGCGGCGCGCTGAGCCTGCTGCTCGGCGCGGTGACGCTGGCCGGGATGCTGTTGTCCGGTGTGCGAGAACGGATTCCGGAAATCGGCCTGCGCCGCGCCTTGGGGGCCCGGCGCCGCGAGATCGCCCGTTTGTTTGTCGCGGAGGCGCTGGTCCTGTCCGGTTCCGCGGCGCTGGCGGGCATGCTTGCGGCGGAGGGGGCGCTGCGCGGGCTGGGCGGGCGGTTCCCGCTGCCCTTCCATTTTGGCGCGGAAACCCGGATTTTGCCGCTCGCCTTGGCGCTGGGGATCGCGTTATTCTGCTCCGCAGGGCCGGCGTGGATGGCCGCGCGCCTTCCGCCGGCGGAGGCGTTGCGCAATGAATAGGAACCTCGGACTTGTGCTATATTTGCTTTTGGCGGCCGGTGCATGCGCGCGGGAAGAAGAGGTGGATATGAAAAAGGCCATCCTGGAATCGACCTTGGCGGGCTCGTGGTACGACGCGGATCCTGTCCGGCTCCGGTCGGAGCTGGAGGGTTATCTGCGGAGCGCGAAGGTGGAGGAAGATCCGACCCTCTTCGCGGTCATCGTGCCCCACGCGGGATATGCCTATTCCGGGCCCTGCGCGGCGGCCGGCATGAAGGCCCTCGCGGCGCGGACGGATCTGGAACGCGTGGTGGTGGTCGGGTTTTCGCACCGCATCCACATGCCCGGCCGGGCCAGCCTGCCTTCCCGCGAGACGCACTACCGTTCTCCGATCGGCGAGACGCCGCTGGATACCGAGGCCATCGCCGGGCTGATGAAGAATCCGCTGTTCACCGACCGTCCCGAGACGCGGCGGGGCGAAAACAGCGTCGAGTTGCAGCTCCCGCTGCTGCAGGCGGCGCTGGCGGGGCGGGAGTGGAAGCTGGTGCCTGTCACCCTCGGCCAGCTCGATGACGATGCCCGCGGACAGGCCGCCGCGGCGCTGGGCGGACTGATGGACGGGCGCACGGCGCTGGTCGCCAGCTCCGACTTCACGCACTACGGCCCGAACTTCGGCTACGTGCCGTTCCGCACGAACGTGGAAGCGAACCTGCGCAAGCTCGATGGCGGCGCGGTGGAGAAGATCCTGGCCGGCGATGCGGACGGTTTCGCCGCCTACTGCGACCGGACCGGCGCGACCATCTGCGGGCAGGATCCCATCGGCGTCCTGCTGCGGATGCTGCCGGAGAAGTTCAAGGCCCGCGAACTGGCCCACGACACCTCCGGACGAAGCACCGGCGACTGGGAAAATTCCGTGAGCTATGAAAGCATCGGATTCTACGGCGCAGGGAAGGCGGCGAAGAAACCGGAGGCGAAGGCGGAAGGCCGGGAACTTTCCGACGACGACAAGAAGATCCTGCTGTCGCTTGCGCGCAAGGCCATCGCCCAGGCCCTGAAGGGGAAGGCGCCGTCCGATCCCGAAGACCTCGGGGTGGAGCCCACTCCCGCGATGAAGCAGAAGATGGGCGGATTCGTCACCCTGACGACGGGGGGCGAGCTGCGCGGATGCATCGGCGAGATCTTCCCGCGGCGCGCGCTGGCGGATGTGGTCCTCGACCACGCCATCGACGCGGCGTTCAACGATCCGCGCTTTTCGCCGCTGACGGCGAAGGAGTTCCCCGGGATCCACATCGAGATCAGCGCGCTGACGCCGCCGGTGCCCGTCGCCTCGTACCGGGACATCGAGATCGGGCGGCACGGCATGGTCATCGAACTGGGCGGGCGTTCGGCTGTTTTCCTGCCGCAGGTCGCGCCGGAGCAGGGCTGGGACCTGGCGACCACGCTGACCCATCTCTCCTACAAGGCCGGATTGTCCGGCGATGCCTGGAAGGACCCGCGCGCGCGGTTCACGGTCTTCGAGGCCGTCATCTTCCACGAATAGGGGGCGTCCGGGGGGCGCAAAAAAACGGACCGGCCCGGGGGCCGGTCCGCGTTGCCTGGGCGGAAGGGCTAGATCTTGAAGCCTTCGCCGAAGCCGTAGTGCTCGATGACGTAGTCCATGTCCTTGTCGCCGCGGCCGGAGAGGTTGACGAGGATGCTGCGGGAGTGCTTGGGCTGGTTGCGGCAGAGCCGGATGGCATGGGCGACGGCATGGCAGCTTTCGAGGGCCGGGATGATGCCTTCGACGCGCGAGAGCATGAAGAAGGCTTCGACGGCCTCGCGGTCGCTGGCGGTGAAATATTTCACGCGGCCGGAATCCTTGAGAAAGGCATGCTCGGGGCCGACGGAGGGATAGTCGAGGCCGGAGGCGATGGAATAGACCGGCGCAGGCTGGCCCTTCTCGTCCTGGAGCATGTAGGAGTTGAAGCCGTGCATGACGCCTTCCTTGCCGTAGGTCATGGTGGCGGCGTGCTCGCCGAGCTTGGTGCCCTTGCCGAGGGGTTCGACGCCGTGGATTTCGCAGGGGTCGGCGAGGAATCCGCAGAAGATGCCCATGGCGTTGGAACCGCCGCCGACGCAGGCGGTGACGATGTCGGGGATGTCGCCGGTCATGTCGTAGAACTGCTCGCGGGCCTCGATGCCGACGACGCGCTGGAAGTCGCGGACCATCATCGGGAAGGGGTGGGGGCCGACGGTGGAGCCGATGCAGTAGAGCTGGGTAACGGGGTCGGCCATATAGGCCTGGAAGCAGGAGTCGACGGCTTCCTTGAGGGTGCGGAGACCGAAGGTGACGGGAATGACCTTGGCGCCGAGGAGCTTCATGCGGGCGACATTGGGCGCCTGCTTGGCGATGTCGACCTCGCCCATGTGGATGTCGCACTCGAGGCCGAAGTAGGCGGCGGCGGTGGCGAGGGCGACGCCATGCTGGCCGGCGCCGGTTTCGGCGATGAGCTTTTTCTTGCCGAGGTACATGGCGAGGAGGCCTTCGCCCATGCAGTGGTTCAGCTTGTGGGCGCCCATGTGGTTGAGGTCTTCGCGCTTGAGGTAGATCTGGGCGGCGCCGAGCTTTTTGGAGAGCCGTTCCGCGTGGTAAACGGGAGTGGGGCGGCCCTGGAAGTGCTTGCGGATGGAGCGGAGCTCGGCGATGAATTTCGCGGAGCGGGAGATGGTGTCGTAGGCATCGCGGATTTCGCCCATGATCTTCTCGAGGTCGGGCGGGAGATAGGCGCCGCCGTACTTGCCGAAGCGCCCCTCCTTGTCGGGGTGGAGATTGAAATAGTTGGAATAGTCGGGAACGTTCATGGCTTCTCCTTGAGGGATTTGGGCACTGTTTCTGCGTATAGATACGCAGGCGCGCGGAACATGTCAAGCGCGGAGGGGAGGCGGACTGTTTTACGGCGTCACGACGAAGAGGGGGACTTCGAGCTCGTCGGGGGAGAGGCCGCCGTGGTTGCCGAACTTGAGCTTCTTATAGGGAGTAAGGGCGGGGGGATAGAGGAACGCATGGCCGGGGGCGGCGAAGAGGGTGTAGTCGCCCAGGCGGTTTTCCAGGGCGGGATGGGGCTTGCCGGGCCCGAGGATGCCGGAGCGGAGGATTTCCGAAAGCGGGACGCAGGCGGCGGCGCCCAGGAGGGGCGAGGAGCGGGCCAGGCGGAGGAATTCCTTCACGCGAGCAGGGCGGATGAAGCACTGGACCATGCGGGAATCGCCGGAAGGGAGCGTGGCAAGGGTGTCGTAGAAGCCGGGAATCCGGGAGAGGTCGATGCGGGTGTGCGTCTGCATGTGGCCGTGGTCGGCGGTGACAAGCAGAAGGGTGTCGGTGCCGGCGAGGGCCTTTTGCGCGCGGCCGAGGAAGGCATCGATCTCGCCGAGATGAATGGCGGGGACGCGGCCTTCGGGGCCGTGGGCATGGCAGTAGGTGTCATAGTGGGGCCAATAGGCATAGGCGGTGGCGCGACCGGGGGAACGGGCGAAGGCTCGGAGCTGCCGCAGCATGCCGTCGAGATTTTCAAAGGAACGGCGCTCGGTCCACCAGGGCTGGGCCATCGAGGTGCGGCTGGTGGGGATATCGCCCTGCGAAATCAGGACGCGGCGTCCCCGGATGGTGGCGAGGGGGGCGGGGATGGCGAGATATTTTTCCAGGTCGAATTCCGGGGGGGCGATGGGCGTGTCGGTGCGGGTGACGAAGGGCAGGATGGTTCCATCCATTCCGAGATCGGGCAGGTGCAGGTGCCAGCCGAGGATGGCGTGCTCGGCGGGCGAGGAGCCGGTGGCGAGCGTGGTGACGACGGCGGCGGTGGTGGCGGGGCAGGCGGTGGTGATTTTCTGCCACGGATGGAGGGCGAGGAACTTCCGGCCTTTCCCGGAACGGATGAACCGGTGCAACTGCTTGGAGCCGAGACCATCGAGAAGGAAAAGGACCACTTTCTTGTACGGGCGGACGGCGGAGGGCGGGAGGCCGTTGAGAGGGCGGTGGGGGGAGCGTCCGCCCCGGCCGCGGATGAGGGAAGACATCAAGTTGAGGATGCCGCCGCCGGTGTAGTTGGGCCGGGGGAGGTCGCGGAAGAGGAGGGGTTTAGTCATGCGAAGAGGCTAGCGGAGAGGGAGAGAAAAGGCAATTCGGGAGACGAGGAGAAAAGTTCGGAAAAACGTTTTAAAAAGGCTTGCGCGCCCCTCGCGGGAAGGTGTATCGTTTTACAAGATGTGTGGGTGCCCGTCCCGCCGAAACCCGAGGAGAGCCGTGATGAAGTCCGTGAAGAACCTGTGGTTGGTGTGTGCATTGGCGGCGATCTTCGCCACGTCCATCGCAAGCTGGGCGGAAGAATCCGGGATCAGCGACTGGGGGGTGAACGACGCCACCTACGGCCTCAAGACGCGGGAGAGCGAGGTCGGTTTCAGCTACACGCCCAGCCCGGCCGACTGGCGCGACATCAACATCTACCAGCTTTTCACGGACCGGTTCGCGGATTCGGGCACGGACCAGCTGGCCAGCTACAAACCCTCGTGGAAGTGCGAGAGCCAGTCCTATCCGTACAACCGCAATTTCCACCACGGCGGCGACTGGAACGGGCTGCGGAACAACATTCCCTACCTGACCGGCATGGGCGTGAAGGCCGTGTGGATTTCGGGCGTGCAGATGAACGACCAGGGCAAGGACACCCGCTACACGCCGTACCACCAGTACCACCCGGAGAACTTCTTCAAGTGCGATCCGGCGATGGGCACCTTCGCGGAACTGAAGCAGCTGATCGATGCCCTCCATGACGCCGGCATCTACGTCATCCTCGACGTGGCGCCGAACCACATGTGCGACAAGAACGGACTGAGCGGCGACGCCGACAACTACTACAACAGCGGCGGCGGAACCCTCCAGTGGTGGAACGATTCCAACAAGCACCCGGCGCCGTTCGACAACCTGGCCTATTTCCACAACAACGGCACGATACAGTGCTGGGACTGCGACCCGGAGAACAAGAAGGGCCAGTTCAAGGGCACGGACGACCTGAACACGGACAACGGCGACAGCGGTGCCAACGCCGCGGTCCAGGACATCCTGGCGAAGGCATTCAAGAACCTGATCGACGCGACGGACTGCGACGGCTTCCGCGTGGACGCCATCAAGCACGTGGACTACACCTGGATCCGGAACTGGGCGGACGCGATCCGCGACCACGCGGCCTACCGGGGCAAGAACGACTTCATCATGTTCGGCGAGCTGTTCACCTACAGCAGCTCCGCGCTGGCGTCGTTCTGCAGCGATGGCTACGGCTTCAATTCCGCGCTGTTCTTCCCGATCAGCCAGACGATCAAGGGCGTGTTCGGCGACGGGAACTGGACGGGCTATCTGGGCCAGACGATGAACGAAGTGAGCCAGTTCGGCGTGGGCGCGAACCGGCTGGTGGCGTTCATCGACAACCACGACCTGAACCGCATCTCCCTGCAGATCAGCGGCACGGACACGGGCAATGCGGAGTGGAAGCTGAAGCCGGCCATGTCGTTCCTCTACCTGGCGACGCCGGTGCCCTGCCTGTACTTCGGGACCGAGCACGCGTTCAACCAGGGCGGGCACTACAACGGCAGCAACAAGACCAGCGACAATCCGGATGACGGCGACTGGCAGCGCGAATGCATGTTCGACAAGGGCTTCCAGCCCGGGCCGGCGTCCGGCAACAAGCTGGCGGCCACCAACGCCCCCCTCTACCAGCACATCGCCTGGCTGAACGGGATCCGCGACGATTACATCAGCCTCCGCCGCGGCACCTTCAGCCAGCTTTGCTACTCCGGCGGCCAAGGGCAGTACGTCTTCAAAAAGACCTACGGCGAGCAGGTCGGTGTCGTCTATATCAACACATCCGACAACGGGATCACGACCGACTCGGCCAATGTCGGCGTCGCCAACACGGCGTTCTACGACGTGGACAACACCAACAACGTCAAGTGGTCCAACGCCAGCGGCTATCTGCCGGCCGAATCGCTGAGCGGCAAGGGCACCAAGATCTACGTGAACCAGCTGCCTTCCGGGCCGGTGGAAAGCCTGTGGTGCAGCGGCACCTATGCCTGGCCGGCGAGTGGCGAAGCCACGTCGGACGACACGATCTACATCAACGCCGAGGCGGGGCCCACGGGTTTGGTGACCGCGGTGGACGTCGTGTGGTCGCTGGACGGAACGACCTGGAGTGAAGAGGCGATGGATGTCAAC
Organism: uncultured Verrucomicrobiota bacterium; assembly: GCA_937860055.1. Taxonomy (GTDB): domain Bacteria; phylum Verrucomicrobiota; class Kiritimatiellia; order CAIQIC01; family Lenti-01; genus Lenti-01. The sequence continues at coordinate 284,629 of CALMBO010000027.1, read as the reverse complement.
ACCAACTGGTCCAGCACCGACGGCCATTGGTACAATGGAGCCCTGGGTCCGTTCGCCGGCGGCTCGACGCTGCAATACTCCATCCGGGTGACGGGCGGCACGAATGTGTTCTGGGACAGCAACGGCGGGAACAACTACAGCGTGTCCATCGAAGCGTCCGCCAGCATCGGCCTGGCCTCGACTTACAACTATCCGACCGTGGCGAAGGCGTCGGAGAACCTCTATGTCAACACGCTGGTGACCTCCGCGACGAATCCGTCGCAGGCCGCCGTGACGCTCTACACCTCCACGGACGGCGGCGTGAACTGGACGGCGGCCGCGATGGCGGCCAACACGAACTGGGTCGACAGCCGGGGCATCTGGTTCAACGCCGACCTGGGCATTCCGGCGGCGGGCGCGGTCATCAAGTACTATATCGGCGCCAGCAACATCCCGACCGCCGAAGTGGTCGTGGACAACAACGGCGGAAGCTATTACACGGTCAGCGTCGCGGCCGAGCAGGCCGAGATGCAGATGGCGGCCGGCACCCCCGCCATGAACAGCGAGGTGTTCGACCTGGTCACGACGGGCGGCGCGGCGGTCACGCAGGGGACCAACGGATTCGGCGACTTCGGCAGCATCTATGCGAACTACGACGCCACCTACCTCTATCTGGGGGGGACGGGCGTGGCCCTGCCGACGGACGTGGACAACAACGCCTACGCCATTTTCGTCAGCGCGGGAACCAACCGCGGGGCGGACAACGTCTGGTATGTCAACAGCATGCCGGACGGCCTGGACCGCCTGCACAACGTCGGGTTCGGGCCGGCCGTGCACTGCGCCATCCTGCTGGGCGACATCTACGGCGACGCCAACCACACGAATTTCGGCATGTACCACGCCGAAGGCCCGGACTTCGGCCAAGGCGTGTTTGCCATGCCGTACGGGACGGAATCGAGCCCGCAGTCGTTCTCCGGCGTGGAGGATGCGAAGATCAACCAGTTCGGGGCCTATGGCTACAACAGCCAGCAGGCGTCCTCGTGGAAGGCCGCGATCCCGCTCGCGTTCTTCGGCGTGACGAACGCGCAGGACCTGGGCAACATCTACCTGTCGGGCCTGATGATCAGCATCAACACGAACAACGGGGTGAACAGCTACCTGTCCGGAAAGTACCTGGGCGAAAGCTGCATCTGCCCGAACACGAACGAGCCGCCGGATGAATACGGGAATTTCGCCGTCAGCTACGTGTCGTTGACGGGGCTCCGGATTTCGGTGGGTTCGGCCTCGAACAGCACCTTCGGCGTTCCGGCGGAATGGGTGGCGGCATTCGAAGAGGATGCCCGCGCCACGCAGTCCAACTATGAATTCACCGCCCTCAGCGACTTCGACAACGACGGGAGCCCCGACCGCGAGGAATACTTTACCGGCACCGATCCGCTGGTGGCGGACGACCTCCGGATGGATTCCTTCGGCAACGGATGGGTGGGGTTCTACCGGGGCGACGGCCAGTCGAAGAACTGCACCTTCATCCTGCAGCGCGCGACCAACATGAACGCGGAAGGCACCGGCTGGATCTGGAAGGATTTCCAGACCACCACGACCACGAGCAACCTGCTGGCCGTGCCGCCCAGCGGCGAGTCAAACGTCATGATCCGCATGCGGGTGGCCGTTCCGGCGGTGGACGAGCCGGCCGACAGCGTGAACGTGGGCGCCTTGCCGGCGGGCGGCTCCTTCAGCGCGAGCAACCTCAATGTCACGCTGAGCGTCAGCGGGTACAATGTGACCTCGTCGACCTACACGGTGCAGGGCGGGGGGGCGACGGCCTATTCGAACGGCCAGGTGATCGTGTTCGGCGACGGCATGACCAACGGGCAGACGCGGACGCTGACCCTGGACGGCGGCACGCTGAACGGGGTGGTCACCCAGAAGGTCTACACCTTCACCAAGACCGAGGCCGGCCTGCCGGTTTCCTGGACGGGCAACGTCGGGACCGATCCGGCAGCCGGCTCGTGGGACACGGGCGAGGTGCTGACGGTGAGTTTCCAGACCGCGCCCATCGGGGCGGCGGCGGGCGCGGGCATCGTGTACAGCGCGAATGGCGGTTCCAGCTGGGCCAGCGAGGCCATGGCCAAGGGGGCTCCGAACGCCAGCAACGACGTGTGGTCGGTGAATCTGGGGAGTTTCGCGGCGGGAACCACGATCCAATATGCGCTGGTCGCCAACGACAGCTCCGGAAGCAACACGTGGAACAACAACGGCGGCGCCAACTACACCATTGCCGTGAACGGCGGCGGCAGCACCAACGGAAACGGCAAGTTCACGCCCTATTCGACGAATCCGACCAAGGGCCTGTACCGGTCGGCCGGCATCACGGTCGACGGGGCGAACACGGGCGGGGAGTGGACCTCCAACATGCTCATCGCGGTCGAGATGGTCAACGACGACCCCCGCAGCCTGGGGGACAACTGGACGATGCACGAGGCGCCGGCCGACGCCACGCACCTCTGGGCGTGCTGGGACGACACCAAGCTGTATCTGGCCTGGCAGTTCGTGGACGTGACCGACAAGCTGGATCCCGCGAACGCCGGAAGCGCGCTGAGCGGCCGGATTTCCAACAGCCAGGGCATCCTGCAATTCATCTCCATCGACACGCTTGCCGGCGCGGGCGCCGCGAGCAACATGTGGGGCAAGATGGACCGGATGACCGGAACGGATCTGCCGGACTATCAGATCGGCCTGCGTTCCGACCTGTATTCGTCCTATATTTCCAGGGCCGTGGGCGGGGTATTCCCGGTGGACGACGGCGGAGTGAACTACTTTGCGACGACCAACAGGGGCATCGCGATCGCGCGGGCCCCGGGATGCGCCTCGGCGACGCTGTATGGCCCGTACAGCGACGTCGACAACTACCTGTCGAACACCAACAGTTCCCTGACGGAATACATCTCGTCGGGCCACGACACCTCGCGCGACAGCTTCTACGAAATGTCCATCCCGTTCACGGCGCTGGGGATCGACAAGGCCACGCTGGAGGCGAGCGGCCTGGGCGTCTTCATCAACGTGGGTTCCGCCTCGTCGCTGGACACGCTTCCCAACGATGCCGCCACGCTGAACACGGGTGGCGTCACGGGCAGCAATTCCTCGTGGGAATGGGAAGACGGGGATCAGTTCACGGCGGGCTACGCGCGCGTGGCGAAATAGGGAGGGGCAGTCTTTCCTGAAGGCCGGTCTTCGGACCGGCCTTTTTTAATGCGCAAGCGGCCGCCGAAACGCTTGACCGGCGGAGGGGGCGGGCGTAGGATTATTACAGTTGGCGGTTCGTTCAACCACCCGCGGGGAGAGGCCGAAATGAAAAAAACAATGTTGGGAGTCTGGACGGCGGCGGGCATCGGATTAGCGGTGGTCGCTGCGCAGGCGGTGCCGATGCACGTGACCTACCTTTGGCACATGCACCAGCCGATCTACTATCCCTATGAATCGCCCCAGACCATCGACGCGAACGGCCGGTTCAATTTCAGCGTCCAGGGCGTGTGGGACAGCGACCGGGTGGGAGCCTACACGACGTGGCCGAAGGATGCGGTGCAGGCGGGTGCCGACAAAGGCATGGCCCACGCCGGCGCGCAGATGAGCTACTCGGGTTCCCTGGCCGAAAACAACAACAACCTCTGGGGATATTGCACGGGGAATTCCTGGGATGATTCGATCGACTGGGCGCGCAACGGATTGCGGACCTCTCTGGACAATCCGCGCCTGGACACCGTGGGCATCGCCTATCACCACAGCCTCATGCCCTTGACCTGCAAGGAATCCATGAAGATGCAGATCCGCCTGCACAAGGAGCAGTTCAAGCAGCTCTGGGACACCTCGGACTACTCCAAGGGATTCTGGCCGCCGGAATGCGCCTTTGCAGAGTGGATGATTCCGGCCCTCGTCGAGGAGGGCCTCGAGTGGGTCATCGTGGACAACGGTCACCTGTTCCGCGCCGTGCCGGATTTCCCGTGGTCGGACGCGAGCTCCTGCCGGGTGAATCCGGCGGACATGCAGAACCCCACCTCCGCCGAGCTGGGCAGCACCTGGGTGCAGCTCCAGAACGTGTGGGCGCCAACCAAGGTCCTGGCCCCGTGGGCATACCAGCCGCATTACGTGCAGCACGTGGATCCGGCGAGCGGGACGGCCCAGAAGATCATCGCCGTGCCGGCCGGGCGCTACGAGGGCAACGAGAACGGCCGCGGCGGCTACGGCGCGTTCAAGCCGGAAAACGTGTGGGGCGCCCACGTGGGCAGCGTCAACACCGATGCCAACCATCCCATGCTGCTGCTGGCCCACAGCGACGGCGACAACTACGGCATGAAGAATTCCGACGCCTGGCACGGCCAGCACGGGCTTTTCCTGGACATGTGCAATAACAACGCCGATTTCGACCACACGTCGGTGCAGGACTACCTCGAGATGTATCCGCCGTCGGCCAGCGACGTCATCCACGTGGAGCCGGGGTCGTGGGTGGGAATCGACGGCGGCACGCCCTATTTCGAGAAATGGCTTTCCTCCACCTACGTGAGCGGCGAGAATCCGGACCGCTGGTCGTGGTCGGTCCTGGTGGCGGCGCAGAACCGCGTGATCCTTGCCGATTCGCTGGAAAACAGCTATCTCGGCGACAGCCCCAACATGGACGACGTGGAATGGGGCATCAACAACGACACCGCGCGGGCCTGGCACGCCTACCTGAACGGCGAGACCTCCTGCTACTGGTATTGGGACATGGATCGCGGGAATCCATGGGACGGCAACGTGACCCGGGCCTGCAACACCGCGGTGTATTTCGCCAACCAGGTGATCGGGCGGCATTCGGGCGTGGATGGCATGGGGCCCAGCATCTTCCCGCCCCAGCGCAATCTCTACAATCCCGGCGGCCGCATGTGGAATGAAACGGAAGTGGCGTCTTCCGACTTCGAGGTGTGGAGCTACGTGGACGATGTCAGCGGCCTCTCGTCGGTCACGCTGAAGTACCGCGCGGACAACGACGGAGTGAACCCCCTCGATTCCGTCCAGAACGAGACGTTCGCGGGAGGCAGCGAAGTGGGCTCGTGGAATTCGCTGGCGATGACGAATTCGTGGGATCCGGCGGTGAAGGGGCCGGACAACATCGTGCCGTCCCCGACGTGCCGCGCCCAGAAATACACCGCTCCGATCACGGGCCAGAGCGACGTGCTGATCGACTACTACGTGGAGGCGGTGGATACGAAGGGGAACACCAACCGCAGCGACATCTTCCATGTCTACGTGGGGCAGTTCAACTCGACCAACGTCGTGCCGGTCACCTTCGCGCCCACGTTGCCCGACAATTGCGAAGGCTCCACCCTGGTCTCCATCTACAACTCGGCCGGCCGCAGCCTGGCCGCCGCCGCATCGGTCACGCTGATAATCAGCTTCGACGGCGGAGCCACCAACGAATACGCCATGTCGGGCACGACGGGCGGGCAGTGGTACTGCACCAACGGCATTCCCTCGAATGCCCTGTCGGCCAAGGTCATGTTCCGCAGCGGAACCACCTACGACGACAACGGCGGGAATGGATGGGGCAAGACCATCCAGGATTGCTATGTCGCGCCGGCGGTCGCCTTCAACCCGGAGGCGCCGGATGGCTGCGATCCCGTCAAGATCTCCTACGTCCCCAACGATGGGCCGCTGTCGGGCGCGGATCCGGTCCGGATCCATATCGGATACAACGGCTGGCAGGGGGTGGTCACGCCCGATCCGGCGATGACGAACAACGCCGGAAGCTGGGAATATCTGTACTATCCCCCCGTCGGCTGCTCCCGGATCAACGCCTGCTTCAACGATGGAGGATCGGCCTGGGACAACAACAACGGCCAGAACTACGGCGTGGACGTTTCCAACTGCGTGCTGACGAACGTCGTCGTGGAGTTTTCACCGGCGTCGCCCCGCGACTGCGACACCGTGACCGTCACCTTCGATCCCACCAACACGCCCCTGCAGGGCACCAATCCCGTCTATGTCACGGCCACGTTCGACGCGTGGGCCACCTATGCGCACTACGAAATGGCCTCCCAATCCGGAAAATGGGTTTACGACACCGCGATTCCGGAGGGGGCGCTGAACCTGACGGTCAATTTCCGTTCCGGGACGAACGGTTCGCCGACGGTGTACGACAATGCGGGCGCGAACTGGTCGGTGGCCGTGTCTTCGTGCAACACCAACACCCTGGTCGGCATCCAGTTCGCCGAGGGATCGCCCGCGTTCCTTTCGGGGGGCAGTCCCAACAACGCCGGCGACAATTTCGACTTCAACACCAACGGCGGGGCGGCGACGGTCCACAGCCTCGGCGGGTTCGGAGACTTCGGCCAGATCTATGCAAACTGCGACGCGACGAATTTCTACATCGGCGGCGTCGGGGCGGACCTGAGCGGCAGCAACAACGCCATGATCGTGTTCCTTTCGTTCAACACCCTGGGCGACAATTCCTGGACCCTGTGGAACATGAACAGCCAGCCTCCGCTCGGCCTCGACATCCTGCACAACGTGGCCTTCAACCCGCCGGCGGACATCGCGATCCTGCTGGGCGACGTCTACGGCGACGGCACCTATACGAACTTCGACATGTACTCGGCGGGTTTCCAGTTCGGCCAGGGCGTGTACTACCTGAATTCGGCCGGCAGCAATTTCTGGCCGCTGTCCGCCGCCCAGCTCGCCCAGTTCGACGGGGCGGGCACGGTGGCCTGCACCAGCACGTGGGACAGCGGAAGCCGGCTCATGACCCGGTGGAAGTGCGCCATTCCCTGGGGCAGCCTCAATGCCTCCAACGGCGTGGATTCGGTCACGAACTGCAGCGTGTCCGGGTTGATCGTCAGCTCGGGGGTGCAAACGAACGACCGCTATATTTCCAGTGCCTATCTGGGCTTGAGCACCACGTCGGCCACGAAGGATGAATACGGCAACTTCGGGTTCAACTTCGTCAACTTGAACGGATTGCCGGTCGACCGTCCGGAGACCTATCTGTACAACGTCCCAGTGAGCTGGATCCGCAGTGTCTTTGGCGACAGCTACGATTTGACGATGGTTTCGGACTTCGACGGAGACGGGCGGGTGGACCGGGACGAATATCTGGCCGGCACGGATCCACGGGACTACCTGTCCCATTTCACGATGCAGCACATGGTGGAGAGCGGCGGGGGGATCGTTCTGCGCTGGGCCAGCGTCGCGGGCCGGACGTATTCGATCGAGCGGGCGACCAACCTGCTGGAGGAAGGCGGATTCACCAACTTCCTGGGCGAGGTCGATGCGACGCCTCCGCAAAACGTCTATTCCAACGACCAGCCGGGTCCGGACGAGAGCTTCTACAGGATCAAAACCGGCTTGTGACCGGGGTGCTCCGCCGCCGGCGCGGCCGGCATTGAACCGGGCCGGTTCCTGGATGAAAAGGGCTCCGCATATGCGGAGCCCTTTCCTTGCGCGGTTTTGGTGGGTCAGGAGGGGGAGGCTTCCGGGTCCAGTTCCCGTGCGGCCTCGAGGATTTCGTCGCGCCGGCCTTCGTTGGCTAGGACCGCCTTGAACTTCGGATTGCGCAGGGCGAAGGAGATGCGCGAAAGGAGGTGCAGGTGGACGCGGACGTTGGGGGAGAGGGGGGCGAAGAGCACCTTGACGGGCTTGCCATCCAGCGCGCCGAATTCGGCCGGAGCCTCCAGGAAGCACAGGCAGATCATCGGGGTGGTGATTTCCAGCACGGCGGGATTGCGCACGTGCGGGAGGGCGATGCCATCGCCCACGCCGGTGGATTGCAGTTGTTCCCGGGCCAGCAGCGCCTGGAGGAGGAAATCGCGGTTCACCTGGTCGGGCAGCTTGAGCAGGCCCACCAGCGCTTTCAGGATATCGGCCTTGGTGGCGCCGGCCACGCGGTAGTGGATGCCGCCTTCCTGGAGGGCGGAGGCCAAGGTGGGCAAGGGGGCGTTCTCCGGTCCCTTGAGGGGTTCCGTCGTCGAGAAATTGATTCGCTTGGAAGTCGCCCAGTCGAAAAGCATGGCGCGGTTGATGCGATATTGGCCGGCCACGCGGTAGGCGGGAAGCCCGCCGGACTGGATCCAGCGATAGACCGTTTTTTCAGCGACGTTCAAGACATTCGCCGCATCTTTGACTGTCAATTGCATTGGAGGGCCTCCCAATCTGGACTCTACGGAGAAATCTAGACCCCATGTCCGGAAATGTCAATGGTTCGGGAAAAATTGGAAAGCGGCGGAAAATCGGACAGGCGCGGCGAATTCAGGGAGTTGGGGACCGCGAAAACCCCGGATCAAGGGGCGGGATCCGGATTCGGCAACTCAGGCCTTGAAAAGGAACGGGAGTTCAGTTATATGCAGAATATGCCCCTCATCCAGACAGCTCCCGATCTGCGCGAGAAGCTGCAGATCCTGTCCTCGGACGCGCAATACGACCTGTCGTGCGCCTGTTCGTGCGGTTCGGGCGACAGCCGGCGGCGGGGATTGGACGACCGCTGGCTTTATCCCGTGACGCTCCAGAACGGCGGACGCAGCCTGCTGTTCAAGACGCTGGTTTCCAACGCCTGCGCGAACGACTGCAAGTATTGCCCGCTGCGGGCGGGGCACGATGTCGTGCGGCGCTGCACCCTTTCGCCCGACGAAATCGTGAGGGCCTTCATGCCCTATTGGAACTCGAGGCAGGTGATCGGCATTTTCCTCACCAGCGGCGTGTGCGGAAATCCCGATGCCGCCATGTCGCGCATGCTGGCGACGGCGGAACTCCTCCGCTACCGCGAACATTTCCGGGGCATCCTGCACCTCAAGATCATCCCCGGCGCCTCGGACGCGGCCATCGACCGTGCGCTTTCGCTGGCCTCGGGGGTCTCGCTGAACCTCGAAACGGCGGGGGCGGAGCACTTCGCAAAACTCACTTCGCGCAAGGACTACCTGCATTCCATCATCGCCCCGCTCAAGCGCATCGCGGCGCTGACGGCTCCCGGCGCCCCCCATGCGCAGGTGAAGACCAGCACGCAGTTCGTCGTGGGCGCCTCGGACGAGACGGACCGCGAGGTGGTGCGCTACATGGGAGGGCTCTACGGACGCATGGGGATGCACGGCATCTTCTTCAGCGCCTACCAGCGCGGGCTGGGCGATCCCTCGCTCCCCGGCGAAAACAGCGCCGCGACGAACGCCGAACTCCTGGCGCGGGAACATCGCCTCTACCAGACGGATTTCCTGCTGCGCAAATACGGGTTCGATGCCGGGGAGATCGGCTTCGACGATTCTGGAAACCTGCCGCTCGATGTCGACCCTAAGGAATTCTGGGCCCGGCGGCATCCCGAGCGTTTTCCGGTGGATGCGAACCGGGCGGAAAAGGCGGAACTCCTGCGCGTGCCCGGGTTGGGGCCTGTCGCCGTCAAGCGCATCCTCGCGGGGCGGAGGAACGGGGGGCGCATCCGCAGCTTGGAAAGCCTGGGTCTTCGCGGCGCCCTTGCCCGGAAGGCGACCGCCTGGCTCTCATTCTGAGGTGCCGTTCCCCGATTCGGGGAATCCATGGTCCCCTCCTGCGGGATTCAGGAGGCGCCTTCCCGTCGCGGGGGGGAGGGTTTTTTCCGGGGCGGGAGGGTCCGGGCCCGGCGGATGGCGGCGGGGCCGTGTTCCCGGCGGATCTGGTCGACGGCTTTTTCGAGCTTTTCCTTTTTGGACCGGGTCTCGACGGGGAGATCGAACAGATCGAGCTGGCGAGCATGGTCGTGCTCGACGAAGCCGGTGACGCCGAAGCCGATGAGTCGGACGGGTTGTTCGAGGGCTACATCGCGGAACAAGCCCTGCGCCAGGGCCTGGAGATCTTCCTCGATGCGGGGGGGACGCGGGAAGGGGCGCTGGCGGGTGAAGGTTTCGAAATCCTTCCAGCGGATCTTGAGGCGGCCGCCGGTGGCAAGGCGTCCGTCGGCGCGGAGGCGCCGGGCGACATCCTCGACCAGATCGAAGAGGGTGTTTTCGAGGGCGGCGCGCGAGCGCTCGTCGTGGAGGTAGGTATGTTCGCGGGAAATGGATTTTTCGCGGATATCGAGTTCGATTTCGCGGGGATCTTCGCCAAAGGAGAGGGAGCGGAGATGCGCGGCGTTGTGGGGGCCAACGACGCTTTGCAGAAGGGGAATCGGCGCATCCTGGATGTCGCCGATGGTGTGGAGGGCGGCGCGGTCGAACGCCTGGCGAGTGACCTTGCCGACCCCCCAGAGGCGCGTGACGGGGAGGGGGCGCAGGAAGGCGATGATGGATTTGGAGTCGGACGGCAGGACGGTGAGCCCGTCGGGCTTGTTGTATTCCGAGCCGAGCTTGGCGAGGAATTTGTTGGGTGCGACGCCGACGGAACAGGTGAGGGCGAGTTCGGAAAGGATGTCGGCCTTGATGCGGCGGGCGATTTCCTCGCCGGAGCCATAGAGGCGCCGCGAGCCGGTGACATCGAGGAAGGCCTCGTCAATGGAAAGTCCTTCGACGAAGGGCGTATAGCGGTTGAAGATGGCGAAGACCTGCGCGGAAACCATTTCGTAGCGGGGCATGTCGGGCGGGACGAAGATAGCATGGGGACAGCGCTGGCCGGCTTCGCGCGAGGGCATGGCGGAATGGATGCCGAAGGTGCGGGCCTCGTAGGAAGCGGTGGCGACGACGCCGCGCTGGGTGGGAGGGGCGCCGACGACAAGGGGCTTGCCCCGGTATTCGGGATGGTCGCGCTGTTCGACGGAGGCGTAGAACGCATCCATGTCCACATGGAGAAAGACGCGGGGCGGCGGGACGGGTTCGGGCATGGCGGCCGGCGGGGTCACCACAGGACCGGTTCGTTGGCTTCGGTCTTCTCGGGAATGGATTGGCGGGGCAGGTTCACGCGGGGCGCGAGCGCAGGGGGTGGTCCAGGCGGTTCCGTTCTTCCATCCACCGCAGGCGGCGGCGGAGGCGGGGGCGGTTTGGCGGCCGGCGGGGCCATTTCCTGGACCGGCGCGGTTTTTGGGGCCGGGGTGGTTGCGGAAGGTTCGGCCTTCGGCGGCGGGACCGCGGTCATGGGCAAGGCCGCGCCGGAAAGATCGAGAACGCGCCATGGGACCCAATCGATCGGGAGCGTCCGCTGCGAAAGTTTGGCGCCGATGAAGATTTTCTCCGGATTTCCCAGGAGACGGAAGGGGACGCGCACGGCGATTTCCACGGCAGTGCCGGGAATCTGTTCGACGGATCCCTCCGGCAGCCTGGCATCGAGATCCCGGACCGAGAGGATCCGGTCCGTCGACAGTTCGATTTCGATCTTGGGCATGTCGCCGAAGGGGGTTCCGGCGCGGTAGCCAAACAAGCGGACGGATAGCGAAGCGGGGGCCTCGACCGGCTTGCGGAACCGGAAGGAGAGGGTCAGGCGGGTGCCATCGCCGGAAATGGAACGACTCTCGAAATCGTTGTCGCGGCCATCGAGGGAGGAGGCTTCGGCGGCATTTTGGCCGGCAATGTCGTTCCACTGCCCGGATTCCTGCGATAGCGACTGGAAAAGCTCCTTGTCGGAGCGGAACTGGGATTCATCCGTTTCCCCGATTTCGGCGGAGCCGGCGCCGCCGGGGAGGGCGATATCGGGGAGGTCGCCGAACAGTTCGCTCTTGCGGAGGAAGGACTGGAGATAGGCGGAGGAGTGGAGGAACTGGGAATGGTGGCGGCGGAGGGCCGCGAGCTTGTTGGAAACCTGGAAGGGGGCGAGGACCATTTCCACCCATTCGACGCCTTCATCGAGAAAATAGGGAGGGGCGGCGGGGCGCATGGGCTGGTACTGGCGTGGTTCGGGCCACTGGGTGAAGTGGACGGGGGCGGCCAGGATTCCGGGGGCGGGGAGTTCATCCTGCGCCTCCCACAGGGCGACACGGGCGAAGAGATAGAGAGCGCGGTGGTCCACGTTGTGGTCGGCGGGATGGGGAACGACGATGTGCGTGGGGGCGAAATCGCGGATGACCTCGGAGAGGTCGTCGAGGATGTCCTCCCCCGCATAGGCGGAGCCGGGGGTGAGTGCCCGCGGGTAGGGGACCGCCGTGGCGCGGGTGAGGGAGGAACGGTAGGGGGGGACGGCGCGCCAGTGGTGGTTCCAGATGTCGAGCGTCCCGGAGTCGGGATATCCAAGGAAGACCACATCGTTGGTGGAAAGTCCGAGCTGGGTGCAGGCGGCCAGGGCTTCGTTCTGCCGGAGCATGCCCGAGGACCGGGTGACGCCGGGCATCAGGACCGGATGCCTGCGGGTGAACAGAAAGGCGATTTCGTTGTTGTCGCCCATGGTGAAGAAGCAGACGCGGACGGGCACGTCGAGGCCGATGGCTTCCTGGATGAGGCCGCCGGCCGCCAGGGTTTCATCGTCCGGATGGGGGGCGAGGACGAGGAGCCGTTCGTCGCCGCCCAGGAGGAGGGGTTGGGCCGCCCCGGCAGGCCAAGCTCCGGCAAGGAGGGTGGCGGCCAGCGCGAGATGGAAGCGGCGGCGCGCCATGTCAGATGCCTCCGGTTTTCGTCTTCAGGAAAGCGAAATAGACGGCGCCGACCAGGAAAAGGAAGGAAACCCCGTGGTTCCACCGCAGCCTTTCGCCCAGGATGAGGATGGCGAACACCGAGAAGACCATCAGAGAAATGACCTCCTGGATGATCTTGAGCTGGGTGGCGGAGAAGGTGGAGTAGCCGATGCGGTTGGCGGGTACCTGGAAGCAGTATTCAAAGAAGGCGATGCCCCAGCTGATGAGGATGACGGTCAGGAGAGGCCATTTGGCGCCGCGGAGATACTTGAGGTGGCCGTACCACGCGAGGGTCATGAAGAGATTGGAAATGGCCAGAAGGATGACGGTTTTCATATAAAGCGCATATCCTTATCCTACGGGAAGGGGCGGATTCTGCAAAGGCAAAAGAACCCCGAATTTAGGGGTTGCGCCAACAAGGCCGGTAGGCTACTGTTTGCCGACTTTTGCATGGTCGAAAGTCGACGACCCCATCGTCTAGAGGTCTAGGACACCAGGTTTTCATCCTGGTAACACGGGTTCGATTCCCGTTGGGGTCGCCAATTCGATCCATTTGGAAGCACAAGGAGATCATACCATGTCCCGCAATGCACGAAACAACGATACGACCCGCCCCCGCAAGAGCGGTGCCGCCAAGAACCGCCGCCTGCTGGAGCACCGCCGCCGCCTGGTGGCGCTGGGCGTCGACGAGAAGAAGGTCATGCAGATGGACCACGAGCGGATCCGCCTGCTGATCGCCAAGCCGAACCTGATCAAGCGCTACGTGAAGTAGGTTCGATCGGGACCTCGAGCCGCCGGACCCCGCGAGGGGTGTCGGCGGCTTTTTGCTGGGTTCCCTCGTCCGGGGGGTGGGGTGGGGGGCGGCTCAGGAGGGAGGAGGGGCCGGCGTGGCGCTGCGCAGCCACTGGCGGGGAGTCATGCCGAGGGCATGGGCAAAGACGCGGTAGAATTGCGCGTAGCTGCCGAAGCCGGAATCGAGGGCGTGCTGGAGCAGGCGGATCTCCGGATGCGCGTGGAAGCGGCGGAAGAATTCCTGCAGGCGGAGGCGGTTGCGGTAATCGGGGATCGTCAGGCCGGTCTGCTTCTGGAAGAGGGCGCTGAGATAATAGGGGGAGATTTTCACGCGGCGCGCAAGCTGGGCCTGCGTGAACTCCTGGTTCGGATCGGCCAGCAGGCCGAGGACCGCCTCCAGCTTGGGATGGAACGCGGCGCAATCCTCCACCGGTTCGGCGGCGAGGAACTCGTCCCACAACGCAAAAAGCGCAAAGTCCAGTCCGCGGTTGAACACGTCGGTGCGGGAAAGGGCGGCGGTGGCGGAAAGGAGCCCGTCGAGCCGCTGGAGGGCGGGAGCGGCGAGACGGCGGCAGAAGGGGTGCGCGGGATCGCCGGGGGGGGGCGTGTCCCGCCGCCGGGCCTTCCGGAGGCGCGGGAAGCAGGCGGGCCGCCATTCGACGATCCACATGCGCATGTCGGATGACCAGCCCGACGGCACATGCCATTGTCCGGGCCACAGCCAGATCAGATGCCCGGGGAGGAGGGGATAGCGGCGGTTCTCGAGCAGGACCTGCCCCGAGCCGCGGAGGACCAGGTTGATCTCGAGGGTTTCGTGCGCATGCCATTGGCGCAGATACCAGCGCTTGTCGGACAGCGAGACGACGACGCCATCGGAGCCGGGACGCGGCAGAAACGGGGAGGGGTGGTCGTTCATGACAAAAAACGATAACTCCATTTCCGGGCGATGAAAAGATTAATTCCGGGGAAACCGGCATAACGGGAGCCATGAAGAGTGGCGGAAGGCCATTTTTCGCGGAGGGAAGTTGATCCATGGTGAATCCAGTCCAGATGTCGTTCGTGATCGAGGATGTCCGCGTGCAACCGCTGTCGCCGCATCTGGTGCGGATCGAGCAGCGGGGGCCCCGGGGGTTCGAAGAGCGGGAAACCTTCACGGTGCGCGACCGCGGTTTCGAAACCGTGGAGGCGCGTGAAACACGGGAGGCCGGGGCCGCCGTCGTTGCGACGGCGCACTACCGCGTGGTCGTTCCGGAGACCGCCGCCGGGATCGAAGGGGTCCGCGTGGAATCCGCGGCGGGAGAAACGCTGTGCGTGCTGTCGAACGCGATGCTGGGGAAAAAGTTCCTGCCGGCGCCGTCGGCCCTGCCGGCCACTTGGGTGATGGGCGATTCTCCGCGCGTGGTGCCGTCCGCGCGCGGCGCCTTGCCGCCGCCGGAGGGCGAGGAGGATGCCGCGTCGGGTTGGGACCTGGGAAACGATGCGCCGGACGCCTACGTGTTCTTCCCGGCGTCGTCGGGCTATGAGGCCTTTCGTTCCGATTTCCTGCGCCTGACGGGCGGGATCCCGATGGTGCCGCTCTATGCGCTGGGTCTTTGGTACAGCCGGTATTATCCCTATTCCGAGCAGGGCGCCCTCGATGTGATCGATCGCTTCCGGCGCGCGCAGATCCCGCTGGACGTGTTCGTTGCCGACACCGATTGGCGGGTGGGCGCCTCGTGCGGCTACCGGATCAACGAGGAGCTTTTTCCGGACATGGCCCGGTTCGTGCGTCTTGCGCATGAGCGGCAGGTGAGGGTCATGCTGAACGACCATCCCGAGCCGAAGGGGAAGCATGCGCTCGCGCCGGAGGAACTGCGGTTCCGGAAAGAAGGCCTGGTTTCGCTGCTGGCGCTGGGCGTGGACCTGTGGTGGTTCGACCGGAACTGGCATACCCACCTGCAATCGCCGGTCCGGGGGCTGGACAAGGAAGTGTGGGGCATGCGGCTCTACCGGGACATCACGAAGGAGTTCCGGCCCGGCCAGCGCCCTCTCATCATGTCCAACGTGGATGGCATCAACAACGGCCGGATGGATTCGCCGTCCCATCCGGCGGCCCACCGTTTCCCAATCTGGTGGACCGGCGACACCTGCGCGGAGTGGTGCTATCTGCGCTGGGGCGTGGCCAACGGGGTGGACAGCGGCATTGTCTCGATGCTGCCGTTTGTCCACGAGGATCTGGGGGGGCATCACGGGCAGCCCGATCCGGAGCTCTACGTGCGGTTCATGCAGTTTGGCGCGTTCTCGCCGGTGGCGCGCCTCCACTGCACCACGAAGGTCCACCGCTATCCGTGGGAATACGGCAAGGACGTCGAGCGGATCGTGGGCGAGTTCTTCCGCCTGCGGTACCGCCTGCTGCCGATGCTCTATGCGGCCGCCTTCGAAGCCCACCGGTCGGGAACGCCGTTGATGCGGCGCTGCGACCTGGAATGGCCCGGCATTCCGGAAGCGGCGGATTCCACGCAGTACCTGCTGGGCGACGATCTGCTGGTCGCGCCCATCCTGGAGCCGGCGGGCCGGAATGGCATCGCCGAACGGATGGTCTGGATCCCGCCGGGCGAATGGCAGGAGGCCTGGACGGGGCACGTGCACCGCGGTCCCGCGGCCATCGGCGTGAAATGCGCGCTGGGAGAAATCCCCGTCTTTGTCCGCCTGGGCGGGCTGGTGCTGAGTGCGCCGCAGCGGCAATCTTCCGGGACCGCGGCGTGGCCGGAACTGGTGGTGGACGCCTTCGTGCCGTCGCAGGACCAGGTCCAGACGCGGCGGCTATACGAAGACGACGGGATTTCCATGGACTATGAACGGGGCGCCTGCGAGCTGACGGAGTTCATGCTCCGGCAGGAGGGGGCGGTGACGGAGATTCGCATGGCGCCGGCCTCCAAAGCGCGCCGGGTGACACTGCGCATCCACTTCCCCAAAGGGGCGCGCCCGGCCGCCGATGGATATGCGGTCTTGGAACATTCGGAAGGGCGCGTTCCCTCCCTGTTTTCGGGTGCGGGATCCCTGCCGCCGTGCGGCGCGGGACCCATATTGGAATGGCAGGGGGAAATCGAGGCGTCCAAGGCCGCGGAATTCCGGGTGGTCGCGGCCCGGTAGGCGCGATTCCCCGCCGCGGTGCGGCTACTGGGCGCGGACGCGGAAGAAGCGCATGGAGGCGGAGCCAAAGTCGTTGTTGGTCCAGATGCTGTCGGTGATGGGCCACTGGGAAGTGGGGGCGAAGGGAGCCCAGTTGCCGGTGTTCAGCGCGTCGCAGGATTCGACCGTGAAGACGCGGGCGGCTTCGACATTGGTGCCCCAGACGCCGGCCCAATGGAGCACCTGCGTTTCCACATGGGCTTCGGACTGGGTGACGACCTCGTCCAGCTCATTGGTGTAGACCCAGGTGTTGGTCTGGAAAACCGGGGTCACGGCGGCGATGCGTCCGCCTTGGCGAAGGAGGAAGGCGCGGGGCTGGCCGGCATGGAGGCCGGAGCCGACGATCTCGTTGTATTCATTGATGCAGGTGGCGTTGGTGAGCACCCAGTCTGAACCCGGAGGCAGGAGGAGGTTGAGGTTGGTCATGGCACCGTCTCGCCAGAGGAAGGCCTGGTTGGTGCCGGAGCCGGTGGTGGAGGTGCCGACGATCCAGGTCCGGTCGTTGATCGAATTGGCGAAGGAATTGTTGGAGAAACCGTCCAGTGTGCCGAGATCCTGCATCAGCAGGTTAGTGGGATTGACACTGCTGTCCGGAACCTTCCAGACACCATTGGAGGAGGTGACGAGGAAGGCATGCTGGGGAGAGAAGGTATTGGTGACACCCGTCCAGCCGACCGCCTGCCCAGCGTTGTTGATGTCCAGGGCACAACTGTATTCGCCACCAGAATTTTTGGGAGCCAAGGACCCCAGCAGCTTCATTTCAGTCCACTCGTTGGAGAAATTCCCGTTGGCGTCATACCAGACGTATGCCCACCAGCGGGGATTGGGAGAATAGAGGAACGTGATGCCGGAAATGCGCCCTTCATCGCAGATCCCATAGCCGTCACAGGAATAGGCGTTGCCGCCGTAGGGCGGGACATGGATGAATGTGTTGCTGCGCCAGACGAAGGTTTCGGGATCCCAGATCGTGGGGACGTTGCTTGCAAGCTGGGACGAGCCGATGACGTCGCCGTGGTTGTTGATTCCCCGCCCCCAGCTGTTGAATCCGCCCAGAGTCCCGAGATCCACAAGGTTGTTGCTGGCATGCAGGAAGGCATGGACGTTGGTTTCCGAGACATGCGCCTGGCCGGTGATGTCACCGCTGTTGTTGACGGCATGGGCCACGCTGCCGGTGCCTCCAGGGAGGAAACCCAGGCCGGCCATGCTTCCATTCTGCCAGCGGAAGGCCTGGATGCGGCCATCGGCATCCTGCGACCATCCGACCGCCTGGCCGCGGTCGTTGATCCCGAGTGCCGCGCTGGCGCCTCCGCCCAGGGTGCCGAGATCGACGACTTCGTATTCGACGGCGGCGAATCCGCCGGCCGTGGAGAATCCCACGGCGGCCAGGATGGACAGGAGGCGGAAGGATTTCATGGCGGAGTCCAATCGACGCCAATGTATCGGAATGCGGCGCCGGGTCAATGCTGGCCTCATTTCTTCAGGATGCCGAAGAACCGGAAATCCGGCGGGAGGGGCGGGGAGGTCATGACGGGGGGTGCGGCCTCCAGATTCGTGAACACCACGAACCCGTCGACAGGATTGGAGGTGGAAAGAACATCGTAGGAGACAATCCCGTTGGTGAACGCGTGCCAGGTGATGCGCCAGTCGTTGGAGCCGTCGGGTTGGGGGACGAATTGGATTTCCAGCCGGGCGTCGGCGGGATTGGTGGGGTCGGAATCCAGTTCGTATTCCTGCCAGGTCAGGAGGCCATCGCCATCGGGGTCCAGGCTGGATTCGGCCATCCAGTTGCGATCGGTCAGGCCGTATTGCGCGAGCCACTCGGAGGGGACGGTTCCCTCTCCGAGCAAGGGGGCGAAAACGGCATGGATGTCCAGGTTGCCGGCCAGCGCGGCCCAGTGGAGCGTCTGGGTGGCGACGACATCGGGCAGCGGGACGAGGACGGAATTGGTCTGGATGTCGGCGATGAAGGCGCCGGCGTCGGCGGCCAGCTCCAGCGTGAAGGACTGGTCGGGCGCCAGCAGGGATTCACCGGCCGGATCGGCATGCCCTGGACCCGCCGAGACGACGCGCACCCGGCGCGTGCAGTTGTGCAGGGCGACGGGCACGACGATGGGCGAATCCTGTTCGGGATCGTTGTGATGGATGAACAGCGCCAGATGGCCGGAGGCCATGGGCGGCAAGACGGCGGTATCCAGCCCCAGCGCGAGATTGGTGGAGATGTCCGCCTCCAGGTTGAAATTGGTCGCGGGCAGGGAAAGCCATCCTTCGTATTCCGTGAGGGGCGAAACGACGATGTCGTCGATGCGCCAACCTTCGGCGACGGTATAGAGATCCGCCCCGAAGCGGAAGCGGATGAGGACCTCGCGATTGGAATAGGCGGACAAGTCCGCGCCGGCGGGATCCCAGTCGGCGGTGTCGATGAAGCAGGGAGTGTCCGGCGCAAACGGCGAGAAGGAATTGGAGGTGACGAGGCCGGGATAGCCGCCGTCCGGCACGAGGGACTGCCAGGTGAGGCCGCCGTTGTCGGAGATTTCGAGGATTCCGGAATCCCAATAGTGGATGCCATCGGGGAACAGGTCGGAGTCCGGCTCGAAGCGGGCGCGATGGATGAAGTCGAGGCGCGGCGAGCCGGCCGCCAGGCGGATGGGCGGCGTGACCAGGGCGGCGTGGGTGGAATTGCGGTAGAGGCCCGACGTCTCGAGCCCGCAGTACCAGGCGTTCGACGGCGAAGAGGCATTCTGCGCGCTGATGTGCCAATCCGTGTTCCCGTCGGGGCGGGTCCAGCCATTGGTGCCGGATTCGACGTCGTCCGAGAATCCGATGGCCCCGATTTCCATGGTGATGGAAAGCGGCAGGCTTCCATCGTTCTGGATCTGCAGCGTGGCGTTGCTTTGGGTACCGGCCAGCAAGAACGCCTCGATGGCGGAAGGCGAAACCGCGGCACGGGCATAGGAGACGGACACGGTCCAGTCGGCGGACCGGGCGGAGAAGCCGGCGGCGTCGGTGGCTTCGATGTGGTAGACGATTTCATCGCCATCGCGCGCGGGAGAAGGGATCTCCGCCATGAACAGGTCGCCCGGTCCGCTGGTCATGGCGGCGGAACGGGCCAGGCCGCCGTTGCGCTGCCAGTGCAGCGAGGCAGAGGCGACTTCGTAGTTGTCGGTGACGGTGGCCGTGACCGTCCACGGGGCGGGATTGGAGGCGGGGGAGTCCAGCGGTTCGTGCTGGATGACCGGCAGGGCGGGGGTCGATGAATCGTCGAGGGGGTCGGTATGGTCGGCGGCTTCCAATTCGTTTTCGCAGCCATCGGAATCCGGATCGCCGTAGCGGTCCTGGCCGATGGCGCCGAAATAGCGGAGTTCGAACCAGTCGGGCAGCGAATTGGCATCGCTGTCGAGCGCGGTGGCCAGGTACGAGGCAGAGGCCGTGCGCGGTTCGGACATGGGGATGCCGTCGATCTGCCGCAGCGAGGGGCCGCCATTGGTCGGCCAGCGGATGCCGTCGACCGTCCATCCCGCGAAGGTGAGCGGCACGTTGTTGAACAGATGGCTTTCCGGCGCGATGAGGCTGGAAGCGGTGGTGTTCCTCTCATGCCAGGTGGCGGTGCCGATGGCCCCGTAGGGGGACGAGGTGTGTATCAACGCGACCTGCTCCTGCCACAGCCAGGTGAGGGAGGAAGGCTCCGTGAGCGTGATGTCGCAGAAATCCAGCGCGCCGGTGGGGGCGACGGAGCCGGTGCCTTGCCATCCGATGCAGGCCGTGCGCCATCCGTTCGTGCCATCGGGCGGATAGCTGGCGCTGGCCCGGAAGGCGGCATTGGAGGGATAGATGTGTTCGCCGTAGGCCGGATCCACGGTGAAGATGTTCGAGGGCGAGCCGGCCGCGACGAACAACAGCGGCGGCATGACCTCGAACGAATGGATCACCATGGGGGCGGTGGAGGGATGGTAGGCCGGCAGGCCGGCGGGGCCGGCGGATAAATAGTACCAGATCGTCGTGCCGACGGGATGGAAGGGGATGCTGGCCTCGAAACGGCTCCCATTGGTGGTTGTCATGGCCACGGAGGTGAAGCCGATGGCGCTGCCGCTCGCGATCCACAGCAGCCGGACCGTGCCGGGATCGAACTCTCCCGCCGAGGTGACATCGGCGGTGACGAGATAGTCGGCATTGGTGGAGACGGTGTCGGTCAGCGGGACATGGGAGATCTCCACCGGCATGTCGATGGCGCCGCGGAGATAGAGGGCATAGGGTTGCGGCCCCTGCGGGACGTTGTTCGCGGATACGACGAGCGTCCAGCGGCCGGTTTCGGCGGAATCGATGTCGATGCCTTCGAGATTGTTGAGGGAATCGGGCCCGGCCAGCCCGTTGGGGTGGTGGGGAACGCCGTCTGGATCCAGGAGGAGGAGATCCAGGTCGTTCACCAGGTTCACGGCGGCGGACAGCGCGGAGGGATAGTCGCTGTAGGCCATGGCGACATTCAGCGGCGCGTTGCTGTGGACCAGGAACCGGAAGGTATTGCTGCCGCCGGTATAAAGGGCGGGGGTGCCTTCCATGAGCACGGCCTCCATGCCGCCGGTCGGATACAGCGTGCCGCCGACATCGGCCTCGCCCCAGCCCTCGACGGAATTGGGCCTGGGCGGCGCGGGGATTTCGAGGAACCCGTTGGTGCCATACTGGCCGGGATGGCGCGACCGCGCCCCGCCCGCGAGGGCGGCCTTGATCAGCGCGGCGGAAGGCTGATCCATGCCGAGGATGTCGGTGCAGTACTGGCGGACGAGGGTGGCGGCGCCGGCGGCGAGCGGAGTGGCCATGCTGGTGCCGCCCATGAAGCAATAATTGGTGTTGCCCTCCAGCACGCCCCAGCCGATGCTGGAGGAGGCACGCGACCGCACGGAGATGATGTCGCTGCCGGGGGCCACGACATCCGGCTTGGTCCGGCCATCCGCCGCCGGGCCTCGCGAGGAGAAGGCCACCATGCCGGGCGGCTCGCCCTCGGGGCTGGAGGAAATGAGGTCGGTCGAGATGGGCGGCACGCGGTAGTCGGCGCCCCACACGCTCCCGTAGGTGCGGGCGGTCCGGCCTCCGCTGCCGGCGGGGCGGCCGCTCTCGGCGGCGCCGACGGCCAGCACGTTCTTGGCCGACGCCGGGGCGTCGAGCGACGAGGCGTCCACGACGCCATTGCGGTCATAGTCCGTGCCTTCGTTGCCGGCCGCATAGACGACGAGCATGCCGGGATGGTCCCAGATGAATTCATCCGTGGTCATCGAATCGGTGCTGTATTCGCCTTCGACGGCGCTGCCCCAGCTGTCGGAATGAATGCGCGCCCCGGCGTCGTAGGCGGGCTGGTACAGGTCGTTGAGGTCGTCGGGCAGGGCGAGGCTCAGGCTGTCGGTCATGACGGACTGGAACACGAGTCCGGCGCCCGGCGCGGCGCCGCGGTACTGGCTTCCTGAGGCCGCGCCGGTGCCCAAAAGGGATCCGATGACATGGGTGCCGTGGTAGTAGGTGTCGCTCCAGTTCGTCAGGCGGCCGGTGTCGAAAACCTGGAGGAGGCGGCCTGCGAAATCGGGGTGAAGTGTGTTGGTGTCGCCGGTATCGAGCCCCGTGTCGGCGACCGCCACGATCTGTCCGCCGCCGTCGAGGCCGTAGTCCGCGTAGGTGTCGTCGATGTTGAGATGGGCGCCGGAGCGAGCCGCATCGTTCAGGACCCGGGACGGTTCATGGTGCTCGACCCATTGGACTTCGGGAAGGAAGGCGAGGTCCGCCGCCTTGCCGGCGGGCAGGACGCCGCTCACCAGTCCCCAGCGCTTCGCCGGCGTGGCGCGGATGTCGGAGGCCCCCGCTGCGGCCAGGCGCTTCAGGAGTCCGGCGGCATCTTCGGGCGCGAACGTCTGGAGGATGACCGGCACGGGCAGATCGGGTTTTTCCCGGGCCAGTCCGGCCAGCAGGGGCTGGATCTTGAGCGCGGGCCGGTATTCGCCCGCCCAGGCGACATGAGGGAGATTCCCCAGCCGGCCCAGGGCGGACGGGGTCGCCTCGACCAGCAACGCGTGGTCGGGAAGATAGGCGCGGACGACGGTTCCGGCGGATTCCAGCGCGGCCCTCCATTTCGGTTGGATGGGGCCATCGAACAGAACCATCCAGGGATAGCCGCGGGCCGAAGGCCTCGCATGGGTGGGGCGGAGCCTGCCGGCGGGAGAAGCGGATGGCGAGAGGGTGGCCGAACGCAAACGGATGGCAGGCGCTTTCGGCGCGGACGGGGAGGCCGGGGCATTCGCCAGATGGCGGCGGACTTCCTGGATGGCGGGTTTTGCCTGCCGGTTGGCTTCGTCCCGGGATGGGCCGGAGGAAGGGGAGGAAGGCGGGGATGTGCGATGCGCCAGCCAGCCGAGCAGGGCCAGGAGGAGGACTCCGGGAATCCAGGCCCGTCGGATGATGGATGGGGCATTCATCGGCGCGATTCAAAGAGTATCACTCCCCGTGGGGAAAGCCAAGGCGGGGCTCCTGCCGCCTCCCTGAAATTGCCGCTTGCCAACGCGGGGGGCGGGTGGTAGGTTTCGCGCGATTTTTGCATCCGGCAACTTCCGGAGGCATGGAACACGGAACCTGAAATCATGAAAAAAGACATTCATCCCAAGTACGAAGAAGCGACGATTTCCTGCGCGTGCGGGCACGTGCTCAAGACCCATTCGACGGTGAAGAGCATGAGCGTCAACACCTGCGCGGCCTGCCATCCCTATTTCACGGGCCAGGCCAAGTTCATCGACACCGAAGGCCGCGTGGACCGCTTCAACAAGCGCTACGCCCGCAAGGCTGCCGCCAAGAAGTAGCTGGACTTCGGGACGGGCCGGATCATTCCCCTGCGCGGGAGCATCCGGCCCGTTTTGCGTATCGGCCCTGAACGGTCTCACCCCATGGATCTGGATTCCGCCTATTTCAAGCAGGTCGCCGCCCGCGCCGAAGAGCTCGAGCAGGCCATGTCCGTGCCCGGCGCGGCGTCCAATCCGCGCACGTTCAAGGAGCTTGTCCGCGAGCACCAGCGCCTGCGCGACCTCTCGCTGGCGGCGGAGGAGCTCCGGCGCCAGAAGCAGATGCTCGCCGACAACGCCGAATTGCTGGCCGACAGCGCCGGCGATCCGGAGCTGGCGGAGATCGCGCGCGCGGAAAAGGCGGAACTGGAAGCCGCGATCCCCCGGACCGAGCACAAGCTCATGGCGCTGATGCTGCCGCCGGATCCGGACGACAGCCGCAACACCATTCTGGAAATCCGCGCCGGGACCGGCGGGGAGGAGGCCGCGCTGTTCGCGGGCGACCTGTTCCGGATGTATTCCCGCTTCGCCGACTCCAGGGGCTGGAAGACGGGCGTCATCGACGCCTCGCCGTCCGAACTCGGCGGATTCAAGGAAATCATTTTTTCCGTCGAGGGCACGGACGTCTACAAGACGTTGCGCTACGAAAGCGGCGGCCACCGCGTGCAGCGCGTTCCGGAAACGGAGGCGCAGGGCCGCGTCCACACCTCCGCCGCCACCGTGGCCGTCCTGCCCGAGGTCGAGGAAATCAACGAAGTGGAGATCAAGCCCGAGGAACTGCGCATCGACCTGTTCTGCGCGTCGGGCCCCGGCGGCCAGAAGGTCAACAAGACCGAATCCGCGATCCGCATCACGCATCTGCCCACGGGGCTGGTCGTGGCCTGCCAGGACGAGCGCAGCCAGAACCGGAACCGCGACAAGGCGATGAAGGTGCTGGCCTCCAAGCTGCTGGACCTCAAGCGCCAGCAGGAACACGACAAGATGGCCAGCGAGCGCAAGACCCAGATCGGTTCCGGCGACCGGAGCGA
Source organism: uncultured Verrucomicrobiota bacterium (assembly GCA_937860055.1). Lineage (GTDB taxonomy): Bacteria > Verrucomicrobiota > Kiritimatiellia > CAIQIC01 > Lenti-01 > Lenti-01. Next base: position 260,333 of record CALMBO010000027.1, on the reverse strand, counting down.
GCGCATCCGCACCTACAACTTCCCCCAGAACCGGCTCACCGACCATCGCATCAACCTGACGCTCTACTGCCTCGACCAGATCATGGAAGGCAAGCTCGGCGACGTCATCGATGCCTTGCAATCCAAGGATGTCGAGCTGCGCCTGGCGGTGCAGATGGGCAACGCGAACGGATGACCGCCGCCGCCCGCAACTGGAAGGCGATGCTGGCCGGAGGGCAGGCGCGCCTCGAAACGGCGGGGATCGACGAGGCGGCCAACAAGCTCCGATGGGTGGCCGCGCACCTGCTGGGCTGCGGCCTGCTCGACGTGCTGCGCCATCTCGACGGCATTCCTCCTCCCGGGCTTGCCGCCCGGTTCGAAGACGCCGTTGCCCGGCTGGAAACCGACGAGCCCGTCCAATATGTCATCGGCGAGACGGATTTCATGGGGCTTCGGATCCGGTGCGATTCCCGCGCGCTGATTCCGCGGCCCGAGACGGAAGTGCTGGCGGGTTGGGCCGAGGAATTCCTGCGGGGGAAGGCGGCGCCGGCCGCCGTGGATGTCTGCACGGGCACCGGGTGCATCGCCTGCGCCTTGGCGAAGCATGTGCCGGGCGCGCGGATCCTGGCCACGGATATCAGTCCGGATGCGCTGGACCTGGCCCGGGCCAACGCGCGGGCGCTTGGCGCCGATGTGGCGTTTCTCCAGGCCGATCTGCTGGCGGGCGTCGCCGACGCCAGCATGGACCTGGTGGTTTCGAATCCACCCTATGTGTCCACGGCGGAATGCCACCGGCTGGACCGGACGGTCCGGGCCTTCGAACCCCGCCTGGCGCTGGACGGGGGGGAAGACGGGCTGCGGGTGATTTCGCGGCTTGTCTCGGAGGCCGCGCGTGTGCTTACATCCGGGGGACGGCTGATGATGGAAATCGGCGATGACCAGGCCGGTGCCGTCACGGAGATCCTGTGCAAAACGAACCTTCTCAAATTCCTGGGCCTCAAATCCGATTGCGCCGGACGGGCACGCGTCGCGCTGGCCGCCCGGATTCCGGCGTGCCGCTGACCGGCCACGGTTTCAAGCCCCCGCAGCCCAAGGGGAAGGGCGTCTATGTTTCGTTGATGTTCCTGATCGTGGTGGCGGGGTTCTTCCTGCAGTTGAACTGGATGCAGAAGGCGAAGGAACGGGAGATGCCCGCCATGGATCCCAACAGTTTCGCCAGCAAGCTGGGCCAATGGATGCTGGAGAAGAAGGGGGTTTCCTCTTCGCCGGGAATCGCCGGCGCCCCGGGCGTCGAGACGGTCGAATGCGGCAACTGCCTGGGCACGGGCGGCATCCTTTCCGAGGCTGGCCAGCGGGAAATCTGCCCCATCTGCCTGGGTGTCGGATCCCGGCTGATCCGCCGCGTCGATCCGGCCGATGAACTGTGTCCGGCCTGCGTCGGAATGGGGCGCGTGCAATTTCCCGACACCGGAGAATACGGCACGTGCCCGCGGTGCAATGGCCGGGGTTTGATCCGCAGCGGGGCGGCCGGGGGAGAGGCCGCGCCGGGCGGGCAGAAATAGAACCATGTTCGACCGCCTTTCGAGCCGCCTCCAATCGGCCTTCCGCAATCTGCGCGGGGTGGGCCGGCTTTCCGAGAAGAACGTGCAGGATGCCCTGCGCGAAGTGCGCATGGCGCTGCTCGAAGCCGACGTCCATTATGCCACGGCCAAGGAATTCATCGAGCGGGTGAAGGCCAAGAGCCTCGGTGCCGAAGTCCTGGATGGGGTGGCGCCCGGCCAGCAGATCGTCAAGGCCATCCACGACGAGCTGGTCGCCCTGCTCGGCGGGCAGCAAAGGGATTTCAATCTTTCGGCGATTCCCGCGGAAGTGATGATGCTGGGCCTGCATGGTTCCGGCAAGACCACCACCTGCGGCAAGCTGGCGCGCCTGTGGAAGCAGAAGGGGAAGAAGGTCCTGCTCGTCGCCTGCGACATCCGCCGGCCCGCCGCCGTGGACCAGCTCGAGGTGCTGGCCCGGCAGACCGGCGCGGGGATCGTGAAGCCCGAACCGGGGGAAAGCGTCCCCGACCTCGGCCGCCGGGCCTTCAAGTTCGCCCGCGAAAACTACTACGACATCGTCCTCTACGACACCGGCGGGCGCTTCCAGATCGATGCCGAACTCGTCGAGGAGCTGAAAGCCCTCCGCGCCGCCACCGAACCGCAGAACGTCGTGCTGGTCCTCGACGCCGCCATCGGCCAGGAGTCGGTTCATGTCGCGCAGACCTTCAACGAAGCCGTCGGGCTGACGGGCCTGATCCTGACGAAGCTCGACGGCGACGCCCGCGGCGGCGCCGCGCTTTCGGTCGTGTCCGTCGCGAAATGCCCCATCCTGCGCATCGGCACGGGGGAGCGCACGGAGGATCTGGAGCTGTTTTATCCGGACCGCATGGCCTCGCGCATCCTGGGCATGGGCGATGTAATCAGCCTGGTCGAGAAGGTGCAGGAGACGCTGGACGTCGGCGAAGCCGAGAAGATGCAGGAGAAGCTCAGGAGCAAGCAGGGGCTCGACCTGAACGACTTCCTCTCCCAGATGCGCCAGCTCAAGAAGATGGGCTCGATGGGCAAGCTGCTGGAGATGATCCCCGGCGCCGGGGCGCTGGCCGGGGAGGCGCGGAGCCGCATCGAGAACGATTCCGGGGGCCAGATGAAGAAGGCGGAGGCCCTCATCCTGAGCATGACCCCCCGCGAACGGCGCCATCCGGACCTGATCGATGCGAGCCGCCGCAAGCGCATCGCCCGGGGCGCGGGCCTGCAGGTCAGCGACCTGAACGAGCTGCTGCGGAACTTCCGGCAGGCGCAGCAGATGGCCAAAAAGATGAAGCAGCTGCAAAAAAGATTGCCTCGCGGGGGCCTTTTCAGATAGAAAGCACGCCGATTTGTCAGAAACCCGGGTATTCGAAACGGTTTGGCCGCGCCCGGGAGCGGCAACACCAGGAAACAACAAGGAACAAGACATGGTCAAGATTCGTCTCCGCAGAATGGGCGCCAACAAGAAACCCTTCTTCCGCATCGTCGCGACGGACATCCGCAGCGCGAACGCCGGCAATTTCCTCGAGGAACTCGGCTGGTACGAGCCCGGCAAGAAGACCGACAACTACAAGCTCGATCTCGCCAAGGCCGAGAAGTGGCTCGCCCAGGGCGCGCAGCCCAGCGAAACCGTCGCCATCCTGCTCAAGAAGAGCCGGGCCGCGGCGGCCAAGTAGCCTGCGCTTCCGCGCGGCTTTCCCCCGTCCATTCTCCCAATCCCCCCTCCGAGGACTCCCATGAAAGAACTCATTGAATACGTCGTCAAGACCCTGATCGACCATCCCGAGGATCTCCGCATCACGGAGATCGAAGGCGAGCGCACCATCGTGTTCGAATTGCGCTGCCATCCCGAGGATGTCGGCAAAGTGATCGGCAAGAGCGGCAAGACCGTCGGCGCCATCCGCACCCTGCTCAGCACGGTCGCGGCCCGGCAGAACCGGCGCGCCATGCTCGAAGTCGTCGAATAGGCGGCGCCCCCCATGGCGGACGCCCCGCTGCAGATCGACATCGTCACGATTTTCCCCCGGATGCTGGACAGCATACTGGGGGAAAGCATTTTGAAGCGCGCGCAGGAGGCCGGCCTGGTCCGGATCCGCTGCGTCAATCTCCGCGATTTCGCCACGGGCGCGCATCTCACGACCGACGACCGCCCCTATGGCGGCGGTCCCGGCATGGTGATGAAGCCCGAGCCGGTCTTCAAGGCCGTGGACGCCTTGCGGAGGCCGGATTCCAAGGTGATCCTGATGACGCCGCAGGGCGAGCCCTTCAAGCAGGCGACGGCGATGGCGTTGTCGAAGGAATCGCACTTGATCTTCCTCTGCGGCCATTACGAAGGCGTGGACGAGCGCATCCGCGAAGCCCTGGCGGATCTGGAAATCTCCATCGGCGACTACGTGCTGACCAACGGCGTGATTTCCGCGGCGATTGTCGTGGATGCCGTCGTGCGGCTCCTGCCCGGGGCGCTGGGGGGGGAGGGGGCTGCGGACGACGAATCCTTCACCACCGGCCTGCTGGAATACCCGCAGTATACCCGCCCGCCCGTTTTCCGCGGGATGGCGATTCCCGAGATCCTGACGAGCGGCAACCACGCGGAGATCGCCAAATGGCGCCGCGAACAGGCCATTGCCCGCACGAAGGACCGCCGGCCCGACCTGCCGCTGCCTCCGCCGCCGCCGGAAAAGAAGAAGCGGCGCTGACCTAAACGCGGTTTCGCGCCGCCGTTCTCAACCGAGCTTCTTCGAGAGCAGCGCGTCCAGCGACCACTTGCCGGCGCCCTTGAGCAGGAAGAACAGGGCGGGGACCAGATAGAGCCATGCCGCCTCCTGCACCGAGAACGGCTGCCCCTTGTGCGCGCCGAAGATCGCGACGGCCATCGTGCAGGCGATCAGGAAGGACGCCGGCCGGGCCAGCAGGCCGACGGCCAGCAGGATCGCGCCGAAGCTTTCGGCGAAGGCGGCCAGGAAGGCCATGACGGCCGGCGCCGGCACGCCGAGGCTGGCGACGAAGCCGGTGAATTTCTCCAGGCCGCCGAACATCTTGCCCCAGCCGTGGGTCAGCAGCGCCGCGCCGATGAAGACGCGGAGGATGAGAAGGCCGACGTTGGGATCCGAGCCGGCATCGAAGGCGAGTTTCTTCAGTTTCATGTGTGTTCTCCTTGGTTCGGCTTCCAGGCCAGTTGCAGGCAACCTGCGAAGTTGGCGAGGGAGTAGTTGCGGACGCCACACATCAGATAATGCATCCGCACGCCGAGGCGGCCGTGCACCCAGAGGCCGCCGGGCAGGCGGCCGATGCTCGTTTCATGGAACGGCACGACCCAGCCCAGATCCACGGGACGGAAAGGGCGGGTCGGCCTCCCGCGCAGGCGGCGGGCGATGTTGCGGCCGGCGCGGCGCCCCCCGTAGTAGGCAAAATTGACCGCTTTGCGGAGGACCTTGCCGCGTTGCTCGATGGCGGCGGCGTCGCCGGCGGCGAAGACGTTCGGATATTCCGGCAGCGACAGGTCCGGCGCCACCTTCAGGCGGCCGTCGCGCAGCCGTTCGACCCGTCCGCGGATTTCGGGAACGGCAAACTCCGAGCCCGCGGCCCAGCAGAGGAAGACATCTTCGTAGGTCCGCCCGCCTGCCGAGGCATTTCGGCCGTCGAAGGATTCGATGGCGACGCCCAGGCGCACCTCGGCGCCATGGCCGGTCAGGAAATCCAGCACGTATTGGCGTTGCTTGTCCGGCAACGAGGGCAGCAAGATCGGGGAAGGATCCACGATGGTCACATCGCAGGGCTTGCCGGCGGCCTTGGCGCGGAAGAAGAGGCTCATCGCCAGCTCCAGACCGGTATAGCCCGTGCCGGCAACGAGCAGGCGGGGGTGTTTCGTCTCTTGCAGATAGGTCTCAAAATCGCGGCGGATACGCCGGGCGTCGTCCAGGGAACCCAGCGGGTGCATCCGGTCGCGGGGAAAAGACGAGTGGTAGAAATTCGGGACCGAGCCGGCGGCAATCAACAGATAGTCGTAAGGGATGGTTCGATCCGGCGTATGGACCGTGCGGGCGTCCAGGTCGATGCCGGCAGCGGATGTTTGCAGATGCGTGGCATTCGGCGGCAAGAATTCGGCGAGGGGGCGCTGAACCAACTGTTCCGGAACCCAGCCGCCGGCGACATCCGGGAGGGACGGGAGCATGGTGGTTACCGGAGAAGGGTCGACCAAAAGAATCGATTGCCCGCAGTGTTGCAAGGCATGACAGGCATTTCGACCTGCAAATCCGCCGCCGAGGATGACCACGTCCTTTTTCATTCTCCAGTAACCTACTTCAGATTGCGGAAATTGCAATGAGGCGGCTAGTATTCCACCCAGGAAACGGTGCCATGGATGCGCGTGGGTGCGGAGCCGGAATCGATCCATTCGAGCGCATCGTATTCAATGGGCAAGGTGACATCTCCTGCGAGATCGACCAGGCCCCAGCGCCGGGATCCGGCCTCGTCCAAAGCCACCGGAATCCGCCCCTGGCGGGCAAGCCCGGCATCCGCGAAGCGGAAAGGAACAACGGTATTTCCGGCGGCATCGATGAGACCGAAGAGTTGTCCGGAGCGAACGGCGGCGAGACCCTCGGAGAAGGGGCGGGCTTCATCGAATCGAGGTTCGATCGCCCATGCGCCATCCAGCGCGACATAGCCCCACTTCCCATCTTGTCGGGCCGGGACAAGGCCATCCGAAAAGATGCCGACGTCTTCGAAGAGGCACGGCAAGCGTACGGCGCCTTCCCCGTCGATGAGGCCCGCCTTTCCCTGGCAAACCAGCTTGCCGAAGCCGTTCACCATGCCCAAAAGCGGATTGGGGATTTCCGTCGCTCCGGCGTCCCAAGGGAGGCGGGCCTTGCCGGCGGCATCGAACAGGGCGATCTGTCCGCCCTTGCGGGCCTCGATCAAGCCATTCCACTTCTGCAGGAGGTCATGCTCGAACGGGAGAAGGAATTCGTCGCCGCCACCGGGCCGGACCAGGCCCCATTTGCCGCCGGAACGGACCGCCACGCCCTGGCCTTCCAGCCCTTCCCAGCAAAGGATCTTTTCATGGCGCGCCGGGACGACGCGGCGGAGATCCGCATCGTAGAGTCCTTCCCGGTCTTCCGTGCGGAAGACGATGGAGCGATCCGTCAGGCGGTCGATGGACGGAACGGGAACGGACAACGGGCTTTCGCCCGTATCGGTGAGCAGTTCTTCCATGCCATCGCGCCGGGCCTTGAAGAGGCCCCGGGAGGGAGAGAGCCACAGGACCGAGCCATAGGCGAAAGGAGAGAGGGCCTTGCCGGAATGATCCACCAGGCCCCATTTGCCATCCCGGCGCACCCAGGCGGAGCGGGGGCCGAAGGGGCCGATGTCCTCGTATTCCGGAGGCAGGGTCCATTCCCCCTTGCGGTCGACCAGGCCCCAGGCTCCGTTGCTCTGCGCCGGGGCGAAATCGCCGTCGAAAGGCCGGGCATCCGAGAATCGGGCGGGAAGAATTTCGCGCCCTGCGGGATCGACGAATCCGACGCGTCCATTCACGGCATGCGGCATCGGGGTGTTGTCGCGGCGGGAGACGCCGCGCATCACGTTCCCGGAGGCATCGACGGAGGCTTTGACGCCGGGCTCGATCTCGACGATGGCTTTCCCATTCCAGAAATCAGGAGGAACGCGCAGGACATCGTCGGCGAACTGGGCGGCGGGATGTTGAAGAAGCTCGCGGCCCTGGCCGTCGATGAAGTTGCCGCTGAAAGTTTGCGTGACGGAACCGACCACCCAGAGGCGGCCTTCGGTCCAGGCGCGTGCGGCGCCTTCGTAACGGAGAGGGACAACGATCCGGCCGGCGGGCGAAACGAAGCCCAGGCGTCCGTCCCTGGCGACGCGGAAAAGAGGGGGCGCATCGGCCGCGACTGCCGGACAGGATGGCCAGGAGAGCGCGAGACCAAGCAGCAGCAGAAGAAGGGGGCGGTTCATGGGCGGCGGCTAATGGAGGCCGTTCCGGACGGCGGTCGCGAGGATTCCGGCGATGGTGCCATAGCCGGGATAGAAATAATGGAGGCCGTCGTCGGCCACGCCGCTGATGGAATCGTGGGGGACGTTCTCGATGTCGGCATAGGCGTAGCGGGCGTTCGCCGCGGCGATGGAGTAGGTCCGGATGAAGCCGTTGAGGGCAACCAGCTCGGCCTGCTTGGCGCTGGAATATCCCGAATAGTAGGTGGCCATCCTGGGGAGGGTGACGCCGACCACCAGCGTCTTGCCCTTGCCGGAGCGGGTGGAGAGGATGGACTGCACGGCGGCGTTCCAGTCGGCATACATGGTCGCGGCGGAATGGCTGTTGACGGCGTCGTTCAGGCCGGCGAAGAAAAGGACGATGGCGTAGCAGGGGGCGTTGCCGATGGTGGCGACGGGGGCGCGGACAGGGACGCGGCCGATGTAGGCGCCGTTGTAGCCCATATGGTACGGGCCGTGGCCGAGGGGGTTTTCCCCCGCCCAGTAGAACCCGGAGAGGTTGGTGTTGAGATAGCCGCGGAAGCCCTGGTAGCGGATGTCGTATTGCATGTTGGCGCTGCCGACGGCGGTCCACTGGTCGGCGTTGGGATAGGCGCTCCAGTTGGCGGCCAGCGACCAGCCCAGGTAGTCGCTGGTGGGCGGCGTGAATCGGGTGCCGTTGCTGGCCCGCATGAAACCGTAGGTCATGGAATCGCCCAGGGCGAGGACGACGGGGCGCAGGAGGCGGACGGCATCCGTCCAGACCACGCGGCCGATCTGGTCCCTTACGACGTATTCGAGGCGGACGCTGTTGTTGGTGCCCCAGCCGGAGGCCTGGTACATCGCCACATCTCGGATGAAATCCGCACCGGCATCGCCCGGGATCTCGACCTCGGAATTGGTCGGGACCCAGGCGGCGGCGCTTTCGTTGGTGTAGCGGAACTCCAGTTTTCCGGCGGGCGTGCAGCGGATGTGGCGGGTCCAGCCGCAACCCGCCGGAAGCGCCTTGAAGACGAGGCGGGCTTCGCGCGGATCGCTTGCGCCGCCATCGGCGTTCGCGGTGACGAGGAAGCCGGGGGTTTCCTCCTCGGCAGGGGCCACCGAGGTGCCTTCGGCGCCCCGCCAGGCTTCATAGGCCACGACATCGACGAGCTCGTCGGCATCGCCGATGCCATCGCCGTCGGTGTCAGCCTTGGCGGGATCGGTATGAAGGACGAGGATTTCGCGGGCATTGGGCAGGCCGTCGCCATCGCTGTCCAGATTGGCATCGCTGACGAGATAGAAGGTGGAGGTGGCGGAAACCGTGGAATCCCAGACGGAGGTTCCGCCGGCGGGGACCAGGGAGGCCACGGGGATCCAGCCGCCTTCGAGGAGGTTCGTGCGGGCGAAGATTTCCAGATTCGTGTGGGTGGCGCTGGCGGCCCCCACGATTTCGACCTGGTTGGAAGCGGACTGGATGGACCGGATCGACAGCTCGGCCATTGCGGGGCCCGTGCAGCCCAGCAGGCAGATGAAGGCGAGCCTCCCGATCCCGCGGCTATTCATGGGAAAAAGCCTACTCCCGCCTCCGGCCCGCCACAAGTGGCAAAATGGGTTCAACCCTTTGCGGGTTTGCGCGGAGGGCGGATGCGGGGGAACCAGCGCAGGGCATGGCGGAGCTGTTCGGCTTCGGCGGCGGCCTGGGCCTGGAGGGCCGAGAAAAGCGAAAAATAGCGGTCCAGGACGCGCTGGACATCGTCGCCGACCTCCTTGTGGGAGAAGAGGCCGCGGGAGCGGGGAGCGAAATCGAGCTGGGGCTGGAGCGCCTTCCGGGAGAATTCGGGGCCGAGGTCGTGGTTGGTGAGCAGGAGGCGGCGCTCGGGATGATGCGCGCGGGTGCACTCGTCGAGATACCATGTGGAGGAGCCGGTCGAATCGAAATGGAGGAGCTGGAGCAGGTGCTTTTCGGTTTTCCAGATCTCGACGAGATCCTTTTCCGGGATGCCGAGGCGTTCGAGGTGCGAGATCTTGCGGAGGAAGGCGAAATAGGCGGGGGAATAGGCGCTGCCCGCGAACACGGGCAGTTCAAAGCGCTTCTGGAGGTTCGTCAGGGCGATCGCCGGGCGGTTCAGCGCCCGGGCCATGTCGCCCAGGGTCATGTGGGCGGGCATGGCGGACCTCCGGCGGCAGGGCGTGGCAGACGGCGGTACTCGTCCTCGAAGGCGGGGGAGAAGACGCCGGTGCCGAGGGCGGCGGAGATGTCGTCGTGCGACCAGAAGCGCAGCTCGTCGATTTCTCCGGGATCGGGGTGGAAGGGGCCGGAATGGAGGGTGGAATAGGTGGAGACCCATTCGGATTCGACGGGCGAGCGCATCAGGAAGCGGTGCAGGAAGACAAGATTCACGGGATCCACGCCGAGTTCCTCGCGCATCTCGCGCCGGGCGGCGGCCTCGGGAGCCTCGCCAGGGAGAAGGTGGCCGCCGACGGCCATGTCCCACTTGCCGGGCTGGATGTCCTTCGAGAGCGAGCGCCGCTGCAGGAGCAGGCGGCCCCGCGCATCCCAGACGTGGATGCGGGCGACGGCGTGGATGAGCGACTTGTCCGCGTGGCATTCGCCGCGGGTGGCGCGGCCGACGACGCGGAATTCGGCCGGGTCGTAGAGTTCAAAAATTTCGTTTGGATCGCTCATCGGTCCGCATCTTGCCCGAAACCGGCCGCCGGGAACAGCGCGAAGTGGCCCCGCCGCGGCAGGGTCAGGGATTCTGCCAAGCACTTTTCAGTCCCGGAATGCGCAGGGGGGGGGAGGCGGTGTGACGGGACTTCCCAGGAAGCGTGCGATAGGTTATCCTTCCACCATCAAGAGGATGCCATGAGAATCAGGTGTGTTTTGTTTTGCATGTGCCTGGGGTGGCCGCTGGCCGGTTGGGGGGAGGACCTGACCGCCTCGGCGAGCCCGGCCGATACCAACCGCGTTGTCCAGCGATCCGACCAGGAAGATGTATCCATCAAGCCCGCTGGCGACGCTGCCGATATTTCCGAGTATCTGCAGGAAAAGTTCCGTATTCCGGCGGGGCCGGTTTCCGAAGCGCCGCCGGGCTCCAACGATGTCGCCACGACGGATGGCCAGATTTACCGCAACGTCCAGGTGTGGAAGGTCGAACCGGATGGCCTGACTTTTCGCCATGATGAAGGCCTGACCAAGGTGGATTTTCCGCTGCTGCCGGAGGAATGGCAGAAGAAATACGAGTATGATCCGGAACTGTCGGCGGCCTATCAGCGGGCGGTGGCCGCTGCGTTCGAAGAGGCTGAGCGGAACCAGCGGATTTTCCGCGAGCAGAACGCCATTGGCCGCACCGAATAGATTGCCGAAGACCCCCGTCGGTCTTTAAGAAACGCGCGGGGGGGGGGGGCGACAACGTTTTCTGAAAAATCAACCGGCGCGTTCGATGGCGAGGGCGCAGAGGTGGCCGTTGATGTCGACATCGCCGGCGCCTTGCATGGCCTCCAGCTTCTCGGCGAGGGTTTCGGCGGCGATGGTGTCGCGGTGGGCTTCGACGGCGGCGAGGAGTTCGGCGTCGGCCGAAATCTTCAGCGCAATGCGGTCGGCCACGTCGAAATCCTTGTCCTTGCGGAGATTCTGGATGCGGTTGATGAGCTCGCGGGCGTGGCCTTCCTGCACGAGGGCGGGGGTCAGTTCCGTCTCGAGGGCGACGACGAGCGCGCCGCTGGAGGCGACGGCCATGCCGGCCTTCGGCGTGCGCTGGATGAGGACATCCGCCGGATCGAGAGTGACGGGCTTGCCGTCGAGGACGACGACGACGGACTGGCCATCCAAAAGCTGGGCTAGTTCTTCGGCGCCGAACGAAGCGACGGCCGCGACGGCTTTCTTCATCAGGCCGCCGAGCTTGGGTCCAAGGGTCTTGTAGTTGGCCTTGGCGGAGAGTTCCGCCAGCGCGGTTTCGTCGCGCCCGAAGCGGACTTCCTTGACGTTGAGCTCGTCGGCCACGATGTCGGCCAGCGGGCGGATGAGGTCCAGGACGGCATCGTCGCGGCAGATGACGTGGAGGGCGGCCAGGGGCTGGCGCACCTTGAGGTTGAAGTCGGCGCGGAGCTGGCGGGCGAGGCCGACGGTTTCCTGCACTTTGGCCATCTGGGCTTCGAGGGCTTCGTCGCGGGCGAGGCCGCCGGGCAGCGGGAAGTCGCAGAGATGCACGGACTCGGGCATGCCGTCCACGCGCAGGTTGCGGAAGATCTCCTCCGAAATGAAGGGCATGAACGGCGCGGCGATCTGGCACAGGCGCAGGAGCACGGTGTGCAGGGTCTCGTAGGCGCGCGTTTTGTCGGCGTCGTCCTCGCTCTTCCAGAAACGGCGGCGGGAGCGGCGGATGTACCAGTTGGTGAGGTCGTCGATGAACTGCACCAAGGGGCGCACGGCCTGCTGGAGGTCGTAGGCGTCCATGGCCGCGACGACTTCGCCGGTGACGCGGTCGAGGGTGGAGAGGATCCAGCGGTCCATGAGAGAGGGGGAAGGCTGAAGGCTGAAGGCTGAAGGGGAGGTAGAAGTCTGAAGACTGAAGGCTGAAGGTTTGGAGTCCTTCGGACTTTGGACTTTGGACTTCAGGCTTCCCGCGCCGCCTTGCGGGGTCCAGCCGTCGATGTTCGCGTAGGTGACGAGGAAGGAGTAAGCGTTCCACCACGGGATGAGCAGGTGGCGGAGCGATTGCAAGACGCCCTGTTCGGAGAAGCAGAGGTCCTCCGCGCGGACGATGGGCGAATTGATCATGTAGAGGCGCAGGGCGTCGGCGCCGTAGGTGTCGAGGATGTGCGCCGGGTCGGGGTAGTTTTTCAGGCGCTTGGACATCTTGCGGCCGTCCTCGGCGAGGACGAGGCCGTTGACGATGACGTTCTTGTAGGGCGACTGGTTGAACAGCGCCGTGCCAAGGAGCATCAGCGTGTAGAACCAGCCGCGGGTCTGGTCGAGGCCTTCGGCGATGAAATCGGCGGGGAAGAATTTCTCCAGCTCGTTCGCGCGTTCGAAGGGATAGTGCTGCTGGGCGTAGGGCATGGAGCCGGACTCGAACCAGCAGTCGAGCACTTCGGGCGTGCGGCGGTAGGTCTTGCCGTTGAGCGTGAACGTGATCTTGTCCACGTGGTGCTTGTGGAGGTCGGCCACCTTTTGGCCGGAGAGTTTTTCCAGTTCGGCGATGGAGCCGACGCAGACCATGTCCTGGCCGTCTTCCGACACCCACACGGGGATGCAGGAGCCCCAGAAGCGGTTGCGGGAGATGTTCCAGTCCTTGGCTTCCCTGAGCCAGTTGCCGAAGCGCTTTTCGCCGACGGCCTGCGGCACCCAGTGGACGGTGTCGTTGTTGGCGGAGAGCTTGTCGTGCAGGTCCTCGACGCGCACATACCAGGCCTCGATGGCGCGGTAGATGAGGGGGGTGTCGGTGCGCGGGCAGAAGGGGTACGAGTGCACGAGCGTGGACTGGTGCACGAGCTTGCCGGCGTCCTTGAGCGAACGGATGATCTGCTTGTCGGCATCCTTGCAGAACACGCCGTGGTATTCGGGGACGGATTCCGTGAAGGCGCAGACGTCGTCGAGATAGTCGCGCAGGGGGATGCCGGCGGCCTTGCAGACGCGGAAGTCGTCTTCGCCGAACGCGGGGGCGATGTGCACGAAGCCGGTGCCGTCCCCGGTGCTGACGAAACCGTCGTTGAGGACGCGAAAGGCGCCGGGGGCATCGTCCTTGAAGGTGTCGAAGATGGGCTCGTAGGTCAGGCCGAGAAGATCGGAACCCTTGAAGGAGGCGAGTTTTTCGTACTGCTCGGCCTTCTTGTAGTAGGCGCAAAGGCGCGCCTCGGCGAGGATGTAGATGTTCTTGTCCGAGAGGTCGCGGACGGCGACGTAGTCGATGTCGGACCCGGCGCAGATGGCGAGGTTGCCGTAGAGCGTCCAGGGGGTGGTGGTCCAGATCAGGGCGAAGACTGGCGAGCCCTGGGCGTCGAGCCCCTGGGGCGCCTTCGCGAGCTTGACCCTCACGGTGATGGAGGGGTCCTGCACGTCCTGGTAGTTGCTGCCGGCCTCGAAGTTGGAGAGCGGGGTGTTGAGCTTCCACGAATACGGCATGATGCGGTGCGACTTGTAGACGCGGCCCTGGTCCCAGAGCTGCTTGAAGACCCACCAGATGGACTCCATGAACGTGACATCCATCGTCTTGTAGTCGTTGTCGAAATCGACCCAGCGGCCCATGCGGGTGACGGTCTTGCGCCATTCGGAGACGTAGGTGAGGACCATGGAGCGGCATGTTTCGTTGAAGACATCCACGCCCTTGGCGACGATGTCGGCGGCGCCGGAGAGGCCGAGCTTCTCCTGGGCGAGGGCCTCGATGGGCAGGCCGTGGCAGTCCCAGCCGAAGCGGCGCTCGACGAAATGGCCGCGCATGGTCTGGTAGCGGGGGGCGATGTCTTTGATGGTGCCGGCGAGGAGGTGGCCGTAGTGCGGCAGGCCGGTGGCGAAGGGGGGGCCGTCGTAGAAGATGTATTCCTTGGAGCCCTTTCGGTTTTCGAGGGATTTCTTGAACGTGTCGTTTTCCTGCCAGAAGCGGAGGACTTCCTCCTCCATCTGGGGGAACGACAACTTGCTGGAAACGGGCTTGAACATGGGTTTTTCCTTATGGGCCAAATCAGCCGCACATTGAACGGCGGCGGGGGGGATTTGTCAAGGAATCGCCGGGGGTTCAGGCACCGGCGGGATCCTCCCAGCGGGCGGCGCGGGAGACGGCCTTGCGCCAGCCGGCGAGGAGCCGCTGGCGGCGGTCTTCGGGCATGGCGGGGAGGAAGACCTTGTCGGCGGGACGGGCGGCGAGGCTTTCGGGGGTCTGCCAGCCGAGGGCGAGCGCGGCGAGGGCGGCGGCGCCGAGGGAGGTGGTTTCCATGCAGGCGGGGCGTTCGATGCGGCAGCCGAGCACATCGGCCTGGAACTGCATGAGGAAATCGTTGGCGGAGGCGCCGCCATCCACGCGCAGGAGGGCGAGGGGCCGGCCGTTGTCCGCCTGCATGGCGGCGACGACGTCGCCGCACTGGTAGGCGATGGATTCCAGCGCGGCGCGGATGATCTGGGGCCGGCCGGTGCCGCGGGTGAGGCCCACGAGGGCGCCGCGGGCGTACATGTCCCAGCGGGGGGCGCCGAGGCCGGCGAACGCGGGCACGAGATAGACGCCGCCGGTGTCGGGAATGGCGGCGGCGATGGCGGCGGAATCGGCGACGCGGTCGAGGATCTTCAGTTCGTCGCGCAGCCACTGCATGGCGGCGCCGCCGATGAAGACGCTGCCCTCGAGCGCGTAGGCCGGCGCCCCCGGCCGCGTCTGGGCATTGAGGGTCGTGAGCAAGCCCTGGAGGGAGAGCACGGCCTCGGAGCCGGTGTTCGCCAGCAGGAAGCAGCCGGTGCCGTAGGTGTTCTTGGCCTGGCCGGGTTCGAAGCAGCCCTGGCCGAAGAGGGCGGCCTGCTGGTCGCCCGCGATGCCGGCGACGGGCGGCGGGCGGGCGGCGAACTCCGGCAGGCGGCAGACGGCGGCGCGGCCGGAGGACGGGACGACGCGCGGCAGCATGGCGGGCGGGATGCCGAAGAGGTCGAGAAGCTCCGCGTCCCATTCCAGCGAGTGGATGTTGAAGAGCATCGTGCGCGACGCGTTCGTGAAGTCGGTCACGTGGGCCTCGCCGCCGGACAGCTTCCAGAGGAGCCAGGAGTCGATGGTGCCGCACAGGAGGTCGCCGCGCGCGGCGGCTTCCCGGGCGCCGGCCGCATGGTCGAGGATCCATTGGATCTTGGTGGCGGAGAAGTAGGCGTCGGCGACGAGGCCGGTCTTGCGTCGGATGAAGCCCTCGAGTCCGCGGCGCCGGAGGTCCTCGCACAGGGCGGCGGTGCGGCGGCACTGCCAGACGATGGCGTTATGGACCGGCCGGCCGGTGCGGCGGTCCCAGACGACGACGGTTTCGCGCTGGTTGGTGACGGCGATGGCCGCGACGCGTTCGGGAGCGCAACCGGCGCGTTCGAGGACGGCGCGCAGGGTCGCCTGCTGCGATTCCCAGAGGACTTCCGGATCGTGCTCGACCCAGCCCGGCTGCGGATAGATCTGGGGGAATTCCTGCTGGGCGGCGCCGCGGGGGGTCAGGTCGCGGTCGAAGAGCATCGCGCGGGAGCTGGTCGTGCCCTGGTCGAGGGCGAGGATCATGGGGTCGTCCTTCATAGGGTCCTCTCTGGCTGTCGGCACCAGCATGGCCCCGGCCGGGCGGCGCGGCAAGCCGGAAACGATCAGAACCGGGCGCCGAGGGAGACCACGACCTGATGCAGCCAGGCGAAGGTGTAGACCTCGTCGTTGTCGGCGCCGCCCTCGATGGTGCGGTAGCCCGCCGCGGCGCGCCAGCCCGGGCGGAAATCCCATTGCAGCTGCAGGGCGGCGTCGATGGCGCGGCCCTGGGCGGCGGCGGCGCCTTCCACGTCGGCGACGAGGGCGGTCTGGTCGTTCATCCAATATTCCCCGCGGAGATGGAGGAGCGGCACAAGCCCGAGATCGTCCTTGGCGGCCTTGAGGCCGGGTTGTTCGAGCGAGACTTCGGCATCGCGCACGAGGGCGGAGGCGCCGAAGCCCCAGCGCCAGCGGCGGCTTTCATGGAAGGTCCAGCGATAAGCCAGCCGGTAGGTGTTGAAGCGGTAGCGGCCTTTGGTGTCCACGCCGGCGGGGAAGAGGACCTCCTCGAAGGTGGTATCGCGATCCAGGCGGCCCGTGCCCCGGGTTTCCAGGGGCGCGAGAGTCAGGCGCAGGGCGTGGCGGGGGTGGAACTGCCAGGTGGCCAGGAGGCGGGCCACGGGTTCCGGGCCGGAGCCGGTCAGGTCCAGCATGTCGAAGCGGGTGCCGCCGTCGCCGGGGATCCGGACATCGTTGCGGCTGAACCCGAGGATGCCGGTTTCCAGCTGGATATCGCCGCTGCCGGCGGAGGCTCCGGCGGCGGAGAGGAAAACGGCGAGCGCGGCGAAACGGAGGATGTGGATCAAAAGCATGCGGAAATCCATGGCACCGTCCTTCATGGAGGCCCCTTCTTCAGGTGAACTCCGGGTACTTGGTCATCAGCTTCTTCAAGTTCAGCGTGCGGCCATCGACCTTGAAGGTGCCGTCGCCGTTGGCGTGGAAGGTGCGCTGTTCCCGGCGGCCGGGATGGGTCCAGGCGCGGACGGCCTCCAGCACGAGGAAGCCGAATTTCCGCGAAAGCGTGGCATCCACGAGGCGGCATTCCAGGTTGGCGAGGCATTCGGCCACGAGCGGGGCGCAGACTTTTTCCGCAGGCAGGGGCGTCAGCCGGAAGGCGCGGAACTTGTCCACCTCCTGGCCGGAGCAGTTGCCGATGCCGACCACTTTTTCCGCGAGATCCACGCCGGGGATGGCGATGACGCATTCCCGCGTGGCGCGCAGGGCGGCGTAGGAATAATCCCACGGGCCGATGACGCACCCGATCAGCGGCGGGGTGAAATTCATTGCGAGATGCCAGGTCAGGGTCATGAGGTTGGGGCGGCGGCCCTTGCGGGCGGTCGAGACCAGGACGACGGGTCCGGGCTCGATGAGTTGGAAGACCTTGTCCAGAGGCAGCGTTCTCATGGACCTAGTTTGGCACGGCCGGTTGCCGGGGTCACGGATTTTCGAACGAGAGGGCGGAAATCCGCGGAGGTGCGGCATCAAGCCCGGTCCGGCTGCGCCAGGCAATCCAGGCAGGCGGGCAAGGTTTCATCGCCGGCGGCCCGCAGGATCCGGAAGGCGGCGCCGCGGCAGCGGGGGCAGGCGGAATCCGACCGGGCGAAAACGGCAACGACTTCGCCGGGGGGCTGGGAGGGATCCGAGAGCCAGGATTCCACGAGCGCCGGCTTTGCCTCGACGTAGAGCCAGGACCGGTCCGGCCCTTCGCAGACCGCCCAAAGGCCGGTCCGGGCGCGGAAGGCGCGCTCGACGACATGCCAGCGCCGGTCTCCGCGCCGGAAGGTCTGGTGCTTCACCCGGCCTTCGCGGAGCTTCTGCAGGGCCATTTCCGCCGACTTCGCGGACATCCAGCGGATGCCGAACACCAGCTTGTCCTCGGCGATGCCGGAAAGATCCGCCGGAGCCGGGGACCGGAATTTCTTCGGCCAAGGCGCATCGGTGCGGAAGGCGGCGGATGCGAGCGCGATGCCGGAGGTGCCGGGCGGATGCAGGAGGCGGGGATCGCCCTCGTAGGCGGCCGCGCCTTTTCGCCACGCGGCGAAGAGGCTGCGGAGGGCGGCGCGGACGACGACGTGGTCCGGATGCCGGGCCTGTTCCGCCGGGACATGCAGCCAGAACGCGCGCCGTTCCGCCGCGGGCGGCGGGGGCTCCGGCGCCGGGGCGGAGGCGCGCAGCGGCGCGGCGGGAAGGGACGCGGATTCCGGAGCCGCCTGCCATTCCTCGCAGGCCTTCCGGTAGGAGCGCCACAGGGTGGCCGGATCGGCCGAGGCGCGGAGATCGCTCCACGGGAGGACGGAGCCGGCATCGATTTCGCCGGGATCGCCGGGCAGGGCGCGGGCCAGCTCCTGGATCAGGCCGGGGGCGAGGGATTTGTCGTAGCGCAGCCCGCGCTGGAGGGAAAATTCCACCAGCGCGGGGGTGGCGGCGCGGCCGGCGCGGCACAGGCGGTTCATCAGGGCGATCTCGTCCAGATAGGCGCTCCAGCGGAATTCCGCGCCGGCATGGCGGACGAGGGCGGAGAGCGCCTGTTCCGTTTGCCGGGAGACGGGCCGGACAGGGGCGTACTGGAGGGGCGTGAACGGCGCATGGAAAAGAGGCATGAAGCTGGCGATGACGCGGGCGGCGGGGATCTTGGCGCGGATGCCCCGCAGCAGGTTCTCCAGCTCGGCGAAATCGCGGTCCTCCTCGAGGCCGGTGACGATGAAGAACAGTTTCAGCTGGCGCAGGCCGCCGCCGGCGAGGCTGGCGGCGATGCGGAGGAGATCGGGCGCGGTGGCGGGCTTGCCGAGCCAGGCCCGCAGGCGGGCGCTGACGCCCTCGACGCCGAACGTGAATTCATGCTTGGCCAGGCGGCGCAGGAGCTGGAAATACTCCGGGCGGCGGACGAGGCTGGAGACCGACAGGCTCTTGACCGAGACATGGCGGAAGAGCGGGCAGAGGGCGTCCATGATCGGGTCGAGGCCGGCGATGCTGCAGGCGTCGGAGGCCAGCAGGTTCAGGTCGGAGTTGACCATGGCGGCCTTGAAGCGGAGGGCGGCGGCGACGAGGTCTTTCCGGGCGGCGGCGGAGAACTCGCGGCGCATCCAACCGGTCTGGCAGAAGCGGCAGCGGTAGAGGCAGCCGGCGGCGAGGGGCAGGGTTTCCTCGAGCTCCTCCGCCGAGAGGGGGATGAAGGCGCCATCGTAGTTCTGCAGCCATTCCTCCATGGGATCCTGCCGGAAGGGAACGGGCAGGGGCAGCCCGGATTCGGCGGGCTCTATGGCGGCGAGGCGCCCCGCGCGGTGCACGTGGCGGTAGAAGGCGGGCACGTAGGTGCCGGGCAGTTCGCGGGCGAGGGCGAGGAGGAAATCGCGGCGGGAGCCGCCTGCCTTGCGGTGCGCAGCCAGCCGCCGGAGGAAATCCCGCAGCCAGGCGACGCCATCGCCGAGGCAGACGGCATCGACGAGGCCGCCGGAGCCGGGGCCGGCGGCGTCGCCATGGATGAACGGGACGGAAGGCGCCCCATGGCCGCCGAGGATCACGAGCGGATGGCGGGCATCCTCCATGCGCCCGGCGTGGTCCAGGCGCAGGCCGGAGCCGAGCAAGGCGGCGGGGAGGTTCGCGGCCTCCTGCTGGACGGAAAGGCTGACGGCCACGACATCGAAATCGGCGGGGGCGCGCTTGCAGCCGGTGGCGAGCCAGAGCGGGACGCCGGCCTTCCGCATGAGCGCGGCATCCTTTTCGGGGGGGAAGAAGGCGAGGTCGGCATAGACGCCGGGGACGGAGGAGGCGGTGGCCAGCAGGAGCCGGTGGGTGATGGAGGCCAGGACATCGTCGTAGGGGGAAAGGCGGCAGATGAGGATCCGCAGGCGCGCCTTTTCAAAACCGGCGGGATCGGGGCGGCCCGGCTCGTTGCCGGCGAGCCAGAGCCCGCCGCGGGAGAGGGCGCGGCGATGCGCCGCGACCCAATCCGCAAAAGATGGCCGTGCCGGTTCCATGGACCGCTAAAATCCGGCAAAACCGGGAACAGGGCAAGCCGGAAACCCGTGGCCGCATGGGAAAGGCAACCCGGCTCACGACTGCGGGCCGGGGTCCGTCCCCCGGCGGGTTTTCCACGCAATGGAAAAACTTTCGGACTGTTTTCCACACAATGGAAAAACTTTGAGGAGGGGCGCAGGAGGCGCCTTCGCGGACACGGGAGAGAGGATGCGGGGGCCACTTTTTGCTTGCGGGGAGAGGGGCGGGAGGGGATGGTAGGTGCATGGAAACAGTACTGACAATTGCGGGCTGGGTGTCGATCGGTGTTCTGTTGTGGTTTGTGTATGGCTGGGTGCGGGGGATGGTTCGCAGCATGCTGCGGCCGCGGTCGCGCACGGACAGCGTGCAAAAAGACATGTACTAGAGCCGGGGCGGCTATTGACAAAGTGGCCGGGGTCATCGCCACCGGCTACCGTATGCGGCCGAAGGGGGGGGGCGAGCGGATCCGCGCGGGAGTCCCCCATCCCGATTATGATTTTTCCGTTAAAAAGGGGCGGGGGCGTTTCTTTCTGCTTGCCGGCGTCCGGGGACCGGTGCCTACTGGAGGCCGTGAAGGCCGTACGTCCAAGGAGGGAATGGCGGGTGCCATTTCCATTCCGCTGGGCGGGGCCTTTGGTTGGTCACCCAAGGAGAAGGCATGAGCAGGCAACGGAAGCGGTTTTGGCTGGCGGGGATCGTGATGGTGGCGGCGGCGATGGCCTGCATGGGCCCGATGGGTTGCAGCGGCGATGATGACGACGACGACGGGGGCGGCGGCGGGACGAGCGTGGTGGTGGTGACGAACGAGACGACGGGCGTGGTGGTGACGAACATCGTGGTGGTGCCGGAGACGCCACCGCCGGGAGCGTCCGTGCTGAACGTGGCGGGGACCTGGATCGGGAATTTCCAGACCGACGGCGGAGAGGGGCAGCTGGCGCTGTACCTGACGCAGTCGGACCTGGCGATTTTCGGGACGTTCGCGATGAATACGGGCGGGGCGGACAATACGGGGGACGTCGCGGGGAGCATCGACGGGGACCACCTGACGGTGATGCTGATCGACGGGGGCGGGAACTGGATGGAGCTGGACGGGTACGTAAACGCGGGGGCGACGGACTACAACGGGAACCTGACGGGGGACTGGGGCCAGGGGCAGTTCGCGCTGGACAAATAGAGGATATTTCCGCCGCCTTCCCGCGCGCCGGAGCAGGGCCCCTCGTTTAGCCATGGGGGAAGGGCTTCGCCGCGCGGGAACTCTTTTCCGGCGCAGGGGGGGGGCCTAGATCTTGAAGGCGGCGACCTTCTTCAGGCGGTCGATGATGGGGAGGTGCTGGGTGCAGCGGGCCTCGCATTGGCCGCATTCGATGCACTCGGCGGCTTTGTCGGGCGTCATGTCCCAATGGTATTTGAAGCGGGTGCGGATGTCGTCGTCGCCGGCCTTGAGCTGCATGAGGTTGTGGATGTCCATGTAGCGGGGGATGGGGATGCCCTGGGGGCAGGGCAGGCAGTAGCCGCAGCCGGTGCACATTTCATTGAAATCCTTCTCGATGCGCCGGCGGATGTGTTCGAGGTGCTCGGGGGAGTGGGGGGTGAAGTTCTCGAGGGCGCGGGCGGCGGCCTCGACGTGGGCGACGGAACTGAAGCCGACGAGGGCGGAGGTGATGGCGGGATCGGAGACGAGAAAGCGGAGGGCGGCGGTGACGACGTCCGGATCGCCGGGGGCGCGGATGAAATCGAACTTGTCCGGATGCCGGGGGATGAGGCCGCCGCCGAGGGGGTTCATGGCGACGACGCCGCGGCGGAGGCGGCGGGCGGCCTCGACGCCCTGGATGCGGTAGGGGAAGTTGATGGCGCAGGTGCCGAGGGTGAGGCCTTCGATCTCGGGGTGGTCCTCGACGAGGCGGGCGATTTCCGGTCCGGTCATGTGGGTGGAGACGCAGACGTGCCCGACGAGGCCCTCCTCCTTGGCCTTGAGGGCTTCGCGGAGGGCGCCGCCCTGGACGCGGGATTTCCAGTCGGCGGGATCCATGACGCACCAGATGTGGAAAAAAGTGATCTGGGGGAGACCGAGGCGGGAGAGGGATTGCTCGAGGCCGCGGCGGAAATCGGAGGCGGAGGGGCGGGAGCATTTGGAGGAGGTGTAGAGGGGGAGGGGCGAGGGGGGCATGGAGCGGAGGGCTTCGCCGAAGATGGCCTCGCTCTGGTCGTCGCAATAGTAGGGGGCGGTGTCGAAGTAGGTGATGCCGGCGCGGCGGGCGGCATGGAGGATGGCGATGCCGTCGGCGTGGTTCCGGGGGTTGGGCAGGCGCATGCCGCCGCAGCCGATGGCGGAGAGCTGTTTCCCGGTGGCGCCGTAATCTTTATAGAACATGAAATCGACTCCTTATTTATTGACGATAGCGTGGTCATGGGACTATAAACAAGCCATGAATCTGCAACAGCGTTCCTCGTGCGGGCATCCAATTTTGCGGGAGATGGATACGACCATGAAGACAAGCCTACGGATCGGGATGGCGGTGGCGCTGGCGGGGATCCTGGGCGCGGGGACGGCCCGGGCGACGGTGGACGAGGATTTCGCGTTTGCATCGGGGCTGGTGTCGTACAAGCCGTCGTTTCCGGATTTCGCCCAGAAGGTGGTGGACGGGGTGCTGGCGAAGGATCCCGGCCAGAAGGACCGCAGCCAGGTGGTGCAGGCGGAGATCCTGATCCAGCGGCGGCAGTTCGGGGACGCGGAGGCGCTGGTGGCCGGGATGGGGGCGGGGAACCCGAAGGCGCAGGCGATCAGCCTGGTGCTGGCGTTCAACTACTTCGCGATCGGGGAGACGGACAAGGCGCGCGGGCTGTACGACGCGTTTTTCAAGCTGTACGAGAACCAGAAGCCGACGGATCCGGACGTGCTGCTGCGGTACCGGGACGCGGCGTTCAAGTACGCGCAGATGCTGATGATGTCGGGGGACTACCTGGGGGCGGCGGCGAGCTACCAGCGGGTGGAGGAGGTGGCGGACGGCAACGACCAGAAGCGTTCGCTGCAGGTGCAGCGGGCGCAGGCGCTGGTGAAGGCGGCGGAGCAGAAGAGCGGGGACGAGAAGAACAAGCTGCTGGACGACGCGCGGAAGATCTGCGAGGCGCTGCAGTGGGGCGGGCTGGACCTGCAGTTCGTGAATTCGATCGTGGTGATGGCGAACATCGAGCTGGCGAAGGGGGATTCGGGGGCGGCGCGCAAGGTGCTGATGGAGTACATGGACATCATCAAGCCCATCGACGACACGATGAAGGAGCTGGGGCTGCCGCTGCGGGAGAGCCCGATGGCGGAGGCGCGGGCGCTGCTGGGACGGTTGCTGAGGGAGGAAGGGGACCGGCTGGCGGCGGCGGGGGGCAAGGACGCGGAGGCGGTTGCGGCGTACAGCGGGGCGCTGGGCGAATACTACAACGTGTTCGTCAAGTACGGGGACAGCGAGGTGGGGCCGAGCGCGGGGATCGCGGCGAAGGATCTCAAGACGATCCTGGAGACGAAGTACGGCAAGACGGTGAAGATCGACCTGGGGAGCCTGGCGGACAAGGCGGCGGGGACGGAATTCCTGATGGCGGACAACCTGTTCCGGCAGAAGAAGCACGCCGAGGCGGCGGCAGAGTACCTGCGGGTGCTGGCGCAGTTCCCGGAGTCGGGCGAGCTGTCGATCGGGGCGGTGGCCAACCTGGTGCAGTGCTACCTGAACCTGAACGATGCGCTGTACGCGAAGATGGCGGCGAACTACCTGGGCGAGCGGTTCGCGGCGAAAAGCGACATCCCGGCCAAGGGGCTGGTCTCGGCGGCGCAGCTGTATGACAAGGCGGGGAACGCGGAGATGTCGCAGTACATGTTCGACCGCTACCTGGCCTATTGTCCGGCGGATGCGCGGGCGGGGCAGATCCTGTTCTACCTGGCGGCGAAGGCGGAGAAGGAAGGCAAGCAGGACCTGGCCAACGCCTACCTGGCCAGGATCATCACGGAGCACCAGGACGACCAGAACTATCCGAAGGCGCTGAGCAAGCGGGCGTGGAAGGCCTATACCGACCAGGACTACGCGGGGGCGATCCCGGGCATGCTGCTGTACATCCAGGAGTCGCAGCCCAGCCCGACCAAGGCCCAAGCGATGTTCGCGCTGGGCGACTGCTACCGCCGCACGGACAAGATGGCGGACGCGGTGCGGCAGTTCGATGCGCTGATCAAGGCGATCTCGCCCGAGGGCAACCCCTACGGCCGGTCGGCGGAGGATCTCCAGCGCAATGCGGCGCTCCTGGAGCAGGCGCGGTTCTATTTCGCCTACAGCCTGAGCCGGCTCCCGAGCGACGCGACGCGGAAGGCGGCCATCGCCAAGATCGACGAGTTCCTCGGGTTCTATGCGAAATCCGCCCTGGCGGCGAAGGCGCTGAACCTGAAGGGATCCCTGCAGATGGCGCTGAAGGATCCGGCGGCGAACGAGACCTTCGCGCGGCTGGCGCGGGAATATCCGGAAACGGACGAGGGCAGGAACGCGCAGTATGCGCGGATCAACGGCGCGCTGGAGCTGGGCCAGTTCGAACAGGCCCGGGAGGCGCTGGCGGCGATGCTGGCCAGCCCGGGGAGCTATTCGGTGGACGAGTTCGCGCGCGTGGGGCAGGCGATGCTCGACAAGAGCCAGTGGAAGGAGGCCGCGGACGCCTTCGGGCAGGTGGCCGGCAAGACGGAGGAGCGCGCGCTGCTGGAACGCGCCCTCTACGGCATCGGCGCGGCGAAATACGAGCTGGGCGATTCGGCCGGCGCGGTGGCGTCGCTGAACGACCTGATGAAGCGCTGGCCCAACTCCGGCCTGTTCTACCAGGCGAAGTTCATGCTGGCGCGCGCCAACCTGAAGCTGGGCGACCTGGCCGCCACCAAGACCGCGCTCAACGACGTGTTTCGCTATGCCCGCGAGTCCGAGCTGGTGAACGACGCGAGCCTGCTCTACGCGCAGGTGCAGATGCAGCAGGGCGACAAGACGGGGGCGCTGGCGACCTACAAGCGCATGGAATACTTCGGCAGCCAGACCATGAAGTCCGAGAAGGAGCGCCAGCAGGTCGAGACGGCCATCCTGGCCGCGATCGACCTGGGGACGGAGATGGGCAAGGGCGGCGACGTGCTGGAAAGCTGCGACAAGTACCTGCAATTCTATCCGACGAGCGCGAAGGTGAACGAGATCCGCCAGAAGCGCACGACGGCCTCGCTGCAGATGAACGCGGAGGCCGCGCCCGCGGCCCCGGCGGAAGAAAAGGCACCATAGGTTTTGGGAAAGGGAGAGGAAAAGTCATGAAGACAACGAAGCTTATCCTGATCGGTCTTGCTGCGGTTTTGGCCGCCACCGCCGTGCTGGCGGCCCCCTACGTGGTGTTGCCCGACGGAAGGCAGGTGCAGGGAACCGCCATCCGCGCGCTGCCGAACGGGGATGTCAACCTGACGACGGAAATGGGCATCCGCACCTTCCCCAAGGGCAGCTACCTGAAGGCGGTGGCGGACAAGCCGGCGGAATACGACCAGGCGGCGGCCGCGATCAAGGCGCAGAAGTACGACGAGGCGGTCAAGCTGCTGGAAGGCGTTGTGGCGAAGTACCGCTATCTGGGATGGGATGTCGAGGCCTCCAAGCTGGTGCCGCAGGCGCTGCTGGGCAAGGGCGACGCGGAAGGGGCCGTGAAGGCCTACGAGCAGCTGTTCCTGCTGTCGCCGGACGAGAAGCAGAACACCGACACGGTCTGGGGGATGCGCCGCGCCATGCTGAAGGCGAAGCAGTATCCCGCGCTGATCCGGCAGCTCGACGCCGTGGCCGCCTCCGGCAGCCGGCCCGAGGCCGCCCGCGCCCAGATCATGCGCGGCGACATCCAGCTGGACCAGAACAACGTCGAGCTGGCCGCGATGGACTATCTGCGGACGTCCATCCTGTTCACGGACGTGCGCGACGCCGCGATCCAGGGGGAGGCCTGCTTCAAGGCGGCCGCCGCCCTCGAGCAGCTGCGCGATCCGCGCGCGAAGGAGATGTACAAGAAGGTGGTTACGGACTACGGGAGCTCGCCCTATGCCGCGCAGGCCCAGGGCAGGATGTAAGCCGATTTAAAAAAGAAGCGAAGGAGAAAGAACATGTCCAAGAAATTCCGGTTGATGGTGGGATTGGCAATGCTGGCGGCCCTGGCGCTCGTTCCGGCGATCGTTTTCGCGCAGGAGGCGGCGGCTCCGGCGGCGGCCGCGCCCGCGGCGGCCGGCGGCGAACTGGTCATGGATGAAGGGGTGGCGGCGGACGACGGCGGCGGCATGGGCCTGTGGGCGGTGATCGCCGGTTCCGGCTGGCTGGGCATCGTGCTGTGGCTGGCGCTGCTGGGCTGCTCCGTGGCGGCCGCCTGGCTGGCCATCGACTTCTTCATCACCGTCAATCCCAAGAAGATCATCCCGGATTCGCTGGTGAACGATGTGCGCGAGGCGATGGAGCAGGGCGACGTGATGAAGGCGATGCAGCGCTGCGAACAGGATCAGGGCTCGCTGTCGTCGATCCTGCTGGCCGGATTCCGCAACGTGAAGGAAGGGTTCGAAGTGATCCAGGAGCAGGTGGGGGCGGCCGCCGACCTGGAGAGCGAGAAGCTGATGCAGCGCGTGTCCTACCTGAACATGTGCGGCAGCATCGCCCCGATGCTCGGGCTGCTCGGCACGGTGCAAGGCATGATCATGGCGTTCGCCAACCTGGCCAACACCCAGGCGGGCGCGGCCCAGCAGTCGATGCTGGCCATGAACATCGCCCAGGCGCTGTGGACGACGGCGGCGGGCCTCTGCGTGGCCATCCCGGCCGTGTCGTTCTACACCTACTTCAAGAACCGCCTTTCCCGCATCATCCTGAGCATGGAAGGCCTGACGATGGACCTGATCAAGGCCCTGCGGAACGTGGAAGTGGTGGAGGAATAGGCCCTCCGCCCCCCAAGGGGAGACGACGATGAAAAAGAAATATCCGGATGCGCAGCTCGACATGACGCCGATGATCGACGTCGTGTTCCAGCTGATCATCTTTTTCGTCACCACGGTGGACATGCAGAACAAGGCGCTGGACACCCAGGTCCGGATGGCCTTGTCCCCGAACGGGCCCATCGAGGAGCAGAAGGATCCGCGCACGGTGGTGGTGGACGTGGACAAGGATGGGGAGATCTCCATCATGCGTTCGCCCGTCAGCGAAGCCCGGCTGCTCACGATCCTGAACAAGGCCCGGAACGAATCGGGGCAGAGCACCCCCGTGGTGATCCGCGGGGACCTGGCGGCGAAGCACGAGGCGGTCAAGCGGGTGATGGACATCTGCGGCAAGGCGGGATTGTGGAAGATCCGCTTCGCGGCATTGAAGGAAAAAGCGGCGTCCTAGGAAAGGAAGACGGCCATGGCGAGACAACGGAAACGGCCGGAGGCGGCGGCGGGGCAGCTGGAAATGACCCCCATGATCGACGTGGTGTTCCAGCTGCTGATCTACTTCATCGTGACGATCAAGCCGATCGACGTGATCACCAACCTGGACGTGTTCCGGCCGGCGCCGGACCAGAAGACGCCGAAGGATGCGCCGCCGCCGAACCTCGTGCGCGTGGGCGTCTACCAGGATGGCTATACCATCAACGACATCCCGGCGACGCCGGATGCGCTGGACGAGGCGCTGGGCAAGGTGGCCTCGTACGACGCCGGGCAGACGATCATGATCACGGTTTCGGCGATCTCGGAGCATGGCCGGCTGGTGAAGGCGCTGGACCTGTGCGCCAAGAACGGCCTGCGCAGCCTGTCGGTGGTGAGCGCCTCGAACTAGCACGGAGAGAGAAATGGATTCAACTATCAAGGCGTTGCACAAAAACGTGATGGAATGGATGGCGGGCCCGACCGGCTCCATCGTCATCCATGCCTCGATCATCCTCGCCCTGCTGTTCCTGGTGGACTTGTCCATCAAGGAGAAGGACAAGGAGATCGAAGTCAAGGTCATCGAGATAGACGAGCAGCAGCTCGACGAGCTTCTCGAGGAACTCAAGCCCCCCGAGGAATTGCCCGAGGTGGACACGATGACGCCGCCGGACGTGGAGATGGACCTGACTCCGCCGCCGGAAGTCCAGGACTTCACGGCGACGCCGGAGATGGACACGGTGACGGAACTGGACATCGCCTCCGACGCGATCAGCCCGATCGTGATGAAAAACCTGGCGCCCGGCAACATGAAGAACCGCACCGGGGGCGGGCGGGCGGCTTCCATCAAGGCATTTGGCGGCAAGTGGGGGGAGTATGCCGAGGCGGCGGTCCTGCGGGCCTTGGAATGGCTGCGCATCAACCAGAACCAGGATGGTTCATGGGGGACGCACGACAAGGAGGCCATGGCGGGGCTGGGCATTCTGACCTTCCTGGCGCACGGCGAGACCACCGCATCCGAAAAATACGGCCAGACGGTCGAGCGCGCCATCCGCTACCTGGTCGCCCGCCAGAACGAGACGGGCGCGTTCTGCAAGACCGACACCACGGCCGGCACCTATTCGCAGGCGATCTGCGTCTATGCGATCAGCGAGGCCTATGGCATGACCCGCATCCCGTCCCTCAAGTCCGTGATGGAAAAAGGCGTCCAGGTGATCATCAACGGCCAGCAGACCGGCGGCGGCTACGACTACAAGTTCGCCAAGGCCGAGCGCCGCGACACTTCGCTCGGCGGCTGGTGCTGCCAGGCCATGAAGGCCGCCTATATCGCCGGCGCGGAAAATGCCGGCCTCCACGAGGCCATGGAAAAGGCCGTGGGCGACATGAAAACCGTCCAGAAAGAGGACGGGAGCTTCTACTACAGTTTCGTGGGCAAGAGCCATTCCACCCACAGCATCACGGCGGTGG
This sequence comes from uncultured Verrucomicrobiota bacterium, assembly GCA_937860055.1. Taxonomy (GTDB): domain Bacteria; phylum Verrucomicrobiota; class Kiritimatiellia; order CAIQIC01; family Lenti-01; genus Lenti-01. The sequence continues at coordinate 231,717 of CALMBO010000027.1, read as the reverse complement.
CGGTGCTCAGCATGCAGCTGCTGGGGCATGGCGGAGATGCCGAGGTCCGGAAGGGGCTGGACTTCCTCGGCGGGGCCGACTGCAACTGGCAGAATCCCCCCGAATGGCCGATGTACGCGTGGTACTACATCTCGCAGACCAAGTTTCACCAGGGCGGGGCCAGCTGGACGGGTTGGAACAACCAGTTCGCGCCCCAGTTCATCCGCAACCAGAATCCCGATGGAAGCTGGAATTCGGCAGGTCTGGCATTGAAGGAAGGGGCCACCGGCCGGGAAAACATGCACCCGGTCTATGCCACCACCCTGGCGGCGCTGACGTTGCAGGTCTATTACCGCTTCCTGCCGACCTACCAGCCCATCGAGACCAAGGCCATCGACCAGACGTCCGAGGACGACGTGAAGATCGAGATACTGTAGGCTCCCCCCGGTTCCGATCCTGCCGCGCGCCCCCCTTCCGGGGTGCGCGTTTTTTTTGCCGATCCCCCCTAGCCAGAAGAGAGGGGCGGGGGTATTCTGTAGACAAGGAGGCGGCCATGGATTCCACGTTGAAGGCTCTTCACAGGAACGTCGCGGAATGGTTGGCGGGGCCTTCGGGGTCCGTGTTCCTCCATCTCGTGATCATCCTCGCCCTGCTGTTTTTGGTTGATTTGTCCGCTCCGCCAGAGGATCTGGCTACCGTCGAGGTCGTCTATCTGGAACCGGATGCCCCGCCCATCGAGCCGCCGCCTCCGCCCATCGAGCCGCCATCGCCGGATCCAGAGCCCGATCCGTCGATCCTGCAGCCGCCGGAGCCCGGTCCCGCCGACGAGCCTCCGGCGCCTCCGCCACCCGAGGAGTTTGGTCAAAACCCGTCCCTGGAATCGACGCCGGAGCTGGGCTTCGATCCGGCGATCAGCGTGCTGGTGATCAAGGATATTCCCCGGGGAGGGCTGGGACAGCGGATGGGTGCGGAGAACCGCCAGAAAGCGGGCGACCTGCATGGCGGCCCTTGGGCGCCATACGCCGAGGTTTCCGTCCGGCGGGCCCTGGAGTGGCTGCGGACCAACCAGAATCCCGACGGCTCCTGGAGCACGCACGACCGCGAAGCCATGACCGGGCTGGCCATTCTGACCTATCTGGCGCATGGCGAAACCACCGCCTCGGTGGAATTCGGGGAGACCGTCAAGCGCGCCGTCCAGTATCTTGTCGCGCGCCAGAACGCGGAGGGCGAGTTCGCCAGGATCGACACCACGGCCGGCACCTATGCGCAGGCGATCTGCGTCTACGCGATCAGCGAAGCCTACGGCATGACCCGCATCCCTTCGCTGAAGCCGCCGATGGAGAAGGGAGTCGAGGTGCTCATCCATGGGCAGCAGGCCGGCGGCGGATTCGACTACCGGTTTGAAAAGGGGCCGCGCCGCGACACCTCGCTCGGCGGCTGGTGCAGCCAGGCGATGAAGGCCGCCTTCATCGCGGGCTCGGAGAATTCCCGCCTGAAACCGGCGATGGATCTGGCGGTGGCCGACATGAAATCCGCGCAGAAGGCGGATGGCAGCTTCTATTATTCCAACAAGGACAGCCACAGCACGCACGGCATCACCGCCGTTGCGGTGCTCAGCATGCAGCTGCTGGGAAGCGGGCGCGAGAAGGCCGTCCAGAACGGGCTGGACTTCCTCCGCGCGGCCGCCTGCGATTGGAAGAACCCGCCGAACTGGCCGATGTATGCGTGGTACTACATTTCCCAAACCAAGTTCCACCAGGGCGGCGGCAGCTGGAAGAGCTGGAACAACCAGTTCGCGCCGGAATTCATCCATCACCAGAATCCTGACGGAAGCTGGGATTCCGCCGGGCTTTCCCTGGAGGCCGGGACCACCGGCCGGGAAAACATGCACCGCGTCTATGCCACCACGATGGCGGCCCTCACGCTGCAGGTCTACTACCGCTTCCTGCCGACCTACCAGCCCATCGCGGAAAAGCCCGTGGAAGCGGGAGCCGGGGACGACGTGAAGATCGAAGTCCTTTAGACCCGGCGCCGTTTCGCCGCCTGCCGCGCGCCCTTGACGGGGCGCGCGATTTTTCGCTCTTGTTTTGCGCCGCGCTTTGCTAGAACCCACTGCCATGGCCGCCCCCGCCCAGATCCGAGTCCTGCCCGACGCGGTGATCAACCAGATCGCCGCGGGGGAGGTCGTCGAACGTCCGGCTTCCGTCCTCAAGGAACTCGTCGAGAACTCCATCGATGCGGGGGCGTCGCGCATCGAGGTCGAGGTGGTGGATGGCGGGCGGCGTCTCGTGCGCGTGCGGGACGACGGCACCGGAATGGACCGCGACAACGCGCTGCTTTCCATCGAGCGCCATGCGACCAGCAAGCTGCGCGAGCTCAAGGACCTCGATTCCATCGCCACGATGGGCTTCCGGGGCGAGGCGTTGGCGGCCATCGCGTCGGTTTCGCAATTCACGCTTGTCACCAACCGGGAAGGGGCCGCCGCCGGGACCGAGATCCTGGTCTTCGGCGGCAGGATCCAGGATGTCCGCGACGCCGGGGCGCCGCGGGGCACGGATATCGCCGTGCGCAACCTGTTCTTCAACGTGCCGGCGCGCCGCAAGTTCCTGCGTTCGGCCCAGACGGAATTCGCGAACATCCGGCAGGCCTTCCTGCTGGAGGCGCTTGCCAACACCGGCATCGAGTTCGCGTTGCGCGCCGATGATGCGGAGGTGTACCGCCTGCCGGCGACGGAACACCTCCTGGACCGGATCCGCGACCTGTATGGGGTGGAAATCGCCGGCCATCTGCGCCCCATCCGGTTCGGCAACGGGGTGGTGGAGATCGGGGGCTATGCCGGGGTGCCGCCGTGCAGCCGCCTCGACCGCGAGCTGCAGGTGGTTTTCATCAATGGCCGGCCCTCCGGCTCGCCGGTCGTCAATTTCGCCATCCAGAGCGCCTACCGCGACGTGTTGCAAGGCGGCCGATATGCGCCGCTTTTCCTGCATGTGGACCTGCCGGCCGACCTGGTGGATGTGAACGTGCATCCCGCCAAGAAGGAGGTCCGTTTCCGCCGGCCGACGGAAGTGCGGGATGTCATCATCGAAGCCATCCGGCTGGCCGTCGCCGGGCCCGAAGCGGGCCGCGGCAGGCGCGATGAATCGCCGCGCGAGGCCGCCCGTCCGCATGTCTATCCGCCCGTCGCCGTCTCGGCGACGCCTCCGGCGTCGCCGGCTCCGGCGCCGATGGCCGTGACGCAGCCCCGGCTGGATTGGACGCCGCCGCCCGTTCCCCCTGCGGAACCCGAAGCGGGAGCCCCTTCCGCGCCCTGGGCCGAATACCGCCTGATGGGCCGCGTGGGGGGGATGTATGTCGTCCTCGAGACCGCCGACGGCCTCGTCCTGATGGATTCCCGGTCGGCGCACGAGCGCGTGATCTACGAGCGCCTTCTCGGCGCGATGGAGAAGGGGAACGTGCCGGCCCAGGGGTTGCTTCCGCCGGTGACGGTGGCCGTGACGCCCGCGCAGGCCGCCGCCTTGCGGAAGCATCTCGATCTGCTCAAGGAAATGGGGTTCGGCGTGGCCGAGTTCGGTTCCGACACCTTCCTGGTGGATGCGCTGCCGGTCTGGGTGGCCGGCGTGGCCCCGGGCCCGCTGCTGTCGGACATCGCCGACGGCCTGATGCAGGGGGGCAGGACGTCGGCCAAGGACTGGGTGCAGCCGCTCATCGCTTCCATCGCCGGGAAACAGGCAGTCGGCCTCCAGCGCGAGCTGAACGATGCCGAGCTGAACGCGCTGATCCGCGACCTGGCCCGCACCGAGATGCCCTATACTTCGCCGCGCGGAAAACCCACTGTCATCCTGCTCAGCACCCGCGAGCTGAACCGGAAATTCGGGCGCGAATGATGGAAAAGACGCCGAAATCGATGCGGATCCACATCGGCCTTTTCGGCCGGACCAACGTGGGAAAATCCACCTTCCTGAACTTGGTGGCAGGGCAGGATGTAGCCATCACCTCGCCCCAGGCCGGAACGACGACGGATCCCGTTGAGAAGACGATGGAGCTGCTCCCCATCGGCCCCGTGGTATTCACGGATACCGGCGGAGTGGATGACGCAACCGGGCTGGGCGACAAGCGCCGCGAAAGGATGTTCGCCGCCCTGCGCCGGGTGGATGTGGCCGTCCTGATGGTCGAACCCGAGCGGTGGACCGAGCACGAGGAGCGGCTGCTTCGCGAGATGGAATCCGCCGGACGGCCCCATCTCGTTGTGGTCGGCAAAACCGACCTGCGGAAGCCGTCCGACGCCTTCCTTGCGCGGTTGCGCGCCCGCTCGCCCTTCGTGGTTGAATCCGCCGCCGCGCCCGGCCAGAGGGACCGCGTGGTCCATGCCTTCAAGGCCGCGCTAGGGCAATTGCTGCCCGAAAGTTCCCTGCAGATGCCCGACCTGTTCGGAGGGGCGGTGCCGCCCGGCGGCGTGGCGTTGCTGATCATCCCGGTGGACATGGAAGCGCCGAAAGGGCGCCTGATCCTGCCGCAGGCGCAAGCCGTCCGCGCGGCGCTCGACGGGAGCGCCATCGCGGTCGTCGCGAAGGAGACGGAATACCGGGCCGCGCTGTCCCGGCTGTCCGCGCCGCCGGATCTGGTCGTCTGCGATTCGCAGGTCGTGGACCGCATGGTGGCCGAGACCCCGGCGGAGGTCCGCTGCACGACGTTTTCGATCCTGCTTGCCCGCCTGAAAGGCGATCTGACGGCGATGGTGAAGGCCGCGCGGATCATCGACGACCTGCGCGATGGCGACCGCATCCTGATCGGCGAGGCCTGCTCCCACCACGCGCTGGAGGACGACATCGGCCGCAGGAAAATTCCGCGCTGGCTGCGGGAGAAGACCGGCAAGGAACTGCAGATCGACGTGGTGGCGGGGCGCGACTGGCCGGCGGATTTGGAGAAATACCGCCTGGCGATCCATTGCGGCGCCTGCATGATCACGCGCCGCGAGATGCTCTACCGCCTGCAGACCGCCGGCGGCCGCGGCGTCCCCATGACCAACTACGGCGTGGCCATTTCCTATCTGAAGGGCGTGCTCCCGCGCGTGCTGGAGCCCTTTCCCGAGGCCCTTGCCGCGCTGAAGAATTGATGGCCGAGGGGGGGGCGGGCCCTAGCCGAGGGGAATCTGGTGGACGGGCTTTCCTGCGAGAAACGCGCGGAGGTTTTCCGCGGCGATGTCGATGAGGCGCCTCCGCGCGGCATCGGTGGCCCAGGCGATGTGCGGGGTCACGAGACAGCGAGGCGCGGAGAGCAGGGGATTGGTTGCCGCCGGCGGCTCGGTGGAGAGGACGTCGACGGCCGCTCCCGCGATCCGGCCCGCGCGCAGGGCATCGGCCAGATCCTGTTCGACGACCAGGGGGCCGCGCGACGTGTTGATCAAGAAGGCGGTTTTCTTCATCTGCGCCAGGCGCGCGGCGTTGATCAATCCGGCCGTATCGGGGGAAAGGGGGCAATGCAGGCTGACCACGTCGCTTTCGGAAAACAGGCGATCCAGGGGAACATACGAGACGCCTTCCGGAGGCGGAGCGGTGTGGTCGCGGCGGTGGGCGATCACGCGCATGCCGAACGCCTGCCCGATGCGGGCGACGGCCTGGCCGATCTGCCCGAAGCCGATGATGCCGAGCGTCAGGCCCGCCAATTCCATTTGCGGAGTCAGGCGGTAGCAGTAGTCGGGATTTTTCGCCCATCCGCCGGAACGGGCATCGGCGGAATGGAGAGCCACTTGGTTGGTCAGTTCCAAGAGGAGGGCGAAGGCGTGCTGGGCCACGGAATCCGTGCTGTAGCCGGGAACATTGGTCACCACCAGCCCGCGCATTTTGGCGGCGGCGAGATCGATCGTATTCCATCCCGTGGCCAGGATCCCGACATATTTCAAATGGGGGGCATGGGCAATGGTATGGGCATCGAGAACGGCCTTGTTGAGCATGACGGCATCCGCATCTCCAGTTCTGGCAAGGACATCAGATGGCGAAGTCCTATCGTGGATGGTGCAGTCGGCCAAGGCTTCGATGGGAGCCCATGAGAGATCGCCGGGGTTGGTGGCAAAGGCATCCAGAATAACCAGTTTGGGTCGTTTCATGGCTCAATCCTAGGGGATGGACGGAGGGGATACAAGCCTGGAGAGAGGGGGATCGTGAAAAACGGATTACGGCGTAGCATTTTTGGGAAGTAGGACTTGCGAAAAAAAGCAGGATAGTAGATACTTTAATTATGAAGCAGGTTCATACATTGGCAGGGTTGTGCACTGCAGCCTCGGTGGCTGGGTTGCTGATGTTCGTTTCGCCTGCTACTGTCCAAGGATCTCATCCGTTGGGTTGGGGGTTGAATGCGGACCGGCAGGCTTCGCCGGTGCCGACCAATGTGATGAACGGGGCTTCTTCCATCGCCGCCGGATATCTGCACAGTTTGGCCATCGATGCCGGCCGGGTATGGGCATGGGGAAACAACACCTATAGCCAGACCAATGTTCCGGTGAGCGCCCAAAGCGGCGTGACCCAGGTGGTGGGCGGTGCTTCATTCAGCTTGGCGCGGAAGACGGATGGCACCGTGGTGATCTGGGGCGCCGGCTATGTCACGACCAATATGCCGACCTCGGCCACCAGCGGCGTCTCGCAGGTCGCGGCCGGCGAGTGGCATGCGCTGGCGCTGAAGGATGGCGGCATCATCGCCTGGGGATCGAACAGCTATGGGCAGTGCAACGTCCCGGCTTCGCTGACCAGCGGGGTGTCCGCCATTTCGGGCGGCGGCTACTACAGCCTGGCGCTGAAGGATGGCGGAGTCCAGGTTTTCGGCATCGATGCCACCAACGAGCTGGCCTACGGCATCCGAAGCGTACCGCCCGCCGCGACGAGCGGAGTCTCGGCCATTTCCGCCGGGCGCTGGCATGCGCTGGCGCTGAAGGACGGCGGCGTGGTCGCGTGGGGCGCGTCCTATGACGGGACCAATTCATTCTACGATGCGACCGTCGTGCCGGCCGCCGCGACGAGCGGGGTTTCGGCCATCGCCGCGGGCGATTTGTTCAGCATCGCGCTGAAAAACGACGGAACCTTGGTGGTGTGGGGCGACGACACCAAGGGGCAATTCCCGGTTCCGGCATATGCCAGCAACGGGGTCACGCAGATCGCGGCGGGCGCCGGGCATTGCATGGCGGTCTGCCCGGTGATGCCGGCGCGCTTCACGGGCGCCAGCCTGCCGGATGCCTACCGGAACTATTCCTATTCCGGCGCGGTCATTGCCGCCGGCGATCCGGCGGTGCGGTACTATCCGTTCGGCACATGGCCCGCATGGGTGACGCTGAATTCGACCAACGGCGCGATCGGGGGCACCCCGCCGGCCCTGGGCATGACCTATTTCTCCGTCGTCGCCAGCAACATCTATGGCCAAGTGACCAACTCCTACCAGATCAACGTGCTGGAATTCACGGGACCGCCGGTGCTCCTCACGACGAATCCGCTGCCAAGCGGCGTGGTGGGCGCGTACTATTCCCTGCAGATCGTGGCCAGCAACACGCCGGTGGCCTTCTCGCTGGTGGAAGGCGAAGGCAACCTGCCCGACGGCCTGACGATGACCACGAACGGCCTGGTGAGCGGGACTCCGACCACGGTCCAGGATCTCTTCTTCATGGTGCGGGTCACGAACAGCTTCGGCGCGAGCAACCGCACGTACAACATCTCGATCCTGCCGCCGGCCGGACCGCCGGTATTCGTCACGACGAATCCGCTGCCGAGCGGCGTGGTGGGCCAGTCCTACTCGATGCAGATCGTGGCCAGCAACTACCCGTCGTTCAGCCTGCTGTCGGGTTCGCTGCCGGATGGCCTGATCCTGACGGCCGGCGGTTTGGTGACGGGCACGCCGACGCAGGTCGGGTCCGCCAGCTTCACCGTTCTCGCCACGAACCTGGCGGGGGCGAGCAACGCCACCTACGACATCGAGATCCTGGGGCCGCCGTCGTTCACAACCACCAGCCCGCTGCCGTATGGCGTGGCGGGCGTCGCCTACTCGCAGCAGATCGAGGCGACGGGCGACGCGCTCTTCAGCCAGGTGGGCGGGACGCTGCCGACCGGCCTGTCGCTGGCCACGAACGGCCTGCTGAGCGGGACGCCCACGGTGGCGGGCCCCTACAGCTTCACCGTGCGCGCCACCAACGCCTATGGCTGGACCAACCGGAACTTCGACCTGCAAATCGGGGAGATCCCCGTGTTCAGCACGACGAATCCGCTGCCGAGCGGCATGATGGGCGTGGCCTACTCGCAGCAGATCGTGGCGAGCGGAAGCCCGACCTTCAGCCTGTTCGACGGCAGCCTGCCCGGCGGCCTGAACCTGAGCGGCGCCGGCCTCCTGTCCGGCACGCCGTCTGCGGCGGGGAGCTTCAATTTCACGGTGCGCGCCACCAATACCTATGGCTGGAGCAACCGCGTGTACGACCTGCTGATCGCCGGACAGATCGCGCCGCAGTTCACCTATATTCGCGTCACCAATGGCGCCGTCCGCCTGGTCTGGACCAATTACAACGAGACCGGGAACATCCAGGTCTGGCGCACGACCAGCCTGACCAATGCGCCGGTGGTCTGGAGCAACCTTGGTGTGCAGGTTTCGCCGTGGACGAATCTCGCTCCGTCGAACCCGTCCTACTACCGCCTGATGCTGGTGCCGTAAGGCCACCGGGCCTGCGCATGCCGGCAAGGGAAGGCGCCGCATGAGCCCTTTGGAAAAGGTTTTCCACATCGTGGAAAACCTTTTTCCATTGTGTGGAAAAACGGGTTGGATTCCGACCTGCGAGGGGAACCCGGCGCGATGGCGGGGATGAATGCGGACTTTTCTCCGGGCGGCGCAGGGGCTAGCATGGGAATGCCGGATTCGCGGCAAGGAGGATGCACATGAAAATTTGGAAGCAGATCGCCGGCGCCGGGCTTTGCTTGGGGATGCTGGGATGCGCCTGTCCCTCGCGGAACGCGTTGTACCAAGTCTCGACCATCGATGCCCTGCTGGCGGGCGTGTACGATGGCGACCTGCCGCTGGCCGACCTTCGCCGGCACGGGGATTTCGGCATCGGCACCTATGACCGCCTGGATGGGGAGATGGTGCTGCTGGATGGCGAATTCCACCAGGTGAAGGCGTCCGGGAAGGTGGTTCCGCCCGATCCGGAGGGGGAGACCCCCTTCGCCGCCGTTTGCTTTTTCCGGCCCGAAATGGATTTTGCCATTCCGGAGGGGACCGGCATGGAAGGCCTCGAAAAATGCGTGGACCGCGAGGCGCCGAATCCGAACCAGTTCTGCGCCCTCCGCGTCGAAGGGCATTTCAAGACGATGCGCACGCGCAGCGTGCCGCCGCAGAAACGGCCTTTCCCTCCATTGAAGGCGGTGGCCGCCACCCAGCCCGTCTTCGACATGGAAAACGTGGCCGGCACCATCGTGGGCTTCCGGTGCCCGCCCTACGTGGCGGGGGTGAACGTGCCGGGATACCATCTGCACTTCCTCAGCAAGGACGGATCCCGCGGCGGGCATGTCCTGGCATTCGAGATGGTGGCGGGAACCGCCCGGGTGGATGTCCTGGACCGCTTCATGGTGCAGCTGCCGGGGACGGAGGATTTCGCCGCGGTGGATCTAGCCAGGGACCGCCAGCAGGATCTCAAAGGGGTCGAGAAGGGGAAGTCCCGGCGCTAGACCGGCCTACCGGACGTTGCGGGGGAGCACGGTGAGCAAGCCGGTGGTGATGGTCCAGGCATCCGCCAGCGCCATCCGCTTGAGGGCGTGTTCGCTGCCCCAGCTGTCGCTGTAGAGGATTTCCTGGGTCTGGGGATTGTATCCGATGATGAGGCGCATGTGGCCTCCGGCCGCCTGCGGGAGGGCGGGGGTTTCCTCGATGACGCCGAGGACGACGGCCCAGAGCAGCGGGACTCCCATCCCGATGTTTTCCTGCACCGACGAGAAGAACTGGCGCATATCCACGGCGCGGGCGACCCGCACTTCGCGCAGGGTGGAAGGATCCATCGTGCGATACATCAGATCGACGTCGATCATGTTGTTGTGGAGGAAGGGTTGGAGATCCTTTTTCCGGGCGGCCCGGTTGTAGTCCTCGATCAGGCGCAGATACCGCTGGATGTCCATGTCGAACAGCTTGCGGAAATTCAGGTCGAGTCCTCGCGCGATGCGGCTCACCGCGGACAGGAGCTCGTCGCTGCCCGTTCCTCCCTCGGCGGTGCTGCCCGCCATCTGGGCCACCTGGTGCTGGTCGAAATCCCGTCCGTAATAGCGCAGGACGCGTTCGGTGACCGCGGCGGCGCAGTATCCCTTCTGGCCCTGGTCCACCATGGGCACCTCGGGCAGGAGAAGATCGCCGTTGGGTTCGCGGCGGACCCGCGCCCGCAAGGAGGCGGAATTGAGAATGGGGGCCCGCGCCGTCGAAGTGGACGTCTGGATGGCCATGGCCGCCGCCGCCGCGCTGGAGGCCCTGCCGGTCGTCCCCGCCGGGGTTATCCGCATCCGGATGAATTCGGGAATGCCGTTGGCGCCCACACTCCACTGGAGGATGACCTGGTGAGGGGCGCGAACCCAAGCCTGCGCATAGACCCGGGTATTGGCCGGTCCCCGCAATTCGCGCACCGTGCTGGGCGGGGAGCCGGCCCAGCCGGTCAGCGCCTTCTGGCTGGAACCCAGCAGCGATTTGAACTGATCGGCGGAGATGCTGCCCGCGTCCCCCCGGTTGTAGAGGGAGGCGATGACCTGGCTGGCATGGCCATCGGCGAAACCGGCCAGCAATTCCCATGTCCGCTGGCCATTGAATTTCAGGCAGGGATGCTGGGACCGGGCGCTGATGTTTTCATCCACCCAGACCAATCCCAGCGAGCCGTGGCGGGACATCCAGTCGCCGGGCGCGGAAGTCCACAGCGCCGGATCCTGCAGCAGGTCCTCGATGTTCGCCACGGAGGCGGACAATTCGCAAATGAGAATCTGGTCCTGGGCGATGAAGGCTTCGACGGGGATGGCCAGGCGCCGCCCATCGGCGGTGTCCAGGATGACATGGCCTTCTTCAAACTCGACATAGGCGCCTTCCACGGTGGTGCCGTTCTGGATGGTCCAGACGCGCGTTTCGCCTCCCCATGCCGGGAGCAGGAAGAGAAGGAGTACGAGCAAGAAGCCGTGGAGCCCATGGGATTTTGCATTCACGGGAGCAGTCTAGCCCATTGAGGGAAATTGGCGAGCGCAAGATTTGCGGAGCGGCTCAAGCGGGGATCGGCAGAGAGGAGGAGCGGAGCCCCCTCAAGGGCAGCGGGAAAGCCGGCATCCACCTAACCCTGAAGGATGCGGATCACATCGGCGGCGGAATAATCGGGATGATCGGCACTGCAAAAACGGCCGATGTTGGCATAGTCATCGCCTAGGGTGACGAGGGGGAGCTCGTGGCTGCCGTCGGGCAGGAGCTGGGGCATGCCGATGTTGGCCACAAGGGCATTGCACAGGCATTTGCGGTTCTCCGCCTGTTCCGCGCTGCCGCCCTTGGCTAAAAAGGCTTTTTCCGGTTCGGCGGCGCAGCGGTAGCCGAGCGAGCCATCCGGCTTGCGGTAAACCTCGCGGAGGAATCCCAGGTCGCAGACGCGCCGGCGCCGGCCATAGGCCTCCGCGTCGGAGAGCGTGCCATGGAGTTCGGCAACCTTGAAGGGAAACCCCGTGGGAGAGGCCTTGGGGTCGGTGAAAACCTTGGCGTTGCCCGCGAGGGCCTTGGCGATGAGGGCCCGGCGGATAGCGGGAAGAAGGCCGGATTCCTTGCAAAGCGCGAAAGGAGTCCCCACCTGAACGCCGGCGGCGCCGAGGGAAAGAGCTTCTTTCAGGCGTTCCGGCGATCCATAGGAACCCGCCAGCCAGAAAGGGAGGCCCAGCTTGCGGAAAATTTCCAGATCGATCGTGTCGCGGGGACCATAGACCGGCTGTCCATCGGCGGTGAACTGCATCTGACCCCGCGGAGGCGCATTGTGGCCGCCGGCAGTGGAATTCTCGATGATGAATCCGGCGATGTCGCCCTTGATCCGCCGGACCAGCATCGTGGCAAGCGTGCCGGAAGAAACAATGGGAAGGAAAGAGGGGCGCGCGAGAGAGGGAAGATGCTGGCCGGGTTCCCGGAAGGCGGCGGGATCCAGCGTCATCTGGACGGATTCGCCGGTCCGGTCGCCTGCGACATTCAGGGTGTAGGAGGCGGGGCGGTGTTCCGCAAGGGCGGCGATGGCCTCCGGGAATTCCATGGGGATGCCCGCGCCGACGATCACCACGGCCACTCCCGCCAGCATGGCGCCGTAGAGGGACGGCAGGTGCGGCAGCTGGATCTTCTCGAGGAAATTGATGCCGACCGGATGGCCATGGCCTTCGCGGGCGAGGAAGACTTCGACGAAATTCGCCGCGATGCACAGTTCTTGCGCCGGTATGCTGTTTTCGGCGGTGTGCATCCGGATCGACTTGTAGGGCTGGGAGGCGTCCCGGCCGCCGGGGATGAAATAGGTGTCGAGAATCCGGCGGCTGATGCGCGGGAAAGGGAAATGCTCCAAGGCGCGGCGGACATCCCCTTCCTTGTCGCCATCCTGAAGGCGGCGCGAAAGGATCTGGTCCAGGGCGGTTCCGGCGACCACGCCCAGCTGTCCCAGCCAGGACACGGCACGGGCCAGCCGCCAGTTGGAAACGCCAGCGCCCATGCCGCCTTGGATGATTTGGGGAATCGGATACATCGGGGATGGACAATACTCCCTGTGGACGGAAAAGCGAGAAATCGTTTTGAATTTGTGGGCCCGAGCCGATCCGGGAGGCGAAGTTGCCCGATGGCATGTCGGGTTGAGGGACCTATCGGTCTTGACAGGCATCTGAAACGGAGTAGAAGTTTCCCCCTGTTTTCCCCGAACAAGCGAGACCCTCCTGTTTTATGCAATTGACCGTCAGAGATGCCGCCCGGATGCTGAAATGGTCCGAGCGCGCCGTGCGAGAGCGCATCGAGAAGGACGAGATTCCTTCCCAATGCGTGAATGGCCGTTATTTCCTGAACAGGGACGAGCTGATCGAATGGGCGACGGCGCGCGGCATGCCCATTGCGCTTCCCGCGGAGGAGAACGAGCCCATGCCGGCCTTGAGCGATGCCTTGGCGGCGGGCGGGATTGTCCACGGGCTTCCGGGCACGGACAAGAATGCGGTCCTGCGCCACATGGTCGAGAGCATGCCGCTGCCCCCGGATGTCGACCCCGATTTCCTGCATAGCATTTTGCTGGCGCGCGAAGCCCTCGGATCGACCGCCATTGGCGACGGCGTGGCGGTTCCCCATCCGCGAAGTCCCATCCTGTTGCGCGTTCCGACGGCCATGGTCACCCTTTGCTTCCTGGAATCGCCCATCGATTTCGGCGCGCTCGATGGCAAGCCGGTTCATGCCTTGTTCTCGCTGATCAGCCCGACCACGCGCACGCATCTCCATCTGCTGTCCATGCTGGCTTTTGCATTGCGGGATTCCGTTTTCCGGAACTGCATTGCCCGGCGCGCGGGCGCGGAGGAAATCCTGGCGGCGGTCCGCCGCCTCGAGGCCAAACCGGCCCCGGAAGGATAAGGCCGGTTTCTCCATGCCGATGGAAGGTATATATTTGTTTGCCCTCTTGTGCGGGGCAATGGTTCTCCTGGCCGGGACCGGCATCGGCGCATTGCTGGTCGGGCGGTGGTCGGCCCGGTGGGCGGTTGCGCTCGGCGGGGGAGGGGCGGTGGCGGCGTGCCTGGCTGGCTTGGCGGCGGCGATCGCGGCGCTGGCTTTGCGGTTCCAGAAAACGGCCGTCCTGCCGTGGAATATTCCGCATGGCTCGTTCGCGCTGGGCGTCGATCCCCTGAGCGCGTTTTTCCTGGTTCCGATGTTCCTGCTGTCGGGTTTGGCGGCGGTGTACGGGATCGGATATTTCCGGCCATGGAGAGGCCGCAATCCGGGACGGTTCTGGCTGTCCTACAATCTGCTGGTCGCCAGCATGGCGCTTGTGCTGACGGCGCGGAACGGGATGCTGTTCCTTGTGGCATGGGAAGCGATGTCGCTGGCGTCCTTCTTCCTGGTGGTATTCGACGACGAAGCGGCCGCCACCCGGGAGGCCGGGTGGATCTATCTGGTGGCGACTCACATCGGCACGGCATTCCTGCTGGCGCTGTTCATCCTTTTGGGGTGCGCAAACGGTTCGCAGGATTTCGCCGCCTTCGCGGCGCCGGGAGGGGCCACAGGCTTGATGTTCCTGCTGGCGCTGGTGGGATTCGGAACCAAGGCGGGCTTGTTTCCGCTCCACGTATGGCTTCCCGAGGCGCATCCGGCGGCGCCCAGCCCGGTGTCGGCGGTGATGTCCGGCGTGATGATCAAGACCGGCATCTATGGAATCGTCCGCACGCTGGAAATCCTGGGCTCGGTACCCGGCTGGTGCGCCTGGCTTGTTCTGGGCATTGGCACCGTTTCAGGCGTCCTCGGCGTGTTGTTCGCGCTGGCGCAGCACGATCTCAAGCGCCTGCTGGCCTACTCGAGCGTCGAGAACATCGGCATCATTGCGATGGGCCTTGGACTGGGCATGTTGGGACTCCACTATGGTTCTCCCGGAATTGCGGCCCTGGGATTTGCCGGCGGGCTGCTGCATGTCCTGAACCATGCGATGTTCAAGGGACTTCTCTTCCTCGGGGCGGGGGCGGTGGTGCATGCCACCGGAACGCGCGGCATCGAAGCACTGGGCGGACTGCTCAAGCGCATGCCTTGGACGGGTGCGGCCTTCCTGGCCGGATCGGTTGCGATCTGCGGCCTGCCTCCGTTCAATGGATTTGCCGGCGAATTCCTCATCTATGCGGGCTCGTTCAAAGCCATCCTCGGCGCCGGAGCGCTGGCCTTGGGCGGCGTGACGGTCCTGGTCGCCCTTGCGCTGATCGGCGGGCTGGCGACGGCATGCTTCACCAGGGCGTTTGGAATCGTGTTCCTCGGGGAATCCCGTTCTCCGGTTGCGAAGGCGGCCCATGAAGTGGATGCCACGATGCGCGGCCCGATGCTCATCCTGGCCGTTCTTTGCCTGGTGATCGGCCTTGCCGCCGGCACGGTGGTGCGGTTCATGGAGCCTGCGGTGGGCATGCTTTCCGGTTCCTCCGTGGCGGAGGGAGGAGGGGGATCCGTCCAGTGGATCTTCCCGATGGCCCTTTCCTCGGTCCTGTTGCTGCTGATCATGGCGGCGGGCGCACTGGTCTTCTTCCGGAGGAGTTGCCTGGCCGGGCGTCCCATGCGCGAAACAGTCACATGGGATTGCGGTTATGCGGCTCCGGCGGCGAGCATGCAATACACGGCCACAGGCTTTGCCCAGCCGCTGACGAATGCGGCGGCCCGCATCCTGCGATCCCGGGTCGAATTCCATCCACCGAAGGGGATATTCCCCTCCACCGCCTCGTTCCACGCCGAGACGCCGGATATCGCCCGGGAAAGCCTGTTCGATCCGATGTTCAGGAAGACGGCGGCCTGGCTGGGCCGCCTCTATTGGTTGCAGCAGGGCCGCGTCCACTTCTATATCCTGTATATCGTCGTTGCCTTGATGGTGTTGCTGGGATGGGCGCTTCGGCCATGAATACCGCCTCCATGCTCCATCCGTTGCTGGCCCTGTTGCTGGCGCCCTTGTTGCCGGGCGTGATCAACCGCACCAAGGCCTTTTTCGCGGGACGGCGCGGCCCTCCGTTGCTGCAGACCTATTTCGACCTGTGGAAGCTCTTCCGCAAGGGTGCGGTCTATAGCCGCACCACGACCTGGATTTTCCGCGCGGGCCCCATCGTGAATTTCGCCTGCCTGCTGGCGGCGTTGATGGTGCTTCCGCTCGGCCGGGTCGCCGCGCCGCTGTCGTTTGCCGGCGACTTGGTCTTGCTGGCCTATCTGCTCGGGCTGGGCCGTTTCTTCACGGTGGCGGCGGCGCTGGACACGGGGTCGAGTTTCGAGGGGATGGGCGCCAGCCGGGAAGTCCAATTCGCCGTGTTCGCGGAGCCGGCGCTGCTGGTCGGATTGGCGGCGCTGGCGCGCCACGCGCAGGCGTTGTCGTTGACGCCGATCTATGCGGGATTGTCATCCGCCTCCTGGTCCGTTTCTTTTCCCATGCTGGCGCTGCTGGGCATGGGGCTGTTCATCCTGTTCCTTTCGGAGAACTGCCGCATTCCCGTGGATGACCCCAACACGCATCTCGAGCTGACGATGATCCACGAGGTGATGGTGCTCGATCACGGGAGCGTGGATTTCGGTTTCGTGCAATGGGGATCTTCGCTGAAACTGTGGATCCTAGGGGCGCTTTGGACCGGCCTGATGCCGCCGGGAGCGACGGGCCGGCCCCTGCTGGACCTCGCCGCCGGAGTGGCGTGGATGCTGGTCCTGGCCGTCGCGACGGGCATTGCGGAATCCATCATGGCGCGGGTGCGCCTGCTCCGGGTGCCCCAGCTCCTGGTCGGAGCCGGGGTGTTGTGCGCATTGGGCCTCTTGCTGACTTTCCGGTAGCTGCATGAACAACGCCATCGACAGCATCCTGATTTTCCTGGTCTTGACGGACCTGATCCTCCTCGGATCGAGCCGGCTCAAGAACGCCATCCGCTTTGTCGCCTTGCAAGGACTGGCGCTCGGATTGCTGCCCATGCTGGCGCACAGCCAGGGGGTCGTCTGGCATGCGGTCCTGCTGGGCGCCGGCAGCGCGCTGCTCAAGGGCTTTGTCTTCCCCTCCTTGATGAACCGGGCCTTGCGCGAGACCAATGCCAACCGCGAGATCGAACCGTTCGTCGGCTATATTTCGTCCCTGCTGATCGGGGTGGGGGTTCTGGCGCTTTCCTTCTGGTCCGGGGCGCGCCTGTCCCTGCCCTGGGAGGCGGCTTCGCTGCTGCTGGTGCCGGCGGGCCTGTTCACGGTGTGGACGGGCCTGTTCCTGATCGTGGCGCGCCGGAAGGCGATCACGCAGGTGCTGGGCTACATCGCGATGGAAAACGGGATCTTCACGCTGGGCATGGTCCTGGTGGAGGCCATGCCGCTGCTGGTGGAGCTGGGAGTGCTGCTGGATATCTTCGTGGCGGTGTTCGTCATGGGCATCATCGTCTTCCACATCAACCGCGAGTTCGACCATATCGATTCGGACCAGCTGGCGGCGCTGAAAGAGGGCCCGCCATGATCCTGGCGCTGGTTTTCATCCCGCTGCTGTCCGCGCTGGCGGCCATGTTGATCCGTCCGGACCGGCCGCGCCGCCGATTGCTTGTCGCGACGGCGGCGATCCATTCGGCGCTGACCGCCGCCTGTTGGGTTTCGCCGGGGACGGCGGCGCCGGGCGCCTGGGTGGGACTCGACGCGGCGGGACGGCTGTTCCTGGGGATCACGAGCCTGTTGTTCCTGGCGGCGGCGATCTATGCATCGCACAGCCTCGGACAGGGGCGCGCCGCGCGCGGCCGCCAGACCGAGGAGGACACGGGCTCCGTGTTCGTGAACGCGCCCGAAGCGGTATTCACCGCCTGCCTGCTCGTCTTCCTCTCGACGATGACGCTGGTGGTTTCGAGCCAGCACCTGGGCCTCCTCTGGGTGGCCGTGGAAGCAACCACCCTGGCCACGGCGCCGTTGATCTACTTCCATCGCCAGCCCAGTTCCCTGGAGGCGACGTGGAAGTATCTCCTGGTCTGCTCGGTGGGCATCGCGCTCGCCTTGCTGGGCAATTTCCTGGTCGTGGTGGCATCGGCGGCGCCCGGCGGCGCGCACGGCACGCTGCTCGTGCCGGACCTGGTCGCGCGCGGGGCGCGGATGCAGGCGCCCTGGCTGAAGGCCGCCTTCGTGTTCCTGCTGGTCGGCTATGGAACCAAGATGGGCCTGGCACCGATGCACACCTGGCTTCCCGATGCCCATAGCGAGGCCCCGTCGCCCGTCTCCGCGCTGCTGTCCGGCGCGCTGCTCAATTGCGCCTTCCTGGGCATCCTGCGCGCCCATTCGATCTGCGTGGCGGCGGGCCTGGGCGATTTCAGCGGCCAGTTGCTTGCGGGATTCGGAATCCTGTCGATGGGGCTGGCGGCGGCCTTCATCGCCAACCAGCCCGACTACAAGCGCATGCTGGCCTATTCGAGCATGGAACACATGGGCCTGCTCGCACTGGGCGCCGGGATCGGCGGCGCGGCGATGTTCGGCGCGATGCTCCACGCCGTGAACCATTCCGTGGTGAAGGCGGCGCTCTTCCTGCTGGCCGGGAATTTCCTCGCCGCCTATCGGACGAAATCCATCGCCCGCGTGGGCGGAGCCATCCGCCTGTTGCCGGCCAGCGGATGGCTGTGGCTGGCGGGGCTTTTCGCCATCACCGGCATGCCTCCATTCGGCACGTTCGCCAGCGAATTCACCATGCTCCGGGAGGCTTTCGCGCAGGGGCGCATCGCGCTGGCCATCGCCGCCCTGGTGGCGCTGGCCATCGCCTTTGCCGGCATGTCCAGGGCCTTCCTCGGCATGGCGCTGGGCCGGGTTCCGGAAGGGGTGGTCGCCGGACGGGAGCGTGCATCTGCCGTGCTGCCTTCGTTTGTGCTGCTGGCGGTTTCTCTGGGACTGGGGCTTTGGATTCCGCATGGATGGGCCTCGGTTCTGGAGCAAGCGGCCCGCCTGTCCGGAGGAGGCGCCCCATGAGCATGCTGGTCTTCCGCCATTTGGAGAAGATCCCCGCCGCACAGATTCCCGTGGTGCCGGTCGATTCCTTCCGGAGCTCGGTCCTTGGCGCCGTCGCGGAAGGGTGCCGGATCGTCGCATTCCATGGCACTCCCTTGCCGGCCGATGCGGTCCGCCTGGTGGCCATCGTGGCCGACGACAGCGCCGGCGAATTGCGCGCCGTGGCGGCGGATCCGGGGGAATCCTACCCGGCATTGACGCCGGATTGCCCGCAGGCAGGGGGATTCGAACGGGAGATCGCCGAGCAGTGGGGGGTGAAGCCCGTCGGGCATCCCTGGCTCAAGCCTCTCCGCTTCCACCGGTCCTGTCGTCCGGGGCGCGACGCCTGGGGACGGACGGAACAGGCCGCTCCGGCGCCTTCCGTGATGGATTTCTTCCGGGTCGGAGGCGAAGGCATCCACGAAGTGGCGGTGGGGCCGGTGCATGCGGGCATCATCGAACCGGGGCATTTCCGCTTCCAGTGCCATGGCGAGCAGGTCCTGCATCTGGAGATTTCGCTGGGCTACCAGCATCGCGGCATCGAGCGCGCGCTGACGGGAGGTCCGCATCCGCGGACCATCCACCACATGGAAACCCTGGCGGGCGATACCACCATTGGCCATTCGCTGGCCTATGTACACGCGCTGGAAACGCTGGCCGGATGCCGCGTGCCTGCGCGCGCGCAAGCCCTGCGGGCGGTCGCCCTCGAGCTGGAACGGCTGGCCAACCACACGGGCGATCTCGGTGCGCTGGCGGGCGACATCGGTTTCCTGCCGACATCTTCCTTCTGCGGGCGCCTGCGCGGCGATTTCCTGAACATGACCGCCCTGCTGTGCGGCAGCCGCTTCGGGCGCGGCTTCGTGCGGCCGGGAGGAACCGCGTTCGATGTGGACGCCGCCTTGCTCGCCGAATTGCGGCAGCGGCTGGATGCCGCGTTCCGCGACGTGGCCGGCGCGGTGAACCTGCTGTGGGAGACGGCTTCCGTGATGTCGCGGTTCGAGAACACGGGCGCGCTTTCCATGGAAACGGCCATCGAACTGGGACTGGTCGGTCCGGCGGCGCGGGCGTGCGGGAGCGAGATCGATATCCGCCGCGATTTCCCGTCGGGCATC
This sequence comes from uncultured Verrucomicrobiota bacterium, assembly GCA_937860055.1. Classification (GTDB taxonomy): domain Bacteria; phylum Verrucomicrobiota; class Kiritimatiellia; order CAIQIC01; family Lenti-01; genus Lenti-01. Next base: position 211,957 of record CALMBO010000027.1, on the reverse strand, counting down.
TATCGTTTCGCGCAGCTGCCGCTTTCGGCTTTCGACAGCGGCGACGTGTTCGCCCGCGCCTATGTGCGCTGGCTGGAGATCCAGCGGTCGGTCGAATTCATCCGCGGTCAGCTCGCCTCGCTTCCGGGGGGCGCCGTCCGCGCATCCTGCGGCCCCCTGGCGCCCGGTTCGTCCGTGGTTTCGCTCCAGGAAGGCTGGCGAGGGGAAATCGCCCATGTGGCGACGACGGATGCCGAGGGGCGCTTCGCGCGCTACAAGGTGGTGGATCCCTCGTTCCACAACTGGATGGGGCTGGCCCTGGCGCTGCGCAACCAGGAAATATCGGATTTCCCGCTTTGCAACAAGAGTTTCAACCTTTCGTACTGCGGGCACGACCTATGATCCGCGCGCTCATCCAACGCCTGCGCCAGAAACACCGGACGGTGGCTTATCCGGCGAAGCCCCCGGCGATTCCCGACCGCTTCCGGGGCGCGCCGGTGCTGGCGCCGGAGAAATGTCCCGGAGGGTGCGCGGAATGCATCGCGGCGTGTCCGGTGGATGCTCTCTCCGCCGGGAATGGCGGCCTGCAGATCGATCTGGGCAAGTGCCTTTTCTGCGGCGATTGCGCGGCGGCCTGCCCGCATGGGGCGATCCGCTTCACAAAGGACCATCGGCTGGCGGTTCGCCGGCGTGAAGACCTCGTGGCCGGAGCGGGCGAGCGCAAGCTGGCCGAAGCCCTCGATGCGAAAATGAAGAGCCTCTTCGGCCGGTCACTGAAACTGCGGCAGGTGAGCGCGGGGGGGTGCAACGCCTGCGAGGCTGATACCAACGTGCTCGGCACCATCGTCTTCGATCTCGGCCGCTTCGGCATCCAGTTCGTGGCCTCGCCCCGGCATGCCGACGGATTGCTCATCACCGGCCCGGTGACGGAGAACATGGCGCTGGCGCTGAAGAAGACCTACGAAGCCCTGCCCGATCCCCGGATCGTGATCGCCGTGGGTTCCTGCGCGATTTCGGGCGGACCCTATGCGGGCCATGCCGAGGTGCGCAACGGCGCGGAGTCCATTGTTCCGGTCGACCTCTTCATCCCCGGCTGTCCGCCGCATCCCGTCACGATCCTCGATGGGTTGCTGCGCCTGCTGGGACGCCTCGAAGAACGCCGTTAGGGCCGGTTTCGAGTTGTCATCCCGAGTCCGTCGAGAGATCTCGGCCTCCATCAACCGGCTGTCCGTGGCCGTGAAGCCGAGATGTTTCGACTCCGGCGCGGTGCGCCTCCGCTCAACATGACCAAAGGGCGCGAAACCTATACTCCAGGCCGGATCCGCTTCCGGAGCTGGACATGCGGGGGGCAGGCCGTATGATGGGGAGCATGTTGGTTCCTCCCATGCCGGCCCTCCAGCGCGAGCTGAAATATGTGTTTCCCAACAGCCGGTCCCGGCTGTTCCGGGAATGGCTGGACCGGCGTTGCCGGCCGGATCCCGTGTTCGCCGCCGGCCGGATATCCAGCATCTACTTCGATATGCGGGGAAATGTCCTGCTGGACGAAAAAGTCAACAGCGACTACCTGAAAACCAAGGTGCGCCTGCGCTGGTACGGAGACTGGGCAACCGGAGAGCCGTCCGGGGCGGTCTATCTGGAAGTGAAGCAGCGGATCGGCAGCAGCCGGAAGAAGTATCGCCGCCGCCTGGATTGGATGGCGGAGACGACCGCCCGGCTAACCCTCGAGGATGTCCGCCTCCTGGAGGTCAACCGCCTGGCGGCGGAAGCCGGCTTCCGTTTCGGCGGTCCTTTGTTCCCGGTGGCATGTCTGGAATATCGCCGCCGCCGCTATGTCGAGGCGGCGACAGGAACGCGCATCTGCCTTGACCACGACATCCGCCCGGTGCGGGTCCATGGCCAGTGGGGAAGGGCGGCGCATGGCCTGCCCATTTCCGAAGGCGTCTTCGAGGTGAAGGGGGCGACGGAGCGCCTGCCGGCCACTCTCCACCCCCTGATCGCGCTGGGGTGCCGGCGCCAGTCCTTTTCGAAATTCCAGCAATGCATGGACCAGCGGATCGTCCGGGCGGGCGGCGATGATTGAAACACAAGGAGAAGACATGAACACATCGGAATGGATGAACAAACTGGCCGATCTGGGCGGCCAGAAAATGCAGGAAATCGGGTTCGGACCCTTCCTCGCGGCCGTCGGCGTCTCGCTGGCATGCTCCCTTTTCATTTCCTTCCTCTACGTCCGCTTCTACCAGAACCGGACGACCGGCAGCATGGTGCACCGCGCCTTCCCGCTGCTGGGGGTTTCGATCACGGCGATCTTCATCACCATCCAATTCTCCCTGCCGCTTTCGCTGGGACTGCTCGGCGCCCTGTCGATCGTGCGCTTCCGCACGCCGATCAAGGAGCCGGAGGAGATCGGTTTCATCATCCTGGTGGTAGCCATGGCCCTGTGCTGCGCCACGTTCAACATCCAGTTCCTCGGCATCATCCTGGTGGTGGCGGTGGGAGGCCTCCTGCTCCAGGCCCTGTTCCGCGGTTTCCTGTCGGCCCGCCGGCAGGACGGGCTGCTGGTCATCACGCTGCCCGGCTCCGCCTATGAAACCCAGGCCGCCGCCTTTTTGGAAGGCGTGCGCGCCCGTCTGCCGCGGGCCCGGCTGGAAAGCGTGGCCCACGTCGGCGAAGAGGCGCATGTTTCCTGGGGATTCGCGGAATCCGGCGAACAGATCGCGGCCCAATTGCCTGAACTGGAGAAACTGGTCCCCGGCGCCCGGGCGCAGGTATTCTTCCACCGCACGCCTGAAGTCTGATGTTTCAAGGCCGCGCCAGGGATGTTTTCCTGATTTCCGCCGCGCTGGGGGTGCTTCTGGCGTTGGGAATGTGGGCCGAGCGTGCCGAACGCTTCCGGCCCTTGCGCGATGCTTTGAGAAAACCCTCCGTTCCTACCGCGATGCTGAACCGGGGAACGGTCGGCCGAGTGTTTCGCCACCTTCGGCTGGTCAAGCCGGTCCGGAACGACAATCTTCTGTACAAGCCGTCCGATTATCGCGAGACGCCGCTGAATGCCAGTTTGTTCCAGAAGAAACGGGTGGTGGGGGACATGTTGTACATGGCGAATCCCCGCTGGGTCGAGGATCTGGCCGTCCGGGCCGACCTGTCCGATCCTCTTGTCCAGCCCGGCCATTTCCGCGAGGGCTGGCCTTTGGTTTCCATCCGCATCGACGAACGGGATCTGACCGGAGACGAGTGGGGGATCTATGCCAACTTCATGGGTCACGGGCGCGAATGGGAGCGGCCGGCCGCCATGGCCTATTATGCGGATGGGAAGAAACTGTTTTCCACGGCCGCCGGCCTTCGCCTGCATGGAGGGAGGAGCCGCGAGCCAGGCCAAACGCATAGCCTCCGATTGCATTTCCGGGAGGAATACGGGGAGAACGAATTCAAGAAAGGCGTGATCTTCACCGCCTCGAACGAACCCGTCACGCGCCTGGTCGTGCATGCCGACTGGCCCCCGGCGCATCCCTTCGCGGGACTTCTCGCGTTCGATGTCGTGGAACGCCTTGGCGGCACGGTTCCCCGCACGCAGCCCGTGCTCCTGGTGCTGAACGGGCAACTCCAGACCAATCTCTATTTTCTTTCCGAGCATGTCGGCCGCGCCGCCTGGGCGAACCGCATCGGGCACAAGGATTTCCTGATGTACATCATGAAGGGGCCCAAGGAACCGGAATCCTTCGATGCCTACGGGACATTCCATATCCGGATGCTGAAGACTCCGGCCCCCTTGGATTTGGCGGTGGTGGAACAGGAAGTCGATCTGGAAAACCTGTCCGCCTCCGTTTTGGCGGTAGCCTATGGCGGCACGTCGGACGGATTTCAAGGGGCGGCCTTATGGGATTCCCGCGCCGAAAATCCGCGTTGGTCATGGGTCAGTTGGGACATGGATCACAGCTTATGGGATGTGTATGGAAAGCCTGGCGATCGGAAACCCTGGCAGAAGGAATCCTGGGAACAGGTGATGAAACGCAAGGGAGATCCTGGATACGTTGCGTGGAGAAATGGAGGCGATGCGCGGGCCGTGATTTTTGGCCGGCTCATGGACGAAAGCCCGGCCTTCCGGGTCCGTTTCATCCGCTACGCCACCGACATGCTGAACCACCGGCTGACCGAGGACTTCATGTTCGGCCGGATTGCCCACTATGAGCAGCTGGTCCGGGCCTTTGGCCGGGCCGACCTGTCGTTTGCGGACGAGTATCGCGAATTTGTCCTCCATCGTCCGGACATCCTCCGGGAAGGGCTCCAACGGCTTTTCGACGCGGGGCCGGCGCATCGCGTGGAATTGCGCATCCCGGACGGACAGAGCTGGAGGGTCGATGGTTTCGAGGAAAGCGGCTCCTACGCCGGAGCCTATTTCGACGGGCAATCGATCAAGGTTGAACCGCCTATGCCGGTGGAGGGCTGGCGGGTCAATGGAGAACGCCATGGGACCGGGGGCGGGTTTGCCGGCGCGGTCTGGCAGGACATGGTCATCGAACCCGTTTTCGCGGAATGACGCATCGCCGACGGCGCGGCGGAAACTCAGGACGGCAGTTCGGCGTCGGGCGGCGCGGCGGGGAACAGGGCGCGGACCGTCGTTCCCTTGCCGGGGGTGCTCTCGATCTGGATGGCGCCTTTGTGTCCGCGCAGGATGCCGAGGACGGCGGGCAGGCCCAGCCCCCGGCCGGTGAACTTGGTGCTGAAAAACGGATCGAAGATCCGGGGTATGCGTTCCGCCGGGATGCCGATGCCGGTGTCCGCCACCTCGATATAGACATACGGGCCGGCGGGCAGCGTTTCGCGGGGCCAAAGGTGCGAGGGGGATAGCTGGCTGGAATCCACGGTGCCCGCCGATATGCCGATCGTGCCCTGCCGGGTTTCCAAGGCCTCGGCCGCGTTGGAGACCAGGTTCATGACGACCAGGCGGAGCTGTTCCACATCGGCCTCGATGGCCGGCAGGGACTCGGGAAGATTCAGGTTCAAGGTCGCGTTCTTGGGCATGTTGTCCTTGATCTGGTCGAGGAACATGCCGAAGGTGGCGGGGATGTCCAGCAGGGTGGCCACCGTGTGGCCCCTTCCGGAATAGGCCAGCATCTGCTGGACCAGGTCGGCGGCCCGCTTGGTGGCATTCACCGCCGCCAGGATGTCCTCGCGGGCCGGAGACTCCTTCGGGAGGGAGATCAGGGCGAGATCGATGTTGCCCATGATGGCGGCAAGCAGATTGTTGAAGTCGTGGGCGATGCCGCCGGCGAGCATGCCGAGGCTCTCCAGCTTCTGCGATTCCTGCATCTTCCGTTCGTAATGCAGGCGCTCCTCTTCGGTCTTCTTGCGGTCGGTGATGTCCTGGGCGGCGAAGATGAAGCCGGCGGCGGGGCGGGCGGGATCGATCGGCGTTCCGGAAAGCCACCAGCACATCATGCGGCCGCTCCGGTGGCGGATGGGGGCTTCCAGGGCGCCGAATCCATCCTTCGCGATCTGTTCGAAGAACAGCTTCCCGATCCGCTCGAAATCCTCCTGGCTGGCATAAAAAAGGCGGGAGGATTGGCCGACGACCTCCTCGTTTGAATAGCCGCTCATCCGGCAGAACATGTCGTTGACCTCGAGAAAACGGCGGTCGGCGATCACCCCGATGCCGACCGGGGCGACCTTGAGGATGCTTTGGAGCCGGGCCTGGCTTTGCCGCAGTTCCTCCAGCGCCCGATGCAGTTCGGCGGTTTGGACACGGACGCGATGGCTCAGATAGGCATTCCCGGCCATCAACACCACGATGATGGCAACTGCCAGGAGGATATAGACTCCCCATTGGTCCGCGATTTCCCGCAGCAGGAAGGGGGAGCCTATCCATTTGCGTTCGATGGCGCGGTATTCGCGGCGCGAGATCTGGTTGAATCCGCTCTGCACCAGGTTCAGCATGTCCGCGCGGTTCTTGGCCACGGCGCGGTGGAATTCGCCCGTGTACAGCACGAAGCACTGCCGGAATTCATGGGCGATGCCATGCTTGTACATGAAATAGACGGCGGCGGGCTCGTCCACCGAGAAAACCCGGATCTCCTGGTTCTTGGCCGCCTGGATGATGGATTCGTAGCTGGGGTACTCCTTGAGCGTATGGATGCCGTGTCCGGTCAGGTGCCCGATGACCGCATCGCCCGCCTTGACGCCGATGGTGAAGCCCTTCAGGGAGGCGATGTCGCCGATGCCGCCGAGGGTCTTGTGCGCGAAAACGGGCACCTGGATCTGCGCATAGGGAGGGGTGAAGTCGTAGAGCCTGGCGCGTTCATCGGTGAGGAAGATCGTGTCGATGACGTCCGCATTGCCCTCTCGCATGACACGCTGGGCCTCGATCCAATCCATCGCCTTCAGATTGACCTTCACGCCGGTCTTCTGTTCCCAGAGCGCCCACTCGTCGGGCAGGATTCCCTTCAAGTTGCCGTCCGCGTCGCGGAAGACATAGGGGGGATAGTTGTCATCGCTGACGACGGTCAGGGTGCTGGCTCGCCCGGCCCGGGCCTGGCCGTCGACGCCCTGGGGGGCGAGGAGAAGGGCGGCGGTAGCCACCAGTGAGAGGCAAGCCGCGCGGGAAAAAGGAACCGGATGCCGGGGCATGGCGAAAAATGTTTTCATGGCGTGCCTTGTCCGAGCTTTTCGATGTTTTCCTTCAAGATCTGGGCGGAATGGGCCAACTGCTGGACCTCCTCGGGAACCAGGCGGGCCTCGATGATCGCCTCGATGCCGCCGGCGCCCACCACGCAGGGAACTCCCAGGGTGATGTTCTTCAGGCCATATTCGCCTTCGAGGGATGCGGAAACGGTCATGACGCGCCGTTCGTTGCGGAGGATGGCGCGGACGATCTGGACCAGGGCCATGGCCACGCCGAAGCTGGTGGAACCTTTGTAGCCGATGATGTGGTAGGCCGAGCGGCGCACCTGTTCGAGGATCTGCGGGCGGCGGTGGATGAAGTCGCATTTGCGGCATACCGAACAATAGTCGTCCATGGGCAGCCCGCCGACGTGGACGAGCGACCAGGCCGCGAATTCGCTGTCGCCATGCTCGCCGAGGATGGAGGCATGGACGTTCTGGGGCGAGATGCCGCAGTGTTCCGCCAGCAGCCAGCGGAAGCGGGCGGAGTCCAGCACCGTGCCCGAGCCCAGGATGCGGCCGCGCGGCCAGTTCGTGCGAAGGCGCGCGACGTGCGTGAGGATATCCACGGGATTCGTGGCGATCAGCACGATGGCCTCGGGATTGACCGACTGGATGTCGGAGACGATGGAAGTCACGATCTTGGCGTTGATTTGCATGAGTTCCAGCCGGCTCTGATCCGGCCCGGCCTGCGCCTTGCCGGCGGTGACGACGACGATGGCGGCGTTCCGGTAGGCCCCGGGGCCGGTGTCGGCATGGATGTTGACGGGACGGTAGAACGGCGCGCCGTGGGCGAGGTCGAGCGCCTGCCCCTTGGCGAGGTCGGTGTTGACGTCCACCAGCGCGATTTCCTCCGCGATGCCCGACTGGGCCAGCGCGAAGGCGAAGCCGGAGCCGACGGCCCCGGCTCCCACGATCACCACTTTCCTCGATTTGAAATTCGCCATGTCGTCTCCGAAATATATCTTATTGTACCACAATGTTCTCGACCCCGCCGGGGAGGACTTCCACCACGCGCACGAGCCGGCCCTTCTTGTCGAAATGGATCCGCCAGACGCGGGGGCCGGCTTCATAGCGCCAGGCGCTCCCCTTGCTGCGGTGGGTCGGCTTGCCGACGGCAGCCTCGACCTCTTTCCTGGTCATTCCCGGCCGCAACGCGGCGAAATCCGCCGGAGGATGGGCAAGGCCGGATGAGGCGTCGGCGGGCCCGAAGGCGATGGAACCGACCTCCACCATGTCGTGAGGCTTGTCGAGGCGCAGGGTCAGAGTCTGGCGCTTCTCGCCGGGGCGGCCCCAATCGGTGAAGACGGTGGCGGTGACCGTGGCGGCGCCCACGAGCGTCTGCTGGCGGGAGCCATAGTATTTGGCCTTGATGGCGTAGGCGCCCGGCGGGGCGGCATGGATCAGGTATTCCTCGGGCCCGTAGCCATCGGTGATGTCGCGGGAGACGAGACCGCCGCGCGCGGTGCGGTTGTGCCCGTAGTAGGCTTCCTCGCCGCCCGGCTCGACGACATGCAGGTCGATGTCGGTGGCGTCGGCGTCCCACGACATCATGATGCGGATGTCGGTATCGAGGTTGTCCCGGAGTTTTTCATCGTAATCCGGGGCGGCCGGTTTCCCGCCGTCCTTCCATTCCTGGCGGCCGGTCCAGGCCGCGAGCGCATTGAGTTCCTCGAGGGCGAAGAGGGGAATGCTGTCGGAGTGGCGGCTCCACGGCGTGAGCGCCACCCGCAAAAGGAGGGCCATGGATTCCTCGAGGTCCGCCTTGCCCGCCGAGGCCTTGCCGCGCTCGGCGAGGGCCAGCGCGAGGTCGCGGAAGGACTGCGGTTCCTCGGCGCGCAGTTTCGCCACGCGGCGCAGGAGGACGATGGCGCGATCCCATTCGCCGGCCTGCTGCAGGCGCCACGCAAAGACGCGCAGCAGGGTGGAATCCTCGATCTTCAGCTCGGCGAGGTTCGACAGGATGCACAACCCCATGGCCTTGTCGCCCTGCTTGAGGAATTCATCAGCGCAGTCGAGGAAGAACGCCGGGCTTTGCGCCCATTCCTTGCGCTCGGCCAGATAGGCGGCATAGCGCCCGGCGGCCTCTGCCTTGCGGATGGCCTTCAAATAGGGGGTGTCGGGCCTCCATTCCTTGATCGCGATGGCGGCGGCCGGGCCTTCGCCCGAGGTGGATTTCTTTTCCGGCCGGTCTTCGGACGTCGGCGCGGAGGCCAGGAAGGAATCAGCTTCGGCGGGAGCCTCCGCCAGTTCCAATTCGACGCTGGCATCCGCCATGAAGGCCACCGGCGCGGCCGGCAAGGCCTCCTGGCGGGCGACGCTGGCGCCGGCGAGGAATCCTTGTCCCCCCCGGTCTTCCTTGGCCGGTTCGGTCGGGAGGGGATTCTTGGCGAAGTCGGTCTTCCACCATTCGACGCGCTGCTTCCAGAGCTCGGCGAGCTGTTCGAGGTGGCGGGTGCGGGCATCGGCGGATTCCTGCCCGCGGTTCTTCAGGGCCGCGTAGTATTGCTCGCGCATCTCGGGAAGGGAAGCCGGCGGCTCGATCTCGTGGCGGACCCACTGGTCGAGCGATTCCAGCACGAGGAGCGAGGTGGCGGGACTGACGAGTCCGTATTTCCGGCCCAAGGCGAGCAGGTCGTCTTCGAACTGCTCCGCGCGGGGGGAGAGCTGGTTGACGCGCGCGGCGGCCCAGGCCGTGGCGAGGGTCTGGCCTTCGCGGGCGTCTTCGGCGCGCAGGACGAAAGGTTCCGAAAGGGCGCCTGCGCCGTGTTCGATCTCGACCGTGGCCTCGGGAGCGACGAGCTGTCCGAGCAGCGTGACGCGACCGAGAGCCGGCTGGCCGACGCCTTGGACGTTCGCGATGCCGGTTCCTTTCAGGCCGAGGATCCGCGGCGGGGGATCGACGATGTATGCCTTCGCGGTTTTCATGTCCATGGTCTGGAGATCGACGAGCGCGCCCGCGCAGGCCTGGCGCAGGGATTCGCGGTCGGCGACGGTCTGCGAGACGATGGCGATGGGTTTGGCGCCGGCAAATTCCAGAGGCTTGTCGGATAGCGTGTCGATGCCGTCGGTGAACAGCAGAACGGGTGCGCCGTCGTCGGGAACGGCGGCGGCCAGCGCGGCGAAATCGGAGCCGCCGTCGCAGGGCGTTTCCTTCAAGGCGGCGATCAGCGCCTCCGCCGTCTTGAAGTCGCGCGCCGGTTCCGGGACGTCGCGGAAGACGATGAGAGAGAAGTCGGTTTGGGCGGGAAGCGCCTCCAGCAGGTCATATTCCTTCTGCAGGTCGGCCACGGCCCGGCTGCCGGAAGCATCCCAAAGAACATGGAACCGCTTGGGCGGCTTTTTGCCCGGGTCCCGGAGCATGGCCGGCGCCATCGCAGAGATGGAAAACCAGACGGATCCGTCGGGGGATTTTTCCACGGCGGACAGGTTTGCGGGCAGCTTGGGCAGGGCCACCCAGACATCGGAGGATGGCGCGGAATGGGTGATGGTGGATTCCACGCGCCAGAAATTCCCGGCCTGCTCGAAGCGGCGGTCGCCGAGTCCGCCGAGGACGGGAGGCTCGGCGGCGTCGTTGGCGACTTCGATCTTCACGGAAAGTGTTTCGATGGTGTCGCGCGGCATGGGGAGGAGGAGGGCGGCATCGCCGCCGGGCGCGGTGGCGAGCGGCGCCGTGTAGGAGAGGCGGAGGGTGCGGGAGCCGTTGGCGGGCAGGGGATAGATGCGGGTGCGGTAGAGGTTGCCCTTGACGTGCTCGACGAGGCCCGGATCCACGCGGCGGCGGGTTTCGGCTTCGAACGCGACGCGGGCCTTTTCCTTCTTCACGACGACGCCCTCGACGAGGGCACCGTTGATGTCGAGGGCGTAGCCGCACACGGCGGCGCCGTCGGGCAGCGGGAAGACGAGATCGCCTTCAAGGAGGCGCGGGTTGGGATTGTGGAAGACCAGGGTGGTGTCGACGGTGGCGTGAAGCCCTCGCACGGAGGCGGCGACGGACATCTCCTTCACCTGCATCGGCGCGGCATTGGTATCGGAAAGTTCGATGCGCGGCGGGGGGAGGGGGATGAGGATGTCAGGCGGAACAAGCTGCGCAAAAGCGGCGGGGATGGCGGCCAGCAGGCTGGCCAGCAGGCTGGCCAGCGAAACGGCAACTTTGTTCATGGGGAAAAGTTCCTTTCCACGGAGGAAGAATAGCCGCCTTCTCCGCCGGAAAAAAGGAAAATCCACCCCGTTCCACGCGGCGCATTCCCCTTCCGGAGGGGGGGGGCTCAATGATGCCGGTGGGGAGGCGGCGAGAACTTGTTCAGGAGGGCCGAAAGGAGGAATCCAAAGGCCAGCAGCAGCAGGTCGCGCAGGCCGGCGGCGCCGCCGGGCCAGCCGGGGTAGATGAGGGGGATGGAGCCCGCGACCAGCCCCAGCACGCCCCGCGTGGCGTGGCCTTCGGCCTTCCGGAACACCCAGTCGGCCGCATGGGCGAACGCAAGGATGGCGATGCCCGCGCCCAGGAGCACCGGGACCAGGATGTTCCCGTCGAGGCGGGCGACGCCGTCGAGGAGGGGCTGGTAGATGCCGAAGTAGATGAGCACGAAGGCGACGCTGGCGCCGGGGATGATGCTGCCCAGCCCGATGCCCGCCCCCGCGAGCATCCAGATTTCCCAGCGGCCTTCCAGCGCCGGCCCGCGCGGCGCGAGGCTGCCCTGCAGCGAGGCCAGCACGAGGCACAGGAGGAACATTCCGGCGAAGGCGAGCCATCCGCCGATGCCGCCGCCGGCGCGATGGGCGTGGCGGAAGAGGTCGGGCAGGGCGCCCAGCATGAAGCCCATGAAGAGATAGAGCGTGGCGGTTTCATGCCGGGCGAAGACCGTGGCCAGGATGCGGCTGCCGAGCAGGAGGCCCAGGCCGGCCGCGAGGAAGAACGGCGCGAACGGCAGGAGATGGCGGCGGAATTCCCGGACGGGGTGCGCGAGGGCGGAGGTCAGAGGGCGGTAGAGGCCGAACAGGACGAGCAGGGTGCTGCCGCACAAACCCGGGAGCAGGCCCGCGACCCCGACGAGGAATCCCCGGAAGAGCTGGAGCAGGACATGCACGGGAAGGGGAAGGCGGCTCAGACCGCGCCGCCGCCGGGGAGGTCATGGATGACCGTGTCCCGGCACATGCTCGTGGCGAGGTAGGGATAGTCCAGGGTGTAGTGGAGGCCGCGGCTTTCCCGCCGCAGCATCGCGCACCGGATGACCAGTTCGGCCACGGCCGAGATGTTGCGGAGCTCCAGCAGGTCGGCGGTGACGATGTAGTCGCGGTAGTAGGCGCGGATTTCGCGGCGCAGCGTCGTGATGCGGCGCAGGGCGCGGGCGAGGCGGCGGTTGGTGCGCACGATGCCGACATAGTCCCACATCACGGTGCGGACCTCGTTCCAGTTGTGCGTCACCACGACGGCTTCGTCGGAGGGGACGGCGTTTCCGGTCTTCCAGTCGGGGATCGGGATCTTGCGCACGGGGGGGCGGGCATTTGCGGCGATGTCGCGGGCGGCGGCATGGCCGCAGACGAGGGCCTCCAGCATGGAATTGCTGGCCAGGCGGTTCGCGCCGTGCAGGCCGGTGCAGGCGACCTCGCCGGCGGCGTGGAGCCCGGCCATCTCGGTGCGGCCGCGCGTGTCGACGGCGACGCCGCCGCAGAAGTAGTGCGCGGCGGGCACGACGGGGATCGGCTGGCGGGCCATGTTGAATCCGTATTTCCGGCAGGTGGCGAAGATGTTGGGGAAGCGCCGCCGCAGGAACGCCTCGCCCTTGTGCGTGATGTCGAGGTAGACGCACGCGTCGCCGCGCGTCTTCATCTCGTTGTCGATGGCGCGGGCGACGATGTCGCGCGGCGCGAGCTCGGCGCGCGGGTCGTAGCGCTTCATGAACGGCTTGCCCGCGCCATTGAGCAGGCGCGCGCCTTCGCCGCGCACGGCCTCGCTGATGAGGAACGACTTGGCCTCGGGGTGGTAGAGGCAGGTGGGGTGGAACTGCACGAATTCCATGTTGCGGATGGGCAGCCCCGCGCGCCAGGCCATGGCGATGCCGTCGCCCGTGGCGATGTCGGGATTGCTGGTGTAGAGGTAGACCTTGCCCGCGCCGCCGGTCGCCAGCACGGTGTTCGGCGCGCGAACGGCGAGGATCTCGCCGGTCTTTCGTTCGAGGAAATACGAGCCGATGCAGGCGTCGTCGCCCGGGACCTTCAGCCAGCCGGTGGTGATCAGGTCGATGGCCATGTGGTTTTCCAGCACCCGCACGGACTTCTGCGCGCGGACGCGCTCCGCCATCACGCGGATCACCTCCGCGCCGGTGATGTCGCCGCTGTGCAGGATGCGCCGGACGGAATGCCCGCCTTCGCGGCCCAGGTCGTATTCGGCGTCGGCCTCGCGCGGATGGCGGGGCTTCCGCTCGAACTTCACCCCCCAGCTTTCCAGCGCGGCGATGCGCGCCGCGCCGCCGGCGATGATTTCGCGCGCCACCGCGGCATTCGTGAGGCCCGCGCCCGCGACGAGCGTGTCCTCCAGGTGGGCGTCGATCGTGTCGTCCTCGGCGATGGGCACGGCGATGCCGCCCTGCGCGTGGGAGGAGTTGCTTTCGTCCAGCGTTCGCTTGGCGCAGAGGATGACGCGCCCGTGCGGCGCCAGCTCCATCGCGGCGGAGATGCCCGCCAAGCCCGCGCCGATGACCAGGAAGTCGCAATCGAGCACTTTCATGCCCGAACCCTAGCAAAGCGGCGGGGCCGGGGCAAGGAAACAGCCGGCTTTCCGGCGCGGGAAGGCGCCGGCGGGGATTTTCCACAGTGTGGAAAAATGGCGGAAAGTTTTTCCATTGCGTGGAAAATCCGCCAAAAGTTTTTCCATTGTGTGGAAAAACGGGCTAGGATGGCGGGCGTGAGAAAGGCGCTGGCATTTTCGTTCGCCGTGCTGGGCATTTCGTCCCTCGTCGGGCAGGTCCTGCTGATCCGCGAGCTGCTGGTCGTCTTCACCGGCAACGAGTTTTTCATCGGCTGGACGCTGTTCGCGTGGCTGTCGTGGGTGGCGGCGGGCGCGCTGCTCGCGGGGCGCCTTCGCGGGGCGGGGAATCCTGCGCGCCCGCTGGTGGTTTGCCATGCGCTGGTCGCGCCGCTCCTGCCGGCGGTCCTCGCGCTCATCCGAGCCAGCCATGCGCTGCTGGGCGCGTCGCCGGGCGCGGTGCCGGACCTCCTGCCTTCCATGGGCTTCTCGCTGGCCGCACTGGCGCCGCTCTGCCTCGTGCTGGGCGCGCAGTTCGTCTGGGGCGCCCGCGCATGGAGAAGCGTGGACGCCGCGGCGGAGCCCGGGCGCGTGCAGGGTCGCGCCTATGCCTATGAAACGGCGGGGTTTGTCGCGGGCGGCCTGCTCTTTTCCTATGTGCTCGTCCTCATGAACGAGTTCCGCGTGGCGGGGCTGGTTGGGTGCCTGAACGCCATGGCGGGATTCGCGGTCTGCTCCGGATTCCGCGACCGGTCGCTGCTCCTGCGGCTGGTCCTCCTCGCGGCGGTGGCGGCGGTTTCCCCGGCCATCTTCCGCGACCGGCAGATCGGCCGCGCGACGCGCGCCTGGCGTTTCCCGGGGCAGGTTCTTCTCGAGTCGCGCAATTCGATCTACGGGAATCTCGCCGTCACCGCCACCGGCCGCCAGCTCAACTTCTATGAAAACGGACTGCTCCTCGGCGCGGAGGACGAGCAGATGGCCAGCGAGCAGCTGGTGCATTATCCCATGCTGTCGCATCCCGGTCCCCGGCGCGTCCTGCTGGTCGGCAGCGGGTTCAACGGGGCGCTCAACGAGATCCTCCGGCACGCGCCGGAACGCGTGGACCATGTCGAGCTCGATCCGATGCTGGTCGATCTGGCCCGGAAATACGCGGCGCCCGTGCGGCGCGAGGCGCTGGCCGATCCGCGCGTGAAGACGGTGTTCGCCGACGGACGGTTTTTCCTCCGCCCGAAGGCGGCGCTGGATCCGGCGGCGGCCTACGACGTCGTGATCGTCAACCTGCCCAATCCCGGCACGGCGCTGATCAACCGGTTCTACAGCGTGGAATTCTTCCGCGATGTCCGGCGGCGGCTGGCTCCCGGAGGGGTGCTGGCCGTGCGCCTCGCGTTTTCGCCGGACTACCTCGGCCGGGAACTGGAAACGCTGGGGGCCTCGATCTACCGGACCCTGCGCGCGGAATTCGCGTCGGTATTCCTCCTGCCCGACTACGAAATCATCTATCTGGCGACGGCGGAGGAGGGGCCGCCGCCGTCGGCCGGCGACTGGATTGCCCGCTACCAGGCGCGCGGCCTGGAGACCGGGTTCGTCATTCCGCCGGCCATCGAACTGCGGCTGGGAACCGACCGCATCGGGCAGGTGCGCGAGGCGTTCGAAGGCAACCGCGCGGCGCAGATCAACCGGGACGGGCGACCGATCGCGTGCTACTACAACTTCGTCTATTGGCTGCGGTCGTTCCATCCGCGCGCGGCGGAATGGGCCGGGCGGCTGGGCGAGCGGGGCTGGCCGTGGGGGGCGGCGGCCGGCGCGGGGGCCGTGGCGGGAATGGCATGGGCCGTGCGCCGGCGCGGTTCGCGCCGGATCGGCGCATGGGCAATGGGCATCGGCAGCTTCACGCTCATGGCGTGCGAACTGGCGCTGCTTCTCGCGTTCCAGGCGTTCTGCGGGTATCTCTACTACAAGCTCGCGCTGATCCTGGCCGCGCTGATGCTGGGGATGGCGCTGGGGACCGGCCTGGGCACGCGTTCCATCGCGGGGGCGCGCGCCCGGACGCTGGCCGGGATCCATGCGGGGATCGCGGCGTATGCGGCGGGCGTTGCACTGGCCCTCCGGTTCCTGGAATCGGCGGCCGCGGGGCCGTCGGCAGGGATGGAGGGGGCGTTTCTCCTGCTGGCGGCCATCATCGGCGGGCTGGTCGGATTCGAATTCCCGGTGGCGAACCGGATCTACCTCGCCGACGAGCCGGAAGACGGCCGGAAAGGCGGCATCATCTACGGCGTGGATCTCGCCGGGTCCTGCGTCGCCGCTTTGGTGATCGGCCTGTGGGCCTTGCCGGTGCTGGGGGCGGGAACCATGCTGGCGATCCTGGCCGGGCTGAACGCGGCCGTGGCGCTTATTGCCACACGCCCGGAATCTTCTCGCCATCCGGCGCCAGGCCGTTCGTGAGGACGTTCCGGACCACGAAGTAGCCCCGCCGCTCGATGACGGGCTGTCCCGTCCGGGGCGAGTAGGTGGAATCGCCCGCCGTGTCGGGGATGTTCCCCGTGTAGACGTACTTCAAGCCTTCCTCGATGGCGATTTCGCGCGCGCGGACCACGTTTTCGACGGGGGTGGGCGGCAGGTTCGACAATTTGTGCATGGGGTGGAAGCGCGAGAAATGGAGGGGGACGTCGTCGCCGAGGTTTTCCTTCACCCAGCGCGCCAGCTTGCGGACCTGCTCTTCGCCGTCGTTGCGGCCCGTGACCAGCAGGTTGACGATCTCGAGCCAGACGCCTTTTGCGCGGATGGTCTTCATCGTCTGCAGCACGGGTTCCAGGCTTCCGCCGGTCAGGTCGGTGTAGAATTCCGGATCGAAGGCCTTGAAGTCCACCTTGTAGGCGTCGATGTAGGGAAGGAGCGCCTCCAGCGGTTCGGGGTTGATATAGCCGTTGCTGACGACGAGCGTTTTCAGGCCCCTGGCCTTGGCGAGTTTGGCGATGTCCAGCATGTACTCGTAGAAGATGGTCGGTTCGCTGTAGGTGAAGGCGATGGCATCGGCACCGCTGCGGAGCGCGGCCTCGACGATGGCTTCCGGCGACTGCGGCGTCGTGCGGATTTCCCAGGGGAAGGCCTGGGAGATCTCCCAGTTCTGGCAGAACAGGCAGCGCATGTTGCAGCCGGGCGTCGCGAGCGAAAAGGCCTGGCGGCCCGGCAGGACATGGAAGAACGGCTTCTTTTCGATGGGATCGACGTGGGCGGTGGCGAGCTGGCCGTAGGAGAGGGAGTAGAGCTTGCCGCCGATGTTTTTCCGCACGCGGCACAGGCCGATCTGTCCATCGGGAAGGCGGCACGAATTGGGGCAGAGCCGGCAGTGGACCAGGCCGCCGGCGAGCTTTTCGTACCACATCGCCTCATGTTCGCCGCCTCCGCCGGCGGGGGGAGGGGGCGCCGCTTCGGCGGTCGCCGGCTGCTGGCGCGAGACGAGCAACAAGGCCGCCGAGCCGACAACGGCGAGCAGGAAGAGGAATGCCAATATCCTTTTCACAACCCCACTATACCATAGGCGAGGAACAGGAGGCCGACCGCCAGCGCGCTGGCCCGCGCGGCCCAGCGGAACTCCTTCATGCGGCCGAGCCATCCAACGAAGAGGAGGGGGATCAGGTACACGGTCGTGGCGCAGAAGAAGATGAAGAAATAGAGCATCCCCTTGGCCAGGCTGTGCAGCGTGAACACATAGGCGACAGACATCAGGAAGGGCGGGCACGCGTTGACGCCCATCAGGAATCCGAGGGCCGCCGGGGCCGCCTTGCCGCGCCGGGTGCCCGCCGCGCAAAACGACCATGACGGTTTCCAGAATCCCACGGCATAGAAGATCAGGAGCAGCGACAGGGCCATCATCGCCACGGTGGAAATCCGCGAGAGCCAGGCTTCGTCATAGCGTTCGCCGAGCCATCCGATGGCCGCGCCGAAAAGCATGTAACCCGCCAACCGTCCAAGGAGGATCTGCAGCCATGTCCATACGGTTTGGGACGGACTCCGGTTTTCCGCCGCAAAGACCGGGGCGAGGATCGGGTAGCAGGATATGCAGCAGAACAGGCCTGCTGAAAAACCGGCCAGCAACGGCTCTAGGATCACATCGTGCATAAGGCTGGGCAAAAGCATACCTCCGTGGGGAGGAGTCTGTAAACCCGTGGCCGAACAACACCGACGGGAGCAGGTCTTTACAAAATTCTAACATCATGAAAGAAAAGTGGTTACAAGGCTTGACAGCCGCATTGTCGGGCGACTATCATTCATATCTGGAGGGTGAGTGCGATGAAAAACCTTTTGTTGGCTTTCGCATGGGGAATCGCGGTGTGGGGACAAGGCGTTTTTGCCGCGACCCAATGGTATTACCCGTTCGATGGAAACTGCGATGACGCGGGGACGAACGGCCAGCACGGAGCGGCATCGCCAAATGTCGTCTTTGCCGATGGGCACAAGGGGCAATGCGCGCGGTTTTCGGGATCGGACTTTGTTTCGCTTCCGCTGGATTTCAGCGGGACGCAGGATCTGAGCTTCAGTTTCTGGCTGAAGCTGGAAGGAAGCCAGCCGGGGCCGTATTACGCCATGGTGCTGAGCAGCGATGCCAACACCTACGGTCGCGGCTTCGCCATCCACCTGGCGGGCGGCGACTACCAGGTGTGGCTGGACGACCAGGCCATCGATACCGGCGTCCCTGCGGCGGAACCCGGCCAATGGCAGCATGTCTGCCTGACCTACGCTTCGGGAAGCGCCAAGCTGTATCTGGACGGGCAGGAGGTCTATTCCAGCGCGGAGTACACAAACGCTCCGCCGTACAATGACAGCACAAACCTCCTCGTGGGGTTGCGGAACCTGTTTTTCGACCGGGGGGTGAACGCCTCCGTCGACGAGCTCCAGATCTTCGACCGGACCTTGAGCCCGGAAGAAGTGCGGGCACTCCTGTACGACGACCAATGCCTGCTGGCCCACTATCGATTCGAGGACAACCTCCTGGATTCCACGGGCCACGGCTACAACGGCATCCCGTCGACCAACATGACCTACGAGGACAGCGTGCATGGCCGGGGGCTGGTGCTGCCGCCGAAGCCCTATGTGCGCCTGCCGATCGATCTGAATCCCTACGGGGACCTCAGTTTTTCATTCTGGATGAAGATCAACGGGCCGGCGCCCGGGCCGTTCTATGGAGTGTTTTTCAGCACCGACAACAACACCTATGGCCGGGGGCTCGGGGTCAATCTCGCCGACAACCGTTTCATGGAGTGGTACGACGATGGATTCGAATATCCGAATGCGACCGTTCCTCCCGCGGGGCAGTGGAGGCACGTGGGCATGACCTACGAACCCGGGCTGGCGTGCTTCTACATCGACGGCCAATGCGTCCATGCCAGCACCGTGCATACCAACCTGCCGCCCTACAACGACGCGACCAACATCCTGCTCGGCATCCGGAACCTGTTCTACGACCGGGGCGCCGATTTTTCGATCGATGAATTGCGCATCTACAACCGGGCGCTCACCTCCAACGAGATGCAGTCGATCTTCGGCCTGGGGCTGACGGTCACGGGAATCGTGGTCGAAGGGACCTCGGTGATCGGGCCGCAGCGGACGGCGACCTTCTCCTGCTTTGCCCGCACGGCCAGCGGCGAGCGGATCGACGTCACGTCGGGATCCACGTTCCATCTCGAGCCGGCGGAGACCAACGTGGCGTGGTTCGAGGGCAACCTGCTGCATTCGGGCACGCCCGGGAGCGACACGGCATTCCATGCCTATGCCATATACGAAGGCATTTCGGGCGTGGTGACGTCGGCGCCGCATGAAGTCGTTGTCCGGGCGGAGGACGACGGCTGCCTGCTGGCCTACTATCCCTTGGATGGCAATGCATGCGATGCCAGCGGCAACGCGTACGACGGAACCGTCCTGGGGGCGAACGTCTCGACCGACGCGGTTGCGGGGACATGCTACAGCTTCAACGGGAAGAACCGGATTTCCCTGCCGGTCAATCTCAATGCCTGCGAAGAGATGTCCTACTCCCTGTGGTTCAAGATCACGGGGACCCAGCCGGGACCCTACTATGCCATGCTGCTCAGCTCGGACAACAACACCTACGGCCGCGGCATCTCGATCACCCTGACCAACAGCGATTTCCTCCTTTGGTACGACAACGGATGGGACGACAGCGGCATCCATACGCCGACGGTGGGCGAGTGGCACCAGTTGGCGGCCACCTATCGGCCCGGCGACAACCGGATGTATTTCGACGGCGTCGAGGTGTTCCGGGACACCGCGCACACGGCAACGGCGCCCTACAACGACTCCACCAACCTGCTGCTGGGGCTGAGGAACCGCTTCTTCGACCGGGGCTTCAACGGATTGATCGACGAAGTCAAAATCTACGGCTGCGCCCTTTCCTCCAACGCCGTGTGGAACGACTATTCCGCCGCCGGCGATGTCGTCAATCTCATGCCGGTCATTCAGGTCGTGCCGGACCGGACCAACGGGGTGGTGCCGTGCAAGATCACCTTTGATTTCACGGGGTCCTACGATCCGGATGGAACGATCGTGAGAAGCGAGGTGGATCAGGAGGGGGATGGCCTTTTCGAGCAGTCCGTCGAAGGGGCAGGCACGCTCTCCATCGACTATCTCCGCCCGGGAATCTATCCGACGGCCCTACGGGTGGTCGACAACTTCGGGGCGATGGCCGGCGCCTCGATTTCCATCGTCGTGGGCGGCGCGGCCCCGCAGGTTGTGCTACAGGCGGTTCCGGCCAGCGGGACGGCTCCTCTATCCGTCGCCTTCGAGGCGGAAGTGACGCCGATCTCCTCCAATCTCCCTGCTTCGTCCTTTGAATGGGATTTCGATGGCGATGGAGTGGCGGACCGGATCACGGAGACCGCCCAGGTTGAACATGTCTATGGCCAGGCGGGCGAGTATCTCGCGCGGGTCGCGGTCATCGACGTGGCGGGTGTCATGGGGGAGGGGCAGCGGCAGGTGACGGTGCTGCCGCCGGTGGCACCCCCTGCATGCCAGCCCGCCCTGGAATTCTTCCCGCACACCGGCTTTTCCCCGCTGCCCGTCCAGCTGTGCGTCCTGAATGCCAGCAATTGCACCTACCGGGAAATCGAATGGGACTATGAAGGCGACGGGCAGGTCGATGCCATCACCTCGGCCTCTTCCATCACCAATCTCTATGCCGATCCCGGCAAGTATTGGCCCGTCGCCCACGTCCTGTTCGACGACGGGTCCCGGATTTCCCTTTCCAATCTGCTGCAGATATCGGAAAGCTCCGACTTGCGGGTGTGGATCTCCCAGCCCAAGGACGGCCAGACGCTTTGGGGCGACTCGATTTCCCTCCATGCCAACACGGCGCCCGGGAACCAGACGCAGGGCGTCCAATTCCAATATCGCCTCGCGGATGCGACCGAATGGACGGACATCGGCACCTGGCTGGAGCCGCCGCCTTATTCGTTCGTCCAGGAGTGGGACGCCTCGGCAATTCCCGCCGGATCGGTTGTCTACCTGCGGGCGCTCGCCCGCGATGTCCAGGACCGCCTGATCTACTCCGACACGGTGCAGGTGCAGGTCGACGTGCCGGCCTCCGGCGATTCCGGCGCGGTGCAGGCGGTCGGAGACCAGATCCAATACAACGTCGACCCGGAGGAGCGCGGACAGTACGCCTCGGCGGATGGATTTGAATTCTCCGTCGCCCCCTTCACGGCTCCGTCCAACCAGGTTCTTTCCATCGGCATGGCCAGCGCGCGGTCCGCCCGTTCGCTTTCCAGCTTCAGCGGGAGGACGCTGCTTTCCACCGTCTACAGCCTTGATTTCGGCGCCGAGGGATTCGACCGGGCCATGCAGCTCGTTATTCCGTATCCCGATGCGGATGGCGACGGCTTTGTGGACGGAACGCTCATCCCCGAATCCACCCTGGACGCCTATGAATACGACGAGGCGAGCCAGACCTGGCAAAAGACGATCCGGAGCGATGTGGACCCCCTCCGCAATGTCGTGAGGACCTTGGTGGCCCGTTCGGGCGACATCCGTCTGGCCGGAAATTCCAGCATCCTGCAGCCGGCGCATGGCTGCGTCCTTTCCGCCTCCAGCGAGGCGTCCTCCGACGCCCCCGGAAACCTGGACGACGGGAACAACATGAGCTACTGGCGGGCGGACGCCATCCATTTGCCCATGGAGGTCGTCTTCACGTTCACCAACAAGAACGTGGCGCTGGTCGGCGGGATTTCCCTCCTGAATGCCGGCGGACTTTCCAACGAACCCCTCCACTCGTACCAGATCGCCACCTCGCTGGACGGGACGAATTATGTGCCCTATGCCTCGGGGGTCCTGGCCGCTTCGGACGACCTGCAAAGCGCCGGCCAGACTTCGGTGACCTGCCGCTTCGTCAAGCTGGTCCTCCAGGATGCGTATTCCGCCAGCGGTGCGACGCTGAACGAGATCTACGTCTCGGGTTCGCTGTCGACGGATGCCGACCAGGACGGGATCGAGGACGTCTGGGAAATCCAGTATTTCAGCTCCCTCTCCAACGATGGGACGGGGGACCAGGACCATGATGCGCAAACCGACGCCGAGGAGTTCGTTGCGGGGACGGATCCCAACGACCCGGACAGCGTGCTGAATGTTTCCATGATGGCTTCCGGGGGGCGGTTCGTGTTCGACTGGGCGGCGCCGGCGGATCGGACCTACACCGTCCTTTGCGCGACGAACCTGTTCGAGCCGCAGTGGGTTCCGGTTGCGGCCGGATCCACCACGGGGACCAACGAAATCGAAGTTTCGATCACCTCGGAATACCTGAAGGCCTTCTTCAAACTGACGGTGGAAATGCCGTAGGCCGGCCAGGGGCGCGCCCTTTCAACAGGGGGGGGGTGGGATGGTACCCCGGACAGGGATCGAACCTGCGACCTACAGTTTAGGAAACTGCCGCTCTGTCCAACTGAGCTACCGGGGCATGCGACTCCTTCAACCACAAAATGGGGGGAGGTTCAAGTCCGCTGTTGCCGAACGGGGGAAAAAAGCCATAGATTGGCCTCCTACGACAAGGAGAGCGCCGATGAGTTTCAGTTATGTGCCGGTGGCGTCGAAATTGCACGACAAGCGGAGCCTGTCGGACCTGCTGGCCGTCCATGAAAAGGCCTTGGGAAAAATCGGCGGGAGCCGGAGCGACGAGGCGGTGGCCGACGCCGCGGGGGTGCCGTTCTATTTTGTCCAGACGGGCGGCACGGAGAACGAGGTGATCCGGCGGCACCGTTCGCGC
Organism: uncultured Verrucomicrobiota bacterium; assembly: GCA_937860055.1. Lineage (GTDB taxonomy): Bacteria > Verrucomicrobiota > Kiritimatiellia > CAIQIC01 > Lenti-01 > Lenti-01. Next base: position 189,311 of record CALMBO010000027.1, on the reverse strand, counting down.
ATGCAGCAGGGCAGGCGGGGGCCGCTGCTGCTGATCGCCCATCCGGCGCACAATTCCCTGCCGGCGTCTTTGGAGATCCTGGCCCAGGTCCAGCAGGAAAGCGGGATCGGCCGGATCTATCTGATGCGGGGAGGGGACGACGTCCAAACCTTGGCGGAAATCGGGCAGACGGCGCGCTGCGTGGAGGCGAACATCCGGCTTTCGGAAGACCGGCTGGGATTGGTGGGCAAGAGTTCGGATTGGCTGGTGGCGAGCTCGCAGCGGCCGGAGGTGGTGGGGAACCGTTTTGGCATGAAGGTGGTGCCGCTGCCGGTGGACGAGTTGCGGGCGCAGATCGCCCGCGATCCCGCTCCGGCCGGCGGGCCGGAATTCGCGGCCTGGGAGAAGGCCGCCGGCGCGGAGGGAGCGACGCGCGAGGCTTTCGCCCGTTCCGTGGGCGTCTATCGCGGCTTGAAGGAACTGGCCAAGGTCCACCGGCTTTCGGCAGTGACCGTGCGATGCTTCGACCTGGTGACGCAGGACGCGACCACCGGGTGCTTTGCGCTGTCCCGCTTGGCGGACGAGGGGATCACGGCGGGTTGTGAAGGGGATATCCCTTCGGTGGTGATGCTCCGGTGGCTGTGGCATCTGACCGGCCGACCGGGGTGGATGGCGAACCCGTCGGACCTGGATGTGCGCAAGGGGGAGATTCTGCTGGCGCATTGCACGGTGCCGATGGGGCTGGTCGGGCAGCATCGGCTGAAGACGCATTTCGAGTCGGGACTGGGCATTGGCATCGACGGGGTGTTCGAGCCGGGACCGGTGACGCTGCTGCGGCTGGGCGGGGCGAACCTGGACCGCTGGTGGGGGGCGGAGGGAACCCTGGTCGAGAACCGACATGCGGAGGATTTGTGCCGCACGCAGGTCAAAGTGAGGGTTTCGCCTCCGGCGGTCGGGGAATTGCTGGATGCCCCGCTGGGCAACCATCTGGTGCTGGTGCCTGGCCACGTGAAGGCTCTTTTCCGGGAGGCTTTTGAACTATGCGGAGCCATGCGATAGCCCTTGCGGAGGCCGGTGCGTGGAGGTAGGATTCGGCCCATGAAGCAGCTGATATTCCTTGCCGCCCTATGCCTGTACTCGGCAACCGCGATGGCGGAGTCCGCGGTGCGGGAGTTCACGGATTATCAGGTCATCCTGGACCGCCAGCCCTTCGGCACCCCTCCGGACCCCTCCCAGATCCCCGAGCGCGTGGTGCCCGTGAGCGAATCCTTTGCCGCGCAGATGGTGCTTTCCGGGATCTACGAGCTGGAGGACGGCAATCTGCGCGTGGCCATCACCGACAAGAAGGACAACAGCTATTTTTCGCTGATGGTGGGGGAGAAGGACGAGGCGCTGGGGATCGAGCTGCTCGATGCGGACTACGAAAAGGAAGAGGCCACCCTGCAGAAGGGCGACGAAACCGTGGTGCTGTCGATGGGCAACGCGTCGGCCGGCCAGGTTCTTTCCACGGTGGAGAAGCAGGAGCGGGCGAAGCAGGCGGAAGCGCGCCGGATGTCCTATGCGGAACGCCGCAAGCAGCGGATGCTCGAACGGCAAAAACCGGTGGAAGTTCCCAAGCCGATCTATACCGGCGAGGAGCTGGAGAAGCATCTGCAGGAATACCAGATGGAAGTGATCCGCCAAGGGCTGCCTCCGCTGCCCGTCCAACTGACGCCGGACCGCGACGCCCAGCTGGTCGCCGAAGGCGTTCTTCCTCCCGTCGACGAAGAGGGCTACGAAGTCGTTCCCGAAGAAGCCGCGGAAGAAGAGTACTACGAAGAATAGCGGCGGTCCGGGGCGGGCGGATTCTTTCGCCGCCTTGATTCCGCAACACCCCCGCCCTAGGGTGACACGGACCAGGTTCCGATGACCGTGGCCGAAGGGTCGTCCTTGTCGGTGACGGTGATGGTCACGTCGTTCCCGGCTTCCGCGAAGGTGAAGGTGTAGTCCACTTCATCCATGGGATGGGTCGTTCCGCACTCGGTAGCCAGTTCCTCGCCGGTGGGCTCGGCGTCGTTCCGCAGGCAGAGGCGGCCGTAGGCCATGGATACGTGAGACAAGGCGGCGGACAAGGCGGCCTGGAGCGCCTGGTTCCGCGCATCGTCCATCAGGCTGATGTAGCGAGGAATGGCCACGGCGGTCAAAATCGCCAGAATGACCAGCACCACGATGATTTCGAACAGAGTGAACCCCGCTTGCCGTTCTCCCATGGCCATCCTCCGGTTCAAGGATTATGCAAGGAATATACCCCGGAACGGCGGCCTGGCCAACTGCCGGACCGATTATTGACCGATTTCGAACGTGATGGTGATGTCCACGGGCCGGCGGTGGCCGGCGGGAAGGGCGCGCAGGGCCTTGATGGAATTGACGGCATCCATGACGGACTTGTCCATGAGTTCGTTGCCCGAGCCGCGGGTCTTGGTGCGGCCCGTGATGCGGCCGTCGGGGGCGACGGTGATGCTCACGTCAGTGCTCAGGCCGGGAAGGGATTTGAGCTGGGATGGCTGCTGCCAGACGGCGTACATGCGTTCGTGGACATGGTTGTAGTACGCCCCCAGCGCGATCTGGCCCTCGTCGGGGATGCTGGTGGTGTCGCCAATCTTGGCCCCCATTTTCAGAAGCCGGGCGATTTCCGCCTCGGAAAGCGGTTTGTCCTTGGGCGGGGGAGCCTTGAAGTCCTTCCTCACGACGCGGTTGGTTTGGCGGATGTCCTTGGGCGGCTTGGGCGGGGCGTTGGTTTTGATCTCCGGCTTTTTATCCGGGATTTTGATGTCGTCGGTCGGTTCCGGCTTGGGCGGCTCGGGGGGGGGCGGTTCGGGGGTGTCCGGCGCGGGGGGAGGGGGGATGGAAACCGTGAACTCGACGAACATCAGCTTCTCGTTTGGCTTGTTCCGTTCGCAAGCCTTGAGGATCCATGGCATCACGATCATCAGCACCAGCGCGGTGCCGTGCAACACCAAGCTGAGCGTCAGGCTTTGGCGCTGGAACCCGCGCTTCATCATTTTTCGGGCGAGGTAACCAAGGCCATTTTTTCAATCCCGGCGTCGTGCATCAGGCGCAGGATGGCGACGACCTTGCCGTAGGCGATCGCCTCGTCGGCGCGGACGAGGATGGTGACGTCGGAGTTTTCCGCCTGCTTGGCCTTGAGTTCGGCGGCGAGGGCCTCTTCGGAGGTGGGGACGTCCTCGAAGAAAAGTTCGGTCTTGTCGTTGATGGCGACGGTGAAGGTGTTGGCCTGGTCGAGCTCGCTGGCCTTGCCCTTGGGGAGCTTCATGGGGATGCCCTGCTCGATGAGAGGGAAGGTGATGATGAAGGTGATGAGGAGCAGGAACGTCAGGTCGATCAGCGGCGTCATGTTGAGCTCGCTGATCTGGCGGTTGCGGCTGAGGGCGGTGCGGCGTGCCACGGGGGCTCCTTATTCGTAGAGGAACGACTGCTGGAGGCGGGTGGCGAACTTGTCGGCGAAGTTTTCCATCTGGATGCCGAGGAAGCGGATTTTCTCGTTGAGCTTGTTGCTCCCGTAGGCGGAAGGGATGGCGACGACAAGGCCGACGACGGTGGTGAGCAACGCGCTGGAAATGCCGGGGGCGACGGCGGAGAGGTTGGCCATGCCCTGCTTCCCCATGGCCTCGAAGGAAACCATGACGCCCCAGACGGTGCCGAAGAGGCCCATCATGGGCGCAATGGTGTAGGCGGAGCCCAGCATGGCCATCTGGTCCTCGAGGAGGAGGATCTGGTCCGCGGCGGCGCATTCGGCCACCTTGCGGATGGCGTCGATCTGCAGGGCCGTCAGGCGTTCCTGGGACAGGTCGATCTGGCTGATGGTGCGGTGCTGCTTGTGGGCCTGGGCCTCGAATTCGCGCTTCACGGCGACGCAGGCGGCGGCATAGACGCGGGCGAGCGGACTGGTGGGATGGGACGGCCCGCGGACGAACAGCTCCAGCGGATTCTCCTGGCGGTCGAAGGCGTGCATGAAGGCCTGGTCGGCCCGCTCCGCCCTTTTGAGTTCAAGGTGCTTGGCGATCATGATGGTCCAGACCACGATGGAGGCCAGGACGAGGAACAGGACAATGGTCTTGCCCATGCCGTCCGAAATCTGGAAGGAATAGATGACGCCGGCGACCGGCAATCCCGCGCATAAAAAATTCAAAGCCATATGAGACCCTCGTGGAGATGGATTGAAAAACGGGCGCATCATACGGCAACGGGGAAGGGGGGTCAATATCGCCGGCCCCGCTTTCCCCGCGGCCGGAAAAGGGTCCTTTCGCTGTGGAGAACTCCGCAACCCGCTGGCCGGCAGGGCGGGAGGGCGGCGGCGGAAGGAAGGGTTGCGGGTTGGGGGCGGGCGTGGAATAATCCGGCTTCCTTTTAATTGGAGATGCGAGCGATGGCGAAGAAGACAGGCGCAATGGAAACGGCCGAAAGCATGGCCCGGCGGCAGCGGGAGATCTCGGTATCCGAGTTCTTCCTGAAGAACCGGCACCTGCTGGGGTTCGACAGCCCGCGCAAGGCGATCATGACGGCCGTGAAAGAGGCCGTGGACAACTCGCTGGACGCGTGCGAGGAGGCGGGCATCCTGCCGGAAATCTCGGTGGAGCTGAAGCAGACCGCCGAGAACCGCTTCCTGGTCACGATCCTGGACAACGGGCCCGGCATCGTGCGGGCGCAGATCCCCAAGGTGTTCGCCAAGCTGCTCTACGGTTCCAAGTTCCACCGCCTGCGCATGTCGCGCGGCCAGCAGGGCATCGGCATCAGCGCGGCGGGGATGTACGGCCAGCTCACGACGGGGACGGCCACGGTGATCCTTTCCAAGACCAAGAATTCGCCCCAGGCGCACCGCATCGCGGTGCAGATCGACACGCGCGCCAACAAGCCGGCGGTGCTGTCGGACGAAGAGGCGGACTGGCGGCCGGGGTTCCCGCCGGCGGAGCCCGGCGCGGAGCCGCACGTGTCGGCCCACGGCACGCAGGTCGCCATCGAGATGGCGGCGCAATACGTGCGCGGGCGGCTGTCGGTGGATGAATACCTGAAGCAGTGCGCGGTGGCGAATCCTCACCTGCGGCTGCACTTCCGGACCAGCCTGCTCAAGAAGGAGAAAGGCGCCGAAGCGGTGATGGAGGAGGCGCCCTGGCTGACGTATGCCCGCGCGGTCAAGACCCTCCCGCCGCCGACGGAGGCCATCCAGCCGCACCCGCACGGGGTGGAGCTGGGCGTGCTGATGCAGATGCTGAAGGACAGCACGGCGCGGACGCTGAAGGGCGCGCTGGAGGAGGATTTCTCGCGCGTCAGCTCGCGCGTGGCGCTGGAGATCTGCGAGAAGGCCGGGCTGAACCCGAAGGCGAATCCCACGCGCGTGGCGCACCAGGAGATCGAGGCGCTCTACAAGGCCATCCAGGAGACCAAGCTGATGCGGCCGCCGACGGACTGCCTGGCGCCCATCGGCGAGGAGCAGATCCTGGCCGGCCTGAAGAAGGAGTATCCGGCGGATTTCTACGCGGCGGTGACGCGGGCGCCCGAGGTGTACCGGGGCAATCCGTTCCAGGTCGAGGTGGGCGTCGCCTATGCCAGGCCCGGCGAAAACGAGGACCTCGGCGCGGAGGAGCCCGTTCGGGTGATGCGCTTCGCGAACCGCGCGCCGCTGCTCTACATGGGCGGGGCGTGCGCGATGACGGAGGCGATGGAAAGCGTGAACTGGAAGGCCTACGGTCTCCAGCAGCCCAAGGGAAGCCTGCCGCTGGGGCCGGTGGTGTTCTTCCTGCACATTGCCAGCGTGTGGGTGCCGTTCACCAGCGAGAGCAAGGAGGCCATCGCGCACTATCCCGAGATCCTGCGCGAGCTGACGTTTGCGCTGCAGGAGGCGGGGCGGCAGCTGTCGGTCTTCCTGAGCAAGCGGCGGCGGCTGGCGGAGGCGGACCGCAAGCGCAACTATATCGAGAAGTACATTCCGCACCTGGCGCTGGGGCTGAAGGACATCCTGGCGCTGTCGGACAGGCAGAAGGAGAAGGTCGAGGACGACCTGACCCGGATGCTGGAGCGGACGCATCTGGAATCTTGAAGTCCATTTGGCCGCCGAGGACGCAGAGATGGAGAGGAAGAGAACGTTTTCCACACGGTGGAAAATATTTTTCCATGGCGTGGAAAAACGGTTTGAGAGAGGTTGAGCGATGAGCAAAGAGAGCGCAAAGGCCCCGGAAGTGGTCACCAAGGAAGCGGCTTCGCGGAAGATCGTCGAAGTGGCGAAGGAAATCCACGATGACATCGTCAAGAAGGGGCGGAAGCCATCGATGAGCTTCCCCATCCGTTCGCTGGCGAACGTGAAGTACGACGCCAAGCGCGGGCATTTCGAGATCCTGGGCAAGAAGGCGTCGCGGACGCTTTCGTACAACACGGTCAAGACGTTCGCGCAGTCGATGCGGCTGCTGGCGACGACGAAGAACGACCTGCTGGACCAGGACGACATCGCCGGCAAGCGCGAGGTCTACTACAACAGCAAGAGCTGGGGCGAATGCCGGTTCGACGAGCAGCCGGAGAGCGACACGCTGCTGGACGACATCGAGGCGATGCTGGGGGTGAACCGCGAACAGCTGGGATACATCCCCGAGGAGCGCGGCGGGGACGTGTGCGGCGAGATCACGGTCATCGACAAGGACCCGCAGACGGGGGCGGACGTGAAGATCAACTGCGCGAAGCTGGGCAGCGGGGCGTGGAGCATTCCCTCGCGCGTGGAGCATCTGCGGTTCGAGACGAAGGCCCGGCTGGTGCTGGTGGTGGAGACGGCTTCGCTGTTCCAGCGCCTCGTGCACCACCGCTACTTCGAGAAGGCGAACTGCGTGCTGATTTCGATGAGCGGGGTGCCGACGCGCGCGTGCCGGCGGTTCATCCGGCGGCTGGCGGACGACCGCGGGCTGCCGGTGCTGGCGTTCACCGACGGCGATCCGTACGGGTACTGCAACATCTACCGGACGCTGAAGGCGGGGTCGGGGCAGGCGGCGCACATCAACCGCTTCTTCTGCGTGCCGCAGGCGCATTATCTGGGCGTGACGCCGCAGGACATCCTGGACTACAAGCTCGAGGACGCGACGCATCCGCTGGAGGAGGCCGACATCAAGCGGGCGAAGGACGCGCTGAAGAACGATCCGTTCATTTTGCACCACAAGGAATGGCAGCAGGTGCTGGAGCAGATGCTGAAGATGGGGGTCCGCATCGAGCAGCAGGCGTTCGCCAAGCACGGGTTGAACTTCGTTTTGGACACGTACCTGCCCGAAAAACTCAAGAAGGGCAAATTCCTCCCGTAGATCGGATTTGGATCTTCCATAGCCGTTCATCCGGGTGGTTGGATTTCGGGTTGCAGGCCCGGGTCCCCTGACCGGGCGGGATTTCGCCGGGTGGGGGCACCCGGCCACCATCGGGATCCTGCGGCAGCCATACAGATGACATGCCCCAGGCGAGGGGATCCCATCTCCCGCCGGAACATTTCCCGGCCGGAGCGCGGAAAATTCTACCAGTAAAACAGAATCATTTTACTTGCATTGTCGAGCGATTTACCGGATGGTTCCGCAAACAAAGGAAAACAAGGAAATGGCCATGAAAAGGAAGACCATCAAGGATATCGCGAAGGAAAGCGGATTTTCCCTCAGCACGGTTTCACTGGTGCTGAACAACCATCCGCGCATCAGCCAGGCGACGCGCGACCGCGTCATGGCGGTGGTGAAGAAATACAATTTCTGCCCGAACAGCGCGGCGCGCGGGCTGGCTTCGAAATCGAGCAAGACGCTGAGCGTGGTGGTGCCGAACCTGACGCGGGTGTTCTCGGACATCTACCTGGGCGAAATCATTTCGGGCATCTACGAGCGGGCGACCTCGCAGGGATACAAGATCCTGCTGGACATCGCGACCTCGCAGTTCATCAAGTCGCAGGAATACCTCAAGCTGCTGGCGAGCCGCCGGGCGGACGGCATGCTGTTCATCGCGTCGGACATCCACGCGGACTATCTGAGCGTGTTCGAGGACAGCCCCTACAAGTTCCTGCTGGTGAACCATGTGTTCCCGGGCAAGAAGCTCAACTACGTGAGCGTGGACTATACCGCTTCGGCGCGCACGGCCGCCGAGCACCTGCTGGGGCTGGGACACCGGAAGATCGGCCTGATCGCCGGCACGAACACCTTCACCGGCCTGCAGTTCCGCGATGAGTTCATACGGGTCTGCAAGTCCTGGCCCGCCGGTTCCGCGCAGGTGACCTGGGTGGATGGCGGCGAGGAGTGGAGCCAGCGCGGCGGCTACGCGGCCGCGGCCAAGCTCATGGCGCAGACGCCCGGCCTGACGGCAGTCATGGCGGCCAACGACCGCATGGCGCTGGGCGCGATGCGCTGGCTGGCCGACAACCGCCGGGAAGTCCCGGAGGCGGTCTCGGTGATGGGCGTGGACGACATCCAGATCGCGGCGTACGTGAATCCGGGCCTTTCGACGATCCGCCACGACCTGTACCAGGTGGGCATCGAGTCCTGCAACCGCATCCTGCAGCTCATCAAGGGCGAGATCACCGAATGCAGCGACCTGCTGCCGACTTCGCTGGTGGTGCGCGGGTCGACGGGCCGCGTCCAGGCCAGCTAGCCCGATCGGCGCAAGGGCGCCATGAAAACGGGGCCGGGCAATTGCCCGGCCCCTTGTGCATTTTCGGGGGGGGGGGGGGGGGTGATTCCCCGCCGGAGGGTTTACGGCGCATTCGGATCGGCGGCCAGCCAAGGGGTGGCGTCGATCGAGCCGGCGGTCTGGCCGTTGGCCACGGGATCCAGATCGGCGCCCCACCAGTTGTTTTCGGCCATGACGGTGGCTCCGCCGCCATTGTTGTAGCGGAAGTCGCGGTTGCCATTGCCGAAGAACGAGCTCAGGCCGGCGCTGTCGCCGCCGCCGCCGAAGTCGAGGACTGGAGCGCCGCCGAGGCCCGACATCACCAGGCGGACGCCGTTGCCGGCATTGCCGCTCGAAACAATCCGCTCGCCGAGAATGCTCACGGGGCCGTTGCAGTTTTCGGCGACATGGATGCCGTTGGCTCCGTTGCCAATGGTGTCGACCTGGCTCAGCATGATGTCGGCGATGCCGGTGCCGTTGAGGTGCAGATTGATGCCGTTGGCGCCATTGTAGCCGGCCTGCGTGTCGTTGAACCGGCCCAGCGTGTTGCCGGCCAGGGCGGTCAGCGTGATGTTGAACCCGTTGTTCGTGTTGTAGGCGGCGCTGGCGCCGTCGACATCCAGCCAGACGTCGCCGCCAGTGCTGGTGAGGTCGGCCTGCAGGCCGCCGGAGCCGTTGCCGAAGAAGCTCGAGGAACCTTGCGGGAGCACGTCGCCGAAGGTGTCCAGGACATCCGCGCCGAGGAATCCGCTGAACTCGAGGTCGAACAGCGGCAGCGCGTTGGTGCCGACCAGGAGGGCGGCCCTGTCGCCGGCGGTGATGGCGAAACGGGCGCCGCGTCCGTCGTTGTAGTCGCTGTAGGTATCCGTGACGCAGGCGGCGGCATCGCCGGCCGCGTTCAGGCTGTACCACAGGCCGGCTCCGCCGTTGTCCCACGCGTCGCCGCCGCTCAACAGGGCATAGGAGTCGGCGAAGGCGCTGTTCTGGACGACATGGATGCCTTCGTCGGCGTTCTGGTCCACGTCCGGGAAGACCAGGGCGGTGATGGCGTAGCCGGCGGAATTGAGGAGCAGATCGATGCCGTCGTCGGCATTGCCGTCCGCATCGGAGTCGACGAGGATGGAGTAGGCATCGCCGTCCGGGGAATCCAGGATTGCGCGGATGCCGTCGCCGCCGAGGTTGTCATCCGCGCGGACGCCGGCCAGGAGGTTGTAGGCGCCGGAGGTGCCGCTCTGGTTGATGAAGACGCCGTTGGTGCCGTTGCCGGAGGCGGAGACATGGCCGAGCGGCTGGAAGGCGATCGGTTCGGGCAGGACGCCCATGTCGTTGACCAGGTCCAGCACCAGGTCGCTGGCGACGATGGCGGCGACGGAGGGGCCGTTGGTCGCGACGACGTTGAGGTTGAAGCCGTCGCCGGTGTTGTTGTCCGCCGAGGCGTCGAGAATCACGGCGGCGGCGAGGCCGTCGCCGGTGACATTGGCGGTGAAGCCGTTGCCGGTGTTGCCCGACGCCACGATCTGGCCGTAGGCGCTGCCCGGCAGGGTGACGGGGGCGCCGAGGAACAGATCGCCGAGCGTGGCCGCCAGGGGGCGGAGCACGTCGGTGGAAAGCGCGACCAGGACGGCCGAGCCATCGGGGCTGTCGACGGAGGCGGTGATCCCGCTGTCGCCGTTGCCGGTGGCGGTCACGTCGGCGATGATGCCGACAGCGGCGTCATCGAGCCCGTAGACGTCGAACAAGAGGCCGGCGCCCGTGTTGCCCGTGCTGGTCAAACGGGCGAGGGCGGCGATGGACAGGTTGTCGGAATAGGTTCCCAGCATCGTGCCGAAGGCAAGGTTATCGAGGGTTTCGAGGCCGACGACGGCATTGATGGCGGCGTTGCTGCCGATGGTCTGCATCATGAAGCCGCCGGCGCCGTTGCCGTTCGCCTCCATGTGTCCGTTGCCGGCGATGTACAGCGGGAGATCGACGCCGAGCGCGCCGCCGATGGCCGTGCCGAGCTGCAGGATTTCGGAGAGGTTCCGCGAGGAGCCGGCCAGGCCGACGGCGACGCCGTTGGGGCTCTGGTTGATGGCCTGGATGCCGAAGACGCCGTTGCCGTTGGCGGCGATGTCGAAGAGCGCGCCCAGGGCCAGGCCGTTTTCGGCCGTGACGACGGATTGGACGCCGAAGACGCCGTTGCCGTTGGCGGTGACGGGGCCGGAGGGGGCAAGAAACTGGGCGACCTCGGGGGGCAGCGGGAAGCCCATCAGGGAGGCCAGGGCGTCCACGCTGCTGTCCAGCCCGTCCGGCATGCCGATGACGCCGACGGAGACCAGATCGGAGATCTGGACGTTCTGGATGCCGAAGGCCGTGTTGCCGTTCGCGGCGCTGCCGGAGATGTTGGCGAGGGAGAAGTCGTTGTTGACCTGCAGGTTCATCATGCCGATGCTGTTTCCATGGGCCTGCAGGCCGGACAACATGGACATGGTGAACGAGGAATTCTGCTGCATGGACTGGAGGCCGACGCCCGGATTGCCGCTGAACTGGGAATCCGCGACCCGGACATAGGATTCGCCATAGGCATCGGCGGACAGCAGGAGCCCGTTCATTCCGTTTTGATTGAAGCGGTTGCCGGAGATGTCGGCGTTGAAGAGGCCGCCGCCGTTGCCGGTGGCCCAGACCTGCATGCCGTCGAGGTCATTGCCGTCGACCTGGTTGTTCCGGAAGGCCAGGTTGAAATCGCCGGAGCGGCCCATCAGGACGCCGATTTCGTTGTCGGTGGCGATGTTGTCGAGGACGAACAGATCGGTGGCGTCGTTGCCGTAGATGCCGACGCGGCGGATGTTGTAGGTGGGCAGGCCGGGAAGGATGACCATCTGGTCGGCGCCGCCCGTATCGGTGTTGCGGGCAAGGAATCCCCGGACCGTGGTGCGGTCGGCCATGGTGATGGCCGGGCCGAGGCTGAGGCCGTCGACAACGGGATGGATGCCGCTGCCGAAGGTCTTGCCGCCGTAGCCGGGGATCAGGCTTCCGCTGCCCCAGAGGGTGGTGTCGGACAGGAGCGCGACGTTTTCGTTGTAGGGGGTGGCCGCGTCGAAGACATAGACATTGCGGGAGCCATAGACGGCGTTGACGCCCTGCTGGATGGTCGTGAAGGGGGATTCGGCGGTTCCGTTGCCCGAGACGGTGGCGTCGCCATCCACGAAATTCACATCGCCCAGCAGGAGGTAGGGTTGCTGCGAACGGCTCCGGCTCTGGCTGGAGTCTTCCGTGGCCAGCGCCTTGTTTTCGATGAACTTGGATTGTTCCAGGCGGACCTGGGGATCGCGCATGACCATTTCGGTCAGGCGGGCGGAGAAGTCGCGGGATTCGCCGTTCAGGCGGGACTTGGCGGTGGAGAAGGGATTGCGGCCCTGCGAAATCCTGGCCAGGTCGAGGGGGACGCTGAAGCGGGCGCCAGCGAACCAGTCGCTGCCGGTCAGGTCTTCATTCTCATACACGCCGGCGTCGAGGAAGAGGGAGGAGAGCACGCGGAATTCGGCCCGGGCCTTCCAGCCCTTGGCATCCTCGCCGAAGTCGCGGTCGAAATCATAGTAGCCGCCGAACACCCGCGCCTCGGCGGTTTCGGATTTGACGGGGAGGGGGAGGCGCAGGCCGATTTCCCAGTCGTAGCCGCCGAGCGCCTGTTCATATTGCTCGAAGGTCCGGGTCGAGGTGAGGGTGGTGAGGGTGCGGGTGGTGACGAGGTCCTGCAGCACGTAGTGGTCGATGGCATAGGGATCCTGCCAGTCCGAGGAGGTCTGGACGGTCTGTCGCGTGGTCGTCTCGGTTTCGCTGTCGACGACCAGCCGCTTGTCGTCGGGATCGTAGTAGTTCACGCGCGCATCGAGCCAGGTGCTGAGCAGTTCGAAGCCGACGCCCCACTGGTCGTAGTTGGCGTAGCCGGTATCCCGGTAGTCGTAGAAGACGTTGGCGCCGAGGATCAGGTTGTGCTTGGGCAGGAGCTGGCGGTAGCCCAGGCCGAGGTTGCCTTCTTCGGCGTCATGGTCGGTGATGGCCGTGCGGGGATTGACGAACAGCAATCCCTTGCCGCCGGGATTCCAGACGGGGATCAGCAGGTCGCCGATGCCTTCCGTTTCGGATTCGCGCGACTGGAAGCCGACGGTCAGCTCGGCCGGAGGGAAGGCGGCGGATTCGGCTTCGACCGCTTCGGGCGGCGGCGATTCCTTGGCCTTGGATTTAGCCTTGGTCTTGGCCGCCTGGGCGGTGACGAGAGGACCAAAGGCGAAAAGGACGAGAGCCACCAGGAACGCACGAACCCACCGAGCACTCATTGCAACCTCCATGATGAGAGGATCGATCCGCCCGCCACCCGGAACCGGGAACCCTGCGCAAGGCGCCTCGCTCTCATGGGGAGGATGATTGTTTCACCCGTGTGTCTATACAATGAAAAAATGAAAATGATGCCATTTTTAACAAAACCCAAATAATTCTCCCGGTTCAGGTTCTGTTAAACCGAGGGGAAGAATCCGCCGGAGAAAGCATGGCTGGAAGGATGCGGAACGGGAGCGGCGGGTAAACAGACTCCGGGTTCAATCTCGCGCGCAGAGAGGGCGGAGCGGGGGTGTTTGCAGCAGAAAGACGGCGTGTCGCGGGCGGCCTCAAGACCCGTTTCCACCCGCTTCTGCCGGGTGAAATACTTGACGGGCGGGGGGGCGGTTTGAAACAGTGAACCAACTAGTGGGAATGCCATGAAAAAAACGGGAATTGCGGGGACGGTTTCGTTGTGGGTCCTGTTGCTGGCCGGGCCGGGGGCGATGGCCTCTTCGGTTCCGGCGGAAGCGCCGGACGAAAGCGTCAATTGGACAGTGGTCGATGTCGTCGACCAGGATTATTCCGAGGGGGAGGCGCCGGAGGCCGTCCGGGCCGAACCGGCATCGGCGACCCTTCCGGAAGTGCCTCCCGTTTCCATCCACCAGATGGAATTGGAAAGCCACCGGTTGCCGGGAGTCGAAACGGAAAGCGATTGGGACGCGGTCCGGGAGGCGGAATCGATGGAGGAGCTGCCGGCGCCGGCGGCGCTTCCCAAGGGCGCGTCCCTGCCGGGGCCCTTCACCCTGCAGAAGGAAGTGTTCGGCTGGCATCCGTACTGGGAAGGCACGGGCTACACCAACTACACCTTCGACCTGCTGTCGACCGTGGCCTATTTCTCCTACGAGGTGAATCCGAGCAACGGCTATGCGACGACCATGAACAGCTGGTCGAACACGCCGCTGGTGCAGTGGGCGCATTCGAACGGGACGGAGGTGGTGCTGTGCGCCACCCTGATGTCGGGGCACAGCACGTTCTTCGCCAGCGCGAGCGCTCAGAGCAACCTGATCAGCGAACTGATCCGCGTGGTCAACCTCCGCGGCGCGGACGGCGTGAACATCGACTTCGAGGGCATCGGCAGCGGCTACGCCGACGAGCTTACCGCGTTCATGAGCAACCTGACGGTGCGGATGCACGCGGACGTGCCCGGCTCGCAGGTGTCCATCTGCCTGCCGGCGGTGGACTGGAGCAGCAATTTCGACGTGGCGGCCTACGACGGTTTCCTGGACAAGTGCATCATCATGGGCTACGACTACTCGTGGGGGACCGATACGCAGGCGGGCCCCGTGGCCCCGCTGAGCGGGAGCACGACGTTCAGCTCCTATTGCGTCATGAAGTCGGTCAGCAACTATCTTGCCGGGGGCATCTCGCCCGGCAAGCTCCTGCTGGGCGTGCCCTACTACGGCTACGACTGGCCGACGGTGTCCTTCGCGATGCACGCGAACACGACCGGTTCGGGCACGGCGCGGATGTATCCCACCGCCAAGTCCTACGCCGCGACCTATGGCTACAACTGGGACACCAATTCGCAGACGCCCTACGTGCTGTACGACACGTACCGCCAGCTCTGGTACGACGACACCAACAGCCTGGCGCTCAAATACGACTTCGCGAATTCCAAGGGACTGGGAGGCATCGGCATCTGGGCGCTCAACTACGACGAGAGCTCCCCCGACCTGTGGAACCTGCTGGCCGAGAAGTTCACGGGGGAGGCGGAGTGGCAGAGCCAGGACACGGGGACGGCGACCAGCTTCTACGGGGTGGGGGCGAAGGCGAGCAGCTTCGCCGCCGTCGGCGCCGGCGGGGCGATCTACACGTCGGCCGACTACGGGGCATCGTGGACCTCCCGCACGTCCGGCACGAGCAGCCTGCTGCTGAACATCGCCAGCGGCGGGGGCCTGTGGGTGGCGGTCGGCGACACGGGGACGGTCGTGACCTCCGTGGGCGGCGCGACCTGGACGGTGCGGAGCACGCCGACGAACGCGATGCTGCGGGGCATCTGCTACGGGAACGACGCCTATGTGGCGGCCGGCGCCAACGGCACGATCCTGCGCTCGACGGACGGCACCAACTGGTTCCTGCAGGCGAGCGGCGCCACGAACAACATCCAGGGGGTGAAGTACCTCAACGGCCTGTTCCTCGCGACCGGCGAAAACAGCCTCCTGCTGACGTCGTCCGACGGCATCTCCTGGACCTCGCGCACGTCGAACGCGGGGGGCTGGCTGCTGGATTCGGCCCATGGGAACGGGACCTACGTGGCCGTGGGGATCGGCGCGCGCGTGGTGACGTCGCCGGACGGCACGACCTGGACGCGGCAGACGAACGGGCTGCCGACGGGCACGGACAACCTCTACCGGGTGGCGTTCGGGAACGGCCAGTTCGTGGCGGTGGGGCAGTCGGGCGTGATCTGGGGCTCGACGAACGGCGCGGACTGGACGGCGGAGGACTCCGGCACGACGAACTTCCTGCGCGGCGTGGTGTACAGCAACGACCTGTTCATGGCGGCGGGCTACAACGGCACCCTCCTGACCAAGGGGGCGGGGCCGGCGGAAATCGCCATCACGACGACGGGGGCAACCGTGTCGAACGCCGTCTCGAGCCAGTTGATCGAAGGCACGGCGAACTCCTATGCCGCCGGCACGATGGCATGGTCCAACAGCCTGGGCGGCAGCGGCACCTTCGCGGCGGCGACGAACTGGTCGTTTTCGGCGGCGCTGTCCGTCGGCACCAACGTGATCACGGTGACGGCGACGAACGCGGCGGGGGCGGGCGCGAGCGACAGCGTGACGTTCATCCGCGAGGCCGCGGAAGAAGGTGGTGGTTCCGGCGCGGAGACCACGGCGGCCACGCAGCCGGAAGGCGGGCTGAGCGACATCGTCGTCTACACCAGCGCGGGGCATGGGTTCACGTACAGCTCGAACACCCTGTCGTGGATCACGGGGCGGGGGCTGGCGGACGGCGTGGTCGAGGACATCGGAAACATCGACCAGCTCAACTATTTCGCGGACTACTGCTTCAAGGCCGGTGCGACGGTGGTGCCGTTCCGGCCGCTGGGGAACCAGACGAACGAGGTCGTGCTCGACAACACCAATTCCGCGTGCGTGACATTCGGCGGCTCGTGGAGCAACAGCACGTCGACCACCTTCTACGGCGCGGCGGGCGCGACGCCGTACCGCTACGCCTACGTCAACGAGACGGGAACGACGGCCTGGGCGGCCTACCGGCCGAACCTGCCGGCAGCCGGCTTCTATCCGGTCTATGCGTGGACGCGCAGCGGTTCCGACCGCGTGAGGCAGCTCTACCGCGTGTACCACTCGGGCGGCGTGACGGACGTGCGCGTGAACCACCGCCGCGTCGGGCTCGGCTGGGTGTGGCTGGGCACCTACTATTTCGAGGCGGGGACCAATGGCAGCGTCAACATCTCGAACTACGCCCCCGGCGGTTACCTCTCCACGGACGTCGTCATCGCCGACGCCATCCGCTTTGGCAACGGCATGGGGGACATCGATCGCGACGGCGGCGTGTCGGGCTTTGCGCGCGAGCTGGAGGCCTCGCGCTACTGGGTGCAGGCGATGACGGGGCAGGGCATGAGCTCGACGCTGTACGACAGCGCCACCCTGAGCGACAGCGATGACAACGTCGGCGCGCCCTGCCGCATGGCGGTGGAAATGAACCGCGAGGCCGACGGCTCCATGTGGGACCGCATCTATCTGGGCTTCCACTCCAACGCCGGTTCCGGCGCGGGGCGCGGCCCGATGGGCCTCTACGACACGCGCTATGTGAGCCCGTTCAGCGGATACCAGCAGGACTACGCCCTGCTGATCGCCAAGGAACTGACGAACGACCTGGGGTACGGGGATCTGGGCGTGTGGTTTCCTGACAGTTTCACCAACAACACCGCCAACCTCTACGGCTCGACGTACGGCGAAATCTACGGCGTCATTTCCAACGAAATGAACACCACGATCATCGAGGTGGGCTATCACGACAACACATACGACACGTACCTGTTGCGGTGTCCGTCGGCCCGGCGCGTCATGGCAATGGCGAGCTACCAGGCGATCGTGAAGCACCTGACGACGAACAACGCGGCGGTCCCGTCCGTTCTGCTCCCGGATCCGCCGACGCACGTGAGCGCGGCAAACGCCGGGGCGGGGAACGTGAGGCTGGCGTGGCAGGCGCCGGCCACGAACCAGGCCGGCGGGCACGCCGCCACGGGCTACATCATCTACCGTTCGACCAACGGCTACGGCTTCGGCAATCCCGTCTCCGTCTCCGGCGCCGGCACCCTGACCGCCACGCTGACGAACATGACGGCCGGGCAGATCTACTACTTCCAGGTCTGCGCGACGAACGCAGGCGGCGAATCGCTGGCGTCCAAGACGGTGGGCGTGCGGGTGTCGCCATCGGGTTTCGCGCCGCACCTGGTCGTGAACGGCTTCGAGCGCAACGAGCGGCGGATTTCGCCGACGGAATACATCGGCAACAACATCGGCGGCGATGTCACGCGCGTCATCCAGCGCAAGATCAATTCGCAGGACTATGTGATCCAGCACGGAGAGGCGATCGCGGCGGCGGGGCGCTATTTCGACTCGTGCGACAGCGAGGCGGTGGCGGACGGGGATCTGGACCTGGCGGACTACCATGCCGCCTACTGGATCCTGGGGCGTGAATCCACGGCGAACGAGACTTTCACGGCCACGGAGCAGGCGGCGGTGTCGAACTTCCTGGCGGCGGGGAACCGGCTGTTCGTGTCGGGAACGGAGCTGGGCTGGGATTTGCAGTATTCCGGAACCGCGGCCGACAAGAGCTTCTGCTCGAATGTGCTGAAGACCGCCTACGGGGCGGACGACGCGGCGACAAACCGGGTCGCCGCGAAGACCAACGGCGTTTTCGGCGGATTGGGCGCCTTCGCCTTCGACTACACGGGGACGGGGACGACCTACAAGGCGGCGTATCCGGACAAGCTGGTGGCGACGGGTTCGCCGGCTTCCGAAGGGGCGATCGTGTATGGCTCGTCCACTTCGGGGACGAACGTGGCGGCGCTGGCCTTCAGCAACACCTACCGGCTGGTGGTGATGGGCTTCCCGTTCGAGACGATCCATGATGCCAGCATGCGGACCGGGCTGATGGCCCGGACCATCGCTTTCTTCGGCGACGCGCCGGAGGATGCGCCGGTGGTGGACGTCACGACGACCAACCAGACGCTGGCGGCGGGAACGGCATCCTTCACGGTCGAGGGGACGAACAACGCGGCGGTGACGGGTGATTTGACATGGAGCAACGCCCTGACGGGGGCGAGCGGCAGCGTGGCCGCAACGCCGTCGTGGAGCGTGGAGGTGTCGCTGGCGACGGGGACGAACCTGATCCGGGTGGCGGGCATGAACTACCTGCAGAGTCAGGGCGCGACGGACACGGTGACCCTGGTGGTGGCGGCCGCGCCGGTCTCCAGCGCGCTGTCGGTGACGATCCTGCCGGCGGAGGCGGTGGCGGCGGGGGCGCAGTGGCGGGTGGACGGCGGCGCATGGCGGGCCAGCGGATCGGTGGCGACCGGGCTGGTGGCCGGGGCGCACACGGCGTCGTTCAGCGCGGCCACGGGATGGATCGCGCCGGCGGACGCGGCGACGGCCACGACGAACGGCACGACCAACTCCTTCACCGCCACGTACACGGCGGAGCCGGACACGAATTCCATCGTCCTGATCGACGAGCCGTTCGACACGGTGCTGACGAACGTGCCGCCGGGATGGGCATTCAGCGGGGTGACGAACTACTCCGCGACGTACTATGGCGAGGCAACGCCCTCGGTGAAGTTCGACAGCGACGGCGACTTCATCGTCAGCCCGACGTTCCTGGGCGGGACGAACGTGCAGTTCTGGATGCGGGCGGTCACGGCGAACGGGACGGGGACCTTCGAGGTGGCGCAGCTCGTCGGCGGAAGCTGGACCGCCGCGGGCATCATCACCAATCCGGCGAACACGGGGACGACATATTCGTTCGCGCTGTCCGAATCCGCGACGCAACTGCGGTTCACGTGGAACAAGCTCTACAGCAACATCGCGTTCGACGATGTCCTGGTGACCGGTGTGCAGGTGGATCCGGGCGCGGACAGCGACGGCGACGGGATGCCCGACGAGTACGAGGCGGCCTACTTCAACGGAACGACCAACGGGCTGGCCGACGCGGACGACGACGAGGACGGCGCGAGCAATTACGCCGAATATATTTCGGGGACGAATCCGAAGACCAACACATCGGTGCTGGTGCTGGGTCCGACGGTCGTGGAGAAGGGCGCGGAGACGAACCTGGTGTTCCGCTGGCCAAGCGCGACGGGCCGCGTCTATTCGATCTGGCGGGCGACGAATGCCGCCAGCGCGTACACGCAGCACGTGGGCAGCCTGTCGGCCGACACGCCCACCAACGCCTACACGAATGCCGCGCCGGTGCCCGTCGGCACGTACTACTATGGCATCCGCGTCTCCTGGCCCGACGCGCCATAAGTAGGGTATCCGGGGACTTCCCGCCAAGGGGCCAGGGAGCCTGATCCGCCTGGCCGCCGCCTTTCTATTCCTGCGTGGCGCGGAAGGCGCCGTGGAAGGCGACGGTGCCCTGAGGCATGCGGCCGTCGAAGGGAAGGGCGAAAAACACCTCCGGCGGGACGCCCTCGACCGACAGGCCGGGCGCGTTTTCGAAGCCGAATTTCCGGTAGTACTCCGGATGGCCCACGAGGCAGCACCCTTTGGCGTGCAGGTCTTTCAGCCGGGCCAGCCCCTCCTGGATCAGGGCCTTTCCGATGCCCTGCCTCTGCATCGCGGGCAGCACCGAGACGGGACCCAGGCCGTACCAGTCCGGCGTGCCGTCCGAGATCGCCACAGGCGAAAAGGCGATGTGGCCCACCACGCGGCCATCCCGTTCCGCCACGAGCGAGACGGACAGCGCCTTCGCCGCGCGCAGCGCCGCCACGATGTACTGTTCGGTGTGGCTGCTGATCGCCAGTGTTTCGAATGCCGCGGCGGTCACGTCGCGGATCGCAGGGATGTCGGCGGGGGTTTCGTTCCGGATGAGAAGGCGGGAATTCATTGACGCCGTATAGCGCAGAAAGGCGGAGAATGGAAGCGTTCAGGCGCCTTCCAGCGTGGCGGCGGTTTGGGCCGCCAAACGGCGCAGGCAATCCCCCGCATGCGCCTGGGCTTCCGGCAGGGGGGCGATGCCAGGCACGATGGCAAAGGCCTGGAAACCCGGCCAAGGCGCCTCCCGGGGAGCCATCGCAACCGAACCCGCCAGGCAGAGGCAGCGCTTGCCCGCGCGGGCGGCCAAGTCCGAAACGAAGCCCACCCCTTTGCCCATGAGGGATTGGGCATCCAGCGCCCCCTCGCCGGTGACCACCAGATCCGCCTGCCGGATTCGATCCTCCAGACGCGCCTGCG
Organism: uncultured Verrucomicrobiota bacterium; assembly: GCA_937860055.1. GTDB lineage: Bacteria > Verrucomicrobiota > Kiritimatiellia > CAIQIC01 > Lenti-01 > Lenti-01. Next base: position 168,885 of record CALMBO010000027.1, on the reverse strand, counting down.
TCGCAAAGAGCGCCGCGCCGGATTGGAACCTTCCGCCGGCGAAAACCTTCAATCCGAATCCCAGTCCTCCGGCGGCTCCGGCGCCCGCCTCCTCTTCCACCGCTTGTCCGGTGCGTGCGCGCAAAACCTCCGCCAGGCGGCGCAGGCAACCTTCGGCCTTGGGCAGTTCCTCCGCCCGCAGGCCCTTTTGCGGACCGTAGACCCGGGTGGCGCCTTCCGGTCCGAGCAGGGGATTCGCCACGTCCACGGCAATGGCCACCTCCGGGATGCCGAGCGGCCGGGATGGCAATTCCACGGTCGCCAGGCGGTCCAAATCGGTCCAGCGTTGGAGCCCTTCCCCGGCGGAATCGCGGAAAACCCAGCCCAAGGCGCGGGCCGCGCCGAAGCCGCCATCATTCGTGGCGCTGCCGCCGATGCCGATGCAGAGGCGGCGGGCACCAACCCGTTCCACCGCGCGCAGGACCGCGCCGATGCCGAAGGTGTCGAGCTGGAAGGGGTGGTATTGGCCGGGCGGCAACAGGGCCAGGCCGTTCACCTGCGCGGCCTCGAATACCGCCTGGCCGGCATCGGGCCGAAACCACCATTCCGCGGTGCGGGAGCGGCCCGCGGCGTCCACCGTGCCGCAGGTGCGGCGATCGGCCCCCAGCAGGCCGCCGAGGATTTTCCCGAAGCCGTCGCCGCCATCGGACATCGGCAATTCCTCAAGGAGGTCCTGCGGCCGCGCTTCGGCCCATCCCCGGGCGATCGCCGCCGCCGCCTGGGGAGCCGTCAGCGTGCCCTTGAACTTGTCCGGAACGATCAATATGCGCAGCGGCACTTAACAACCTCCAAGGGATTCATAGCGCAATTCCCGCGACGGTTCGAGGCCTATATCGACCGAAAATAAAAGAAAATGGGACGATTCTCACACGGAGTCACAAAGGACACGGAGTTTGGAGCCCGAACGGATCCCCCCCCTCTGTGCGCTCTGTGTCTCTGTGAGAGCCGGGTTCTGGATCCAGGCTACAAGACCGGGGGGTAGGGACGGCACGCCGTGCCGTCCAGGATATTATTGCGGGGGGACAGCGGACGCCGCGGCGCGGCGTCCCCACCTATAAGGGCCAGGACAAATCGAGGGAGAGGCCTTTGCGGGTGGGGAAAGAATAATCCTGGCCGTTGAAGGAGAGGGTGGCGGTTTCGCCGGCTACCCGGAGCGTGAAGGGGTACTCGGGAGCGCGGGAATGCAAAATGGCGGCGAGGGTGACGGCTTTTTCGAAGCCGTCGCCGCGGCGGGCGTTCCAGACTTCGTCGGGCTGGGCGGCGCGGGTGGAGTCGTAGATGGATTCGCCGGGCATTTCGCGCAGGCAGGCAAGGATCATGGGGAGTTCCATGGCGCGGGCGGCTTCGAGGCAAACGGGAGAGCGTTCGATGGCGGCCTTGAAGTAGGGGCGCGGGTCGACGCGGGACAAATCGCGGAAGGCGTGGAAGGCCATGTCGGCGACGGGATTTTCGGCGCGGGCGGCGTCGAGGGCGGCGATGATTTCGTTGCGGGTCATGCCGGGCAAGAGATCGATGGAGGGGCCGCGGGTGAATTGCCGCGGCTGGTGGGCGTCGGGCCAGCGGGGTTCGAGGTGGCAGAAGGCGCGGAGTTCCTTGATGATTTCGCAGGCGCCGGCGTGGTAGCAGTTGACTTCGCGGGCGAGGCGCTGGAGGTCCTCCTCCTTGTCGAGATCGATGTGGCCCTGCTTGAAGAATTCGTCGAACTTGTTGAGGGGAATGCGGTCGGGGAGGGGTTCGGCGAAGAAGTCGTCCTCGTCGAGTTCGTCGAGGAGCTTGGACCGGGTCGCGTCGGAAACCTTGTAGGAGCAGGAGTTTTCGAAGGCGTAGGCGGTTTCGGCGGGGATCCAGCGGCGCTTGCCGCAGCACGCGTGCTCGATCTGGAAGCATTTCTGCCGTTCGGGGCTTTGGCGCAGGAAATTGAAGAGGATTTCCGAGGTGACGGGGGTTTTGAGGAAGGCACCTAGTTTTTTCTGGAAACGCTCATAGGCCGCGGGATCGATGGAGGCTTCGGGGTAGACGGTGTGGACCCAGCCGGTGCGGTGGGCGACGATGGTGACCTGTTCGTTTTCAAGGGCGCGGCGGGCCTTGGTGGAGAGTTCGGTGCCGTTGAACCACATGGCCTTGGTGACGAGGCGGCGGTTGTTGGTGAGGATGCCGTCGTTGACGTCGACGAAGTTCTGGGAGTGGAGGGGGGTGGCGACGAGGAAGATGTCGTCGAGGGGGATTCCGCAGAGGATGAAGAGGGCGGCGGCGTAGAGGGTGGAAAGGGAGACGCATTCGCCGGCGCCCTGGTTTTCGTGGCCGGGCTTGAAGCGGAAGGCATCCATGGCCTCGACGGTTTCGGTTTTCCAGTACGGGATGGTGTCGGAGGTGTACTTGTCGAGGCCGAAGTGGCGGCGGATGTCGAGGGAGAAGTAGAACCGGTCGCCTTCGTAGCCGAAGAGGGCGTTGCTTTTGGCGATGGTTTCGGGGGCGATGAAGGGAGAGAAGCGGGCCATTTCCTTCTGCTGGGTGGTGAGGCCCCAGGTCTCGAGGTCGAGGTTGAAGGCGTAGTGGTCCATGATGAACTGCTTGAGGCGCAGGATGCGGCGGTAGGGCGTCAGCTTCGGGAAATTGGCGAACCAGGGGTCGTCGCGCCATTTCCAGATGGCGGGGGACATGAGGTTGGCGAGGACGAGGGGATAGAGCAGGGAGGGGAAGACGAAGATCTCCATGTCGGAGAGGGTGTAGGCGGAGGAGATTTCCTCGAGGCGTTCGGCGGGGACGGGCGGGATGGAAGTGGGGTTCATGCGCCGCAAGATAGCGCCGAACCCGGGCGGCGGCAACCATTTTGGGGTTGCGGCGGGGGGGCGGTTCGGGGACAATCGCGAACCAATATGGATGCAGAACTCAAAGCGGTCGAAGCGCCGGACCGGGCCTGGCGCTGGGGGCATTTCGCGCTGTTTTTCGCGGGGGTGGCGAGCTGGCTGGCGCTGTCGGCGATGAACATCTGGATGGGCGAGCTCAACCAGGACGAGGGGTGGTATCTCTATGCGGCGAAACAGATGGCGGAAGGGCGCATCCCCTACCGCGATTTCGCCTTCACGCAGTCGCCGATGCTGCCGCTGGTCTATTCGTGGGTGTATCCGTGGGTGGGGAAATTCGGGCTGCTGGGCGGCCGCGCGGTCACCTGGGGGTTCGGCGCGCTGGGCATGCTGTTCGCGGTGTGGCTGGCGATGCGCACCGGTCCGCGCCAGGCGCAGCGGCTGACCGGCGGCCTGTGCTTCACGCTGATCGCGATGAACGTCTACCAGTCCTATTTCACGACCGTGGTGAAGACATATTCCCTCTCCAGCCTGTTCCTCTGCGCGGGGTTGCTGGCGTTGGCGTGCGTCCGGCCCTCCCATGGCTTCCGCGCGGCGGTGGCGGCGGGATTCCTGCTGGCCTGCGCGACGGCAACGCGGATCTCGCTGGGGGCCTCGCTGGCGGTGGGGGGGCTCTACCTGCTGATCTTCCGGCGCCGGGTGAGATCGTGGGCCTGGCTGGATTTCGGCCTGGGCGGGCTGCTGGGGCTGGCGGTGACGCTGCTACCGTTCATGGCGCTGGGACGGGAAGGCTTCCGTTTCGGCGTGATCGAATACCATTCGCTGCGCGAGGCGGGGCCGTGGCTGGTGCAGGCCGCCTACAAGGTCGGATGCCTGTCGCGCCTGGCGCAGGCCTATTTCCCTGCGGCGCTCGGCGGCCTGTGCCTGCTGATCCTGGCCGGCCGCTACCTGGTCCTCCGGGCCGGACCGGACGAAAAATCGGAGATTTCCCCGGAGTATCCCGGACCGGTCGACAGCGCGCCCCGCTTCAACATGTTCCTGTGGACGATGGTGGTCGCGCTGGCGCTGGTCCACCTGGCGGCGCCGTTCCCCTATGACGACTACCAGGTGCCGGTCTATCCGGTCTTCTGCGCGGCGCTGGCCTCGACGGGCGCGCGCTGGTGGCTTCGCGAAGAAAGCCGCCGCTACGGAGGCCCTTCCAAGATGCGCAGCGCGCGGCGGCTGGCCATCCTGACGGTCACCTGGCTGATGTGCGGGCTGTATGCGTTTTCCTCGCCGCTGGCGCAGAGCTGGTTCGTGGCGGGACGCGACCGCATCTGGTGGCGCTTGCGCACGCAAAGCCCCGTGGCCCAGCTCCGCGACATGGCCAAATGGGTGCGCGACCTGACCGATGCCGCCCAGGGAACGCATTTGCTGACGCAGGACACCTATCTGGCGGTGGAGGCCGGCCTGCCGGTTCCGCACGGCCTGGAAATGGGGCCGTTCAGCTACTATCCCGACTGGGAGCGCGAACGCGCCGAAAAGATCGGCGTGATGAACCGCGACATGATGCTCGAACTGCTCGCCACGGAATCCAATGCGCCCATCGCGGCCCTGAGCGGCTATAGCCTCAGCATCCGTTCGCCGGAAGTCGAGGAAGTCATCCGCGAAGACCGGCTCGCATTCGACGAGATCCTGCAGACGCGCTTCGAGCGGGTGGAATCCGTGCCGGGCTTCGGGCAGGCGGGCACCACCCTGGACCTCTGGCGCCTGAAGCAGGAAATCCCCGTCTGGACGCCGCCTGCGGAGACACCGGAGGAATGAAGCTTTCCATCGTCGTTCCCGCGTACAACGAGGAAGGCCGCATCCGCCGGATGCTGGAGGCCTACCTGCCGTATTTCGCGGAGCGCTACGGGAACGACTTCGAGATCATCGTGTCGGTGAACGGCACGACCGACCGCACGGAGGAGATCGTGAGGGGCTTGCAGTCCCGCTTTCCCCAGCTGCGCATGACCGTGGATCCGCGCCCGATCGGGAAGGGAGGCGCCATCATGGCCGGGGGGGCGGTCGCGCAGGGCGGACTTGTCGGGTTCGTGGACGCCGACGGGGCGACGCCGCCGGCCGCGTTCAACGACCTGGTGGAGAACATCGGCGGCGCAGGGCTGATCATCGCCTCCCGGCGCCTGAAGGGAGCGGTGGTGAATCCCCGCCAGCCGTGGAACCGGCGCGTGGCCTCGCGGATCTTCAACTTCCTGGTGCGCCGGCTGTTCAAGCTGCGCATCACCGACACGCAATGCGGGGCGAAGCTGATGACGGCGGAGGCGTGGCGGGCGATCGTGCCGCAGATCGGCCTGACGAGATGGGCGTTCGACGTGGACATGCTGTTCAAGACCCGCCGGGCGCATTATGGCATCCGGGAAATCCCGACGACCTGGAGCGATGTGGGGGGGTCGAAGCTGAAGGTCGGGCGCGTATCGCTCCAGATGCTGCTGGCGATCTGCCGCCTGCGCCTGCTGTATTCGCCCTTCCGGTGGGTGGTATCCCTCTATGACCGCGTGCTGGGGCGGGCCCATCTGGACGCGGTGGGCCGATGAAGGCCGCGCTTCCATGGCGGGACGAGTCGGGGCTGGTCCGGCATGGCTCCCTGATGATGGTCGGCACGGCGTTCGGCGCGCTGTGCAACGTGGGCTTCCACATGGTGGTGGGGGGGCGGCGGGGGCTTCCGAACGCGGAGTACGGTTCGCTGGTGGCCATGCTTGGCATCATCCTCGCCGCCAGCACGCCGATGCTGGCGCTGCAGAACACGCTGGCGCATTTCGCCTCGAACCTGGCCCGGGAGGGCCGCCGGGACGGGATCCTGCCCTTGTTCCTGCACTGGACGCGGGTGTTCGGCGCGATTTCCGCGGCGCTGGTGGCCGCCGCCTGGGCTTTCCGCGCGCCGCTGGCGGGAATCTGGAGCGTATCCCCGTCGCTGATCGTGCTGACGTTCGCTGTCCTGGCCGCAAGCCTGTGGATGAGCCTGTTCTACGGACTGCTGCAGGGCATGCAGTCCTTCGCCTGGCTGGCGTGGGCGCCGCAGGCGTGGGGCGCGACCCGGCTGGTCCTGGGCGCGGTCTTCACCTTCTTCCTCTCGGCCACGGCGTTCGCCGCCGTGGCGGCGCAGGGCCTCGGCGTGCTGGCGGTGCTGGTCCTGTGCCTTTGGGCGGTGGCGGGGCTGGGGTTGCCGCGGCATTCCTCTGCGGCGGGAGGGCCGCGCGAAACCTACCGGTATCTCGGCTCCTCGCTCGTCTGCCTGGCGGGATACGCGATGCTGATGAACCTCGACACGGCGCTGGCGAAGCACTATTTCGACGCGGAAACCACGGGGCTGTTCGCCAAGGCCGCGACCATCGCGCGCACGGCCGTCTTCCTGCCCGTGCCCGTCGCCGTCGTGCTGTTCCCCAAGGTGACTTCCGCCGGCGAACTGACCGAGGACAGCTGGCGGCTGCTGGGACGGGCGATGGGCTTCGCGGGATTGCTCATCGCGGCGGTCGCGGGGATCTGCGTTTTCTTCCCGCAGCTGCCCTGGACCATCCTTTACGGGGCGTGGCCGCCCGAAGCGGCGGCCTCCGCCGCCGCGCTGACGCGCGCGATGGTCCTGGCGATGGCTCCGCTCGCGCTGGCATATCTGCTGCTCAATTTCGAGATGGCCCAGCGGCGGTTCTTCTGGTGCTACGGCCTGGTGCCGTGCGGACTGGCCTACGTGGCCGGCGTTGCGCGCTTCCATGCGCATCCGCTGCAGGTCGCGATGGTCCTCGGGACGCTGAACCTGGCCGCGGCCGTCCTGCTGGCCGCGGGGATCGTCTCCCGGCGGCGGCACGGCTGAGGACATCGGGCGGGCCATTCCCGGCTGAACGCAAAAACGCCGCGGCGAAATTCGCCGCGGCGTTTGGAAAGCCCCAACGGGCTTTTGTTTTTAGTAGCGGTTGCGGCGTCCGCCGCCGAAGCCGCCGCCACCGCCGCCGTTTCCACCGCCGAAGCCGCCACCGCCGCGGGGACGATCCTCGCGGGGACGGGCTTCATTGACGACCAGGGCGCGACCGCCGACTTCCTTGCCGTTCAGTTCGCCGATGGCCTTGGTGGCCTCGGCCGGCGAGGACATCTCGACGAACGCGAAACCGCGGGGCCGCTCGGTCATGCGGTCCATGATGAGGTTGCAACTGGAAACGGTGCCGAACGCCTCGAACATCTGGCGAAGTTCGCCTTCCGAGATATCAAACGACAGGTTTCCGACATACAGCTTGGTAGCCATGTTTACTTTATTCCTTCTGCTCCGGGGGATGTTCTCATGACTGTCCCGACTCGTTCGGGTTAAGATGTTCCCCCTGCCGCCGATGCGGACAATGGACTACCTTCCAACTCAAGCTAACTACTCTCACTAAGCGGCGGGGAACATACCCTTATGCGCCGGAATAGCAAGCCCCCTTGTGAAAATAGTTTTGGGCGCTCCCCCGGGGAAGAGGTCAGGAGCCGAGGTCTTCGTAGGCGGCAGGAGTGAAGCGGGGGGTGCAGATGGCGAGGAAGACGAGGTCCGTTTCCGCGGCATTGGCGATGCGCTGGCGGACGCCGGGCGGGATGAGGACGACATCGCCGGGGCCGACCTCGCGCGGAGGCAGATCGCCGATTTCGGCGCGGCCGCGACCTTCCAGGATGACATAACGCTCGGCGGTGCCCGCAAGGCGGTGCCAGCGCGTGGTCGCGCCGGGCTCGACGCGGGCGCGGGCGATGGAACAGTCGGGATCGCCTGGGATGTTGGCCAGTTCGAGGATGTGGCAGTTTTCCGCGGTGAAGGATTCGGCGGCGGGATCGGGGGAGCGGATTTCTAGGTTCATGGGGGAACTCTAGCGATGAGGAGCGAAATATCCAAATTCCAAGTGGAACGGCCGGGGGCGTTTTCCCACACCGGCAATTGGGGATCGGGGCAGGGAAAATCGGGCATTGATCGGGGGCGGCGGGGGGGCTAGAGTGCGGGGCAATATTGATTTGAGGAGCATCCATGGCGTATCCGCATTCCGAAATCGAAGCAAAGTGGCAGAAATACTGGGAGCAGAACAAGACGTTCCGCACGCCAGGCGAGGTGGACCGTTCGCGCCCCAAGTTCTACGTGCTGGACATGTTCCCGTATCCGAGCGGGCAGGGGCTGCACGTGGGGCATCCGGAAGGCTATACGGCGACGGACATCCAGGCGCGCTACAAGCGGATGAAGGGGTTCAACGTCCTGCATCCGATGGGCTGGGATTCGTTCGGGCTTCCGGCGGAGCAGTACGCGATCAAGACCGGCGAGCACCCGCGGAAGATCACCTACGAGAACATCGACAACTTCCGGCGGCAGCTGAAAATGCTGGGTTTTTCCTACGACTGGGACCGGGAGGTGGCGACCACGGACGAGGAATACGTGCGATGGACGCAGTGGATCTTCCTGCAGCTGTTCAAGCGGGGGCTGGCGTACGAGAGCGAGATGCCGGTGAACTGGAGCCCCGACCTGTGCGCCGTGCTGGCGAACGAAGAGGTCGAGGAATGGCGGGCGAAGGGCTTTTCGGTCGAGCGGCGATCGATGCGCCAGTGGGTGCTGAAGATCACGCAATATGCCGAGCGGCTGCTGGCGGACCTGGACGGCCTGGACTGGCCGGAGAGCATCAAGGAGATGCAGCGGAACTGGATCGGCAAGAGCGAAGGCGCGGAGGTCGATTTCCAGATCGGCGGCGAGACGGTGCGGGTGTTCACGACGCGGCCGGACACGCTGTTCGGCGCGACCTACATGGTGCTGGCGCCGGAGCATCCGCTGGTGGCGAAGATCACGACGCCCGCGCAGGCCGACGCGGTCGCGGCGTACCGCGCGGCGGCGGCGGGCAAAAGCGACCTCGAGCGCACGGAACTGGCCAAGGAGAAGACGGGCGTCTTCACCGGCGCCTGCGCGGTGAATCCGGTCAACGGACAGAAGATCCCGGTGTGGGTGGCGGACTACGTGCTGTGGGGCTACGGGACGGGGGCGATCATGGCGGTGCCGGCGCACGACACGCGCGACTATGAATTCGCGCAGAAGTTCGGGCTGCCGATCGTGCAGGTGGTGCAGCCGCCGGCGGGCGTGGACTGGCGCGGGTACGTGGACGACGGCGTCGCGGTGAACTCCGGCGAGTACGACGGGCTGCCGACGGCGGAATTCAAGAAGCGGATCACGGCGTGGCTGGAGAAGACGGGGAAGGGCGCGGGGAAGGTGAACTACAAGCTGCGCGACTGGCTGTTCAGCCGCCAGCGCTTCTGGGGCGAGCCCTTCCCGCTGCTGCATTGCGAGAAATGCGGCGTGGTGCCGGTGCCGGAGGACCAGCTGCCGGTGCGCCTGCCGGAGATGAAGGACTACCGGCCGACGGCGGACGGCCAGCCGCCGCTGGCGCGCGCGACCGAATGGCTGAAGGCCACGTGCCCGAAGTGCGGCGGCCCCGCGCGGCGGGAGACGAACACGATGCCGCAGTGGGCGGGGTCGTGCTGGTACTACCTGCGCTACATCGATCCAAGGAACGGGAAGGCGTTCGTGGATCCGGCGCTGGAGAAGTACTGGATGCCGGTGGACCTCTACGTGGGCGGGGCGGAGCACGCGGTGCTGCACCTGCTCTACGCGCGGTTCTGGCACAAGGTGCTGTTCGATTGCGGCGCCGTGTCCACGAAGGAACCGTTCCAGAAGCTGGTGAACCAGGGGATGATCCTGGGGGAGATGGAATATACGGCGTACAAGGATGCCGCCGGCGCGTGGGTTTCGGCAGAGAACGTGGACGACAACGGCTGCGACCGCCGCACAGGCGGAAAATTCGCGGCGTCGAAGATCCCGGAGGGCGACCTGCAGAAGCAGGGCGACGCCTTCGTGCTGAAAAGCCAGCCGGGCATCCGCGTCTCGGCCCGCGCCTTCAAGATGAGCAAGAGCCGCGGAAACGTGATCAACCCCGACGACATCGTGAAGGAGCACGGGGCGGATTCGCTGAGGCTCTACGAGATGTTCATGGGGCCGCTGACGCAGGTGAAGCCGTGGAGCATGAAGGGCGTGGAAGGGGTGTCCCGCTTCCTGAGCCGCGTCTACCGCCTGGTGCTGGACGAGGAGACGGGGGCGCTGTCGCCGAAGCTTTGCGACGCGGAGCCCGCGAAGGCGCAGCTGCGCGCGCTGCATGCCGCGATCAAGAAGGTGAGCCACGACATCGAGGGGATGGAGTACAACACGGCCATCTCCGCGATGATGATCTTCGTGAACGAGGCGCAGGCGTGGGAGCAGGTTCCCCGTTCGCTGCTGTCGACGTTCGTCCTGCTGCTGGCCCCCTTCGCGCCGCACCTGGCCGAGGAAATGTGGAGCCGCCTCGGACATTCCGGCACGCTCGCGCACGAGGCGTGGCCGGCGTGGAACGAGGATCATCTCCGGGAGGACGAAATCGAGATTCCCGTGCAGGTGAACGGCAAGGTGCGCGGCCGCATCCGCGTGGCCTCCGAGGCCGGCGACGATGCGGTATTCGCCGCGGCGCTGGCCTGTCCGGAAGCCGCTTCCTTCCTGGCCGGCAAGGAGATCAAGAAGAAGATCCACATCCCGAAACGGATGGTCAACCTGGTGGTGGCCGGCTGAACGCGGCCGCGAGGACGGAGGAACGGACATGGGCGAACTCACGAATGCGCTGCAGGGGAAGCTGAACAGCCGGAAGGGGCACGTCAAGGATGCCGGCAGCAGCCAGTTGGATCTGTTCTCGTCCCTGTCGGACCGCGAACCGACGGCGCCGAAGATCGTGATGTCCAAGCCGGACACGCCCCCCGCGCCGCGGCCCGAACCCGAGATGATCCTGCCGCCGTCGTCGGGAATGCCGCCGGATGTGGCGGCCGATGTGCGCGCGGTCCTGTCCGAGTCGGGCCCCGCGCGGCCGGTTGAGGCTTCGCCGCAGGGCGCGGACCATCCTCCGCTGCGCACCGGCGTCTACCACCGTCCGCAGCGGCCGGCCGCGCCGCCGCCCGCCCCGTCCCGTCCGCTTCCCCCCCGGGCGCCGTCCGGGGCGAGGAGTCCGCTCGTCCGCCGCCTCCGCGATTGGTTTTCGGGGGTTGAACTGGACCGCCGGATGATTTCGCTGGTCGCGGTCCTGTCCGTGCTGGTGGCCCTGATCGGTTTTTGGACGGCGTGTCCCCGGAGCGGGGAAGAGACGGCGGAGGCGCCTCCTGCGCCCTCCGAACAGACCCCGGTTCCGGCGGAGACGCCTCCGGCCGCGCCGGCACCGGCGCCGCAGGCTTCCGTTTCCGCGCCGCCGTCCGCGCCCGCGGCGGCTCCGCTGCCGGCATCGGACTGGAAGATTCCGGGCACGGAGACCTTCCTGAGCGGCGGCGCGCACCTGGTGCGCTTCTCCGACCCGGTTTTCGTGTCGGGCGACAGGATTTCCATCGAGGGGATGCGCGCGCTGAAGGCCGTGGGAGCGAAGCTGGCCGCCCTGAAAGGCGGGGCGCGGGTGGTGGTGACGGGGTATACCGACGATGTGCCGCTGAGCAAGCCGACGGAGCAGTTCAAGGACAACGCCGACATCGCGGCGGCGCGCGCCAAGACGGCCGTCGCGCACCTGGCGCAGTTTGCGCGCGCCAATCCGTCCCTGGCGTTCGAAGAGCGGACGGGCGAGCCGGCGCAGGCGCCGTTCCCCAACGACAGCCCGCAAAACCGGCGGCTGAACCGCACGGTCACCGTGCAAGTGGTCCCGGCGCCCTGAGCGGCGCCTTCCCGACAAGGAGATTCCCCGTGGCCGGCGAATATGTCTTCAATCTGAACCACCTGTCCAAGCAGTACGACCATCTGACGGTGCTGGACGACATCACGCTGGCGTTTTTCTTCGGCGCGAAGATCGGCGTGATCGGCGGCAACGGCGCGGGCAAGTCCTCGCTGCTGAAGGTGATCGCGGGGCTGGACAAGGACTACCACGGCGAATGCATCGTGGCGCCCGGCGTGCGCGTAGGCTATCTGCCGCAGGAGCCGCAGCTCGACGAAACGAAGGACGTGGCGGGCAACGTGGCCGACGGGGCGGCCGCGGCGCAGGCCATCCTCGACCGCTACGACGAACTGTGCGGCAAGTTGGGCGAGGCCCTGTCGGACGCGGAGTCCGAAAAGCTGAACCGGGAGCTGGGCCACCTGCAGGACCTGATCGATTCGCGCGACCTGTGGAGCCTGGACAGCCAGATCGAGCGGGCGATGGAGGCGCTGCGCCTGCCGCCCGGCGACGCGGACGTGCGCAAGCTGTCCGGCGGCGAAAAGCGCCGCGTGGCCCTGTGCCGCCTGCTGCTGTCGAATCCCGACGCGCTGCTGCTGGACGAGCCGACGAACCACCTCGATGCGGAAACGGTGGCGTGGCTGGAGGAGTATCTCCGGAAATTCAGCGGCACGCTGGTGGTGGTGACGCACGACCGCTACTTCCTGAACAACGTGACGGAATGGATCCTGGAGATGGATGCCGGGCGGGGCACTCCCTTCAAGGGAAACTACGAGAAGTGGCTGGAGACCAAGCAGGCCATGGCGGCGGCGCAGAGCAAGCAGAGCGCGGCGCGCCAGAAGATGCTGCAGCGGGAGCTGGAATGGATCCGGCTCAACCCGTCGGGAAGGCAGTCCAAGAGCAAGGCGCGCCTGTCGCGCTACGAGGAATTGGCGGCCCAGCAGGTGGACACGCGGGAGGACGTGCTCGAGATCCAGATCCCCTCCGGCAAGCGACTGGGCGACCTGGTCGTGCGCGCACAGGACCTGCGCAAGATCTATGGCCAACGCCTGATCATGGACAAGGTGACCTTCAACCTGCCCCGCGGCGGCATCGTCGGCGTGATCGGCCCCAACGGCGCCGGCAAGACCACGCTGCTGCGGATGATCGTGGGCGAGGAGAAGCCCGATGGCGGGACGCTGACCGTGGGGGAAACGGTCGAGCTGTCCTACGTGAACCAGTTCCGGGACACGCTGGATTCGAAAAAGACGGTGTTCGAGGAGATCACGGGCGGGCAGGAGACGCTGGACCTGGGCGGCAAGGCGATGAACAGCCGCGCCTACTGCACGCGGTTCAATTTCCGGGGCACCGACCAGCAGAAGAAGGTCGGGGAGCTGTCGGGCGGGGAGCGGAACCGCGTCCATCTGGCCAAGCTGCTGCGGCGCGGCGGCAACCTGCTGCTGCTGGACGAACCGACCAACGATCTCGACGTGACGACCCTGCGCGCGCTGGAGGAGGGCATCCAATCGTTCGGCGGCTGCGCCGTGGTGGTGAGCCACGACCGCTGGTTCCTCGACCGCATCGCGACGCACATCCTGGCCTTCGAGGATGACGGGACGGCGACATGGTTCGAGGGCAACTTCGAGGGCTACCACGAGCAGCGGCGCCGCCTGCTGGGGGATGCGGCCGACCAGCCCAAACGCATCCGGTTCCGGCCCATCTGACCATGTTCTTCCGCCGGACAGCCTGCCTTCTCTGCTTCGCCGCGCTGGCGGCGGCGGGGGCGGTGCGCGAAAGCCGGGCGCAGGCACCGGAGGCGGCTACCCGCGTGGGGAAGTCCGGCCATGCGGCGATCTACAGCGCCGACCGCCGTTTCATGGTGTCGGGCATGACCTCCGCCGAAAACATGGTCCTGGCGCGCGCCCTTTCCGAGCAGGCGGCCCGGGTGGAGGAAAAGACCGGGATGCGGCTGCCCCTCCAGCGCGAGCAGGTGCTGGGCGTCATGGTGCAGAGCTCGTCGGCGCCGGATTCCCAGGTGCTCCGGATGCAGGGGTGGGACGACGGGCATTTCTACCAGCGGCTCGTGGCGCCCGGCGCCCTCCGCCTCGACCGGGAAGATCTGATGGAAGGGGCCTGCTGGCTGATGCTGAACCGCTACGCGGCGGAACACACCCCCGCCGGCCAGCGGACGGGCACCGGCGCGACCGTGCCCGACTGGATCTCCGCCGGGCTGGCCCAGAACACGCAGGCGGCCCTGCGCTCGCGCAACCGCGACTGGATCGCGCGCGAGCAGGGCGAAGGCCGTGGGATGCCGCTGGCGCAGGTGGTCAAGCAGGAGATGCTTCCGCCGGGACGCTGGAGGGAAAAGGCCTACGCCGCCGCCGCCGTGGAATTCCTCTTTCCCGACGGAGATCTCCAGACGTGGGCCGCGTTGTTCCAGGCGGTCGGCACGCGGCAGGCGATCAACGCCGCCTGGCTCCGGAAGAACTGCCCGGCCCTGCGGGACCGGAAGCCGGAAGAGGCCTGGGCGGAGCATCTGGCCCGGAAGTCGCGAAGCCGCCACATGGAGGCCTGGAGCGACCGGGGCCTCCAGATCGAGGCAAGGTTGCTGCAAACCCTGAACTTCCGTCCGCGCGAAGCGGCTTTGGGCGTCGATGTCCCGGAGGAGGTGCCGCAGGAACTGTATGCCCGCGACCTGATCGAATATCGCGGGCAGAAATGGGTGGCGCCGGTGGCCGGGGCGCTTTCGCTCCAAGTCCAGAGCTTTGCGATCGGCGCGCCGCCGGCGCTGCAGGAGGTGCTGGCTTCCTATGCGGCCTACTTCGACCAGCTCGGCCTGCCGCCGCCCGAGAAGCATGGCTGGTGGCCGCGCGCCCGGAAGGATCCCGGGAAGCTCCAGCCGCCGGACGACGCCACCTGGCAAGTCGCGTTGAACCAGCTTTGGATGCGGGCCGAACGGGCCCACCAGGGGTTCCTGGAGAAGAACCAGACCCGCAAGAGCTACGTGGATTCCTTCGACCGCCCCGGGGCCGGCGATTTCGCCGATCCATCGCCGGCGGCTTCCGATGCGCCCCGGACCCGCATCCAGCGATACGTGGACGAGGCGGAGGGGAAGCTCACTTCTCCTTGACCATGACCAGCGCCATCTTGAAGGGCTGGGTGGCCTGGAGGGCATGGGGGAGATTGGCGGGCATGATCACCATGTCGCCCGCCTTGGCGCGGAGGGGCTTGCCGTCGATGGTGATCTTCACGGCGCCTTCGAGGATCCAGACCATGGCGTCGTAGGGCGCGGAATGGGTGCTGAGTCCCTGGCCTTTGTCGAAGGCGAACAGGGTGACGGTGCCGGCCTTCTTGGAGATGACGGTCCGGCTGACGACCGCGCCGGGCTGGACATCGACCATCCCCGCCATGGGAATGGCCTTGGACATCAGGTTTTCGGCGGTCTTTTTTCCGGGGGCAGGGCTCATGGTTTTCTCCTTTGTCATAGGCCGGGAACATACCGCAAGACAGATGGTTTTCAAAAACATCTAGCCCATGGGGCCGGTTTTGATAGCGTGGGGGCATGAATCGGAAGCCATGGGCCGTTTTCCTTTTGTCGCTGGGGATGGGTTTGACCTGCGCCTCCGGGCAGGACGCGAAGATCGCGTCGGATCGTTTGCGCGAGAGCCTGGAGCCGCAGGGCTATGTCAACGACTGGGCGGGGGTGCTTGCGCCGGAACAGCGGACGGAGCTGGAGGGCCGCATCGCGGCGCTGCAGAAGGCGAATGGCGCGGAATTGGCCGTGGTGACGCTGAAATCGCTGGAGGGCGGCGAGATCGCCGACTTCGCGGTGAAGCTGTTCGAACAGTGGGGGATCGGCCAGAAGGGCAAGGACAACGGCGTGCTGCTGCTGGCGGCCATGGAAGACCGGAAGATGTGGATCGAGGTGGGCTATGGCCTCGAAGGGGTGCTGAACGATGCCAAATGCGGCCGCATCCAGGACGAGTACATGGTTCCCCGTTTCAAGGAAGGGAATCCCGCGCAGGGATTGATGGACGGGGCGGCCGCCCTGCTGAAGGTGATGGGAGGGGAGGCGCTGCCGGAGCCGGTTTCGTCGACGGGGGACGCGATCGGCGGCTTCCTGTTCCTCTTGATCTTTGCGGTGGTGTTCATCCTGATCGTCCGCGCGGCGATCCGGGGTGGCAAGGCCGGCGGCGGCGGGCATTCCTCTCCGGGCCGGGGCTTCGGAGGCGGTTCCGGCGGCGGATTCGGGGGGTTCAGCGGCGGGCGCTCGGGCGGGGGCGGCGCGGGACGCAGCTGGTGATTTGAAAAAGCAAACACGGAAGGGAGCGGATATCATGAAGGGATGTTTGGTGGCGGGCGGCATTCTGCTGCTGCTGGTGGCGGTGGCCGGGCTGTATGTGATGGGCGTGTACAACGGATTCGTCGCCAAGGAGGAGGTCTGCAACCAGGCATGGGCGAACGTGGAATCCGTGCTGCAGCGGCGGTTCGACCTGATCCCCAACCTGGTCAATACGGTGAAGGGTTATGCGGCGCATGAAAAGGGCGTGCTGGAAGAGGTGGTACGCCTCCGCAGCCAATGGGGCGAGGCGAAGACCCCGGAACAGAAGGCGGGCGTGGCTTCGATGCTGGACGGGGCGCTGGGCCGCCTGATGGTCGTGGTGGAGAGCTATCCGGAATTGAAGGCCAACCAGAACTTCATCGCCCTGCAGGACGAGCTGGCCGGGACGGAGAACCGGATCAGCGTGGAACGCCAGCGCTACAACGCGACGGTGCAGGAATACAACGTGGCGGTTCGCAAGATGCCCCGGGGGTTCTTCGCCCGGCTCTTTGGCTTCAACGTCCGCGCGCCGTTCGAGGCGGCGCAGGGCGCCGAATCCGCGCCCGTCGTCGCGTTCTAGCCGATGCGGCGCCTTCCGGCACGGGAAAGACGGCCGGAAAAATGTTTTTTTGTGCTTGCGCTTTGTTCCGGGTGACGTATAGTCCACCTGCATTCTTGAACAGATTGCGGGGTGGAGCAGCCCGGCAGCTCGTCAGGCTCATAACCTGAAGGTCCTTGGTTCAAATCCAAGCCCCGCTACCATTTTGAAAGGCCGGAACCATGTTCCGGCCTTTCTGCTACCGGGAAGGAACGCGATCCGATGCCAAGTCCATTCCAATTGAGAGGCGCGGCGTTTGTTGCCATCTTGTTCGCCATGGGCCGGATGGCCAGCGGCGGTTTTTTCGAGTTCGGGGAGCGCCCGCTGGGAAGCGAGGCCAACCGGCAGGCGGCGGCATTCCTGGGGGCGGAGGCGGAACGGATGGGATACGAGGTCCAGCGCCTGCCGTTCAAGTGCACCCGGTGGGAACGGGGGCCGTCGTTCATCGACCGGGGGGGTGAACGGGTGGAGGTGTTCGCGGGGCCCTTCTCGCCGGCTTTCGACAAGCTGTGCGATGCCGTGATGGTGACATCGACCCAGCAGCTGAAGCGGACCAAATGCGAGGGGAACATCGTGTTCCTGCGCGGCGAAATCGCGAAGGAACCCCTGATGCCCCTGGACTTCCCGTTCTATTTCCCGGATGCCCACCGGGAAATCTACGCCCTGCTGGACGAACGGGAGCCGGCGGCCGTCCTGGCCGTGACCGGAAAGCACCCCGCCTGCGGGCTGAACCCGTATCCGCTGTTCGACGACGCGAATTTCAAGATTCCCTCGGGCTATCTGGACGAGGCGGCAATGGCAAAGGTCCTCGCCGGAAAGGGAAAAATCCGCCTCAAGCTCGATTCGAAAAGCATTCCCGAAACCGGAGAGCAGGTGGTGATCCGCAAGAAGGCGGCGGAGGAGTCGAAGGGTAAGATCGTGATTTTCGCGCACATGGATACGGCCTACGGGACGCCGGGGGCATTGGACAACGCGGCGGGGGTGGAGGTGTTGCTGGGGGCGATGGAGCGCCTGAAGGATTATGCGGGGCCGTACGACCTGGAGTTCGTTCCCTTCAACGGCGAGGATTCGGGAATGGTGAAGGGACAGATGGCCTATCTGGACCGTTTCGGGAAGGAAATGGATGCGATCCGGCTGGGCATCAACATCGATGCGGCGGGCGCCAAGGGATCGAAGACGGCCGTGTCGGCCTATAATCTGGAGGACGCGCGGCAGGCATGGCTGAACGGGGAGATCGCCAAGCATCCAAGGATCGAGCGCGGCCCGGAATGGGTGGAGGGCGACCATTCGATTTTCGTCTTCCAAGGGGTTCCATGCCTGGCGCTGACTTCGTCGAACCTGCGCGAGGGCGTCATGGCAATCTCGCATACGCCGCAGGACACGATCGACCAGGTGGACCAGGGATTGCTGGGGGAAGCGGCGGATTTCATTGCCGGGCTGGTGAATGGGCTCTGACCGGGAGCCCTTTTCGGGGGCAGTTTCCGGGATGACTATTTTTTTGTGGCCAAGGCCGAGGGATTGTGGTTAATTGGGTAAAACGTTTTAGCGAGGTTTCTGCATGCCCCGTCGGGACGACATTTCAAAAGTTTTGCTGATTGGCGCAGGCCCGATCGTGATCGGGCAGGCGTGCGAGTTCGACTATTCCGGCGCGCAGGCCTGCAAGGCATTGCGCGAAGAGGGATACGAGGTGGTGCTGGTCAACAGCAACCCGGCGACGATCATGACCGACCCCGGTTTCGCCGACCGCACCTACATCGAACCGCTGACCGTGGAGGCGCTGACCGCCATCATCCGCCGCGAACGGCCCGACGCCCTGCTGCCGACGATGGGCGGGCAAACGGCGCTCAATCTGGCGGTGGCGCTGGAGGATAGCGGCGTCCTGAAGCGCTACCAGGTGGAGCTGATCGGCGCCACGGCGGAGGTGATCCGGCGGGCGGAGGATCGGGGCCTCTTCAAGAAGGCGATGGCGGAAATCGGGCTGGCCGTGCCGCGTTCGGGCTCGGCCCATACGATGGACGAGGCCCGGAAGCTCCGGACGGAGATGGGCGCATGGCCCGTCATCATCCGGCCGGGCTTCACGCTGGGCGGGGCGGGCGGGGGCATTGCGCGCAACGAAGCGGATTTCGAGGCGATCTGCTCGAACGGGCTGGCCCTGAGCCCCGTGAGCGAGGTGCTGATCGAGGAATCGGTGCTGGGCTGGAAGGAATTCGAGATGGAGGTCATGCGGGACCGCAAGGACAACGCCTGCATCGTCTGCTCCATTGAAAACCTCGATCCGATGGGCGTGCATACGGGCGACAGCCTGACGGTGGCGCCGGCGCAGACGCTGACGGACCGCGAATACCAGGTGCTGCGCGACGCGAGCCTGGCGGTGATGCGGGCGATCGGCGTGGAGACGGGCGGGGCGAACGTGCAATTCGCGATCCATCCGCAGGATGGCCGCCTGGTGGTGATCGAGATGAATCCGCGCGTGAGCCGCAGCTCCGCGCTGGCATCGAAGGCGACGGGGTTCCCCATCGCCAAGATCGCGGCGAAGCTGGCGGTCGGCTACACGCTCGACGAGCTTCCCAACGACATCACGCGGTCGACGCCGGCCTGCTTCGAGCCGTCGCTGGACTATATCGTGGTGAAGGCGCCGCGTTTCGCCTTCGAGAAATTCCAGGGCTCGGACGACACGCTGACGACGCAGATGAAGTCGGTGGGCGAAACGATGGCCATCGGCCGCAATTTCAAGCAGGCGCTGCAGAAGGCGCTGCGGTCGCTGGAAATCGGCCGGCCCGGCCTGGCGGGGCGCGCGGACATGGAGGGAAAGCTGGCGGACGCGGATCTGGAAAGGGCGGTGGCCCGGCCCAGTCCGCTGCGGCTGTTCCACCTGCGCGAGGCTTTGGCGCGGGGGTGGGGAGTGGCGCGGGCGGCCGCCCTGTCCGGCGTCGATCCGTGGTTCCTGCGGCAGATCGGGGAGATCATCGCGTTCGAGCGGGAAATCCTCGGCGCAAAGACGCTGGCGGGACTGGAAGCCGACCGGGACCTGTTCGCGCAGGCGAAGGAATTCGGGTTCTCGGACAAGCAGATCGCCCTGCTGCTGAATGCCACGGAGGATGCCGTGCGCGCGGCGCGCGACCGCATCGGCCTGCGCCCTTCCTATGGCGTGGTGGATACCTGCGCGGCGGAATTCGCGGCGGCCACTCCCTATTTCTATTCGGCCTACGGCGACGAACCGGAGGCGCCGCTCCCTCCGTCGAAGAAGAAGAAAATCATGATCCTGGGCGGCGGGCCCAACCGCATCGGCCAGGGCATCGAATTCGACTATTGCTGCGTGCATGCGTGCCAGGCGCTGCGCGAAGCGGGCTACGAGACGGTGATGGTAAACAGCAACCCCGAGACGGTGTCGACGGACTACGACACGAGCGACCGGCTCTATTTCGAGCCGGTGACGCTGGAGGATGTGCTGGCGGTCTACCGCCGCGAACGGTGCGACGGCGCGATCGTGCAGTTCGGCGGCCAGACGCCGCTGAACCTGGCGCTGGCCCTGAAGGCGGCGGGCGTGAACATCATCGGGACAGGCCCGGAAGACATCGAGAAGGCCGAAGACCGGGAATTCTTCAAGCAGCTCGCCGACCAGGTCGGCGTGAAGCAGCCCGCGAACGGGACCGCCACGGACATGGCCGGCGCCTTGTCGATCGCTCGGCGCGTGGGATTCCCGGTCCTGGTGCGGCCGTCGTTCGTGCTGGGCGGGCGGGCCATGGCGATCGTCTACACGGAATCCTTCTTCGAGAAGTTCTGCGGGGAGGCCTTCGCGGCGTCGGAAGGGCGCCCCGTGCTGATCGACAAGTTCCTGGAGGATGCCATCGAAGTGGACGTGGACTGCATCGCCGACGGCCAGGTCGAGGTGATCGGCGCGGTGATGGAGCACATCGAGAAGGCCGGCATCCACAGCGGCGACAGCGCCTGCCAGATTCCGCCGCAGGGTCTTCCGGCGGCCGTGGTGGAGCGCATCCGGGAGCATACGCGGGCACTGGCGCGCGGCCTGAACGTCCGGGGGCTGATGAACGTGCAGTACGCCGTGCAGGAGGGGGAAGTCTACATTTTGGAAGTGAATCCCCGCGCCTCGCGGACAGTGCCGTTCGTGAGCAAGGCGACGGGCGTTCCGCTCGCCGGGCTGGCGGCCCGCGTGATGGCGGGCCAGACGCTGAAGGAACTGGGCTTCACGAAGGAGGTCGTGCTCCGCCACGTCGCGGTGAAGGAAGCGGTGCTGCCCTTCTCGCGCTTCCCCGGCTGCGATGTGCGCCTGACGCCGGAGATGCGCTCGACCGGCGAAGTGATGGGGATGGATCCCGACCCCGGCATGGCGTTCGTGAAGAGCCAGCAGGCGGCGGGCAACCCGCTGCCGCCGGGAGGCGGCATCTTCATCAGCGTCTCCGGCGAGCGGCCTTCGGACCGCGTGGAAATGGTGAAATGCGCGAAGGAGCTGATCGAGATGGGCTATGGCATCTGGGCCACCTGCGGAACCGCCACGCTCCTGCGGGAGGCGGGAGTCCCCGCGCGCGCCGCCTTCGCGATCTCCGAGGGCCGTCCGCACGTGCTGGACCTGGTCCTCGATGGCGCGGTGGGCTGGATCGTCAATGTGCCCTCGGGGTGCCAGCCGCAGCTGGACGAGGTCAGGATGCGCACGGAGGCCGTGCGGCGCGGGATTCCGATGACAACGACGATCCGCGGCCTGCGGGCCGCGCTGGAAGGGCTCAAGACCTTGCGCAAGCACAAGGAATTCGAGGTGCTGTCGCTGCAGGAATACAACCGGGCGACATCGCGGAGAAAGGGGGCGAAGCCATGAGCGGATCCGCAGGCAACTGGGCGGCGCGGCGGGAGAAGAAGGCGTTCCTAGCGCTGGCGGACGGCACGGTGATCCGGGGCTGGTCGTGCGGCGCGGCCGTGGACCGCCTGGGCGAAGTGGTGTTCAACACCGGCATGACCGGCTACGAGGAAATCCTGACGGATCCGTCCTACGCCGGGCAGCTCGTCACGCTGACGATGCCGGAGATCGGCAATACGGGCTTCAACCGCGAGGATATGGAATCCACGGCCATCCACGCCTCGGGACTGGTCGTCCGCGAGATGAACCCGCCGTCGAACTGGCGGTCGGAGGAAACGCTGGCGGACGCCCTGGTCCGCTGGAACGTGCCCGCGCTGGCGGGAATCGATACCCGCGCGCTGACCTTGAAGCTGCGCGAAGGCGGAACCCAGAAGGCGTTCCTGTGCGCGACGGGCTCCGTTTCGCCCGAGGACGCCATCCAGAAGGCCCGCGCGTGGGAAGGGCTGGACGGACAGGACTACGCCTCCAAGGTCTCCACGCCGGAGGCCTACGACTGGTCGGCGGACCTCCTGGCCAATGCCCCGCTCGTCGCCGTGCTCGACTACGGCGTCAAGCGCAACACCCTGCGCCTGCTGGAAGGGCAGGGGTTCCGCGTGCGGGTGCTCAACGCGAAAAGCACGTCCGCCGACGTTCTCCGCCTCAAGCCGGCGGGGGTGATGCTGTCGAACGGCCCGGCCGATCCGGCGGCGCTGCCCTACGCAGCCGAGATGATCCGGGGACTGCTGGGGAAGGTGCCGATCATGGGCATCTGCCTCGGGCACCAGCTGCTCGGGCTGGCGCTGGGCGGCAAGACCTGCCGCTTGAAGTTCGGGCACCACGGCTGCAACCACCCGGTGAAGGATCTGCGGGCGGGGACGGTGGAGATCACCTCGCAAAACCACAACTACATGGTCGACGCGGCCAGCCTCGATCCGGCGGTGGCGGAAATCACGCATGTCAGCCTGAACGACCGGACGGTGGAGGGGCTGGAGGCGAAGAAGTTCCCGGCCTTTTCGCTGCAATACCATCCCGAAGCCGCCCCAGGCCCCCACGACGCCATCCCCGCCTTCGAGCGCTTCCGCGCGATGATGGGGCGGGGCTGAAAACCGCCGGAACCGCGCAAAAAGAATTGTTTTTTGCGTGGGAGCGGGCACAATGGCCCTGCAAATTTGGAGGAACAGAAGATGCGCAGAATTCTCATGGGCATGGTGATGGCGGCGGTGCTGGCCTCGGTCGCGGGGGCGTTCGGCCAGGAGGCGGCTTCGTTCGACGCGAAATACAACGCGGTGCTGAGCAAGCTGCAAAGCATGGGCTACGGCTATTATTCCGAAAAGGAGTGGGCCGAGATCGACCGGAGCGTGGATGATCTGGTTTCCGATGCGGCCAGGCATTACGACGGCAGCGCGATCGTGAAGGCCGCCGTGATCAAGGCGATGGTGTTGAGCGACATGCGCCGCAAGCATGCCGAGGCGGTCGAGGTGCTGCAGGCCGCGCGCAAGAAGATCTCCAAGATGGAAGGCGTCGATGCCTCCAAGCTGTATGTCAAGGAGGCGGAAGTGCAGGCGGAGGCGGGCAATGCCGCCGCGGTTTCGGATGTGATCGCCGCCTACAAGGCGAGCAAGTACTACGATCCCAAGCCGTATGCGTGGTCGGGCGGGACGAAGCCCGGCGATCCGCTGCTGGTGGCGCGGCCGGGGGCGACCGGCGGCGATTCCCTGCCGCTGACGATCATGGAGAAGGCGCTGGTCCGCGCGAAGAGCGCCCCCGGCGTGGCTTTCCCGGATGCGACGCTGACGGACATCGCGGGCCGCAGCTTCGCCTTGTCGAGCCTGCGCGGCAAGGTGGTGCTGGTGGATTTCTTCGCGCGCGGCTGGAAGGTCTGGGAGGAGAGCCTCCCGCAGGTTCAGGATCTCTGGAACCGCTACAATTCCTCGGGCTTCGAGGTTGTCAGCATCTGCCTGGAACCGAACGCGACGGGCCTGGAAGCGCACGGCCTGCCGTGGTCCGTGGTGGCGGGCGCTCCGGCGCTGACCCGGCCCCTGGGCATCTTCGGCGAGACGACGAGCTATCTGCTGGATGCCAATGGCATGGTGATCGCGCGCAATCTGCGCGGCCAGGACCTGGCCTTCGCGGTGCGCCGCGCCCTGGGCAAATAGTTCCGCGGAAGTGCCGCATGGCCTCGCCGGTGTTCCATGGATTGGCCGGCATGGGCCTCGCGTACGCGATGGCGGGAGACAAACGTCTCCCGCTTTTTTCGTCCCTGCGGAAGGCGGGGGCGATCCTGGGCATGGCCGCCTTGCTGGCCTGCCTGCCCGACGTGGATTACCTGCCCGGCCTGGCGCGCGGCTACCTGAACACCACGCACCAGCAGGCGACGCACAGCGTGGCATGGGTCCTGATGGTTTCGGCGGGAATCTGGCTGGTCGGGCGCGCCTGGAGGCCGGCAAGGTTCGGGGGACGGGCGGCGGCCTTCCTCCTGATCCTGGTCGGCAGCCATCTGGCGATCGATCTGCTGACGGAAGACCGCCTCGCGCCGTACGGGATTCCGCTCTGGGCGCCCTTTTCGGATGCCTGCGTGCCCGGCCTTTTCGCCGGACTGCCGGCGTGGGACAAGACGTCGTTGGCGGACATGGGGAGCCGGGACAATCTGCGGGCTCTGGGAATCGAACTGGGGGCGGGGCTGGCCTTCGCGGGGGGATGCGCGATGGCAAAGAGAGGCTGGACGCGGCGGAAGGCCGCGCTATGATGCGGACCATGAGCGAATCGCCCTCCATCCCCATGCCGGAAACCCTCGGCGTGATCGCCGGCCTTGGCACCTATCCCTGGCAATTGGCGCGATCGGCGCATGCGCAGGGCGTGAAACGGGTCGTGGCCTTTGCCTTCAAGGGCGAGACGGAACGCGCGATCGGGAAATATGCCGACGAGGTGGTCTGGCTGCACCTGGGGAGCCTGGGCGCGCTGCTCGACGCGGTGAAGGCAAAGGGGATCTCGAAGATCGTGATGGCGGGGCAGATCAAGCCGACGCGGCTGTTCACCCTGCGGCTGGACGCCAAGGCGCTGGCCATCCTGAAAACCCTCAAGACCCGGAATGCGCATACGATCTTCGGAGCCATCGGCGACGAGCTGAAGGCCATTGGCGCGGAACTGCTGCCGGCCTCCTGCTTCATGGAGACCGAGATGCCGGAAGCGGGCACGCTGGGCCGCCGCGCGCCCGACGAACGGGAACGGGCGGACATCCGGCTGGGCATGAAGGCGGCCAAGGTGACCAGCGGCCTGGAGATCGGCCAGACGGTGGTGGTGAAGGACGGGACCCTCCTGGCCGTGGAAGGATTCGAGGGCACGGACGAGACG
The DNA here is from genome assembly GCA_937860055.1 of uncultured Verrucomicrobiota bacterium. GTDB lineage: Bacteria > Verrucomicrobiota > Kiritimatiellia > CAIQIC01 > Lenti-01 > Lenti-01. The sequence continues at coordinate 144,218 of CALMBO010000027.1, read as the reverse complement.
ATCCTGCGGGCCGGGCGCCTAGGCGGCGCCGGGGCCGTCGTGGTCAAGGTGGCCAAGCTCGGCCACGACATGCGCTTCGACATCCCGATCATCGGATTGCGCACCTTCCGGATGCTGAAGAAGGCGAAGGTGTCGTGCCTGGCCGTGGAGGCCCGGCGGACGATCCTGCTGGAGCGGGAGAAGCTGGTGGCGGAGGCCGACCGCCTCGGCATCGCCTTCGTGGCGTTCGATGCCGCGGAAACGGAGCCGGCCTGAGCCGGCGCGGATGTTGCAACGGGAGAAACCGATGGCCGAAGAACAGAGGAAGATCCGGACGGGCGTGGTGGGGGTGGGGAGCCTGGGCCAATGGCATGCGCGCATCTATTCGGAGATGCCCGACGTGGAGCTGGTCGGCGTCTACGACGAGGACAAGAAGCGCGCCCAGGAGATCGCGGAGCGATACCATACGGCGGTCTTCAAGACCATCGACGAACTGGCCGACGCCGCCGAGGCCCTGAACATCGTGGTGCCGACGGACAAGCACCGCGCCGTGGCCGGGAAGGTCATCGGGAAGGGCCGGCACGTGCTGGTGGAGAAACCCATCGCGGCCAGCACGCAGGAAGCCGAGGAGCTGGTGGAGCTGGCCCAGAAGAACGGCGTGATCCTGCAGGTGGGGCATGTCGAGCGGTTCAACCCGGTGCTGGCCGTGGTGAATCCGGCGAAGCAGAAGCCCCTCTATGTCGAAGCCCTGCGCATCGCGCCCTATCCGCCGCCGCGCTTCGGCCTGCTGCCGCGCGGAACGGAGGTCAGCGTGATCCTGGACCTGATGATCCACGATCTGGAGATCATCCTGCATCTGGTGCAGTCGAAGGTGGTGGACATCCGGGCCGTCGGCGTGCCGATCCTGAGCAAGAGCGAGGACATCGCGAACGTGCGCCTGCGCTTCGAGAACGGATGCATCGCGAACGTGACCGCCAGCCGCATCAGCATGGAGAAGCAGCGCAAGATCCGGATGTTCCTTCCGGATTCGTACATTTCGCTGGATTACCAGGAGCAGACCGGCAAGATCCTGCGCAAGAAACTGCTGGGGATCGAGAAGACGGACATCCCGATCCACAAGGGCGAACCGCTGGCGCTGGAGCTGCGGGCGTTCGTGGATTGCGTGCGGAACCGTTCCGAACCGGTGGTGAGCGGCGAGCACGCCGCCGAGGCGTTGAAGCTGGCCGTGGCCATCTGCCAAAGCATCCGCAACAAGGGCCAGACCTGATGAAACGGGTGATGATCGTCGCCGGCGAGGTGTCCGGCGACCAGCATGCCGCGCGGCTGGTCCGCGACCTTCGCGCCCGGAGGGGCGATGTCGAATTCTTCGGCATTGGCGGCGATTCCCTGCGGCGGGAAGGCGTGCGCACGGTGGTGGATGCGCGCGAAATGGCCGTGGTGGGATTCTTCGAGGTCCTGGCGCGCTACCCCTTCTTCCGGCGCGTGTTCAAGAAGATGGCGGCCCTGCTGGCGTCGGAGAAGCCCGACGCGCTGCTGCTGGTGGACTATCCCGGCTTCAACCTGCGCTTGGCGGCGAAGGCCCATGAGATGGGGATTCCTGTGCTCTACTACGTCAGCCCCCAGGTCTGGGCCTGGCACCGGAGCCGGATCCCGAAGATGGCGAAGATCCTCGACCTGCTGATGGTGATCTTCCCGTTCGAGACGGAGGTGTTCCGGGGAACGGGCTTGAAGACCGTGTTCGTCGGACACCCGCTGGTGGAATCGGTGAAGCGCACCCTGTCGGCTCCGGCGCCGGAATTGCCGTGGCCGGCGGGCGGGAAGCGCGTGGCGATCCTGCCCGGCAGCCGCCGGCAGGAAATCCAGCGCGTCCTGCCGCCGATGCTCGATGCGGCGCGGGAACTGCGGCGGCGCGATCCAGCGACCGCGTTCCTGATCCCGGCGGCCGGCGAGGAGATCCGCGTCCTGATCGAGGCGCAGCTTGCCGATCGGCCGGCGGAGGAGCGGACATCCATCGCCGTGGTGACGGGGCAGATGCGCGAGGCGGCGCGGCAGGCCCGCGCCGCCATGGTGTGCTCGGGCACGGCGACGGTGGAGACGGCCCTGCTGAAATGCCCGATGATCGTCGTGTACCGCACCGCCGCGTTGACCTATTGGTTCGGGAAGCGCGTCATCCGCGTGCCGTGGCTGGGCATGGTGAACCTGATCGCCCACCGGACGCTCTGCCCGGAATTCATCCAGGGCGGCGCCTCGGCCGGGGCGATGGCGGATGCGCTGGAACCGCTGATCGCCGACACGCCGGCGCGGCAGGCGCAGCTGGACGGGCTGGCGGAAGTGGCGAAGGCCCTGGAAGGCGAGGGCGACATCCCCTCGGCCGGCCAGCTCGTGGCCGAAGCGCTGGGCGCATGAGCGAACCCCGCCAGCGTCTTGCGAACACATTCCGCCGGAGGGCGCTGGGCGCGGGCTTCGTTGTTTCCGAAGCCTTCAAGGCCTATCTGGCGAACCGGAACCTGCAATCGGCCGCCACGCTGGCCTACTACGGCTTCCTATCCCTCATGCCCCTGATGGTGCTGCTGTTCTTCCTGTTCAGCGTGGTGCTGCGTTCCTCCGGCTCGGCGCTGCAGGCAATGTCGAGCCTGACCGCGGAGCTGTTTCCGGCCTTCAACCAGGACATCCTGGCCGATCTGATGGCCCTTTCCCAATCCAAGGCGTGGGGAGTGGCCGGCATCATCGCGCTGGTCTGGTCCATGACCCCCTTCGCGGGGGCGATCCGGACCTCGATGGAGCGCATCTTCCGCTCGGACATCCGGCTGCGGTTCTTCAAGGCCAAGGCCTTGAACGTGGCGGCGGTCCTGGGCATCCTGGTCACCTTCATCGGTCTCGTCGGCTGGAAGATGTTCCTGCTGGTCCAGCCGCTGGAGGAGCGCCTGCCGGCCGGACCGGCAAAAGTGCTGGGGGAGGGGGCTCCGTTCCTGGTCACGCTGGCGGTTGTCGCCTTCTTCTACCTGGTTTTCGTTCCGGTGCGCCTGCGGCGCTCGCATCTCCTGGCCGGGGCGATGATCACGACGGTCCTGCTGCTGGTGATCCGTCCGCTGTTCGGCTGGTTCCTGGCGGTGAATCCCGACTATGGCTATGCCTTCGGATCGCTCAAGGCCATCTTCCTGCTGCTGATCTGGGTGTACTACACCTTTGCCGCCGTGCTGCTGGGGGCGGAGATCATGGCCGGGATGCGCCGGAAGGAGGCGCTGCTGTTGCGGGGGCTTTTCACTCCGGCCCGTCCCGGCGCCCGCGCGCCGGTTTCCTCGGTCCTCATGGAGCAATTCACCCGGGCGGTGCAACCCGGGACGGTCCTGTTCCGGGAAGGGGAAGGCGGCGGGGAAATGTTTTATGTGCTGGAAGGCGCCATCGTCCTGTCCAAGGGCGGCCGGGAACTGAAAACGATGGGGCCCGGCGACTTTTTCGGCGAGATGTCGATGCTGATCCAGACGGAGCGCACGGCGACCGCGGCGGCGGGGCCGGATGGAGCCCGGCTGGTGGGCATCACCCGCGACAACTTCGACATGATCCTCCGCGAGAATCCCGGAATCGTCCTGACCGTCCTCCGTGAAATGGCGACGCGGCTCAAGACCACCAGCGCGGCGCTCTCGAGCCGAGGGGCCTAGCTTCTCCGGGAGGGGTTCCGGCCCCGCGTTTCCACGCCGTGAAAACCGTTTTTCCATGCCATGGAAAAACGCGGAAAGGGCCTCCATTCCGCGCGGAAACAGGGGTTGGGGGCTTGTCCGGCGCCTTCCCGCGCATGAATCGGGAGGCGGGGAGGAGGCGCCGCGCTCCATTCCGGGAAAACGCTTGGAAGCGAACGAATTCCGGGCTTGCGTTGGGGTGAATTGAAAGAGTATTTTCGGCCCCATCATGCTGGACGTGCGACCAAGCCGCAGGATGTGCCTGCCGGTGTGGCTTTTCGATGAAGGAGCAGCCCCTTGACTTCGAACGACGATTATATCTTGGAGATCCTGGAGAACGTAGGCCTGGTGACGCGCGAGCAGGCGGTGGCGGCGCGGCAGCTGGCGGCCCAGGAAGACGAACGGGTGATGGATGTTTTGGCGCGCGAAGGGGTGGCGTCGAAGCTGGACATGCTGAAGGCGCTGGCGGGGCAGTTCGGGATGGAGACGATCACCCTGACGGGGCTGGACATCTCCCGGGAAGTGCTGGACATGGTGCCGGGGGACGTGGCTCAGCGCTACAAGGTGGTGCCGGTCTTCAAGCATGACAACGTGCTGACGGTGGCGCTGGGGGATCCGCTGGACGTCGATACGCTCGACGGGCTCCGGTATGTGCTGAAGTGCAACGTGGAAGGCGTGGTGGCGCCCCCGGAGGAAATCGAAAAGGCCATCGCCAACTACTACGGGCGGGCGACCGGCGCCGTGGAGGGGATGCTGCAGGAAATCACCGAAGGCACGCTGGCGCTGCCGGACGAAGTGAAGAACCAGCTGGTGGCGGACGAGAACGTCACGGAGTCGGATGCGCCGATCATCAAGCTGGTGAGCCTGATCATCATGGAGGCGTTCCGCAGCCGCGCGTCGGACATCCATCTGGAGCCGATGCCGAAGAAGTTCCGCGTGCGCTACCGCATCGACGGCGTGCTGCACGAGGTGGACAGCCCGCCGAAGCGCCTGCAGTCGGCGATCATCAGCCGCGTGAAGATCATGGCGAACATGAGCATCGCCGAGAAGCGCGTGCCGCAGGACGGCCGCATCCAGATCAACGTGATGGGGCGCGACCTGGACCTGCGCGTATCGTCGATCCCGACGAACCACGGCGAGAGCATCGTGATGCGTATCCTGGACAAGGCCGGCATTGCGCTGGGCCTGCCGCAGCTGGGATTCTTCTCGGACGACCAGCAGGTGTTCGAACGGCTGATCACCCTGTCCGACGGAATCATCCTGGTGACGGGGCCGACCGGATCGGGCAAGACGACCACGCTCTACGCCTGCCTGAACACGATCAACAAGCCCGACCGCAAGATCATCACGGTGGAAGACCCGGTGGAATACCAGATGGGCGGCATCAACCAGGTCCAGGTGCGGACGGACATCGGGATGACGTTCTCCGCCGCCCTGCGGGCCATCCTGCGCCAGGCGCCGAACATCATCATGATCGGTGAAATCCGCGACCTGGAAACGGCGGAAATCGCGGTGAACGCCTCGCTGACGGGCCATCTGGTGTTCAGCACGCTGCACACGAACGATGCGCCGAGCGCCGTGACGCGCTTGATCGACATCGGCGTGAAGCCGTTCCTGGTGGCGTCTTCCGTCCGGGCGATCATGGCCCAGCGGCTCGTGCGCCGGATCTGCGACAAATGCAAGGAGCCCTACGTCGCGCAGGAGGCGGAGCTGCGGCTGCTGGGCCCGGCGGCCAGCCAGCTGGCGAGCGCCCAGCTCTTCCACGGAAAGGGATGCGCGGACTGCTCGTTCACGGGATACCGGGGACGGCTGGGAATCTACGAGATCTTCCTGATCGACGACCAGGTGCGCAACCTGATCTTCGACCAGGTGACATCGGCCGAGCTGCGGACCAAGGCCCGGGAGCTGGGCATGCGGACGCTGCGGGAGGATGGCGTGCGCAAGGTGGTGGCCGGCATCACGACCCTGGAGGAAGTGCTGCGCGTGACGATGGGAGACAGCAACTGATGAGCACGCTGAAGTCATCCGAAATCCAGATGGACGACCTGTTGGAACTGGCGGTGCAGGAGGTGGCCTCGGACCTGCACCTGGCGGTGGGATTGCCGCCGGTGATGCGCATCCACGGTTCGCTGGCCCCGCTGGACGCGGAACCGTTGGCGCCGGCGGATACGGACCGGCTGATGCGGAGCATCACCCCGGAAAACCACCTCCGGGCCATGGAGCGGGAGCAGGGCGCGGACTTCGGATTCGGATTCCGGGACGTGGCGCGCTTCCGCGTGAGCATCTTCCGGCAGAAGGGCCACGTGGGGATCGTGCTGCGCCAGATCCCCACGAAGCTGCTGACGCTGGAGGAAGTCGGCCTTCCGCCGATGATCAAGGACCTGCTGTTCAAGCCGCGCGGCCTGATCCTCGTGACGGGACCGACGGGCTCGGGCAAGACAACGACGCTGGCGAGCATGCTGAACATCATCAACCAGGAGCGCGACTGCCACATCATCACGATCGAAGACCCGATCGAATACTACCACCAGCACAAGAAGTCGGTCGTGACGCAGCGCGAAATCGGCGAGGATGTGCCGTCCTTCAAGGAGGCGCTCCGACGGGCGCTCCGCCAGGACCCGGACGTGATCCTGGTGGGGGAAATGCGCGACCTGGAGACGATGGAAGCGGCCATCACGGCGGCGGAAACGGGCCACCTGGTGTTCGCGACCCTGCACACGACGGGCGCGGCGCGGACGGTGGACCGCATCGTGGATGCGTTTCCGACGAACCAGCAGGAACAGATCCGGACGCAGCTTTCGACCAGCATCGTGGCGGTGATTTCGCAGACCCTGATGCCGCGGAAGGACAAGCCGGGGCGCATCGCGGGCTTCGAGATCATGATCGCCACGCCTTCGATCCGGTCGCTGATCCGGGAAAACAAGACCTTCCGCATCACCTCGGACATCCAGACCGGGGCGAAGTGGGGAATGCAGACGCTGGACGCGCACCTGGTCGAGCTCTGGAAGGCGGGGAAGATCCCGTACGAGGAACTGGTGACGAAGGCGCAGGACACGGAAGAGATCCTGCAGCAGATCCGGGGCAAGCAATAGGCAGGGCAGAGATATGGCCGAATATTCCGACATGTTTTTGGAAGAGCTGGTGCGCACGGGGGTCATCGAGCCGTCGCAGGCGGCGGAGATCGTGGACGAGCACGAGCGCACGGGCAAGCCGACGCGGGTGGTCGCCCAGGAACTGGGGCTGATCACGGAGGACCAGGGGCTGGACCTGATCGCGCAGATGCTGGGGGCGGAGCGGGTGGACCTGGAGCACATGAGCGTGGCGGCGGACGTCCTGCAGTCGGTGCCGGGCAGCGTGGCGCGGATGTACAACGTGATGCCGATCCGGGTGGAGGGGAACGGGGTGACGCTGGCGGTCTCGGACCTGGTGAACCCGGAGACGAGCGACGAAATCGCGTTCGTGCTGACCAAGGACATCCAGTTTGCGGTGGCGTCGACGGGGGAGATCGCAAACGCGATCACGCGCTACTACGGCAGCGAAGACGAGACGATGAAGGACATGCTGTCGAGCCTGGAGGGCGAGCTGGAGGGGGCGGGCGACCTTTTGGAGAGCGGGGCGCGGGGCGACGACATCGCCTCGATGGAGGCGGCGGCCAATTCCCGGCCGGTGGTCCGTTTCGTGAACCTGGTGATCTACCAGGCGGTGCAGGACCGGGCGAGCGACATCCATTTCGAACCGTTCGAGAACGAGTTCAAGATCCGCTACCGCGTGGACGGCGCGCTCTACGAGATGGCGCCGCCGCCCCGCCACCTGGCGCTGCCGGTGACCTCCCGCCTGAAGGTGATCTCGGGGCTGAACATCGCGGAACGGCGCGTGCCGCAGGACGGCCGCATCCAGCTGCCGGTGGCGGGCCGCATGATCGACTTCCGCGTGTCGACCCTGCCGACCCAGTTCGGGGAGAGCGTGGTGCTGCGCGTGCTGGACCGCAGCGTGGTCTCGCTGGACCTGGAGAACATCGGGATGCCCGACGACATCTACCAGTATTTCGGGGAGGACATCGACAAGCCGAACGGGATCATCATCGTGACGGGGCCGACGGGTTCGGGAAAGACGACGACGCTGTATTCGGCGCTGCGGCGGCTGAACACGATCGAAAACAAGCTGCTGACGGCGGAAGAGCCGGTGGAATACGACATCGACGGCATCGTGCAGGTGCCCATCCACGAGGCGATCGGCGTGACGTTCGGGAAGGTGCTGCGCGCGTTCCTGCGCCAGGACCCCGACATCATCATGGTCGGTGAAATCCGCGACATCGACACGTCGGAGATCGCGATCCAGGCGGCCCTGACGGGCCACCTGGTCTTCAGCACCCTCCACACGAACGACGCGTCGGGCGCGATCACCCGGTTGATCGACATGGGCGTGGAGCCGTTCCTGATCGCCTCCACGCTGGAGGCGGTGCTGGGGCAGCGGCTCGTCCGCACGATCTGCAGCAACTGCAAGACGGAGTACAAGCCGACGCCGGAAATCCTGCAGCAGCTGGGCATGACGGAACAGCAGGTCGGCGGAAGGCCGTTCTTCTATGGCGCGGGGTGCTCGTACTGCAACCAGACCGGCTACAAGGGGCGGCGCGGCATCTACGAGTATCTGCGGATCAAGGATCCGATCCGCGACCTGATCAGCAAGCGCAAGCCGACGCTGGTGATCCGCGACAAGGCGGTGGAGCTGGGCATGCGCACGTTGCGCGAGGACGGCATCCGGTGCATCCTGGACGGATACACGACGGTGGAAGAGGTCTTGAAATACACGTAAGGACGGCGGAGAAGGCCGGGACGGCCGAGAGAGCAGGAAGGGAGACGCAACATGGCGCGGTATAAATTCACGGCCCTGGATTCCAAGGGCAAGGAAGTGCATGGCGAGATCGATGCCGACAACCAGTCGGCGGCCGTGGCGCGCATCCGGGAGCGGCAGTATTTCCCGACCAAGGTCGAGGAACTGGCGGCCGGCGGGGCGGCCCCCGCCAAGAAGGCGGCCGCCAAGGGCGCCGGGCTGAAGATGGAGATCAAGCTGCCCAAGTTCCTCCAGGGCGGCGTGAAGGCGAAGCAGCTGACGACCTTTACGCGGCAGATGTCGACGCTGGTGAACGCGGGTCTTCCGCTGATGCGGGCCCTGCGCGTGCTGCAGCGGCAGGAAAAGAACGTGGCCCTGCGGGACGCGGTGACGCAGATGGCGGAGAGCATCGAGTCGGGCAGCACGTTCGCGGAAGCGCTGGCGGCGCACCCGAAGATCTTCGACCGCCTGTTCGTGAACATGGTGAAGGCGGGGGAAATCGGCGGCGTGCTGGACGTGGTGCTGGCGCGGCTGGCGGAATTCCAGGAGAAGGCGGAGAAGATCCGGGGCAAGGTGAAGAGCGCGATGACGTACCCGATCGTCGTGCTCGTGATGGCGCTGTCGATCCTGACGTTCCTGATGACCTACATCGTGCCGAAATTCGCGGACATCTTCGGCGACCTGATGGGCGGCAAGGGGATGCCGATGATCACCCAGTTCGTGATGAGCGCCAGCGACACGATGGTGCACCGCTTCCCGGTGGTGGCGGTCTCCATCGCCGTGCTGGTGGTGCTCATCAAGGTGCTGGCGAAGACCGGCGCCGGGCGGCTGCTGCTGGACCGCTTCAAGCTGCATGCGCCGGTGTTCGGGCAGCTGATCAGCAAGAACTCGATTTCGCGCTTCACGCGCACGCTGGGCACGCTGATGTCGGCCGGCGTGCCGGTGCTGCAGGCGCTGAACATCGTGAAGGAAACGGTGGGCAACGAGGTGATCGCCCGCGCCGTGGTGACCGTCCACGACGCGGTGAAGGAAGGCGAAAACATGGCGCCCCCGATCGCCTCCTCGAAGGTGTTCCCGCCGATGGTGGTGAGCATGGTGGAGGTCGGCGAGGAAACCGGCGCGCTGCCGGACATGCTGATGAAAATCGCCGATTCGTACGACGACGACGTGGACAACGCGGTGGCGGCGATGACGTCGATCATCGAACCGCTGCTGATCATCTTCCTGGCCCTGGTGGTCGGCACGATCGTGATCGCGCTGTTCATGCCCCTGGTCTCGATCATCGGCGGCCTCAGCGGCTGATTCCAGGCCCTTCCGGCGCGCCTTCGGCGGCGCGTTCGCGCAGGCGCCCGGCCATTCGCCGGGCGCCTGTTTTCGCAAAGATTCCGGGCACCGGCGAAAATGGGCTTGATTGCCGCGGGGGGGGAACTGTAAAAGCGTGGGCATTTGCAAGGTACGGAGGTGAAGATGTCGGCAAACGAATTGCGTTTCACGCGCGCCCATTGCTGGGTGCGGGAAGAAGGTTCCGTGGTGGCGGTGGGGATCACGGACTATGCGCAGGAACAGATGTCGGAGCTGACGTTCGTGGAGCTTCCCGAGGTGGGCGAACAGGTGGAGGCGGAAGAGGAAATCGCCGTGGTGGAGTCCGTCAAGGCGGCGAACGATGTCTATGCGCCCGTGGCGGGGACGGTGACCGAAGTGAACGAGGCCCTGCTGGAACAGCCCGAACTGGTGAACAGCGATCCCTTCGGAAAGGGCTGGCTCTTCAAGATGAAGCCGGCGCGGAAAGCCGACCTGGACGATCTGCTGGATGCGGACGCCTACGAGGCGCAGCTTCCGCTGGAGGAAGAGGAATAGACCCGCGCGCCTCCGGTGGTGCGGCAGGCGCCGCGAGGGTTCCAAAAGAAGGTTTTCCACGGCGTGGAAAACCTTTTTCCATGGTGTGGAAAAAACGGCCGGCGGGGACGGGAGGCGCCTTCCCGCGTCCGGGTCAGGCGTTCGGCGCGGGGGCTTTGCGCAGGCGGCGCAGGGGCTTGGGCCGGTAGGGGGCGCGGAAGGCGTCGTCGAAGTCGAACAGATCGTCGAAGTCCTCGATCTTGTCTTCATCCGTCTTGCCGAGGAGTCCGGCGGAGAGGAGGAGGAAGACGATTTCGCCGAAGTCGCGGGTGGCGCGGAGCCCCCAGCGGTTCAGGACCGTCATGGACAGGGGCCCGTACTGGTCAAGGGCGTATTCGCGCAGCCCTTCGGAAAGTTCCGCGCCGGAGATTTGCCGGGGCTTCTTCTCCTTTTCCTGCACATTTTTTAGCGTGCGCATCAGTCCTTCATGCAGGAACAGGAAGGCGTCGGGGGCATAGCGGCGGTCGCGGGCGCAGATGCGGGCGACGGCTTCGGAAAAAGGAGGGACTTCCATCGGTCTACCGGGACAGGGCGGCCTTGATGCGGTCGGCGAGGGCGGCGGCTTCGGAAAGGTCGGCGTAGGGATGCGGTGTCCAGTTCCAGTGGTGGCCATCGTGCTTGAAGCGCGGGACGACATGGAAATGGAGATGGGGAACGACCTGGCCGGCGACGGCGCCGTTGGCCTGGTGGATGTTGACGCCGTCGGCGCCGAGGCCTTCCTGCTGGGCCTGCGCGATGCGGCGCACCACGGCGATGACCTTGGCCAGCACGTCGTCGGGAGTTTGAGAAAGGGGATCGTAGTGGGCCTTGGGCACCACGAGGGCATGGCCTTTCACGATGGGACCGATGTCCATGAAGGCGAGGACATCGGCATCTTCGTAGAGCTTGGTGGAGGGGATCCGGCCGGAGATGATCTTGCAGAAGATGCAATCGGGATCGTTCATGGTGCGGGTTGCTCCTGCGGGGGGGTGTAGGGGCCGGGGCGGTCGGCGCGCTGGTGGACCCAGCGGGCGCCGAGGCCGAGGCCGAAGAGGAGGAGAAGCCCCAGCAGGAAGCGCCGCTCCTGGAGGGTCAGGTCGAAGCAGGCCTTCAGGGGCGAGCCAAGGGCGGAAGCTGTCTCTTTCCACTTCATATGCCGGGAATTGTAGGGCGGGAAGGGGGGAATGCGAACAAATTTTTCGGGAGCGCCGGGGTGTTTTGAGGCTGGAAGCGGGGGGTGGAACGTGGTAAGGTCACCGCCATGTTGTGCCAGAACTGTCATCAGAAAGAGGCGACCGTCCACCTGACCCAGGTGGTGGACGGGAAAACCGAGAAATTCCACTTGTGCGAGGAGTGCGCCGCGCAGAAGGGGATCGATATCCATGCGGAGCCGATGGATCTTGGCGGGATGATGGAAAAGCTGAAGGACCAGCTGGCGCATCTCAAGGAGGAATGGGTGGAGCCCAAGGCGCCGGCCGCCGGGGCATCGGTCTGTCCGGCTTGCGGCATGACCCGGACGGAGATCCTGAAAAAGGGGCGGCTGGGGTGCGACCGCTGCTACGAGGTTTTTGCTTCGGAGATGCTGCCGGTGGTGGTTTCGCTCCAGCACAGCGACCAGCATCTGGGCAAGGTCCCGAAACGTTCGTCGGATCGCATGCGGAATTCCGTGGAGCTGGCGCGCCTGCGCCGGGAGCTGGAAAAGGCCGTTGCGGGGGAGAACTACGAACTGGCTGCAAAATTGCGCGACCAGATCCGGGCGCTGCCGGCAGAGGGGGGGGGCTCGTGAGCGTCCGTCCAGCCGCTGCGCGCACGCCGGAGGAAGAGGCCTACCGGGAGGCGTACGGAATCATCCTGAGCAGCCGGGTCCGCCTGGCCCGGAACCTGCGGGGCGTGCCGTTCCCCGACAAGGCTTCGCCCGAAGTGCGGGCGGACGTCCGCCGCCGCGTGATGGAAGCGGCGCGCGAAGAGCTGCCGGTGCAGGAGACGCTGTCCGGCAGTTCGATGCTGCATCGACAGGAACTGTTCGAGGACCATTTGATCAGCCGCCATCTGCTGGAAGGACGGCCGGAAGCCGCCATCTGCATGGACGCGGCGCGCACGCGGGCGGTCATGATCAACGAAGAAGACCATCTGCGCATCCAGACGCTCCGGCCGGGGCTGTCGCTGCGCGAAGCGTGGTCGGATGCGAACGCCCTGGACGACGCGCTGGAGAAGAAGCTGGACTACGCCTTCTCGTCGTCGCTGGGCTACCTGACGAGCTGCCCGACGAACGTGGGAACGGGGATGCGGGCCAGCACGATGATGCATCTCCCGGGGCTGGTGCTGATGGGCGAGATGGAGCCGATCGCCAACGGTCTGGCCAAGATCGGGCTGACGGTGCGCGGACGCTGGGGCGAAGGGACGGCGGCCCTGGGGCATATGTTCCAAGTGTCGAACCAGCTGACCCTGGGGATGCCGGAGGACCGGATCGTCGCCGACCTGGAGGAGATCGCGAAGGAAATCGCCGGCCACGAGCGGAATGCGCGGGAGCGGCTCAAGCGAGAGCGCCGGCTGTTCGTGGAGGACCTGGCGGCGCGGGCCCTGGGGATCCTGGCCTCGGCGAAGCTCATGACGGCGCAGGAGGCGCTGGAGCGGCTGTCGGAACTTCGGCTGGGCATCGCCCTGGATCTGGCGAAGGGAATCGAGATGCAGAAGGTGGACCACCTCCTGCTGGAGGTGCAGCCGGCGCATTTGCAGGCCGCCATTGGCAAGCCCCTGGCGGGCGAGGAACGGGACCTGGAACGGGCCAGCCGCCTGCGGGGTGAACTGGGCCGGCGGCCCGTCAAGCGGTTGGGAAAGAGGACGGAATGAACAACTTCACACCACGGGCGCAGCAAGTGCTGCAACTGGCGCGGCAGGAGGCCGACCGGTTCAACCACGGCTACATCGGGACGGAACACCTGCTGTTGGGGCTGATCGCCCTCGGCCATGGCGTGGCCGTGACGGTCCTGCGCCGCATGGGCCTGGATCTGGAGACCGTGCGCATGGAGGTCGAAAAGGCCGTGGGCGTCGGCTCGGACATGAAGACGGTTGGAAACGTGCCCTACACGCCGCGGGTGAAGAAGGTGCTGGCGCTGGCCGGAACCGAAGCGCGGGCGATGAACGTGGAATTCGTCGGGACGGAGCACATCCTGCTGGGATTGCTGCGCGAAGGCGAAGGGGTGGCCGCGCGCGTGCTGGCCAATCTGCACGTGGACATCGAAAAGACCCGCGAAGCCGTGATGAAGGAACTGGATCCGAACTACGAGCCGGGTTCCCCGAAGGAAGAGCCGGAAGACGAGCCGTCCGGCCCGGAATTGGAGCCCGGCCCCGGCGGGATGCGCGGTCCCAAGGATTCGAAGACCCCCGCGCTTTCGACTTTCGGGCGCGACCTGACCGCCCTGGCGCAGAAGGGTGCGCTGGATCCCGTGATCGGGCGGGCGGACGAGATCGAGCGCGTGATGCGCATCCTGTGCCGCCGCACCAAGAACAACCCGGCGCTGCTGGGCGAGGCGGGCGTGGGCAAGACGGCCATCGCCGAAGGGCTTGCGCAGGCCATCGTGAACGGCGAGGTGCCCGAGCTGCTGCATGGCAAGCGGGTGATTTCGCTGGACCTGGCCCTGATGGTGGCCGGCACGAAATACCGCGGCCAGTTCGAGGAGCGCATCAAGGCGGTGATGGACGAGATCCGCCGCGTCAAGAATGTGATCCTGTTCGTGGACGAGCTCCACAGCCTCGTGGGGGCGGGCAGCGCGGAGGGCGCGATGGACGCGGCCAACATCCTCAAGCCCGCCTTGTCGCGCGGCGAGCTGCAGGTGATCGGGGCGACGACCCTGAACGAATACCGGAAGTTCATCGAGAAGGATGCGGCGCTGTCGCGGCGCTTCCAGAGCGTGCTGGTGCGGGAGCCGTCCATCGAAGAGGCGATCGAAATCCTCAAGGGATTGAGCGCGCGGTACGAGGCGCATCACCACGTCCACTACAGCGAAGCGGCCATCGATGCGGCCGTCCGCCTGTCCGCGCGCTACCTGCAGGACCGGTTCCTGCCCGACAAGGCGATCGACGTGATCGACGAGGCCGGCGCGCGGGCGCGCATCGGCTCCATGACCCGTCCCACGCACGTGAAGGAGCGGGAGAAGGAGATCACCGCGCTGCTGGCGAAACGGAACGCGGCGATCCAGGAGGAGAAATTCGAAGAGGCGGCGAAGCTCCGCGACGCCGAGAAGGCGGCGCGGACCGAACTCGAGAAGGAACTGGGGGAATGGCGCAAGGGGCATAGCGAGAAGATCGTGGAGGTCGGCGAAGAGGACGTGCGCCTGATCGTGTCGAAATGGACGGGCGTCCCGCTCGAAAAGATGGAGCAGAAGGAAACCGCCAAGTTGCTGGAGATGGAAGCGGTTCTTTCGAAGACCGTCATCGGCCAGCCGGAGGCCATTTCATCCATCTGCAAGGCGCTGCGGCGTTCGCGGGCGGACTTGAAGGATCCGCGGCGTCCCATCGGCTCGTTCATTTTCCTCGGGCCTACGGGCGTCGGCAAAACGCTGCTGGCCAAGTCGTTGGCGGAATTCATGTTCAACACGCCCGAGGCGCTGATCCAGATCGACATGTCGGAATACATGGAGAAGTTCAATGCCTCGCGGCTGGTGGGGTCGCCTCCGGGCTACGTCGGCTATGAGGAGGGCGGCCAGCTGACGGAACGCGTCCGGCGCCGGCCCTATTCGGTGGTGCTGTTCGACGAGATCGAAAAGGCGCATCCGGACGTGATGCACATGCTGCTGCAGATCCTGGAAGAGGGGCGGCTGACGGACGGGCTGGGGCGCGCGGTCGATTTTCGCAACACGATCATCATCATGACCTCCAACATCGGATCCGAGATCATCCGCAAGGGCGCGGGGCTGGGGTTTGCCGGGCACACGGCCGAAGCCGACTACGCGACGCTGCGCGAGCAGATGATGGAGGCCGCCAAGCACAACTTCCGGCCCGAGCTGCTGAACCGGGTGGAGGAAATCATCGTCTTCCGCCAGCTGCAGAAGGAGGACGTGCGCACGATCCTGGAGATCGAGGTCGGCAAGGTTGCCGCGCGCCTCAAGGCGCGGGAGATCAAGCTGTCGATCCTGCCTTCGGCGTTCGATTTCCTGATGGCGAAGGGCTTCGACCGCGCCTACGGGGCGCGGCAGCTCCGGCGCGCGGTGGAACACTGGCTGGAGAACGCGCTGGCCGAGGACATCCTGCGCGGAAAGTTCGTGAACGGCGAGATCGTCGAGGTGGAGGCCGGGGCGGACAAGCTGGAATTCCATCCGCCGAAGGGCGAAACCCCGGAGGCGCCTCCGGCGGCCGGTGAAGCTCCGGCCGCGAAGCCGGCGCGCCGCCGGAAGAAGGGCGACGGCGAAGCATGAGCGTCTTTCGCGTCCAGAACACGCTGTCGCGGCAGTTGGAGGAATTCAGGCCGCTGGAGGCCGGGCATGCCCGGATGTATACATGCGGGCCGACGGTCTACAACTTCGCGCACATCGGGAATTTCCGGGCCTACGTCTTCGAGGACCTGTTGAGGCGCTGGCTGAAGTTCAAGGGATTCCGGGTCACGCAGGTGATGAACCTGACGGACGTGGACGACAAGACCATCCGCGATTCGCAGAAGGCGGGCCAGCGGCTGGCCGAGTTCACTGAAACCTATAAAAAGGCCTTCTTCGAGGATATCCGGACCCTGAACATCGATCCCGCCGAGCACTATCCGGCGGCGACGGACCACATTCCCGAGATGATCGCGATCATCCAGAAGCTGGTGGACAGGCATTTTGCGTACCGTTCCGACGACGGCTCGGTCTATTTCAGCATCGCCCGGTGGCCTTCCTACGGCAAGCTGGCCCACCTAGACCGGGAGGGGATGCGTTCGGGCGTCCGGATCGCCTCGGATGAATACGACAAGGAGAACGTCGCCGACTTCGCGCTGTGGAAGGCGTGGGACGAGAAGGATGGCGATGTCGCGTGGGAGTCCCCGTGGGGACGCGGGCGGCCGGGGTGGCACATCGAATGCTCCGCCATGAGCCAGAAATATCTCGGGCCCAGCTTCGACATCCACACGGGCGGCGTCGACAACATCTTTCCCCACCACGAGGACGAGATGGCGCAGAGCGAAGCGGCCAACGGGCAGCCGTTCGCGACCTATTGGATGCATTGCGCGCACCTGATGGTGGAGGGGCAGAAGATGTCGAAATCGCGCGGCAACTTCCACACGCTGCGCGATGTGCTGGGACGGGGATACTCGGGCCGCGAGGTGCGCTACGAACTGCTGGCGACGCACTACCGCGCCCCGTTGAACTTCACGTTCGGCTCGCTGGACGCGGCGCGCACGGCGCTGCGGCGCGTGGATGAATTCACGGCGCGCCTGGCCGACGCGGCGGGAGGCGCGAAAGCCGGAACGCTGCCCGGCTGGGCGCAGGCGGCGGCGGAGCGGTTCGAGGCGGCGATGGACGAGGATTTGAACGTTTCCGCCGCCTTGGCGGCATTGTTCGACGGCGTCCGCGAAGGCAATGCCGTGATGGACGCCAGGCTGATGTCGCCGGAGGACGCGGCGGCGGTGCGCGATCTGTTCCGCCGCTGGGATGGTGCGCTGGGCGTGCTGGAGAAGCCGGCGGAAGCGGTGCCCCCCGAGGTCCAGGCGCTGCTGGACCGGCGGCAGGCGGCCCGCGCGGCCAAGGAATGGAAGCAGTCCGACGCCTTGCGCGACGAAATCTCCGCCCTTGGCTGGATCGTCAAGGACACCCCCAAGGGACAGGTCGCCGCCAAGGCGTGAGGAAACATCCGGAGAATCCATGAACAGAGGCAGGTTGATCACGTTCGAAGGGCCGGAGGGGGCGGGCAAGAGCACCCAGGCGGCGATGCTGATTTCGAAGCTGGAGGCGCGCGGGATCGAGGTGATCTATACGCGCGAACCAGGAGGGACGAAGCTGGGCGAGGCGATCCGCGGGATCCTGCAGTACAACGCGGCGGGCGAGGATCCGTGCGCCGAAAGCGAAGTGCTGCTGTTCGAAGCGAGCCGCGCGCAGCTCGTGAGGAATGTGATCCAGCCGGCGCTGGAGCGCGGGGCGTGGGTGCTTTGCGACCGCTTCGCCGATTCCACGACGGCCTACCAAGGGTTCGGCCGCGGGTTTTCCGTGGAACTGATGGAAACGATCAACCGCTTCGCGATCGGGCGGGCGGTGCCGGACATGACGATCCTGCTGGATGTGAACGTGAGCCTGGGGATGCAGCGCTGCGCGAAGCGGCAGGTGGGCAAGAAGATCCAGTACGACCGGATCGAGAGCGAGGCGCTGGAGTTCCACGAAAAGGTGCGCCAGGGCTATCTGGAGCTGGCCCGGCGCTTCCCGGAGCGGTTCCGCAAGGTGGATGCGATGCGGCACGCGGAGCCGATCGCGGAGGATATCTGGAAGCTGGTGAGCGATGCCTTCCTCTCCCAGGGTTGACCGGGCGCTGGAGAATTTCCGGCGGGCGTTCGCGACGAAGCGGATGCCGCACGCCGTCCTGGTCTCGGGGCATCCGCGCGGCGCGGGGGCGGACTTCGCGGAGGGATTGCTGTCGCTGCCCTTTCGCGAGAAGGAGGCGATGCGCCTGCGGCAGCACGTGGACATCCGGTGGCTCGAGCCGGAGAGCAAGTCGCGGCAGATCCGGATCGAGGAAATCCGGGACCTCATCGAATTCATCGGCTTGACGTCGTATGAAGGGGGCTGGAAGGCGGGGGTGATCCTGTTTGCGGACCGCCTGAACGCAAGCGCGCAGAACGCCTTGCTGAAGACGCTGGAGGAGCCGCCGCCGAACAGCCTGCTGATCCTCGTGACGGATTCGCCCGCCAGCCTGCTGCCGACGACGCGATCCCGCGCGCAGTTCGTGGACGTGATGGAAGACGAGCAGCGGACGGACACGCCGTGGATGCCGGTGGTGATGGACCTGCTCCGGAATCCGCCGTCCCGCCAGGCCTGCGAAATCATCGCCTGGACGGATCGGCTGACGGCCCCCCTGCGCTCGCTGGAGGAGCTGGCGGAGGCGGAGGAAACAGCCCGCCAGGAGAAGTTGGCGAAGTCGCGCGGGGAGGACGGGGCGGAGCTGACCAAGGCCGGCAAGGACATCATCGAAGGGCGCGTGGCGGCGCGGATGAAGGAAATGCGGGAGGAAATCCTGCGGACCCTCCAGTTGTGGCAGCGCGATGTGCTGGCGCGGGTGAAAGACGCGGAAAGCGTCCCGGAGAACTTCCCGGCGGAGGCGGACGCGATCGCGGCGCAGGCGGAGGGGCTGTCGTTCGGGGAGGCGCTGGCGCGGGTGGCGGTGGTGGACGAGGTGCGGGAACTGTTGGAGCACAACATCCGGGAATCCTCGATTCTGCCGCGCATGGCGCGGGCCTTTTCCAGGCCCGGTTCCGCCTAGCGGGAGGGGGGGAGGGGAAATTTTCGCGCCGGATGAAAGTTTTTCCATTGTGTGGAAAAATCGCCAAAAGTTTTTCCATTGCGTGGAAAATCCGGCGGCGGGGGAACAGGCGGCGCCTTCCCGCCGTGTAAGGAGGGCTGGCGGAGAAGCCAGGACTCCGCGCGGCGTCAGGAAGAGGCCGGGGGCCGGATGAGGTCGGGGAAGCGCCCGCGATGAGCGAGATGGTAGACGAGGGAGGCCAGGATGGCTCCGAGACCGTCGGCGAGCATGTCCTTCTGCGCATCCCAGATGTCGCCCTGCGAGCCTAGGAATTCGGCGCCGGCGGCCGCGCTGGCCGAAGCGGCATAGAGCCATTCGACGATTTCGAAGATGCCGGCCACGGCGAAAATGAGCGAGATGGCGAACCAGAGGCTGAATCCGCGGTTCGCGCTGAGGCGGCGGCTTTCGATGAGTTCCAGGACGGCATAGGCGTAGAAGCCGACGGTGAAGTGGGCGAGGCGGTCGAAATGGTTGCGCTGGGCGCCGATGAGGTGGGTGATCCAATCGAAGGGGACGAGGGAGAAGGTGTAGTGGCCGCCGATGGTGTGCAGGTAGATGAGCACGGACATGAAGAGGTAGGCCGCGTTGGAAAAGCGGATGCCCTTGAGATAGAGCCAGACGAGCGGGGTCACGATGACCAGCACCGTGACGTTTTCGGAGATCCACGTGGGGCGCGAAACCGGGTGGATGGCCAAAACGGCGAATTCCAGGAGATAGAGCGAGAACAGAATGGCCGGCAGCCTGTTTTTCATGGTGGGGGCAGGGTAGCGGGGACGGTGCCGGATGAGAAGAAAAAGATTGGGGGGAGGACCGTCTTTTGGCATCCTGTCCTTCACGTCGTATGAGCGATTTGTTCGAGCAGCCCCCGCCGGAAAAACCGGAATTCCACGCCTCGCGGCGCCCCCTGGCGGCGCGCATGCGCCCGCGCACCTTGGAGGACATCGTGGGGCAGGACCACATCCTCGGCGAGGGGAAGCTTCTGCGCCGGGCGATCGAGGCGGACCGGCTGTCCAGCATCATCCTTTACGGGCCGCCGGGCTGCGGAAAGACCTCGCTGGCGGAGGTGATTGCGCGGACGACGAGGCGGGCGTTCGACCGGTCGAGCGGCGTGCTGTCGAACGTGGCGGGGCTGCGGCAGTCGCTAGAGGCGGCCAAGCAGCGCCGCGCGGCGTCGGGACGCGAAACGATCCTCTTCCTCGATGAAATCCACCGGTTCAACAAGGCGCAGCAGGATGTCCTGCTGCCTTATGTGGAGGAGGGGGCCGTCACCCTCGTTGGCGCCACGACGCACAATCCGTTTTTCTTCATCAACAACCCGCTGACCTCCCGGAGCCAGATTTTCCAGCTGGAGCCGCTGGGCGTGGAAGCCGTCGGCCAGCTGCTCCGGCGGGCGCTGGCCCATCCCGACGGCCTGGGGCACCTGAACATCGCCATGGACGATGCGGCGGTGGCGCATCTGGCGGCGGTGTGCGAAGGCGACGGCCGTCGCGCGCTGAATGCGCTGGAGATCGCGGCGCTGACCACGGCGCCGGAGCCGGACGGCACCATCCACATCACGCGGGCGGTGACGGAGGAGAGCATCCAGAAGAAGGCGGTGGTATACGATCACGACGAGGATGGGCATTACGACACCATCTCGGCGTTCATCAAGAGCGTGAGGGGGTCGGATCCGAACGCGGCGCTCTACTGGCTGGCGAAGATGCTGTATGCGGGGGAGGATCCCCGGTTCGTGGCGCGGCGGCTGGTCATCCTGGCCAGCGAGGACATCGGCAATGCCGATCCGCGGGGCCTGAGCGTGGCGGTGGCGGCGCTGGAGGCCGTCGATTTCGTCGGGATGCCGGAGGCGCGGATCGCTTTGGCGCAGGCCACCACCTATCTGGCGACGGCGCCCAAAAGCAACGCCGCCTACATGGGGCTTGAAGCCGCCACGGCCGATGTGAAAGAGGGACGGACCCTCCCGGTGCCCCGGCACCTGCGCAGCACCGGGTCCAAGCAGGCGGCCAAGGAGTTCGGCCACCAGGGCTACCAGTATGCCCATGATTTCGAGGGGCATTTCGTGGACCAGGAATATGTTCCGACCGAAAAGATCTATTACGAGCCTACCTCCGAAGGCTATGAAGAGGCCATCCGGAAGCGGATCGAGCACTGGAATGCCCTTCGGAAGGCCGCCCGGCAGAAAAAGGCGCCCATCCCTCCTCCGGGACAGAAGGAAACAGGGCGAGGATAGGCTTGCTTTGGGTCAATCGCCCGATATACAAAAGACAAAGATTTGGGAAAAAGGGCCATACAAATATGAAACCGATGAGATTGGGCGTGGCGATGGCAGCAGGGATGATGGCGGGGGCCCTGGCTTGGGCGTCCGCGCCTTCCCCGGATTCCTATGCGAAGGTCGAGGCGGCCTCCCTGGTCAGCAGCCCGCAGAATTCATGGGCGCGCGCCATCCTGTTCTCCGATGTGCTGGAGTCGGTTCCCTCGGGCAAACCCCAGCGCCTGGACCGCAAGAACTACCTGCCCATGAAATTGAAGGCGGCGGGAACGGCGTGGATTCCGCAGGACATGGCTCCGAAATTCCAGGCCCTCAAGGCGGGGGACACGTATTCCTTCGCCGGAACCGTGGACCAGATTTCGCGCCGCTACTACATCATCGTGGATGCCTGCTACCGGATCCAGACCGCGGAGGACATGAGCGAAAGATGGACGGACATGCTCAATCCGTCGGCGGAGGCCGCGGCCGTGGCCCAGGCCGATGTTTCCGAAACCACGATGCAGGCCCTGCTGGTGGAAGCCCAGAACAGCCTGATCAAGTTGGCGAAGGAAAGCAACATGACCGTCGCACAGCTCATCGAAGGGCAGACCGATGGGGGACAGCGCATCGCCGAACATATCGTGGCGGATGCCCTCCAGGGGGAACTGAAGGCCCAGAACAAAACCGCCGAAGAAGTGATGATCGGCTCCGTGCTGGCCTTGCTGCAAAAGCAGGCCGTGCTGGATGAATCCGCCAAGGTCGCGGAGGAAAACGCGGCCTTGCCTGCGCCGGCTCCCGAGCCCGCGGCGACCGAGCCGGCACCCGTGGAGGTGGCGGCCGTGGTGGAGGAAGTCGAAACCGCTCCTGTCGAACAGCCGGTGGCGGAAATCCCGGCACAAGAGCCGGAAGCCAAGGTGGAAGAACCGGCCGTCGCCGCGGCAACGGAAGCAGCCGCTCCGGCGCCAGAGCCCATCCCGGCCGAAACAACCGAGATAGCGGCGATCGAAGAACCCACCCCTGTGCCCGAATCCGTTCCGCAGCCTGAAGCCGCTTCATCGGAGGAAGCCGCGCAGGAGACTCCTGCGATGCCGGAGGTGCCCCCCGAGGAAGTCCAAGTGGCCGAGGCCACGGCAGAAGCCGCTATGCCGGCTCCTGAAGGCTCCGTGCCCTCCGAAGGGGAGGAGACCGCCGTTCTCCCCATGCCCGAGGCCGAGGCCACGGCCGAAGCCGAAACGTCTGAATCGGCCATCTCGGTCGATTCGACGGAGCAGGTCCGCCGCCATGCCGTGGCACCGCCGCCGTCCAGCATGTTGGTGGTTCCCTTGTCGGGTCCCCAGCCGGAGATGGTCCCGATGGTCAGCGTGCAGCCAACAAAGGCCGAATTGGCCAGGATGAAAAAACAGGAAGCCATCGAAAAACGCGAACGCGAGCTGGCCGAACGCAAAGCGGCCGACGAGGCGAAGGCCCTTGAGAAACAGAAAGCGCGCGAGGCCGCCATTGCCAAGAAGGAAGCCGCGAAACAGGCCAAGATCGAAGCCAAGCGGTTGGCCGTCGAGGCGAAAAAAGCGGCGGAAGAAACGCGCCGCGCCGAAATCGCAAGGCAAAAGGCCGAGGAAGAGAAGGCGCGCGAAGAGGCCGCCGTCCGGAAGGCCGCCGAGTGGAAGGCGAAGCAAGAGGCGGAGCAGGCGGAGGCGGCAGCCCGGAAGGCCCTTGAGGAAGAAGCCCAGCGGTTGGCGCTGGAGGAAAAGCAGGCGGCGGAAGCGATCCGGCAGGCCGAAGAACTCCAGAAACAGGCGGAAGCGGAAATGGCCGAACGCCTGGAGATGGAAAAACGCGTGGCCGAGATGGCCGCGCGCAAGGAAGCCGCCGAAGCCGCCATGCGCGCTTTGGAGGAAGAGAGACAAGCCTCCCTCCAGAAACTCGAGGAAGAGGTGGCGGCGCAGGTCGCGGCCGAGGCGGCGGAGCGGGAAGCCCAGTTGGCGGCCGAACAAGCCAAGCAGGCCGAAGCGATCCGCATTGCCAAGGAAGTGGCGGCCCACGAGGAGGCGGCGGCAGAAGACGCCAATGCCCGCATCAGCGAAGAAGTGGCGGCGCGCCAGGCGGCCGAAGATCGCCTGAAGCAGCTGGAGGAGGAAATCCGCACGCTGGAAGAGAAATCCCGCCAGATGGAAGCCGATTTGGAGCGGGGAACGCCGGCGGTCCAAGCCGCCGCCATTGCCGAAACCGAACCCGAAGCCGGGGAAGAAGCCTCTGCCGCCGTGGAGCCCGTTGCGGAGCCGGAGATCGAAGAAGTCCCCGTGGCGACATCCCCCGAAGCCGAAAAGGCGGCGGCCGTCGAGGCCCGCAAGCAAGCGGCCGCCAAGAAGAAAGCCGAGTGGATGGCGCAGCGGAAGACAAAGGCTTCGGAGAAAGCCGCCGCCAAGGCCAAGGCGGCGGAAGCAAAAGCCAAGACCGCGGAAGATCTTCAAAAGGCGGTCGAATCGGGTGAACTTCCCGAGTGGATGCAGCCGGTGGAGTTCTAGGAGCGCCGGCCTGCGGAATCCGGCCGTTTTCCACCGTGTGGAAAAATCTTTTCCATAGCGTGGAAAATCCGTGGGGACCGTTTCCACGGCCCGGAAAGACAAGGGTGCTATGACGAGCCTGCAAAATGCATATGCCATCATCATGGCGGGCGGAAAGGGCGAGCGGTTCTGGCCGCTGAGCACTTCGCGCCGCCCCAAGCAATTGCTGGCACTGGCGGGTGGAAAGCCTTTGATTCTCCAGGCTGTGGACCGGTTGGAAGGCATTGTGCCCCCCCGGCGCGTGTTGATTGTTACCAACCAGTCCCTGGTCGCCCCCATCCGCGAGATGCTGGGGGAGGGGAGTCCGGTTGGCGTGCTCGGGGAACCCGTGGGCCGCGATACCGCCGCCGCCATCGCCGCCGGCGCCGCTTGGATCCGGCGCCGGGATCCGCATGCCGTGTTTTGCGTGCTGACCGCCGACCATATCATTGGAGACCTGCCGGTTTTCCGGGATACGCTGAAGCGCGGACTGGAATTGTGCGCGGTCAACGACGTGCTGATGACCATCGGCATTTCGCCGTCGGAAGCCAGCAGCGCCTATGGTTATATCGAGGCCGGGGACCTTTGGAAGAAATCGGGATCCATCGAGTTTTTCCACGCCCGGCGTTTTGTGGAGAAGCCCGATTCCGCAACGGCGAAAGGCTATCTGGCGACGGGGCGCTATGCCTGGAATTCCGGGATGTTCGTTTGGTCGCTCCGGAGCATCCAGAAGGCGTTCGCGGAATTCAGGCCCGTGCTGGCGGAGAAAATCAACGACTGGTCGGCCTGTTCGGACGATGCGGAATTCCAAGCCGCCTTGGAACGGGACTTCCCGACGCTGGAAAAAATCTCCATCGATTATGCCGTGATGGAAAAGGCACGGAACATCGTGGTTTGCAAGGGGACGTTCTCCTGGGACGATGTCGGATCGTGGCCCGCGCTCGAGGCGCATTTGCCCAAGGACGGGGAGGGGAACGCCTCGGCGGGAGATGTGGAAGTCATGGACAGCGCGCGGAACATCGTTGTCAGCGAGGGGCGATTGACGGCGCTGGTTGGCGTGAAGGATCTGGTGGTGGTGCAGGCCGACGGGGTGACCCTGGTTTGCGACAAGTCCCGATCCCAGGAAATCAAGGCTCTGCTCGCCAAGCTTCGTGAGCAGAAAAACAGAGACGCCATACTTTAAGAAACAAAACCAAGGAGAAACCCCATGAAATATCTATGCACCGTGTGCGGCTATGTGTACGACCCGGCCCTTGGCGATCCCGATGGAGGAATCGCGCCCGGCACCAAATTCGAAGATATTCCGGATTCCTGGGTTTGTCCGGTCTGCGGCGTGGGCAAGGATTCTTTCGTCGCCCAAGATTGATTTCCCCGGGTTTGCCGGCCCGGATCCACGCAATGGATCCGGGCTATTATTTTGCATGATGCTGTTTTGTGAATTCAGGCGCATTAGATCCATTCCCCTGGATAAAGGCAGAATAGGATATCGAGCGGGAAACGTAGTGGGGCAACGCAGCCACTGAGGCGGGACGGGTATTGCGAACGAAACAGCGGGGGCCTTTTTGTACCTCGTGCACCGCGGTGCCCAAGGGGAAATTCTTTCGGAACAACAGTAAACAATGGAGCACATTCCCAAAGCCGTATATTTGAAGGCGACCCCAGGATCGCAGACGAAGACAAATTCAACCGTTCGGACGGGGCCCGGCCAGCAGAATATGAACGAATGAAATCCAAGGGAGAAGTTTTGGGCGGATGAAAGCCTGATTTGAAATCCGGGACAAGAAACAGCCTTCAACAGGAAGACTGATGGGCCGGAAGTAGAGAGGCGGGAAATCGAATCCAGGGACCGGCGGCAGGGCGATGGCCGAACCGCCCAAACCGCACTAAAAGAGATAACACCCAATGGTCTCTGCGCCAATCCAGCCGGAGTTCTTACGGCTTTTGGCAAAGGCCCCCAATTTTCTTGGTTTTAAGGGGCCCCACACAACGTCGCATAATACATATTATGTTACGTAACAGGTTGCCGGGTGCGCTATATGTGGTGGATCATGCGGATAATCGTGAGTTATGGGCCCGATGATAACCTTGTGGATAAGTCTGTGAATTGTGTGAGCAATTGCGCTCTTCCGGAAGGCCGTTGGATATGGATTTTGAATGCATTCGGCAAAACTGCCCGAACTCCTCCAAGCCGCACGGGCAACAAACCCTCTCGAAATATGAAGGAACGTCCGTTCGAAAATGGAGGCCCCACTCTGGGGGTCACCCGGGCCACCCCGGGATGCCCACTCATACGAATGGGGAGCGGAGCGGACTTCGGAATCCCCGGCTTTTGAAAGAGCCCCTTGCCCCTCTCCCTACCCCCCTTCCCGGTCCCTCCGTCGCCCTTGGCCTTGGCCCGTAAACGAGCCTGCTTAGAAAACCCGGGAGGCGCCGCCTTCCCAGAGGTTGTTTCCCTTTTATAGCCTCAGGACCCCGATTTTGGCCCGGGGTGCCCTCACCCGGCGAAATCCCACCCGGTCAGGGGGCCGGGAAGACAACCCGGAATTCAACCGCTATGAGAACCGGCTGCAGGATATCCAAATTCGCTCTAGCGGACCAAAGCCAGGCTCAGGGCCGGCCAATATGTGATCAGAACGAGAATGGCCAGCATCAGCCCCATGAGGGCCAACGAGGCGGCGGCCAGCTTCATCAGGGGCTTGTTGAGGCGCATGGCGGCAATGAACAGGTTCATGCCCACCGGCGGAGTGCTATAGCCGATGGCAAGGTTGGCCAGGAAAATGACCGCCAGATGCACGGGATGCATGCCGTAGCGCGCGGCCAGCGGAGCCAGCAGCGGAACGATGACCACCGTGGCGGTATAGATGTCCATGATGCAGCCGACGGCCAGCAAGAAAAGGTTGAGGACGATCAGGAAGACGAACGGATTCTGGATGCGGGCTCCGACCCAGTCGAGGATGAGCTGGGGAACCTCCTGGTCGATCAGGAAATTGGTGATGGCCATGCCCATGCCCAGGATGAGGAGGACGCCGCCCACCAGCACCACGGTGTCGCGGATGATGGTGGCCAGCTTGCGGACGGGCATCTCGCGATAGATGAACACCTCGACGACCAGCACATAGGCGGCGGTGAGGACGGCGGCCTCGCTGGCCACCAGCCAGCCCCCATAGATGGCCCCCATCACCACGAAAGGCAATGGAATTTCCCACTTGGCATCCTTCAGGGCGGCGCCAAGTTCGCGCAGCGCAAATGGCCGGCGCGGGATCTTGGCGTGGAGACCGGCCCAAACACCATAGCCGCACAGGACGCCGATCGCCAGCAAACCCGGCAGCGCACCGGCGCGGAACAGCGCATCGATCGTGACTTCGTTCGAGATGGGCTGTGCAATGATGGCGTAGAGGATCAGCGGCAGGCTTGGCGCAAACAGCACGCCCATGTTGCCCGCGCTGGTAACGAGACCCAGCGCCGCCTTCTCGCGATAGCCATCCTTGAGGAGCGCAGGCATCAGCAATCCGCCCAGCGCCACGATGGTCACGCCGGAGGCCCCTGTAAACGCCGTCAGGAAGGTGCAAATGACGATGCACACCATGGCCAGGCCACCGGGCATCCAGCCAAACGCCGCGCGCGTGATGCGCAGCAGGCGCTCGGAAGCGCGGCTCCCGGCCAGCACATAGCCGGCCAGCGCGAACATCGGCAACGCCTGCAGCATCGAAATGCCCGTCATTCGCGTCAGTTCGCTGATGACGATGGAAAAATCCATGCCTCCGGAATGATAGGCGATCATCGCCAGCGCACCGAAAACGGCGAACATCGGCACGCCCAGCAGGGCAAAGGCGATCACGAACCAGGTCATGAGAGCGTCCTCCCCTCCCCCGGCAGGCATTCTTCGTCCCGGTGGACGAGCCAGGCCGCCGGCACGACGGCGCGAATGACCATGCGGATGGCCATGAGCCAGAAGGCAACGGGGATGACCATGTAGTATTTCCAGACAGGCCAGCCCAGCAGGGCATTCGTTTCCATCTCGCGCTGGACTCCGACATAGCGGCCGGCGGCCCATGCCAGCAGACCGCAGACAATGGCGGCAAACACCGAAGTGGCACGCCCCACCCAGATTGATCCGCGGCGCGGCAGCAGGGCGGCGGCGAGATCGATGGAAAGATGGCGTCCCAGGCCTGCCGCCGCCAGCGCGCCCAGCATGGTCAGCCACAGCAAGGCCATGCCGAGCAGGGGTTCGGCCCAGTTCAGACCCGTATGCCAGACATTGCGCAGCAGGATCTGGAGCGCGGAAAGGCCCACCATGCCGGTGACCAGGACCGCGAGGACCATGCGCTCCATCCGGTCCACCCACCGGCAGACGAGGCGAAACGCATTTTCCATCCGCCTTCTCATGAACCCCGGATTTCCTTCAGGTACTGCTGGAGGAGAGTCCACGCTTCTTCGGAAAAGACAACCCCCTTGACCTTCTGCAATGCGATCGCCGCCACCTGTTCAAAGGAGGCGCGCGCCTCGGGGGTTCCCTCGATGAACTGCACGCCCTGGGAACGCATGAAATCCAGCGCCTCGATATCGCTCTGGCGGACTTTGGGAGAGAGCAGCTGGCAATGCTTCTCGAATACGGCCTTGACGGTTTCCCGATGGTCCTCCGGGATTGAGTTCCATCCGGCGGCGGAAAGAAAAACACCGCCCAAAGCATAGGTCAGGCGCATCGTGTTGCAATAGCGAACCTTGGTATGCCACTGCACGGCAACCGCGGCCGTGGGCGGGCTGAACACGGTTTCCAGCAGACCGGTCTGCAATGCCGTAAGGACATCGGTGACATTGGCAGGGATATAGGAAATGTTTGCCGCCGCGAAAAGTTCCGTCAGCATGGGCGAATCCAGTCCCCAGACCTTCGTGGCCCGCAGGGCTTCGAGGCTGTCGATGGGCTTCATCCCGTACGCATAGCTGAAGCCCACCTCGGTCCAGCCCATCGCTTCGAAGCCGTTCTTCCGCGAGCTGTCATCCAGGAAAGTGCGGATCTTCCCCATCGTCCGGTCCACCTCTTCGTAATCACGGAAGACCATCGGGAACATCAACGCGCTGGCATCGGGACAGATCTTGCCGATGGCATAGCCCATGAACCCGCCGCCGTGCAGCTGGCCCGTCTTGATCTTGAAGAGGACATCCTTTTCGGAACCCATGATGCCGCCCGGGTAGATCTTCAGCTTCACGGCGCCGCCCGTGGCGGTTTCGATTTCCGTCTTGGCATCGGACAGGGCTTGCATCCAGATGCTGCCATCGGGGGCCATGGTGGCCATTTTCAGGGTTACCTGCGCGGAACCCGGACCGGCCCAAAGCCATGCGGCGAGCCCGGCGGCCGTAGCGAGGATCCCAAAGCGTGTCGTCATGTTTGTCGGTCTTTCTCTTCTAGAACAATTCGTCCACCTGCCCCAGCAAGGAGTTGGCGCGCATCTTGGCCACGGCGTTCATCAGCGTGAATTCCGGGACTTCCGGGTCTGCCGCAATCACCTGCTTCAGGGTATTTTCAAATAGTTCCTGGTCAAAGGCGTATCGGGCGTAGAACTCGGCGAAAGTCACGCGGTTCAGCAGATAGTCGGGCCCGGCGGTTTCCATGCTGCGCTCGAAATATTGGCGTGCCTTCTCCAGGTCGCGGCCGCCGCCGAGCGGCAAAACGGTATAATAGATGCCGAAGAAAAGGTCCGCGCCGCCCTGCCGGATGCCGGGATCCAGCACCTGCACCCGTTTCATCATTTCCAGGACCTTGGGCATGTCGCCCAGCGCGGCCGGCGAATCGGAACTGGCGATGATCCACATGACCCAGGCGGTCGCCGTGGTGAGCAAGACGTCGGCATCCTTTTTCTTGAAGCTGGACAAGGCCTGGACAAACTCGTCATGGCGTCCATTCAGGGCCCGCTCAAACCGTCTGTTTTTCGACAAGGCGCGCAACCCGTACGTCTTGGCCTTGGAAAACATCGTCTTGGCGCGTTCCTTCTGCGACTTGTCCACGAACCCCATGGCATAGGCCATCTGGGCCTGCGCGGCGGCGGCCAGGACGGCGGGATTGTCGGGATGGGCCTCGGCCAAGGCGTCGAGCATCAGCAGAAATGCCGGCGCCCCCTCGCGAACCAGCTCCACATCGTTCTGGTGCATGAATCCCGCGGACAACTGGGTGGCCATCGGAGAAATGATCCGGGCAGCGCCCTTGCGCACCAGCACACAACCGCTGGCAAGAAGGCCCGCCGCCGCCCAAACCAATGCAAAAGACAGAGCTCTGAATATCTTCATAATAAGGGAAATGTTCTTACTCTCCCCTCCCCCTCCCAGACAAGCAAAACCTACGGTTCCAAAAGGCCGGGAAAGGCGGCGCGCACACGGTCGAGGTCCTCGGGCGCCGTGGATTTCCCCCTCACCACCTGCAGCAGCGCCAGGATATCGTCCCCGGTCACCTTGAATGCGTCCTTCCGTCCCTTGAGGCGTTTGGCGGCGGAACGGTACGTCAAAGCCCGCGCCGGCCTGGTGGCGGGATCGGATTGGAGGGATGAAAGTTCCGCGTCCAGCGTGGCGCGTTCCTGGCCCGGCGAAGCGGACAGCACCGCCTTGCAGATGGCCTTGGCCTTGGCCCAGCTGATCCTGCCGCTTTCCAACATCCGCCGCACCCGCGGGTCCATCCCCGGCGCATAGCGAAGAATATCCTCGATCCAGGCCACGTTCTTGTCCAGGAACCGCGCAATGCGGCTCTTTTCCCAGTTCGCGTTGGCCATGAAGATGATGGCGTCGAAATAGTCGGTGATGCGTGCATCCAGGCGGTCGGCGTTCAGCTTCAGGTTCAGGGCCTGGATTTCATCGAGTTCGCCATGGACCACGCGCACATCCACCCGGTCGAAGTAGCCGGGGTTCTGGGACCGGATGCGGCGGATGGCGTTGTGCCGGTGGAAGCCCCCCACCAGATAGAACTCGCCCGGATTCCGCTCCCACACCACGATGGGTTCCAAAAGGCCGTTTCGGAGGATGTCCTCGGCATAATGCGCCACCTTGGCCTCGTTCAATGGCCGGTGGTTGGCCACCGAGGGGTGCAGGTGGACCTTGTCGAACGGCACATAGTCAAATCGCTTGGTCGTCAGCATGGGGGATTTTCCTCTGGGTTCCGGCGCACTCTAGCGGATTGCGCCGTCCAGTGAAGCCTTTTTTTCGGCCCCTTTCCTCGCCTTTCGCTTTCATCTTTACTCTTGGCTTCGTCCGCCGTTTAATCAGGCGGTTATTCAGGAAAATCCTTCAACCCATGTTCACCAAAGTCGTCACTCCCCGGTTCGGCGATGTGGATGGCCTCCGCCACATCAACAACACCATGCTGCCCGTGTGGTTCGAGCTGGGCCGCGAACCTTTCTTCCGCTATTTCAACCCCGGCATGCGTCTCGAGAACTGGAACCTCATCATGGCGCATATCGACGTGGATTTCCTCGTCCCCATGAGACTGGGCGCGGACATCGAGATCCGCACCGCGGTTTCCAGGATCGGGAGCTCTTCCTTCACCGTCCATCAGGAGGCCTGGCAGAACGGAACGCTCAGCGCCGAGGGGAATGCCGTGGTGGTCCACTACGATTTCAAGGCCTGCAAGCCCATGCCCATCCCCGATGCCATCCGCGCCCGCCTGGAGGAGCATTCCACATGACCGGCGGAAAGAGCGGGATGACCCTTGTCGAAGCCTCGATCGTGGTGGCGTTCCTCCTGCTTCTGATCGCCATTTCCGTCCCGGCTTTCATCCAAAACCAGCAGAAGAAGCGCGCGGCCGAATGCGCCATGAACCTCGATGCCATCGAAGCGGCCGGCAAGAAATATGCCGCGGAAAAAGGAGGGGTTCCTCCGAAGCTTTCCAGCCTGGTCCCCGCCTATTTGGAAGCGATCCCGGAATGCCCCTCCGGCGGCACTTATGCGTTAGGCGGCGCGGAGGGCGAGCCCCCCGCATGCTCCATTCCCGGACACCATTACTAGTCAAAGGAGAAACCCACATGAAAAAGGCGAAATACCGCAGGATCCTCTTGAAGCTCAGTGGCGAAGTCCTTCGCGACTCCGCGTCGGGCGAATGTCTTTCCGATGCCGTTCTGGCGAACATGGCTTCGCAGATCCAATCGGTCCGCAAGATGGGCGTGCAGGTCGGCGTCGTTATCGGCGGCGGCAACATCTTCCGCGGCATGAAAGGCCAGGATCGCGGCTTCGGGCGCGCCCATGGCGACAACATGGGCATGCTCGCCACGATGATCAACAGCCTCGCGCTGCAATCCGCCCTCGAGACCGCCGGCATCCCGGCCAAGACCCTTTCGGCAACGGCCATGCCGGCCTTGTCCGAGTTGTTCACCTTCCGCCGCGCCATCGAGCTGCTCGAAGCCGGAACCGTCGTCATCATCGGCGGAGGAACGGGGAATCCCTTCTTCACCACCGACAGCGCGGCAGCGCTGCGGGCCGCCGAGATCGGGGCGCAGGTGCTGCTCAAGGCCACCAAGGTCGATGGCATCTACGATTCCGACCCCGTCCGCAATCCCAAGGCCGTCAAGTTCGACCGCCTCACCTATTCCGATGCGCTCGCCCGCCGCCTGAAGGTGATGGACGCGGCCGCCTTTTCGCTTTGCATGGACAATCAAATCCCTATACTCGTCTTCGACTTTTTCAAGCGCGGGGAATTGCTCCGCGTGGTGCGGGGCCAGAAGGCCGGCACCTTGGTCACCGCCTGAAATCCAACTGGAAAGGAAACGCCATGTACGAATCCGCCGACGATGTCCTGCTTGAAACCGACGACAAGATGGAGAAAGCCATCGCCCACCTCCAGCAGGGGCTTTCCGGCCTTCGCACCGGCAAGGCTTCTCCCAGCCTGGTGGACCATATCAGCGTCGATTGCTATGGCGCCCAGACCCGCCTGAACCAGATGGCCATCATCAGCACTCCCGAGCCGCGCCTGATCGTCATCAAGGCTTACGACCCCTCCTCCCTTTCCGCCATCGAGAAGGCCATCCTCGCCGCCAACATCGGCGTCACGCCGCTTAACGACGGCCGCGTCATCCGAGTTCCCATCCCCGAGCTGAGCGAAGAGCGCCGCAAGGAATTGACGAAGGTCGCCAACCGCATGGGGGAAGAGGCCCGGGTGGCCCTGCGCTCCATCCGCCGCGAGGCCAATGATGCCGTGAAGTCCCTGGAAAAGGCCTCGGCCATCACCGAGGACGACCGCGATCGCACCCTGGAAGAGGTGCAGAAGTATACGGACACCTATTCCAAGAAAGTGGACGATCTGGTGGCGGCCAAAGAAAAAGACATCATGGCCGTCTGACCGTCCATGCGATATCCCGCGCGCAAGTCCCCCCTGCGCCATCTGGTCTGGATCATTCCCCTGCTGGTGCTGGATTTTTTCTTTTTCCGTTGGCTGGCCTTTCGCCAGGCCGGCTGTCATCGGCCGGCCCCGGAACCCGTCCCGGTCGCCCAGGAAATACCCGAACCCCCGCCGCCTCCGCCGCCGGTCTGGCAGCGGATGGTGCCCCCTACGCCGCAGCAGAATCTCCTGACGCCCGACATGCCCGGCGTGCTGCAGCCGACGGGATCGGGCCGCCTTGAATCCGCCAAATTCGGCTCCACCCGCACCGCGCAGCGCGGCGGCCGCATCTTTCCGGCTTTCCATGAGGGCGTGGATATCGCCGCCACCGCGCGCGACCGGAAGGGCATTCCCACCGATCCGGTCTACGCCATCGCGGAAGGCCGCGTCGCGTTCGTCAACTCCGTCGCCGGCAATTCCTCCTATGGAAAATATGTGCTCATCGAACATCCCGATCCTTCGCTGGGAATGATTTCAAAGCGCGATGGCTCTTCCGAACCCGCCACCGTCTACACCCTGTATGCCCACCTGGCCGACATCCGTTTCGGCATCCGACCCGGACATCCGGTCGCCCCGGGCGATGAAATCGGGACGCTGGGCCATACCAGCAACACCCAGCCGCCCATTCCCCTGGAGCGAAGCCACCTGCATTGGGAGATCGGCGTTCTGCTCAATTCTCGCTTCGAAATCAAGGGCCGCGAAGAGAAAATCAAACCTGATTTCGGCAACTACAATGGAGGCAATTTGTTTGCCTTCGATCCGTTGGATTTCTATGCCGCCCATTCCCGGGACCCCGGCCTCGCCATGGCTTCCTATTTCGCCACCGTCCCCCCTGCCTGCGAAGTGGTCCTGCGAGGAAAATATCCGGACTATTTCCGGCGCTTCCCCTCCCTCTGGAAGGGCACGCCCCATGATGGCGGTCCCATCTGCCTCGCCCTTTCGCAGTCTGGAGCCCCCCTTTCGGGGCGCAATGCCAGCGCCGCCGAAGTCACCCTCCTCGGCAACCAGCGGCAGGCCGTCGCAAAGGTCTATTCCGATGTCCTGGGGCGCAACGGGAGGGCCTATATCGCCCAGACCGGCGGAAAATGGCAGTTCACCGAAAAAGGCCGTCAATGGGCCGATATCCTGTTCTATTGAGTTCCCATTCCTTGACCCATTCGCAAATCCCTTTTGGAGTTTGACATCCCCACCCCTTTTACGCACAATGCTCGCCACAAATGTGTTTTGGAGGACATCATGGCTAAATTGTTGAAGCCGCTTATCGTTATCGTCTTGCTGGTCAGCATCGTCGCCCTTGCCATTCAGGCCGCCGTGCTCTTTCCCAAGCGGACGCTGATCAAGGAACGCACCCAGAAGCTTGAAGGCGGCGTTGAACGGTTGGTCTCCACCCTCAAAGGGCCCCAATCCCTCCTCTCCGACGAAGCCAAGGCGGCCGCCCAGTTCAATGCCGCCAACCTCAAGATCGGCACCAAGGAGGACCTGCTCCGCCTCGATTCCGAACTGAACAAGGCCACTTCGGTCGCCAATGCCGTCCTCCTGGGCTGGAATGACACCAAGACCGACCTCGAAAACACCCGCCAGGATCTCGAGAACACCCGCGCCGAACTGGAAAGCACCAGGGCCCAGCTCGAGGATGCGCGCACCCAGATCGTCCAGCTGAACGAAACCATCCGCGCCAAGGATCAGGAACTGGCCGAAAAGAGCAATGTCATTGCCAGCCTCGAGGATGAAAAGGCGACGTTGACCGCCCAGGTCGCCGATCTGAACAACCAGGTCACGAGCATGCAGGACCAGATCGCCCAACTGGAAGAAGACAAGTCCGTCTTGGAAACCCAGCTCGAGAAGTGCGACAAGGAACTGCATAAGGAAATCACGATGGCCGCCGGCACGACGGCCAAGATCATCTATGCCAACGCCGAATGGAATTTCGTCGTGATCGACATCGGCTCGAACCAAGGTGCCCAGACCACGGCAGAAATGATCGTCCATCGCGGCGAAAACATGATCGGCAAGATTCGCCTCAGCGCCATCCGCGACGATGTCTCCATCGCCGAGGTGCTCCCGGAATTCCAGAAGGAAACCGTGAAGGAGGGCGACAATGTTCTCTTCTAACGGACTTTCCGCCCTGACCTTGGT
The DNA here is from genome assembly GCA_937860055.1 of uncultured Verrucomicrobiota bacterium. Classification (GTDB taxonomy): domain Bacteria; phylum Verrucomicrobiota; class Kiritimatiellia; order CAIQIC01; family Lenti-01; genus Lenti-01. The sequence goes on along the minus strand of CALMBO010000027.1, from coordinate 109,109 downwards.
GGCCCTGCTGCTGCTGCTGACGGTGGTGGGCCTCCAGTTCGCCGAAATCAGCTATTACTCGGCGGCCCCGTCCATCTGGCCGTGACCCGGTCCCGTTGGCTTCTCGCACTTCTTGCCGCCGCAGGGCTATGCCTTGGCGCCGCTGGATGCGCCTCCCCCGACGCCGAGGCCGACCTGCCTTGGAACATGCCCCAATCCTGGGAAAGCGCCCCTTCCGTCCCCTTCGGCACCGCCGGCAGCTACTAGGAAGCCCCCCTCCTTCGGGCGGGGAAAGGCACCGCAGGTTCCCCTCTCGCAGGGCGGCTTCCGCCGCGCATCATAGCCGAAACGGATTGGGCGTTTCCGGCTCCGCCTCTTCCTTCGGCGGCGGCTTGGGCCGGAAATGCGGACAGGTATCCGTCGCCTGCACCTCGCATCGGTGCAGTCCGCAGCGCTGCAGGAACGGATTCACCACGTATTCCGCGCAATAGCGGCACATCTTCCCCTTTTCATCCTCGCGGAAGACCTTCACCGGCCGGGGGCGGTCCTCTTCCGAGAAGACCTTCGGCTTGCGGCTGTCGTTGAACGGGATCTCGTCTTCCGACGCGAATTCGTTTCCGCACAGCGCACAGGCCAGCGTTTCGCCCGTTTTCGTGAACCCGTCGTACTTCGGCTTGCGCAGCAGCCACGAATCGCGTCCGCAGGCGGGACAATGCAATTCGACCTTTCCGGGATCCTGACGTTTCATGGTCAGAAGAAGAATTTCGCCAGTCGCAGGATGCCCTGCTTCCATGGCACCCGGTGCGACACGCCGCTGGCATTGCGGAACTGGTCCAGATGCGCCACGTACCAGCGGTAGTTCCGCACGAGCGCCTGCTTGTTCGAGAACTTCGGCTTGAACCCCAGGATCCGCTCCGCCTTCTCGATGCTCACGAACGAATCCTCGCTGGCTGTCTCGTATACCCACTTGTAGAGGGGCGAGAGCTTCAGCAGTTCCAGGAACCGCAGCGTCCAGATCATCGGAGCCGCCGGAAACCCGCGGATTTTCTTCCCGTGGCCCGCCTCGTCCAGCACGGCCTGGTAATCCTCTCGCATCGTCGTGAATTCCTTGGCGCCGATGTTGAAGGTGTCGTTCACCTTCGCCACGTCCAGCGTCAGGGTGAGCCAGATTGCGTCGCACAGGTCCTCCACGTCCAGCAGCTGATAGCGGTTTTTGCCGCTGCCGATCATCGGGAATCCATGCCCCGTATAGGCCCAGTCATAGAACAGCGCGAACACGCCCAGTCGTTCCGGCCCGATGAAGGATTTGGGGCGGATGATCGGCACGCACATGCCCTGCGCGCGGAACTTCAGGCACTCCGCCTCCGCCGCGATCTTGGCGCGCCCATACGGGCCCACGCCGATCATCTGGTCATCCTCCAGCAGCGGATGGTGGTCGGGGATGCCGTAGACGGCCGTGCTGGAAATCATCACAAAGCGCTCCACGCCGGCCTTTCGGGCGGCTTCCAGCAGATGGCGGGTGCCATCCACGTCGGTGGTGACGATGTCCCTCTCGGAATACAGGGGCAGCGCCGCCGCCGTGTGCACGACGAACCGAACGCCCTCCATCGCCTTTGCCAGCAACGCCGTGTCGCGGATATCCCCTTTCAGGATTTCCACGCGGTCCTTCTCCGGATAGTCGAAATCCGCCAGATCCAGCGACCGGATATCGCTCATTCCTTGCGCCAGCAGATGCCGGATGAGGTTGATCCCCAGAAATCCGCTTCCGCCCGTCACCAGCACCTTGCCCGAAATCGATCCGCTCATGCCCATCTCCTGTCCTGGAAAATTCCTGCTCTTTCTAGACTTTTCGGCAAGACCCGTCAATTATTCGCCCTTCACCCGGAAATATCCGCCGGTGCCCAGCGCCTCCAGGTTGACCGTTCGCCGGCTCCACGGCTTGGTCTCGCGGCTCCAATTCGTTACGGCATCCCACTCGTCGCTGGTCAAGGACGCGGTCCGTTCGACGGCGTAGGCCGTTCCGGCGTAGACCGGAAAAGTCACTTGCCCGATAGAACCGGTGGGCGCTATCGCCGGCGCCAGCAGCGGATTCGGCTCCTCCCGCACGTCGAGCAGGAAGCGGTAGACATACGGCAGGCGGGCCCCCCAAGCCGCCTCGTTGTGGTCGTGGCCGCAGCCGATCATGAAGCGCAGATCGACGCCCGGGACATAGCCGAAGCCCAGCAGATCCCAGTACATGCCGAAGTTGTCGTCATACAGGCTGAGGCCATCGATGTCCAATTCGTATCCGACGTTGCCGACATCCAGCCAGACTCGGGCATTGTGCACGCGATTGCTGGCCAGCCAGCTCCGGTAATTCGGGCAGAACTCGGCGCTGTAGACGCCGGACATGGGCCCGATGAGCCCGAACACGTTCGTCCACGTGCCGAGATACATCGACAGCAATCCGCCGCAGGACGAGCCGATGTGGGCCGTGTTCGCCAGGTCGTTTTTCGTGCGGTAGGCGGTGTCCACCATCGGCCGCACGTTGTGGATCAGGAAATCCGCGTAATAGTCGGCCCGGCCGACGCTGCCGCCGCCGTCGGGGTCGATGTCCATGTGCGGCAGATATTCCACCGTTCGATTGGCGGATGACGGAACGCCCACGATGATCGACTCGCGCATCCGGCCGCCCTGGATTTCCGCATCCGCATTCGCATCCGCATTCCAGCACCCGTAGCCGCCTCCCGGTGGAAAGACGTTCTCTCCGTCGCTCATGTAGACAACCGGATAGCGCCGGTTCGTGTTCTCGTTGTAGCCGCGCGGGAAATAGACCCGCACGTTGCGCCCCGTCACATGGGCCGCCGTGGACCCCACATAGCTCGTAACGATGGTGCTGGCCGAGACGCCATTCGACGGCGGCAGATAGTTGAATACCTGCCGGTCGCGGACAATCAGCGCATCCAGCGGCGTCCAGTAATCCTGCCCGTCCCACGCCCCTTCCCAGATGTTCGCCCCGGCGCGCGTCCCGTTGAAGGTGAAGCGCATCCATTCGCCTTCGGTGCCGATGTGTTGCGCCACGTGCCGCCATTCGCCCGCGCGAAGCCCCGGCCCGGCCAGCGTCATGCCGGCCGTGTTCCAGGCTCCCGTCGCCGAGAAATCGGCGGACAACAGCATGGAGTAGACCAGGCTCACGTTGGTCATGTCGGAATAGAACTCCACCGTCTTGCCGGAAAACGGCGCGGCCGGCTCCGCCGGCACGTTCGTTTGCAGGTTGGCGCCGTCCGGCCACCAGGTCGCGTTGGTGGTTTCGCAAATCTGGCCGGGATCGGTCGCGCGCTTCACAAACTTGTATTCCAATGCCGTGCCGGCCTGCACGCCGACGTCGCCCCACCAGACGTTGCCTTCCGACCAGACCAGCTTGACGGCCAAGGCCGGATTCCATGCGCCGACGTCCGGATGGCCGCCCACGACGAACCACTCGTAGCCCAACCCCGCGTCGTTGGTGATTGAGAAACGAACCGGCACCCGCAAGGGACTCCCGGCCAAACCCGTCGCGGCGGAAACCGCGGTGCATATCAACAGACAGGCGATTTTTCGCATGGCAACTCCGTTCCCGGTCTCTCACAGCCTCGCCAGCGCGGCCTGGAACACGGCTTCGACTTCCAACGTGCGCAGGCAGGCCAGATCGCCCCGCGCACACGTTCGCGAATGGCAAGGACGGCAGGACAGCCCCGGTTTCGCCACCACGTGGTCCATCTGCCAATAGGGTCCCGTACGGAGCGGATCGGTGGCGCCGAAGATGGCCACCAGCGGAATGCCCATCGCATCGGCCCAATGCATCGGTCCGGAATCCACGGTCACCAGCAGATCCATGCCCTTCAGCAGGGAGCAAAGGCCTGGCAGATCGGTCTTGCCGCACAGGTTCCGTGCGCCTTCGCCGATTTTCCGCGCCAGCCCCTCCCCTTGGGCCTCGTCGTCGCGGCCGCCGACAATGCGGATCCGGCAGCCCATCTCCGTCGCCATCCTGCGGCCCAGCTCTGCGAATCTCTCGATCGGCCAATCCTTGGTCTTCCATCGGGAAAAGGGGGCAAAGGCCACGTGCGGTCCGGGAGTTCCGTCACTTTCCGCCTCCGGAAAGTCCAGCCGGGGCTGGGGCGCCTTCCCCGTTCCCGGAGCCATCAGATTCACTACATCCATCAGTTCGTCCACCGCATGGCGGCGGGAGCCCTCTCCCTTCGGCGGCTGCGCATGGTAGAACCGGGGCGCCCCTTCCCTCGCCCAGGCAGGTCCCACCCGCCGCTTGCCGCGGGCCAGTCGCGCCGCCAAGGCGCTTTTCATCAGCCCCTGCAGATCCACGATGGCATCGTATTTTTCGCGCCGCAGTTCGCGCAGGAACGGGAGGAAACCCCCGGCGAAGTCCCGGCGCGGGAATCCGATGGTGCGATCCACGTCGGGACAGCAGGCCAGAAGCGGCGCATATTCCGGCTGGACCACCCAATCAATCGCCGCTCCCGTCCGCTCCTTCAGCGCGCGGACCGCCGGGAGGGCGTGGGCGATGTCGCCCAGCGAACTTAGCTTGATGACGAGGATCCGCTTCATCAGGAGGGTTTCGACAGGATTTCCTCGACGCGCTTGATTTTCAGCGCCTTGCCGGTGGCGGAATCGATCGAGAGCAGCGCCCCATGAAGGCGCACGTCGCCGCTGGCGATCTCGAACTTGGTCGGCATGCCCGTCAAGAACCTCGTCAGGATGGCATCCGTGGTGCGCCCGATGACCGAATCGCACGGGCCCGTCATGCCGAGGTCGGTCATATAGGCCGTTCCCTTGGCCGTGATGGCCTCATCCGCCGTCTGGATATGCGTATGGGTCCCCAGAACCGCCGTCACGCGTCCGTCCAGGAACTTGCCCATCGCCACCTTTTCGCTCGTCGCTTCCGCATGCATGTCCACGATGATCATCTTGCTCTGCGAACCGTTCCTCTGGAGCCATTCATCGATCGTCCGGAAGGGGCAGTCGGCCGTTGCATTCATGAAGGTGCGCCCCATGAGCTGGATGATGGTCAGCGGTCCTTCCTTGGTCTGGATCCGGATGGCCCCCTTGCCCGGGCACCCGGGCGGCAGGTTCAGCGCCCGCGCGATGCGCGGCTCCTTGTCGAAATAGGCCATCGACTCCTTCTGGTCCCACACATGGTCGCCCATCGTCAGGGCATCCGCGCCGCCGGCGAAAAGCTCCTCCGCCAGGGTGGAGGTGATGCCGCGGCCGGCCGCGCAGTTTTCCGCGTTGGCGATCACGATGTCCGCCCGCCCCTCCGCCTTGTAGCGCGTGGCCACGCGCGCCATGGCCATGCGCCCCGGTCCGCCTACGATGTCGCCAACCATCAATATCTTCATCTTCCCCTCGTTTTCCGCCCGTTCACCGGGCATATTCCACGCAACGTGTTTCGCGGATCACCGTCACCTTGATCTGTCCCGGATAGTCCAGCTCCTCCTCGACCCGCTTCGAGATGCGCCGCGCCAGCTGGATCGCCGCCGAATCGTCGATGGCTGTCGGCTCCACGAAAATGCGCAGCTCGCGGCCGGCCTGCATCGCGAGGCTGCGGACCACGCCGGCCTCCTTCTTGGCGATGGCTTCCAGATCCTCCATCCGCCGCAGGAAAAGATCCGTTGTCTCCGAGCGCGCGCCCGGGCGGGACGCCGTGATGGCGTCTGCGGCGGCCACCAGCGCGGCATACGCCCCCCCGACCTGCGCTTCGCCGTGGTGTCCCCGCACCGCGTCGACCACGATCTCGCTTTCTCCGGCCTTCCGCAGCAGGTCCGCGCCGATGTCCGCATGGCGGCCTTCCACCTCGTGGTCCGTCGCCTTGCCGATGTCGTGGAACAGCGCCGCCCGCCGGGCCAGCTCCGGATCGAGGCCGATCTCCGGCGCCATCAAGCCCGCCAGCCGCGCGGCTTCCGCCGAATGCCGCAGGACGCTCTGGGAGTAGCTCGTGCGGAACTTCAGGCGTCCCAGCAGGCGCAGCAGCTCCAAAGGCACCCGCGCCAGGTGCAGCGATTCCACCGCCTCCTCGCCCGCCCTCAGGATCAGGTCGTCCAGCTCCGCCGTTGTCTTGTCGGCCATTTCCTCGATCAGCGCCGGGTTGATCCGGCCATCCGCCACCAGCCGTTCCAGCGTCACTTTGGCGATTTCGCGCCGGATGGGATCGAACGACGACAGCACCACCACCTCCGGCGAATCGTCGATGATGACCGTCACGCCTGTCGCCATTTCCAGCGCCCGGATGTTCCGTCCTTCGCGCCCGATGATGCGCCCCTTCATGCCTTCGTCCGGCAGGCGGACGGGAACCGTCGTCACATCCGAGACCTGATCCGCCGCCACCCGCTGGATGGCATCCGTCACGATTCGCCGCGCCTGAACCTCGGCCGTCAACCGGGCCTCTTCCTGCGCCTTCCGGAGCATCGCCGCCGTTTCCGCGGCCAGGTCGTTTTCCAGCCGCGACAGCAGCTCTGCCCTGGCTTGTCCTGCCGTCAGGTTCGCCAGGGATTCCAGGCGGCGCCGTTCTTCGGCGGCCAATTGGGCGAGCCTGGCCTGTTCGGCCTGCATCGCGGCGCGATCTTCTTCCAGTTGCCGCGCGCGGAGGTCCAGCGCCTGCGCCCGTTCATCGACCCGGTGCTCCTCGCGTTCCAGCCGCTCATCCTGCCGCGAGAGCCGGTCCGCCGCCGCCGACAGCACCATCTGCCGGGCCTGCAGCTCGCTTTCCGCCTTCTCGCGGTTCCGCATCAGCTCGTCGCGCACGGCCAGCTGGGCTTCCTTGCGCAGCACTTCCGCGTCGCGCTGCGCATCCCGCAGGATGTCGCCGGCCGCGCGGTTGGCCGCCGCATCGCGGACGCGGATGAACAGCGCATGGCCGAAGAACCCGATCAGCGCAAAGCCCGCCGCCGTCAGCGTAGGCCACAGCCATTCCCAAAACAACGTCATCGCCAGCCGACCAGCCGTTCCAGCTTCGCCGCCGCCGCCGGAGCGAAGATCATTCGTTTCTCTGTCGCCACCACATCCATGCGGACGTCGTGGGGTTCCAGGGGAACCGCCTCCACGAGGCGGTTTTCGAAGCACAATCCCACCAGCAAAGCCCCGCTTTGAGCCAGCAGGCGGTCGAAATGGCCCCGCCCGTGGCCCAGCCGCCCTCCCTGCGCATCGAAGGCCACCCCCGGCACCACGATCACCCGCAGCTCCTTCGACGAAGCCTCGCGGAACTCCGCCGGCTCCCAGATCCCATGCGGGCCTTTTTCCCAGCGCGTATCCGCGCCCACCCAGCCCCATCCATATTCCACACCACGCTTCACGGGCACCGCGACCTGCGCACCGCGCGCCAGCAGGTCGGCCAGCAGGGCTTCCGTGGCCGGTTCGCTTGCCGTGGAACGATAGATTCCGACCTGGAAGCCCGCCGCCCACCAATCCTGCGCCGTCAGCCGCCGCTGGATCGCCTGCGCCGCCCCTTCCGGCACAGGCTTCCCTTTCGCATGTTTGCGCAACCGGTGTTTCATGGCAGCCGCTTCCGCAAATCGAATTTTTCGGGAGGTCTTGCCGGCCGGCCCTCACCGTTCACCACGCACCAATGCACATCCGCCTCCGCAACCACCGTCTCCCCGCGCCGGATCACCTGGTGGAACGTTCCGCCGATCCGCCTCGTCTCCGTCGATTCCGTTTCGATCTCCAGCGCGTCACCGGCATACGCGGGGGAACGGTAGGAGATGTCCAGCCGCGCGATGACCGTGAAAAAGCCGGCCGCGATCAACCCCTTGTAGTCGAACCCCGCCGCATGCAAGAACTGCATCCGCGCATGCTCCAGATAGTTCACATAGACGGCATGGTTCACATGCCCGTACGAGTCGCACTCGTAGGGCCGCACCGTCAAGGAAGTCGCGTGTTTCATAATCGGGGCATCCTACACTCCGCTCCCCTCCCGTGCAAGCCAACGGTCCCCTGCGCGGGAAGGCGCCGCCCATGCCCGCAAGACGGTTTTTCCGCGCGTTGGAATCCGGAAACCAGACTCAGCCGCGATTGATTTCGTAGATGCGGGCGAGACCGTGGAGCGTGAGATCGGGGAACACCGGTATCTTCAGCCCGGCATCGGCCAGGATTTGCCTGGCATGGCCGCCGGTGGCGCAAATGAACGGCTCCTTCTTCCCGCAGGCCTTGCTCAGCTGCCAGAGGATTTCCGTCACCATGCCGCGATATCCCCATCGGGCGCTCAGCCGCATGGCCTCTTCCGTGTTCCTCCCCGTCTTGAGCTTGATGCCGCCCGGTTTCAGCGTCGGCAGTTGAGCCGCCCGGCCGAGGGCGTCGAACCACATGCCATAGCCGGGGGCGATCACGCCGCCCGAGAATCCGCGCTTCGGCAGCACCAGGTTGAAGGTGGACGCCGTTCCGAAATCGCAAACGATGCAAGGGGTTCCGCACAGTTCGGCGCCGGCCACGGCATCCGCAAACCGGTCGGCCCCCGTCTGGTCGGGACGTTTCAGGTCCACGCCGATGCCGAAATCCAGCTTGTGGTCCATCCACAGCACCGGCACCCCGGGAAACGTCTTCGCCACCAGCCGCGCCCAGTCCTTGTTGCGTTTCGGAGCCACCGATCCCAGGCATATCCCCTCGGGCATTTCGTCGTTGGCCACGGCCTCCAGGATGACGGGACTGATGTTCTCGCTGCGCGCCGAACGGCGGATCTTGCCCTTGGAGAACCATCCCGCCGCGGTGCGGGAATTCCCGATATTGATCGCCAGGATGTTCATATTTCCGGTTCTTCTTCCTTGGCGCCGGCGGCATACCATCCGGTGCAAAGGGCATCGAACGGCATCTGGCAGGCATCGCCAAGGGATTCCACCAGAAGTTCCAGCATGCGGTCGACAGAAATCGTCGTTCCCTCGATCCGGCACGAGGTCGCCCGGTCGCGCAGTTCCGGAGGGAAGCCATCCAATCCCTGCCCGACGTTGATGCCGATTCCAACCACCGCGAACTCGATGCGGTTCTCGCCGATGCGCGGCTCGACCAGCACGCCGCTGATCTTTTTCCCGTTGGCGAGGATGTCGTTGGGCCATTTCACGCGCAGATTCTTCACCCCCGCCTTCTCCAAAGCATGGAACGCCGCCATGCCGCCGATGATCGCCAGGTTCGGCGCCTTTTTCGCAAGCCAGTCCGGGCGGAGGATGAACGAAGCGTATAACCCCGTCCCCGGCGGCGAATCCCATTTGCGCTCCCGCCTTCCCCGTCCGCACGTCTGGCACGCCGCCGTCACCAGCGCTCCGGCAGGCGCACCCGCCAGCGCCCATTCGCGGGCGACGGTGTTCGTGGACTCCGTCTCCGCAAACCACCGACATGGATAACCCACTTTCACTTCGTTCCTTCTCCCGGCCTTCCGGAAATCTCCACGGAAACCCTACCCCGTTTTCAGTCGAATTCCAGCGACAGGTCCGCCGCCGTGACGGAATGGGTCAGCGCGCCGATGGAGATGGCGGTGACGCCGGCGCGGGCATATTCCCGCACATTCTCCCTGGTGATTCCGCCGGAAGCCTCGGTCTTGCAGGCGCCGCCGCAGATCGCCACGGCTTCGGCCGTCGTTTCCGGCGACATGTTGTCCAGCAGCACCCAGTCTGGCCGGCCGGGCAAGGCTTCCTTCAGCTGTTCCAGGGTGTCGACCTCGATCTCGATCTTGAGGCCGGGATAGGCCGCGCGCGCGGCGCGCACCGCGTCCGCCAGCGTGCCGCGGTTCCTCCGCCTCCAGAACGCGAGATGGTTGTCCTTGATCAGGATGGCGTCGTGCAGGCCGATGCGGTGGTTGGTCCCTCCCCCGCACTTCACCGCGTACTTGTCCAGCCGCCGCAGGCCGGGCACGGTCTTGCGCGTATCCAGGATCAGCGTGCCGTAGTCGGCCACGATCCGCACGAGGCATTCGGTGGCCGTGGCAATGCCCGTCATGCGCTGCGCCAGGTTCAAGGCGGTGCGCTCGGCGGCCAGCAGGGCGCGCGCGGGGCCCTCCACGCGCAGGAGGACCGCCCCCGCCTTCACCGGCTCGCCATCGGGGCACAGGATATCGGCCTTCAGCGCGGGATCGGCCATGCGGAATGTTTCAGCCGCGATCCCCATGCCGGCAGGCACGGCCTCGTGCCGCGCCACGATGCGGGCGCTCGCCGTCGATTCCGCGTCCACCAGCGCCAGCGTCGTCGCATCGCCGGGCCCGATATCCTCGGCCAGCGCGCGCGCGATCAGCTCGCGGACTTCGGGTTCCTGTTCCAGCGGCAGGATGTCTTCCATCATTTTCGCTTCCTCCGGCCGCCGGGGCGGCCCTTCCCGGGATGGTACGCCACGGGCTTGCGCTTCTTCTCCTGCGCGGTCCCCTTGAAGGGGTTTTCCGCGCGCTTCAGCTCGAAGATCTGGTCGCGCAGCAGCGCCGCGCGTTCGAATTCCATCGCCTCGGCGGCCTCGGCCATCTCGCGCTCCATCTCGGCGATGGCCCGCACCACGTCGTAGTCCTCGCCCGCTTCGCGCACCACATATTCTTCGGTCTCGCGGGCCTTTTCTTCCTGCGACAGGCTTTCGCGGATGGCCTTCTCGATCTTCGTCGGGGTGATGCCGTTGGCGAGATTGTAGGCTTCCTGGACCTTCCGCCTCTCCCCGGTCAGCTCGATCATCCGCTTCATGGAGTCGGTGACCTGGTCGGCATAGAGGATGACGCGCCCCTGCAGGTGGCGCGCGGCGCGGCCCGCCGTCTGGACCAGCGACGTCTCGCTGCGCAGGAACCCCTCCTTGTCCGCATCCAGCACTGCCACCAGCGCCACCTCGGGGAGATCGAGCCCTTCGCGCAGGAGGTTGATGCCGATCAGACAGTCGAAATCGGCCTTGCGCAGGCCCCTCAGGATCGCCACGCGGTCGAGCGCCGTGATGTCGGAGTGCAGATATTTCGACCGGATGCCGATGTCCTGCAGGTAGGCCGACAGGTCTTCGGCGGTTTTCTTGGTCAGCGTGGTGACGAGCACGCGTTCCTTGCGCTCGGCGCACCGGCGGACCTCCTCGATCAGGTCGTCCACCTGCCCCTTCAGCGGGCGCACCTCCACCAGCGGATCCAGGATGCCCGTGGGGCGGATCACCTGCCGCACGGGCTCGCCGGACAGGCTTCCTTCCAGCGGTCCGGGCGTGGCCGAGGTGAAGAGCACCCGCCCCGCCACCTCCATGAACTCGTCGTAGTTCATCGGGCGGTTGTCGAGCGCCGACGGCAGCCGGAAGCCGTGCTCCACCAGCGTGCGCTTCCGCGCCTGGTCGCCGTTGAACATCGCCCGGATCTGCGGCAGCGTCACGTGCGATTCGTCGATCACGGTCAGGAAGTCCGGCGGGAAGAAATCCATCAGCGTCTGCGGCCGCGCGCCCGGCGGACGGCCGGAAAGCGGCCGCGAATAGTTCTCGATGCCGCTGCAATAGCCCACCTCGCGGAGCATCTCCAGGTCGAAGGTGGTGCGCATGCGCAGCCGCTGAGCTTCGAGCAGCTTGTTCTGCTTCTCCAGCTCCGCCACGCGCCCCTCCATCTCGGCGCGGATGCGCTCGATGGCGGGCGCGATCTTCTCGGCGGGCATCACGAAGTGCTTGGCCGGCGAAATCGAAACGTGGTCGAAGCCCTGCAGCGTCCGGCCCGTCAGTGGATCGATCCGCCGCAGGCTCTCGATCCGGTCGCCGAAGAACTCCACCCGCACCCCCTCCTTGCTGTAGGACGGGAAGATGTCGAGCGTGTCGCCGCGGGCGCGGAAGGTCCCCGGCAGCGCCGCCACGTCGTTGCGCGCATACTGGACATCCACCAGCCGGCGCATGACCTCCTCGCGGGCCGTCTCCTCGCCCACGCGCAGACGGATCAGCATGCCCCGGTAGTCCTCGGGCGAACCCAGCCCGTAGATGCAGGAAACGGACGCCACGATGATGACATCCTCGCGGTTGATCAACGCATCCGTCGCCGCCAGGCGCAGGCGCTCGATCTCTTCGTTGATGCTCGCGTCCTTCTCGATGTAGGTGTCCGTCTGCGGAATGTACGCCTCGGGCTGGTAGTAGTCGTAGTAGCTGACGAAATACTCGACCGCGTTGTTCGGGAAGAATTCCTTCAGCTCCGAATAGAGCTGCGCCGCCAGCGTCTTGTTGTGCGAAATCACCAGCACCGGGCGCCCCAGATCCCGGATGACATTGGCCACCGTGAAGGTCTTGCCGGAGCCCGTCACCCCCTCCAGCGTCCGGAAGCGGACCCCGGAACGGAAGCCCTCCAGCAGCGCGGCGATGGCCTCGGGCTGGTCGCCGGTCGGCTGGAACTCCGAGACCAGTTCAAACGCGCCCATGGCACCGCTTTCCTGGGGCCTAGCCCCAGCGTTCTTTCATGACGGTCTCGCCCAGCGGGCGGCGGGAGCGGACCCGGGGATTGGCCTCGACGCCGGGATAGCCCAGCGGCGTCATCCCGACGACCTCGACGCCGTCGGGCAGGCCCAGGATTTCGCGCACGGCCGCGGGATCGAAGGCGCCGATCCAGCAGGTCCCCAGCCCCAGCTCGGCGGCGGCCAGCGTCATGTGGTCCATCGCCAGCGCGCCATCGACCATCGCGTAGTTTTTGCCGTCGTAGGACCGCACCCACGCCTCCCGGGGCAGGATGCACACCGCAATGAGGACGGGCGCCTTCCAGAACCACTCGCGCGCATAGGCCGCGCCGAGGGCCCGCCGGACCGTCTCGCTGCGCACCACGATGAACCGCCACGGCTGCTTGTTGCAGGCCGACGGCGCGAGGCGCCCGGCTTCCAGCACCTGCTGGAGCAGGTCCTCGGGCACCTCGTCGGGCTTGTAGGCCCGCACGCTGCGCCGCTTCTCCGCCAGATCCAGGAATGCCGTCTTCTGCATGGTCCTACCTCCGGGTCATGTCGAGCCGCCCGCCCAGGTTTCCGGGATTCGCCGCATCCGTCGAATATCCGTCCACGCGGGCCGTGCAGGCCTCGCCGGCGATCTCGCCCGTCACGATCAGGTGCGCCGCCGGGAATTTCACGGTGGCCGCGACCTCCTTCACGATGCTGAACAGGTTGCCGTTCAGGCTGCCGGACAAAACCTCGGCGCCCCAGAGGCCGACGATCTCCACGCTGCCGTTCTCGACATACGCGTTCACCAGGCCGCTGTCGCAGACGGTCGCCGTGTTCGAGACGGAGGTCGGCGTGAAGCAGACATCGTAGCTGCCGCCATAGTTGCCATCCAGCGCCGGATCCTCGTCGCCGCCTCCGCCCCCCCCGCTGTCATAGGTCGCGATGGCCAGCGCACCGCCGATGGCCGCCGCCCCGCCCACGATGATCGCCGCCGGAAGCAGGTATTTCGCCTTGCCGGTCTTCGCCGGCGGAGGCGCGGCGGTCGCCGCCGCCCCCGCCTTCGCGGGAACGGCCTGCTGCTGCGCCTGCCGGGCCACCGAGCTCGCGGAAGGGATCGCCTCCGGCGCGACGCCGGACTCCACCAGCTTCACGGTCTGCCAGTCGGTTTCCTTCACCTCGCCGTCGGCGTTCTCGGCCTGGATGTAGTAGAACATCTGCGCGCCCGGCCCCATCATGTGGGCCGGGATCGTGGCATACCACACCCCGGCGCCGGAGCTCGACATCGCCGCCCGGAACGGCGTCATCCCCCGCGAGGCCGCGTAGAACAGCGAAACCGCCTCCACCCGCGCCGCGGCATCGTGCACCGTGGCCCGGACGCCCAGCGGCGCACCCTTCTCCGCCACCTTGATCGGATCGTGCGCAATGGCCGGCACGCCGAACCCCGGCGTGGCCAGCATCACGAGCGCCAAGGCGCCGGAAACCGTTTTCAGTCTCAACTCCATGCTCATCTCCAACTTTTCCACACTATGGAAAAACTTTTCGCAGATTTTCCACGCCATGGAAAACTTTTTCCCACGGCGTGGAAAACCCCGGGCGGCGCCTTCCCGCGCCGGGGACATCCGGCCGGCCTACCACCAGTAGTCCACCGTGTACGTCAGGACCGTCTCCCCGTCCGCCGGCACCGGAACGCGGAACTCGGCGGTGTTCGAGTCGAACTTGGTGTACGCCTGGCTGCTGGCCTTGATCTTCCAGTTGGCGCAGCGGTAGAGCGGCTCGATCACGCGGATTTCCACGGCGTTTTTCTCCTTGCGGTTGCGCAGCTTGATCTCGAACGATTCCGTCATCTTCTTGCCGGTGCTGTCCACCGTGAAGTCCACGCGCTTGCGCTCGCCGACCAGGTCGAACGCGTTGCCCATGTCGAGCTTGAGCAGCTCGTTCTTGGGCAGGTGGTCCATCTGGTTCTCGCCCGTGAACTCGCGCCGGCCGTCCACGGAATCCGTGCGGTACAGGCGCATGCGGCCCTTCGGCAGCGGCACGCCCAGCTGGTTCGTCTCGCTGTTCGAAATCTCGATGCGCACGCCCACCTTCTTGTCGGCCTGGGTGCCGTAGTCGGGATCGGTGTTGTAGCCGCCGCCCCAGCGGTAGCCGACCATCGGGTTGTAGACGTAATACCGGTTGCCCTTCACGCCCGCCGCGCGCAGGAACTCGACCTGCTTCAGCTCGTTGTTCCGCAGCAGCACCGGCCGCGGCAGCGTGTAGAGGTGGAACTCGTCGAACGCGCGCTCCTCGGGCATGGCGTCTTCGGCACCTTCGAAAGCCATTGCTTTCATGGCATATCGGCGCCCTCCGCCCCGGTTGTAGGCCTGCATCTTCTGGACATCGCCGGCGATGAGCTTGATGTCCGCGTCTTCGAAGGTCTTGCCGGTGTTGTTCTGGAGGGAGATCCAGCCGGAAAGATCGAACAGGTCGCTGCCCTCGGCGGGGGCGACGAGGCTGTAGGTGGCCTCCCAGCTCATCCCGGCGGTGACGTAGGCGACCTCGATGGGGCACTCCCCCGCCTTCTTCGAGGCCATCTGCCACACGAGCGAGGGCTTCAGGAACGCGTTGGGGTCGATGCCCTCGAACACCGGCTGCCCCGGCAGCGAGAAGCGCACGGCGCCCTCTTCTTCCACAATGGGCTGTTCGGAGCCGCCGCCCGGAACATAGCCGCTGCGGATCAGCTTGCCGGTGTGCTCCTTGACCGTCCCGTCCTCGCGCTTCTCCCCGAAGCGCAGGGTCTTGCCCTCCATCTGGTACAGGAGCAATCCTTCGGTGAGCGGATCGTTGATGAAGCTCTGCTCCAGGATCTTCACGCCGAATGGCGTTTTCGACAGCTCCCGCAGCATGACGGAATCGGGCTCGAGCTGGCGCGACATGTCCGTCACGCGCACCTCGGAGACCCCTTCCGCAAGCGAAAGCGTCCGGTCCTCCTTCACGGTGGCGAAGCCGTCGTTGTAGATGGTGACCTGCGGGCCGGCGGCCAGCGCCGCAAGCGGAACCCAACCGAGGAGCAAAGCCAGTCTTTTCATGTTCCTCTCCTTTCGGGGAACATTCTAGGGATAGGAGCCGGGGTGGTCCAGCCCGGTGTTTTCGGGCAGGCCGCAGATCAGGTTCATGTTCTGCAAGGCGTTGCCGGCCTGTCCCTTCATGAGGTTGTCGATGTGCGACACGACGCGCAGGCGGCGCGTGCGGGCATCGACGTCCACGACAAGGTTGCAGAAGTTGGTGCCGCGCACGTGGACGGTGCCGATGGCGGCCTTGCTGTCATAGAGGCGAACGAAGGGATTGCCCTTGTGGAATTCCGAATAGGCTTCCCACACCTCGGGCAGGCCGATTCCATCGTGGAGCGTGCCGTAGAGGCAGCTCAGGATGCCGCGGCAGACGGGAACGACCTGCGCGGTGAAGGTCACCGGCACGGGCTCGCCCGCCAGCTTGCCCAGCATGCGTTCGACTTCCATCACGTGCTGGTGGCCGCTCAGGCGGTACGCGCCCATGTTCTCGTAGCGCGCCGGATAGTGGTGCGCGGGCGTCGCCTTCTTGCCCGCGCCCGACACGCCCGTCTTGCAGTCGCAGATCAGGCTCCGGAAATCCACCAGCTTGGCCGCCGCCGCCGGCGCCAGGCCGACCAGGCAGCTCATCGCGAAGCAGCCCGGATTCCCGACGAGGCGCTGGTCCCGGCCATAGGCCTTGCGGTTCAGCTCGGGCAGGCCATAGACGGTCCTCGGCAGCAGGTCCGGCGCCTTGTGGACGGGGTCGCGCCCGATGCGGCGGGCGTATTCGGCATAGTCGTCGACGTTGTCGAACCGGAAATCGCCGCTGTAGTCGATCACGCGCGCGCCCTTCGTCAGCTCGGCCCGGGCCTGCACCATGCCAACGCCGTCGGGCGTCGAGAAAAAGACCACGTCGGCCGGCTCCTGCGCCGCCGGATCGTCGGGCTTCAGGATCGGCAGGTCGCAGAACCCCTTCAGGTGCGGATAGAGATCGCTCATGGGCATGCCCGTCTCCGTCGCCGCCACCAGCGTCTGGATCTTCGCCTGCGGATGCCGCAGCAGCAGCTCCACGATCCCCACGCCGCCATATCCCCCGCAACCGACTACTTTGACTTTAATCATGTTCTTCTCCTTCGGGACAGAGATCAGACGTCAGAGGTCAGAGGTCGGGAGAAACCCGTTTTCCGGTCCTCTTCCTGCCCTACCTGAATTCCGACCTCTGTACTCTGCTCTCTCGCTTTCAAAACGGAATCCACTTCTGGCCCGGCTTCATAGCCGCGACCGCGTGCGCGAGAAGCTGGACCGTGCGGTCCAGGTCGTCCACGCTGACGATCTCGCTGGGCGTATGCATGTAGCGCAGCGGGATGCTCACCAGCGCGGCCGCCACCCCCGCGCGCGAAATCTGCATGGGGTCGGCATCCGTCGGCGTCGCCCGTCCGTCGGCCACGATCTGCACGGGAATCTCCTGCTTCTTCGCCGTCCTTAGCAGATGCTCGTAGAGGACGGGATTGATGTTGGCCCCGCGCGACAGCACCGGCCCGCCGCCCAGCGACACCTTGCCCTCGCGCTTCTCGGCCGAATCCATCATCGGGTGGTCCGTCGCAAACGTCACATCCACGGCGATGCCGACCTCCGGCGCGATGCCGAACGACGAGGTGACGGCCCCGCGGCTGCCGATCTCCTCCTGCACCGTTCCCACCGCGTGGATCTCGGCCTTCGGCGACATCCCCGCCAGCATCCGCGCGGTTTCGAGCACCACGAAGGCGCCGGCGCGGTCGTCGAACGCGCGGCCCGCCAGCCGCCCGTTCGGCATCTCGGCGACACCCTGATCGATCACCATCGGATCGCCCACGGAAACCATCTTCTCGGCTTCCTTTCGGTTCTTCGCACCGATATCGACCCACAGGTCTGTCAACGGCGTCACGCGCGACCGGTCGTCGGGCTTCTGCACATGGACCGGCACCTTGCCGATGATGCCCGGCACGACGCCCGCGGCCGTGCGGATGGACACGCGCTGGCCCTGCGGGATCTGCGCATCCCAGCCGCCGATCGGCGAGATCCAGAGATAGCCGTTGGCGTCGATCAGCGTCACGATGAAGCCGATCTCGTCATAGTGGCCCGCCAGCATCACGCGCGGCGAACCGCCCGGATTCACCACGATATCCGTGTTGCCATGCACATCGGTCCGCACATCGGAGGCGAAGGATTCGGCCTCCTTGCGGAACACGCGGACGGCGTCGAGTTCGTAGCCGGACGGGGAAATGGCCGACATCAGCTTCTTCAGGAACTCCAGGCTCGTCTTTTTCATGGGAAATGCTCCTTCTTTCGGGAGGGTCCGCGCGCACCCCTATTGGGCGCGGTTGACCAGGTTGGGGTTGAGCAGTTTCATCGGAGGCGGCGCCACCGCCTGCAGGGGCCGGGGCACGACGGGCGCCGGTGCGGCCGCGACGACCGGAACCGGAGCCGCCGCCGGCGCGGGGGCGGCGACCGCCACGGCAGGGGGCGCCTGCACAGGAGCCGCGGAAGCGACCGGGGCCGGCGCAGCCGGAGCAGGCGCCGGGACAGGCGCCGCCGCCAACGGGACCGGAGCCGCCGGGGCCGAAATCACGATGGATGTCGAAGCGGCGCGCGACGCCATCGGAACCGGCGCCAGCGGCGCCGGCGCCGGCGCGGGAACGATGGGCACGGCGACCTGCGTCGGCTTCTGGATCAGCGGAGCGCCCAGCTCCACCCGGGCCCGGTTCACCAGCGCGAAATAGTTCAGGACGCCCTGCGCGACGCCCAGCGCCAGCGTCTCGCGGTAGGACGGCGTCGACAGCTTCTGCGCCTCCTGCGGATTCGACAGGAAGCCGCATTCGACCAGCGCGGCGGGCATCGCGGAATTCTTCAGCACAATGAAGCGCGCATGCTTCAATCCGCGATCTTCCGCGCGGGTGATGCCGACCACTGCGCGCTGGATCTGGTTCCCGATTGCCATGTTGGAGTGGTTGAACTGGTTGTTCGGCACGGCCGGATACTTGCCCCCGGTCCGCGATTCCGCGGTGGGCGGGAAGTTCTCCGCCGCCGTCACGAAGGTTTCGATCCCCTGCACGGAACGCGAAAGCGCCGCATTCATGTGGATGCTGATGAAGACATCGCCGGCGCCGCGCGCCGCCAGATACGGCCGGTCTTCCAGCTCCCAGAAGCGGTCGCTGTCGCGGGTCATGACCACGCGCACGCCGGCCGCCGCCAAATGCGCCTTCAGGCGCAGCGCGATGTCGAGGACGAGATCCTTTTCCTTCAGGCCGCTGCGGCTCGTCGTCCCGGGATCCTTCCCTCCATGGCCCGCGTCGATCACGACCGTGCGCATGCCGCGCGCCGCCAGATAGGCGGAAGGCCGCACCAGGGGATCCACCACGAACTGGGCGTCGGCGTCGCTGATCGACCAGTTGCCACGGACCTTCACCACCGGCACATGCAGCCAGACCTTGCTGCCGTTGAGCATCGCCTCGCGCCCGTCCGCCGTGAACTGGAGGCTGGTGTACTGGCCCCGGATCAGCAGTGCCTTTCCGCCCGGCATCGTCAGCGGCAGGCCGTACATCGCGGCCAGGTCTTTCAGGGCCACATAGCGCTTGCCGGCATAGGTCACCGTCTTCAGGGTGCGCACCTGCGCCGGCGCCGTTTCCGGCACCGCCAACCCGATTCCCGCCGCCAAGACAAGGATCCATCCGATGGAACGCAACGAGTGCATAAAGTGTTCATCCTAGATCATCCCCCCTCCCAAGGCAATCTTTCCATAAAGAGGGAATCTTGCTCATTTTCTTGCGCGGCGGGACGGGAAACCCTATCCTGCCCCGCATCATGAAAAACCTTTTCCGTCTGTTGCCGATCTCCCTTGGACTGGCCTTCGCCGGCGCCGGTTGTGCCACCATGCAGGATGGGGACGAGCCGCCGCCGGCTTCGCAGGCGGATGTGAACTACCTGCGCGAGGAGATCCGCCGCCTGAATTCCCGCCTCGAAGCCTCCGAGTCCGAGCTGGGCCGCGTGCAAGGCGACGTCATGGCCTCCCAGTCGAGCCAGCCCTCCTACGCCTCCGCCGCGCAGGTGCAGTCCATGCAAACGCAGCTCGACGACCTTCAGCGCCAGATCCGCGCCCTCGACGCCGCCCGCGCCCAGGACAAGAAGGAAATCTACGATGACATCTCCAAGAAGATCGCGACTCTGCTGAAATCGTCCTCCACGTCCTCCTCCGCCTCGCGCCCCCCCAGGCCCCGTTCGGGTT
The DNA here is from genome assembly GCA_937860055.1 of uncultured Verrucomicrobiota bacterium. Taxonomy (GTDB): domain Bacteria; phylum Verrucomicrobiota; class Kiritimatiellia; order CAIQIC01; family Lenti-01; genus Lenti-01. The sequence continues at coordinate 89,493 of CALMBO010000027.1, read as the reverse complement.
CGCAGACCGGCATCGAGCATGTGGTGCAGCCGGGCGAATCCCTCTCCAAGATTGCCTCCGCCTATGGCGTGAAAATGGACGTGATCATCGAGGAGAACGGCCTGACGAACGCCGACAGCATCCGCGTCGGCCAGAAGCTGTTCATCCCCGACTAGGGCTTCCCCTCCCCGATCCCCATGCCGTCATCCGGCGGTGCCAAGCCCGAAATCCATCGGCGGGGATGCGTCGTTGACTTGCGTCGCTCCCCGGCATACCCTTCCACGCAAGAAAGGCGGACGTTCCCCCGCAAGCGCCGCCCAATGGGAGTCTCAATCATGAAACGTCTCGTTTGGATTGCGTCGGTTTTTGCCTGCCTCGCCTTGGCCTCCGATGCCAGGACATGGACAAGTCTTTCGGGCAAGCAGCTGGAAGCCGAATATGTTTCCCAGGCCTATGGCCGCGTCACCCTGAAATCCCCGCAAGGCGAGATGTTCGCCATCCCGCTGGCGAAACTGTCGCCGGCGGATCAGGAATACCTCCGGAGCCGGAGCCTTTCCCCCGCCCCTGCTTCCGGAAAGGCGTCGACCTCCGCCGCCACCCCGGCGGCTCCCCGCCCGGGCACCCCCGCCGTCACGGCCCAGATGATTCCGGGGCAGACGTTCACCCGGACGGCGGAAGGGAAATCGGGAATCACCTACCACGTCCGGGTGCCTCCTTCCTTCAAGCCCGGCGATGTCCTTCCCCTGGTCATCGCGTTCAGCGCCACGGGCAAGGGACGGTCGGCCCTCAACGCGATCAGCACCAGCACGGACAAGGCGGGCTGGCTCGCGATCGGCAGCGACAAGCTGATGAACTCCATGGACATCGGCGACAAGGAGATTAACGCGATGGAGGATGAACTCCTCGAAGACATCTACCGCAACGTGCCCCATGATCCGCGCCGGGTCTACCTGGGGGGACATTCCGGCGGCGGCATGCGCGCCTATGGCATCACCGCCCGCCGCAAGGAGCCGTTTGCCGGCGTCCTCGCGTTCGGCGGATGGCTGGGGGGGCCGGACTACCAGAAGCTGACCTTTTGCCGGCACATGGCCGTGGCCATGCTCAACGGCACCGAGGACACGGCTGCCAATGCCTGGGTCGAAAGCGACAGCAAGGCGCTCCAATTGCGCAAATGCAATGTCAAGCTGTTCTCCTATCCCGGCGGCCATTCCACCCCGACCCCCGTCGAAACCACGGATGAATGCCTCCGCTGGCTGGAGGAGGATTGGAATACGCACGGTTCGAAGCAGCGCTGAACCCGCGGCGCGCCTCGCGCAACCTTCGGCAAGAAAGAGACGGAACCGTTCAGCGGACGGACACCCACCGGAACGCATCCGGCAGCGAGTCCACGATGTCGCCGGCCTTCATCGCGGCCTGCGTTTTCCTCAACGCGGCGAAATCGCCGGCGGTTCCATGCAGCCAGACCGCCGAATAGGCGGCTTGGAGCGGCGGCACCTTCTGGGCCAGCAGGCCGGCCAGCAGGCCGGCCAGGACATCGCCGCAGCCGCCGCAGGCCATGCCGGGATTGCCGTTCAAGTTGATCCAGGTCGGCTTGTTGCCCGGCTGCGCCACCAGTGTCCCCGATCCCTTGAGAACCACGACCGCCCCGCTTCGATCGGCCGCCTTGCGGACGGCGGCCTGCCGGTCCTTCTGGATGCTCGCCACATCCGTCCCCAGCAGCATGGCGAGTTCGCCGGGATGGGGCGTCAGGACCACCGGTTGCTTGCATTGGCGGAGGACTTCCGGCTTGCCCTCCAGCACCGCGATGGCATCGGCATCGAGTGCCAGCGGGCAAGGCGCCTCATGCAGCAGCTTCGCCACGAGGCGCCGGGTTTCGGGATTCCGGCCGAGGCCGGGACCGGCCAGGATGGCGTCCGCCCCCTCCAGGGAAACCTCCACGGCGGGGCCAGCTTCGGCGATCGCTTCCGGCACCCGCGAAACAAGGGGCGCGATGGCGCTGTCCACGGTGGCCACGCGAACAAGCCCCGCTCCGGAACGGGCCGCCCCTTCCGCCGCCAGCACGATGGCGCCGGGATAGCGGTTCGATCCGCCCATCAGCAGCGCGGTGCCATAGGTGCCCTTGTGCGAGTCGTACGGACGGTCCGGCAGGCTCCTGCGCACATCCATGACGGAGATCATCTGCAGGTCCGGCCGGGCATCGGGCATCATCTCGAGATATTCGAACGGAATCCCGATGGGGATCAGCGCCAGGGTCCCCATCGTTTCCAGCGCTGCCGGCTGGGCCATTCCGGCCTTGGGAACGCACATGGTGACCGTGAAGTCGGCTTTCACCGTGAAGGGGGATGTCTCGCCGGTGTCCGCGTTCATGCCCGTCGGGATGTCGGCGGCGACCACCATCGCCAGCGGATGCTTGCCCTTCAGGTATTCGACCGCCCGGCGGATATCCCCGATGGGTTCGCCTTTGCCTCCCGTCCCCAGCAAAGCGTCCACCAGGATCAGCGGGGAAAGCGACGCCTCGGCCTCCTTGGCCCAGGCTTTTTCCCCCAGCATTTCCCGCCAGGGGATCCGCTCCTTGAGCATGTCCTCGAAATAGGCCTTGGCCGCCCCGCGCAGCTTCTCCCGCTGGCACACCAGCCACACCTGGGGGGACAGGCCGGCCTCCCGGAGATACACCGCCGCGACAAAGGCGTCGCCGCCGTTGTTCCCCGGCCCGGCCAGCAGGCGCACCTCGGAGACGGGCTGCCCCATCTGCGAAACGATCCGGAGAATGGCCCGGGCCAACCCCTTGCCGGCCCGGTTCATCATGCTCATGGCCAGCGAATTGTCGTTCGCAATCGCCTTTCCCTCGGCCTTCCGCAGCGACTCCGAGGTGACGAATTTCATGCCAGGAGGTCCTTCATTTCGCGCACGGCCTTCTCCATGCCGGCCATGACGGCCCGGGCGACGATGCTGTGGCCAATGTTCAAGGTGTCCAGATGCGGGACCGCTTTCAGGAAAGCAGGCAGATTCTCGTAGTTGAGCCCGTGGCCGGCGTTGACCTGCAGCCCGATCCGGTGGCCGTGTTCCGCGGCTTCAACCAGGCGCCGCAGCTCGGCTTCGCGCTCCCCGCCGGCCAGATCGCAGTATTTCCCCGTGTGCAGTTCGACAACCGGCGCCCCCAGCGCCACCGCCGCATCCAGTTGCCGGAGGGAAGGCTCGATGAACAGGCTCACGGTGATCCCTGCCGCCGCCAGCTTCGTGATGGAGGGCTTCAGCGCATCGAACTGGCCGGCGGCATCGAGTCCCCCCTCGGTGGTCACTTCCTGCCGGCGCTCGGGCACGAGGCAGACCTCGGCCGGCTTCGTCGCCACCGCGATCCCGACGATCTCGGCGGTGTTGGCCATCTCGAGGTTCAGCGGCACCTTCAGGGCCTTCCGCAAGGCGTAGAGATCCGAATCCTGGATGTGGCGGCGGTCCTCGCGCAGATGGATGGTGATGCCGTCCGCCCCGCCCTTCTCGCACAGGGCCGCCGCCTCGAGCGGCGAGGGGTAGGTCGTCCCGCGCGCCTGGCGCAGGGTGGCCACATGGTCGATGTTGACTCCCAGCCTCATGGTTTTCCTCCGCCTTCCGGCTTCTTCCACGTCGAGGATTCGGCCCGGAGGAACAGGGCCAGCAGGGTCAGGATCGCGAAGGCGAGCACGACGACCCCCGCGGTCTGGAGGAGTTCGCTTGTCGCCAGGCTCAGGCTCATATGCGCACCGGTCCCCGCCCTACAGCAGGGATTTCTCGTCGGTTCCGCCGAAGAAATGCGCCTTCCCCATGTCCAGCACGACCTCGACGGAATCGCCGATCTGCTTGCGGCAGGACGGATCCACGCGGGCGGTGAAGCTGGTCTGGCCCGTGGTCGCGTAGAGATAGACTTCGGAGCCCATCATCTCGACCACCTCCACCGTGGCCTTCACCACGTGCGCCGGATCGGCGCCGGGGCTGGCGGAACGTTCGTCGACGTTCTCGGGGCGGACGCCCATCGTGATGGGCTGCCCGTCGTGGGCGGCCATCTTCTCGGCGGCCTGGCCGGAAAGCGCGACGCTGAACTTGCCTTCGTCGAAGACGACGGTGTTGCCCTTCCGGACGATCCGGCCCTTGAAGAAGTTCATGGGCGGGCTGCCGATGAAGCCGGCGACGAACTGGTTGGCGGGATGGTTGTAGATGTTCAGCGGCGTGTCCACCTGATGGATCCAGCCATCCTTCATCACCACGATGCGGTCGCCCATCGTCATGGCCTCGATCTGGTCGTGGGTCACGTAGATCATCGTGCTCTTCAGGCTGTTGTGCAGCTTGCTGATCTCGGCCCGCATCTGGACGCGCATCTTCGCGTCGAGGTTGGAAAGCGGCTCGTCGAACAGGAAGGCCTTGGGCTTGCGGACGATGGCGCGGCCGACGGCCACGCGCTGCCGCTGCCCGCCGGACAGCGCCTTGGGCTTGCGCTCGAGGTAGTCCGTGATCCCGAGGATCTCGGCGGCCTCCATCACGCGCTTGTGGATCTCGGCCTTGGGATACTTGCGCAGCTTCAGGCCGAAGGCCATGTTGTTGTAGACGCTCATGTGCGGGTAGAGCGCGTAGTTCTGGAACACCATCGCGATGTCGCGGTCCTTCGGGGGGATGTCGTTGACCTTCTTGCCGTCGATGTAGATGGAACCCTTGCTGATGTCCTCGAGGCCGGCAACCATGCGCAGCGTGGTGGACTTCCCGCAGCCGGAGGGACCGACCAGCACCACGAATTCCTGGTCCTGGATCTCCAGGTTCGCGTCGTGCACCGCCGTGACGTCGCCGGGATAGATCTTGTAGACATTTTCGAGAACGACCTTCGCCATTGGGAATCTCCTTCGCCGGGTGACCGCAGACCACCCCTATGCATGGCTCCCGCTTGTAGCATCCCGGAGACGGCCCTGTCAAAACAAACCCCGCTTGAATTACGGGCCGCGTTGCCCCATACTGCGCTCCATGACTACACGCCCATCCAGCCTCTCGGTCGTCATCCCCGTCTACAACGAGGAACCCAATGTCGCCGCCTTGGCGAAGAAGCTCCACGACGCGCTGTCCGCCATCGGACGCGCCTACGAGATCATCCTCGTGGACGACGGCTCGCGCGACGCCTCCTGGGACCGGCTCAAGGAGGCGGCGGCCGTTTATCCCCATTTCCGCCTCCTCCGCTTCCGCCGCAACTTCGGCCAGACCGCCGCCATGTCCGCCGGCATCGATGCCGCGAAGAACGACGTCATCGTGACCCTCGACGCGGACCTGCAGAACGACCCCGCCGACATCCCCCTCCTCCTCGCCGAGATGGAGCGGAACGACTATGCCGTCGTTTCCGGCTGGCGCAAGGACCGCAAGGACCCCTTCATCAACCGCCGCCTGCCTTCGATGATCGCCAACGGCCTCATCTCCACCATGACCGGCGTGCGCCTGCATGATTACGGCTGCACGCTGAAGGCCTATCGCCGCGAAGTCCTGCAGGGCGTCCGGCTCTACGGCGAGATGCACCGCTTCATCCCCGCCCTGTGCTCGTGGGTCGGCGGCGACATCGCCGAAGTCGTCGTCTCGCACCATCCCCGCATCGCGGGAAAATCCAAGTACGGCATCGGCCGCACCTTCCGCGTCATCCTCGACCTGTTCACGGTCAAGTTCCTGCTGCGCTTCACCGGCGGCCCCATGCAGCTGTTCGGCAAGATCGCCTTCATCTTCGGCGGCGCCGCCGCGCTCATGCTGCTGGTCGTGCTGCTGGACCGCCTCCTCGGCGGCGGCGGCGCGGAGCACCTCTACCTCGTCAAGCGGCCCTTCTGGGTCATCACGCCCTTCATGCTGCTGGCCTTCTGCATGCAGTTCATCTCGATGGGCCTGCTGGCGGAGGTGCAGATCCGCACCTACCATGAATCGCAGGACAAGCGCATCTATTCGATCCGCGAGACCTTCGATTCCCCCGGCGCCTGATGCCCCCCGCCCCCCCGTTCCGCCTGCTGCTGCCCGTCGCCGCCGCGATGGCCTTGCTGCTGGTGGCGGGCGTCGCCGCGCTGGTCCACCTGGCCGTGCGGCGGAGAACCCTTTCCACGCCGTGGAAAACCGTCCTGGCCCAGGCCGCCGCCGCGAATCCCTGGACCGGCCGCGATCTGCTGCTCGTTCTGCTGCTGCTGTCCGGCGCGCAGTTCGTCCGGCATTTCCTGCCCGGGTCGGTCTTTCTGAACGTGCTGGCGTTCCAAGGCGCGGGCATCGCCGCCATCGGGTGGCGCGCGCTCGGCAAGTCCCGCCCCTTCGGCGGGCCCGCCCCGGCCCGCGCCATTGCCTCCGAGGCGCTCCTGCGCTGGCTCGCCATCCTGCCCCTCCTGTGGTTCCTCTCCTTCACGTGGCAGATCCTGCTCACCGCGCTGGGCCATGCGCCGGCCCTCCAGCTTGCCGTCCGGCTTTTCATCGAGACGGGCGATCCACTCCGGCAGGCGGCGTTCTTCTTCTTCGCGGTGGGCGTCGCTCCCGTCGCGGAAGAAGCGTTGTTCCGGGGCCTGCTCCTGCCGGTGCTGGTCCGCCGGCTGGGCGCGCCCGCCGGACTGGCGCTGGTCGCGCTGGGGTTCGCCGCCTTGCATGGCGATGCGGGAACCTTCCTGGCGCTGGCCGTGTTTTCCGTCGCGCTTTCGATGGCCTATGCCCGGACCGGCACTCTCCTCGTCCCCATGGCGATGCACGCGCTGTTCAATGCCGCGAATCTCGCCCTGCTGCTGGCGCTGGTCCGCCTGGGCGTTCTGCGCTAGCGAGGGAAACCCGCCGCGTCCGAGGCGATCAGCGCTCCCCATTTTTCCTTGGCCAGTGCCAGGGCGCGGCCGCGGTGGCTCAATCGGTTCTTCTGCTCGTTGCCCATCTCGGCGAACGTCTTCTCGAATCCGTCGGGAACGAACAGGGGATCGTAGCCGAATCCCTTCGCCCCGCGCAGCTCCCCGACGATGCGGCCCGGGCAGGAACCCGAAACCGTCTCGGCGCGGCCCACCGGATCGCTGAGCGCCGCCACGCAGCGGAATCGCGCCGCCCGGTTCTTGTTCCCGGCCAGCTCGCGGAGGAGCTTGGCATTGTTGTTCGCGTGGTTGCACGGCTCGCCCGCATACCGCGCGGAATAGACGCCCGGCGCGTTGCCCAGCGCCTCCACCTCGAGCCCGGAATCGTCGGCCAGCGCCCACAGGCCCGTCGCGCGGGCCAGTTCGGTCGCCTTCTTGATCGCGTTGGCCTCGAAGGTCTCGCCGTCTTCCTCCACGTCGTGCAGGTCCGGAAAGGCCGCGGTGGAAACCCATTCCACGCCCGGCAGATCGAAGATCTCGCGGATTTCCTGGATCTTGTGGGCATTGCGGGAAGCGATCAGGATTTTCATGGCCACGGCTCCTGTCCTCCGATGTAGCGCCGCTCGATCTGTCGGGAAATGCCCGTCAGGATCTCGTAGGCGATGGTGCCGCAATGCTTGGCCAGTTCGTCGGCCCAGATCTGCTCGCCGCCCTGCTCCCCGATCAAGACGACCTCGTCGCCCGCCTTCACGCCGCTGCGGGGCCCCAGGTCCGCGCTGATCCAGTTCATGCTGACGCGCCCCACCACGGGCCGCCGCTTTCCACCGATCAATACATGGCCCTTGTTGCCCAGATGCCGCTGGTAGCCGTCCGTGTAGCCGCAGCTGATGGTCGCCAGATCCGTGGCTTCCGCGGTCCGGTAGCTGCCGTAATACCCCACCGCGAAACCGGCGGGCACGGTCTTGACCTGCATGACGCGCGATTTCCAGCTCAGAACCGGCGCTGTTGTGAACCGTCGGTTCCTCTCCGACGCCCCGTAGCCATAGAGCGAAATGCCCACGCGGACCGAGTCCTGGTCGCAATCCGGCAGCAGCAGCGCCGCCCGGCTGCTCGACATGTGCCGGAACAGGCGCCGCCCCGCCGCCGCCTCGAGGATCGGCAGCGCCTGGCGGAATTTCTCGGCCTGCCCCTTCGCCGCCGTCGGTTTCTTCTCCGGCTCCACCATTGCAAAATGCGTGCAGACTCCCTGCACGTCCAGTCCCGGCAGGCGCGCGAGTTCCGCCGCCTGCGCCGTCTCGGCCGGGCAGACGAATCCCAGCCGTCCCATCCCCGTGTCCAGCTTCACATGCACGCCCAGGCGCCCGCCCGCCGCCACCGCCGCCTCCGACAGGGCGCACCCGTGCTCCATCGAGACCACCACGGGCGTGATCCGCCCACGCAGCATCCGGGGCACCTCCGCCGGCCAGGTCGCCCCCAGCACGAGAATCAGTTCCGCCCCCGGCGCCGCCTGGCGCACCACCTCGGCTTCCGCCACGTAGGCCACCGCAAACCGCCTCACGCCCGAGCGCCCCATCGAGGCCGCCACCGCCTCCAGCCCGTGGCCGTAGGCGTCGGACTTGATGACCGCCATCAGGTCCGCGCCGCCCAGCGACGCCCGGATGGACTCCACGTTGCCGCGCAGCCGGCCCAGATCCACTTCAACCCATGATCCATCGCAATTCATGATGCGCGCCATTAAACACGCCGGCCCCCTCCCGCGCCACCTTTTTTCTCCGGATCTTTTTTCGGGCTGGAAACATGGCCGCTTCCTGTTTATTCTCCGCCATCACATGGACAAGGAGATGACAACATGAAGGGAATCCCGTTCCGGTTTCTGGCGTGGAGCCTGCTGTCGTTGGCGCTGGCCGGTTGCGGCGGCGGCGGCGGGGATGGCGGCCTCAAAAACAAGGATCCCGGCGACAATGACCTGAATACCGTCGTCGCCTTTGGCGATAGCCTTACGCAAGGCAACATGTGTTCCTGCACCCCCTATCCCGCCCGTGTGGCGGGTCTGGTCGGGAAAAACGTCTTCAATACCGGCGTCGGCGGCTCCCTCGCCACCGAAAACGTCGACCGCACCCAGGCCGCCATCGACCGCTTCCATCCCGCCTTCATGCTGATCCTCTACGGCGTAAACGACATCATCCACAGCCAGGAACTCGGCGCCGTCGACGAGGCCCTCCAGGGAATGATCGACATCTGCCGGCAAAACCAGGTCGTCCCCGTCCTCGCCACCTATCCCGAGCCGATCGGCGACCACGGCGCCTTCGCCCCCCGCGTCTTGCTCCTCAACGAGCATATCCAATCCATCGCCTCCGAAAATGGACTCCAGTGCGTCGATCTCGAAGCTGAATTCGCCGCCGATCCTCTTCTCTACGAATCAGATGGCCTCCATCCCAACGATGCCGGGACCCAGATCATGGCCATGGCTTTCGCCGACTTGTTCTAGCCCTCCGCTTCTCTCCGTCTTGACATGATTTTCATGATTTCCCCCTAGACATTCACCTCCATTTTCATACCCTGTAAGAGGATATGGAAATATCCACAAGGAGGCTGTTCCATGAGGAATGCGTTTTTGCGGTGTTTGGTTTCGGTGATGTCGGTGGGGACGGTCTGCGGGTTTCTGGTCGGTTGCGATGACGGGGGGGATGGAAAACTCTCCAACAAGAATCCCGGCATCAACGACCTGAACGTCGTCGTTGCCTTCGGCGACAGCATCACTCAGGGCAGTGAATGCGCCTGCGTCCCCTATCCCGCCCGCCTTTCCGCCATGATCGGCAAAATCGTCTACAACACCGGCGTCGGCGGCAGCAAGGCGGAAAGCAGCGTCGGTCGCACCCAGACCGCCATCAACAAGTACCACCCCGCCTATATGCTGATCCTCTACGGGGTCAACGACATCATCCATGGCCACAATGTCGGCGGCATCCTGGGCGCCCTCAACCAGATGGTCCTCATCTGCAAGCAGAACAACGTGGTTCCCGTCCTGGCCACCTATCCGGTGCCCATCCTCGGCCACCGGCTTTTCGCCTACAACACCCAGATGCTCAACATGGGCATCCGCACCATCGCCGAGGCCGAGGGCATCAAGTGCGTCGACCTGGAAGCGGAATTCGATTTTGACGATCCGTTGTTCCCGGAAGCCGTCGATGCCGACCCCCTCTTGATGCAACCCGACGGCCTCCATCCCAACGATGCCGGCACCCAGATCATGGCCATGGCCTTCGCCGACCTGTTCTAACCCCTTTGTTTTCGGGAAAAAGCCCCGGCTTCCGCCGGGGCTTTTGTTTTGCCGCGATTGAAGCGTGCCGCCGACCGAGTCCGTCCCCGCTACGCCCGCGCCGCCGCCAGCAGTTCCAGCATCGTCGTGCGCCCCTCGTAGAGCGCCTTGCCCACGATCGCCCCCGCCAGGTTCGCCTTGTTCAAGGCCCGCAGACGCACGATGTCGTCCCCCGTCGTGATGCCGCCCGACGCGATCACCTGGCACCCCGGCCCCACGGCATCGCACAATTGCGCGTTGCCGATGAAGTTCGGCCCCCGCAGCATGCCGTCCGTCGCCGTGTCGGTGTAGATGATCGTCTTCACCCCCGCCGTCGCCGCGCGCCGCGCCAGTTCCACCGCCGTGGTCCTCGATGTCTCGGTCCACCCCTTCACCTGGACGAAGCCCTCCCGCGCGTCGATCCCCACCGCCAGCCGGTCGCCGTATTTCGCCGCCAGCGCCGCCAGCTCTTCCATGCGCTCCAGCGCCCGCGTCCCCAGGATCGCCCGGCGCACCCCCCGCGCCAGCAGCGCCTCCAGATCCGCATCGCTGCGCAATCCCCCCCCGCACTCCACGGGGATGCCCGCCGCCTCCACCATCCGGCCGATCACATCCAGATGCGCCGGGGATCCCTGGAACGCGCCGTCGAGGTCCACCACATGCAGCCACTTCGCGCCCTGCCGCGCCCAGTCGCGGGCCTGCGCCGCCGGATCGTTCCCGTAAACCGTCGCATCGTCCGCGCGCCCTTGGCGCAGGCGCACGCACTGGCCGCCCTTCAGGTCCACCGCCGGCAGGATTGTGAATTCACCCATGGCCGCCTCTACTCCCCGCTCCAGTCCGTGAAATTCTTCAGCAGCCGCAGGCCCGCCTGCTGGCTCTTCTCCGGGTGGAACTGCACCGCCGCCGTCCGCCCGCGCCAGACCGCCGAGGCATAGTCCACCCCGTAGTTCGTCAGCCCCGCGTCCCAGCCCTCCGCCCCCGGCAGATAGTACGAGTGCACGAAATAAAAGTATGTCCCGTCCGGAATCCCCGCGAACAGCGGGCATTCCCGCCCCGCCGCCCGGCGCACCCGGTTCCACCCGATCTGCGGCACCTTCCACTCTCCCGAGGCCGTGAACTTCACCACCGGCGAGGGCACCACGCCAAATCCCTCCACCCCCGGCGATTCCTCGCTCGATTCGCACAGCATCTGCAGCCCCAGGCAGATGCCCAGCAGCGGCTTGTCCGCCGCCATCCACTCCCGCAGCGGCTCCATATAGCCCCATTGGCGCAGGTTCGCCATGCAATCCCCGAACGCCCCCACGCCCGGCAGGATCAGCGCCCGGCAGTCCGCCATCTCGCCGGGCCCCTTCAGCACGCGCGACGGCACGCCCAGGAACGCCAGCGCATTCGCCACGCTCCCGAGATTGCCCATGCCATAATCGATCACGCCGATCATCGTTTCCGTCCTGTCCGCCGCCAGCCCTCGATCCGCCCGCCCTCTGGGCGGATCAGAGGATTCCCTTGCTCGAAGGCACGCCCTTCACCCGCGGATCCCGGCGGCACGCCGCCTTCATCGCCCGCGCCATCCCCTTGAAGACCGACTCCCACGCGTGGTGCGCGTCCGTCCCGTACATCTGGTGGATGTGCAGGTTCATCCGCGCCTGCGTCGTGAACGCCCGCAGGAACTCGCCCAGCAGCGCCAGTTCGAAATCCAGGATCTTCTTCTTCTTGTTCGCCATCTCCAGCACCAGGTACGGCCGCCCCCCCAGGTCCAGCGCCACGCGCGAAAGCGTCTCGTCCATCGGCATCAGGCTGAAGCCATACCGCTCGATCCCCTTGCGGTCCCCCAGCGCCTGGTTCAGCGCGTCGCCCAGCGCCAGGCCCGCATCCTCCACCGTGTGGTGGTGGTCCACCGCCAGGTCGCCCGCCGCCTTCAATTTCAGGTCGAACAGCGAATGCTTCGCGAACAGCTCCAGCATGTGGTTGAAGAACGGAAGCCCCGTCTCGATCTCGTACCGCCCGTTCCCGTCCACATCCAGTTCCACGCGGATCTGCGTCTCCCGCGTCTTCCGCTCCACCATCGCCTTGCGTTTCTTCATGATGCCCGCAGGATACCCGCCCGCCCCCCGCCGCGCAACGGATTTTCCGCCGCATCCCCCCGCCCCTCAAATGGCTTGCGGCCGCCCCCCTTCCCTCCTATATTGCAGTTGCACGGTTTTTCCCGCAAAGAAAGGAAGTCGGCCATGTCCCTGATCAATTTCGATTGCCCCGAATGCGGCCACAACCTCGAGGTGGATGAAGGCGGCGCCGGCTTCATCGTCAAATGCCCCGAATGCGGCAACCCCCTCCAGATCCCCGAACTGCCCCGCTCCCACCGCATCCGCAAAGGCATCGTCGCCGCCGCCACCGTCCTCGCCATCCTCCTCCTTCTGGCCGCCAATCTCTTCCTCTGGTCCCGCGCCGGGAATCTCGACCGGCAGGTCGCCGACCTCCGCCCCCTCGCCGAAGCCCTCCAGCAGGCCCAGGCCATCTCCATGCGCCAGGAAGCCGAAATCGCCCGCCTCCGCGACGACCTCGCCGCCGTCAAGCTCCCCGATACCGCCGCTCTTGGCACGGCCGCCCTTGCCGCCGTCGACGAGGCCGAGTCCCTCTCCCGCGACCTGGAACGCGCCTCCCGCCGCCTCCTGGAAAGCAGCCCCGCCGACCGCACCACCCTCCTGCGCGATCATATGCGCAAGCTCGTCGATGCCGCCAAGAACGGCCTCCCCGCCCCCCCCTCCATCTCCGACGTCGAACCCGGCCAGGGCATCCAGGGCCGCCAGATCGTTTTCTCCATCCTCCCCGGCCCCGATGGCCAGACCCTTCGCGAAAACGCCGAAGTCACCGGCGTCGAGGGCGACAAGATCTTCGTCAAGTTCTCCGGCGGAACCGCCTCCTACTCCCTCGCCGAGCTCCATCCCGGCGTCGCCGCCTTCCTCCCGGTCGACCCCCTCCTCGTCCTCCCCCGCAAGCAATGGGGCTCCGAAGTCTTCCGCGTCCAGCAAACCCTCAATGCCCGCCGCGACGAGAAAATCAAGCAGCTCCGCGACGGCATCCAGGCCCTTCTCCCCCCGCCCGGCGAAGCGAAATAAAGCCCCCCCTTGCCCCGCATGAAACCCGATCCCATCGAAGCCGACATCCGCGCCCGCATGGCCGCCGATGGCTCTCCGCCCCTCGTCATCGACGCCTTCCTCCAGAGCCTGCGCCGCTGGAACGATGGCGATCTCGGCGTCATCCCCGGCTCCTCCCTCGCCCCCCTCGGCGACCTCCCCCGCCTTGAAGACCTCGACCCCTTCGACCCCGCCGGCGAAGCCGCCATTTCCCGCACCGTCCTCATCAAGCTCAACGGCGGCCTCGGCACCAGCATGGGCCTCGAGCGCGCCAAATCCCTCATCATCGCCAAGAACGGCCTCTCCTTCCTCGACATCATCGTCCGACAGGTCGAATTCCTCCGCCGCCGCTGCCGCGCCCCCCTCCCCCTCCTCCTGATGAACAGCTTCTCCACCGAGGCCGATTCCCTCGCCGCCCTCGCCCAATCCCATCCCGGTTTCGCCAACGACGGCGCCATCCCCCTCTCCTTCAGCCAGCACCGCGTCCCCAAGATCGACCTCGCCACCCGCGCCCCCGTCCGCTGGCCCGACAACCCCGCCCTCGAGTGGTGCCCCCCCGGCCACGCCGACATCTACCACGCCCTCCAGACCACCGGCCTCCTCGACCGCCTCCTCTCCCGCGGCTTCCGCTACGCCTTCGTCTCCAACGCCGACAACCTCGGCGCCCTCCTCCACATGGGCATCCTCGGCCACATCGCCTCCCGCCGCATCCCCTTCCTCATGGAAGTCACCGCCCGCACCGAGTGCGACCGCAAGGGCGGGCACCTCGCCCGCGACCGCTCGTCCGGCCGCCTCCTCCTCCGCGAATCCGCCCAATGCCCCCCCTCCGAAGCCGCCGACTTCCAGGACACCGCCCGCTACTCCCTCTTCAACACCAACAACCTCTGGCTCGACCTCGAAGCCCTCCGCGACATGCTCCAGGCCAGCGGCGGCCTCCCCCAAATCCCCCTCATCGTCAACCACAAGACCGTCGACCCCGTCCGTTCCGATTCCTCCCCCGTCGTCCAGCTCGAAGCCGCCATGGGCTCCGCCATCTCCTCCTTCGAACACGCCGCCGCCCTCGTCGTGCCCCGCTTCCGCTTCGCCCCCGTCAAAACCACCAACGACCTCCTCGCCATCCGCTCCGACCTCTACACCCTCGGCGAAGAACACCAGGTCGCCCTCCACCCCCTCCGCTTCACCCCGCCCCCCGCCATCACCCTCGACCCCCGCTTCTACAAGAACATCGCCGACTTCGAAGAGCGCTTCCCCCACGGCGCCCCCTCCCTCCTCCAGTGCGACTCCCTCCAGATCGACGGCGACATCCACTTCGGCACCCATGTCCGCATCGAAGGCGCCGTCCATCTGCGCAACCCCACCGCCCACCCCGCCCGCATCGCCGACAACACCCGCCTCCACACCCCCGCCGCCACCTAGGCGCCCGCCCCCTCCTCCACCGCGCGGCAAGGCGCCCCATGCGGGTTTTCCACACGGTGGAAAACTTTTTCCCACACCGTGGAAAATCCCGGCTCCCCCCTTCTCCGCCCCGTCACCCCCCTTCCCGCATCACATCCAGCGGACTCCTCGCCGGCGACCGCAGATCCCGCACCACATGCGTATAGATCATCGTCGTCTCCACGCTCGCATGCCCCAGGTACTCCTGGATCTGCCGCAGGTCCACCCCGTGCAGCAGCAGGTGCGTCGCGAAACTGTGCCGCAGCGTATGCACCGAAACCGGCTTCTCGATCCCCGCCTTCCCCACCGCCTCCTTCACCGCCTTCTGCAGCGCCACATCGCTCACATGGTGCCGCCTCACCTTCCCCCCGCGCGGATCCACCGACAGCTGCTTGCTCGGAAACACAAACTGCCACCCCCAGTCCTTCCCTGCGTTCGGAAACTTCCGCTCCAGCCCGTCCGGCATCCGCGCCTCCCCCGCCCCCGCCGCCACATCCCGCGCATGCAGCTCCTTCACCCGCTCCAGGTGCGCCCGCAGCCGTTCCTTCACCGACCGCGCCAGCATCGTCGAACGGTCCTTCCCTCCCTTCCCCTCCCGCACAAACAGCAGGTCGTTGTCGAAATCCACGTCCTTCACCCGCAGCCGGCAGCACTCCATCACCCGCAGCCCGCCCCCGTACAGCACCTCCGCCATCAGCCCCGACGTCCCCTTCATCGCCCCCAGCAGCCGCCCCGTTTCCTCCACCGTCAACACCACCGGCAGCCGCTTCCGCGCCTTCGCCCTCACCCCCGTCTCCAGATCCACCTCCTCCAGCCGCAGCACCTCCCGGCACAAAAACAAAAGCGCCGAAAACGCCTGGTTCTGCGTCCCCGCCGCCACCTTCCGCCGCGTCGCCAGATACGTCAAAAAACTCTTCACCCCCTGCCCATCCACCACCACCCTTCTTGTCCCTCCTTGGACATTGCCCGTTGGCTGTTGATCATTGGATATTGAATTCCCCTCTCCCCATTTGCACCCATCCGCCTCCATTTGCGGTCCCGCCTTCTGAATACTCCCCTGATACCCCAAAAACTGCCCGATCCACCCCAGATACGTCTGCTCCGTCCGGTACGAATAATGCTTCGTCCTCAGCAAACTCCTCGACGCCGCCAGCACCTCCTGCACATCCACCCGCCCCGCCCCGTCCCGGTCCACCCGCGAGACCGGCCGCGCCTCCAGCCCCTTCCCGTCCCGGAACGAGTGAAAATACACCTTCACCGCCCGCTCCGCCTGCTCCACCTGCCAATCCTCCCAGCGGCCCTCCTTGCGCAGCCCCTCCTTGTATTCCTCGATCCGCTCCTCCAGCGTAAGCTTCGGATCCGTCGCATGCTCGAGAAACTTCCGGACCCATTTCACATAGTGCGGGGCATGGATCTCCGGCACAATCCGCCTCCGCAACAGAAATTCCCCATACTCCTCCAGCCCCATCTCCCTCTCCCTCAAGTCCATGCCGCCCTCCCGTTTTTATTTTCCCTCGATGGAACAACCGCGCCCCATCATCTCCATTTCCACCCAAACACCAACTCCCGCCGCCCTTTTCCGCCCTTCCCGCCCGAATTCCCGCCTTTCATAGCCCAATGTTGTCCCATCACCTCTCTTTCCCGTCAATCCAAAAAGTGAACCCCCGTTCACCTTTTCTTTTTCCCCATTTCTCCCCTATGTCTGCGAAGGCGCCCCATGAGCCCCTACCCCTCCCAACCACCCGGAATCCAGTCCTGTATATCGTTTGCCATCTATCTATCCGCCTCATTCCCAGACACTTTCGACTTGTCCTCTCCGCCTCCCGGGGCGTACCCTGATGACCGCAAAGACGGCGTGCACCCACTGCGGCCCGAGTTAGCTCCGCATTGGAAAAATTCCGTCATTGGATTCCCCTCCCGACAATTGTAAACCAAGTCCTATAGAACGTTGGAAATAGAAACGAATGGTGCTGGGTGACTGACACAGGATGGCGCAATGGCAAAGCTAAATGTGAGAACAATAATGGGAAGTCCATCAATTGATTGCCTTGCGCCACAGCTTGGCCATGGGCAAGTCGGCCTTCCTCCGCACCACGGGAGAAAACCACAATTCTCCCAACAAGGTGTTGCAGGTTACGTCGCACTAACGTGCGCCGAACCTGAACACTAACGTTCGCCAAGAGATAAAATGAAGAAATGGGTTATAGCGATAATTTGCCTCATACCCATCGGGGCCTACCTCGCGGTATATCCCATTATTGAAACTCCCCTATATAAAACATCCTCCGCTAGAGTTGAGGTCAATACCCGCGATGGCGGTTTGCAGGAGAGTTTCGCCTATGCCGCCTTCCGCATGCCTGATCGGACCTATATCCATATTCCAAGTCTATCCAACTCGGTATACCAATGGTTTGTAATCGACTGGAAATACAACCTGGTTGGAGCCTCAGCGCGACCCTACAACCGGCTACCGGGGCTACTGACTGTCAACAAAGGATCCGGAGCAGGGATCGGACTACTTACTCCGAAAATTGAAGACACGTGGTGCGTACAAACTAACATCACCGAAATATCATTTAGCAATGCATGGCTGTCGGTCACGGTGACAAGAAAATGAAGGCGAACAAGGCGTTGCACCCTACGTCGCACAAGGTGCGCCGAGGGTGAACGCTAACGTTGGAGCCACCGGACAATGAAAGACAGATCAGAACCATGATTCGCTCCACAGGACATCGCGGTTTTTCGTTGCCATCGGCTCATCCTCCACCCCCAAAAATTTTTAATTGTTTGTTCTTATACAAGGTTAGTAGGGGCGCTACGCGCCCCTACCCCCCCCGAACCCGATGGAAGGCATCCATAAATCCTTTTCATGGCCTCCGGCGGCGGATGCCTGGCGGAAACCCCGGACGGGGGCTCCATGGCCCAGCCGTCCCCCCCGCCTCCCACCCCCTTTCGGGGGACAGGGGCGGGGTGGGGCTGGGCGGACGGGCTGGGATGGGCGTGGGGGGCTGTCCGTTCACGGGGCGGGGCGTGTCCTGCGCCCTGCCCTCGACACCCGTGGACCCTTCCCGGGGGCTCGGGTATGGGGTTTGCCCCCTACACCCCCCGAAGGTCTACGACCTTCCCCTACGGCCACGCGTGGCCGCGATAGAACAACCTTTCCCTTTCCCATGGCACCCGCCCGTAGCCCAAAACGGGCGCAATCGACTGCGCATCAACGGAATGAAGGCTCCAACCATCGGTTCCAGCCAAACTGCCTGCGCCCGTGGCCTGCGGCCTTACGGGCTCCGGCAGTTGGCTGAACCGTGACGTTGGACCCAAGAAAATATGATGATGGATTACGGAAAATTACCGATGGCAACTGCGACACCCAATTATCCGAACATAATTACGTTAAGCAGACGGCTAGAAGCCCCCGCGAGGCCATAATTATGAATATTTACTCGGAAAATCGCTCTGAGGGGCTCTACGAGCCCGAAAATGCGATTTTTAGGCCCATTTTTCGATTTCCAGCGTCTACAGCGCGAAAAATGGCAAAGAAATGAAGAATATTCGGTCCAACAAGGGGGTCCAGCGTACCCTCCACAAGGTGTCGGGTCCGCTGACCCCTGACGTTGGGGCAACGCAAGACTCGAACCATAATAAAACGAAGGTTGGCAATGCTCATTCCCCACGCAAAGCACATTCGCATGCCAGGGGAAATGATGGCTGATCCGGTGGTGATGTTCATGCGGCGATCACCAGACCACCCCACCCTTGCATCACTGATTTCCCAAGAACATGAACAGCCAAAACAACAACAGCCCCAACAAGGCGTTGCAGGTTATGGCGCACTAGCGTGCGCCAAACCTGAACGCTGACGTTCTGCACAGGAAATGAAGAAGTATATTTCAATATGGTTGCTATTGGCTCTCCCCGCATTCGCGCAACGGCAACCTTTACCCCCTCTAAATATCACGGTCTCAAACTGCGTTACATTTCATGTTGAGCATGCCACCAATGGAGATGTTGATGTAATGGGATTTCTTGTCACCGTTGTTAATAATGGAGATGAACCCATACCAGACCTGCGACCAGATAATATGGTTAGGTATTCTAAAATCTACATTGACGGCTCTCCCTCTCCGCCTTTTGGTTGCTATAACGGCCCTGGAAGTGACCGGATAACGAACACCCTATCCAAAGGAGAAAGCGATTCCTTCGGCTGGGGTCAATGGATGACATCCCGGGATACCAATCCGCCGGTTATTACCGTGCAATGGAACTATCTAGGCGTAAAATCTGACATTCTAATGGTCGACAGGGTCAACAAAACCGTAAAATCAATCGGAGTTAAAAATCTGATTGCAGAACAACCGCCAGCAGAACAGTGGATTAATCTAGGCACAGAATCCGACAATCTCCTACGTGATAAGACCGACAAAACTGTAAATTCTAGCGAAGCAGATAAAATAAATGCAGAACAAGCGGGTGCAGCGTACCCGCCACAAGGTGTCGGGTCCGCTGACCCATGACGTTGGCTAAGAAAATAATGGCAACTGCACGGGCAATGGATCTTCCACCACGGAAAACACAAAGGGCACGGGCCACGCCGGGAACAATTTTGGGCCGAAGCCAGGAACAGCCAAAGAAGAATGGAGCCAACAAGGGGTCGCACACTACGGCCCACAAGGTGGGCCGCGTGTGAACCCCGACGTTCGGGATGAAAATGAATGGTGCCGGGTGGCCGACACGGGATGGCGCAAAGGCAAAACTAAATGTGAGAAAAATAATGGGTAGCCCATCAATTGATCGCCTTGCGCCACGGCCAGGAGAAGACCAGTCGGCCCTCCCCTGCACCACGGGCGAAAAGAACAATTCCCCGAACAAGGCGTTGCAGGCTACGATGCACAAGGTGTGCATCGAGCCTGAACGCTAACGTTGGTGCAACGTAATTCCGAACCAATAATCGAACCGATTAAAACCATGATCCGGTGGTGGGCAACACGGCGATCACGAAACAATCCCCTCCCCTTGTCGATTTGAGAGAGCGAAACCCATGAGCAGCCAGAAACCAAACAAAGGCACCAACAAGGCGTTGCAGGTTATGGCTCACTAACGTGCGCCAAACCTGAACGCTAACGTTCGCCATATGAAAGGGATTGAAAGTGGTTATTAACTTTATCAAGGGCCTGTTCTCTTTCAACTGCAACACAGGCATAGACACTAGCCGATTAATGTTCGTAGATTTGGAGACTACAGGGTTATACACGAATAGATGTGGAATTTTGGAGATATGTATAACTGATTCCAACGACAACACATTTTCTACCCTGGTCGATGTTGGACAGCCGATTCCCGCCCATATCACAGATATTAACGGCATAGACCGCGATGCGATTGCCGGCAAACCCATGTTTTCAGAAATTGCCCAGCAAGTGTATGACCTGATAAAGGACAAGACAGTTGTGGGACACAACATTGAATTCGACCTAAAATTCCTTTTTCATGAATTTATAAGTGCCGGAATTCAACCGCAACCACTGAAGTACATTTGCACTTGCAACGCAGAGCGCAAGAAGCGTGGCCGTTCTGGAAACAGACTGGATGAGTGCCTGCTCCGTCGCGGCATCTGTTTTGAGCAAAAGCACCGTGCACATGACGATGTCATCCTGCTAAAGCAGTTGTTTGATCTTCAAATGAAAGAGAGAACAAAACTAGATGTCGAAGTATTTGACCTTAATAAATACAAACAGATTGTCCTTCGTGAACCGGAACTAGTGTTTCCGCAAAAGCCCCCTAAGCGCACGACCCATACCCTGCGAATGTTCGATGGCTGGGGGACCAAGACTGACACTGCCACCATTTCCCTATTCAATCAGTTGATCGAAGAGGCATGCCAAGACCGTGTATTTGACTCAGATGAAATGCGCAGATTATCTGAAATTGGCATAGCAAAGAAGGTCGCTGTCCAACAATTGAAGACGGCGCTGAGTGACTTGGTCAAGCATTACTACAAAGACAATAACATCTCGTGGGACGAGTATAAGGACTTAGAGGAAATCGCAAAGCTGTTCGGCCTCAATTCTAGTGGATTCTTCCCAATAATCAAAGAGGTGGTCCCGGAATTGAAGATAGTTTGTTTTACGAATGATCTCACCGTAAACGGCCAGAATGTCGACCGATATGAGACTTTGTTTCCGTGGGCTGTTTGCAACGGATTCCTGCCAAGCGATTCTGTTACCAAACAGACGAACTTGGTCGTGAATTGCGGACCAAAGAATTCAGTAACGGGAAAAATTACTAAAGCACAAGCCTACGGGATTGAAGTTACGCATATATCCGATTTTTTGAAGGGCAAGCAACCGCTTTTTCTGGGAAACAAATAAAGGCGAACAAGGCGTTGCAGGCTATCGGCGCCAAAGCGCGCCTCCAGCCTGAACGCTGACGTTCGACGAAAGGAAAACAATGAGAACAATTACTATTAGCGCCCTACTTACCGCCCTGGCTATATGTCCCGCCTGGGCACAACAGGCCGCGATGTATGATGACCGCCCTAAAATCAGCGTGAGCGGCGAGGCCGTTGTTAACGTTAGGCCCGACAAAATTGTGGTCACGTTTGGCATAGAAACATGGGACTCCGAAATTATGATCGCCAAACAGAAAAACAACGAAATATTGAAGAGTGCCATTGCCGCCATAAAAGAATTGGGAATACCAGAGAAGGAAATTCAGACGGATCACCTTTCGATTGAACCAAGGTACAAGCACGACTACAGCAAACAGGACTTCATCGGCTACTTCGTGCGAAATACATTCGTCGTGACTCTGGCGGAGACCGACAAAGTAGAAGAACTAGTTACAAAGGCGCTGCTGACCGGAGTGAACTACATCCACGGAATTGATTTTCAAACAACCGAATTCAAGAAGTATCGTGAGCAAGCGAGGGATCTAGCACTCAAGGCGGCAAAGGAGAAAGCCGATAAAATGGCCGCAGTTTTAAATCAAACCGTCGGGGAACCCATTCAAATCAATGAAAATTCCGGCGGTTCGCCATGGTGGTATTATTCGAGTTGGTCAGGTTGGGGATATGGTCGAAACCAAGGTATGTCGCAGAACGTAATCCAGAATGTTCAGGGCAGTTCCGGCGAAATATCTGACACAATCGCCCTTGGAAAGATGTCCATACGAGCTAATGTCGCGGTCACTTTCGAGTTGATAAAATAAGAGTCGAACAAGCGGTTGCAGGCTATCGGCGCCAAAGCGCGCCTCCAGCCTGAACCGTGACGTTGGGAATAGAAATGAATGGTGCTGGGTAACTGACTCAGGATGGCGCAATGGCAAAACTAAATGTGAGAACAATAATGGAGATTCCATCGATTGATTGCCTTTCGCCACGGCCAGGAGAAGACCAGTCGGCCTTCCCCAGCACCACGGGAGAAAACCACAATTCTCCCAACAAGGTGTTGCAGGTTACGTCGCACTAACGTGCGCCGAACCTGAACACTAACGTTGTACCCACCAATTATCGAAATGAAAAGTAAAGCAATACGATTTGGCGTTATAGGCGCAATATGCCTTCCGACATTCCTAGGATCGCTTGTGTTTGTCCGCGGAATGGTTTCTTATGATTCATTTTTATATCCGGCGCTTCAGAAGATATTCACCGCCCCTACCATCCCATTATTTTGGCTAATGGAGAAAATCATGGAAGCGTGTGGCATCCATGGCGAAGAGGCCATGGGTTACCTCATACCGATGTTCCTATCTATGCTGATATATTGGGCAATTCTTGGCTTTGTATTGGGATGGATACTTGGAAAGATAAATGAGAAGAGGCACAACAAGCGGTTCCTGGCTATCGGCGCCAAAGCGCCTCAGCCAGAACCGTGACGTTGGGGCAACGTAAAACTCGAACCATAATAAAACGAAGGTTGGCAATGCTCACTCCCCACGCAAAGCACATTCGCATGCCAGGGGAAATGATGGCTGATCCGGTGGTGATGTTCATGCGCCGATCACCAGACCACCCCACCCTTGCATCACTTGTCCCCATGACGCGAAAACCAAAACAACAACAGCCCCAACAAGGCGTTGCAGGTTATGGCGCACTAGCGTGCGCCAAACCTGAACGCTAACGTTCTGCGAAGATACATATGAAAATTGACGCTGCACCGCACTACCGCGCGATGGCCGGGATCATGCTCATGGCATTCCTGGGATGCCTCATCTATGTGTATTTCAATCCAGAACCGAGCCATTCGCACTCCATGATCATGCCATTTGCCTTGCTCATATTCATGATGGCTGTATTTTTCATTCCCTACTATCGGGACCATGCCGGGGTGACGTACGAGGTGAACGACACCTCGGTCATCCTCTGGCGAAAAGGGAAGATACGGAAGGAAATCCATCTAAGCGAAGTGACCTCCGTGCGGAACGACAAACCGAAGAAGAGCATTATCCTAAAACGAAAAGGATTCTGGCGGAGTCCTATTTATCTTCACCCCAAATCGGATCAGGACCAATTATTCGAAGCCATAAACAAAAGCGCAGAACAAGGCGTTCCACCTTACGCGCCGCAAGCGGCGCGACGGTGAACGCTGACGTTGGCATCAAGAATATGAAATTATGGATTCTAGCGGTATTCGCGCTCATGCTTGCCGGATGCATCGCTATTCCCCAAGGCTCAAGCGCTCCCAAGATATCCGGACTGATACTTGCTGAACCAGATAAAGCCCCACTATCCAACACGCTTGTCGCCCTGTTCTTCGAAAAACCGACGGAAGGATGGGGACAGATTTCTAAGGATACGGAATTCGCCACCTACACATTTACTGATGACGACGGACGATTTGAAATCCCTGCCAGATGGATTATCTCAAGTCAGGGGAAAGCTCTTTTAGTCGGGTCATGGGGAAAAGCCGTTCCCACCCTTCGCTGCATACACCCGAATTATCGGATGGCTCGTGCCTGCCCCTCAAACGCCCCTCAAGTTATCACCCTGAAGCCAGGAAAACATCTGAACAATGAAGATTCCTATACACGCGAGCTTCTGAAAATACATGCCACAC
Source organism: uncultured Verrucomicrobiota bacterium (assembly GCA_937860055.1). Classification (GTDB taxonomy): domain Bacteria; phylum Verrucomicrobiota; class Kiritimatiellia; order CAIQIC01; family Lenti-01; genus Lenti-01. The sequence continues at coordinate 65,801 of CALMBO010000027.1, read as the reverse complement.
CTATAGGCAAGGGTGACGAAGAGAAACTTCGGCGGATCCTAAAATGAAAAATGCCAACAAGCGGGTCCAGCGTACCCGCCACAAGGTGTCGGGTCCGCTGACCCGTGACGTTGGAGCAAACGAGATGATAGGGAAGAAGACACCAGCGAGGATGAACAGACTTGGAAGTTTGATGTGATCCGAGAGTGCAGAATTGTTACGCAACACATCGCCGGGACGCCAATCAGAACACTTTCCATCAAAACGCTGCGAGGCGATCGCTCCTCGGTTGGCATTGCCGACTCCGTATCGATCGAAGAGCTGGAATCCATCTTGACGGTGAGAGGCATCAAGGTGATCAGAATTGCCGAACCTGAGGGTTCAGGTTGCGATCCACAAGCTCGCCGAACCCGAACGCTAACGTTCGGCTTTGGAGGAAAACAATGAGACGATTCATCCTAACAATCGGCTGGCTTATGGCCATTGCATCCACGGGCGCCTCCCAGACACTGGAGGAGATCCGGTCGCTCCTAGAGCCGAACTTGATCGGCGAATGGAGAATCGAAGCCGACACCAACCCATCGATCGGCCCCATGCTGGTCTACAATCCACATCCAACAAACGAATGGCCCGGCTTTGTCGGGATCCTCCCCTTCGGCCAAGACAACGAGGGGCAGCACAAAATCGGGCTATACATGTCTACACGTCAGGCGCCCCTGTACATCCTTGGATTCGGAACAAATATCACCGTGATCACGTACATCCAGAGGACCAACGATATATGCCAGAAGATATTCAATCTTCTTCACCTTTCCCGTCCTCCCTCTGCAAGCGATTCAGATCGATAGGGGAATGGGAAGAAATGCAAGCCGAGCAATCGGTTGCAGGCGGCACCCGCAAGTATCGCAAAAGCACTGGCCACCGCTCGCAGCATGCGCTACTCTCATGGCCGTGGGCCATTGTCCGAAATCCTGACGAGAGGCACCATTGAACGAATACAGGCAACCGTTATGAACATGCTTTCGTCCAAAAGTTCCTGGATGCAGCGGATACAATCCGCCCTTGCGCGGCCATTGACCTATGTAGTTGCGGGCGGTGGCGTCCTTTTGCTCGACTATGCAACAGGTCGGTTCATCATGTTCCCTATTCTCTTTGTCATTCCCGTGACATTCGCGGCCTGGTTTTACTCCAAGCGCGCCGCCTATTTGATGGCTCTCCTTCTTCCGCTAGGCCGCTTCATCATCGCCAGGTTTTTTGACGATCCGGCCCCCCTCGTCTTCCTCTCGATTAATGCGCTCATCCGAATCGCCGTACTCTGCCTCCTCACATTTTTCGTTGCCCGGACTGCCCGCCAGACCCAGGAACTGAAACAAAGAGTCAAGCAGTTGGAGGGCATTCTGCCCATCTGCATGTTCTGCAAACGCATTCGAGATGAACACCAAAATTGGCAGCCGATTGAATCGTACATTAGCAAACACTCATCCGCCCTTTTCAGCCATGGCTTGTGTTCAGACTGCCAAAAGAAACATTATGGAGAATTCGCCTAGGAACCATGTTGCCTCATCATCGGTTGCGGACTATCGACCCAAGGCGCGCCTCGCATGGCGCGGGCCGGCCGCAGGCAGCTTGATCCATCGTCTGCCGACTCCGGTGGCGGACAATCCGGAAGGCCACGTGGCTAAGGCCCTAACAATGAGGGCGCATTGCCCACCATGAGAGACAGAACCGCGGTCGATGCCATTCCGAGCCATATCTCGGCGCGCAATATTCGCTATCACCGGAGATTCGCTCTCCTAGCGGCCATGGAAGCGAAGCGCGTGCTCCCTCTCTTCGAGAAAGAATGCCCGAAAGACAACCGCCCACGGCAGGCGATAGAAGCCATCCAGGCCTGGGCGCAGGGGAAACGCGACCTGGGCATGGCCGAAGTGCGCAAGCTCTCGCTTGGCTCCCACGCAGCGGCGCGCAAGGCAAGAACGGATGCGGCAAAATTTGCCGCCCGGGCAGCCGGGCATGCGGTCGCAACCTGGCATGTGCCGACACACGCCATGGGCGTCCCGATCTATGCATGCAAAGCCATCCTTGCCAGCCGAAACGCTCCGGCCCAAAGCCGGGATGCCAGACGGATCAAGATCGCCGGAGTAGAATGAATTTGCTCGGCCATCTCCTGTTCGGATTCGTCTGGTGGATTCTCCTGCTCCCCCTTTTCCTGCTTTTTGCCTCCCCATTCCTTCTGATCCTGTCGGTGGGTGGCGATAGACCCTATCTCCACAATGTCCGGAACCGGTACTCGCGCGTGGTCGAGTTCTGGAGGGAAAATGCCTGGGCACTGTCACCATAGGGATCCCTCAGAGGTTACACAGCCCGTTCGCGAGGGGGCGCCAAACAGAAAAGGTATCTGGGAGTTCTGCTGGCACAGCCTTTTCAGCGAATACGGGTGGTCGTTTTTCTGGCGGGTGGCCCTCCCTCATCCCATGAAAACCACAAAGGCGCTACTGGCCTCCCGCAAGCTCGATTTCTCTGCCAGCATAACCACGCTCGCCGCCGAGGGTCTCGAGCGTACATTTGGAGGCGCGCGATCGATCGTGGGTGTCGGCTTCTGCCTCAAGCCGCTAAATCCTCCATGTCCATCCGGCCGATTCAACCATGACTGCCACTACCTCGAACATCTCCTCCATGGCGAGCCGACCCATGTTCCCGCCCCCTGCCGACAATGCATGATCAGGGAAATCGGCACCCTGACGCTACGCACAGGCGCCGCCTTCTACATCATGACTTCGGCCAAGGAGATACTGTTCGATGTGTTCGCGCCGGCCCTCGATGTCGGACGGTTTTCCTCGGGCCTGTTCGTGCTATGCCGCTACTCGCTGCACCCCTTTGCATTCGGCCTCCTCGCGGCGGGGATCCGGGGATGGTTGATCCCTTTCGAGAAAGGCGATTGCCAAGACTACAAGACATGGCTTCAAGCTGATCGCGGAGTCAAAGAGGAGCAGACGGAAATCGACAGGCCGAATCGGATCCACATCCGGGATATCCTCCAGACTGCCGCGAAAGAACCATTGATTTCCGCTCGATTCGAGCGGCAGGGGCACATACTATCGCTCCGGATGACAACCCGCGGAGAGCGTCAAGCAAACGCAGAATGCCAATGAACAGGCTGTTCACATTCATGAACTGGCTCACCGACATGGATTGGGGCTGGTGGCCTGTTCTCCATTGCCGACCGGCAAGAGACCGGGACATCGACTTCCGGGTACTCCTCAAGGTCACCCCGCTTTTCGGCTCCGTCGCCGGGATTCTGATTGTGGCGGCAAGTCCCCATTTGCGCACCCCCATCGGGATGGCGGCATGCATCACCTCGTCATGGGTGATGTTTTTCGTGCTCTACCGGATCACTTTTGCGATGGCATGGAATCGCCGGGCGAAGGAATTGAGAAAAGCCCCGCCGGACATCCCGGCGCACGATGGGCAGGAAATGGGCGCCGTGGAAGACAGCGGCGCCGCACGCCGGAAGGCACAAGGTGGAAAATGAACAGGTTCTGCCTATGGCTTCTCCTTCTCCTCCAACCGGTGGCCATTCCTGCACAGGAGGATCGCCTGTGCTTCGTCCAATTCATCCATCCCGGCGCGGAGCATGAGCCGGACTCGAAGGCCGGACGATCCTGGAACACCGAGCCACACCGGCGGAAATTCCTCAAGCAGCGAGGGTGTTATCTTTCGGCCTTGGACGCCCGTCCCGTCGCCTCCAATCTGGTTTTCTGGGGCGAATACGAACCCCCTACGCATCTGGTGAAATCCTTCGCAGAACCGGGCCCGGATGAACCCAAGTTCCTGTTTGCCCCTGCGCCCGCGGCGTTCCACCCCAACGACCCGCCCCTCATGAACACCGATCCCTTTGTTTTCGGGGACCGGTTTTTCTACAGCATTTGCAAGCAGAACAACAAGCGGGGGCCCACCGCGATGCAGCGTCTGGCGCGGGGGTCGGTCATCCTGTTCGGTTCGGGACGGCACCGCTCGCAGTTTGTCGTGGATACCGTTTTCGTCGTGGCGGATTACGTGGACTGGAACCTGTCGAACTACCGGGAGCGGCTGAAGGGCGTGGTTCCGCGGGAATATTTCCACGCGACGCTCGAACCCATCGCCTACGAAATGAAAGTCCGGAACCTGTCGCCGTCGCAGACCTTCCGGCTGTACATCGGAGCCACGTTTGAAAAACCATACGAGGGCATGTTCAGCTTCTTTCCCTGCCTGCCCTTCGGCAAAGGGGAAGCCAAGGGTTTCACGCGGCCGGTCATCCGCCGCGCGGGGATCATCACCGACAACCTGACCCAGGGCCAGCGCATGAACCCAACTCCGGACATGTCGATGGTCCGGGCGTTGTGGAAGGATGTCGCGCGCCAAGTTCTGGAGCAAGGGCTCTGCCTCGGCAACCATGCCGACCTGCCGAAGCTCAAACGTCCATAAGGCCGGGACCGCGCTTCATGCGATATGCAAGCGACCATGAAAAGATGGATCCATGCCCTTGAGTTAAAGGTACCGCCGGCGGTTGTGTTCCTAGCCATTGCCGGCGGGATGAAGCTTTTGGAGTCCACCTGTCCATTTGCTTCGTTCGAGATGCCGGGGCGCCGGCCTTTGGCGATCCTGCTTTTGGCCACGGGCGGACTTCTTGGCGCGGCGGGGATCGGGTCTTTTCTGCGGGCGCACACCACCGTGCTTCCGCATCGGCCGCAGAAGGCGACCACGCTGGTAACGGGAGGAATCTATCGGATCAGCCGAAACCCCATGTATGTGGGGTTGCTGTTCGTGCTGGGGGGATGGTCGGTGGCCCTATCCAATGGCCTGGCGATGTTCCTGCTGCCCGGCTTCGTGGCCTATCTGGACCGCTTCCAGATCCGCCCGGAGGAAGAGGCCCTGCGCGCCAGATTCGGCGAAAAATTCGACGCCTACGCCCGAACCACGCGGAGGTGGCTATGAATCCGGGGCGGCGCCCCCATGCCATTTCCGGCGCCTTCCCCCGCCCTAGAGCATGTCTTCGAAGACCAGGTATTCCTTCTCGACCATGCCGAGGGAACGGCAAACATCCTGCCCGGCCTTGAAGCTCTTGTGGACGTAGGTGCGGAATCCGCATACGTTGCCTTCCTTGGCAGCCAGTTCCTGGAGTTTTTCATCCATGGCGGCGAAAACGCCCCGGCCGCGCATCTCCGGCTTCACGTAGTAACTGGAAATCCACCAGAACATCTTGTTGCGCCAGTCGCTCCATTCGTAGGTCACCAGAAGACAGCCGGCGGGGACACCATCCACTTCCGCCATCAGATAGAACCCTCGCTCGGGATGGGACATCAACGCCAGCACGCCTGCCGAAACCGTCTGTTCATTCAGGGCAAGGCCCTCGGTTTCCAAGGCCAGCGCCCGGTTGAAATCCACCAACCGCCGCGCTTCCGCCGGCGTTGCACATCGCACCTTGAGTTCACTCATGTCGCGCCTCCGCTTTGATCCTGCTTTCATCATAAGCCCATGGCGGCGCATTTCAAACCATGAAATGATCAAAAGCGGCGAAAATCTCGCCGGGAAAAGAAGTCTCCGGCGGCAAAGTCCCGATCAAGACGCGGCGGCGGCCGGTTTCTTCCGGGGTCCCCATTTGGCCCAGGCCACCAGCGCCAGCAGCAGAAAGGCCTGGAGATGCAGATTCCAAGGCAATCCGCCTCCACCGTGGGAATGGTGATCCACCATCTGGTATCCTGCCGGCATCCAGCCCGCCGGCACCAGCGCCTCGACCAGCAGGCCAAATCCGATCGCGCAGAGGAAGAGCACCGACACATAGGCCATGGCGGTCCGACGGCCCATGAGCCGCCAAACGGCCAGGATCGTCGAGGCGCTCACTCCCGGCCCGCCGATCAGGAACGCCATGGCCGCACCGGGAGAAAGCCCGGCGGCCATCAGCCCCAGCGCGAACGGGACCGCTGCCGTCGAGCAGATATAGACCGGGATTCCGAACGCCAGCGTCAGCACCATCTGCAACAGGGGACTTGAAATCTTCGTGGCGATATAGTTCTCGGGAACCAACGCCATCACGAGCGCCGAGACCAGCGCGCCCAAGACCAGCGCACCGCCGACCGACCGCGGCAAAACGATGAAGCCGTTATGCACCACGCGCGCCCACCACGGGCGGGATTCGGGCTCGATCTCCGGATCCTTCAGTGCCGAAACGGCGGAATCATCGCGATCGAGCGCCTCCACCGCGAATCCGCATGCCACTCCGGAAATCAACGCGGCCAGCGGACGGAGAATCGCGAAGAGGCCGCCCATCATGCCATAGGTCACGGCGATGCTGTCCACGCCTGTTTGGGGCGTGCTCATCAGGAATGCGGCGGTCGCTCCCTTGCCCGCGCCGTGCTTGCGCAGGGAGGCCCCCAGCGGGATCACCCCGCACGAGCAGACCGGCAACGGGATCCCCAGCGCGACCGCCTTCAGGATTGCGCTGCCTCGGCCCCCGCCAAAGTGCTCCCGCACCACGCGAGCATTGAGCCACAGGGAGAGCACCCCCGCGACCGCGAAGCCTCCCATCACCCATGGAGCCATTTCGCCGAGCACGGCCCACATGTGCCGGAGCACCTCGCTTCCCAGTTGGATCGTCTTTTCCATAGGATTAAAGTTTATCACATCGGGAGGCAAAACGCCAGCCGCCCGGTTCCGCACTGGATTTGCCCGTGCGCCCCTGCTATCGTACCCATCCATGCACCCCATCCTGTTCAGCGTCTTCGGCAAGGAGATCTACAGCTACGGCATCATGGCCGCGCTGGGATTCCTCTGTTCCATCCTGACATGGCTCTGGCTCGGGCGGCGCGAAACACGGCCTTCCGGGTTCGCCGCCGACCTCGGTTTCTGGCTGATGACCAGCGGCATCGTCGGTTCGCGCCTTGCCTATGTCGTCGCCAATGCGTCGTACTACCGCACACACCTCCTCGAGATCATGCGCATCGACCAGGGAGGCCTTATTTTCTACGGCGGATTTCTGCTGGCCTGTTTGGCGCTGGTCCTTTTCGCGCGCCACCATCGCCTGCCCTTGTGGCACCTCGCCGACTTCGCCATTCCCGGTCTCGCCATCGGCCATGCCCTTGGGCGCATTGGATGCTTCCTGAACGGCTGTTGCTACGGGAGGCCGGCTGGAGATGCCTTCTGCGGCATCGCCTACCCCCCCCTTTGCGAGCCCGGCAAATTGTTCCCCGGCATCCCTCTCTATCCCGTGCAACTCATCGAATCCGCCGCCCTGCTGATCCTCTGGTTCGTTCTGCTCTTCGCCTATCCCCGGCGGAAGAAGAACGGCGCCGTGTTTGCGCTCTACCTCGTTCTCTATCCCCCCATCCGCTTCCTGCTCGAATATCTGCGGGGCGATGAACGCCAATCGTGGTTTGCCCTCGATGTCGCGCAAGCCACCTCCATCGGCCTGTTCCTTGCGGGCATCCTGCTTTTCGCGTTCCTGCCGCGGAAATTGCACACTCCGCCGGCCAAGGCCTAGCCGCACCCTGCCGGCGGTTCAGCGTTCAGCGCGAACGCGAAGAAAACCGTTGGATGTGCCCATGTCCGGGATGGAGGCCGTGTTGGTGACGGGAGTCGGCGGCAGGTTCGTGGCCAGCATGACCCACTCGTTCGTGTCGACCTGCCGGCTCCATTCCAAGTACTGGACAACGCCAGTGCCTCCAACCCACTCCACGCCGGCCGTGGAAACGCCCGTCAGGTGCAGATAGGATTCCCCGTTGGTCGGAATGGTATCGCCGAGATACTCCTGCCATGCCAAAACTCCGTCGAGGTCCGTATCGTTCGTCGCGGCGGCTTCGAAGTCGTTGGTCCATCCATGCTGCGCCAGCCACCATTCCGGCGTGCCGGTATCGATGGTGGTATTTTCGGCGAACACAGCCACGATGCCGCCTGTGGCCATCACGTTGTTCCAGGTCGATGTGAAGACCGAGAGACCGGCGGCCTCCGGAACGGACACGCCGTTGGTCAGAACTTCCCCAATGTGATAGTACGCGTGGGCAGCCGCCACGAAGCTGGTGCTTCCGCCGTAGGGCAGAAGAACCAGGCCGGAGGGCGCGAGCGAACCGTACGGCGAGGCAACGGCCCGGACGTAGGGGTCGTACAGATAGGCATCGATCAGCGGCGTGACACCCCGGGAAGCCGAGGCGACCGCAACCGTCGCGGTTCCGGCCTGATGCGCCGGCATCACGATGCGCACCCAGTTCAAGCCCTGCGTCACAATCCCCGCCGACGCGCCGCCCACGGTTACGTTGGTAATATCAGCCCCGCTGCCGAGCAGCCCGTTCGAAACGGTCACCAGATTCCCTCCGAAGGCCGGCCCCCGGTAGGCCGTCAGCGAATAGGCGCTGCCGCGCAGGCGGACGACGAAGTTCGAATCGGTTCCCGACGAGTTATTGGCGATGACGAGCGAGGCGGTATAGGTGGCCGGCACGAAGGGTGCGTAGGCCACGGTGAATTCCGATGTGGCGCCCGGAGCCACCGACGCGGGAATGCCCGCGACGGAAAAGACGTCCGCCGTCGCCCCGTTTGTGGTCCATCCGTCGATCAGCAGATCGCTGGTCCCGCTGTTGACGATGGCAAAGGCGTTGGTCCCGCCGGCGCCGACCCGCCACATCCCGAATTCCGTCCCGCGCGCGAAGTTGGGCGCCGCCCCGTTTGCGATCGACATCCCGTTGGTGCCCAGCACCAGGATGTCGCTGTCGACATAGGCAAACCGGTTGCTGCCGGTCGTCGTCCCGAAGGCGGTGGAGGAGACGACGACATCGCCGGACAGCGCTCCCGGCGCGGCGCTGGCCGTGACGACGATCTGCGTGGGACTGACGGAATCGATGACGGCGGAGATGCCGCACAGCGTGACTTCGAGCACGTCGGAGAGAACGCCGCTGCACAGGTTGGAGCCCGTGATGATCACGGCGAATCCTCCGGCAATGGACCCGCTCTCGGGATCCACGCCGCTTTGGTAGATGCGCGCCTGGTGGCGGTAGGTGTTGGCGCGCGGGGTTCCGGCGGGGCCGGAACCACCCGCCGCGTGGTAGTGGCCGCCGATCACGCCGCCCGCATAGCCATAGCGCTGCGCCGGCATGCCGGCGCCGGGGGTCCAGTTCGTCCCGTCGTAGCGGTAGGTGTTGGAGGAGGAGGCGCCTCCCATCGCGTAGAGCAAACCCTCGCTCGACGCCGCCCCCAGGTAGGCCTGCGCCTCCGGCAGGCCGGCGATCTCCGTCCAGTTCGTGCCGTCGAACCGATAAACGTTGGTCTGGGCCACGTCGCTCGCGTTGTAGCCGCCCAACACGTACAGTGCGTCGTTCCATACCGACGCCGCCGCCCCGTAGCGTCCGGCCGGCAGGCCGGCCACCTGCGTCCAGTTCGTGCCGTCGAACCGATAGACGTTGGTTTCCGCCCCCGCGGCATTCTGCCCGCCGATGGCATAGAGATGATCTCCCATCACTTCCACCGCCGGCGAATGCCGCGCCGCCGGCAGGCCGGCCACCTGCGTCCAGTTGATACCGTCGTTGACGAACACATTGGTCACCGATACGGAGGTGCGGTAGCCCGCAACCGCATATATCTGTCCGTTGTAGGCGGCCGCGCCGACCCGGCTGCGGATGTCCGGCAGGCCCCGCACCTGCCTCCAGCTGTCGCCGTCGAAACGGTAGACGTTGGTCTTGTTGACGCTCGCATCCGCGCCCCCGATGGTGAACAGGGCGTCGTCCAGCACTGCCCCGCCCATGAATTTGAGCATGGTCGGCATGCTCGCCACCTCGGTCCACGCGTCCCAAACGTCCATGCCGATCTGGCCGGGCGGATTGTAGAGATAGGCGTTTGGCACCGTCGTGGCGCCCAACACCGTCGAATAGATCACCACTGTCACCGAGCCGCTTGGCCCCGGAGGCGCCTGCACCCTCACCCAATTGACGCCCTGCCCTGTGATGGCAGTCGCAGACACGCCGTCGAAGGTCACATTGGTGATGTCCGAGCCGCCAGTCCCCATGAGTCCGTTGGTGAAAACCACGGAATTGCCGCCGTTCCACGGGCCATTGTCGGGAGTCACGGTGCAGGCCCGTTCGCCCAGGGCCCCCTCCCCCTCCAAGGGTCCCCGGGCCATCGCGTTGGTGGAACGGATCCAATAATAGTAGGAACGCAGCGCCTGCGCTCCTGTGTCGCTGAAGGTCAGTTCCTGAGTCGCGCCCACCCAGATGGCGTTGTCGGCGGAGGCATTCGTGCTGCGCCAGACCTCGTAACCCAGCGCATAGTCGCCGGCCGTCCAGGACACGACGATCCGGTCGTCGTATTCCATCTGCGAGGCGGCGATATTGGTCGGCGACCACAGCGGCCGGCCCGTATTGAACTGGTTCTGGCCGAACTCCGGCCACGCAGACGCCATCAGCGCGCCTCCCGTCCCTTCCAAACCGTAGAATTCATTGTAATCATACGAGCCGATGTAGACCGTCCCGTCCGGCGCGACCGCAGGCGAGGCCTGGATGCGGCCCTCGCCCAGCACCCACGCCAGATTGGTCGTTCCGTCCGCGTGGAAGGCATAGAAATTGGTGCGGTCGTTGCACCCGACATAGATCGTCCCGTCCGCGCCCAATGCCAGAGAGGAATAAATGGCGCTGCCGGCCACCCACACGTGCTGCGTCGTCCCGTCCGGCGCGAATCCGTACACGTATCCCGACATGTCTCCCACGTAGACGATGCCGTTGGTGCCGACCGCTGCCGAACAATAATCCACGTCGCCGATGGTCTTCCAGACCTGCTGGGTGGAGCCGTCCGGATGGAAGGCATAGAACACGTTGCTGTAGACGGATCCGATGTAGATGGTCCCGTCCGGCCCGATCGCCGCCGGCGAATGCGACCCTCCCGACACCGTCCAGGTGCGCTGCGTCGTCCCATCCGCATCAAACAGGAAAAGCGTTTGGTCCGACCCCATGATCACGATGTCGTCGTTCGTCGTCAGCACGGGGGGGGCGGTGATGCTCCCGGAATCGGCGCAGACCTGCCAAGTCCGGTTCGTGGTGCCGTCCGGATGGAAGGCATACAGCGTGTGGTCGGAGGTCTCTCCGCAGACCACGTAGATCGTGCGGTCGCGCGCGATGGCCGCGTGGCTGATGACCCGGCCTGCCGTGTTCCAGACGTGCTGGGTGGTGCCGTCCGGATTGAATCCGTAGAACTTGTCGGATTCGCCGCCGATGTAGATTGTCCCGTCCGGCCCGATGGTCGGCGAGGCGAAGCTTCTGTCCTCCATCGTCCAGACCTGCTGCGTCGTTCCGTTGGGATTCAGCGCCCACAAGCAAGGTGCGTTGGTGCTTTTGCTCGCCACATAGATGATGCCGTTGGTTCCGATGGCCGGGGAGGAGAACATCGTCCCTTGCGTTTCCCAGACCTGGCTCGTAACGCCCCAGGACCAGGCCTGCGCCGGCCGCGGAAGCAGGCCGATCCATGCCAAAACGAAGACCATCCAGGCGCGAGACAGGCGAAATTCCGGAACCCTATTCATGGCAAGCCCCTTCCTAGAATTTATAACGGGGAAATCCTACGCCCGGTCTCCCCTCCTGTTCAAGCCCTCCGTGCGCCGTCCGCTCCCCCGGCGGGTTGTTTTCTTTGATTGCCCCCGGCCGGTCCACGCGCTATTTTCTCCGGACATTTTCGTCTGCATAGAGGAGTGACCATGTCCAAGCCCGTTTCGACTCTGAAAACGTTCCTGCACCATGGCAAGACCGTGGCCTACCACAGTCTTGCGGCGGCGGAACCCCTGCGCGGCGCGCCGCTGGCCGAACTTCCCTATGTCATCCGCATCCTGCTGGAATCCGCGATGCGCAATCAGGCCCATCCTGCCTACCAGTGGAGCCATGTCGAAGCCCTTGCCCGCTGGAAGCCCGGCGCCGCGGCCGCCGATGAAATCCCCTACCTGCCCGCGCGCGTCCTGCTCCAGGATCTCACCGGCGTGCCCTGCGTCGTGGATCTCGCCAGCCTGCGCTCGGAAGTCGTCCGCCGCGGAGGCAACCCCGGCCTCATCGAGCCGCTTGTGCCCGTGGATCTCGTCGTGGACCATTCCGTGCAGATCGATTGCTCCGCCTCGCCGGACGCCCTCGGGAAGAACATGGAGATCGAGTTCGGCCGCAACCGGGAACGTTATGAATTCCTCCGCTGGGGCCAGCAGACGTTCCAGAAACTCCGCATCGTCCCCCCCGGCGTCGGCATCTGCCACCAGGTCAACCTCGAGTTCCTCGCCGACGGCATCCGTGCCGAGCCGCAGGCCGACGGTTCCCTCCTGGCCTATCCCGACACGCTTGTCGGCACCGATTCGCACACGACGATGATCAACGGCCTCGGGGTGCTTGGCTGGGGCGTCGGCGGCATCGAGGCCGAAGCCGCCATGCTCGGCCAGCCCATCGCCCTCCTGACCCCGGTCGTCACCGGTGTGCGCCTCTCCGGCGCCCTCCGCCCCGGGGTGACGGCCACGGACCTCGCCCTTGTTGTCACCCAGCTCCTGCGCAAGCAGAACGTCGTGGGCCAGTTCGTCGAGTATTTCGGCCCCGGCGTCGCCAGTCTCTCGCTGGCCGACCGGTCGGTGCTGTCCAACATGGCCCCCGAATACGGCGCCACCACCGGCTTCTTCCCCATCGACGCGGAAACCATCGCCTACCTGCGCATGACCGGCCGCCCGGCCGGACATTGCGACCTGGTCGAGGAGTACGCCCGCCGGCAGGGGCTCTTCCTGGAAGCCGGCTCGCCGGAGCCGGTTTATTCGCGCGTCATCGAACTGGACCTCTCCACCGTTGTCTCCTCCATCGCCGGCCCCAAGAAGCCCCACGACCACCAGGCTGTCGGCGACATCAAGAAACGCTTCCTCGACGCCCTTCCGGCCTCGCCGGACAAGGGCGGATTCGGCGCCGCCCCCGACCGGCTCGCAACCGCGGCGAGGCTGCCCGATGGTTCCGAAATGCGTCATGGCTCCATTGCCATCGCTTCGATCACGTCCTGTACCAACACCTCGAACCCCGTCCTCCTGCTGGCGGCAGGCCTGATTGCCAAGAAGGCGGTCTCGCGCGGCCTGCACGTGCCACCGTATGTGAAGACTTCGCTGATCCCCGGCTCTCGCGTTGTGACGGCCTATCTGGCAAACAGCGGCCTGCTGGCCGAACTGGAGAAGATCGGCTTCGGCGTCGCCGCCTACGGCTGCGGCACCTGCATCGGCAACAGCGGCCCCTTGCGCGACGACATCACCCAGGCCATCCGCGAAAAGGACCTTGTCGCCGCCGCCGTGCTCTCCGGCAACCGCAACTTCGAGGGTCGAGTCCATCCCCAGTGCAAGGCCAACTACCTCTGCTCCCCTCCGCTCGTGGTGGCCTTCGCCCTCGCCGGCCGCGTGGATGTCAACCTCGATACCGACCCCGTGGGGACTGGCCGCGACGGACAGCCCGTTTTCCTGCGCGACCTGTGGCCGGCCCCCGCGGAGATCAACGCACTCCTCGCCCAGGCGAACGACCCGGCCCTCTATGCCGCCGCCTACCGCGACGTCAACCAGTACACCCCCGAATGGAGCCGGATCGAGGTGGCGGACAAGCCGGTCTTCGACTGGCGCCCCGAGTCGACCTACATCCGTGAGCCGCCATTCCTGGCCGCCGCGAAACCGTCGCCCGAGATCTCCGGCGCCCGCATCCTCGGCCTGTTCGGCGACTTCATCACCACCGACCATATTTCGCCCGCCGGCAGCATTGCCAAGGATTCCCCCGCCGCTCGCTACCTGGCCGAACACGGCATCGAACCGAAAAACTTCAATTCCTACGGCTCGCGGCGGGGCAACCACGAGGTCATGATGCGCGGCACCTTTGCCAATGTGCGCCTGCGCAACCGCATGGCCTCCCGCGAAGGCGGCTGGACGACGTTGCAGCCCGGCGGCGGGGAGATGAGCATCTACGATGCCGCCATGGCCTACCAGAAGGCCGGCACGCCCGTGATCGTGGTCGCCGGCAAGCTCTATGGCGCCGGCAGCTCGCGCGACTGGGCCGCCAAGGGACCGATGCTCCTCGGCGTGCGCGGCGTCATCGCCGAAAGCTTCGAGCGCATCCACCGCTCCAACCTCGTCGAAATGGGCGTCATGCCTTTTGAGTTCCTCGACGGTCATACCGCCGAATCGCTGGGCCTCGATGGAACCGAAGTCCTCTCCATCCACGGCACCGGCCCCCTCGCCCCCCGCGGCGTCCACGAGGCCGTGGCCACCTTCGCGGGCGGCCGCGAAATCCGCTTCCGCCTCCGCAACCGCATCGATACCCCGGTGGAAATCTCCTACTACGAGGCCGGCGGCATCCTGCCCTATGTTCTCCACAACCTCTTGAAGAAATAACCCCGAGGTCCCCCATGAAATTCGACCGTCTCCGCGACAGCTACCTCTCCCGCATCCGCGCCGCCGCTCCCGTCGCCCGGGGCAAATTCGTCGCCAAGGGGGACGCCCTGGCCCTGCTCAACGCCATCGTGCGCAGCGGCGACCGCATCTGCATCGAGGGCGACAACCAGAAGCAGGCCGACTTCTTCGCGCGCGAGCTGGTCAAGCTGGATCCCGCGCAGGTGAACCATCTGCACATGACGCAGTCGACCGTCGTGCTCAACGAGCATCTCGACCTGTTCCGCCTCGGCATCGCCGACCGCCTCGATTTCGCCTATTCCGGCCCCCAGTCCAAGGCCCTCTACCAGCTGGCCGCCGAAAAGAAGGTCCAGATCGGCGCCATCCACACCTACCTCGAGCTCTACGGACGGTATTTCGTCGATCTCTATCCGCAGGTGGCCATCCTGGTGGCCGAGGCCTGCGATGAAGCCGGCAACATCTACACCGGCAACAACACCGAGGATTCCCCCCTCATCGCCGAGGCCACCCGCTTCAAGATGGGCATCGTGGTCGTGCAGGTGAAGAAGAAGCTGGCGCAGCTTCCCCGCGTGGACATCCCCGCCTCCTGGGTCGATTTCATCGTTGTCACGGACGAGGACTACCACCTTCAGCCGCTTTTCACGCGCGATCCAGGCAAGATCACCAACCAGCAGGTCCTGATGGCGATGATGGCCCTGAAGGGCATCTACCAGCCCTATGGAGTGCAGGCGCTCAACCACGGCCTGGGCTACGCCACCGCCGCCATCGAGCTCCTCCTGCCCACCTACGGCGCGCAGCTCGGCCTCAAGGGCAAGGTCGCCACCCGGTGGGTCCTCAACCCGCATCCCACCCTCATCCCCGCCATCGAGGCCGGATTCGTGGAGCATGTCTATGCCTTCGGCGGCGAGCCGGGCATGGATGACTATGTGCAGGCGCGCCCGGACATCTTCGCCATCGGCCCCGACGGCTCCATGCGCTCCAACCGCTGTTGCGCCCACATCGCCGGCCTCTACGCCATCGACCTGTTCATCGGCGCGACGCTGCAGATCGACCGCTTCGGCAACTCGTCCACCGCCATCAAGGGCATGATCGCCGGCTTCGGCGGCGCGCCCAACCTTGGCGGAACCCCCCCGGGCCGCCGCCACAACTCGCCGGCCACCACTGCCGCCGGATGCACCCGCGAACAGGTGTTCCGCGGCCGCAAACTGGTCGTCCAGCTGACGCCCACCCGCTCCGAAAAGAAGAACATCCCCGTCTTCGTCGAGGAGCTCGATGCCCAGCAGCTCCACAAGGACGGCGTCTTCGCGGAGCCGCCGGTCATGATCGCCGGCGACCAGGTCACGCATATCGTCACGGAGGCCGGCATCGCCTACCTCGATAAGTGCCCCGACAGCGAAACCCGCCAGAAGGCCGTCGCGGCCGTCGCCGGCGACACCCCCGTCGGCCTGTCGGTCGATGCCGCCGCGAAGGAGGCCCTGCGTTCCGCCGGCATCGTCCGGACCGTGGCCGACCTCGGCCTGGACCCCGCCGCCGCCACGACCGATCTCCTGCCGGTGCACTCGCTGGACGACCTGGTGAAGGCATCGGGCGGGTTGTACCGCATTCCGGCCGGCTGCAAGGGCTGATCCGGCGCCTCCGCCTGCATCATGGTCTTCAGCTCTCTCACCTTCCTGTTCTGCTTCCTGCCGGCCACGCTGCTGGTCTATTTCCTCACGCCCCCGCGCTGGAGAAACATCCCGGCCCTGCTCGCCAGCCTGGTTTTTTTCGCGTGGGGCGCGCCGAAGTTCGTCTTCGTGCTGATCGCCACCTGCTTCGCCGACTACCATGCCAGCCGCTGGATCGTCCCCGGCCGCCTGCCGCCGTCCAGGCGGCGCGGAATCCTGGCCGCCGCCCTCGCCCTCGATCTAGGCCTGCTCCTGTTCTTCAAGTACGCCAATTTCTTCGTTGCACAGAGCTGGGACATCCTCGAGCTTTTCGGATTGCCGCCCTTCCCGTGGAAAACCATCGTCCTGCCCATCGGCATCTCCTTTTTCACCTTCCAGAAGGTCAGCTACCTGGTGGATGTCTATCGCGGCACCGCCCAGCCCGCCCACAGCGCGGGCCGCCACCTGCTCTACATCGCCCTTTTTCCCCAGCTCATCGCCGGCCCCATCGTCCGCTACCACGACGTCGCCCTCCAGCTGGCCAATCGCTCCACGACTTCCGGTCTGTTCCTCGACGGGCTCTGGCGCTTCGCCATCGGCCTCGCCAAGAAGGTTTTTTTCGCCAATACCTTCGCGCGGGTGGCCAATGCCATCTTCGATGCGCAGCCCTTCGATCTCACCTCCCCGCAGGCCTGGGTGGGCCTCCTGGCCTATTCCTTCCAGCTCTATTGCGATTTCGCCGGCTATTCCGACATGGCCATCGGCCTCGGCCGCATGATGGGCTTCCGGTTCCTCGAGAACTTCGACTTCCCCTATTCCTCGGCGGGCATCGGCGAGTTCTGGCGCCGGTGGCATATCTCGCTCGGCCGTTTCATGATGGAATACCTCTACGTTCCGCTCGGCGGCAACCGCGGCGGCGGACACAAGACCATCCGGAACCTCTGGCTCGTCTTCCTCGCCTCTGGCTTCTGGCATGGCGCGAACTGGACCTTCGTCCTCTGGGGCATCTGGCACGGCACCCTGATTTCCATCGAAAAGCTCATCGGCAAGGAGCGCCTGGAGCGGATTCCGCGGCCGGTGCGCGTCGCCGCCACCTTCCTGATGGTCATCCTGGGCTGGGTCCTTTTCCGGTCGAAGGATGCCCACCACGCCAGCCGCTTCTACCGGATCCTCTTCGGCATCCATGAAGGCGGCGCCGGCCTCGCCACCTTCCCCGAAATCCTGTGCGACAGTTCGCTGTGGCTCGCCGCGGCCATCGCCATCCCCCTCTCCTTTGCGGCGGCATTCCGCCTCGACCGCTTCCTCCCGCGCGATCCCGAAGATCCGGACGCCCTCCCGCCCCGCTCCGTGCTGTTCCGCTTTGTCCTGAGCCTCCTGATCCTCGTCGTGGCCGCCAGCGAACTGTCGGCGTCCGGCTTCAACCCCTTCATCTATTTCCAATTCTGACATGCCCCAGCCCCCCTCTATCCCTCGCCGGTTCCTCCAAGCCCTGCTGGTGGCGGTTTTCGCCGCCTTCCTGCTGCTGCCCGCGTTCCAGAAGGCCACCGGCATCCCGCCGCGCAAGCGGTTGGGCGGCATCACCAACAAAATCCGGGAGTTCCCGCAGTGGGCGCCCAAATCCTGGCTCGACGGCTCGTATGCCAGGACCATGGACACGTGGATCGCCGAGCAGATCGGCATCCGCGGCTGGCTGGTCAACCTCAACCGCCAGATTCGCTACTCCTGTTTCGGCCAGGTGGAGGGGGCCCCCCTCCGCAAGCGCGCCCTGGTCTTGGGCAAGCCCCCCGTGCTGTATGAAAACCTCCTCATGACCGACGCCCTGCGCCCGCCCCAGATCCCGGCGGAGCAGATGGACAACTACGCCTTCAATCTGGCCCGCATGCAGCGCCTCCTTCGCGAGCAGGGCAAGGCCTTCCTTGTCGTCGTCGCCCCCAACAAGGCCCTCATCTACACCAACTCGCTCCCCGCCTGGGCCGAAGGCCGCGTTTCCGACGCCCATTCCGACTACCGCCCCTTCGTCGATGCCCTCCGGCGCCACAACGTCCCCTGCCTCGACTCCATGGAACTCTTTCGCGAACTCGCACCGGAATACCCCGGCCTGGTCCCGGCCCATGGCATCCATTGGGGACACCATGGCGCCTGGGTCGTCTGGCAGCGCGCCATCCCCCTGCTCAATCAGCAGGGCGTTCTGCCGGAGATCCCGGTCCTGGAAACCGTGGAGCTGATCGAGGACAAGCCGGCCGGCATGAGCGACGAACTGCGCGGCCAGCTCAACCTGTTCGCCTCGCCCTACAGCGCCCCCGTCCCCTGCCTCTACCCCGTTGCCGCCCCCCCGCCCGCCGAAACCGAAGGCATGCTGGATGTCCTTGTCGTCGGCGACAGCTTCGGCTTCGGCATGGTGGACGCCCTCGCCCGCTCGCGGCTCTGCCGGAACGTCTACTACTGGTTCTACATGCAAAGCGGCAAGGCCGCCCATCCCGCCGCCTACGACAGCCGCGAGAAACGCGGTCTCTCCAGCATCGTCAGCATCGGCGCCATGCCCTCCACCGACGAAAACGGCCGGCGCATGCTGGAGGGGAAAAACCTCGTCCTCCTCGTCGTCACCACCTTCAACATCGACAAATTCAGCTGGGGATTCGACCGGCTGGTCAACCGCCTCTACGGCAACCCGGACGACAACCCTCCCCTCTACCAGCCGGGCGAGGTCAACCTCGGCGACTGACCCCTCCTTTTCGCCATAAAATCCTTGTTATAAGGCTGTTTTGCCCTTGATTTCATCGGGGCTTCTCCCATGCTTGCTTGTTGTGGCTGGTTTGGCTGGACGGGAGGTTTGAGGATGAGGTTTCCGAGGCGGATGGCAGGGCGCGGCAGGTGCGCAAGCGGACATGTTCTGGGCATCGCGGGCCTCTGGCTCGCCTGCGGGATTTCCGCTTTCGCCCAGGACGCCTATTTCCGAAAAACCAAGAGCGACGCCAACGTTTATGTCGCCCCCGTCGCCTCTTCCATCGAGAAGGTGGCCATCCTCCCCTTCAAGGCCCCGACGGAACTGATCGGTTCCTCCGTGTCGGATATCTTCGTGACGGAACTGCTCCGGGCCCGGCGCTATACCCTCGTCGAGCGCGGCCAGATCGACCGCGTGCTGGGCGAAACCGAGTTCGCCCTCTCCGGGCTTTCCGAATCCGCCGCCATCGAGGCCGGCAAGATGATGGGCGCCGACGGCGTCATCCTCGGCACCGTGGATGAATACGCCCCCGTCGCCTACCGCGGCCGCAGCTATCCCGTCGTCGGCGCCTCCATCCGCCTGATCGACTGCAACAGCGGCCGCGTCATGTGGAGCGTGGATCACGCCAGCCGCAGCGAGGATCCCGCCGACACGCTCTCCGGCCACGCACGCCGCGTCGTGCATGAAATGGTCGCCGTCGTCGTCCAGAACTGGAACGTCCAGCGCCAGGTCGAGGCGGGATTCGACGATGCCCGCGGCACCCGCGACCAGCCGGAGGATCTCGTGGGCTACGACGAGGATCCCGCCGCGCCGGTGCGCCCGGAAACACCGCCCCCCGACCTCCCGTCCCCCTTCGGCATCTCCGACTTGGGCCTGCGCGAAGTGGTCCTCCAATGGACGCCGCCCGCCGACCGGTCCGTCCAATACCGCATCGAACGCGCCGAAAGCCCCGAGGGCCCCTTCGTCCCCTTGGCCACCCTTCCCGCCTCCCGCGGCTCCTACTCGGACACCGGCGCCAAAAACGCCCCCCTCAAGGATTCCGCCACCTACTACTACCGCATGGTCGCCATCGGCCGCGATCGCCAGGAAAGCGGCCCCACCGACGCCCAGGAAAGCATGACCGCGCCGCCGCCCGAGCCGCCTGCGGAGATCCAGGCCGCCGCCCCCGCCGGACGCGCCGTCCGCCTGGAATGGGCCCCACCCGCCTCCGAAGGCGTCGTGCGCTACATCGTCGAGCGCGCCAACGCCGCCGACCAGGTCTTCGCCCAGGTCGGCGAAGTGGATGAGGCCGCCTTCGCTGAAGGCGGCACCGCCGCCTCCCCCCTGCGCGATTCCACGACCTATCTCTACCGCATCCGCTCCATCAACCGCGTCGGCGCCGTTGGCGAGGCTTCCGACCCGGTCGAGATCGCCACCCGGCCGCCGCCCTCCATGCCGAAAGGACTCGCCGCCGAAAACCTCCAGGTGCGCTGCGTCCCCCTCTCCTGGGAGGTCCATCCCGAGGAAGACGTTGTCCGCTACGATGTCTATCGTGCCGACAGCGATGCCGGTCCCTTCTCCTTCATCGGCTCTTCGAAGGGAAGGGAAAGCGCCGAATATCTCGACGGCGGGAAGGATCCGGGCGACCTGGAGGACGATCGCACCTATTTCTATTGCATCCGCGCCATCAACGCCGTGACCGCCGAAAGCGACGATTCCGAGGTCGTCATGGCCGCCACCCGCCCCCGCCCCCCCGTCGTCGAGGGGTTGGACGCGGTCACCGGGCTCCCGCGGCGCGTCGAATTGTCATGGACGGTTTCGCCGGACGAGAAGGTCGTCGGCTACGACATCGAGCGTTCGGAAGCCGGCGGAGAATTTGCGAAGATCGCGCGGGTGGCCGGCCTGGAATCCGCCTCCTACGTGGACGAGGGCGGCGAACAGTCCCGGTTCATGCGCTCCAGCGTCAAGATCCCCCTGAAGGACGGCACCGCCTACGCCTACCGCATCTGCGCCGTGAATACCGCCGAAGCCGCCTCCGACGGGTGCGATCCCGTCGAAGCCGTCACCAAGGTCGTGCCCGAAACTCCCCGCGGGCTGAAGGCCACCGAAGGCCGGCCCGGCGTCATCGGCGTTGTCTGGGCCGCCGGCAAGGAAGCCGACATCGCCTGGCATGTCGTGGAGTTTTCCTCCGCCGCAGATCGCGGCTTCGCGGAAGCCGGCCGCGTCTCCATCGAGGAAACCCGCGGCTTCAAGCAGGAATCCCTCCCGCCGGGCCTCGCCCGCTATTTCCGCGTGAAGGCCGTGGACGTGGACGGCCTCGAAAGCGACTGGTCCGAACCCGTTCTCGGCACCACCAAGCCCCTCCCCGGCTCCCCCGCCGGGCTCTCCGTGGAGTGGGCCTCCGACGGCGCCTTCCTGCGCTGGGAGGCGCCTCCCCAGGCGGATGTCGTGCGCTACCGCATCTTCAACAAGAAGCTCTTCGGCCAGGAGGAGGTCGGAACCGCCACGGAGGCGGAGTATTTCTTCCCCGCAGAGGCCCTCGCGCAGAAAAAGGTGTTGGTGGTGGTGGCGGTGGACGAGGACGGCCTGGAAAGCCCGCCCTCGGCCGCGCTGGAAGTCGTCCCGCGCCGGTGATGCCGGAACGAAGGAGGTTGGCCATGGTCGATCGAATGGACGGATGTGGACGGATGCGGCGGGCGGTTTGGGTCGTCGCGGGCGGCCTGTGGCTGGGCGCCGTGCCGGCGCAGGCGGACGTGCTCGGCACGCTCTCTTCGGGGGTGAGCTACGTCGCCCAGGGCGTCAAGAACAAGGCGAATGCGGCCGCTACCTGGGTCACCGATTCCGCCGCCGGCAAGTTCGTCAACCCCGCCGAGCGCAACAAGCGCGACCGCGAACGCATCCTGAGCGTCCTCTCCTACCAGGGCGCCATCTATTACGATGAAAACGGAAAGCCTCAGGTCAACAACCAGGCCAAGCTGGACAAATACTACCGCTCCCTCCAGTCCAGCAAGGCCCTGAACAACGTGCCCGGCTTCTCAAGCCAGGACGATCCCGACGGCAAGCAGGGCGGCCAGTTCTGGCGGAATTTCCTCGATGGAAAGGATTATACCCGCGGCGACACGCCCGCCACCATGGATCCCTTCGAAAACAACAGCCGCGGCCTCGCCACCAAGATGCACGTCGAATTGGCCGCCGCCACCGGAACCGGAAACGATCCCGACCTGGCTGACTATGCCGATACGGCCGAAACCCTCAAGGTCCGCGGGATCGATATCCTGGAAAAGGATCTGCGCCAGGGCGTCGCCGCCGGCGCCGACACCTACATCAAGGCGCTGGACGCCATCACCGGCGGCACCTCCTCCCAGGCCGTCAAGTGGATGGAAGACGCCGCCAAGAAGGCCAAGGAGATCTCCGATGATCCCCGCGCCGCCGTCGAAGGCTATGTCAAGGACCAGGTCGAAGGGCAGATCGATGACATCAAGGGCGAGATCAAGGACAAGATCGGCGAGTACAAGTCCGAAATGATCACCAAGGCCGACGAAGCCCTTAAAAACGCCCTGGGCGAGGACCGCTACAACGACCTCATGGACAAGTACGAGGCCTATGGCGAGGGCCAGGAACGCATCCAGAAGATTTTCGAGGACATGGCCCGCGTCACCGGCGATGAACGCCTCGCCGACGCCGCCAAGAAGATCAAGGAGTTCTCCCCCGACGAAATCGCCGACAATCTCTCCAAAAAATACCTGCCGGAAATCCTCCAGGAAGAGGACGGCGAGGAGGACGGCGAAGAGGATGGAGAAGGCGACGAAGACGGCGAAGGGGAAGAAGACGGCGAGGGCGAAAAGGACAGCGAAGCCGGCGAAAAGGATGCGGACGGGAAAAACGACAAGGATGGCGCGGATTCCGCCGGCAAGGACGATGCCGGCCAGGAACCGGATGCCTCAACGACGCCGGAGCCGGACGATCAAACGGAAGGCGAACCCCAGTCCGAGGGCGAACCGGATGGCCAGCCCGAACCCGAAACGACGCCCGAGCCGGAAACCCCCGCGGAACCGGAAAACCCGGAACCCGAATCGCCGGAAACGCCCGAAACCGGGTCCACCGTCTCGACGCCCGAAGGCGCCGGCGGCGATGAAGACGCCGCCGTACCCGCCACGGAAAACGAGCCGGGCGAAAACGATGGCGAAGAAGGCGAAGGCTCGGAGGGTGGCGAGGACCAGCCCGAAGGCGGTGAAGCCGACTCGGATGGCGACAAGCCCGGTGAAACCACCACCAGTTCCGGTTATGTGGAAAACGGCAAGGGCCGGACCACCCTGACCGAAACCCGCGGCGCCGACGGATCCCTCATCCGCACCACGGAAACGGAAACCGACGGGGATGGCAATGTCATCAGCCAAACCACCTACGAAGGAGGAACCGGCGAAGGCAAGACCACCGGCGGCGGTCTGCGCGGCGCCGAGGCCGGCTCCGATGCCGATGTCAGCCCCGAAATGGCCGCCGGCGGTTTCAATACCTCGGGTGATTTCGCCGGGAACTGGTCGCAAAGCCAGGGCCAGCGCGGCGCCGACAGTTCCATGACCATGGCGCAGAACACGCAGATGGGCGAAGCCGCCAATGCCGGAAACCAAACCCTTCGCGACGCCAATACCACCCGCGATGCCGGAGGCCGCGATTCGCAGGCCACGCGCGACGCCTCCACCCGCGCCACGGCCAAGGCCGACCGCGACAGCAGCTGGGGAAAGACACTGGGCGATGCCGTCGAACAAGGCGTCACCGAAGGCGGCAAGGCCTTTGGCGGCGCGCTGGGCGGCGCGGCGGCCGATCAGGTGGTCGGAGAAATCTTCGGCTCCCCGGATTCCGGCGAGGTGTCCGGTTCGGATGCGGATTCCTCCAAGACCGGCGATGCCTCAACGTCCTCCACCTCCGCCGCAGGAACCACCAGCCGCGGCAAAAAGCCGCCGGACCGGGATGATGATGACGACGACGGTTGCACGGATGGCGACAACCCCTCCGGCGGCGGCACGGGCTCTTCTTCCACCACTTCCACCCCTTCGGATGATCCCCTCGGCGTCACCGGCACCACGAAAAACGACGACGGCACCGTCACCATCCGCTATGGCTGCGGCTACTCCTGGTCCGGCACCCCGCCCGGTCCTTCCCGCTGCCCCATCTGCTCGCGCGAAACCGTCTCCACCGAATCCAATCCAGGCTCCGGCACCGGAGAGTCGGGCGACACCGGCAACACGGGAGAGGCAGGCGGCATGGACGGCACCGGCGGCGTGGAACCTCCCGGGGATTCGGATATCGAGGGGCCGGGTTTCGAACCTCCCTTGGAACCCGCCGATCCTCCCGCCATAGACACCCCGGCCACCGAACCCATGACGTATGAGGGCTGGTCTTCATGATCTCCCGCTCGGGAATCTGTTTCGCCAGTGTCGTGCTGACCGGACTCTTGGCGGTGGCCGCGCCGGGTGTGGTCGCCCAGGACGCCACCGCCGTCGAGACGCTTTTCCCGGCCTCCCCCCCATCCCCTCCGGAACAAGTTTCGCGCGGAACGGAAGGATCTTCCGCCCCTGATTGGGAGAAGGAAGCCACCCTGTTTGAAAAGCGGCTCGATGCCATCGAAGCGCGCCTCGGAGCCTCGCCCCGCCCCCCTTCCGTGGCCTACAACCTGGAACGGCGCCTGACCGACCTGGAGGCCCGCCTCCAGAAAATGGAGCAGCAGATGGCCCGCATGCAGCAATGGGAACAGAGAATCCGGCGGCTGGAAATGCAGCGGCCATGAAACAGGAGGTTTGATCATGGAATGGAAACCGGTTGCCATCGTGGCTTTCGCTGCCGCGCTTGCGGGTTGCGCTTCCCCGAAGGGTTATTCCAGCGGGGGCGCCGGAACAGACGAGCCCAATGTCTACGTCGCCCGCGAGGCGTTTGAAATCGACAAGGTCGGCATCCTGCCTTTCAAGGCCGCCACCACCCTCATCGGCGGTTCGGTTTCGGACATGTTCGTCACGGAACTGATGAAAATGGGCCATTATGAGCTGGTCGAACGCTCCCAGATGTCCGGTGTGCTCGGCGAAACCGAGGTGGCGCTGTCCGGCCTGACCGCCGGACAAGCCGCGCAGCTCGGCCAGATGGTCGGGGCCAATGGCGTGGTCATCGGCACGGTCTCCGAATATGAAACCGTCGCCCAGGGCGGGCGCACCTATCCCGTCGTCGGCATTACCGTCCGGCTGATCGATTCCGGCACCGGCAAGATCCTGTGGAGCGTCGATCACGCCGCCCGCGGCGAAAGGAACGACACCCTGGCCCAGCATGCCCGGTCCGTTGTCCGTGAAATGGCTTCCGCTCTCAACCGCCAACTCCGGTGAAAGGATGCATCCCATGAAGACCCGTTCCGTTCTCCTCCTGCCCCTTCTGCTGGCCTTGGCCGGCTGCGCCACCTCCCCGGAGCCGGCACCGTCCTCCGTCCGCATGCGCCCGCCTCCGGCGCAGGCCCCGGCCGCCGCCAAAACCGTCGCCCCGACCTTCCTCCCCCGTGTCATGGTCATCGTGGATGAAAAGAGCCTGGGGACCGTCGCCACCGCCGAAGTGGAGGCCATGGCCGCGAAGAAGCTCATTGCCATGGATGTGCCTGTGGTGGACCAGGACATGGTGCGCGCCAACATCGCCCGCAGCAAGCAGATGCTGGTCGCCGCCGGCGACAACCGCGGCGCCGCCGCGCTCGGCACGCAGTTCGGCGCCGATGTCGTCCTCATCGGCGAGGCCGTCGCCAAGCCCTCCGCCCGCCGCATCGGAGATACCAACCTTCGCTCCTACCAGGCGGTCGCCACCCTGCGCGCCGTGCGCACCGACAATTCCGCCACGATTGCCGCCGCCTCGGAGGATGTGACCCAGGTCGGCCTCGAGGACGTCAGCGGCAGCGCCAAGGCCCTGCGCGCCGCCGGCGAAAAGGCCCTCGATGCCATCCTCCCCGAGATGCTCGCGAAATGGACCCCCGGCAACGCCGCCGGCAATGTCTTCCCGCACCGGATCGAAATGTCCGTCGGCGGCGTGGACCAGATGTGGAAGCTCAAGGCCGTCCGCGACAGCCTGCGCGGCCGCACCGACGATCTCCGCAATGTCGCCCAGCGCAGCTATACCGCCGGCGTCGCCGAATTCAGCATGGAGTCCTCCTTGCCGCCCGAAGAACTGGCCGAAGCGCTCGTCCTGACCCCGCCGGAAGGCCTGAAGCTCCAGATGCTCGATATTGCCGGAGGCCGCATCCAGGCCCGGGCGGTCGCGCAATAGGTTGCCGGAGGAAAACGCATGAAAAAACTCCTGACCTTCTGCGCCGCGCTTGCCACGGCCCTCGCCGCGGCCGCCCAGACCCCCGCCACCGATGCCGGCGTCCTCTTGAATGCCTACACGCGTTTCGTGCTCGCCCGCGAGGTCCAGGCGCAGGCGCTCAATCTCGCCAAGCCCCTCCCCGAGGCCGAGGCCCGCCAGGTCGTGGAACAGGCCAATGGCTGGATGGCCTCCGAAACCGCCCGGCTTCGCGCAGACCTGGATGGATTTTTGGGATCCGCCGCCAAGGACCGCTTCGCGGCCTTCGTGTCGGAATACACGACGGCCGAAGGCCAGAACGACCTTCATTACCTGGGCCGCCTGGCCGGCGACGCCAAGCTGGGCGAAACCCCGCTGGAGTTTTCCGCCATGCGCCGCCTGGTGCTCGAGAAATGGCTTGCGGATCCTTTCGAAAATGGCGGACGCCTCCTGGGGGAGATGCAAACCTGGGCCGATGTCCGCGCCCGGAATCCCCAGACCCCGCCCCTCGGGGCATGGCTTTCGCGGAGTGAATCCGCCGGACCAGCGGAACCACCCCCTCCGCCGGCCAAGCCGGCCAATCCCCTTGCCGCGGCCGAGGCGGAGGCCCCCGAATACATCGCCCCGCCGGAAGGCGCGGAATCCAATCCCATGGAGACCTTTGCCCAAAGCCGCAAGGAGAAGCGCGACCGCGCCTTGCAGGAAGCCCAGGCCGGCATGCAGCAGATGGCCATGGAACGGCAGGCCGCCGAACAGGAATACGCCGCCAAGAAAATGGCCGAGGCCCAAGCCGATGCCGAGGCGATGCGCGCCCAGTCGCAAAAACTGGCCGCCGTCGAACAGGAAGCCATCGAGCAGCGCGCCAACAGCTGGATGGGCCGCCTCAAGAACATCGTCGGCGCCACTGTCGGCGCCGCCACCGGTGCGTTCACCGGCGGCATCGGGGCCGAAGCCGGCCGGCAGGCGGCCGACGCCCTCTTCCCGCCCTAGGCCGGCCAGCCAGCCTCGCGGCTAAAAATCGGTTAGCCGCCGTTTTCCGCTTGCTCTCGCCGGGGAATCGTCCCAGCATCTGTGCTGTGGGAGCACAACATCTCCCCCCTCGAAAGGAGCAAGCAATGAAGCGGTTCTGGTTGAAAATGCTGTTCGTGTCCATGCTGTGCGTCGTGGCAGCGATGGGATTGACCGGGTGCGAAGACGATGACGAGGACGAGGATGCGCCGGCGAATATCACCGGCACGTGGGCCTGCGCGTTCTACAGCGAGGACGGCAGCACCCTGCAGGAAAGCTGGACCATCGGGCAAAGCGGCCAGGACATTTTCGGCTCCTATACCTTTGACGGAACCTCCTGGTCGTACACCGGCTCCTACATCGAGGGCGTGCTCAGCGCGGTCGATGCGGATGGATGGGTGCTCCGGCTTGAATTCGAAGGCGATTCCGCTTCCGGAACGATCTCGGGCGACGGCGAAGTCTGGACCGCCAACCTGTCGCGCTGATCAGTCGTCGAAATAGATCCGGATGTCGTAATCTTCGTAGTCGAACGCCGCACCGCGCACTTCCAGCACGGTGCGGCGGTTTTCGAGGATGTCCACGTCGCCCGCCCAGGAGCGGTTGGTGTCGTCTCCGTCCAGCGCCACGCGGTAGACGCCCGGATCCCGGTCGTAGTACTCGTGATCCCCTGCGGACACGCTCTCGACTTGTTCCCCGTCGATGTAGACCCGGACCCGGTCCCCCGTGTAGTTGTCCACGATCAGGGATCCCTGCCCCTCCGGAGGATCGCGATCGAACTCGGAATCGTCGCAGCCTGCGGCCCATCCCGCCGCCAGGGAAACCGCCAAAACACCGCACCACCGGAAAAGGCGGCCTGTCTGGATGCTCATATGGACAACCTCCCAATCATTTGACTGACTCAATCTTATCCCGTTTGTCGAAAATCAACAAATCCCAATATTCGAGCCGCGGCGCCTCCACTTCGACAAAATAGCCGTGTTCGTCCCTCCCCTCGGCGAATTCCAACGCCTGCGGGCGGCCCGTCCCGTCGTCGGGAGTGGCCAGCCAGGCCTTGCGAACCGGCCGGTCGAGGTGATATTTCAGCCGGATGTTCCGCTGCACGCTCGGCGGATCGCTCCGGTTCCGCCATTGGGTGTCCACGCCAAACAGGTTGATCAGGCTCACGGCATCGTATTCCCCGTCGCGCACCTTGACCACGGTCCAGATGCTCTCGGAGCTGGCATTCTTGTCCAATACATGGGTATCGCTGGAGAGGCGGGCTCCGGGAGTCCCGTCGCACAGATTCCCTTCCGGACTGAACGCCAGCAGGTTCTGGTACCGCACATGGAAATCGTACAGGTCGCGCACGGCCCGCTTCAAGGCCGGCCGCATCCGGGGCTGGTGGATGGGGAAATATTCATGCACGAGCATTTCCTCCCCCTCGCCCAGTTCCAGGTGGAAGCCGCCGTTGGCGAAGATGGCCGCGTCGAGCAGGCGAACGGTCGCATCGTCGATCCATTCCGGCGGCGGATCGTACTTGTGGACATAAGCCGCCAGGACCACCTGCTTGCCGCCACCGGATTTCGCCTGGGCATCGAGGATGATGTCGCGCAATTCCTGGTAGGTTTCGCGCCACCAGACCTCCTGGTAGTAGGCATCCGCCTCCGATTGCGCCATCTCGTCCCGGTAGTTGCCCATCACATCGTTGTGAAGAACGGTCAACCCCGGAAAGGCCCGCTTGGCCGCCGCAATGAACGCCGGAAAAGCGTCTCTCTCCTGGATCCCGGAATCGGAGTTGTACCGGTACAGCCGGCGCCCGCCGAGATTGTCGAGATGCAGGCCGTCGAATCCGAAGATCCGGAACGCTTCGTTCAGTTCTCCGAAGAGATGCCTCCTCCATTCCGGGTGGGTCACATCCATCACGAAAAGGAAGGCGTTGGTCGGCGGATGGCTTTCCACGTCCTGCCATTCGGTCTGGAACGGTCCGCGAAAGGCCGCCCATTCGAGATGTTCCGGCCGGTCGCTTCCGCTGTCCCCGTACATCAGGCTGTAGGCCAGCGCCTTCATGCCCTGCCGGTGCGCCGCCGCCACCTTGCGCCGCAGGGTTTCCGCCACGATGGTGCGCCCTGTCCAGTCCTTCCATTCCCTCGCCAAGGTCCCGTCCGGGTTCCGCGCCACCAGGCGGTCGTGCGTGAACATCCAGTCGTAGAATTGCACGGCGCCGATGTGGTAGCGGGCCAGTTCCTTCGCGCGCCGGTCGATCTCCTCCGCCGTCTGGTCGGATCCATAGTCGGAGAAGAAGCCGTAGCGGGGGAACTTCCGCCAGTCGGAGCTGGCGTCCAAGGCGTTCGACGCCCGGTCGACCACGTGTCGGCCGGAAACCAGGTCGGCGTCGATCCCATAGCCGATGAAGTCTTGCGTTGGCACCGGCCAATCCAGTGTGCGGGTCAGCGACTCGCCCGCTTCCAGGGGAACCGGACGGGTCAACATCGCCACGGAATCGCCGAGGTGCCGGATGGAAAGGCGCAATTCGCCCCGGAAAGGGCCGGCAGCATCGTTGGCGATGTCGATGGAAATGCGGGCGATGTCCCCGGGCGCATACCGGGCCCGGTCGGTGCGGACCTCCGCGATGCGGGCATCCGCCAGGGCCGTTCCCGCCCATAACCCGAAGCCGCACAAGGCTCCCGCCACAATCTGGTTCCCGCACCGCATGGCCGCCACCCTACAGGCGCGTTTTCATCCATGTAAAGGGGGAAATCCATGATTCCGAGACTTTCCCCTTGTCTGTCCGGAGGGAAAGCAGGAACATTTTCCCGTGGAGGGATGAGACACCCCCTCCCATGTGAAAACAACAAACGATCCAAGGAGAAATCACCATGAAGTGGATGAACGGATTCCTGGTTCTCGCGGTGGGGATGGCGGTGGGGCTCGGGTCGACCGGATGCGGCGGCAGCGACGATGATGGCGACAGCGACCCGCTGGTCGGCACATGGGAGGCGGTATCCTTGAATGGCCAGCCCATTCCGGAAGGCATGTCGGTGGTGATGACCTTCCATGACGACGGAACCGCCGAGGCGACGACGATCATCGGCGGACAGGTCGAATCCTATGCCGCCGTCTGGAGCACATCCGACGGCATCCTGACGGTGACCTCGCCGACCGAAACAGACACCATCCCCTACACCATCAGCGGCGACACGCTCACCATTCTGGATGACGGGGATACCGTGGTCTTGAATCGGCAGTAGCCCGGCGCCGGCTCCAAGGCCCCGTGCCTCCCCCGGCGCGGGGCCTTCCTTTTCAGGATATCGCCCTGCAAACGAAGATGCGGTAGTGGAGGTCGGCCTGGAATCCATCCGGCACAAGCCGGAACACGTCCCGTTTTGCGCCGAATTCCGCCGCCATTTCCTCCCGGATGCGCCGGAGATCGGCCTGCGTCAATCCATAGCGGCGGCCGAGTTCACCGGATTCCAGCAGCAGCGTGGGCGCCGGACGGACCTCGTCGACCTGCCAACCGGCGGAGATCAGGCGATCGCGCAGCCCGGCGACGGTCGGATACCACTTCCCCGTGCGCATCTTCCGGTAGAGCGCGTTCAGGCACGCGGCGTCCTCCTCCCGTTCGAAACAGGCGGTCTGGTGCACCCAGCGTTCCCCCTCCTCCGCTTGCGCGCGCAGATGCGCCAGCAGCGGCGTCAGTCCCCCCTCTCCCGCGTAATGCAGGACCGATCGCATCGCAAAAAGCGCCTTCTTCCCGGCGGACACCACCTCGGCGCGGCGGAATCGATCCACCGAACCGCGGACGGAAGACAGGCCCGATCCATGGAGCATTCCGAGCTGGGCATCCGAACAATCGATATCCACCATCGCGGTCGCATCGCCGATGCCGGCCTTCCGCAACTGCGAAAGCAGAAAACCCGTGCCGCCCCCCAGATCCACGATCACCTCCGGATGCGATTCGCCCCAGAGCCGGCAAACCGCCTCCACCAGCGGTCGTGCCACTTCCGGATCCGAAAAATAGCCGCCATGGACCTGCGCCCAGCCGGTTCCGTGGACGCCCGTTTCCTCGCCGGGATGCCGAGACATCGATGCCCGCCCTACTTGACCATTGTATGCCCGACTTGCAGGCGGAACAAGGCGTGGCCGGGCATCGCCCCCGGCGGCGATACCGTCTGCGTATACACCTGGAATTGGCCGGCCGCCATCCCGCCGTTGGTGTAGGCCACCACGGTCCCCCAGGATGGGCTCAGGGGATCGTCCGCCGCGTTCGTCGCCGCCTGCAGCCGGTAGATGCCCCGGTCCTGGACATCCCACTGGACCTGGACGGAATTGGTGAAAATCGTCCGGATTTCGTTGAAATGGAACCCGTACTCGTGGGCCCCCATGTCGCAGTTCGTGATCAGCATCCCCGGTTTGCCGATCCGGGGCCGCGGGTTTCCATCGATGTCGTCCCCCGGAGCGCTGTTGGTCGTTCCCGCGTCGATGCAGAACGAAGCCGTCGCCAGCCGGAAATCCATCGCCACCGCATCCACGAACGCCGGCGCATTGGTGATGTTCGGCCAGAAATAATTCGAAGTCGTGCAGCAGTTGCTGATGATGCAGGACAAGATGGAATCGTGCGCGTTCAGGTTGGCGTTGGTCGGCGCGGAATTGAAATAGATGATGTCGTTGATGAACCGCGTCGTGTAGGCGAACACCCCACCGCCGTCGGCGCCCGCCGTATTGGACACAATCGTGCAATTGACCACCGGCGACAGCGTCCCCGCCGGTCCGGAGGAATAGACCCCGCCGCCGTATCGCGCTGCGGAATTCCCGGCAATCACGGAATTCACCAGCCACGATGGATTCGTCGATCCCTGGCACGCCATGTAGACGCCACCGCCGTCTTCCCCCTCCGCCTCGTTCCCCATGACCCAGCAATTCGAAACCGTTCCCTTCCGGTCGATCCAGACGCCCCCCCCATAGGTGGCCGCCGTGTTGCCGGAGATCACGCAACGGTGGACCCGGCCGCGCGAATTGTCGTAGATCACGATTCCTCCGCCGGGCCCATTGGTGGCGATGTTCCCCTCGACCGTGCAATCTTCCACCAGCGCGTTGGTGGCTTCACCATTGATCATGATGCCGCCGCCGGCGGAGGAACGGTTGCTGATGACCAGGCAGTCGCGAACAGTGCAGTCCCGTCCGATGGAAATGCCTCCGCCATAGCCGAGCCCCCGGAGGCCGTTGCGAACAGTGAATCCCTCGATCAGGCTGTTGGTGCCTTGGATCAAAAGCCCCTGGCTCAACCCCTGCGCATCGATGATGGCGGCCCGGCTCTGCGTGCTCCGCAGCACCAGGGCCTTCTCCGGGGGGATGTACAGCGCGCTGCCGGTCAGCAGATAGGTGCCGGGCGCCACGAGGATCTCGTCGCCGTTCGATGCCGCGTTGATGGCCGACTGGATGGACAGGGAGGCCTTGCCCCAGTTCGTGTAGGGCGCATCCGGCGCGGGGCTCGCGATATCCACATAGTGAGTATCCGCAGAAGCGGCGGAAAGCAGGGAAGCCGCGGCAACAAGAAAGGCGTGGGCAAACCGGATGGTTTTCATGGAATGTCTTCCTTTTCTACTCGAATATCCAGTCTGTGCCTTCCGCTCCGCCGCGGCAAGTGGGAAAACCCCTCCCCGCTAGTTCGTGGGCTCCTCCGCCGCACCCACCGGGGTCAGGGTCACCGTCAGGCTCTCCCGGCTCCCCGTGGTCAGCACCCGCTGGAACCCGTTGATGAAATACAGTCCGGCGCTGTCTGCGCCTGCCCCTTCGGGATAGATGGCCGCAGTGAGGTAGTATGCCTTTCGGGCGGACGTTCGCCCCGCGCAGGGGAAGCGCAGGACGGTTTCCTCCCCCGTCCGGTGGGAAATGCCCGACAGTTCGACCCGCGCCAATTCCGTGGCGGCCCGGTCCGCAATGCGGGGGTCGTATTCGAAAAACCGCGCCACCAGTCTCCCCCGTTCCACGGCG
This sequence comes from uncultured Verrucomicrobiota bacterium, assembly GCA_937860055.1. Classification (GTDB taxonomy): domain Bacteria; phylum Verrucomicrobiota; class Kiritimatiellia; order CAIQIC01; family Lenti-01; genus Lenti-01. Next base: position 32,803 of record CALMBO010000027.1, on the reverse strand, counting down.
GGCCCCGCCGCGGGAACGATGCAGGTCACGTCCACCACCAGCTCTTCCACCGGCGAAGACGGCGGCGGCGCCGCCGGTTCCGTCACGTCCGCCCGGGTTCCCATCTCGCCCCATGCCAGAAATGCCAGCATCCAGATCAGTCGGTTCATCTTTTCTCTCCCATTTGAGCGGAATTGAAGCCCAATCCGCGCCCCCCGTCAATCCGCAGGACATTCCGGAGAGATCATCCGGGCTTCAATCCTCGTGAAGGCGGAGGGTTGAACTTGGAAGTGGATTCCGTGGGCCCACCCCCTTGCGCCGCCTCCCCGGCCTATTCCGCGGCGGTGCCGATTTTGGCGCCCAGCGCCGCCTCGGCGATGCTGCGCCCGTCGCGCAGGCGAGGCGTCACGCGCGGCACCCACATCATCCGGCGCTTCGCGCGCAGGACCATGTGGTGGTCGGGCAGGAAGAAGAACACCGCATCCAGGAACTCCGCCAGCCAGAAGACCGGCGTGAAGGCCGCATAGACGGCCGCCGCGCGCCGGAGCCGCCGCTCGTTCAGCGCCGCCGGCTCGCACGAGGAAGGAATCAGCCCCGCGAACAGCTCCGCCAGCAGGCCGGCGAATTCCATGAAAAACCGGCCGTAGCCTGTCGTTTCCTGCACGTCGAACCCGTCCTTCAGCACGTCGAAAAGCTCCGTCGGGGTGAAGCCCGGATGCACCATCGGCCGCGTCGGATCCGTCAGCCCCGACAGTTTCCGGAAGAGCTCCACGAGCGTGCGCCGCTTTCGCCGCACATGCAGGATCAGGCGGGTCTTGGACCGCATCACCCGGTGCAGTTCGGCCATCAGCTCGGCCGGCTTCTCGACATATTCCAGCATGTCGCTGGCCACGACGGCGTCGAACGCGCCCTCTTCGAAAGGCAGCTGCGGCAGCTCCGCCAGGTGGATGCGGTCGATCCCCGCTTCCGCCAGAAGCTCCGCCTGCGTCTCCGAGGTCACCAGGCTGTTCCAGGAGCCTCCGCCTCCACCGCCGGCGTTCCGCATCGCGACGCTGACCGCATCGTCGCCCGACATCTCCAGCACCTGCTGGCCGTTCACCTTGTCCAGCAGGCGCATGGCCCGCGCCAGAAGCTTCCGGCGCAGGGGCGATCGCAGGAAGACCTTCATCCGCAATTGGACGACTTCCGCGTTGACGGGACTGGGGGTTTCGTCGCTCATATCAGGCGGAAATATGCCATCTCCGCCCCCGCCTTGTCCAGCCCAGACCCGCCCGCTTTTCCGCCCGCCTTTCCCCAACTTCGGCCTTGTCTTCCCGCCCTCCTTGCCGCATGCTTTTTGCATTGTGGAATACCCATGATTCGTTCGTTCGTCTTCAGCCAAAGCAAGTTGATCAACCAGGATCTCTCCTTGGATCTCCTGCGCGTTGTCCTTTACGACGACAATGTCCAGATTTGGGTGGACATGGAAAAAAGCACCCCGGAAGAGAACAAGGCCGTCCTCGAAACGCTTTTCGATTTCCATCCGCTCGCCATCGAAGACTGCGTGGCCGTCAGCGAACGCCCCAAGATCGACGACTACGAAAAGTACATTTTCATGGTCATCCATGCCGTGGACTACAGCAATAGCCTCCATGTGTTCCAGACCACGGAACTCAACCTGTTCATTGGCCGCAACTACCTTGTCACGTTCCACGACGAACCCCTCCGCAGCATCAACGTCACCATCGACCGCATCCAGAAGAAAACCCACGCCCTTCCTCGTTCGCCCGACCTCTTCGCCTACCAGATCCTCGACATCCTCTTCGACAACTACCAGCCGGCGCTCGACGAACTTTCCGCCGAGTTGGCCGCCCTCGAACATCGCGTCCTGCTGGGCGAAACCAATAGCGTCCTCTCGGAAGCGGTCAATCTCCAGAGCGAGGTCCAGCGGCTCCGCCAGATCATGGCTCCCCAACGCGACGTCATCGCCCGCATGGTGCATGGCGAATTTCCAAAGGCCATCCGGTCCACGGTCACGCCGTACCTGAGGGACTTGCTGGACAACCTTTCGCGCATCAGCGATCTGGCCGACACCTATCGCGAAGCACTGACCAGCATCCTGCAAGTTCACCTCACGCTCCAGCAGATGACCGTCAACCGCGTCATCAAGATCCTGACCATTCTCGCCACCCTCACGATGCCGATCCTGATCGTCACCAGCTTCTACGGCATGAACATCCAGCATATGCCCAGTACGGACTGGCCTTCTTGGCCCTGGGCCTATTTGTACATGCTGGCCCTCAATGGCCTCCTCATCGGCGTCCTCTATTGGTTCATGAAACGCCACAAGTGGATATGACCAGAGAAGGAGCGTATTCCATGGAGCAACGCACGTGGATTGGAATTCTGTTTTTCTTGGCCACCCTCCCCTTTGTGACTCCCGCCTCCGCCCAGCAGCGCATCGATTTCGAGCGCAAGAAATTCGACCGTTCCCGCTTCGAACGTCCCGATCCCTCCGTCCGCCCTCCGGTTCCCGATTCCCCGGCCGCGGCGCCGGCCACGCCCTACTCCACCGCCACCGTGACGCCCGCCGCCCCGGCGGTTTCCTCCAACACGCCCGAATTCTCTTTCGCCACCACCAACCCCGCGCCCAGCGAGCCGGCCGTTCCTCCCGACGCCGCGTCCACCGGCACCTCCTCTTTCTCCTCCAACTCCGTCCCCGCCCCCTATCCACCGTCCGCTTCGTCCTATCCCGCCAACGCCACGCCGGAAGAGAAAGCCCTCATCGACGCCCCTCTCCTCGACCAGATCCCGGCCAAGTGGTTCGACAGCCCCAAGGATCACGCCGAATTGCTCGATCTCCAGAAGAAAACCGGCGCCTGCATGCTCGTCTATTTCCGGAATCTCAACGTCTCCAATGAAAAGGGCCTCTGCAGCTGGTTCGAAAAAGGCATCATGAACAGCATGGATTGGCGCAAGGCCATGAAAAACTACATCAAGCTCGAGATCACCGTCGCCGGCGGCAACGACACCCTCGAGGCGCTGATCGCCGAATACCGCGCCAACAAGACCCCCGCCGTCTTCGTCGTCAAGCCCGGCAGCCGGTCCGAACGCCTCCAGGTCTTTTCCTACACCAACGGCTCCAAGCCCGAGCTGGTCGACATCGCCGTCGTCCTTCAGAACCTCAAGGCCCACAGCACGCCGGCCTACCAGACGCTCTTCTAAGTCCGTCCATGGCCGCCGCCTCCCAGTTTCTCGCCATCGCCCGCCTGGCCGCGGTCGAGGCCATCCGGCGCCCCGTCTTCCTGCTGGTCTCCCTGTCCGTTGTCGCGGGCATTGTCCTGATGCCGCTCCTGCTCAACTACACCCTCGGCGATTCCGCGCGCATCATCCGCGACAGCGCCCTCGCCCTCTATTTCGTTGGAGGCCTCCTGCTTTCCGCCCATGCGGCCGGCGAATCCTTCTCGCGCGAACTCCGGCGCGGCACTGCCGCCACGATCCTCGCCAAGCCCGTTCCCCGGTCCCTCTTTTTCCTCGCCAAGGCCGCCGGCGTCGGCGGTGCCATCTTCCTGTTCTCCCTCGCCGCCCTCGCCGCCACGCTCCTGGCCGTCCGCGCGGGTGCCGGCGACCTGCGCCTCGACTGGACCGCCGTCCTCCCCGCGCTCCTGGCGCTCCTCCTCGCCCCGTCCCTCGCCGGCGCCTGGAACCACCGCACCCGCCGCCCCTTCGCCTCCGCCGCGTTCTTCCTCCTGCTGGCCTTCCTGCTTCTCGCCGTCGCCGCCGCCGCCTGCTTCCGGACGCCCCTCGACCACCTCGCTTTCCCCGCCAATTTCGCCTGGTCCATCCTCCTCGTCGGCCTGCTTCTCGGATTCTGCCTGGGCATGGCCGTCGCCCTCGCCATGGCCCTGGCCACGCGCCTGCCGGTCACGCCGATCCTTCTCCTCTGCGCGGGATTCTTCCTCTTCGGCCTCATGGGCGACTATCTCCTCGGCCCGCGCCTCGCCGCTTCCTTCGCCGCGCGCGCCGCCTACGCCGTCCTCCCCAACGTCCAGGCGTTCTGGCTCCTCGACGCCCTCGATGCCGCCACGCCCATCCCCGCCTCCTACATCGCCCTTTCCGCCGCCTATGCCGCCGCCTGGTCCGCCGCCTGCCTCGCCCTCGGCATCGCCTCCTTCCAGTCCAGGGAGATCTCCTGATGCCCTCTCCCCTTCGGAAAACCGCCGCCCATCGGTTTTTCCACGCAATGGAAAAACTTTCGGCGGTTTTTCCACACAATGGAAAAACTTTTCCCTCCCCAATTCTTCATTCTTCATTTTTAATTCTACATTGATGAATCCCGCCATCCAGGCCAGCAACCTCTCCAAGACCTTCCGCGATTTCTGGCGGCGGCCCCGGGTCGAGGCCGTGCGGTCCATCTCCTTCGAAATTCCCGCCGGACAGGTCTTCGGCCTCCTGGGCCCCAACGGTTCCGGAAAATCCACCACCATCAAGATGATCCTCGGCCTGTTGTTCCCCACCGCCGGTTCCCTCGAGGTTCTCGGCGCCTCGCCCCGCTCCACCTCCGCCAAAAGCCGCATCGGCTATCTCCCCGAGGAATCCTACCTCTATCCCCACCTCACCCCGCTTGAAACCCTCTCCTTCTACGCCCGCCTCTTCCGCCTGCCCTCCGCCGTCGCCCGCGAGCGCATCGGACAGCTCCTCGACATGATCGGCCTCTCCCATGCGCGGAACCGCCCCGTCGGCGAATTCTCCAAGGGCATGGCCCGCCGCATCGGCCTTGCGCAGGCCCTGCTCAACGATCCCGACCTCGTCATCCTCGACGAGCCCACCGCCGGCCTCGACCCCCAGGGCACCCGCCAGGTCAAGGACCTGATCCTCGCCCTCGCCGCGCGCGGCAAGACCGTCCTCCTCACCTCGCACCTCCTCGCCGATGTCGAGGATGTCTGCCGGCAGGTCGCCATCCTCTTCAACGGGCGCATCCTCGCCCGCGGGCCCCTCGATTCCCTCCTCGCCCAGAAGGACAAGACCACGCTGACCTTTCCGACGCCTTCCGATCCCGTCACCCTCCGGAAGCTTCTCGACGCCGCGCGCGCCGCCCTCGGCGCCGATCCCTCCCTCGACCATCCCCGCCAGGCGCTCGAGCCCTACTTCCTCCACGTCATCGAAACGGCCGCGCGCGATTCCGCCGCGCCCGCCTCCGGCGCCGCCCCCGCCGCGCCTCTCGCCCCGTTTCTCCAGAAATAATCTTGCCTCGCCTGCGCAAGAACCCTATTGTCCCTGACTTGTTTTAAGAAGCACAAGAAGGAGTATGAATTATGGCCAAGATTGATTTTGGCGGGACGAAGGAAAACATCGTCACCCGCAGCGAATTCCCCCTGAAGAGGGCCCAGCAGGTCCTCAAGAACGAAGTCATCGCCGTCATCGGCTACGGCGTCCAGGGCCCCGCCCAGTCGCTTAACATGCGCGACAACGGCGTCAACGTCATCATCGGCCAGGATCCCCGCTTCGCCAACGACTGGAAGCGCGCCGAACAGGACGGCTTCAAGCCCGGCAAGAGCCTCTTCGACGTCGAGGAAGCCTGCGACAAGGCCACCATCATCATGATGCTGGTCAACGACGGCGCCCTCAAGTACGTCTTCCCCCGCGTCAAGCCCTACCTCGCCAAGGGCAAGGCCCTCTACTTCTCCCACGGCTTCGGCTGGGTCTACCGCAAGCTGACCGGCGTCGACGCCCCCAAGGGCGTGGATGTCATCATGGTCGCCCCCAAGGGTTCCGGCACCTCCGTGCGCCGCAATTTCCTCGCCGGCGTCGGCATCAATTCCAGCTTCGCCGTCGAACGCGACGCCACCAGGCGCGCCCGCGAGCGCACGCTGGCCGTCGGCATCGCCGTCGGCTCGGGCTACCTCTTCCCCACCACCTTCGAGCATGAAGTCACCTCCGACCTCGTCGGCGAACGCGGCGTGCTCATGGGCGCCCTCGCCGGCATCATGGAGGCCCAGTACGACGTCCTCCGCAAGAACGGCCACTCCCCCTCGGAAGCCTTCAACGAGACCGTCGAGGAACTCACCCAGAGCCTCATCCGCCTCGTGGACGAGAACGGCATGGACTGGATGTACTCCAATTGCTCCGCCACCGCCCAGCGCGGCGCGCTCGATTGGAAGCCCCGCTTCAAGAAGGCCGTCCTCCCCGTCTTCAACGCCCTCTACAAGGCCGTGAAGACCCAGGCCGAGGCCAAGCGCGTCATCAAGGTCTGCGGCGCCGCCGACTACAAGAAGAAGCTCGACGCCGAGCTCAAGGTCATGGGCACCTCCGAGATGTGGCGCGCCGGCGCGGCCGTCCGCTCCCTGCGCCCCCACGAGAAGGCCAAGCACAGCACCGTCGGCGTCAAGGGCCGCGGCAAGAACTAGCCTTTCCGCCCCCTCCGCCCGCCGGCCTCCGCCGGCGGGCTTTTTTTCGCCCTTATGCGCACGAAGGCGCCGGATGAGCCTCGCCCGCGATGCGGCAAAACCCGCCTACAGCGCCCGCGCCAGGATCTCGGCGAGTTCGCCCTGGCTCAACGGAATCGGATTGGCCTTCGTGCCCGAGGCGACGGCGGCTTTTTCCACGACCGCCGGAATGTCGCCGCGGCCGACCCCGTGCGCGGCCAGCGGCGGAATCTCCAGCGCCTTCGTCAGCTCCCCCACCCACGCCACGCCGTCTTCGGCCACCGCATCGGCCTTCCCCGTCAGCAGGCGCGCAATCTCGTCGTACCGCGCCAGCACCGGGCTTCCCGGTTCGCGCCGGAGCAGGGCCGCGCGGTTCACCGTCATCGCGTGCGGCAGGAGGGCCGCGCAAACCGCGCCGTGCGGCGCCGTGAACATCCCGCCGACCACGCCGGCGAATCCATGCACCACGCCCAGCCCCGCATTGGCCAGCGACAGCCCCCCGTACAGGCTCGCCAGCGACATGTCCTCCCGCGCCGCGGCATCGTGGCCGTCTTCCCACGCCCGGCGCAGCGAACGCGCCGCACGCGCGATCCCGTCGCGGCAGAATCCGTCCACCAGCGGATTCGTCCGGTTGCACGTGAACGGCTCGATCAGCTGCGTCAACGCATCGAGCCCCGTGCTGGCGGTAACGGCCGGCGGCAGCCCCCAGGTCAGTTCCGGGTCCACGATGGCCACGCGCGGAATCATGGCCGGACTGCGCAGGCTGGCCTTCACCTTGTGCTCCGGCGAGGCCAGCACCGCGTTGCGCGTCACCTCGGAGCCCGTCCCCGCCGTCGTGGGAATCGCCAGGATCGGCAGCGCCGCCTTGGCCAAGGCCTTTCCACGGCCGACGACTTCCAGATAATCCAGCGGATCGCCTCCGTTGGTGGCCATCACCGCGATGGCCTTGGCCGAATCCAGCGGACTGCCCCCGCCGAACCCGATGACCAGATCCGCCGCCATGTCCAGCGCCTGCGCCGTCCCCCGCCTCACCACCTCCGTCGTCGGCTCCCCACAAACCGGAAAGACGGAAAATGCGATCCCCGAGGCCCTCAGCATTTCCAGCAGCGGCGCGGCGCGCGCCGGATCGCGGCCCGTCACAACCAGCGCCCGGCTTCCCAGCCCCCGCACCACCGGTCCGGCCTGTTTCAACATGCCGGCGCCGAACAGGATGCGCGAAGGAGCGGCGAATTCGAAGTTCATGGACCCCTTACCAGCCGGCGTCCGGCGGGAAGACGTTCCCGTACTTCACCGCGGTGCGCGGCTCGGCCATCATCTCCGCCACGGCATCGCGCCAGCGGGCATAATGCGCCGTCGCCTTGTGCGCCGCCGGCGCCTCCGCCGTGCGATACGCCTCCACCAGGGTGAACCGCGCGGGATCGTCCGCCTGCTGCACGACATCGAAGCGGGCGATGCCCGGCTCCTGGACGCTGTGGCGCGCGTTCTCGATCGTGGCCTGCCGGAAGGCTTCGACGCATTCCGGCTTCACATGGACATGGACATGGACGACCAGCATGGGGACCTCCTGCAGTCCAAAGCATATCTCCCGCCCCTTCGTCCGCGCCAGTAAAAAACCCGCCAACGGCGGGTCGCTTGGGAGAGAGCCAAAATGGTGGTGGGGGAAGGATTCGAACCTTCGAACTCATAGAGGTCAGATTTACAGTCTGATGCGGTTGGCCACTTCGCTACCCCACCACGGGGGTTTTCGGGAGATGGACAACTTGGTGGAGCAGAAGGGATTCGAACCCTCGACCCCTACGTTGCGAACGTAATGCTCTACCAACTGAGCTACTGCCCCAAGTGTCATCACCCTTGGCAATCGTCGAGCGCGCAACCTACCAGCAGACGGACGGTTGCGCAAGGGATTTTTTCAGCGCCGCCGCGAACCTCCGCGGCTCCCGCCGCGGCCCCCGCCGCGCGGCCCCCCGCGCCCTCCGAATCCACCGCCCGCCGGCCGGGGGCGGCGCTTCTTTTCGAGCATCGGCTTGGGCAGCGCCGCCAGCCATTCCTCCGGCGGCGGCACGCACTTCAGGGGCTGTTTCATGTACTCCTCGACGGCCGGAATGTAGTAGCTGTCGATCTCGTCGGCGAAGGTGATCGAAATCCCCTTCTCCCCCACCCGCCCGGTCCGGCCGATGCGGTGCACATAGTCCTCCGCCTGCTCGGGGATGTTGTAGTTGATGATCAGGTCGATGCCGTCGATGTGCAGGCCGCGCCCGGCCACATCCGTCGCCACCAGCACCGGCACCTTGCCGATGCGGAAGTTCTCCAGCACCTGCACCCGCTTGCGCTGCTCCACCGCGCCGGACAGCAGCGCCGTGTCCACCCCCTGGTTGCGGAGGTTGTCGCACAGCAGCTCCGTCGAGTCCCGCCGGTTCCCGAAGATGATCACCCGCTCGGGCTCCATCGTCCGCAGGATGTTGTAGACGATCTTGAACTTCTGGTCCTCCGTCACGATGTACACCCGCTGGTCGATGGTGTCCGCCGCCACATGCGCGCTCGGAATGTCCACCGTGACGGGATTGTGCATCCATTGCGAGGCGAGGTGCGTCACCTCCGGCGTCAGCGTCGCGCTGAACAGCATCGTCTGCCGCTCGTCCTTCGGCGGGCAGCCGTAGACGATGCGCTTCATGTCGGGGATGAAGCCCATGTCCAGCATCCGGTCCGCCTCGTCGATCACCAGGATCTCGACCTTCGAAAAATCCACGTCCTGCCGCTGGCGGAAATCCAGCAGGCGGCCCGGCGTCGCCACGACCACGTCCACGTGCTTCTCGTGCAGGACATGGCGCTGCGCCTGCATGTCCATGCCGCCATAGACGGCCAGGGTCCGCAACCCGGTGTATTTGCCCAGGTCCTCCGCGTCGCGGGCGATCTGCATGCACAGCTCCCGCGTCGGGGCCATGACAAGCGCGCGGGGATATCCTTTGCGGCGGTCCGGCGGCGCCGGCCGCTCCAGCAGCTGCTTGAAGATGGTCAGCAGGAACGCGGCGGTCTTGCCTGTGCCCGTCTGGGCGCGGCCGCAGACATTGGCGCCTTCCAGCGAGATGGGCAGCGCCTTGGCCTGGATCGGGGTGCAATAGCGGAACTCCAGGTCGGCCAGCGCATGCATCAACGCATCCGGCAGCGCCAGATCGAGAAAACGGGTCTTCCCCTCGGCCTCCGGCACCTGGTAGGTCGACGGGTCCCAAGGCGTCTCGGGCTTCGGCGCCTTGCCGGGACCATGGTGGCCGTGGACATGCGCCGGCGGATGGTGCTCGCCGCGCTTCTTGCGCGGGCCGCCGCGCCAGACCTCGGGTTCCGAAGGCGGCGCCTTGCGGGGACCTTCCTCGAAGCGCGGCCCGCGGACGGCCTTCTCCGCATGCGGCTTCTTCGGCTTGGGAACGTTGGAGGGAACCGCCGGAATGTGCTTGGCCGACTTTTTTCCGCTGAACGCGGCCTTGACTCGCTGGATGAAGTTCATATGGCGCGTATCCTATCCCCCCCCGCGCCCCGTTGCGATGCAAAAAAATCCCCGCCTTGTCGGTGGGGTGAATCTCCTGACCTTATTGGAGTAAGGTGGGAACCTGCCGCTTGCTTGCCGGAGATTCCGGAACTCGGACATGCCGTCCACAAGCGAACACCAGCTCCCGTTTTTCTTCGTGTTGGGTAGGAGAACTAGACCCCTGTCGCACAAGGCAGGGAAGAAATTCTTTCAATCGCGCTTTCAAAGATCGTTCATCATCTTCCGACACTTTGAGGCTACCACCCTGCACTCCATTTTTCAACTTCCGGAGGCCAGATTCCCGATGAAAAATGTGTTCTGGAAAAGGGGATTTTTCTTGCGCGTTGCGCGGCTTCGGGAAGCGGATGTTCAGGCGCGGTCCGGCGCCCGGCGGCCCCGCGCCGCCCGCACGGCCACATCCGCCAGCACGATCACCGCCAGCAGGAACAGCACCAGGCTCAGGCCTCCCACCAGGGGACTCCCCTTCTGCGTGAAGTTGCGCCAGATGATCTGCGCCAGCGCCAGCAAGGTCGTCGTGAACATGAAAACCATCGGCAGGAAAACGAACCACGCGGTCTTGCCCTGCCTCCTCAGCCAGCCATGGACCATCAGCAGCGCCATCGCCCCCATCAGCTGGTTCGTCGCGCCGAAGGCGGGCCAGATCGCCTTCCATGCCGGCATCAGCGTCCCGCCCGCCCCCGGAATCTCCTGGAACACCACGAAGGCCGGCAGGGCCAGCACGATCAGCGTCGTCAGCACCCGGTGCCCCACCGTCTTGGCATCGATGCCCGTCAGCTCCTGCAGGATGATGCGGCTCAGGCGGGTGCAGGTGTCCAGCGTCGTCAGCACGAACGTGCTCACCGCCAGCATCGCGAAGGCCATGATCCAGCCCTGCCCGATCCCCAGCGGCCGGAAGAACCGCTCCAATCCGGCGGCGAAGACGGCCGGCGGCGCCACTCCCGGCGCCTCCTTCAACGTCATCACCGTCGCCAGCGCCAGCAGCGCCAGGACCGCCTCCACCAGCATCGCCCCCAGCCCCACCCGCTTCGCCGAGCTTTCCCGGCTCAGCTGCTTCGAGGTGGTGCCGCTGGCCAGCACGGCATGGAACCCGCTCACCGCGCCGCAGGCGATCATCACGCACAGCGCCGGATAGATCCACCCCTCCGCCGGCGTGCTCCACGCCTTCCACATCGGCCAGGAGATCGCCGCCTCCCCGCCGAAGGATCCCACGACCAGCCCGATCGCCCCGCCGATCAGGCACGCGTAGAGCAGGAACGACGAAAGATAGTCTCGCGGCTGCAGCAGCGCCCATACCGGCAGCACCGAGGCCGCCAGGCAATACAGGATCAACCCCAGCGACCAGAAATACTTGTCCATGCCCAGGAACGCCGGGATGACCGATGCCGACAGCGGGAAAACCCGCCCCAGCCAGAGACCGCCAAACACCAGCGGAACCGCCAGCAGCGTGGCCTTGCGCAACGGCATCTTCCACAGGTACAGCATGTGGCCGAACACCGCCGCCAGCAGGATGTAGAACACCGACGCCGTCGCCACCACGCCCCCCACGCGGGACACCTCCGTCTCCGTCCCGTCCCGGCCCAGCGTCAGAGGCGCGAAAGTGGCCGCCGTCATGTCCAGAAACACCATGATGACGTAGAGCAGCACCAGCAGGATGAACAGCAGGAACATCCGGTACGTCAGCGGCCCCATCGCGCTCCGCCCGATCTGCGCCAGGCTCTGGCCCTTGTTGCGCAGGCTGGCCATCATCGCCGTGTAGTCCTGCACGCCGCCGATGAAAATCACCCCCAGCACGATCCAGATCAGCGCCGGACCCCAGCCGAATATGAGCGCCGCCGCGATCGGCCCCACGATCGGCCCCGCCCCCGCGATCGAGCTGAAATGGTGTCCGAACACCACCGGATCCGCCGCCGGGGAATAGTCCACCCCGTCGTACATCGTATGCGCCGGCGTCAGCCGCTCGTCCATCGCATCCAGCCGGCGCTCCATCCAGCCCCCGTAGATCTTGTAGGCGGCGAAAAACAGCACGCAGCAACCCAGGAATATCGCACTCAACATGGCGGCACGCTCTTTCTTGTGGAAATTCGCGGGCTATTCTCCCCCTTCTCCGCCGGAAATCCAGCCCTTTTGCACTTTGGACTTGCGCCGATTCCCCGGTGCGGATAGGTTGCGCGTGCGATTTCAAGCCGGAGTGGCGGAATGGCAGACGCACCAGACTCAAAATCTGGCGCCCTCACGGGCGTATGGGTTCAAGTCCCTTCTCCGGTACCAGCTTGAGGATCGTACGTTGCGGAGAGGTGGCAGAGTGGCCTATTGCGCGCGCTTGGAGAGCGCGTTTGCTACAAAATAGCAACGGGGGTTCAAATCCCTCCCTCTCCGCCATTTATTTTTTCCCCGTGGTTTCCAGTCGGCGCACGATGCCGCCGTCCGTTCCCCGGAGACTCACCGCTTGTCCAACTCCGCCTGGATCACGGCTCCCGCCATGCGCAGCGCCTTGAGCCGGTTCCGCTGCAACGTGTGATGGGAAGTTCCCGGCGGAAATTTTGCCTTCGCCTTCTCGGTCTTGCCGATCATCGAAGCAAAGGCACGGAGGGCCTCCCGCAGATCGCCCGGCGCGATACGACCCCCGGCGCCCGCCCCCTTTGTCATCAGGGCAGTCGCCATATGCAACGCCTGGAGGTTGTCCCGCAGCATCGCATGCTGCCAGGTTCCCTTCGCCAGTTTCCGCTGCGCCTTCTCGGACTTGCCGATGAGGGAAGCCATCGGTCGTAGCGCCTCCCGCCCATCATCCGGGGTGTCGTTGGCCGTGCAAATGGCCTTTGGGCTTTTCATGGGGTCGCCGGTCTCCTCCGCAGAGGTGCCCGGTTCAGGTCGCTCCGGACGCGGGCTTCGCGGACACCCATCCGGCGGCCTTGTCCTTGATTTCCTTGAACTTCCCGCTGAGCGACGTCAGGCGCGCATCCCATTCGAGGTTGATGGGCTGGTTCTCGACGCTGACGTGGAAGGTCGTCATGACCATGATCAGGAACAGCGGCTCGAGGAACGCGCTGCGCGCATTGGCTGCGAACAGCACGGCAATGACGATGGCCCAGCCGCCGGCGGCGCCGCCGATCCACTGCGTCACCAGCAGCGCAGGCAGCATCATGATGGCCCACAGCACGACGGTGAGCACCTTGTCCAGGATCACCACCCAGATGGCGGTCTTGAGGATGGGCTTGGCGTTCTGGCAATAGTAGATCAACCCGTCCCGCCCGCCCTGCCAGGGATTGCCCTCGTTGCGCGCCAGGATGTACGAGAAGATGGTTTCGTCCAGATAGGTCGAGGCGCTGTACAGGATGGCCTGGACGATCTTCATGAGCCCCTGCATGCCCGGAATGGGCAGCAGGTGGGCCACCCAGTCCAAGGTTCGGTTGAAGGCGCGCACCACGCCCTCGACCAGCAGGTCCATGGCGAACAGGACATTGGTCTGCGCGAAGCGTTCCGTCACGACGCGCTTCCCGTAGGTGAACATCCCCTCTCCGCCGTTGCCGACCTGCCCGCGCGTGACCAGCTCGGTCAGCACGGCGACATGGCCGCATTTGATCAGGTAGAGCGCATAGCGCACGATGAAATGCCAGGCCCAGCCATACACGCCGCATCCCACGGCCATCCAGCCCCACCCCACCACCGGGTGGATCTTCTCCCCCGTCCAGGCGGCCCCGCCGAAGGTGGCGATGCCCCACACGATCGTCACGACCGTCACGACCAGCAGGATGCCGAAGCGCGCCAGCGCATACGGAAGGGTTTGTCCGAACAGCTTCAGCGCCGCCCCGAAGGATGCCTTCCGCAGGGCCAGGGGATAGTGGTGGCGCACCGCTTGATCATCGGCGGCCGGAGGAACGGGAGGAACAACGGGGGAGGCAGCAGGTTCCATGGAAAAACTCCTTGCGAGGGTTCTTTGCGAAACCGCCGGGCCCCTCGCAGGACCCGGCGGCAAAGGTTCCAGCCGGACGGGAAATCCTACTTGGCCGGAACGACGGTCATTCCCTTTTCGACGCCGTTCAGCGGCGTGCAATAGGCGATCTTTTCCTTGGCCTCGGTCACTTCGGTGGTGCCGATGGTCTTCATTTCGATGTCGAGCACTTCGCCCGTGTCGGGATCCACCAGCTCCTCGGAGGAGCCGATCTGGAACTTCTGGCCCACCGAAACGCCTTCGCGCGTGCCGCGGTTGATGACGAGCTTGTCCGCGCCCGCCAGCATGACCGACGCCTGCCACGGAATGCTTTCCAGCTGCTTCTCGAGGAACTCCACGCACTGCACCACGGCGTCTTCGCACGCCTTGCCGACGTTGTCCTTCTGGAACCCTTCCAGGTTGCCGCCCAGGCCGCCCAGCGCGCTTCCGCTGTAGCCCACGCCCAGCCCGCGGCGCCCGGCCACGCCCACCACCTTCTGCGACGCCTTGACCTGGCCGGTCTCGCTGTCTACCAGGTAGATCGTGATGTTCACCTCGGCCTTGCCCTTGGAGCCGCCCAGGGAAATCCCCTTGAAGCTGATGCCGCCGCTGCCGCCGCTGGTCTCGTTCTGCACGTGCGTGATGGATCCCCGCACCAGCAGCTGCGCCGGCGTCATCCGGCCGACCTGCGGCGCCTTGTTCCCCCCGGCCATCCGGCCGCTCGCCGCCAAGTCCTGCTCCTTCATCGCTTCCTGCCGCATCTCGGAATCGCCCAGGACGATGAACTTGCCGTTCTGCTGCAGCGCATCGGTCATGATCGTCGTGAACCCGTCGCCCACGTCCCACTGCCCGGCCCATCCCGACTCGTTCGGAAACTTGCTGACCGTGATGGAATAGCGCAGGTTCCCCTCCGCCGCCTGGGCTGCCGCCATGCCCACCACGCCCGCCGCGCAAAACACCGCCACCCACTTCCCAATGCTTCTCATGGTGTCCCTTCCCTTCCGGATTCCGCCGGAATTGTTTATTCTTTGCCGGGAATATATGAAAAAGGTCCTGCCGAAAACAAGCCCCAAGGGGTTCCGGACTCCGTTTCCCCCCAACAAAGGGTTGACACCCACCCCGGAAACAGGCTAAACACGGCCTTCATTTTATCCAAAGAAAGGCCTGAATATGCAACCGACCTATCATCCTTCCAAGATCAAGCGCGCCCGCAAGCACGGCTTCCGCGCCAAGATGGCTACGGCCAACGGCCGCAAGGTCCTCAGCCGCCGGCGCGCCAAGGGCCGCAAGTCCTTGACCGTCAGCGACAGGAAGTAAGGCTTTTTCCCGCCCCGCGCCGGGGCTTTTCCCCCATGCAACCCGGCAGCGACCGCCCGGCCGTCCCCCCTTCGAAGGAAACCGGCCGGGCGTTTTGCGTCCGCGAAACCTTTTGCCGCAAGCAGCGCCTGCTCCGCCCGGCGCAGTTCGAGGAAACCTACGGCCAGAACCGGCGCTGGCATGGCCGCCACATGGTCCTTTTCCTGCGCACCGCCCCCGACGCCTCCCTGCGCCTCGGCGTCGTCGCCAGCAAGAAGGTCGGCAACGCCGTCGAACGCGCCCGCGCCAAGCGCCGCCTCCGCGAGGCCTTCCGCCGCCACCGCGCCCGGTTCACCGCTTCGACTGACGATGTCGTCCTCGTCGCCCGCCGTTCCGCGCTCACCGCCCCCTGGGCCGACCTCGTCGCCGAACTGCTCAAGCTCGCCGCCCAGGCCGGCCTGACGCCCCCCGCCCCATGAACCCGGCCGCCGCGACGCTGTGCCTCTTGATCCGCGTTTACCAGAAAACGTTCAAGCACCTTTTCGGCGATTGCTGCCGCTTCGAACCTTCCTGCTCGAATTATATGCTGGAAGCCATCCGCGTCCATGGAGTAGGGTACGGCGTTTTTTTGGGACTCCGGCGGGTGGCCCGCTGCCATCCGTGGAATCCCGGCGGATTCGACCCCGTCCCGCCCAGGAAGTCTGAATTTAAGTGAGAGCTGAACCATGAAGAAAAAAGACCTGTTGCCCATCATCCTCATTTTCGCCCTGTTCCTGGCCTATCCGACCATCGATCGGAAGGTCATTGCCAAGTTCTTCCCCGCCAAGGCCAAGCCGGCCCCCGCCGCCGTCGAGACGGTGCAGGCCCCCTCCCTCCCGGCCGATACCTCCCTCGCCGCCCCCGAAGCCCACCCGGCGCCTTCCGAATCCATGCCCGCCGCCGCCCCGGCCGAGGCGCCCGCCGCCACCGCGGAAGAGGCACCCGAAGTCCTCACGACCCTTTCCAACGACCGCCTCGAACTGACCCTGTCTTCGCGCGGCGCCGGCATCGCCCAAGCCGTTCTCCGCGACTATCCCATCGCCAAGGGTTCCGACACGCCGGTCACCTTCGATTTCTCCGAGCGGCCGGCCGCCGCCCCCATCGGCTACCCCGGCCTGGCCGATGCCGCCTCCTTCGAGGTGGTCTCCGCCACGGAGGATTCCATCGCCTATCGCAAGTCCCTCCCCAACGGCCTCGTTTTGGACCGCACCCTCGCCCTCGGCTCCGGCTACCAGCTGCAGATCGTGGACCGGATCGAGAACACGTCCTCCGCCCCCATCGCCCTCCGCGGCTATGGGCTCCAGGCCGGCGCCATGGGCAATCTCCCCGGCGAAGCGGGCGACCAGCAGGTCCCCCTCCTTGGCGTGGATACCCTCACCGGCAGCCAGGCCGTCCAATACTGGGGCGCGAAGTTCGACAAATGGTTCCCCGCCGACGGCGACGGAAAACCCCAGGCCCTCCCCGGCCCCGGCGAAGAGCCCGTCGGCGTGGATTGGGTCGCCGTCAAGAACAAGTACTTCACCCAGATCCTGACCCCCGCCGATGGCGCCGACCGCTGCCTCGTGGAAGCCTCGCATGGCGCCCCCGTCAACTCTTCGTTCCTGGGAATCTTCCCCCGCACCACGATCCCCATCCGGAGCGTTTCCGCCGCCATCCAGATGCCCGACTACGATCTGGCCGCCGGCCAGGCGATCGAGCAGAACGCCACCTTCTACATCGGCCCCAAGGTCTACACCGACCTGAAGGCCAACGGCCCCCACCAGGAAGACATTTTGCAGCTCGGCTTCTGGCGCGTCGTCGGCATCTGGATCCTCAAGGTCATGGTGTGGATCCACGACCATGTCTGGCCCTACAGCTACGGCCTCGCCATCATCCTGCTCACCTTCATCATCCGCATCATCTTCTGGCCCCTGAACCACAAGTCCATGGTCAGCACCCGCCACATGCAGGAGATCCAGCCCCTCATCGCCGCCGTGAAGGAGAAGTACAAGGGCGATGCCCAGAAGCAGCAGCAGGAAATGATGGCGCTCTACAAGGAGCACAAGATCAACCCCATGGGCGGCTGCCTCCCCATGCTCATCCAGATCCCCGTCTTCTTCGCCCTCTTCGTCGTCCTCCGCGGCGCCATCGAGCTGCGCTTCTCCTCCTTCCTGTGGATCTCCGACCTCTCCACGCAGGAAAACCTCTTCCGGGACGTCCTGCCCATCGGCATCAACATCCTGCCCCTCTTCATGGGCGTCACCATGTGGCTCCAGCAGAAGATGACCCCCAGCAGCGACCCCCAGCAGCAGAAGATGATGATGATGATGCCCGTCATCTTCACCTTCATGTTCTACAGCTTCCCCTCCGGCCTCTCCCTCTACTGGTCCACCAACCAGGTCATGATGATCGTCCAGCTCGCCTGGATGAAGAAGTTCCACCCCCCCCTCCCCATCAAGAAGTAGGTCCTGCGCATCCGCAGCCGCCCCCGGCTCCCGTTTTCTGGAGGGGCAGCCTTCGTGTTGCCCGCATCCGGCGGAATCCTCTCTAGGACGCGGGAAGGCGCCGGCCATGTCCTCCCCCGCCCCCCGGGCCGCGGCTCCCGCCTCCGTTCTTCTGGTTGTTTTCCATTTCCCATCCGCTATCATCCTCGGCGATGTCCCCTCTCGACAACATCCGGATCGTGCTGGTCAACAGCATCTATGGCGGCAACGTCGGATCCGCCTGCCGCGCCATGATGAACATGGGCCTGTCCCAACTCGTCCTCGTCGATCCCCGCCCCGGCATGGACATGGAGGAGGCCGCCGCCATGGCCTGCCATGCCGGTGACATCCTCCAGAACCGCAAGGTGTTCGCCACCACCGCCGAAGCCGTCGCCGATTGCGGCCTTGTCGCGGGCACTTCCAACCGCGGCGGCCTCTACCGCGACCACTCCAAAACGCCCCGCGAATGGGCCCCCCGCCTCCTCCAGGCCGCCCTCGACACCCCCGTCGCCCTCCTCTTCGGCTCCGAGGACAACGGCCTCTCCCTCGACGATCTCGCCCTCTGCACCCAGTTCATCCGCATCCCGTCCTCCGAGAACTACAAATCCCTCAACATCGCCATGTCCGTCATGGTCTGCGCCTACGAGCTCTTCGTCGCCTCCGGCACCTTCGAGCCGCCGCAGGAACGATCCCTCGAATGCCCCTCCGCCATGCGCGAGGCCATGTTCGCCAAATGGCGGAAGGCCCTCCTCGACATCGGATTCATGACGAACGACACCGCCGACCACATGATGCTCGGCATCCGCCGCATCCTTTCCCGCGGCACCCTCACCGAGAAGGATGTCCAGATCCTCCTCGGCATGGCCTCGCAGACCCAGTGGGCCGCCAACCAGCTCCCGAAAAAGCCATGACCGCCCCCCGCCAGCATATCCTTTCCGTCCTGGTCGTCGCCCTCAACGAGGCGAAGCACCTCCCCGGCCTCAAGGACGCCCTCGACCACCTCCACCTTCCCGAAGGCTGGAGCCTCGAGATCATCCTGGTCGACGGCGGCAGCCGCGATGGCTCGGTCGAAACCGCCCGCGAGGCCGGCTTCGACGAATGCCTCGTCTTCCCCGGCGCCTCCATCCCCGTCTGCCGCAACCATGCCCTCCGCGCCGCGCGCGGCTCCGCCCTCGCCTTCCTCGACGGCGACTGCATGCCCGACAAGGACTGGCTCGTCCATGCCGCCCCGTGGCTCCTCAAGCCAACCCCCGTCATGCTCGGCTACCCCGTGCATCCCCCCGCGGCCGGCAACTGGATCCAGCGCGCTTGGCATGCCCACTGGCACCACAAGAATCCCGCCGCGCAACAGGGCCAGGCCGCCCCCGTGATCCCCGACGCCTTCCGCCTCATCACCACCCGCAACATGCTCTTCAACCGCCCCCTCCTGGCCGTCATCCCTTCCTTCGATGAATCCCTCACCACCGGCGAGGATACCGACTTCGCCTTCCGCGCCACCCAGGCCGGCGCCGAGGTCGTCGCCCTCCCCTCCCTGCGCGTCACGCATCTCGGCGAACCCTCCACCCTGCGCCAGTACTACCGCCAGCAGCTCTGGCACGCCAACCGCAAGGCCTACTCCACCATCCTGAAAAGCTCCGGCGGCAAATCCGGCGCCAACGCCATCTACTTCTCCCTCGCCTTCCTCGCCTCCCTGCTCCTCGCCTTCCTCGGACTCGTGATGGCCGCCCTCTTCTCCCCCTGGTTCCTCCTCCTGCTCGCCCCTCTCGCCGCCGTCACCCTCCTGCCCGCCCTCCTCATCGCCGACCGCGCCAATTCGCCCGTCCTCTTCCTGCGCCTCGTCGTCCTCTATTTCCTCTACGGCCTCGCCCGCTCCGTCGACCTCGTCGGCCTCTCCCCCCGCAAAAAGTCGTGGAAGTCATGAAGTCAGGAGACACCATGCACCCAACCCTGAACCCCGAACCCTGAACCCTCACCCCCCCTCCCCCCTATGACCACCCCCCAGCCCGTCTCCAGCCTCCAGAACGCCGGAATCAAGGAAGTCGTCAAGCTCCGCCAGCGTTCCCACCGCGACGAAAACGCCCTCCTCATCGTCGAGGGCTACCGCGAGGTCAAGCGCGCCATCGACAACCACATTCCCGTCCTGAAGCTGTTCTATTGCCCTGCCCTCTACCAGGGCAAGAACGAGCCCGCCCTCGTCGCCCGCTGCGCCGAACTGAACGTGCCGCTTTTCGAATGCACCGAGCCCGTCTTCATGAAGATTGCCTACCGCGACCGTCCCGAAGGCCTCCTCGCCCTCTGCCCGCAGATCCGCCGCACCCTCGCCGACCTGAAGCTCCCCCCCAACCCCTTCATCGTCATCGGCGAACATATCGAAAAACCCGGCAACCTCGGCACCATGCTCCGCACCACCGATGCCGCCGGCGCCGACGCCCTCGTCGTCTGCGACCGCTGCACCGACATCAACAATCCCAACGTCGTCCGCGCCAGCATCGGCACCCTCTTCACCGTCCCCATCGCCGAGGCCTCCACCGAGGAAACCCTCGCCTGGCTCAAGGCCAACGGCATCCGCTCCCTCGCCGCCTCCCCCCACGCCACGAAGAACTACACGGAGGTGGACATGACGAAGCCCATCGCCATCGTCGTCGGCGCCGAACAGTTCGGCCTCTCCGATGCCTGGATGACCCGGGCCGACGAGCTGGTGCGCATCCCCATGCTCGGCCAGGCCGACTCCCTCAACGTCGCCGCCGCCGCCACCATTCTCCTCTACGAGGTGGTCCGCCAGCGCGGCGGAAAAGAGTGAAAACAGGGCTTTTCCCGCCCTTTGGGAGGCCCGGCGCCCTCCTTCCATGGAAATTCCGCCCCTCCCCCCATTTTTCGGCTTGCAAGCCAACGGGTTTCGGATATGTTCGGCGTGATTTTTGAGCCACGGGGTCGTAGCTCAACTTGGTTAGAGCGTCGGCTTGTCACGCCGAAGGTTGCGGGTTCAAGTCCCGTCGACCCCGCCACTTGAAAACCGAACCTCCGAGCAATCGGAGGTTTTTCTTTGATGATGTTTGCACGGGGCGTGGCTCAGCCTGGTAGAGCGCGAGCTTTGGGAGCTCGATGTCGCGGGTTCAAATCCCGCCGCCCCGACCACTCTCTTTTCGACCAAAGCAACTCGCCGGACAAACACCATCGGGAAATAACATGAAAGACAAGATCATTGAGGTCATCGACTCTCCCCGCGGACTTGAAGACCTGTATCGGGCCCACCCCAGGGAGTTTGCCAAGGCCTTTCCCGGCGCATTTGCCGCCCGCCCCGATTCCCCCGTTTTGCAAGCATGGCAGGAACGCCTGTTCTATGCCCCACCCGCCGCCAGTGAAACCGCCCGCTGGCAAGGCCGGGATGTGGGCTGGGTGGTTGTCCTCTCCCTCCTCGCCGGCACGCTGATAAAGCTTCCCCATTTCTTTTCCGCCCTCGACGAGGAATGGTTCTATGCCCGGAACCTTTCCGGCATCCTGGCCGGCGCCCTCATCGCCTATTTCTGCATCCAAAAGCCGGCTCCGAAGCGAGTCGCGCAGTTCGCCTTCGCGCTCCTGATCGCCGCGCTGCTCTATTTGAACCTCCTGCCGGACCGCCATGATTCCCACACCATTATTCTGGCGTGTTTGCACACGCCTTTCTTCCTGTGGTCCCTGCTGGGGGTTGCCTTCCTGGGCGGGGAATGGAAGAACCTGGGGGGCAGGATGGATTACCTCCGCTACAATGGGGAATTGCTCATCTACACCACCATGATCTGGATCGGCGGCATGGTCATGACGGGGCTGACCATCGCGCTCTTCGACCTGATCCAGCTGCACATCGAAAACTGGTACCTCGAAAACGTGGTGGTCTATGGGGCGGTGGCCGCCCCCATCGTCGCGACCTTGCTTGTGGACCGGGTGGTTGGCAACCGCTTTCGGTTCGCCCCCCTGCTCGCCAAGATCTTCACCCCCCTGTTCCTAGTCACGGTCGTTTCCTATCTCGCGGCCATGGCCCTCCAGCACAAGAGTCCGTTCACGGACCGGGAATTCCTCATCGCCTTCAACGGACTGCTGCTGGTCGTGCTCGGCCTCTGTGTCTTTTCCATCTCCGAGCGGGGCGGAAGGGAGAATCCCGGCCTCGGCGACTACATGAACATCGGCCTGGTTTCGGTCACGTTGATGATCGATGTCGTCGCTCTGTCGGCCATTTTATTCCGCCTGACCTCCTACGGCTTTACTCCCAACCGCGTGGCGGTTCTCGGCGCCAACCTGCTCGCTTTCGGCCATCTAGCCGGCATTCTGCTCCGATATCTGCGGTTCATCCTTCATAAAGACCCCTTTGCGAGCCTGGAGCAATGGATCGTGACTTATCTTCCCGCCTATTCCACTTGGAGCATCCTGGTCGCCGTTGGATTCCCCTTGATTTGGCGGCTCGCATAGATTCCGAACCGTCCCCCCGAATCCAAGTGCCTGCGAAGGCGCCTATTGAGACCTTTTTTCCCCTCCGCAAGACCTAGGGCGGTTCACTTGTTGCCGGGGGCGATGCCCCCGGCCATTTTGCCCATAACCGCCGGCCTCACCTCGGCCGGCTAACCGTGTAATCGAAAATGCCCCAGACCGCAGCTGGCCGCATCTGGAGCGGCGGAATCGCTTCCCATTCCGGTGTTGCCCCCCGGCCGGTTTGTGGGACAATAGGAACCCCATGAAGCAGAAAAACGATTTTTCGGGCCATTTCGAAGGCATTCTTCGCTATTGGGAGCGCTGCCGCGACCGGGAGCATGGCGGCTTCCAGCACCTGATCGACTCCACCGGCACCGTCCTCCCCGGCCCCAACAAGGTCATCCTGATTCAGGCCCGCCTGCTCTACAACTACGCCGAGGGCATCCGCGCCGGCTTCGACTTCTGCCGCGACCATGCCGATCATCTCTACGCCTTCCTGACTTCCTCCCTGCGCACGCCGGGCGGATGGTACACCTCGATCATGGACGGCCGGCTCTTTTCGCCCGGCGGCCTCGACACCTACATGAACCTGTTCGTCGTCCTCGCCATGGCCCGCTACGCGCAGGCCACCGGCCGCGCCGATGTGCGCGAAGAAGCCTGGCGCCTCTTCCGGCTCATCGAAGAGAAAACCATCCCCGGCGACCTGCGCACGGATGGCGTCCTCGGCTGCTGGGGCGAGGGCGAGCGAGGCTTCGCGCCCATCGGGAAATTCGCGGGAAACAACGTGCTCCATTATCTCGAAGCCCTCGTCTGCCTGCGCGACGCCGGCTGCGCCGCCCAACTGGGCAACCGCGTTTTCGACGTGCGGGAGTTTTTTCTTTCCCGCATCCTGGATCCGGGGGAATTCGTCACCTTCGACGTCTTCCGGGAGGGATTCCACGATCCCGATCGCCGCCCGGGAGCCTATGTCTCCATGGCCCACGGCCTGGAATGGTTCGGGTTCTTCCGCGAATGGCCCGGTGCCGAATTGCCGGAGGCTACCGAGCGCGCCATCCTCGGCAAGGCGCTCCAAAACGCCGTCCAGCCCAACGGCTGCTTCATGGACATGTTCTACCTGACCGAGCGCCAATGCGCCGGCCACGCCAGCTTCTGGACGCAGTCCGAGGCCGTCAAGGCCTTTGGCCTCGCCGCGCGCCTCTTCGGCGAACCTTACGGCGACGCCTTCCGCCGCACCGCAAACTTCTATTTTGAGGAATTCCTCGACGCCGACGGCGGCGTGTTCAGTTCGGTGGACCACAACGGCGTGGCCACCAGCCGGATGAAAGGGCACGCCTGGAAGGCCGACTACCACTCCCTGCGCATGTGCCTGGAAGGGATGCGCCATGAAACCGCCTAGCGGTCCGCCTCCGCCCGCCGCCGGGAAAACACGCACGGATTTCCGCCTGCTCCGCCGGGCGTTCACCTTCGTCCGCCCCTACCGCCGGCAGTTGATCGCGGTCTACCTGTTCTACTTCCTGAACTCGGTGCTGAATTTGATCCCGGCCGCCAGCCTCGCCTGGTATGTCGACGGCGTGGTGCGCGGCAGCTCGTTTTCGTTCTTCGGCCGCGCCTTCGACCTGGCGCCTTATCTGCCCGATGTCCGCGCCAGGTTGCTGGGATCCGCCGCCTATCTGGCCGCCTTGTTCGCGCTGATCATGATCGCCAACGCCATCGGCGTGCATATGTGGCGGCTGGGCACGCGCGTCTGCCAGCGCATCATGCTCGACGTGAAGCACCGGGTCAACGAGCACCTCCACGAGCTGCCCGTCTCCTATTTCGATGCGGAGCGCACCGGCGCCATCATGACCCGCGCCGTCGGCGACACCGACCAGATGGAGCAGATGCTGCGCGATTCCTATGTCCTGCTCTACGCCTCGACCCATCTCGTCACCGTCCCCCTGATCATGATCGGCATGAGCCCGGCGCTCTTTTTGGCCACCCTCCTCCCCATCCCCGTCGTCTTCGCGGCCGTCCAGCGCGTCCGCAAGCACCTGCGGCCGATCTACCACGACATGCGCGAACAGCAGTCCGTCATCGGCGCCACCATCCAGGAAAACATCGCCGGCATCCGCGAAATCAAGGCCTTCGAGCGCGAACCCACCGCCCGCCGCGCCTACCTGCGCACCAACCTCGCCCAGGTCCGCCTCGTCCACAAGGCCATGCGCGTCTTCAGCCTCAACCACCAGATCCTCTATGGCACCCGCGATGTCGCCATGCTCCTGATCGGGGTCGGCGGCGGCGCAATGGTCATCCTCGGCTGGGGAAACGTCACCCTCGGCACCGTGCTGGCGTTCATCCCGCTGATGGGCCGGTTCTTCGATCCCATCCACCAGCTCGTCGGCTTCTACGATACCATCCAGCGCGGCCTGGCCGCTTCCCAGCGGGTGTTCGAATTCCTCGACCTCCCGCCCGAAGTCCGGGAAAGCCCCGGCGCCAAGGCCGTCCGCTTCGAGCGCGGCGAGGTGCGGTTCGAGCACGTGACCTTCGGCTACAAGCCCGACCGCCCCGTCCTGCACGACATCTCCTTCACCGCCCCCGCCGGCAGCAAGATCGCCATCGTCGGCTCCACCGGCTCCGGAAAAACCACCCTCGTCTCCCTGCTGCCGCGCTTCTACGAGCCGCAGCAAGGCCGCATCCTGATCGACGGCGAGCCCATCCGGGACGTCCGCCTGGAATCGCTCCGGCAGGCCATCGGCATCGTCTTCCAGGAAACCTTCCTCTTCCATGGCACCGTCGCGCAGAACATCGCCTTCGCCCGCCGCCAGATCGATCCCGTCCGCATCCGCGACGCCGCGCGCTTCGCCAGCATCGACTCGTTCATCGAGTCCCTCCCCGAGCGCTACGAAAGCCAGGTCGGCGAGCGCGGCATCAAGCTTTCCGGCGGCCAGCGCCAGCGGCTCTCCATCGCCCGCATGATCCTGAAGGATCCCCGCATCGTCATCCTGGACGAAGCCACCAGCTCGGTGGACTCCGAAACCGAACGCGCCATCCAGGAAAGCTTCGAGAAGCTGATGGAGGGCCGCACAGCCTTCATCATCGCCCATCGCCTCTCCACCATCCGCCATGCCGACCTGATCCTCGTGCTGGAAGAAGGCCGCCTCGTCGAATCGGGCAATCACGAGCAACTGCTGACGCGCAACGGGCGCTATGCCGAACTGGTCGCCAGCGCGAAGTTCTAGGGCATTTCCGGATTTGCTGCAGGCCGGGTGCCCCCACCCGGCGAAATCCCGCCCGGTCAGGGGACCGGGCCTACAACCCGAAATTCAACCGCTAGAATGAACGGCTGCAGAATATACATCCGCTCCAGGGCATGGTTGGGATTGCCGCCGCCACCATTTTTGTGGGCCGGGTGCCCCCACCCGGCGCGCAACGCTATTCCGGCGTTTCGCCTTTTCCCGCATTCCACCATCCGCCGCCCAGCGCATGGAACAGCGCCGCGGTGTCGGCATATCGCGCGGCCTGCGCCTGCACGCGCTCGCCTTCCGCCTGCAACTGCCGGATGCGCTCCTCCAGCGCCGCCGCCCGGCTGAGTCCGCCGGCTTCGACCTGCCTCTCGGCGATCTCCCTCGCCGCCCGGGCGTGGTCCGCGGCCGCTGCGCGCGCCTGCAACGTCCGCGCGTCGGCTTCCACCGCCTGCAAGGCGTCGGCCACCTCTTGCAGCCCCCGCAGCACGGTCTCGCGATAGGCGGCGGCGGCCTCGTCGTAGGCGGCCACCGCTGCGCGCTTCCGGGCCCGCAACGCCCCGCCGTGGAAAATCGGTTGCATCAGTTCGCCCCCGATGCTCCATACGTTCGCGGCCGACAGCAGGTCGCCGACATCGGTCTCCTGCGAGCCCAGGTTCGCGGTCAGCGTGAACTGCGGGTACAGGTTCGCCGTCGCCACGCCCACGTTCGCGCAGGCCCGGCGCCAAACCGCTTCCGCCGCGCGGATGTCCGGCCGCTGCCGGGCCACTTCCGACGGAAGGCCCGCCGGCAGCTCTCCGGGCAAATGCAGCGCATCCAGCTCCAGCGGCTCCCCCGCCGCCTCGGCAGGCTCGCGCCCCCGGTAGACCGCCATTTGGCGCAGGACCTGCCGGTGCTGTTTTTCCAGCGCGGGCAGCGCCGCCCTGGCCTGCTCCAGCCACATCCCCTGGCGTTCAAGGTCCTGGATCGAAATGCCGCCGGCTTCCTCGCGCTTCCTCGCAATCTCCATCTGTTCCGCCCGGGCGGACACGATGTCCTGCGCCAGCGCAAGCTGCCGCTCCAGCTCCGCCTGCCGGATGCCCGTCAGCACGACGTTCGCCGCAAGCGTCTGCCGCGCCGCCTCCAGTTCGTATTCTCGCCGGTCCACCTGGGCCTTCAATCCCTCCAGCACGCGCCGGTCCTTCCCGAACAGGTCGAAGGCATAGGAGACGGAGATCGACGCATGGTAGACGGCGAACGGATCGGGCACCGGCGCGTTTTCCATGCCCATCGCCTCCGGATTCACCTTCTGGCGTTTGGCCAAAAGCCCCGCATCCACCGCCGGATACCGCGTGGATCCGGCCTGGGCGTTGTATTCCTCCTGCGCCTGCCGGAGCCGCGCCGCCGCCTGCGCCATCGTCGGGCTGCTCTCCAGCGCCTCGCGCACCGAAGCATCGAGCGCTTCGCACCGGAACAGCTCCCACCACTGCGCCGGAATGTCCGTCTTCGCATCGAACTTCTGCGAGACGCCGCCGGGACCGCGCGCCTCCACCGTCCTCTCCTCCACCGCCTCCCCGCAGGAAGTGGTTCGGGGCGGGGAAGGCGCCGGAAAGTCCGGCCCGGTCGCGCAACCGGCCAGCGCCGCCAACGCGCCGGAAAAGGCCGCAAGGGTTGTCCAATTCTTCATCGCGCCCTCTCAATCCAGTGTCTTGCGGTAGAACTTCACCGCGATCGCCATGACCACCGCCGTGAACACCATCAGCGGCCAGATGCTCGGCCAAAGATCCCACCACTCGCTGCCCTTGAGGAACAGACCCCTCACCAGCCGGTTGAAATGGGTCAGCGGCAGCACGTTGCCGATGCACTGCGCCCACCCCGGCATGCCTTGGAACGGGAACATGAACCCCGACAGCAGCAGATTCGGCAGGAAGTAGAAGACCGTCATCTGCATCGCCTGCAGCTGGTTCTTCGCCAGCGACGACAGCATGATGCCCACCGTCAGGTTCGCGGCCACGAACAGCAGCGCGGCCAGGTACAGTGAAACCAGGTTGCCCATGAACGGCACCCGGAACACGAAGACCGCCACCAGCAGGATCAGCGTGATCTGGACCAGCCCGATGGCGATGTACGGCACAACCTTCCCCGCCATGACCTCGAACGGCCGCACCGGCATGGCCAGCATGTTCTCCATCGTCCCCCGCTCGCGCTCCCGCGTCATCGCCAGGCCCGTCATCAGCACCATCATCAGGGTCAGGATCACGCCCATCAACCCCGGCACGATGTTGTTCCGGCTGTTCGCTTCCGGATTGTACAGGCGGTGCACATGGACGCCGAAGGGCGCCTCGCCCGCCGCCAGATAGGACAGCGCCCCCCCGGCATCCTTGCGGACCACCGAGCGGGCGATCTGCTCGACCGACCCCAGCGCCGTGCCGGTGGCCACCGGATCCGTGGCGTCCGCCTCGACCAGCAGCGCAGGACGGTCGCCCCGGAGCAGGTCCCGCGTGAAGCCGGCCGGTATGTTCAGGACAAACATGGCCTCGCCCCGCGCCAACGCCCGCCGTCCGGCCCTTTCATCCGGCAGTTCGCCGATGATCCGGAAGTATTCGGACCTTTCCAGCGCGGCGATGAACGAGCGGGTGAACTCGCTGCGGTCGGCGGCGATGATCGCCGTGGGCATGTGCTTCGGATCCGTGTTGATGGCATAGCCGAACAAGGCCAGCTGCACGAGCGGGATTCCGATCACCATGCCGAAGGTGAGGCGGTCGCGCTTGAGCTGCAGGAATTCCTTCAGGACCATCGCCCACCAGCGGGAAAACGAGAAAGTTCCGATGGCTTTCATTTCCGGAACCCCGTGCGGTCGACGGCGTGGTTCATCAGGTGGATGAAGACATCTTCCAGCCCCGTATCCGTCCGTTCCAGGCGGCAATCCGTTCCGGCCGTCGCTTCGCGGAGCGTCCGCTCCAGCGCCGCCCCGTCCTTTCCGCTCACGTGCAGCGTCGCGCCGAACAGGACGGTCTGGTCCACGCCGGAACGCCCCCTCAACGCCTCGGACAGCGCGCCCAGGGCTTCGCCGTGGACCATCCACGTGCTCAACCCCTGGGCGGCGGTCACTTCCTGCGCCGTCCCCCGCGCCAGCAGCTCGCCATAGGCGATGTAGGCCAGCTTGTGGCACCGCTCCGCCTCATCCATGTAGTGCGTGCTCACCAGCACCGAAATGCCCCTCGCCGAAAGCCGGTGCAGCTCTTCCCAGAAATCGCGCCGCGCGGAGGGGTCCACGCCCGCCGTCGGCTCGTCCAGCAGCAGCACCTTCGGCTGGTGCAGCATGCAGGCCGCCAGCGCCAGCCGCTGCTTCCACCCGCCCGACAGCGCGCCGGTCAGCTGGTTCGCCCGCTCCGTCAGCCCCAGCTCCTCCAGCGTGGCCTCGACCCGCTTCCGCCGATGCTTCATTCCATACATCCGCGCCACGAAATCCAGGTTTTCGCGGATCGTCAGGTCGTCCCAATACGAGAACCTCTGCGTCATGTAGCCCACCTGGCGCTTGATCTGCGAGCTCTCGCGGAGGATGTCGAAGCCCAGGCACGTCCCGCTCCCCGAATCCGGCGTCAGCAGGCCGCACATCATGCGGATCGTCGTGGTCTTGCCGCTGCCGTTCGGCCCGAGGAACCCGAAGATTTCGCCGCGCCTCACCTGCAGCGAGACGTTCCGGACGACGTGCTTGTCGCCGAAATGCTTGTTCAGGTCCCGGACATCGATGGCCTGTTCGCCGCTCATACCCGCCGGATCCCCGCCTATTCGAAACCCACCTGCACCGGCTGCCCGGGATGCAGCTCCATGCCGTCCAGCGGCTGCGCCTCGATCATGAACACCAGCTTGGACCGCGTCTCGTTGCTGTAGATGATGGGCGGCGTGTACTCCGCTTCCGTCGAAACATAGGTCACTCTCGCCGGAATGTCCGCGGCGCATCCGTCGCACCGGACCACGAGGGCCTGGCCGACGGACAACCCGCCCAGCGCCGCCTCCGGAACGAAGAACCGGATCTTCACGTTCCCGCGCGGCAGCAGGCGCACCACCGGACGCCCCGCCGGCACCCATTCCCCCGGCTTGTAGAGCGTATCGAACACCCGCCCCGCAACCGGCGCATCCACCGCTTTCTGCCGCAGCCGCCATTCCATCTGGTCCGCGGCCGCCTTCGCCGCCGCCACCTGCGCGGCCTGGGCCTTGATCTGGTCCTCACGGGCCGGAAGCTTCGCCACGTCGAACTGCCGCTCCAGCTCGCGCACCCGGGCCGCCGAGGCGTCGGCCGCGGCGCGCGAACGGTCCAGCTGCGCCTGCGCGATGCCGCCCGTCCCGAATTGCGCCTCGTCCCGCGCCAGGTCGGCCGCCGATTTCACGGCCTCCGCCCGGGCCTGCTCCAGCTGAGCCGCGATGACTTCCAGCTCCTGGGGCCGTTTTCCGGACTGGATGTCCTGCAACTGGGCCTCCGCCGCGGCCAGCTGTTCCCGGGCCTGCCGCAAGGCGGCCTCCTCATGGACGGACTCCAGCCTGTACAGCGGCGCACCGGCCGCGATGTCCTCCCCTTTGGCCGCCAGGAGAAGGTCCAGGCGCCCCGGTTCGGACGCCGCCACATGGACATATTCGCCTTCCACATACCCCTGGTAGGTGCTGCGCGCCTCCCGCGAACAGCCCGCCAGCAGCAACGCCAGGAGACCGGCGGCCCAACCCGAACGAATGGTCTTCATGGTTTTCTTCCCTTCGCTTTCGCCGGTCCGGACGCGGCGGACAGCCCGTGCTTCAGCAGCGCGACCACGTGCCGGCCAAGATCCTGCTTGCTCACCCGGCCGATCAGCGGAATCCGGTCCCAGTTCTTCGCCATCGACAGCGGCAGCATCGTCAAGGCGATGATCGACATGAACAGAAGCTGCGGGTGGATGGCGGAATTCACCCGTCCCGCCTTCTGGGCGGCCGCGATACCGGCCTTGAACCGCTCCTGCTTGCCCAGGTCGACGCGGGCGATCAGCTTCTCGCGCAGCGCCCCGCCTTCGCTGATGACCTCCCGCACCCACAGGGGCGGCAGCCAGGGCATCCGGTCCGAGGCCTCCACGATGCGCCACACCAGCCTTTCCACCAGCGCCACCGGATCGTTTTCGCCGTGGTCGATTGCGCCGGCAACGAACGCGATGAACTGGCCGATGAGCTTCTCCTCGACCACGGCATCCAGCAGCTGGTCCTTCGTCTTGAAGTAGTAGTGGACCATGGCGGAGGTCACGCCCGCGCGCTTCGCGATCTCCGCCACCGTGGTTCCCGCCACGCCCTGCTCCGAGAAAAGCACGACCGCCGCGTCCAGCAGCCCCGCCCTCACGTCCGGACTTCCCTTGCCTGGCTTGGTCTTCATGCCGCGCAATCTAACTAATCAGTTAGTTAAATGCAAGCGGAAACATCCGCCCCGTCCGGGGCCTCCCTCCGGCGCGGGAAGGCGCCTCCTGCGTTTCCCCGGCCCGTTTTTCCACGCAATGGAAAGACTTTGCAACGGCTGCCTGCCTAAGGAAATGGAGTTCCGCAGGCATGGAGAAACCCCATGCGGCGCCTTCCCGTGCCGGAGTCAAAAGGACTTCAAATCCCCGCCCCGCCTTCGAAGACGCCGGCGATCGCCCGGAGCGCGGTTTCTTCGTCGGGCCCGTCCGCGATCAGTTCCAGGGGCTTGCCCTTCGAGACGCCGAGCGCGAGCAGTTCGAGGATCGAACAGGCGTTGGCCCGCGGACATCCCTCGCACGTGACGTGCAGCTTGGAGCGGTGCCCCTGGGCCGCCTTCACGATCTGGGCCGCCACCCGCAGGTGCAGCCCGCCTTCGCATTGGACGATCAATTGGCGCGTCTTCATGTTCCTGCCGACGGCGCCAGGGATGGCGCGGCCGCCCTCGCCGGGCGGCCGCCTCCCCTTCTCGCCGTCATTCCTGCGATGTTGCTTTTTTCAAGGCCTGGTCGATGTCGGCCTCGATGTCGGCCACGTCCTCCAGCCCGACGGACAGGCGGATATAATCCTCCGTGACACCGGTCTCGGCCTGCTCGGCGGGCGTCAGCTGCGAGTGCGTGGTCGAGGCCGGATGGATCACCAGCGTCTTCGCATCGCCGATGTTCGCCAGGTGCGACAGGAGCTTCACCGAGTCGATGAACTTCCTGCCGGCGTCCTTGCCGCCCCGGATGCCGAAGCCCACCAGGCCGCCGAACCCCTTCTTCAGGTATTTCGACGCGTTGGCGTGGCTCGGGTCGCCCTCCAGTCCGGGATAGGTCACCCAGTTGACCAGCGGATGCTTCTGGAGCCAGCGGGCGATGGCCAGCGCATTCTCCGAATGGCGCTTCTGGCGCAGCGGCAGCGTCTCGAGCCCCAGCAGGAACTCGTGCGCGTTGAACGGGCTCAGGGAAGCCCCCACGTCCCGCAGCAGCGTGACCCGCGCCTTCAGGATGTAGGCCACGTTGCCCAGGCCGGGCACGGCATGGAGCGCGTCCCAATACTTCAGCCCGTGGTAGCTCGGATCCGGCTCCGTGAATTCCGGGAACTTGCCGTTGTTCCACTGGAACCTGCCCGAATCCACGATCACGCCGCCCACGGAAGTGCCGTGGCCGCCGATATACTTCGTGGCCGAGGCGACGACGATGTCCGCCCCATGGTCGAAGGGCCGCACCAGGCCGACGCCGACCGTGTTGTCCACCACCAGCGGGATGCCGTTCGCATGGGCGATCTTCGCGATCGCCTCGAAATCCGGCACGTCCAGCTTCGGATTGCCGATGGTTTCGATATAGACGGCGCGGGTGTTCGCGCCGATGGCCTTCTGGAACACCTCCGGATTGCGCGAATCGACGAACTTCACCGTGCGGCCCAGCTTGGGGAAGGTGTAGTGGAAGAGCGCATAGGTGCCGCCGTAGAGGTTGTTGCCGGCCACGATCTCGTCGCCCAGCCGGGTGATGTTCAGCAGCGCGAACGTGATCGCCGCCGCCCCGGAGGCCAGCGCCAGCGCACCCGTGCCGCCCTCGATCGCCGCGACGCGCTGCTCGAACACATCGGTGGTCGGGTTCATGATGCGGGTGTAGATGTTGCCGAATTCCTTCAGCGCGAA
The DNA here is from genome assembly GCA_937860055.1 of uncultured Verrucomicrobiota bacterium. GTDB lineage: Bacteria > Verrucomicrobiota > Kiritimatiellia > CAIQIC01 > Lenti-01 > Lenti-01. Next base: position 400 of record CALMBO010000027.1, on the reverse strand, counting down.
AAGATTCGCCGCGTGTTCCGAACTCTTGAACACATAGGACGATGTCTGGTAGATCGGGACCGCGCGCGATCCGGTCGCGGGATCCGGCCGCTGCCCGGCATGCAATGAAAGGGTGTGGATTCCTTGGCTCATGTCGATTCTCCTGTCTTCTTTTTTAAATTCCCTGGCGGAACTCCTGCCGCCCGTTTCTGTTTTGATTCTTTTCATTCCATCCTTCGAAAAACAACCCGCCGGACCTTCCTCGGACCGCGGGCCATCGGGGTTCTGCCTTGAGGATTTCCTCAGCCGCCGCGATAGGCCCCTCCCGCCGGAGAAATCGGCGGGCGATGCATGTCCATCTTCGCCGTGCGGCCGCCCTCTGTCTCGGATTTTCTATGGAATCTCATTACTTTTCTGGTGC
>CALMBO010000026.1 GCA_937860055.1 uncultured Verrucomicrobiota bacterium | reverse complement strand
CCGCCTCACCCCGCCCCCCCTCCACTCCGCCGCCGCCTGACCCGCCATGCTCCACCTCCTCCCCACCCCCGCCACCCTCCGCCGCCACCCCGGCACCTTCGCTCTCCCCGCCCCGCCCACCGCCTGCATCCCCGATCCCCTCGACCCGCGCGTCTGCAAGGTCCTCCACGAACTCTTCCCCGGCCTCCACCACATCGCCTGCCACCAGCTCAACGCCGCCATCGTCCTCTCCTCCGCCCCCGGCCCCGCCGAATCCTACACCCTCCGGATCTCCCCCGACGGCATCCGCATCGCCGCCCCCGACGCCCCCGGCTTCTTCTACGCCCTCCAAACCCTCCGCCAGATCCTCGCCCAATCCGGCGCCGCCCTCCCCTGCCTCGAAATCGCCGACGCCCCCGCCTTCCCCCTTCGCGGCTACTACCTCGACATCAGCCGCGGCCGCGTCCCGCGCCTCGACATGCTCAGGCGCCGCATCCGCCTCCTCGCCTCCCTCAAGATCAACCACCTCCAGCTCTACTTCGAACACCCCTTCCGCTTCGCCTTCGATCCGTCCATCGCCGGCGACGGCGATTCCTGCGGCGCCGACGATCTGCGCGCGCTCGACTCCTTCTGCCGCGAACACTTCATCGAACTCGTCCCCTCCTTCACCTGTTTCGGCCACATGGGCCGCATCCTTTCGCTGCCCCCATACCGCCGCCTCGCCGAGGCCGAATTCCCCGCCCCCTCCTGGGAAGCCGCCACCTGGCTCCAGCGCCTCCGCGGCTGCACCCTCCACACCCGCGATCCCGAGGCGCAGGACCTGTTGCGAAAGATCCTCGGCGAATTCCTGCCCTGCTTCTCCTCGTCCCGCTTCAATCTCTGCGGCGACGAAACCTACGACCTCGGCCGGCGCACCCCCGGCGCCTCCCCCGCCGACATCGCCCGCCAGTACACCGACCACGTCCGCTTCCTGCAAACCGAAGCCGCCCGCCACGGCAAATCCCTCATGCTCTGGGGCGACATGCTCCTGCACCACCCCGACGCCATCGCCGACCTCCCCCCCGGCTGCGAAATCCTCGACTGGGCCTATTTCCCGGTGAACCAGTTTGAAAAGTGCGGCGAATTCATTTCCCGCGGCCTGCCCACCACCGTCTGCCCCTCCGTGCGCGGCTTCGGCATGGTCTTCAACGCCGTCGAGGAGGCCCGCACCGTTCTGGCGAAATACGCCCGCACCGGCCGGCAACTCGGCGCGCGCGGCCTCCTCAACACCGACTGGGGCGACTACGGCCACTTCAACATGCCCCCCTGCGCCCTCCATGGCCTCGCCCTCGGCGCCCACCTCGCCTGGAACCCCTCCAACGACGAAGGCGCCGCCTTCGACCGCGCCTTTTCCAAAGTCATTTTCGGCGCCGGCGATTCCCGTCCCGCCGAACTCTTTTCGCTCGCCGGCTCCGTCCCGGCCGCCGTCTCCGCCTGGCCCTTCGCCCCGCTGAAAAACATCCCGCCGCCGGCCGATCTTTCCCCTGTGCGCGAAATCGCCGGCCAAGCCCCCGCGTGGGCCGATGGATTTTCAAAGCTGAAGCCCACCGAATGGGCCGATGAAACCGACCACGCCCAGCTTGCCCTCGCCTCCCGCTTCCTGCAGTTCAACGCCCTCGTCGCATCCGGCGCCTCCCCCTCGCATACCCGCCCGTTCCTCGACGAACTGGAAAAGGCCTACGCCCCCCTCTGGTTCGCCGAAAGCCAGCCCCGCGGCCTCCTCGATCTCCACCACCGCGCCTTCGAACCGATGCGGAACCGGCTCGGACTTATTTGACGAACCGCTCCACGCCCAGGATGAACAGGCCGTACCACCCGACCAGGAGGTGCGAGAGCATCACGCCGATCAACGATCGCTGCCGGGCATACATCCATCCCCAGACCAGCCCGGCGGTCATCGCCAGGGCCGCCAGCAGCGGCGACAGGTGCAGGTGCAGCGCGCCGAGCATCGCGTTCGACAGCACCACCGCCCACACCAGCCGGAACCGGCCCGTCAGGAATTCCTGGAAGGCGCTCTGCAAGGCGCCGCGCACGATGATCTCCTGCACCACCGCGAACACCCCGAACAGCAGCGCAACCAGGATCCCCCGCCCCGGATCCACCCCCGCCGCCTCCCCCATCCCCTGTCCGAAGGACAGCTGGAAAACGGACAGCTGCCCCATGGCCGGCACCAGCTGGATCAAGACCCACTTGGCAAGGGTGGCGCCCAGGCACAGGCCCGCCGTCACCAGGAGGGTCGGGAACAGCTCCCGCTTCCAGGATCCCAGCCGGAATCCATAGATCCACAGGGGGAATCCGCTCGACCGCATCAGGGCCAGGAGGCCGGTCGCGATGGCCGCCGCCGCCCCCACCGAGACGCAGGCCGTGCATGTGGAATCGCGGACGGCCGCCGCGAGCGTGTTCAGCAGCAGATGGTAGAAGGTCATCAGCAGGATGGTGTAGATGATCAGCCGCCCCATCGCCGAACGCGCCTGCGCCGATTTCAGCTCGTTCTGCAGCGCCACCACCGTGATCTCGCTCGTGTGCCGCAGCCGCGCCGACAGGTTGCGGGCCAGGTTGAAGATCATCTGGTTGAACGGCGTCCGTTCCGCGGCCTGCAGCTCCTGGAAGCTCTTCCGGCTCAGGCTGGCCAGCACCACGTCGGTGGCCGCCCGGACCGTCGCCGAACGGGCCGCCGATTCCAGGACCGCCATTTCCCCGAACACGTCGCCGGCCGACAGGGTCGCCAGATGCTGGCTCTCGCCCTCCGCCTGCCCCCGTTTCCCGACATCCACCCGCCCCTCCAGCACCACGTAGAGCTTTTCGGCCTTGTCCCCCTCCTCCACGATCTGGGAGCACGCCGGGATGCGCTCCACCATGAACCGGGAGGCCAGCGCCGCCCGCTGCCCGTCGTCCAGGCCCGCGAACAGATGGTTCCGGGCCAGCACGCTGTCAATCAATTCGCGGGGACTGGACATGGGGACTTCCTTCCATGGGGGTTGGCGGTTGCATCCCGGATTCCGGTTTCCATCCTGCGAAACCAACATAGGCCAATGCCCCGGGCGGGTCAATAGCGCCATGCCGGGGCCTCCTCGGCCCCGAAGGGCGAGCCTTCCATCCGCTACCAGCCCCGCCAGTGCGGGGACGGCGCGAAACCACCGGCCTTGTCGATCTGCAGCAGGCCGGGATCGATCTCGTCGATGAACCGCGACGGGGGGCACATCATGATCCCGCCGTCGCGCGCCTTGCGCATGCGCGGCACGCACAGCCACAGGTAGTCCTTCGCGCGCGTCACGGCGACGTAGAACAGGCGGCGCTCCTCGGCCTCGTTGGCCGGCTCCTCGAGCGAGCGCGCCGCCGGGAACATGCCGTCCACCAGCCACAGCACGAACACCGCCTTCCATTCCAGCCCCTTGGCCTGATGGATCGTCGTCAGCCGGATCGAGCCGGAAGGATGCCCCTTGTTCTTGTCCTGCTCGGCGTCGAGATTGGTCAGCAAGGCCATTTCGCCCAGGAATTCGGCGGTGCTCTTGTACTTCGACGAGAACGTCATGAGCTCTTCCACGTCCTCGAGCCGCTGCTTCGCGTTCTCGAAGGTGTCCTCCGCGAAATCCCCGTAGAAGGCCTCCACGAAGCGGAACACCAGCTCGTCGGGCCGGTCGAGCACCGCCCCCCCCTCCTCGCCGGGCGGAAACACCTTGTCCACGATGGCCTTCCAAGGCGCCTGCGCCTCCTTCGGCAGCAGCGCGGCGATCCTGGCGCGCTTGTCGGCGTCGCGCAGGTTCAGGTGCTCGCCCAGCGCCGCCCAGAGGGACAGCGCCTTCTTGGGCCCGACCTTGGGGAACATCTCCATCAGCCGCGTGAACGCCAGGCTGTCGGCGGGGTTCGCCGCGAGCCGCGGCAGGGTGCAGGCGTCCTTGATGTGCGCCTGCTCGAAGAAGCGCACGCCGCTCATCAGCACGTAGTCCACGCGGGCCCGCGCCAGCTCCATCTGCAGCTCCATCGAGTGGTAGTGCGAACGGTAGAGCACCGCGATCTGCCCGGGGGAGACCTCCCCCGAATCCAACAGCCGCCGGACCTTCTCGACCACATAGCGCGCCTGGTGCCCGCCGTCGGTCACCTTCGCCAGCACCGGCTTGACCTCCGCCGCGCGCGTCGCGCGCAGGACCTTCTGGTATTGTTCCGGATTCCCCGCGATGACCTGGTTGGCCACGTCGAGGATGCCCGGCGCGCTGCGGTAGTTCTCCTCCAGCTTGAAGATCGTCGCGTCCGGATAGCGCTTCTCGAAGGACAGGATGTTCTTCACCTCCGCCCCCCGCCACGAATAGATGCTTTGGAAATCGTCGCCCACCGCCAGCAGGTTGCGGTGCCTCGAAACGATCCGGTCCACGAAATCGCTCTGCAGCCTGTTCGTGTCCTGATACTCGTCCACCAGGACATGCTGCATCCGCTCCTGGTAGAGCTCCGCGACGTCCTCGTGCTCCTGCAGCAGGCGCAGGCCGTTCACCAGCAGGTCGTCGAAATCCATCGCGTTCAGGCCGCGCTTGCGCTTCTCGTAGAGCTCGTGGACCTTCAGCACGCCGGCGAGATCCACGGGATGCCCCTCGAAATGCTCCTGCGCCGTCTCCTCGACGGGCACGCCCCGGTTCGCCGCCAGCCCGAACACGCTGCCCAGCACCTCGGCCTTCGGGAATTTCTTGTCCTTGAGCCCCAGGTCCGAGACGCAGGCCTTGAGCAGCCGGGTGGAATCGTCCTCGTCCAGGATGGTGTAGTCCGGCCCGTAGCCGAGCAGGGCCGCATGGCGGCGCAGCATTCGGTTGGCCGCGTGGTGGAAGGTGCCGCCCCACATCCCGCCGACATCCCCGCCGATCAGGTGCGCCGCCCGTTCCAGCATCTCCCGCGCGGCCCGGTTCGTGAAGGTCAGCAGCAGGATCCGCCGCGGATCGATCCCCTTCTCCAGCACCAGCCACGCCACGCGGTGCGTCAAGGTCCGCGTCTTGCCCGTCCCCGCCGCCGCGATGACCAGCACGGGGCCGTCCGGCGCCGTCACGGCGCGCAACTGCTCCGCATTGAGGTGCTGGGCGGGATCGAAGGCCATCGCCAGGCGCCTACGCGGACTTCCCGGAAGCCGACGCCGCGACCATGTCGGCAAGCGTCAGGTTGCCGAACCCCTGTCCCACGCCCGCCTCGATTTTCGACAGGGTATCCTTCAGCGGCGCATCCAGCTGGAGGACGTCCTCGATCTCGGCATGCCCGCCGCCTTCCCGCATCAGTTCCGTGACCAGCTCCCGGATCCGGATGGATTCCGGCGCGCGCATGAGCACGTAGTCGGCGTCCCGGCTGGCGACCTGCGCCAGATAGCCGCGCCGCACCAGCAGGGCCACCACCGAATTGATCAGGCGGATCGGCGCCTTGTTGGCGCGCGCGAAATCCGCCGCATCGAACAGGCCCTTCCCCGCCTCCATCGCCCGGCCCGCCTGCCGCAGGACCATCAGCGCCACCAGGATGCGCGAGCGCATGCTGGCGGAATCCGCCGCGCTCTCCATCCGGTACGTGTCGGAGTTCTGCAGCGCGAAGGTGAATTCCGCCCCCAGCAGGAGGATCACCCAGGTCACATACATCCACAGCAGGAACACCGGCACCGCCGCGAACGCGCCGTAGATGTAGTTGTAGTTCACCACCCCGGCCTGCATCACCGTGAACATCCGCATCCAGCCCAGGAAGATCGCGGTCGTCAGCAGGCTGCTGAGGAACGCCGGCCGCAGCCGCACCCGCGTATTCGGCACGAAGACGTAGAGGAACCCCACCGCCAGCCACAGGATGGCGAACGAGGCGAGGTCCTGGACCCAGACGTTCGCGTCGATGCCGAAGATTTTCCGGCTGATCGCGATCTGCGCCTTCAGGCCGCCCGCCACGCCGATCAGCAGCGGAACCAGCACCAACACGCTCGTGTAGTTCGTGATCTGCCGCAGCAGGCTCCGGTTCTTGTCCACGCCCCACACCCGGTTGAAGCTCTTTTCCACGTTCGCCAGCACCAGCACCGCCGTGAGCACGAAGAACGCCAGCCCGATCCAGCCCAGCGCGGAGAAGTTCGTCGTGTTCACGATGTCCAGGACCTTCTGGACAAACTCCTGCCACTGCGCCGGCATCTGGGCGAACCATTCCATCTCCGATACGGACGCCATTTGCTCCTGCCCCATTCCGAACCCCTTCAGCAGCGCGAACCCCACCGCCAGGATCGGCACCAGCGAAGTCAAGGTCACGAAAGTCAGCGACGACGCGTGGATCGTCAGGTCGTCGTCCACGTAGCCGCGGAACAGCAGATGCCCTACGCGGATGATGCGCGCCGGCAGGCTGCCGCCCTGTTCATCCCCCGGCAGCGCGCCGATCGCGCGCAGCGAAAAATCCCGGATCCGGCCCAACCGTTCCCTCAGCGTCATGGTTCCCGCCTTCCCTCTCCCCCGCCCCCCGCTTCCTCCATGGTCCCCCGCGCCAGTTCTCGCAGCAGATCGTAGCCCAGCGCCAGCAGGACCGGCCCGAGGAACAGGCCGATGAAGCCGAACGCGATCATTCCGCCCGCCACGCCGATGACCATGATGGCGAAGGGCACCCCTTCTTCCGGCAGGCGGGTCCGGGCCGGCATCGCCGCCGCCTCGGGCACCCACCGCCGCACCGCCGAGGCCAGCAGCGGCGACAGCAGGATCAGTCCAAGGGCAAACAGGAACAGCCAGACGCCGTTGATCAGCTCGCCGGCCGCAAACTGCCAGATCGCCCCGCCGAGGAAGGCCACCACGCCCGCCGCCGAAAACGGCGTGAGCCCCATCGCCGCCGCCACCGCCAGTCCGATGACCCACGGCAATCCCGCGAAGGCGAAACCCGCGCCCACCAGCAATCCCGTGGCCGCCCCGATGGCCAGCGCCCGCCGCCGGCGCAGCACCGCGCCAAAATCCCACGAGCCCGCGATCAGGATCGGCCTTGCCACGTTGTCCACGCCGCTGATCACCACGCCGCCATAGACCAGAAGCCCAACGCCGTCGCCCATCCGCTCGTTCCCCAGCAGCCACAGCCCCAGCGGAATCCAGAGCAGCGGCGGACCCAGCGGCAGCATCCCCAGCACGAAGACGACGACCGAGAACAGCGCCACATTGGGCACATCGAAGATCGCAAACCCGATCGCCGCCACCACCGCCTGCACAAAGGCCGTCCCGACCGTTCCGCGGACCACGGTGTTCAGCGTCACCGCGATGCGATGGCGAAGGCGCCCCATGAACGATCCCGCCACCCGTTCCATCAGCGCCGATGCCGTGTCCGCCACCGCCTCGCCCCGCAGATAGAAGAAGAACATGAAGATCAGGCTGAAGACGATCTGGAAAATGCCGTATCCGATGCTGACGCCCCGTTGCACGAGCCACCCCACGGTCACTTTCGAGGCGCCGGCCCCCCAGCGCGTCAGCCGCTCCGTGTCGCTGAAGAGATTCTCGGTCGCCGACCGGATCGAGTCGGCATACTGCCCGAAGAGGGGATGGACCTGCAGCGCCGCCATCAACCGGGGAATCCCCGTTTCGCGCAGCGCCTGCAGGCGTTCCACCCCCCACGCCGCCGCATCCAGGGAGGATTTCGCCAGCATCCAGAGCGGAACGACCAGCACCAAGGTCGCCAGCAAGGTCATCAGCCCCGACGCCACCACCGCATTCCCGCCCCCCAGCCGCCGCTTCACAAACCCGAATACCGGCCAGGACGCGAACACCAGGATGGCCGCCCACAACATCGCCGTGACAAACGGCTTCAGCACCAGCAGACAGAAGAAAACCAGCAGGCCCACGACAGCGATGCCCACCGCCTGCTCAATCATCTCCCGGTTCTTGAGCGAAAACGATTCCATGCCCCCATTCCTAGCACAACCCTCCCCCGGTCGCACTCATATTCGGGGCGGTTTCCCGATCACCCCCGAGGCCAGCACCTTGTCCCCATCGTAGAAAACCGCGATCTGTCCCGGCGTCACCGAAAGCTGGGGCTCGTCGAAGAGGACGTTCATCCTCTCTCCATCCGCCGACACGGTTGCCGCCGCCGCGCGATGCCGCTGGCGGATCTGCACTTCGCAGTGGATCGGCTGTTCGGGCGGCACCGCCATCGCCACCCAGTTCAGGTCGTCGGCGACGAGTCCCCTCGAATAGAGATCCTCTCGCGGCCCCACCACCACGCGGTTCCGCGCCGCATCGATTTCCAGCACATACCACGGGGTGCCGCCGCCCCCCAGTTCCAGCCCCTTCCGCTGGCCAACCGTGTAATGGATGATGCCCCGGTGCCGTCCCAGCACCTCGCCCCCGCGCGTCACGAAATCCCCCGGCCGGGCATCGCCGAGCCGGAACAGCACCGAATAGTCCTCGCATTCGATGAAATCCTGGCTCTCATCCCGTTCCGCCAGATCGCCCCATCCCAGTTGGCGGGCGATGTCCTTCACCTCGCCCTTGAGAAGTTCGCCCAGCGGAAACACCAGTCCCGACAATTGATCCTGCTTCAGCCGCGAAAGGAAATAGGACTGGTCCTTGCCCCCGTCCCGTCCGCGAAGCAGCTGCCAGCGGCCATTCGCCTCGTCGAAGCCAACCCGCGCATAGTGGCCCGTGGCGAACTTGTCGAACTCCAGTCCCTGCGCCCGGGCCTGTTCGAGCAGGAATCCGAACTTCATCCGCTGGTTGCATCGCACACACGGGTTCGGCGTGCGGCCGGCCAGATATTCCTCGCGGAAATAGTCCAGGACCGTTCTCTTGTATTCCTCCGCCAGTGGAATCACGCGGTGCTCGATCCCGATGCGCGCCGCGATTTCCTTCGCGGCTTCGAGATCGCGCGCCTCCCCTGGCCCAAAACATCCAGACATCCCTTCGTCCAGAATCGGCACGGAGCCGTCCCAGATGCTCATCGTCAGGCCGGTCACCGTCCAGCCATCGCGCTTCAGCAACCAAGCGGCGATGCTGGAATCCACGCCTCCGCTCAGGCCAACCACAATCCTTTTCCCCGTGCTTTTCATCCGTTTCACCTTACCCGTCCCCGCCACCGGGATTCCACTCTCTTCTTCTCGATCGAAATCCATGCCACTAAAATTTTCCTTAATTCGATTGCAATAAATTGAAAACAGACGAGTTATAGATATTCCTCATCTTCAGAATATGCACACTTTATAAAGTATGCATATAAATTCATTTAATTCATTATCCCGCAATTTATTGGATTGAACACTCTTTGAAAATGTCAGCATGTCCCCGGTTCTCTTCTTCGATGCAACTCCCTAACATTGGCGATGATTTGCGTTCGAATCCAAGCCATCCGAATTCTCTGATTGTCGGCAACAAATTCCCTTCGTATAGTTTCCGCGACATCCATGCAACCTCCTCGGGACAATTTCGACGCTTTCTGCAGCATCCTCGCCGGCCTCGCCGACGCATCGGCGGCTTTTCTCGGCGTGATGCTGGCAACCTGGATCCGGCTCGACTCGGGCCTCGTCCCCCTCCATCACAACGAAATCCTCCCCCCCCGCGAGATGTACGTCGCCGCCGCCCTCGTCCTCGCCCCTCTCATGGTGCTCATCTTCCGCCAGATCGGCCTCTATATCCGCCCCCAGCTCGGTCCCTTCGGCGATAAGCTCCCCCGCATCGTCCGGGGTGTATCCATCACCCTTGCCACCGCCCTCGCCCTTTCGTTCGTCGTGCGCCCCTCCGACTGGCCCCCCTACTCCCGCGCCGTCGCCTTCATCGCCTTCTTCACCGTCCTCCTCCTCGTTCTCTTCGAACGCTTCGCCCTCTTCCGCCTCGAGCTCCACTGGGCGCGCCGCATCGCCCCCATCCGCCGCGTTCTGATCATCGGCGTGGATGACCTCTCCGCACGCATCCGCCGGGCCCTCGAACGCGAGCCTCGCCTGCGTTCCCGCCTCGCCGGCTACCTCCTCCCCTCCGAACCCGGCGGTCGCCAGATCGCCCTTTCCTCCGCCATCACCCCCAAACTCGTCAAAGGCCACATCGGCGAGCTCGAGAAGGTCGTCGCCGAGGAGCAAATCGACGATGTCATCCTCGCCGACATGGCCATCTCCCACGCCCGCCTCACCCAGATTCTCTTCCATTGCGAACGCAACCTGATCCCTTTCCGCATGGTCCCCGACCTCTACGGCGTCCTCACCTCGCGCGTCCGCGTCAACCACATCGCCGACATCCCCCTCCTCGGGATGGCGGCCTGGCCCCTCGACGCCTTCTGGAACCGCGTCCTCAAGCGTCTCGAGGACATCGCCGGCGCCTTCGTCGGCCTGCTCCTGTCCGCCCCCCTTATCCTCGTCGCCGCCCCTCTCATCAAACGCAGTTCCCCGGGCCCCGTCTTCTACCGCCAGGAACGGTGCGGCATCGCCGGCAAGCCCTTCACGATCTTCAAGCTCCGCACCATGCCGGTCGATGCCGAGGCGGCTTCCGGCCCCGTCTGGGCCACTCCCGACGACCCCCGCCGCACCCGCATCGGCGAATTCCTCCGCAAATGGAACCTCGATGAACTGCCCCAGTTCTGGAATGTCCTCATCGGCGACATGTCCCTCGTCGGCCCCCGCCCCGAACGCCCCCACTTCGTCGAGCAGTTCAAGGACGACGTCGGCCACTACATGACCCGCCATGTCTCGCGTCCCGGCATGACCGGCTGGGCCCAGGTCAACGGCCTGCGCGGCGACACCTCCATCGATGACCGCGTCCAGCACGATCTCTATTACCTCGAAAACTGGTCCCTCTCCTTCGACCTCAAGATCCTCATCCAGACCTTCTTCAACCGCCAGAACGCCTATTGATCCCCTCCATGGCCAAGCCGCCCCTCAAAACCTGCGTCCTGATTCCGGCCTACAAGGAGGAAGCCCATATCGCCGCTGTCGTGCGCGAGGTCCTTGACTACTGCCCCGACGTCATCGTCATCGATGACGGTTCCCCCGACGACACCGACAAGGCCGCCGCCGCCGCCGGCGCCACCGTCCTCGAGCATGTCCACAACCAGGGCAAGGGCGCCGCCCTCCAGACCGGCTTCGACTATGCCCGCGAACAAGGCTATGACCTCGCCCTCACGATGGATGCCGACGGCCAGCACGCCCCCTCCGACATCCCCGCCTTCCTGCAGGCCTATGAACGCACCCACAGCCCCGTGCTCGTCGGAAACCGCATGGGCAACGTCGCCGACATGCCCCGCCTGCGCCGCTTCGTGAACCGGTTCATGTCCGATCTCCTCTCCCGCGTCATGGGCCAGCATGTCCCCGATTCCCAATGCGGCTTCCGCCTCTACCACCGTTCCGCCTTCCCCGAAGGCCTCCCCGACACCGCGTCCCGCCGTTTCGCCGCCGAATCCGAAATCCTCCTCCGCCTCTCCCTCCAGGGCCGCAAGATCGGCGCCGTCACCATCCAGACCATCTACGGCGATGAAAAATCAAAGGTCAACCCCCTAACCGACACTTTCCGCTTCTTCCGCATGCTCCGCCGCTTCAGGAAAATCAAAAAGGAATTCCTCGCCCAATGAAGTCCCTGCGCATGGCCCTGCTCCTGGTTCTCTGCCTCCCCGGGTTCCTCCGGGCTGTTCCACCTTCCCCGAACCCTGACACCCTGAACCCTGAACCCTTGATCCTCGAACGCGCCACCGCCGATTCCGCCATCGCCGTCCCCCATAAAAGCACCGGCCAGAAGATCGCGGAAGCCCTCCGCGCAAAAGGTCTTTCCAAGGATGCCGCCATCGTCGCCATCTCCACCCTCCCCATCGTCGAACTCCGCGGCGCCATCCCCGTCGGCCACATCCTTGTCCCCGACACCGACCAATCCACTCGTCTCGGCAGGGACGATCTCCGCCGCTCGGCCCGCATCTTTTTCTGGGCCGTCCTCGGCAACATGCTTCCCGTCCCCTTCATCCTCCTGCTCCTCGGCCCCGTCTCGAACCTCTGCATGCGGGTTCCCGTCGGAAAGAAATTCTTCGACTGGCTTTTCGCCCGCACCCGCCGCAAGACCGCCGACATCGAAAAATACGAGTTCTGGGGCCTCGCCATCTTTGTCGCCATCCCCCTCCCCGCCACCGGCGCCTGGACCGGCGCCATGGCCGGCTGGCTTCTCGGCCTCAACTTCTTCCGCAGCCTGCTCTCCATCTTCATCGGCGTCCTCGTCGCTGGCGTCATCATGACCGCCCTCTCCCTCATGGGCTGGCTCGGCGCCGCCATCGCCGGCGTCGTCCTCGCCCTCTTCTTCGGCGGCATCGCCCTCCAGGCCTTCAAGAAGAAGTAACCCCCCTTGTTTTCCGGGGAGGCGCCGCATGAGCCGCCTCCCCGCCCTTGGATCATTTTTCCGGTTTCACAGGATTTCTTCTAAGGAACCGCCTCGCCATCCGTTAACATGGTGAGGTTCGCCATGATCAGAGTTTCAGAAAACCCACCCCGGAACACCCGATGAAGCGCGACAAAACCCAATGGATCCAGGAGGTCGTCGCCCGCTACGAGCGCCCCCTCTGCCAATATGCCTGCCGCCTGACCGGCAACTTCGAAAGCGCCCGCGACGCCGTCCAGGACACTTTTCTCAAGCTCTGGCGCGAAGACATCCTCGATGACGAACGCACCGCCCCTTGGCTCTTCCGCGTCTGCCGCAACCGCTGCATCGACATGCTCCGAAAGGACAAACCCATGCAACCCCTCACCGACACCCACGCCGCCATCCTGCCGGCGCCGGACAAGTCCCCCGCCGAAGAGGCCGGCCTGCGCGAAAGCGCCTCCCTCCTCCTCCAGCAGCTCGCCCGGCTGCCTGCCCGGCAGGCCGAGGTCATCCGCCTCAAGTTCCAGCACCAAATGAGCTATCGCGAGATCGCCGTTGTCACCGCCCTCTCCGAATCCAACGTCGGCTATCTCATTCACACCGGCATCCAAACCCTCCGTCAGCAAGTGGCCCGCATCTAGGAGACCGACCATGAAACCCATCGATGAAGTCCAACTGACCGCCTACGCCCTTGGTGAGCTCTCCACCGCCGAACGCGCCGAAATCGAAGCCCGGCTCCAGGCCCATCCTGAACAGCAGGCCGCCGTGGACGAGATCCGCGCCCTCGCCGCACGCCTCGAGGCGGAACTGAAGAATGAACCCGACGTCGCCCTTACGGACGAACAACGTCAGAATATCCTGAAGGCGCCCTCCGGCCGCCTCGCGCACTTCCCCTGGCGCGCCCTCTCCGGCTTCGCCGCCGTCGCCGCCGTCCTCGCCATCGCGTTCGTCGGTTCCTTCCGCGGAGCCTCCCGGTCCCTCGACCCGCAGCGTGCCGGCGCCACTGCGGTGTCACGCATCGAGGTCGCCATGGCCGATTCCCCCGCTGATCGCTCCAAGGACCATTTGCAAGCCGTCGTGGAACTCGCCGCAGCCACGCCGGAAGAAAAGACCGGCCGCCTCGTTCCCCTGGGGAATGAATCTCTCCATGACCTGGCCGAACCCGTCGCCATGCCCGTGGCGGTTGCACCCGTCAAGGAGCTGGAATCTGCCCCCCGCCCTCCTCCGCTGGCCAAGCCCATGCCGATAATGGCGGCAGACGCCTCTGCCGAAGCACCCGCCTTCGTGAATGGCTTCCATGACCGCAGCCGGTCCGAAAGTGATTTTTCGGGAGCCCTGGACAAAAAGGTTGCCTGCCGGATATCCGATGGGCGGCCGGCGTCTGTTCGGTCCTTCGGCGGAGCCTGGGCCCCCTGCCCCCCGGCGCCAGATGCACCATTCGTTCAACCCGGCAACACCGAGTCCTACGCCCCGATCCAGGGCAACGCCTTCAAGCGGATCGCCGATGAACCGCTCTCCACCTTCTCCATCGACGTGGATACCGCCTCCTATGCCAACATCCGCCGCTTCCTCCGCGCCGGCCAGATGCCCCCGCCCGATGCCGTCCGCATCGAGGAGATGATCAACTATTTTTCCTACGACTACTCCCAGCCGAAGGAAGACGTGCCGTTCGCCGTCCATGTCGAGTCCGCCGCCTGCCCCTGGAACAAGGCCCATCAGCTCGTGAAGATCGGTCTCAAGGGCCGCGAACTCGCCGCCGAGTCGCGCCCCGCATGCAATCTCGTCTTCCTCCTCGATGTCTCCGGCTCCATGAGCAGCGAAAACAAGCTGCCCCTCGTCAAAAAGGCCATCCAGCTCCTCGCCCGGCAGCTCACCGCCAACGACCGCGTGTCCATCGTCGTCTATGCCGGCGCCGCCGGCCTCGTCCTGCCCTCCACCCCCGGCAGCGACCTCGCCACCATCGATGCCGCCCTCGAACGCCTCCAGGCCGGCGGCAGCACCGCCGGCGGCGACGGCATCCGCCTCGCCTACGAGGAAGCCCTCAAAAACCTCCTCCCCGACGGCAACAACCGCGTCGTCCTCTGCACCGATGGCGATTTCAACGTCGGCATCACCGATTCGGAGGAGCTCGCGTCCTTCATCGCCGGCCGCGCCCGCCAGGGCATCTTCCTCACCGTCCTCGGCTTCGGCATGGGCAACTACAAGGACGACCGCCTCGAAACCCTCGCCGACAAGGGCAACGGCAACTACGCCTATATCGACAGCTTCTCCGAAGCCCGCAAGAACCTCGCCGAACAGGCCGCCGGCACCCTCTTCGCCATCGCCAAGGACGTGAAGCTCCAGATCGAATTCAATCCCGCCCGCTTCGATTCCTATCGCCTGGTCGGCTACGAAAACCGCGTTCTCGCCAAGGAGGATTTCAACAACGACAAGAAGGATGCCGGCGAACTCGGGGCAGGCCACGCCGTCACCGCCTTCTATGAACTCGTCCCCGCCGGCGTCGAATCCTCCCCCGGTGTCGATCCCCTCAAGTACCAGGCCGCAGAGGAAAAGCCGGCGGTCCAGGAGGGAAAATCCGCCGCGGCCAGCCCCGAATGGCTCACCGTCAAGCTCCGCTACAAACTCCCCCGGGAAGACAAGAGCACCAAGATCGAGGTTCCCTACACCGGCTCCTTCTCCGACTTCGAGAATGCCTCCGGGGACTTCCGCTTCGCCGCCGGCGTCGCCGCCGCCGGCTTCCTCATGCGCGGAGATTCCGCCATTCCCCCCCTCTCCTTCCGCGAAGTCGTCGCGTGGGCTTCCTCCGCTATCGGCGACGATCCCAACGGCTATCGCCGCGAATTCCTCGACCTCCTCAAGAACGCCGCCGTCCTCGCGCCGTAGCCGCCAAATATCATCACTGGATCGACGGAAGGCCTTGGCTGGAATTTCAGAGGAGCATCTGCTAAGATTCGACCATCGGCACCGGAAATGCCGGCCGCAAAAACAGGGAGGCGTTGTGAACGCTCGATCCAACTGGATGGGACTTTTGGTTGTGGCAAGCGCCTTCCTGGTGCAAGCGGAGGAACCGCCCGCCCTGCAGTTGCAGGGCGCCGAGGCGCTGATCGGCAGGATCCATGCGGAACTGGCCCTTTCGCCCACCCCGCAGGCACCGGCGGACGACCCCGCCCTTGCCGCCTATCGGGCAGACCGGGACGCCCTCCTCCAAACCGCGCCAACACTGCCCGCCCTGCAAGCCGCCGATGCGTGGTTGTCGTTGGTCGACAAGTTCTGGAAATTGCGCGCGGCACCACCCGGCGTCGAGGCCACTCCGTATTCTCCTTATCCCATCATCGATCCCCTCTCCTTCTCCGGCTTGATCGCGGCGATGCCCCCGCCGGAGGCATGGCCAATCATCCAGGAAAAACTGGAACCGGACGCGCCCGACGCCCTGCCGGAAGACCAGGCGCGCACCGCCGTCCTGCGTGCGGCCTTCGCGTTCCTCAACCGCGATCCCGTCCGCTTGCAGACCGCCCTCAAATCGCTCGCCGCGAAAAAGACCGGTCTGGAAAGCTATCGCCGGGACCGGTTCCGCGAGCTCATCCGCGAGATGGAAGATGAGGTTGCCCTTTTCAAAGGCCAGACGGATGGTCTCGCGGATCGGTTCGAGCGCGATCTGAAAAGACTGGAACCGAACACCCGGTTTTCTGGCGACCTCGAGATGCCCGACATCGTTTCGTTGGCGGGCCCGGAAAGAGCCGCGGCCCTGATCCAGAAGGCGCTCGCCGTGCCTGGCCTGCGGCTGGAAATTCCCGGCGACCCCACGCTGCGCCTGGCGCAAAAAACGGCCATGGCCCAGATGGAAACCCTGCCCTCGCCCCAATGGGGGCTCGTGGATTCTTCGCCCGATGGCGTCGGCCTGTTCGAGGCCCTGTCGCGCAAATTTCCCCGGTCCCTGGACGACGAGCAGGCCGAAACGGCGGAGACGATGGCCGACGAATCTCCGGCCCCGATCTGGGACGACTACGGATTCAACCGTGCTTTCAGCATGGCAAGCATCCACTATTTGTTGGGTTTGTTGAACCAGGACCGGACCGGGGAGGCCCTGAAACACGCCCTGACTTTGAATGAAAAGGATGTGGCCTTCTATTCGTTCGCATCCATTTTGGGCAATCAGGCCCAGGTGCCCGCCCCCGTCCTGCTGTCCTTTCTGGGCCAATGGCTCGCGGCCAAACCCGAACTGCCCCTTTGGGACCACTACATCCAGCTTTCCGCCGAAACCAGGCGAACCGACGATGCCATCCAGCTGCTTGACCAGATCGCCGCGCGCACCGATCTCGGCGTGCTTTCGCGCTTCGAGGTCGTGCGCGGCAAAGGCAAACTGCTCCTCGCGTTGGATCGCGCTGAGGATGCCATCGCCCTGTGGCGCACCTTGGCCGATCCTGCGGCCACCAACGAAATGTCGACCGTCCAAATCCAACTGGAATCGCGCAAACAGGCGCTCGGCCAGCTCTGGGCCCAGGTCGGCCTCGTCCTGAAGCGGAACGATTGGTTCGACGAAGGCATGGCCATGCATGGACGCGCCCGCGACCGGCTCGCGGAATTACAGCCGGACGAGCGCAATCCAGGATACAATAGAAATCTCGATATTTTCCTGGATGACCTGCTGGAACTGGGCCGTTTTGCCGAGGCCGAACAACTCGTTTGGTCCGAACTCTCCCGCTTGTTCGAAGAAGCAAAACAACGCTCCGCCGAACGGCTGGAGTTGCAGTCCATAAATCTAACCGACGCCCTCGGCAAACTCATCCAAGTCTACCATCAAGCCGGACGCCACAACGATGTCCTCGCCCTCCTTGAAAATGCGCCGTGGTGGGGTACCGCCACCAATCTCGCCGACCTGCCGGCCGACACCTTCTTTGTCCCTGCCGCCCAGGCGCTCCACGCCGCCGGACGGGACGCCGAAGCCTGGACCATCCTGACGCGGCACCTCGCCGAAGAACCCGGCGACGACAAGGCCTACGTCGTGCTGGCCCGGATTCCCGATCCGGACCGGATCCCCTTCCTCGACCGACTCTATGCCCGCGACCGCTTCGAAGAGCGGCCCCTGATCTGGAAGGCTGCGCTGCTTCTTCGGGACGGCCAGCTCGACGCGGCCGAAGCCGTCGTTCGCCAAGCCCTGAAGGTCGATCCCACGGACGGCGAACAGCCGGATGGCGACCGGGTGCGCGCCTATGCCGTGCTGGCCGATGTCCTTACCGCCAAGAACCAGCCCGACGATGCCGGATTCTTCGCCAAGGTCGTCCGCTCGGTCCGCATTGCCGAAGAAGGGGACCGGTTGAACGAGGCCGGCCTCACCTCCCGCAGCCTGCAGCGCTATGCCGAAGCCGAAACCTATTTCGCGGACGCCTACTGCGTGCAATGGCGCTTGGCGGAACGATTCCAGGCCCTCGGCCAGACCGAGGAGGCCCGGAAGCATTACCAGATCGCCTTCGAGCGCATGCCCGAACAGTTCGGCCAGGTGGCCTCGCTCTGCTTCGGTTGCATGGGCGTCTTCGAAAATCCCGAAAGCCGCGGCGCCGCCGAGATCGTCCTCACCCGCCTCGCCACCAATGCCCCCGTCCGCCCTGCCGTCTTCTATCTGCTCGGCCAACTCCGCGAGGAGCAGAAACGCTATCCCGAGGCCTATGCGGAATACCGCAAGGCCATCGATCTCGATCCCGGCTATCTGGATGTCTGGGAGAAAATCAACGGCCTGGGCAGCCATCTGGACCTGTCGGCCGCCGAATGGAGCGACATCCAGCTCCGCATGGTGCGCATGGACCCCTTCGGCCGCCATATCAGCGTGCAACTGGAAAACCTGATGGATTTGGGTGGATTCTGGACGGCCCAGATGGACGCCCTGAAACTGAACCTGCCGGTCGCGGAAAACTTGTTGCCCCTCTCCGCGAGCATCGAGGCTGAATCCAAGCGCCAGGACCCGCCGATGAATCCCTATGGAGACCGCTTCAGCTACCGGTATTTCGAACCCCCGAAACGCGTCGAACCGCCCGGAGACATCATTGCCAACCTCTCCTTTTTCAACATTCTCGACCAGGTCCAGGACCTCCTGGGCCTCTCCCGAAAGACATCCGGAAGCAGCGGATATTTTTAACCAGGACCTGTTTCCATAAGGCATCCACCACCTCCTCCCCTTGGACTGACATGCGCGCGAACGAACATTCCCGAGCGCCCCGCCAAGTGCGGGTGCTGGTGAACCCGAAGTCCGGCCTTGGCACTTCGTTCGATTCGTTCTGGGGCGTCGTCGAAAAACACTTCGGCGCCAACGGGGCGGACATCACCTACCAGTTCAGCAACGACATCGACGATGGCCGCCGCAAGGCCGGGCGCGCCGTGCGCGATGGCGTCGACGCCCTGCTTGTCGCCGGCGGTGATGGCATGGTCAACAGCATCGGCGGCGTGCTTGTCGGGACGCCCGTCGCCCTGGGCGTCGTTCCCACCGGCAGTGGCAACGGATTTGCCCGCCATTTCGGCATTCCCCTCGATATCCCGGGCGCTGTCCGGGCACTGGCCTCCGCCCGCCGCCGCGCCATCGATGTCGGGACTGCCAACGGCCGTCCTTTCTTCGTCACCTGCAGCATGGCGTGGGACGCCGCCATCGTCCGGGGATTCGAGGCCTTTCCGTTCCGCGGCATCGTCCCCTACGTCTTCGCCGCCGCTTCCGAGCTCATCGCCTACAAGCCCCAGCCTCTCGAGGTGTCGCTGGATGGCGGTCCCTCACAGTCTTTCTCCGATCCTGTCATCTTCACCCTCGCCAACCTCACCCAGTACGGAGGCGGCGCCCAGATCGCCCCCAAAGCCCGTCCCGACGACGGCCTCATGGAAATGGTCGTCGTCCTCCGCCAGGATCTCCCCCTCGTCCTTGTCAACATCGCCCGCCTTTTCAATGGCACCCTCGACCACCTGCCCCAAGTCCTGACCCGCCGTTTCCGCACCCTCTCCGTCCGCCGCCCTTCCGCCGCCCCCATCCAGCTCGATGGCGAATTGATCGACGCCGGCACCGATATCGAGGTCCGCCTGCTTCCCAAGGCGCTCTCCGTTCTCGTGCCGGAGGAACAACCATGAACGCCGCGTCCCTCCACTGTTCCCCGTTCGGCGCCGTCGCCCTCCTCTGGACCGGCACGCCGACGCAGCCTCTCGTTCGCCGCATCCTCCTTCCGCAAGGGGGATTGGCCGCCATGACCCTCGCCCGCCAGGTCGATCCTGCCGCCAGCGCCGTCTCCTGCGCCATAATCGATGGCCTGCTCCGCCGCATCGAGGCGCTGCTGGGCGGCAAAGACGTCCGGTTTTCCCTGGCCCTGCTCGATCTCGGCTCCTGCCCCCCCTTCCAGCAGGCCGTCCTGCGGGCCACCGCTGGCATTCCCCGTGGCCGCGTCCGCACCTACGAATGGCTCGCCGTCCACTTGGGCAAACCCGGCGCCTCGCGCGCCGTTGGCAACGCCCTCGCCAACAATCCATTCCCCCTCGTCATCCCCTGCCACCGCGTCATCCGCTCGGGCGGCCAACTCGGCGGTTTTGGAGGCGGCTCCGCCCTGAAACGCGCCCTGCTTGCCATGGAAGGCGTTGAAGTGGCTCCTTCCGGCCATGTCCTCTGCCCCCGTTCCTGTTGCGCGGACTGATATCCGCTCCCTATCCCGTTTCGTCAACCGAACGGGGTCTGTTCCGCCAACGACATCCCCGACAGCAGGCCCGCAATCCGGGGATGGAGAAAATGTGTTCTCGCCTTGCACCAGGGGGGGCTGGTAGCATGCCTTGCATCTTCAACAAGGAGATTGCCATGAGGATTCGATGGTTCGCCCTGTCATTGGCCTGGATATGCCTTCAGTCCGCCGCCGCCCAGGAGGTCCGCATCTGGACCAGCGCCAGCGGAAAGACCATGGAGGCATCCTTTGTCGAACAGAAGTACGGCCAGGTCATCTTGCGGAAGCCCGATGGGGGCATGATCAAGATCAACCTCAACCAGCTCAGCAGCGCCGACCAGATCTATGTCGGCAGCCAAGGCAAGCCCAGCGGCGCGCCCGCCCTCGGCGGCGGCACGGCGGCCTCGGCCGAAACGCCGATCCCCCCCGAACTGGACACCCTTTTTGGCAAGCGCCTGGTCAACGCCAAGGGCAAGCGCTTTTCCACCGCCGACCTCGTCGGCAAGAAAATCGGCGTCTATTTTTCCGCCTCCTGGTGCCCCCCCTGCCGCGCCTTCACGCCCCAGCTCGTCGCCGCCTACAACCAGCTCAAGGCCGAAGGCAAACCCTTCGAAGTCGTCCTGGTCACCAGCGACCAGGATGAGCGCAGCATGGATGCCTACATGAAGGACCATGAAATGCCCTGGCTCGCCGTTCCCTTCGGCGACAAGCATATCGACGGCCTCAAGAAAACCTGTTCCGTTTCCGGCATCCCCAAGCTTGTCGTCATGGACGACACCGGAAAAATCATCTCCGCCGAAGCCCGGGGCGAAGTCGCGCAAAACGGAGCCAAGGCCTTCGACAACTGGTAGCCCTCCCCCCATCGGCCCAAGCAAAACGGCATCCGTTTCCGGATGCCGTTTCGTGCAGGGACAAAAGAAGAACTACTTCTTCTCTTCTTCCTTCTTGGCCTTCTTGGCGGCAGGCTTCTTGGCAGGCTTCTCCGCCTTCCCGGCCTTTTTCTCGCCTTTTTCGCCCTTGGGAGCTTCTTCGGGCTTCTCCACCTTGGCCTTCTTCGCCTTGGGGACGAAATCCACCCATTCGAGGATGCACATCTCGCTGCTGTCGCTCATGCGCTTGCCCAGCTTGATGACGCGGGTATAGCCGCCCGCGCGATCCTTCATGGCCGGGGCGACGGCGCCGAAGAGCTCGGCAACCGCGGCTTCCAGCTTTAGGAAGGACAAGGCCTGGCGGCGGGCCGCCAGCGTGCCCTTTTTGCCCACGGTGACCATCTTGTCGGCCAGCCGCTTGGCGGCGCGGGCCTTCGGAAGCGTGGTCCGGATGCGCTTGGCGAGGATGAGGTTGCTGACCAGGCTCGAAAACAGCGCTCCGCGCTGCGAAGACGTGCGGCCCAGTTTGACGGTGTTTTTGCGATGGCGCATGGGGGACTCCTGTCTCGATTACTCTTCGGGCTTCGTGGTCTTCAGCAGGTCGGCATCGAAGGTCATGCCCAGCGAAAGGCCCAGTTCCGCCAGCTTCTGCTTGATTTCGTTCAGCGACTTCTTGCCGAAGTTGCGGTACTTGAGCATCTCGGCCTCGGTCTTCTGCGCCAATTCGCCCACGGTGGTGATGTTGGCGTTGTTGAGGCAGTTGGCCGCGCGCACGCTCAGCTCGATCTCGTTGACGCTGATCGACAACTTCTTCGCGAGCTCCTCGCGCGCCGGATCCACCGCCTTCTCGTTCTCCTGGAACTCGACGATGTCCTTGTCGAAATTCACAAAGACGTCCAGATGGTGGCGCAGGATGGCGGCGGAAAGCGTCAGCGCCTCGTCCGGGCTGATGCGTCCGTCCGTCCAGACCTCCAGCACGAGCTTGTCATAGTCCGTGCGGCGTCCGACGCGGGTGTTGTCCACAGCGTACTTCACGCGGCGGACGGGGGAGAACAGCGAGTCGATCGGAATCAGTCCGATTTCCTGGTCGGCCTTCTTGTTCCACTCGGCCTGGCAATAGCCGCGGCCGATCTTGACCTCGATCTCCGCATCGAAGACGCCGTCGGCGTCCAGCGTGCAGATGTGCTGGTCGGGATTGAGCACTTCGACGGAGGAATCCAGCTGGATGTCGCCGGCGGTGACATCGCCCGGCCCCTTGACCTTGATGCGGAGCATCTTCGGCGTGCGGCTGTACATCTTCAGCAGGACCTTCTTGAGGTTCAGCACGATGTCGGTGACGTCTTCGACGCAGCCCTTCAGGTGGCAGAACTCGTGTTCCGCGCCCTGGATGCGCACGGAGGAAATCGCAGCGCCCTCCAGGGAGGACAGCAGCACGCGGCGCAGGGAATTGCCGATCGTGCGGCCATAGCCGGCCTCGAAGGGCTCGGCGGTGAACTGGGCATAGGTCGCGGTGGCCGTCTGCTCGTCCTTGGCGACGAACTTGGGCATCTCGAACCGGTTGAGACGGGTACTCATGGGCTTCTCCTTCCAGTCCCGGGCGTTGGCCGGGACATATGGCGGGGTTTCAGTTGCGGGGTCTTACTTCGAATACAATTCGACGATGAGCTGCTCGTTGACGACCGGAGCAATCTCCTCGCGGGTCGGAACGTGCAGGATCTCGGCCTTGAACTCGGCCTTGTCCACGTTCATCCACGCCGGCCAGCCGCGGCTTTCGGCGGCATCCAGGTGCGCCTTGGAATAATCGCGGCTGCGCTTCACGTCGCGGGCCTGCACCACGTCGCCGGGCTTCACCTTGCAGGAAGGGATGTTGACCTTGACGCCGTTGATGCGGATGTGGCCGTGGCGCACGAATTGGCGGGCGGCGCGGCGCGAAGGCGCCAGGCCCATGCGGTAGACGATGTTGTCCAGGCGCATCTCGAGCGCCTGCAGCAGCATTTCGCCCGTGACGCCGCGGGCGCGCAGGGCGCGCTGGAAGAACAGGCGGAACTGGCCTTCCCGCATGCCGTACATGTTGCGGAGCCGCTGCTTCTCCTGCAGCTGGATGCCATAGTCCTTCAGGCGCGGACGGCGCCCGCCGTGCTGGCCGGGGATGGAATGCCCCTGCTCGATCGGGCACTTGGCCATGTAACAACGATCGCCCTTCAAAAAGAGCTTGATTCCCTGCCGACGGCAGCGCTTGCACGCCGGTCCAATATACCTGCCCATAGGTTCTTCCTTCCTCTTGAAATGGTTAGACGCGGCGGCGCTTGCGGGCGCGGCAGCCGTTGTGCGGCACCGGTGTGATGTCCTTGATGCCCGAAATCGAAAGCCCCGCCGCCTGCACGGCGCGGATCGCGGACTCGCGGCCGGAGCCGGGGCCCTGCACCAGAATCTCCACCTCGTGCATTCCATAGCTGACGGCGACCTTGCAGGCCTCCTGCGCGACGACGGTGCCGGCATAGGCCGTGCTCTTGCGCGAGCCCTTGAAGCCGCAACGCCCGCCGCTGCTCCACGAAAGCACGTTGCCGCGCGGATCGGTGATGCTGACGGTCGTGTTGTTGAAGGACGCCAGAATGTGGACGACGCCCACGGGAACGTTCTTCGCACCCTTGGCGCGGCGACGAACCTTGCCCTCCCCTTCGGCGGCGGCTTCGGCGGCCGCAGGAGCGGCTTCGGCGGCGGCAGGCGCGGCCTGCGCCTTCACTTCATCTTTGGTTTCTTCTGCCATATCTCAATTCCTCACTTGCTGGCGGGGGCGGCGGCAGGCGCGGCGGCGGCGGGAGCCGCGCCAACACTGCTCTTGACGGCCGAACGGGCTTCCTTGCCGCGGACGGCGCCGACGGTCTTGCGCGGCCCCTTGCGGGTACGGGCATTGGTGCTGGTGCGCTGGCCGCGAACCGGCAGGCCCTTGCGGTGGCGGATGCCCCGGTAGCAGTTCACGGCGATCAGGCGGCGGATATTGCCCGACACCTCGCGGCGCAAATCGCCTTCCACCACATATTCCTCCTGAAGCATCTTCGACAGATTGGCGATCTCCTCGCCCGTCAGCTCGTCGGCCTTCTTCGCCGGGCTGATCTTCAGGCGCTCCACCAACTCCTTCGCGCGGGCCGGACCCACGCCATAGATGTACCGCAGCGCGTACTCCACGCGCTTCTTCCCCGGGATATCGACACCAATCACTCTGGGCATTGTTCTTCTTCTCCTGACCTTAACCCTGGCGCTGCTTGTGACGCAGATCGGTGCAGATGACCCGCACCACGCCCTTGCGACGCACAATCTTGCAGCGCTCGCAAATCCTCTTCACCGATGTCCTGACTTTCATCTTCCAACCTCTGTGTTCAAGATTTCCACAATCTCTCCGCGCGACATGTCGAACGGCGACAGACGCACGCGAACCCGTGCGCCCGGAAGACAAACACCTCCGGACGCGGGCGCTTTCTCCCGCGGAACGAACGCCGTAAACTCATGCCCGTTCCCTAATCTGGCACGGAAAGCCCGCATGTCTATCACACCGACCACTTCCGCGTCCAGCTCAATTATTTCTTTTCCGCGCACGTCAGGATCTCCGCTGGTCCCTCCGCCACCACGAGCACCGTATGCTCGAAATGGGCGGAACGCTTCCGGTCGCGGGTCCTCACCGTCCAGCCATTGGCCAGCACCTCCACCTGGAGGGCGCCCTGGTTGATCATCGGCTCGATGGCCAGGGTCATCCCCGGCTTCAGCACCGGCCCCTTGCCGGGCAGCCCGAAGTTGGGGATCTGCGGCTCCTCGTGCAGCTTCCGGCCGACGCCATGCCCGCAATAGTCCCGCACCACCGAAAATCCGGCGGCCTCCGCGACCGTCTGCACGGCATGGCCAATGTCACCCAGCCGCTGGCCGGCCCTCGCTGCCGCGATGCCCGCCCGCAGCGAGTCCTCGCAAACGTCGCACAGGCGGGCGGATTCGACATCCACCTCGCCCACCCGGACCGTCGTCGCGTTGTCGCCGATGAATCCCTCGGCCACCACGCCCAGGTCCAGGCTGACCAGATCTCCCGCGTTGATGACCCGCGGTCCGGGAATCCCGTGCACCACCTCCTCGTTGAGGGAAATGCACGTATACCCCGGAAATCCACCATATCCAAAGAACGCGCTTTTGACCCCGAGCGCCCGCATCCGGCCGGCGGCAAACGCATCGAGCTCGCCCGTGGTCATGCCGGGATGCACCTGCGCCGCCATCTCGGCCAGGATCTCGGCGGAAAGACGGCATGCCACGCGCATGCTCTTCAGCTCCGCCGGGGTCTTGATCGGGATCATGGAACCAAACCGGCCCCTAGGCCAGCTTGGACATCAGTTCCGCCGTCGCCGCCTGGGGATTCGTCCCGGCATTGATGCGGACCAAGATGCCCTTCTTCTCGTAGAAATCGATGAGGCTGGCCGTCTGCCGCTGGTAGACCTCCAGCCGGTTCAGCACCGTCGCCTCGCTGTCGTCGGGCCGCTGGTAGAGCGCCCCGCCGCACTGGTCGCACACGCCCTCGACCTTCGAGGGGATGTTCGTCACATGGTAGACCGCGCCGCACCCCTTGCAGATCCGCCGGCCGCTCAGGCGGCTGACGATCACCGGGGTCGGCACTTCGAGCAGGAAAACCTGGTTGACGGATGCGCCCAGCTTCGCCAGCGTCTCGTCGAGCTGGCGGGCCTGTTCCAGCGTGCGCGGAAAACCGTCGAACATGTACTTGTCCGTGGAATTCCCCTGCGCCAGGCGTTCGCCCACGATGCGCAGAATCACGCCGTCCGGAACCAGTTCGCCCTTCTCCATGTAGGCCTTCGCCTCAAGCCCCGTCTTGCTGCCGGCCTTGATCGCCGCCCGCAGCATGTCGCCGGTGGAAACGTGGAGATAGTCCGTCGAGCTCCGGATGCCTTCGGCCAGGGTGCCCTTGCCCGCGCCGGGCGCGCCGAGAAGAATGATGGCTTTCATGCGGTTCCTTCCCTTTCCCTGCGGCCTAGCGGCGGCCGCGCAGATGGCCTTTGCGGAGGAAGCCGTCGTAGTGGCGCGTGACGAGGTGCGATTCCACCTGCCGCATCGTGTCGAGCATGACGCCCACGATGATCAGCAAGCTGGTCCCGCCGAAGAACTGCGCCACCATCCCAGGGATGTGGAACGAACTGGCCAGCACCATCGGCAGCACCGCGATCACCGTGAGGAACACGGCGCCCGCCAGCGTGATGCGCGTCATCACCCGGTCCAGGAACTCCGCCGTCGGCTTGCCGGGACGGATGCCCGGCACGTACCCGCCGTACTTCTTCAGGTCGTCGGCGATCTGCACGGGATGGAACTGGGTCGCGACCCAGAAATAGGAGAAGAACAGGATCATCAGCGAATACATCACCAGATAGAGCGGGCCGCCGTACCGCAGGTACACCTGCGCGAAGGACTTGACCGCGTCGATCGGCACCATCATCAGGAGGCGTTCGGGAAACATCAGGATCGCCTGGGCGAAGATGATCGGCATCACGCCCGAATAATTCACGCGCAGGGGCATGTAGGTGCTCTGCCCGCCGTAGGTCTTGCGGCCCACCACGCGCTTGGCGTACTGCACGGGGATCTTCCGCTGGGACTGCGTCACCGCGATCACGCCGCCGATCACCAGGAACGCCAGGACCACCATCGCCACCAGCATGAAGATGTTGGCCGAGCCGTCCTTGAACATGTTCACCGCCTGCTGGATCGCTCCCGGCAGCCGGCTCACGATGCTGATCGTGATGATCAGCGAGATGCCGTTTCCGATGCCGCGCGCCGTGATCTGCTCGCCCAGCCACATCAGCATCATCGTGCCCGTCGTCATCGTCAGCACCGTCAGCAGGAGGAAGGGCACGCGGGCCATCGTCACAATGGCCTCCCCTTCCATCACCTGCAGGCCCAGCGCCTCGGGGCGCAGCAGCACCGCCGCCATCGCGTAGCCCTGCAGGATGCAGAGGCCCACCGTGAGGTAGCGGCCGTACTGGATGATCTGCTGCCGTCCGGCATCGCCCTCGCGCGCCAGCTTCTCCAGCGACGGCACCACCGCCGTCAGCAGCTGCAGGATGATCGAGGCGCTGATGCTGGGCATGATGCCCAGCGCGCCGATCGCCGCCTGCGTCAGGGCGCCGCCGCTGAACAGGTCCAGCAGCCCCATGAAGCCGATGTCGCCTCCCGCCGCCGCCATGCGGTCCATGATGGCCCGCAGCATCTGCGCATCCACGCCCGGCGTCGGGATCACGGAGATCAGACGACACACGAAGATCAGCGCAACCGTGAACAGGATGCGCTGGCGCAACTCGGGGATCTTCAGACTGTTGGTGAAGGCGGAAAGCATCGGGGAACCCCTTTCGGCTCAGGTCGGTCAGGAAATCACTTCGCAGGCGCCGCCGGCCTGCTCGATCTTGGCCTTGGCCGACGCGCTGAACGCATGGGCCTTGACCTTCCGCGCTCCGGACACCTCGCCGCCGCCCAGGATCTTGATGAGGCTCTTCGCACCCACGCGACCCGCCTGGACGAGCGCCTCGGGCGTGATGTCGCCCGGAAGGATCTTCACCAGCTCGCCAATGTTCAGCGCGGCGTATTCCACGCGGTTGGGGCTCGTGAATCCGCGCTTGGGGATCCGGCGGATCAGCTTCATCTGCCCGCCTTCGAACAAGGGTTTGTGCTTGTGGCCGGTGCGGCTCATCTGCCCCTTGTTGCCCTTGCCGGAGGTCCGGCCCTTGCCGGAGGATTCCCCCCGGCCAACGCGCATGCGGCGCTTCTTCGCGCCACGGGTGTTCTTCAACGAATGCAAATTCATGGTCTATCCTGCCCTTTCCTGTCCTACTGGCGAAGCGCTGCGATTTCCTCGCGGGAGCGCAGCTGCATCAGGCCGTCCATGGTGGCCTTGACGACATTGAGCGCGCTGGACGCGCCTAGGGACTTGGCCAGGACGTCCCGGATGCCGGAGAGATCCAGCACCGCCCGGGCGCCGCCGCCGGCGATCACGCCCGTTCCCTTCGATGCGGGCTTGAGCATGACGCGCGAGGCGCCGCAGCAGCCGATCACCTCGTGGGGGATGGTCCGGTCCTTCATCGTCACCTTGATCATGTTGCGGCGCGCCATCTCGGTCGCCTTGCGGATGGCATCGGCGTTCTCGCGCGCCTTGCCCATCGCATAACCCACCTGCCCGTTGCGGTCGCCCACCACCACCAGCGCGGAGAAGCTGAAGCGGCGGCCGCCCTTTACGACCTTCGCGCAGCGCTTCACGTCCACCACGCGCTCGTTCGATTCGGCGGGGCTCTTCTGGGTGTCTTCGTTCTTCTTCGATTCGCGTTTCATCATCATCCGGTTTTCCTCAGGTTGGGAGGCTTAGAATTTCAGGCCGCCTTCGCGCGCGGCATCCGCCAGCGCCTGCATCCGGCCGCGATAGGCGAACCCGCCGCGATCGAACACGACTTCCGAGATGCCCTTTTCCTGCGCGGACTTGGCGGCCATCGCGCCCAGCTGCTTGGCCGTCGCGACGTTCAGCTTCTGGCCCTTCAGGCCGCCGCTCAGGGTCGAGACCGCCGCCAAGGTCTTGGCCGCGGCATCGTCGATGAACTGCACATAGAGATGCTGGTTGGAAACGAACACGCTCATGCGCGGACGCTCCGCCGTGCCCTGCACCTTCTGGCGAAGGCGCAGATGCCGGCGAACTCGATAATCCTTCTGGTTTTTCACTTTCATGGTTACGCCACCGTCTTGCCCGCTTTCCGGCGCACACGCTCGTCCTTGTACCGCACGCCCTTGCCCTTGTAGGGCTCCGGCGGACGGAAGGAACGGATGCGGGCGCTCACTTGCCCCACCAGTTGCTTGTCGATTCCGCTGACCTTCAGCTGCGTGCCGTCGGTCACCGCCACGGTGATGCCATCCGGCACCGTGTACTCCACCGGGTGGGAATAGCCCACGTTCAACGTCAGCTGCTTGCCGGCGATGCTGGCCTTGAAGCCCACGCCCTGGATCTCCAGTTCGCGGCTGTAGCCGTTCTTCACGCCCTCGACCATGTTCTGCAGCAGCGCGCGGATCGTTCCGTGGTCCGCCCGGCTCTGCTTGTCTTCGCCCTTGCGGGTCACGGTCAGCGCGGAACCCTCCAGGGCCACCGCGATGGTTTCGGGGACCTTCAGCGCCAGCTCGCCCTTGGGGCCCTTCAGGGTCACGGCCCCGCCGGCCACCTGGGCGGAGATGCCCGCAGGCAGGACCACCGGTTGTTTGCCAATTCTCGACATGTTGTTCTCGCCTCCGAATTACCAGACCTGGCAGATCACTTCGCCGCCCACTCGGGCCGCGCGGGCCTCGCGGTCGGACATGACGCCCCGGCTGGTGCTCAGCACCGACGTTCCCATGCCGCCCCGCACGCGCGGGATGTCGGCGGCCGCCACGTAGCGGCGCAGGCCCGGCTTGCTCACGCGCCGCAGCTGCTGGATGATGGGCTTCTCGTTGTAGTCGTACTTCAGGACCACGCGCAGCACCTTCTTGCCGTCGCCGTCGTCTTCGGCCACATCGGCGATGTAGCCTTCCTTCTTCAGGATCCGGGCGATTTCCGCCTTCAGGCGGGAATGGCTCATCTCCGCGGCCGGAAGGCCGGCCTTGCTTGCGTTGCGGATGCGGGTCAGCATGTCCGCGATGGGGTCAGAACAGCTCATTGTTTTCCTCCCGTCCTACCAGCTGGCTTTCACGACGCCCGGGATCTTCCCCTCGGACGCCAGTTCGCGGAAGCAAATACGGCACAGTTGGAACTTCCGAATATAGGCGCGCGAACGCCCGCACCGCCGGCACCGGCAGTATCCGCGCACGGCGAACTTGGGTTCGCGCGACGCCTTCACCATCCATGATATCTTAGCCAAGGTATTCCTCCCTTTCCAAATTATGCGGCCGCGAACGGAATGCCCAGCAGCTGCAGCAGCTCCTTGGCGTCCGCGTTGTTCTTCGCGGTGGTCACGATCGTGATGTCCATGCCCTGGACGCGCTTGACCTTGTCCGACTCGATCTCGGGGAACAGCGTCTGCTCCTTCAGGCCCAGCGTGTAGTTCCCGCGCCCATCGAACGCCTTCGGCGAAACGCCGCGGAAGTCGCGGATGCGCGGGAGCGTCGCGTGGATCAGCCGCTCGACGAACTCGTACATCCGGTTGCCCCGCAGGGTCACCTTCGCCCCGATGGGCATGCCTTCGCGCAGCTTGAAGTTCGAGATGCTCTTCGTCGCCTTCCGGATCGAGGGCCGCTGGCCCGTGATCTTCGCGAGGTCTTCCGCCACCAGCTTCAGCGTGTCGCGGTCCACCTGCGCGTTGACCGACATGTTGACCACCACCTTCGAAAGCCGCGGAATGTCCATCGGGGAGGGATACTTCCCGGTGGCCTTCAGCGCCTTCACCACTTCCTTCTGATATTTCTCTTTCAGGATCGACATGATCTACCGCCCTATTCCTTTTCCGTCTTCTTCGCGGCGCGGGTCACCAGCACCAGCTTGCAGGCCGCCATCGGCGCCTCCTTGCTGACGATTCCGCCGCTCGGATTGTCCTGCGACTTGCGCATGTGCTTCTTCACGAAGTGGAACCCCTCCACCAGCACGCGGCCGGTCTTGGGATACACCTTCAGGACCTTCCCGGTCTTCTTGCCGTCGGCCTCTTCGCCCGAGATCGCCCGGACGATGTCGTTGCGGCGGATGTGCATCTTGGTCTTGTTCATCACAGCACCTCGGGAGCCAGGGAGATGACCTTCATGTAGTTCAGCTCGCGCAGCTCGCGGGCCACGGGGCCGAAGATGCGGCTGCCGCGCGGGTTCTTCTGGTCGTCGATCAAAATCACCGCGTTGTGGTCGAACGACAGCGTCGAGCCGTCCGGCCGGTGAATCGGGGCCGCCGTGCGGATGATCAAGGCCCGGGCGACTTCGCCCTTCTTGACCATGCCCACCGGCTGCGCCTCGCGGATCGACACCCGGATGATGTCGCCGATGTGCGCCACCGTCTTGCGCTGGCCCAGCACCTTGATGCACTTGGCCAGGCGCGCGCCGGTGTTATCCGCCACCGGCAGTTCGGTTTCCATCTGGATCATTTCGACACCTCGTTTCCACGGGCCCGGACGGTGATCTCCACCAGCCGCCACCGCTTCGTCTTGCTCAGCGGGCGCGTCTCGGCGATGACCACCTGGTCGCCCTTCTTCGCTTCGTTCTTCTCGTCGTGCGCGTAGTACTTCTTGCTCCGGCGCAGGATCTTGCCATAGACGGGGTGCGTGATGCGGCGCTCGGCCTGCACCACCACCGTCTTGTCCATCGCGTCGCTCACCACGACACCGGTGCGCTCCTTGCGCGAATTCCTCGTTTCAGTCGCCATATGCCTACCTCGCGGCTTTCGCCTGGTTCATGACCGTCTTGATGCGCGCGATCTCGCGCCTGACCACCCGGATGCGGTCGGGTTTCTCCAGCTGCCCGGCGGTCTGCTGGATGCGCAGGTTGAACAGTTCCTTCTCGAACTCGTCCAGCTTCTGCGCCTGCTCTTCCGCCGACAAATCACGGACTTCTCTTGCCTTCATCGGTCCCTCTCCTCGTTTACAGGGTGACCCCGCGCCGCACGAACATCGTGCGGATCGGCAGCTTCGTCGCGGCCAGGCGCAGGCATTCCATCGCCTGCGGCTCGGTCACGCCGTCCATCTCGAACAGGATGCGGCCCGGGCGGACCACCGCCACCCAGCCTTCGATCGCGCCCTTGCCCTTGCCCATGCGGACCTCGAGCGGCTTCTTCGAATAGGACTTGTCCGGGAAGATCCGGATCCACAGCTTGCCCTTGCGCTTCATCTCGCGGTTCATCGCCACGCGGCAGGCCTCGATCTGGATGTTCGTCATCCAGCAGCGCTCCATCGCGCGCAGGCCGTACTCGCCGAACGCCAGGGTGTTGCCCGACTGCGCCAGGCCCTTGCGCGATCCGCGCTGGCTCTGGCGGTACTTCACTCTCTTAGGCATAAGGGGCATACGACTTCTCCTTGCTCGGGGCCTTGGCGTCGGCCGCTTCGGGCTTCTGGCAGATCCAGCACTTCACGCCGATCTTGCCGGCCATCGTGTTCGCCTCGGCGAATCCATACTGCACATCCGCGCGCAGCGTCTGCAGCGGCACCTTGCCGACCATGTAGTGCTCGACGCGCGCCAGCTCCGCGCCGCCCAGGCGGCCGCAGGCCTGGACGCGGATGCCCAGGGCGCCCATGTCCATCGTCAGCTGCAGCGCACGCTTCATCGCGCGGCGGAAGGCCACCCGGCGCTCCAGCTGCAGGGCGATGCTTTCCGCCACCAGCTGCGCGTTCGTGTCCGGGCTGCGCACTTCCTTGATCTCCACGTAGATCTCCTTGCCGGTCTTCGCGCTCAGCTCCTCGCGGAGCTTGTCGATGCCCTCGCCCTTGCGCCCGATCACCACGCCCGGCCGGGCCGTGTAGACCGTCACGCGGGCGCGCTGCGCGTACCGCTCGATCACGATATCCGCCACCGCCGCGTCCTTCAGCTTGGCGCGCACCATGTCGCGGATCACCAAATCCTCGTTCAGCAGGTCGCCGAACTCTTTCCTCTCCGCAAACCAGCGGCTCTTCCACTGCTTGT
The DNA here is from genome assembly GCA_937860055.1 of uncultured Verrucomicrobiota bacterium. GTDB lineage: Bacteria > Verrucomicrobiota > Kiritimatiellia > CAIQIC01 > Lenti-01 > Lenti-01. The sequence continues at coordinate 232,461 of CALMBO010000026.1, read as the reverse complement.
GGACCGCCGTGCGGAACCCGATCGGATTGACTTTTTGGCCCAAAACGTGCCTCCTTCGTTCTCTCTAAATCCGGCCTATTTCTTCTTCGACGGCTTCTCATCCGTCAGCGTGATGCGGATGTGGCTCGTCTTCTTGCGGATCGGGGTCGCCGAACCGCGGGCCCGCGGCCAGTACCGGGGAATCGTCGGCCCGTTCTCGACCACCGCCTTCGCCACATACAGCTTGTCCGCCGACAGCTCCGCGTTGTTTTCCGCGTTGGCGATCGCCGACTTCAGCGTCTTGCCGATGCAGGCCGCCGTCTTGCGCTTGTTCAGCTCCACCACCTGCAGCGCCTCGCCCACGCTTTTGCCCGTGATGGCCCGCGTCAGGTCCCGCGCCTTGGTCGGCGTCATTCTCACATATTTCGATACTGCTTTGATTTCCATGTCTCGTTCCTCAGGGACCTTCCGGCCGGATCAGCACCGCTCGGTCCCCTGTTTGGGGGTAGTCGCCGCGCGCGGTCTCCTCGACCGACGCACCGGCGATTTTCTCTCTCACATCCACGACGCGGATCCGCGCCACCCGCCTCCGGTCCCTCAGCACCGTCAACGGCAGCCCGTATCTCACACCTTGCCGGGCGCCCTGGTCCAGGATCACGAGGCCCAGATCCGCGTTCACGTCCGCGATCCTCGCCTCGACCGGCGCATCCGCCGGCGTTTCCGCCGCGGCGCCCGCCTCGGCGGCTCGCCGCGCCTCGTTCACATCCAGGGCGGCCTGCGCCTCGGCCAGGGCCTCGCTCAGTTTCCGGATCCGCCGGCTCCGGTCCTCCAGGTCGCTCCGCAACCCGGCGATCTCCTTCGCCAGACGGGCCGTCACCAGGCGGGACTCGCTCGCCACCAGGTCCAGCAACTCGTCGTTTGGGCCATCCGCCGCGCCTCCCACGGCCGCTGCTGCGTGCCCGTCCACGCGGATGGTGTTGGTTTCCACATCCATCGCGGACTGCACCGAAATCTCGGCCGTCTCCGCCTCAACCAGGGTTTCCGGGGCTGGCCCGGTCCCTTCTTCAAGACGTGCCGGCGCGGTCGCCGGCCCTTCCGTCAAAGAACTTTTCTCCGCCCGCTGCGAACCGAAGAACCAGCCCGCCGCCAGCGCGGCTCCCACCACCGGAACGGCCCACAGGAGCCGCAATCCACGACGGAAGCCCATCATCCAAAATCTCGTTACTTCAGCGCGATGGTCTTGTCCGTCGCCGCGCCGTGCTTGCGGAACGTCCGCGTGGGCGAGAACTCGCCCATCCGGTGTCCCACCATGTTTTCCGTCACGAACACGCTCGTGAACACCTTGCCGTTGTGCACCGTGAACGTATGGCCCACGAACTCCGGCAGGATCATGCTGCGGCGCGACCAGGTCTTGATCGGACGCTTCGCCCCGCTGGCATTCAGCGCCTCCACCTTCTTCATCAGGTGGCCTTCCACGTACGGTCCTTTTTTGATTGAGCGCGTCATGTTACTTCCTTCTCCGTTGCACGATGAACCGGCCCGACGGCTTGCGGTCGCTGCGCGTCTTCTTGCCCTTGGTCAGCTGGCCCCACGGCGTCACCGGGTGGCCGCCGCCGGAGGTGCGGCCTTCGCCGCCGCCCATCGGATGGTCCACCGGGTTCATCGCCACGCCGCGGACGGTCGGGCGGATGCCCTTCCAGCGCTTGCGGCCGGCCTTGCCCAGCGAGATGTTCTCGTGCTCGAGGTTGCCCACCTGCCCGATCGTCGCGTAGCATTCCGCCCGCACTTTGCGGGTCTCGCCCGAGGGGAGCTTGATCTGCACGAACGCCTCGTCGCGCGCCGCGATGCGCGCCACCATGCCGGCGCTGCGGACCATCTTGGCGCCTTCGCCCGGAGCCAGTTCGATCGCATGGATCGCCATGCCCAGCGGAATCGCGGAAAGGGGCAGCGCATTGCCGTCCACCGGCTCCGCCTTTGGGCTCGCCAACACCGTCGCGCCGGCCTTCAGGCCGTTCGGCGCGAGGATGTAGCGCTTCTCGCCGTCCGCGTACGCCAGGAGGGCGATGCGCGCCGTGCGGTTCGGATCATACTCGATCGCCTGCACCTTCGCCGGGATGTCCAGCTTCTGCTGCCGCTTGAAATCCACCAGGCGCAGGAACTTCTTGTGCCCGCCGCCGCGATGGCGGATCGTGATCCGGCCCTGCGCGTTGCGGCCGGCCTGGCTCTTCTTGATCGCGATCAGCGACCGCTCGGGCCGCTTCTTGCTGATGCCTTCGAAATCCGAAAGCGTCGTAAAGCGCAGCGCCGCCGTCTTCGGCTTGTATGTCTTGAGACCCATGTTCGATCCTCGCTTATGCCATCTCGATGGTTTGTCCGGCCTGGAGCGTCACCACCGCGCGCTTCCAATCCGGCGTGCGGCCATAGGACGCCGTGCGCAGCCGCTTGGCCTTGCCCCGGCGGGCCATCGTGTTCACACCCTGGACCTTGACCTTGAACCGCTGCTCCACCTCGCGGCGGATTTCCAGCTTGTTCGCATCGCGGTCCACTTCGAAAACGTACTGGTTCCCGGCTTCCTTGAGGCGGGAGCCCTTTTCCGTCACCAGCAACTTCTTGACGACCAGGTTCTTCATTGTTCCGCCCCTTCCGAGAGCCGCGCCTTCAGGACATCCAGGCCGGCCGCATCCGCCACGATGAACGGATAGCGCTCGATCTGGTAGGTGTTCGCCTGCGCGGCGGTGGTCACCTCCACCTTCGACACGTTGCGCGCCGCCAGGCCCAGGTTCTTGTTCGCGGCGCCCGTCACGAACAGCGTCGCGCGGCCGGCCGCGGCCTTCTTCAGCAAACCGGAAATCGCCTTGGTCTTCGGCTCGATCTTCTCGATCCCCTCGGCCACCGCCACCGCCCCGGACGCGATCTTCTCGCTCAAGGCCCGGCGGAACGCCAGCGCCACGGTCTTCTTGTTGGCCTTCTTCGAATAATCCCGCGGGTGCGGGCCGAACACGATGCCGCCGCCCCGCAGGATCGGCGAACGGATGGATCCCTGGCGGGCCCGGCCGGTCCCCTTCTGCTTGTACGGCTTGCGGCCGCCGCCGCTCACTTCGCCGCGCTTCTTCGTCGACGCCGAACCGGCGCGGATGCCCGCCCGGTAGGCCGTCACCACGTCCAGCACGGCCTGCGCGCCGCGCTTCGTCTCCAGAAGCTTGTCGGCGATTTCCTTCTCGCCGGCCGCTTCGCCGCTCAGATTGTAGATGGCAATTTTGCTCATGACCCTTACGCCTTCTTGATCGCTTTACGCACCAGCACGATCCCGCCGACGGGACCGGGCACCGCGCCTTCCAGCAGCAGCGCGTGGTCGTCCGCCAGGACTTTCACCACCCGCAGGTTCTGCGTCGTGATGTCCACCGAACCCATGTGGCCCGGCAGCCGCTTGTTCTTGAAGATGCGGCCCGGCCATTCGCGGTTGCCGATGGACCCCGGCTTGCGCAGCCAGCCGCCGCCGTGCGCCGCCCGGCCGCCGCCGAACTTGAAGCGCTTGACGACGCCCTGGAACCCGCGGCCCTTCGTGTGGCCCAGCACATCCACGAACTTCACGCCTTCGAACACCTTCGCGGTCAGCACGTCGCCGGCCTTCGCGTCCTCGCCCTTCGCCAAGCGCACTTCGCGCAGCACCTTCTGGGGCTTCGCGCCCGCCTTCTTGAAATGGCCCTGCAGGGGCTTCGTCAGGCGCGATTCCTTCTGCTCCTCGAAACCGAGCTGGACCGCCTCGTAGCCGTCGGGCTTCGCGCTCTTGCGCTGCACCACCGTGCACGGGCCCACCTGGACCACCGTCACGGGAACCTGGACGCCCGCGTCGTCGTAGACGCGCGTCATGCCGATCTTCTTGCCAATCAATGCTTGCATGGACGTCCTTCCCCTAGATCTTGATTTGGATGTCCACGCCCGCCGGCAGGTTCAGCTTCTTCAGCTCGTCCACCGTCTTCGCCGTGGGGTCGATGATGTCCAGCAGCCGCTTGTGGGTGCGGATCTCGAATTGTTCCATGGACTTCTTGTCCGCGTGGACGCTGCGGTTCACCGTGTAGCGCTCGATGCGCGTCGGCATCGGGATCGGTCCCGCCACGCGGGCGCCCGTGCGCTTGGTCGTTTCCACGATTTCGCTGGCCGATTGGTCCAGCATCCGGTGGTCGAAGGCCCTCAGCCGTATTCTGATTCGTTGTCCGCTCATGTTCTCTTCTCTGTCAACGGTTCATCAATTCCTGACTCAAGTTTTCCGGCACCACATCGAACCGGGTCGGCTCCATCGCATACCCGGCGCGTCCACGTGTCAAAGAACGCAATGTCGTGGCGTATCCGAACAGCTCCGCCAAGGGCACGGAGGCCTCGATCACCCGCGTTCCATCCCGCTGCGCCACGTCTTTCACCTGGCCGCGGCGCGCATTCAAATCGCCCAGCACGTCCCCGAGGTGTTCCTCGGGCGACACGATCTCGAGCGCCATGATGGGCTCCAGAAGGGCCGGGCGCGCTGCCTTCGCCGCCTCTCGCAGCGACATCGAAGCCGCCGACCGGAAGGCGATTTCCGACGAGTCGACCGGATGCCATTGGCCGTTGACCACCGTCACCCGGACGTCGACTAGCGGGAAATTTCCCAACACGCCTGTGCTCAACCCGTCGTGGATTCCTTCCTCCACGACAGATCGAAAATCGTGCGGGATTAAATCAGATGAAATTTTGAAGTCAACACTATTTCCTGAACCCCGCTCATTTTTTTCCAGCAGCAGCCCCACCATCGCGAAATGGCGCTTCCCGCCCAGCTCCCGGTCGAACGTGAATTCCGCCCGCCCCGTGCCGGTGATCGTTTCGCGGTACGCCACCATCGGCCGCCCCGCGTTCGCCTGCACCTTGAACTCCCGCAGCATCCGGTCCCGCAGGATTTCCAGATGCAGCTCGCCCATCCCCTGGATGATCGTCTGGCCCGTCTCCGCGTTCTGCCCCACCCGGAACGTCGGATCCTCGTCCGCCAGGTCCGCCAGGGCGTTCTGCATCTTCTCCTTGTCCGCCTGCGTCTTCGGCTCGATCGCCATCGAAACCACCGGCTCCGGGAAATGGATCCTCTCCAGCACGATCGGCTTCTGCTCCGCGCACAGCGTGTCCCCCGTCCCCACGCCCTTGATCCCCGCGATCGCCCCGATCTCGCCCGAAAAGAGCGCATCGATCTCTTCGCGCTGGTTCGCATGCAGGCGGATCAGGCGCATCACGCGCTCCCGCTTCTGCGTGCGCGGATTGAACACGTTCGCGCCCTTGCGCAATTCCCCCGAATACACCCGCATGAACACCAGCTTGCCCACGAACGGATCCGTCGCCACCTTGAACGCCAGGGCGCACAGCGGCTCGAAATCCCCCGTCGTCCGCTCGATCTCCTCCTCCGTCTTCGGGTGCCGGCCCTTCACCGGCGGCACGTCCAGCGGCGACGGCAGGTAGTCGACCACCGCGTCCAGCAACGGCTGGATGCCCTTGTTGCGCAGGCTCGTGCCGCACAGCACCGGCACCATCTTCCCCGCCACCGTCGCCTTGCGGATCCCTGCCCGCAGCGCTTCTTCCGACAGATCCCCCTCGTCCAGATAGGCGTTCAGCAGCGCCTCGTCCGTCTCCGCCACGGCCTCCAGCAGCGCCTCGCGCGCCTTCTGCGCCGCCTCCGCCAGCTCCGCCGGAACCTCCTGCTCCTTCACCTTCGAACCCAGCGCATCCTCGTCGAACGTCAGCGCCTTCCGGCGCACCAGATCGACCACTCCCCGGAAATTTTCCTCGCACCCCCACGGGATCTGGATCGCCGTCGCCGGCGCCTTCAGCTTCGCGCGCATTTCGGCGATCACCCGTTCGAAGCCCGCGCCCGTGCGGTCCATCTTGTTGATGAACGCGATCCGCGGCACGCCGTACTTGTTCGCCTGCCGCCACACCGTCTCCGACTGCGGCTGCACCCCCCCCACCGCGCACAGCACCCCCACCGCCCCGTCCAGCACCCGCAGCGACCGCTCCACTTCCGCCGTGAAATCCACATGCCCCGGCGTGTCGATGATATTGACCTGGCGGTCCCGCCAGAAACACGTCGTCGCCGCGCTCGTGATGGTGATGCCCCGTTCCTGCTCCTGCACCATCCAGTCCATCACGGCCGTGCCGTCGTGAACCTCCCCCATCTTGTGCACCTTGCCCGTGTAGTACAGCATCCGCTCCGTCGTGGTCGTCTTGCCCGCGTCGATATGGGCGACGATCCCGATGTTCCGGATCGCCGCCAGCGCGTGCCCGCGCCCCGCCGCCTCGATTTTGACTTCCTTCGCCACGATGGACCTGTCCTCTATTTTTCTATAAGTGAAAGCCGCACAACCTACCACGCCCCCCGCCTTCCCCGCAAGTCCCCTCGCTCCCCTCCCCCGGCGGCGGGAAGGCGCCGCCCGGTCCCCGCAGCCCCTCCCTCAGCTCTGGGATAATCATCCCCTTCCGGCGCCTTCCCGCCATGGAAAAGGAAAACCGCCGGCCCGCTTGCGCGGAACCGGCGGCGATCGGCCGGGTGGGACCCGCCGGCTATTCGGGGAGCACGCCGATGCGGATGATCTGGCGCGGGGCGGCATCCGTCAGGATCGTGACCTGGTCGCCGCTGAGCGTGTAGTCCACTCCCTCCACGAGGTTCGACCAGGCCCAGTCGCCGGCCACCAGCGCCGTATCCGCGCCCTGCACCGTGCCCAGCGTGTAGCCCGCCGGCAGCGCGAAGCCCATGTCGCCCGTGGCCGGGTCGAACGTGAGCGTCTCGATCGGCGGACGGCCGGGGGCCTGCGGCCGGACCGTGTATTCCGCCCACGCCCCGCTGGCCGCATTGCTGGCCACGATCGTCGCATCGCCGGCCGCCAGGCTCACCACCGTGGCAAGGAATGAAACGGTGTTGGAGCCGGCGGCGAAGTTCACGCTGGCCGGCACCTGCACGGAATTGGTGTTGAGGCTCGTCAGCACGATCTCGTCGCCCACGGTCGCGGACCGGGTCAGCTCAAACGAGTAGTCGCCCAGGGCGGAAGGGTTCCACGTGCCGCCGGTGAAGGCCAGCGTGGCGGGAACCACGCCGCGGATCTCGAGGTCGTTCATGCAGATGGCGTAGTTCGGATTGTCCGATTCGCTGGCCGTGTAGCCGCCGCAGTACATCGAAATGCCCGTCGCCGCCTCCGCATTCACGATGTTCGTGGCGTAGGTCAGGTTGGGCACGCCGCCGACGGACCGGGTCAGGTACATCTGGATGCCACCCGCGAGCTGCGTGATTTCCACCTCCACCACCGCTCCGGGCGAATATTCGGTGGAAAGCGTCGTGCCGTTCACCCGGAAATCGTTGCCGGCGCTGACATTGATCAGGTTGGCGAACTGCCCGGTGGCGCAGAAGATGTCCACGCCGCGGTTGCCGCCGTCCCAGTTGTAGGTGAACGTGAAGCTCAGCACGTTGCTCGTCGGCAGCGGATTCGAGAAATTGCGCTTGCCGTTGCACCAGCCGCCGGCCCCGTCGCCCATGAAGCGGAACGAGTAGCCGTTGGTGGAGTTCAGGTCGCCGCCGCCCCCGGCCGTCGAATCGCCCAGGGTGGCCAGGGTGTTCCACAGATCCCACGCGCCGAAGCCGGTGCCCAGGTTCGCGCCGTTGGTGAAGGTCGCCACCGTGTAGTTCCCCGCCTCGTCATAGGCGACGACCGGCAGCGCCTCGGTCACCGTCACATCCAGCGGGGCGCTGGTCGCGTCGTCGTTGGAGGCCGTCAGTGTCACCGCCCCCGTGCTCACGCCCGTGGCCTGGAAGGTCACGGTGAGGGCGCCGGGGGACGCGAAGGTCACGCTGGCGGGAGCCGTCAGGATGTTCGTGTCGGAGCTGGCCAGGTTCACGGTGTCGCCCACCGCGCCCTCGCGCGCGACGGTATAGGTCGCCACATCGCCGGCATCCACCGTCGCGGGCCCGGTCACGAACAGCGCCGGCGCCTGGTACTCCACCGCGAAGGTCGTCCACGCGCCCGTCGCCGGATTGCTCGCCGCAAGGGTCGCCTCGCCGAAGGCCACCGGCGTCGCGTTGAAGGTCAGGGATGTCGAACCCGCCGCGAAATTCGTGCCGGCCGGCACCGTCAGCACGCCCGTGTCGGAGCTGGACAGGACGATGTTGGTGCCCGCCGAAGCCGAACGCGTCAACGTGTAGGAAGCCGGCCCGGACGCGATGAGCACGGCGGAACCGCTGATCGCCAGCGACGGCGCCACGGGCGTCACCACGTATTCCGCCCACACCCCCGTGTCCGCGTTGCTGGCCACGATCGTCGCCGGCCCCGCGGTCAGGCTCACGATGTTGGCGTTGAAGCTCACCGTGTTGGAACCTTCCAGGAAGCTGGCGCCGGCGGGAACGGTCACGGAGTTGGTGTTGCTGCTCGTCAGGACCAGGTCGTTGCTGACCGGCCCGCTGCGCGTCACCGCGAAGTAGTATTCGCCCGTGGCGGCGGGGCTCCATACCCCGTCCGTGAACGTCAGCGACTTCCGCTCCTCGCCCAGGATCTGGATGTCGTTCATGAAGATCGCGTAGTTCGGATTCTGGTCCGGCGCGTTGGTCGTGTAGCCGCCGCAATAGAGCGAAAAGCCCGTCGCCGGTTCGGCGTTCAGGATGTTCGTGGTGTAGTTCAGGTTCTCCGTGCCGTTGGTCGCGCGCGTCAGATGCACCTGGACGCCATCGGCCTGCTGCGTGATCTGCACGTCCACCACCGCGCCGGGCGACCAATTCGTGGAGACCGTCGCGCCGTTCACCTTGAAGGTGTTGCCCGCGCTCACGTCGATCACGTTCGCGAACTGGCCGGTCGAGCAGAAGATGTCCACGCCGCGTCCGCCGCCATCCCAGTTGTAGGTGAACGTGAAGCTCAGCACGTCGCCCGGCTGCAGCGCCCCGTCGAAATTCCGCCGGCCGTTGCACCACCCGCCGGCGCCATCGCCCATGAACCGGAAGGAATAGCCGTTGGTCGAATTCAGGTCGCCGCCGCCTCCGGCCGTCGAGTCGCCCAGCTCGGCCAGCTTGTTCCAGAGATCCCAGGCGCCATATCCCGTGCCCAGGTTCGACCCGTTGGTGAAGGTGGCCGGCGTGTAGTTCCCCGCCTCGTCGTAGGCCAGCACCCCCGGCGCCGCCGCCGCGCTCCCGGCCATCCCCAGGATTCCGACCACCAGCCCGCACCACCATCCGATTGCCTTCATCGATCGCTCCTTGTTGGTTCCCCAACGGGAATGTTCCCGCCTGATTTCCGGAAATCTGCCACGCCCCCGCGCCGGAAAGCAACAAAAATGTCAATGAAAAACGTTTTTTCTTCCCCGCCCCGCCGGCGGATGCTTTTATTGAACCCTGAAGACGCCGGAAATCGAATAGGTGGTGCTCCCCACCCAGTCCCTCACCGTCCCCGTGAAGCGGTTCGTGGCCTGCCCCGGATTGAACCCCAGCGAATAGGTCTGCTCCTTGCCCGAATCATCGAAGAAATACAGCCGCGCCGAATAGGCGTCCCGCGTCCAGCTGTCGCCGGTGAACACGGACCCCACCACCGGAGGGTTCGTGCCCTGGGTCACCTGGTACACCCCCTGGTTCGTCGGCGAGGCCGCGAAGATCACCTCGTATTTCGTCGCGGGCGACGTGTTCCACCAGAAGGTGAAATAGCGGCCGGGGGACGAACGCGGACTGGCCGGCGACGTGATCGGCACCGGATAGCGGATGCGCGAGGCGTGGAAGAAATAGGTGTCGCCCAGCGAGGCCCGCGAGACCGCCCCCGTCAGCACCGTCGTGGCGTTGGTGTAGAACCCCCAGTCCTCGCCGCTCCAGGCGGAGAACAGGTTCGTCGACTCGCGGAACAGCAGCTCCGACTGCGCCGCCATTTCGATCTCGAGGATCTCGTTGCTTCCCGACGTGTAGCTCCTCATCGGCCCCGACTCCGCCACCGGCACCCCCTGCGAAGCGATGTTGAACGCCTCCGCCGCCGCCCCCACCCGCCGGATCACCACGTTGCTCAGCACGATGTCCTCCACCGGGCGGGAACCCGATCCCTGCACCGCCACCGCCGCGATCGACGTCACCACTCCCATCCCCTCCGCCACGTGCCCGAACACCGTGTACCCCCCGTCCCAATAGGGCACGTTCGTCGTCGTGATGAAAAACTGCGAGCCATCCGTGTTCGGCCCCGAATTGGCCATCGAGATCACCCCGTTGGAATGCGCCAGGCCGTTCGTCACGGCTTCCAGCATGGTGTAGCCGGAATGGACGAAGCTGGTCGTGGAGCCGCTGACCGAGGCGATCCCGCCGCCCTGGATGGCGATGCCGTTGGTGTCCGCATCCTTCACCACCCGGTGGAAGATCGACCCGTCGTAGAACGGCTTGCGCCAGACGTTGCCCTGCGGGTCCGCCCAGCCGCCCTCGCCCGTCGCCAGCCCCACGAAACTGGCCACGGCGCGCGGCGCCCGTTCATGGTCCAGCCACACCGTGAACGCCCCCTTCGACGTCGAAAAATCGGCGAAGATCCCGTTGGTCTGGCCCCAGGAAGGCCGCCAGGCGCACAGGACCAGCAGGCAGGTGCAGACCCATCGTTTCATGGCCGGCAAGTTATCCCAACCCTCCTGAAAAGGAAATGAATTTGTCCCCCGGGGAGGACGGGGCTAGAAGTGCCAGGCCAGCCCCAGCGTGATCACCGGATAGACCGCCAGGTCATCGAGATCGTCCTGGAGGTTCTCCGCTTCCTTTTCCAGATCCTGCCGGAAGGTGTCGATGGGCGTCTCCATTCCCGCGCCATCGGCGGTCAGCGACGAATCGTAGGACTGGAAGATCACGCCGATGTCCAGCTTGAAGGTCAGCAGCTGGTCCTCTCCGACGGTGTTGCCGAAGCCGATGCCCAGGTAGGGCGCGACGACATCGGCCACCTCGATCTCGCCGCGGAGCGTCCCGACCACCTCGGCCGGATAGGTGTGCTCGCCGACCTGCATCTCCCCGCTCGGCGTCGACTCGATGTCCGCCTTCGTGCCCGGCTGGATATACAGCCCGGCCGTCAGGTGGAAATGGTTCGCAAACGGATGAATGTCCACCAGCAGCGGGATGCTGGTCATGTCGATGTCCATGTCGTATTCCTCGTCGCCCAGGTCCGCGTTCCAGGTGAACGTCCCGTAGTTGAATCCGCTGCGGAAATTCACGTATGGATTGACGCCGAACGTCAGGTCTAGGCCGATGCCCGTGGTGCCGAACTTGGGCCCCGCCGAGATGCCGGGCCATTTCTGCCCCCAGAACCAGTAGATCCCCTCCTCGTCCGCGTACTCTTCGGATTCTTCGTACTCTTCGTCCGCCGTCGCGGGCGCGAGCGTCAGCCGGGGCTGCGGCGCATAGACGGGCTGGACCGCCTGGGGTTCGGCATAGACCGGCTGGGAGGCCTCCGGAACGGCGGGGACCGGCTGGACGGGGGCCGCGCCGCCCGACTGGTAATAGGCCGGCGAAGGCTGGATCGTCCGCTGCTGCGCGAAGGCGCCGCACGCGCCCCATGCCATCCCGATCGCCGCCACCCACCAAATGTTCGTCATCTTCATCTCGTCGTTCCTTTCATCGCCACAAGGTTGTGATTCAATTCCCGGCGTAGCCCACGCCCAGGAGGCAAACATCGTCTTCGAACACCGGAGTGCCGGTGAAGGCCACGGCATCGCGGACCAGCCCGTCCAGCAGGGCCGGCAGCGGCTCGGCCGTGCGCGTGCGCAGCGAATTCATCATCCCCCCCGCGTCGAACTCCTCCTGCGCGGCGTTGCGGGCCTCCGTCAGCCCGTCGGTATAGAACACCACGCGCTTGCCGGGCATCAGGTCGGCCCTGACGTGCCCGTAGCGCGCGTCGCCGAACAGTCCGAGCGCCGGCCCCATCCCCTCCTCGGACACCCGCGCCAGGCGCACCTGCCCGTCCGGCTCGACCACCATCGGCAGCGGATGCCCCGCGTTGGCATGCAGGATCCGCCCATTCTTCAGGTCGAAGGAGACGCAGCAGGCCGTCGCGAACATCAGTTCGTTGGCGCCGCTGAAGATCTTCGAATAGGCCATGTTCAGGCGCGTCATGAACTCGCCGGGATCCTGCGTCTCCTTCGCGATCTGCTCCAGCAGACCCCGGATCGTCGCCACCACCAGCGCCGCCCGCGCCCCGTGCCCCATCACGTCCGCCACGAAGATCAGCACCTGGCTCGGCGACACCGGCAGGATGTCGAAGAAATCGCCGCCCACCAGCCCGCTGGGATGGTACACGTGGGCGAATTCCAGGTGGCCGGGCTTTCCGGGTTCGCCGGCCGTCACGGCCGGATACGACGAAGGCAGGAAGGCGTATTGCAGTTCCCTCGCCAGGCGCAGGTCCGCCTCCATCTCCGTGTTCTTCTGGCGCAGCTGCGCGGCATAGAGCTCGAGCTGCTGCTGCGCCTGCCGCTGCGGCGTCACGTCCAGCAGCGAGATCACGATGCCCGTCATCGCGCCGTCCGGATTCAGGTTGGGCTCCAGCGACGCCTGCGCGAAGAACGGCGCGCCATCCTTCCGCTTCATCTCCAGCTCGCCCGCCCACGTGTCGCCCGCCTGCACCGCCGCGATCATGTCCGACGCCAGCGACTCCTCCTTCAGGAACTGCCGGAAATTGAGGGCGCAGGCCTCCTCGGCCGTCTCCAGCCCCAGCAACGACATCATCGAAGGGTTCACATAGCCCGCCAGGCCGCCCTCCACGTCCGCCACCGCGATGCCGCTGCCCGAGTTCTGCAGCGCGTTGTAGCCCGTCTTCAGGCGCTCTTCCTGCTCCTTGCGCACCGTGATGTCGCGGATGAAAAAGCTCAGGTGCATCTTGCCGGCGATCGGCAGGTGGCTCACCGAGATCTCCGCCGGGAACATCGTCCCGTCCGTCCGCCGGCACAGCGCCTGGATCAGCACGAACCGGTTGTTCTCCAGCGAGCCCAGGATCGTGTCCAGCAGGCTCCGCTCCGCCCCGCACAGCCAGTCCAGCACGTTCTTCTTGCACAGCTCCGCCCGGCTGCACGCGAAGAACTGCTCCGCCCGCGTGTTCGCGCTCGTGATCGACCCCTGCGGATCGGTGATGAACACCGCGTCGTAGATGCTTTGCAGCAGCGTCTGGAACTCCGCCCCCCCGTTGGGCTGGCCCGCCGGCCCCGCCGGGATCCGGATCACGCCCGGCCCGCTGGGCCGGGGGGACATCGTCAACCCCCCGGTGCGCGGCGGGATGCGCACGCCGCCCGGCGCCGGCGCCTGCTGGAGCTGCTCCAGCATCGCCGGCGTGATGTCGATGCGCATCGTCGCCTGGGATTGTTCCTTGGACATGATCGGGGGAACATAGCCGAGCCACCCCCTTCCCGCAATTGTTTTTCGCCCGCTTTTTTTGCTGTTCATTTCCCTCTTTTCTTCCAAAATGCCCCTTTCAATTCAAAAAAAGGCAGAACCCATGTTCGAAGGCGCATATACAGCGTTGATCACCCCCTTCCGCCGCGACGGCTCGCTGGACTACGGCAAGCTCCGCGAACTCGTCGAGTTCCAGGTCGCCGGCGGCATCGACGGCCTCGTGCCTGTCGGCACCACGGGCGAATCGCCCACGCTCGACGTGGAGGAGCACATCGAGGTCATCCGCGTGGTCGTCGAGGCCGCCGCCCGGCGAGTCAAGGTCATCGCCGGCTCCGGCGCCAATTCCACCGCCGAGGCCGTCGAGCTGACCCGGCGCGCCCGCGAGGTCGGAGCCGACGGCACCCTGCAGGTCACCCCCTACTACAACAAGCCCACCCAGGCCGGCCTCATCCGCCATTTCACCGCCGTCGCCGAGATCGGCCTGCCCGTCGTCCTCTACAACGTGCCCGGCCGCTCCTCCTGCGAAATCGCCATCCCCACCGTCGCCGAACTGGCCAGGCACCCCAACATCGTCTCCGTCAAGGAGGCCGCCGGCAGCGTCGACCGCGTCAGCCGCATCAAGGCCGCCTGCGACATCGAGGTGCTCTCCGGCGACGACGGCCTCACGCTGCCGATGATGTCCGTGGGCGCCTGCGGCGTCATCAGCGTCGCCTCCAACGTCGCCCCCAAAGCCGTCGCCGACCTCGTCCATGCCGCCGCCGCCGGCCGCTGGGACGAGGCCCGCAAGCTGCACTACCGGTACTACGGCCTCTTCAACGACATGTTCATCGAGACCAATCCCATCCCCGTCAAGGCCGCCGTGGAGATGATCGGCCTGGCGCCCGCCGTCTACCGCCTGCCGCTGTGCGAAATGGCCGCCGCGAACCGCGAAAAGCTCCTCGCCACCCTGCGCAAGGCCGGAGTCGTTTCGTGAGCCGGCCCGTCCGCATCCTGCTCGTTGGCGCCGCCGGCCGAATGGGCCAGGCCATCGCCCGCCTCCTCGCCGGCCCCTCCTTCCCCGGCCTGGCGCTGGCGGCGGCCGTCGACCGCCCCGATTCCCCCCTCCTCGGCCAGGACGCCGGTTCCGCCGCCGGTGCCCGCCCTCTCGGCGTGAAGATCTCCGGCGACCTGGATGCCGCCCTGGCCGACGTCGCCGACGTCGCCGTCGATTTCAGCTTCCATGCCGCCAGCGCCGCCGCCGCCCCCCGCATGGCCGCCGCCGGCATCCCGTGGATCGTCGGCACCACCGGTCTCGACGGCGCCGAACGCGCCGCCGTCGAACAGGCCGCCCGGAAGATTCCCGTCGTCCTCGCCGCCAACATGAGCGTCGGCGTCAACCTGCTGTTCGCCCTCGTCGAACAGGCCGCCCGGGCCCTGAAGGGCCGCGGCTACGACTGCGAAATCGTCGAGCGCCACCACCGCCGCAAAAAGGACGCGCCCTCCGGCACCGCCCTTTTCCTCGGAGAGGCCGCCGCCCAGGGCTTCGGATGGAACCTCAAGGACGTCGCCATCGATGGCCGTTCCGGACTCTCCGGCGAACGCCCCGAAAAACAGATCGGATTCCATGCCGTCCGCGGCGGCGACATCGTCGGCGACCACACCGTCCTCTTCGCCGCCGACGGCGAATGCATCGAGCTCTCCCACCGCGCCACCTCCCGCGACACCCTGGCCATCGGCGCCCTGCGCGCCGCCGCCTGGCTCCCCGGACGCGCCCCCGCCCTCTACGGCATGCGCGACGTCCTCGGCCTCACCCCCGGATCTCCATGAACGGCATCGAAGCAGGACTCAGCCTCGGGTCGAACCTCGACGACAAGCTCGCCAGCCTGCGCGCCGCGCGCGCCGCCATCGCCGCGATCCCCGAGGTCTCCCTCCTCGCCTCCGCCCCCCTCTACGAGACCGAGCCCGTCGGCGTCCCCGAGGAATTCGCCAACCTCCCCTTCTACAACACCGTCCTCATCGTCGGCACCTCCCTCGACGCCCACAAGCTCTTCGCCGAGCTCCAGAAGATCGAGCTCGCCCTCGGCCGCAAGCGCACCCTCCGCCAGAACGCCCCCCGCCTCATCGACATCGACATGATCTACTACAACGGCCAGACCATCCGCAGCGGAGGCCTCGTCATCCCCCACCCCCGCTGGACCAAGCGCCGCTTCGTCCTCCAGCCCCTCGCCGATGTCCGCGGCTTTCTCATCCTCCCCGGCCACGACCGCCGCGTCCGCGACATCCTCGCCGCGCTCCCCTCCGGACAGGTCGTCCGGCAGGTCATGGCCGAATGGTAGCTCCCGGAGCCCCCATGAGCAATCCCCCCCGGAAACTCACCCCCCGCGCCATCACCGCCATGAAAGGCGTCGAGAAAATCGCCGCCCTCACCGCCTATGATTTCCAGACCGCCCGCCTCCTCGACGAGGCCGGCATCCCCCTCCTCCTCGTCGGCGATTCCGTCGGCACCACGCTCCTCGGCTACGACAACACCCTCCCCGTCACGCTCCTCGACATGATCCGGCACACCGCCGCCGTCGTGCGCGGCGTCCGCCGCGCCGTCGTCGTCATGGACATGCCCTTCATGACCTACCAGGCCTCCGTCGAACAGGCCCTCCGCAACTGCGGCCGCGCCATCCAGAAAACCGGCTGCCAGGCCGTCAAGATCGAGGGCGGCGAATTCCGCGCCCCCGCGATCGAAGCCCTCGTTCAGAACGGCATACCCGTCCTCGGCCACATCGGCCTCACCCCCCAGAGCATCCAGATCCTCGGCACCCGCGTACAGGGCCGCGGCGAAGAAGCCGCCCGCCAGCTCATCGCCGATGCCCGCGCCGTCGAGGCCGCCGGCGCCTTCGCCGTCGTCATCGAAGCCGTCCCCGCCGACCTCGGCGCCCGGGTTTCCGCCGCCGTCCGCATCCCCGTCATCGGCATCGGCGCCGGCCCCGGCTGCGACGGACAGATCCTCGTCGTCAACGACCTCCTCGGCCTCTCCGGCGCCTTCAAGCCCAAGTTCGTCAAGGTCTACGCCGACCTCGGCGCCCAGGTCTCCGCCGCCGCCGCCGCCTACAAGTCGGATGTGGAAACCTCCGCCTTCCCCGGTCCCGAGCATGGCTACGAATAGCTTCTCCGGCCGATGAAGATCATTTCCACCGCCCTCGAGATGCAGCAGGCCGCGCTCGCGCTGCGGGCGCAGGGCAAGCGCATCGGCTTCGTCCCCACCATGGGCAACCTGCACGAAGGCCACCTCTCCCTTGTCCGCCTCGCGAAGGAACACGCCGACACCGTGGTCGTCTCCGTCTTCGTCAATCCCACCCAGTTCGGCCCCAACGAGGATTTCGCCGCCTATCCCCGCACCTTCGAGGCCGACCGCGCCCTGTGCGAAAAGGAGGGCGTCGACCTCCTCTTCCACCCCTCCGTCCCCGAGATGTATCCCGACGGCGCCAGCGTCAGCCTGGTCGAAACCGCCCTCTCGCGCACGCTTTGCGGCGCCGCGCGCCCCGGGCATTTCGACGGCGTCTGCACCGTCGTTGCCAAGCTGTTCCACATCGTCCTGCCCCACGTCGCCGTCTTCGGCGAGAAAGACGCCCAGCAGCTCCGCGTCATCCGCCGCATGGTCCGCGATCTCCGCTTCCCCGTCGAGATCGTCCCCGGCCCCACCGCCCGCGAGCCCGACGGCCTCGCCCGCTCCTCCCGCAACCAGTACATGGATGCCAAACAGCGCGCGCAGGCCCCCTGCCTCCGCCGCGCCCTCGACGAGTCCGAACGCCTCTTCGCCGCCGGCGAACGCGACCCCCGCAAGCTCGTCGCCGCCATGCGCGCCCTCATCGCGGAATGCCCCGCCGCCAAGGTGGACTACATCGACATCGTCGACGACGAAACCCTCCAGCCCCTCTCCGGCCCCATTGAACGCCCCGCCCTCGCCGCCCTCGCCGTCTGGGTCGGCAAGCCCCGCCTCATCGACAACACCGTCCTCCGCCCCTGACCCCCTCCCCTTTCCTTCCCCCGAAGGCGTCTCCCGCGGCTTTTCACGCCGGCGCTGGAAAACGGTGCAAAGTTTTTCCATTGCGTGGAAAATCCGCCAAAACTTTTTCCATTGTGTGGAAAAACCGGTCCCGCCGCCGGCCACCCTAGTTCTTGGACGGCGGAATCACCAGCACCGGGCAGTCGGCTTTCCGCACGACGCGCTCGGTGACATTCCCGAACAGGATCTTCCCCACCGCCCCCGCCCCCTGCCGGCCTAGGATGATCAGGTCGATGTCCTGCTCCTGCGCGTATTCCAGGATCTGATGGCGGGCTTCGCCGATGCGCATGGCGATGACAAGCTTCACGCCCCCGGGCACCCGCGGCTTGTAGGCCTCGGCGAGCTTGGCGTCGATCTCCCGCTTGGCGCGCGCGTCCACGTCCTCGTCCACTTCGTAGATGTAGCCCTTCCAGAACTGCGCGGGCGGCTCGGGGATCACATGCAGCAGGTGCAGTTCGCAGCCGGCGTTGCGCACGGCCGTGTTGACCGCGAACACGAAGGCGCGGTCCGCGTTTTCCGAAAAATCGGTGCAGAACAGGATCTTCCTGAAGTTCTCGTGCCGGATGGTTTCGCCCATGGATCCCGCCCTTTCTCCTATTTCACCCACGTCGTCGGGACGGTGACGATCTGCGGAAACGCCAGCAGCAGCAGCGCCGCCACGACCAGCGCCGCCAGGAACGGCATCGCACCCTTGAACACGCCCTGCAGCGGCACCGCCCGGTCCATGCCGCTCACCACGTACACGTTCACGCCCACCGGCGGCGAAATCACGCCCATCTGCGTCACCAGCACGATGACCACGCCGAACCAGATCGGATCGAACCCCAGGTCCAGCACCACCGGATAGAAGATCGGGATTGTCAGCATCACCAGCGCCAGCGCGTCCAGGAAGGCCCCGGCGACCAGGTAGAACAGGAGGATCACCAGCATGATGCCCCACGCCGGCAGCGGCAGGCCCGCCATCCATGCCGCCATCTCCGTCGGCACCTCCGTGATCTGCAGGAAATGCCCGAACACCGTCGCCCCCGCCACGATCACCATCACCATGCACGAGGTGCGCAGCGTCTCGTCCATCGCCGTCGCCAGCATCCGGAAACTGCATTTGCCGGAAAAGAGGGCGATGCCCACACTGCCGGCCGCGCCGATCGCGGCCGCCTCTGTCGGCGTGAACCAGCCGGCGAACATCCCGCCCATCACCAGCGCGAAGAGCAGCAGGGTCTCCCCCACGCCGCCCAGCGACCGGAAGCGCTCCCGCCACGTCGCCACCGTCGCCGCCGGCGCCAGCGCGGGCCGCCACTTGCACATCAGCCAGATCGTCGCCATGAACAGCGCGGCGATCAGCAGCCCCGGCACGATGCCCGCGATGAACAGCTTGCCGATGCTCTGCTCCGTCATCACCCCGAAGACGATGAACACGATGCTGGGCGGGATCATCATGCCGATGCTGCCGCCGGCCGCCACCGTCCCCGCCGCGAAGCCGGCATGGTACCGGTAGCGCTTCATCTCCGGCAGCGCCACCGCCGCCATCGTCGCCGCCGTCGCCGGCCCCGATCCGCAGATGGCGCCGAAAACCGTGCAGGCGCCGACCGTGGCCATCGCCAGCCCGCCGCGCAGCCACCCGAACCAGCACTGCGCCGCATCGAACAGCTTCTTGCTGATGCCCGTGTGGAACGCCACCTGCCCCATGAACACGAACAGCGGGATCACCGTCAGCCCGTAGCTGGAGAAGGTGTCGTAGTAGTCCGTCGCCAGCACGTTCAGCGCGGCCGGCACGTTGACCACCACCGCGAAGCCGGCCAGGCCCACGAGCGTCATCGCGAACGCCACCGGCATGCTCGACGCCAGCAGCACGAACAGGAGGGCGATCCCCGCCAGGCCTGTCTGCAGATCGCTCATCACCGGGGCCTGATCATGGAACGCCCCGGATGCAGCAGATGCCACAGCGTGACGCCCGCGGTCACCAGGCAGGCCAGCGCCACGAGCCACGGCACCCAGAACATCGGCATGTGCAGCGTGGCCGTCACCTCGCCGCTCTCCAGGAACGCGCCGCCCTGCCGGACGAACTGCCAGGCCAGCAGGAAGAACAGCGCCAGCAGGACCAGCCGCATGGCCGTGTCCAGGACGGCGCGCCCGCGCGAACCCAGCTTCTGGAAGAAATACTCGATGGCGATGTGCCCCTTCACCGCCTTGGTCATCGGCAGCGCGCACCCCATGGCGATCGCGCCCAGCACCCGCACCAGGTCGTAGGCGCCTTTCACGGGAAGCCCGATCTGGCGGCCGACCACGTCCGCCACCGTCACGACAACGATCCCGGCCACCGCGAGCCCCCCCGCGGCCGCCATCGCGTGCGTCACGCCCCGCAGGACACCCGTGCGGGCGCTGGTCCCCGACAACGGGCTCATGGCTGCGCCGCAGCCGCCGCCAAATCCGTGTTCGCTTCCCGGGCCGCGACTTCCTGCGCAATCATCGCCTGCACCTCCGCGAGGAACTCCGCGCCCGGCAGGCCCTTCTCCGCCGCCTGCGCGAGATACTTGTCCACGATCGGCGCGACCTGCTCCTTCCAGCGGGCCTCCTCCTCGGGGGAAAGCGCGATGATCTCGCGGTCCAGGCCCTTCACGAATTCGAGGCCTTCCGCATCGGCCTGGTTCCAGGCCTGCCCGTGCCGGTCCACGAATTCCGCGCTGACATCCGCGAGGATCTTCTGCAGGTCGGCGGGAAGGGCATCCCACGACTTCTGGTTCATGGCGACGAACATCGCCGTCGTATAGCCGATCGCCTTCGTGTCGGTGACGTACTCGATGACCTCTCCCTGCTTCCAGCCCTTGAGCGTCTCGATCGGGCAGAAGGTGCCTTCGACGACGCCCTTCTGGAGCGCGTCGTAGGTTTCGGGCTGCGGCATCCCCACCGCCGTCGCCCCCAGCGCCGACGCGATGCCGGCGGAAAGCCCCGTGCCGCGGATCCTCATGTTCCGGAGGTCGTCCAGCGCCCGCACCGGCTTCTTCGTGGCGAGGATGCCCGGCCCGTGCGCATGCACGTAGAGGATCTTCGCGCCCTGGATCTCGGCGGGGTTGTACTTCGCCGCCAGCGCGGTGGCCACGCGCGTGGCCGTCAGCCCGTCGGGCCAGCCCAGCGGCAGGTCCAGCGCCTCCAGCAGCGGGAAGCGCCCCGGCGTGTAGGCGAAACAGCTCATGCCCAGGTCGGAGATGCCGTTGATCACGCCCTGCCAGCACTGGTCGGCCTTCGTCAGCGACCCGCCCGGATGCACCGCGATCTGGATCCGCCCGCCCGAGCGCTTCTCGACTTCCGCCGCCCACTCCATGCCCGTCTTGGCCTGGATGTGCATCGGCGGGAAGAAAACGCTGTAGGTCAGCTTGACGGGCTTCGCCGCCGGTTCGCCGCCGCCCTCCGTCCGGCCCTTTCCGCAACCCGCCGCCAGGACCAATCCCGCAACTGCCGCCAGCACTCCGCCCAGCCAGATCCTCTTCATGCGCGCTCCTTTTGGAAGTTCCAATGAAGGAGGCATCCTACCTCCTTTCCCCTCCCCCGCGCAACCCTTTCCCGGCCCGGAACCGGGCTCGATTCCACGGCGGGAAGACGCCGCCCGCGGTTTTTCCACCGGTGGAAAAAAGTTTTCCACCGCGTGGAAAAACGGGGGCGCAGAGCCATGCGGCGCCTTCCCGCGCCGGAGGGGCGCGGCCCGGAGCCGGGGCTACAGCAGGGGGGACAGCAGCCCGCAGGCGTTCTCGAGGTAGCGGTGGTGGACCGGCCGGTTCTTGAAGGCCGCCAGCTCCACTTCGCGGCTCTCGTGCAGGTCCTCGCTCATCAACAGCTTCAGGTGCATCACCAGCCGCGTGTCGTAGACCGCCAGGCTCGTCTCGTAGTTCGAATACAGGCTCCGGTAGTCCCAGTTCGACGAGCCCACCACCGCCATCCGGTCGTCCACCGTCATCGCCTTCGCGTGGATGAACGGCGGCGGCCGCTCGAAGATCCGCACGCCCGACTCCAGCAGGTCCTCGTAGATCGCGCGGCCGGCCCAGGTCGTGTACCAGTGGTTGCTCTTCTCCGGCACCACCACGTAGACCCGCACGCCCCGCAGCGCCGCCATCCGCAGCGCCCGCAGCAGGTCCTCCGACGGCAGGAAATACGGCGTGATCACGAACACCTGCTTGCGCGCCGCGTTCACCGCGTTGAAGAACACGTCCACCGCCACGCGCAGGTCGGACGACGGCCCGCTGTTCACCACCCGCGCCAGCGCGCCCCCCTCCGGCGGCAGGCGGCGGAAGTGCTGCGCGCTGAGCAGCTGCTCCGGATCCTCCTCCGTCATCACATGCCAGTCGCGCAGGAACGAGTACTGCAGTTCCTGCACGATCGGCCCCAGCAGCCGGAAATGGTAGTCCTGGATCGCCGCCAGCCGGTCCTGGCTCCGCGAATACTCGTTCAGGTTCACGCCGCCCATGAAGCCGATCCGCCCGTCCACGACCAGCGCCTTGCGGTGGTTGCGCAGGTTGAAATGCAGCTGCTTGCGGAAGAGGTTCGACTGGGTCCAGCCCGCGATCGACAGGTTCGGCACCTTCCTGTACTTGCGGAACAGCCCGCCCCACAGCGCGTGCGAGGAACCGAACCGGTCGTAGAGCACCCGCACCCGAACCCCCGCCGCCGCCCGCTCCGCCACCGCATCCATGAATTCGCGCCCCACGGCGTCGTTGCCGATGATGAACGACTGCAGGTGGATGTGGTGCCGGGCCTCGCGGATCGCCTCCAGCATCTTCGGGAACGCCTCGTCGCCCGTCAGCAGCGGCGTGATCAGGTTGCCCCCCAGGAGCGGGAAGTTCTCCAGCATCGCCGCCAGCGGCCGGTCCAGCTCCCGCGCCCACTCGTCCTCCGGCGTCGCCGCCGCCCGCCCCATGGAGCGCCAGTAGGCCTCCGGCAGGACCTCGTCCGTCGCCGCATCCCGGGCCCCGTCCATGCGGACGCGCCGCTGCAGGCTCCGCTGCCAGCGCTCCTTCGGCACGCGGTCCACGCCGAACATCGCGTAGAGCAGCGCCCCGCCCACCGGAAGCGACCACGTCACGAACAGCCACAGCAGGGTCGAATCCGCGCGGCGCCGGTGCCGCAGCGCATGCATCGACACCGCCAGGAACAGGAGGACATGGAGCGCCGCGCCCGCCGACAGCCACGGCGCGCCCTGGAAATGCTCAAACCATGCGGGCCCGTTCATCGAAGGGCATTGTGGCCCCTTCCCCCGCCCGCGGTCAAGCGCGGGCTACGGCATCATGCGCCGGAAGGCGGCCGCGCGGGCGTCCAGCTCGGCGCGCGTGATCTGCCGCAGGCGGTCCACGCTGAAGGCCTCGCACGTGTAGGCCGCCGTCACCGTCGCGTTCACCAGCGCCGTGTGCAGGTTTTCCCGCGTCACCTCGCCGAACGAGGCCAGGGTCCCCAGCAGGCCGCCCGCGAACGTGTCGCCGGCGCCCGTCGGATCCACCACCTCCACCAGCGGCCACGCCGGCACGATCAGGAAATCGTCCTTCGACATCAGGAAGGCGCCGTGCTCGCCCTTCTTGATCAGCGCGTACTTCGGCCCCATGTCCAGGATCTTGCGGGCCGCCTTCAGCAGCGAACCCTTGCCGGTCAGGTGCCGCGCCTCGTGCTCGTTCACCGTCAGCAGGTCCACGCGCGCGATCACCTTCATCAGCTCCTCGCGCGTCGTGTTGATCCACAGGTCCATCGTGTCCAGCACGGTGAACTTCGGCTTCTCCATCTGGTCCAGCACGCGGGCCTGCAAGGCCGGGGCGATGTTCTCGAGGCACAGGAACGGGCTCGTCCGGTACGCCTCGGGAATCACAGGATTGAAATGGGCGAACACGTTCAGGTCCGTGCAGTTCGTGCGCCGGTTGTTCATGTTGTCCTCGTAGACGCCGCTCCAGTGGAAGGTCTTGCCCTTCTCGCGCTGGAGCCCCTGCGTGTCCACGCCCGCCTTCTCGAAGATCTCGAAATATTCCTTCGGGAAGTCCTCGCCCACCACGCCCACCACGCCCGTCCGGGCGAACAGGGCCGCCGCGATGCTCGTATAGCTCGCCGAACCGCCCAGCAGCTTTTCGTGCATCGCCTTCGGCGTCTGCACGCTGTCGAACGCCACCGAGCCCACCACCACCACATCCGGAGTCATCGCCTTGCCCATGGTTCTTCCCGTCTCCTTGAAATCGCTTCCGCCCCGGCGCCCCCGCCGCTATTCCGACAGCTTCTCTTCGACCAGCTGGCAGAGGGCGTGGATGATCATCCCGTGCCCTTCCTGGATCCGCGCCGTGATGCCCGAGCTGGACACGCACAGCGTCTCGTCCGCCACTTCCGCCAGCTTCCCGCCCTTGCCCCCGCACAGCGCGACCGTCCGGATCCCCGCCGCCTTCGCGGCCTTGGCCGCGCGGCACACGTCCGCGGCGTTGCCGCTCGTCGAGATCGCCAGCAGCAGGTCCCCCTTCCGCCCCAGCGCCTCCACCTGCTTGGAGAACACCTGGCTGAAGTCGTAGTCGTTGCCGATCGACGTCAGCACCGAGGAATCCGTCGTCAGCGCGAGCCCCGCATAGGGCTTCCGCTCCCGCTGGAACCGGTTCACCAGCTCCGCCGCGAAATGCTGCGCGTCCGCCGCGCTGCCGCCGTTCCCGCACGCCATCACCTTGCCCCCCTGGCGAAGGCATTCCGCCATGCCCGCCGCCACCGCCTCGATCGCGGGGCGCAGCGTCGTCAGCACTTCGTGCGCCGCATCCAGGTGCCCTTCGGCAAATGCATCCCAATCCATGGCCTCTCCCCTTACGCGGGTTCTTCCGCCGCGGGCTTCTTCCGCGAGCGGATCTCGTTGACTTCCACCGACACGCCGGCCAGGTCGCAGGTGCCCAGGTGCTCCTCCAGCAGTTCGCGCACGCGCTCCTGCATCAGCTTGCACATCTCGGGGATCCGCGTGCCGTCGCGCACGCCCAGCGACAATCCGACATCCAGCGCCCCCCGCACCACGCGCAGGCGGGTCTTCAGCCATACCACCGCCGCGAACTCGTCCTTCAGGCTGTTCAGGTAGGACTGCACGGCGTCCGTGCTCACGCACACCGTCCCGTTCTCGTTCTCGAACGTGATGAACGTCCTCCGCCGCCGCCAAGCCAGGCCCGTCAGCAGATACGCGAACAGATACGCCACCACGCCCGTGCCGGCCGCCACCTTCGCCCAGTCAGGCAGGTCGGAACCCCAGGCGATGGCCGTCTGGATGAACTCCGGATACTGCGGCGACACGATCACCGCCAGGCCGCCCGCCGCGATTGACAGGAACAGGCCTAGCCCCAGCAGAAAATGGATTGCTTTCATTCGATTCTCCTCGCCAAGGCCATTCTATACCCCACCCGCCGCCCCCTTGCCCACCAAAAACGCTCTACAATCGCGCCCGGTTTTCCGTCTCTCCGTCCTTCATTCCCCGCCGCCGGCCAGGCCTGCCGCCACGTCATACACATACGCCACCGCCTCGCCCACCACGCTCCGCACGCCCTCCGAGCAGCTCCACCAGTCGCGGCCGTCGTACGCCGCCGGCACCAGCGCCACGCTCCCCACCTCCACCCCGTCGCCGAATTCGTCCCGGAAGGCCCGCCAGCTGCGCCGGGCATGCGGCCCCTCGCTCGCCAGGTTGAACGCGCCCCGCTCCATGCCCAGCCCCGCCGCCAGCGCCCTCGCGGACTCCCTCGTCCGGCCGCGCCGCACCTTCTCCGCGGGAACCGCCGCCAGCTCGAACTTCTCCGCAAGGCCCAGCTTCTCCATGCGCGCCTTCGTCATCTCCGCATAGGTCTTCCACTGCACCAGATGGCTTCCCAGTTCGATCGGGCCGCCCGTCGCGATGATTTTCCGCACCCCGTTCGATTCCGCCCATCCCGCCGCCTGCAGCAGCAGCTCGTCCCCCACCCACCCCTCCACCACCAGGATCTCCGACGGAACCGGCGCCTGCCGCGCCAGGAAAGGATATCCCATCGCCCAGGCCCAGCCCGCCGCCGTCGCCAGCAGCACCAGCAGGCATCCGCATCCCCCGCCCCGGACCCGCCCCGGACTCATGTTTCCTTGTCCGGCCCGGCCGGCGGACGCTTCACCGGAAAATCCCCCGGCGCGCCTTTCAGGTCCGGCACCTGCATCATCTTCCCGCAGATGGGGCATTCCACCAGCTCGCCGAACAGTTCCCGGGCCGCATCGATCTTCTGCCCGCAGTCCGGACAGCAGAACTTGATGGCGATGACATCCTTGCGCGCGATTCTCCACGGTTTCATGCCCCTATTCTGCCTCTCCCTCCCCCCTCTTGGCAAGCGGCCCGTGGAATGGATTCGCCCTCCGTCCCGGACAGGGCCGCCCCCCTCCGCCAAAAACGGAAACCCTCTACGGTTTCGAAGGCGCCGCCGACGGAACCGGCGATCGGTCCCCCGAGATCCACTGCTTGACGCTCGGAACGAGGTGGCGGACGGAATCGCGGAAGGTCAGCCCGAGGAACAGGACGATGAAAAGCATCGCGAAGAAATTGGCGAGGGCATTGACCAGCTTCGGGTGGGCGGGACGGCGGGCCACCATCTCCCAGAGGTTCATCACGACATGCCCGCCGTCGAGCACCGGCACCGGCAGCAGGTTGATGATCGCCAGGTTCACGTTCAGGAAACCCGTGAACCAGATCGCGAGGATGAAGCTCGACTTGATCATGAGCCAGAGCATCAGCAGGATCAGGATCGGTCCCCCGACGGCGTCGGCGGCGGCGCCGGAGGTGGACGGCGTGGCGAGGGCGCGCAGGAACGAGAAGATGCCCGAAGCGTGGCTGCGCACCTGCGCCCAGGGCGTCGGATGCGACAGCGAGGTGTAATCGAGATCGGCGATGGTGTTGAACTGGACGCCGATCAGGTGGCGGCCCAGCGCCTCGTCGTAGCGCGATTCGACGGAAGCGGAGAGAAGTTCGTCCCCTCGGCGGAATTCGATGGCGGCCGGCCGGCCCGCCGCGGCTTCGACCATCTGGCTCAGGTGCGCGCGGCTGTAGATCTCCTGCCCGTCGAAGCGCAAAATCTGGTCGCCGGCCAGCAGGCCGGCCGCCTCGGCGCCGGAATCCGGATAGACGGAAGCGACATGGCACGGATCCATGCCCTCGAGGCCGGGCAGCGTCCACACCCCCACGGAGGACTTCTCGGTCGTGAGCGCGATCTCGCGTTCTCCCCCTCCCCGCGCGCGGAGGCGCAGGACGAGATCATGGGAAGGGGCCAGCGCGGTCTTTTCGAAGATCTGCTGCCAGTTGCCGACAGGCTGGCCATTGATGGCGATGATCTCGTCTCCGACCACCACCCCCAGCGCCAGCGCGGGGCTGTTCGTGGCGACATAGCCGATGACGCCGTTGCGCTCCTGGATCGAGGACGGCTTGCCGGCGATCCACACGACGGTGGCGAGCAGGAACGCGAACGCCACGTTGCCCGCGGCGCCGGCGACGGCGACGAGGATCTTCTTCCACGGCGCCACGCGCGGAAGGACGCGGGGCTCCCCCTCCCCCTTCTCCGCCTTGGCCTCCAGGATGGCGTTGGGATCCATCTGCGGCAGGGCGACGTAGCCGCCGAAGGGGAACCAGCCAATCTGGAGGGTGGTGCCAAAGGCCTTTCGCTTCCACAGCGCCGGCCCCATGCCGATGGAAAACACGTCGGCCACCATCCCGAAGGCGCGCGCAACCAGGAAATGCCCCAGCTCGTGCACGAAGATGCTCGCGCTGAACAGCAGCAGCATCGCGAGAATGTAGAGCAACGAAAGCATGGTGAAACCCTATTCCGACTCCTGAATCCGGTTCCTCAAGCGACCAGCCGGAGGAACAGATACACCCCCGGCGCGGTGAAAAGGATGCTGTCGAGCACGTCGAGAAGGCCGCCCATGCCGGGAATGACGCCGCCGGAATCCTTGACGTTGGCGGCGCGCTTGAAGAGGGATTCGGTCAGGTCGCCGACGACGCCGCAGATGGAAAGGGCGATGCCCAGGGGAATGGCGCGCAGGGGCGTGAGGCCCAGCGGCGACAGGACGTCGCGCAGCCCCCAGACCAGCAGGGTCCCCGCGAAGGTGCCCACGAGGATGCCGCCGAAGACGCCTTCCCACGACTTGCCGGGGGAGATGCGCGGAATGAGCTTGTGGCGGCCGAAGGAACAGCCGATGAGATAGGCGCCGATGTCCGTGAACTTGGCGGCGAAGACCGCGTAGAGCAGGAGCCAGCGCCCCGGCCAGTAGATCCCCTCCGCAAACCCCAGCGGACGGCCGAACAGCAGGAGCTTCGTCAGGAAGTTCCACAGCAGCCCCACGTAGAGGATGCCGAACAGCGTGCCGCCGATGGTGCGCAGCGGATGGGGATTGTCCTTCTGCGGGAACTGCCGGAGGAAAATGCCGATGGTGACCAGGAACAGCACCAGCGAATCCCAGGCGTCGCTGTCGCCCCGGACGCCGGAAAACCAGGTGACGAAAACAAGGACGACGCAGCCCAGGGTGCCGTAGCCGCGGAAATTGGCGACGCCCCCCGCGGTCATCAACTGGTAGAACTCCAGCGACATCAGCGCCACCAGCGCGGCCAGCACGAACGGGATCCCCGCGTCCGGCAGGAAGAAGAAGGCCGCGAACAGGACCCCCGCGATGGAAAATCCGCTGATCAGGCGATGCTTGATGGCCGGTAGACTCATGATGGGGCTCCATAGCGGCGCTGGCGCCGCGCATATTCCTCCAGGGCCTTCGCGAAATCCGCCTCGCGGAAGTCCGGCCAGAGGGTGTCGACAAAGTAGAATTCGGCGTAGGACAGCTCCCAGAGCAGGAAATTGCTCAGCCGCAGCTCGCCGCTGGTGCGGATCATCAGGTCCGGATCCGGGACGTCGGGCAGATAGAGGTGGCTCGCGATCGCGGCCTCGTCGATCTTCGCCGGATCGAGGCGGCCCGCCTGCGCCTCGGCGGCGATCGCGCGCACGGCATCGACGATCTCGGCGCGCCCGCCGTAGCTCAAGGCGAGGATCAGATGGCCCTTCCGGTAGTCCTTCGTGGCCTCCATGACGCGCTCCAGCTCGTCGCGGACGGCCCGGGGAAGATCCTGGATGCGGCCGGTGACGCGCAGGCGCACCTGGTTTTCGTGCAGCTCGTGCTCGTCCTTCTTCAGGAAGGTCCGGAGGAGGGACATGAGGCCCGAAACCTCGTCCTCGGGGCGCACCCAGTTCTCGGTGCTGAAGGCGTAGACCGTCAGGTATTCAACGCCGTGGTCGCGGCAGGCGCGCAGGACGGCCCGCAGCGATTCCGCGCCGGCGCGGTGGCCGAAGAGGCGCGGCTGCATGCGCTGCTTCGCCCAGCGCCCGTTCCCATCCATGATGATGGCGACGTGGCGCGGCACCGCGGGAGGCGGAACGGCCTTCGCGGTCATGCGTCCTTCTCCCCCAGGACGAGGGTGCTCTCGCGGCGCGGCCCGAGCGACAGGATGCCCACCGGCACGCCCGTGACCTGCTCGAGGCGGGCGATGTAGCGCTTGGCCGCCGCCGGCAGGTCGCCGTAGCGGAGGATGTCGCGCGTGGAGGAGCGCCAGCCGGGCATGTCCTCGTAGACGGGCTTGCAACGGGCGGCCTCGCGGATGTTCGCCGGGAAATGCTCGATCCTCCGGCCGTCCAGGTCGTAGGCCACGCAGATCTTCAGCGTCTCGAAGCCGTCGAACACGTCGAGCTTCGTCAGCGCCCATTCGTCCACACCGCAGGTCATGACCGCATGCCGGGCCACCACCGCGTCGAACCAGCCGCAGCGGCGCGGGCGGCCCGTGGTGGCGCCGAACTCGCGGCCGACGCGGCGCAGCTCCTCGCCCGTCGCGTCGAGCAGTTCCGTGGGGAACGGCCCCTCGCCCACGCGCGTGGTGTAGGCCTTCAGCACGCCGACGACATGGTCGATGCGGCTGGGCGGAACGCCCGAGCCCGTGGACGCGCCGCCGCTGGAGGCGTTCGAGCTGGTCACGTAGGGATACGTCCCGAAATCGATGTCGAGCATGATGCCCTGCGCCCCCTCGAACAGGAGGCTCTCGCCCCGCCCGACGGCGGCGTGCAGCAACGAAACCGTGTCGCACACGAGCGGGCGCAGGACCTCCATCGCCTTCTGCGTGGCGGCGAGGATCTCGTCATAGACGACCACGGGCGCGCCCATGGCGGCGAGAATGCGGTTCTTCTCCTCGACGCGCGCGCGCAGCAGCGCGGGGAATTCCGGATCGACCAGGTCGCACATCCGCAGACCGAAACGCGCCGCCTTGTCGCCATAGGCCGGACCGATGCCCCGCATGGTCGTGCCGATCTGGTCGCCCTTGGCGCGGCGGGCCTCGCCCTGCGCGTCCAGCATCCGGTGGTACGGGAAGACCACGTGCGCGCGGTCGCTGATGAACAGGCGGCCCTCGACGGAAAGGCCGCGCCCCGTCACCCCCTTGATCTCCTCGACCAGCGCCACGGGATCGAGCACCACGCCGTTGCCGATGACGCACCGCTTGCCCGGCGTCAGGATGCCCGAAGGCACCAGGTGCAGCACGAAGCGCTCCTCCCCGATTTCGACGGTGTGGCCGGCGTTGTTTCCGCCCTGCGGACGCACGACCCAGTCCACGCGCTCGGTGAGCACGTCGATGATCTTCCCCTTGCCTTCATCGCCCCACTGGGCGCCGATCAGGATCGTATTGGACATTGCTTTCCTCCGGAAGGGTTATGGGTTCGGCCGTTCATGCGCGGTAGTAGGATCGGTACCATTCGACGAAACGCGCGATGCCGGCCTCCAGCGGCGTGGCCGGCGCGAAGCCGACGTCGCGACGCAGGTCCTCCACGTCGGCGCAGGTGGCCGGCACGTCGCCCGGCTGCATCGGCAGGTTGCGGCGGACGGCCTGGCAGCCGAGGGCCTCCTCGAGGACCGAGATGAACCGGTCCAGCTCGACGGGGGTGTGGTTGCCGATGTTGTAGACGCGGTAGGGCGCGGGGCTCGTCCCCGGATCGGGCTTCTCCGCGTCCCACGCCGGATCAGGCGCGGCAATGCGGTCGGCGATGCGCACCACCCCCTGCGCGATGTCGTCGATGTAGGTGAAGTCGCGGCGCATCCGGCCGTGGTTGTAGACGTCGATGGGCTCGCCGGCGAGGATGGCCTTGGTGAACTTGAACAGCGCCATGTCGGGCCGCCCCCACGGGCCGTACACCGTGAAGAACCGCAGCCCCGTCGTCGGCAGGCCGTAGAGGTGCGAATACGTGTGCGCCATCAGCTCGTTGGCCTTCTTGGTGGCGGCATAGAGCGAAATGGGGTGGTCCACGTTGTCGTGCACGGAAAAGGGATAATGGGCGTTGAGGCCATAGACCGAACTGCTGGAGGCATAGGCCAGATGCGGCGTCCGGGCGTGCCGGCAGGCCTCGAGGATGTTCAGGAAGCCGACAAGGTTGCTCTGCACGTAGGCGCCGGGATTCGTCAGCGAATAGCGCACGCCCGCCTGCGCCGCCAGATGGATCACCCGGTCGAAGGGACGGCCCGAAAACAGCGAGCGGATGGCCGCCTCGTCCTCCAGGTCCCCCTTCACGAAGGAAAATCCCTTCTCCGGACGCAGCTGCGCCAGCCGGGCCTCCTTGAGGGAGACGTCGTAGTAGTCGTTGACGCTGTCGAAACCGACCACGGAATCGCCGCGGGCCAGCAGCATCCGGCTCACGTGGTAGCCGATGAACCCCGCCGCGCCTGTCACCAGAATGTTCATGTCAGATCAGCTCCTGTTGCCCGCCCGCCACCGGCTTCAACCCCAGCAGCCGGTAGGCCGAGGCGGTGGCCGTGCGCCCCTGCGGCGTCCGCGCCAGCAGGCCCTGCTGCATCAGATAGGGCTCGTAGACCTCCTCGATCGTGTCCGGCTCCTCGCCCACCGACACGGCAATGGTGGCGATGCCCACCGGCCCGCCGCCGAACTTCCCGATGATCGTCGACAGGATGCGCTTGTCCATCTCGTCAAGGCCGTGGCGGTCCACGTCGAGCATCGCCAGGGCGCGGTCGGCCACCTCGCGCGTGATGCGGTTCCCCGCGCGGACCTGCGCGTAGTCGCGCACCCACCGCAACAGGTTGTTGGCGATGCGCGGCGTGCCGCGGGAACGGGCGGCGATCTCCTCCGCCCCCTCGTCCGCGATGTCCACGTCCAGGATCCGCGCCGAACGCAGGACGACCTGGCGGAGCTCCTCCGCGGTATAGTAGTCCAGCCGGTTCGCCACGCCGAAGCGCGAACGCATCGGCGCGCTCAGCAGCCCGCTCCGGGTCGTCGCGCCCACCAGCGTGAAGCGCGGCAGGTTCAGCCGCACGCTCCGCGCGTGGGCCCCCTGGTCGAGCACGATGTCGATCGCGAAGTCCTCCATGGCCGAATAGAGGTATTCCTCCACGCTCTTCTGGATGCGGTGGATCTCGTCGATGAAGAGGAGGTCGCCCTTTTCGAGATTGGTGAGCATGCCGGCCAGGTCGGCGGGCTTGGCGAGGATGGGGCCGGAGGTGGCCTTGACGTTCGCACCCATCGCCGCCCCAAGGATATAGGCCATGGTGGTCTTGCCGAGGCCCGGGGGGCCGCACAGCAGGACATGGTCCATCGCCTCCCCCCTCCCCTTGGCGGCAGCCACGCTCAGTTCGAGCCTTTCCCGGACCTTCGACTGGCCGATGAAGTCGGCGAAGCGCCCCGGACGCAGAGTCAGCTCGAACTCCGCGTCCGCGCGCGTTAGGGTCTCGGATACGAATCTTTCGGTCATGCGCGATTTCCGTGCCTGTTTCGTCATTCAAGCAAAAAGGCCCGCGCCACACAAGCACGGGCCAAAAAAGATGGTGCACCCGGAGGGACTCGAACCCACATGCTTTAAGGGCATAAGAACCTGAATCTTACGTGTCTGCCAATTTCACCACGGGTGCACCGGTTGTGAAATCGCGCAAACCATACCAGCCCCCTCCCGCCGCGTCAATGGGGGGCGGGAGGTTTTTTTAGGCCCCGATGTGGATTGCCCCGGAGGGGATTCCGGCGTATGCTCTTCTCCCAGATAGGAGAACCATCGAACCATGAAAACCATTCTTCTTTCCGCCTCCCTGGCGCTGGCCCTCTCGGCCTCCGCCTGGGCCGCCGACCCCTCCCCCGCCCCCTCCGCCGTCGATCTCCTCTCCCGCGACGTG
This sequence comes from uncultured Verrucomicrobiota bacterium, assembly GCA_937860055.1. Taxonomy (GTDB): domain Bacteria; phylum Verrucomicrobiota; class Kiritimatiellia; order CAIQIC01; family Lenti-01; genus Lenti-01. The sequence continues at coordinate 199,900 of CALMBO010000026.1, read as the reverse complement.
AAGGAACTCGACGCCCGGCTGAGAGACGCCACGGAGGAGATCGCCGCGCTCCAGAAGCGCCTCGACGAGATCGAGGCGCGCCTGGGCGAATCGTACGGAGGGGTCTCCCCCTTCAACACCATCGAGCGCCGCCTCGAAGAGCTCGAAAAGGACGTGGACGACCTGAAGCGCTGATCCCCCGCCCCGGCCATGAAATATCTGGATTACTACGCCGTGCTGGGTCTCTCGCGCGACGCTTCGGCCGATGACATCAAGAAGGCCTACCGCAAGCTGGCCCGCCAATACCACCCCGATGTCAACAAATCCCCCGGCGCCGAAACCCGCTTCAAGGAGATCAACGAGGCCAACGAAGTGCTTTCCGATCCCGAGAAGCGCAAGCGCTACGATGCCCTCGGCCACAATTGGAAGTCGGGCCAGGATTTCACTCCGCCGCCCGGCTGGGGCGGTTTCGAAGGCGCCAGCAGCGGCCCCGGCGGCATCCATTTCGAGTTCGGCGGCGCCCCCGGCAGCGGCGATTTCAGCGATTTCTTCTCGGCCCTGTTCGGCGACCTGGGCGGACGCTCCGCCCGCGGACGTGCCGGCGGAAGCCCCTTCGCGGGGTTCGGCGGATTCGGCGGCGGCGCGGAGGAGTCCTTCACGCCCCGCGGCCAGGATTTCGAGGCGAACCTGTCGCTCTCCCTCGAGGAGCTGTTCAGCCGCGAACCCAAGAGCATCACCCTGCAGATGCCGGTCCCGCATCCCGACGGCTCGTTGTCCCGGCAATCCAGGACCTTCCATGTCCGCATCCCGCCGGGAGCCACCGACGGCACCCGCATCCGCCTCTCCGGCCAGGGCGAAAGCGGCGGGAATCTCTACCTCAACCTGCGCGTGGCCCCCCATCCGGTCTTCCAGCTCCACGGACAGGATCTCGACCAGACCTTGTCCCTCGCCCCGTGGGAGGCCGTGCTCGGGGCGAAGATCCGCATCCCCACCCTCGAGGGCCTGGCCGCGATCACCATCCCCCCCGGCACCCAGGGCGGCGCGCGCCTGCGCCTCGCCGGAAAAGGCCTGCCCGACAAGCACGGTTCCCGCGGCGACATCTTCGTCAATATCCGGATCGCGATCCCCGACCATCCCACGGCGCGGGAAAAAGCGCTCTTCGAGCAACTGGCGAAGGAATCCACCTTCCGGCCCCGCTCCTAGCCGCCCCGCCCCGAAACAGCCGAACCCGTCCGTTGACACCGCATCAAAGCGCGTGATACGGTTTCACCGATGGCAAAACGCATCGACATGTCGGTTTTTCGGCCATTCGCCGCCCGGATTTTCGCCCTTGCCGCGCTCCTGCTCCTCCCCTCCGCCGTCCCCGCCGCCCCCTATGTCTATGTCGCCCGCGCCCATCTCGTGGACGTGCAACGGGCCTTCGTGAACCAAGCCACCGCCTCCATGCCGGGCGCCGGGGTCCGCGCCTTCCAGGATCCCGAGACCGAAAACAGCGGAACGGAACGCTTCGAAATCCGCTGGTATGCCAATCCCCCCGGCATCCCTCCCGGCGCGGTCCTCCTGCTGGAGTCCGTCCAGGAACGGAGTCCCGTTCTCAAGAACCACATCCTGCGCACCACCGGCAAATCCGAAGGCCATGTCCGGTCGGTCATCGAAGTTCCCCCGGCCGAGGTCCAGCAGGCGGGCCGGGTCGTGAAATGGCGTGTGCGCATCGTCTGGCGCGGCCGCCTCCTGGATTCCAAGGCCTCCGAAAACTGGGACGGATAGGCGCATGGCCAGCGGACGTCCAGCCGGAAACCAGATCCTCGCCGCCACGGCGGACAACTGCACCCTGGTGGCCGTGGCCGGCGCCGCCACCTTCAAGCTTGCCCCCGCCTTCAAGCAGGCCACCCAGGCCGCCAGCCTGGCCGGCAGCTCCCTGATCGTCGTGGACATGGCCGCCTGCGAAACCATGGACAGCACCTTCATGGGCGCCATCGCCTCCCTGGGCTTCTCCCTCCAGAAGTCCGAGACCACCCGGCTCGTCCTGATCAATGTCGGCAGTTCCGCCGCCGCCCTGCTCAGGGGGCTGGGCGTCGACCGCATCCTCAAGGTCTATCCCGCCGGCTCGCTTCCCCAAGGCCAGGGCGACCTCTCCCTCCTGGTCCAGAACCTGCACCCCGTCGAAGCCGCCGCCCCCAGCGCCCATGACCTGGCCGCGTTGATGTACGACGCCCACGAGACCCTCACCCGCGTCGCCCCGGAAAACCTCCAGCGGTTCAAGGACGTCCTCTCCTTCCTGCGCGAAGATCTCAAGCGCTTTTAGGATTGGCCGCGCCGCGGGCGCTGTGCTATCCTCCCCGCCTGCATAAGCCATGCTGCGGAGAAGCTTCAGATTCCAGTCCGAACTGGCGGCGTTCCTGGACGCCGTCCTCGTCTGCGCCGCCCTGCTGGCCGCCCTGGTCACCCACAAGGTGCTGGCCTGGCTCTTCCCGGACACCTTCGCCATCTTCGACATGTTCTGGTCCAACTCCTGGCTCTACGTGCTGGTCGTTCCGGTCTGGGGCTTCGTGCTGGATTTCTCCGGCATCTACCGCCATTTCGTCGGCATCTCGGCCGGCCGGATGGTCCAGCACATCGTGCGGGCGGGCCTGCTGAGCTTCGCGGTGCTCCTCGGCCTCCTCTACGTCCTGAAGCTCCACATGGTGCCCCGCGCCATCCTCGGCATCCATTGCTTCTACGCCATCGTCGCCGTCTCCCTGCGCGCCGCCTATCTCCAGCCCGTCCTCCTGCGGCTGGAATCCCGCCGGCGCCTGCTGCTCGTCGGCGACCCTTCCCGCGCCGGCGCCCTCCGCGACTGGCTCTGCCATCCCGACCGCGCGCGCTTCTTCGAGATCGTCGGCTTCCTCGCCCCCCCCGGCGTGCCGCCGCCTCCCGGCTTCGCCTCGCCCGGCACCCTCGACGATTTCTCCTCCGTCCTGCACTCCACCGTCATCGACGCGGTCATCCTGATCCCCGACGGCATCTCCACCTCCCAGCTCGGCGTCTGGCTCCGGCAATGCGAAATCGAAGGCATCGAGGCCTGGCTGCTCCCCGAATTCCTGCGCACCTCCATCGCCGAAGCCTCGCTCGACGAACTGGCCGGCGAGCCCATGCTCCTCTTCAGCACCACCGCCAAATCCTCGTGGGCCCTCATGTTCAAGCGCCTGTGGGACATCGCCCTCTCCGCCCTCGCCCTCGTCGTCCTCTCCCCGCTGCTGCTCGGCATCATGGTCGCCATCCGCGCCACCTCGCCCGGCCCCATCTTCTTCGTCCAGCGCCGCAGCACCCTGCGCGGACGCGAATTCAACATGTACAAGTTCCGCACCATGGTCGCCAACGCCGAGGAGATCCGCACCCGGCTCGACGCCCGCAACGAAGCCTCCGGCCCCGTCTTCAAGATCAAGGACGACCCCCGCATCACCCCCTTCGGCCGCTGGCTCCGCCGCTACTCCCTCGACGAGCTGCCCCAGCTCTGGAACGTCCTCAAGGGCGACATGTCCATCGTCGGCCCCCGCCCCCCCATCCCCGCCGAGGTCGCCAAGTATGAAAACTGGCAGCGGCGCCGCCTCTCCATGCGCTCCGGCTGCACCTGCCTCTGGCAGATCAGCGGCCGCAACCAGCTCCCCTTCGAGGAGTGGATGCGCCTGGACCTGAAATACATCGACACCTGGTCCCTCGGCCTCGATTTCCAGATCATGTTCAAGACCCTCGGCGCCATCTTCCGCGGAACCGGGTACTGATCCGATGAACCCCGCCCTCCGCCCCTGCGTCTTCTTCGACCGCGACGGCGTCGTCAACCGCAGCCCCGGCCCCGGCTACGTCAATCACCTCGACGACTTCCACATCCTGCCCGGCTTCGCCGACTGCGTCCGCGCCGCCGCTGAAAAGGGCATTCCCTCCGTCGTCGTCACCAACCAGCGCGGCATCGAACGGGGAATCACCCCGCCCGGCCAGCTCGACGCCATGCACCGCCGCCTCCGCGGCGAACTCGCCCGCGAAGGCCTCGAGCTCCTCGACATCCTCGTCTGCACCGCCGACGACAACGCCCATCCCGACCGCAAACCCAACCCCGGCATGCTCCGCACCGCGGCAAAGCGGCACCATCTCGACCTCTCCCGCTCCTGGATGATCGGCGACCGCGAATCCGACGTGCAGACCGGCCTCAACGCCGGCGTCGCCGCCACCGTCCTCGTGGAGGATGGCACCACCCCCTCCGCCGCCACCTACCGCGTCCCCGACATGCCCGCCTGCGCCGCCCTCCTCCGCCAGAAACTCTAGCCCCCGCCCCCCCTCCCGCCGTCCGCAGGACGTGGTAACAGAGGATTTCTTCTGGGTTTTGGCGGGCTCTCCCGCGGAAATAAGGGATGGATTTTCCGATGATGGCGCTTCGCGGCCAACCCGAGCAGGACTCGTGTCCGCGAGTGGTTGACCTCGATGCGCCAGCGCGGAAAAGACGCCCTTGGTTTCCGCGCCGACAAAATCCAGAAGAAATCCTCTTCTCTGTTCTTCCCCCCCCCCGCCGCCCTACACCCCCACCGAACCCCGCAGCATCGGCGGGCACAGGCTCACGTTCACCTCCCGCTCCACCCCGTCCGCCACCAGCCACACGCCGTCCGGATTCAAATCATCCGCCCGCACCACCCGCAGCACATGCCCCAGCCCCGCCGCCTCCGGCGCCAGCTCCGCCAGCCGGTTCGGCGCCTTCAACACCGGCCCCAGGTTCAGGCGGTTCCCCTCCCGCCCCGGGAACAGCGCGAAATACAGAATGTTCATCTCCACCAGCTCGCCGAAGAAATGCGTTCCCAGCGACACGTCCGGCGTCAGGAACCCGTGCATCATCATCAGCTCGCAGATCGCCGTCACGTGGCTGATCTCCGAAAACCGCACCGGCACCCCCAGCGACGGCATGTGCGTCCCCCACCGCCCCGGCCCCACCGCCAGCACCCCCACCTCCACCGACGCCAGCGCCCGGTTCACCGCCCCCACCGCCCGCGCCACCGAATGCCGCTCCCGCTCCGGCATCGGCCCGTACACCTCCGGCACCACCAGCAGCAGCCAGTCCAGCCGCTCCACCCGGCTGTGCCCCACCACCGCCCCGCGCCCCGCCAGCAGCACCCCCTCGACCGGGCATTCCACCGCCGGCATCTCCGGGTGGTGCGTCCCCTGCACCTGCAGCGGCCGGCATTGCAGCAGGTTGATCGAATAGTCCCGCCCGTCCGGCAGGAAGTTCACCGCGAACTCGATGTCCACCGGCTTGCCGTACACCTTCTCCAGCGTCTTCAGCAGCTTCTGGAAGTCCGCCACGAATCCCGTCCGCGTCAGCAGCCCGTCGAACGTCAGGAAACGCCCGCCGCCTTCCGTCTCCGTCGTGAACAGGTCCACCGGCACCCCCTGCGCCCGCCCGATCAGGTCCGGGAAATCCCCCGCCGCCAGGTGCCCGCCCTCCAGATCCACGTAATCCACCCGCCGCTGCGTGTGCCGCACGATCTCGTCCAGGCTCCCCTCCGGCCGCCGCAGCGGCGCGTTGAGGGCGACGACGCGCGTGTAGTCGTCGTCCACGCGGTCCACCGCGCGCGTCCCCAGCCCGTACACCAGCCGCAGCACCCCCGCCTTCGGATCGATCTCCGGCCCCCACACGAAGGGATTGTAGGAGAACCCCACGCCCGCCAGATGCGGATAGAACGCGTTGCCCTGCAGTTCCCCCGTCACCCTCATCACCAGCAGCGCCATCTGCTCGTCGCGCTTCAGCAGCCCGTGCCGCTCGCGGTAGGAGAGCGCCTCCCGGCTCATGCTGCTGGCGTACACCGCCCGGATCGCGTCGAGGAAGCTCCTCAGCCGCTCCTCCAGCGGCCCCTGGTTCGCGCAGAACACGCTGTCGTACTTGCCCGCGAACGAATTCCCGTAGGCGTCCTCCAGCAGCGAGCTCGACCGCACGATCACCGGATACTGCCCGAAGTAGTCCAGCATCTTCTCGAACAGCCGCATCTCGTAGCTCGAGAACTTCCCGCTCAATATGCGTTCCTGCGCCTCCTCCACGCCATCGAGGAACGTGTCGGAGGAATGCTGCTTTTCGCGCAGTTCCCACAGCCCGTTGCGGACCAGGAAGGAGTAGAAGATGTCCGATCCGATGTAGAACGAGTCGTGCTCCTCCAGCTTGGCCCCCAGCTCGGGGCATTCGCGCTCGGCGATCTTCCTCGCCAGCAGCATGCCCACCGTCTTCCCCCCGATCAGCCCCGTCCCCGCCAGCCGCCAGCGGATGTCCAGCACGTCCTCCAGCGTGAAATACCGGTCCACCAGCGGCAGGATCGACTCGTCGCGCGTCACCATCATGCCGACGAGCTGCCGCTTCAGCTCCACGGCCTCGGGGCCCCGCGCATCGCCGCCGCGGACGAGCTCCTCCGCGCGCCGCACCACGTCGTCGCCATAGGTCTCGATGCGCGACGCCTTCGGCAGCACGCGGCCCATCACCTGCGTCAGCACCGCGCTCGAGCGCACGATGGAAAACCGCTCCGCCCCGTCCCACTCCAGCATCAGGTGGATCGTCGGCGAATGCCGGAACTGCGTCTTGATCGGCAGGAGGTAGAGCCGGTCCCCGCGCCCGAACACCTCCAGGAACAACTGCGTGGTGGCGCGCACCGGCTCCACCGCGAGCCGCGAATGGCGCCCCCGCAGCAGACCGAAATAGGCAACCGTCTCGAGCCGGTAGAGATAGGGGCACGTCAGCAGGAAGAAATTGCCCAGCATCGCGTCCGAGCACCAGTTCGTCGCCAGGTCCGACAGGCAGTCGAACAGGTAGTAGGCGCCGAGGCCATGGTCGCCGATCGCGGCGTGGATCTGGTGCAGGAAGACCTCGAACCCCGCCTCCGCGTCCAGCCGGAACTCCTCGCAGAAGCCCTCCGGGACCAGCCGTTCATGCCGCGCGAAGCGGAAATAGACCAGCTTGCGGCCGTCGCGCTTCGCCGCCTCCGCATACGGCACCGCCAGCTTCCGGTACTGGCCGATGTCATCCACGTTCCAGACGATGTTGTCGCCCGCCAGGATCCCCGCCAGCGCCGCATCCAGCTGCGGCAGCCCCGTCGTGTCGATCGGGAGGTTGTTCTTAGGCATGGTCCGCGCCTCCGTCCAGCAGGTGCCGGCCCCCGTCCACGAACAGGATCTGCCCCGTCACCGATTCGTTCTCCGCCAGGAACGCCACCGCGCGGGCGACTTCCTCGGGCGTCGGCCTCCGCCCCAGCGGGATTTCCCCGGCGGCCTCGCGCACGCCTTCCGGAACCAGCACCGGCCCCGGCGCCACCCCGTTCACCCGCGTGCGCGGCGCCCATTCCCGCGCCAGCCGCGCCACCGAATCCGCCAGTTCCCGCTTCGTCGCCGCGTACGCCCGGAACGGCCCCGCCGGGGCCTGCGCGATGCGGGCATCCAGCATCTGGATGATGCATCCGCCGCCCGCCTGCGCCGCCGCCATCCGGGCCAGCCTCAGCGGCGCCTCCACGTTCACTTCGCGCAGCGCCGCGCCGTCGATCTCCCCGTCGCGCGCGAACAGCGACGCGTTGTTCACCAGGATATCCACCCGCCCCGTCCATTCCGCCGCCTCGCGGAACACCCACTCGCACTCCCGCGGATTCGACAGGTCGCCCCGCACCGAGAACACGCCGTGCCCCAGCGTGCGGTTCATCGCGATCGCCTCCGCCTCGGAATGGCGGTAGTGCACCACCACCCCCGCCCCCCGCGCCGCCAGCTCGCGGCAGATCGCCGCCCCGATGCGCCGCGACCCGCCCGTCACCAGCGCCGTCTTCCCCTGCAAGCTGCCCGCCTCGCCCATGGGATCCCGCGCCGGCTCCGTCAGCCTTTTTTCCGCTTGTCCACGACCCGCACCGCCTTCCCCTCCGAGCGGGGGGTGCTGCCGGGCTCGACCAGCCGCACCCGCGCGTGCACGCCCAGGGCGGTCTCCAGCTTGCGTTCGATCTTCCCTTTCATCTCCTGCTGCTTCCACATCTGGTCGAAGAAGATCGCCTCCGTCGCCTCGACCAGGACCTCCAGCTCGTCCAGCGCCCCCTCGCGGCTCACTTCGATCTGGTAGTGCGGCGCGACCCCCTCGACCGACAGCAGCGCCTCCTCGATCTGCTGCGGGTAGACGTTCGTCCCCCGGATGATCAGCATGTCGTCGCTGCGCGCCGACACCTTGCTCATCCGCCGCCCCGTGCGCCCGCAGGGGCACTCGCCCGGCAGGAAATGGCAGAGGTCGCGCGTCCGGTAGCGCACCACCGGAATCCCCTCCTTCGTCAGCGTCGTCAGCACCAGTTCGCCGCCCGCGCCCGCCGGATCCGCTGCCGGGGCGCCCGTCGCGGAATCGATCAGCTCCGGCAGGAAATGGTCCTCCGAGATGTGCATGCCCTTCTGCTCGACGCACTCGCACGACACGCCCGGCCCCATCACCTCGCTCAGCCCGTAGTTGTCCGTCGCGAACACGCCGAGGCCCTTCTCCAGCGCGTGGCGCATCGGCTCCGTCCACGATTCGCCGCCAAACAGCCCCAGCCGCAGCCGGAGCTCCGGACGCACCCCCATCTTCCCGATCAGCTCCGCCAGGTACATCCCGTAGGACGGCGTGCAGATCAGCACCGTGGAGCCGTAGTCCCTCATGATCTGGATCTGCCGCTCGCTCTTGCCCGACGACACCGGCAGCACCGCCGCCCCCACCTTCTCCACCCCGTAGTGGTGGCCGATCCCGCCCGTGAAGAAACCGTAGCCGAACGCGATCTGCACGATGTCGCTCTTCGTCACGCCCGCCGCCGTCTGCAGCCGCGCCATCAGCTCCGACCACGTGTCCAGGTCCTTCCTCGTGTACCCCACCACCGTCGCCAGCCCCGTCGTCCCCGACGACGCATGGATCCGCACGATGTCCTCCATCGGCACCGCGAACCCCTTGTAGGGGAAGCAGCCCCGCAGGTCGTCCTTCGTCGTGAACGGCAGCTTCGCCACGTCCGCCAGGGACCGGATGTCCTTCGGCCCCACCCCCGCCGCCTCCATCTTCTTCCGGTAGTACGGCAGCTTGTCCCATGCCGTCTTCACCACCTTCTTCAGCCGTTTCAGCTGCAGCGCTTCCAGTTCCTTCCTCGGCATGCACTCGCACGCCGGATTCCAGATGCGGTTCTCGGGCTTGGTCCTCACGTTCATAATCGTTTCATCGTAGTACCTCCCCTTCCCCCGTTCAACCCCGAATCCATCCGCGGCCCCGGAATCCGCCCCGTTACCGGGCCCCGCGGCGGCTCGCCTGCCGCTTGACGCGGGGGGCGCTTTAGCGCATCCTGCGACCCATTATGAGCAAAAAAATCGACATGGAAACCCTCGCCTCCCTGTGCAAGCGGCGCGGTTTCATCTTCCAATCTTCCGAACTCTACGGCGGCATCAACGGCTTCTGGGACTACGGCCCGCTCGGCTGCGAGCTGAAGCGCAACATCAAGGACGCCTGGTGGAAGGCCATGGTCCGCAACCGCGAGGATGTCGTCGGCCTGGAAGCCTCCATCATCATGCATCCGGACATCTGGAAGGCCTCCGGCCACGCCGACGGCTTCGCGGACCCCATGGTGGACTGCAAGGATTGCCGCAAGCGCTTCCGCGCCGACCAGCTCTGCGAGGAACAGGGCATGGAACTGATCAAAAACGGCTCCTCCTTCGCCCTGCCCGAAGGCGCCAAGTGCCCCGCCTGCGGCTCCAGGAACCTGACCGCGCCCCGCAGCTTCAACCTGATGTTCAAGACCTTCGTCGGCCCCGTCGAGGATGAGTCCAACGTGGCCTGGCTGCGGCCCGAAACCGCGCAGGCGATCTTCGCCCAGTTCAACAACATCGTCGCCACCGCCCGCCAGAAGGTGCCGTTCGGCGTCGCGCAGATGGGCAAAAGCTTCCGCAACGAGATCAATCCCCGCAACTACACCTTCCGCTCGCGCGAATTCGAGCAGATGGAGCTCGAGTTCTTCATCCGCCCCGACGAGGCCATCGAGCTGATCTGCGGCCGCGTCGCCACCCTGGCCGACAACCCGGACCTGGGCGGCGAACCGCAGGCGGACTGGGGCTGGGAGGTCTGGCACCGCTACTGGGTCCGGCAGCGCCTGGACTGGTACCGCGCCATCGGCCTGCCCGATGCCGACCTCGAGCAGTACTGGCAGGTCGGCGACGAGCTCGCCCACTACGCCCGCGCCTGCGTCGACATCGAATACGCCTTCCCCTTCGGCGTCCAGGAGCTCGAAGGCATCGCCGCCCGCTCCGATTTCGACCTGAGCCAGCACCAGAAGCACTCCGGCAAGGGCATGGATGTCTTCGACGAGGCCCTCAAGCAGGCCGCCGACAAGCTGGACGCCGCGGCCAAGGAGGCCTTCGTCCAGAAGGTCGTCGCCCAGTGGACCGGCCGCGGCAAGGCCGGAGAGGACGCCCGCGCCTTCGCCGCGAAGCTCCTCGAAGGCAAGTATGTCCCCCATGTCATCGAACCCTCCGCCGGCACCGACCGCCTCGCCCTCGCGCTGCTCTGCAACGCCTATGACGAGGAGACCCTGACCGACGACAAGGGCAAGACCGACCAGCGCACCGTCATGCGCTTCCACCCCGCCATCGCCCCCATCAAGCTCGGCGTCTTCCCGCTGGTGAAGAACAAGCCCGAGCTCTACGGCAAGGCGCGCGAAATCTTCGCCAGGCTCCAGCGCCGCTGGAACTGCTTCTGGGACGAATCCGGCGCCATCGGCCGCCGCTACCGCCGCATGGACGAGGCCGGCACCCCCTGGTGCGTCACCGTCGATTTCCAGACGCTGGAAGACGGCACCGTCACCCTGCGCGACCGCGACAGCATGAAGCAGGAACGCCTGACGATTCCCGCCTTGATCGAGAAAATGGACGCCGAAATCGGGTAGGGAGCCGGGAGGTCCGCCATGTTCGTACAGATCCAGTGCTCGTCCTGCGGCCAGCCGTTCGATGCCGACAGTTCCCATGGCACCCACCAGGCCGATTGCCCCCATTGCGGCAAGCCCAACACCTTCACCGCGCCCGCCGCCAAATTGAGCATCCAGCATGGCGCGCCCGATCTGTCGGGCGTCCAGCCCTGCCCTTCCTGCCAGGCGCCGATCGCGCGCGGCGCCGTGCTGTGCATCCACTGCGGCTACAACCTCAAGACCGGCCGGAAGACGGACAACGGAAACGGAACCGCCCTGAACCGGAACCTGGCCGCCGTGGCGGGAGCCGTGCTGGTCCTGGTCGCGGCGGGAGCCGCCTACCTGCTGTGGCCGGAATCCCAAACGCCGCCGCCCGCCCCCGTGTCCTCCGCCCCGCCGACGGCCGTGGAACCCCCTCCTCCGCCAGCCGCCCCGCCGGCGCCGGCCGCCGCACCCGAGGCGCCCCTTGTGGAGGCCCCTGCGGCCCTCCCTATTGAAACCAATGCGCCGGCCATGCCCGCCGGTCCCACACCCGGGGAAATCGCCGCGCAGGAAGCCGAAGCCGCACGCGCCGCCTTCGAGGAAAAGAAATTCGAGGCCGAGCAGAACCTCCGCTTCCAGCTCGATACCCGCCAGCCGCTCTACGTCCAGAACGAGAGGGTCGAGCTGCGCCGCAAGAACGGCATCGTGGACAAGGGCACCCTGACGGGTTTTGCCGGCGCCGGCACCGGACGCGTGGCTCTCGTCGCCACCCCCATCGGCGAAATCGGCGTGCCGCTGGCCGCCCTGGACACCCCCTCCCGCCTCCGCCTCGACGAGGAATACCGGGAGGCCTACATCCAGCACATGATGGGAACCCAGTCCCCCGGCGCCCCCGCCGGAAATCCGGCCGAATAGCCCATTCCGCAGGGACAGGCCGGGCGCGCGGACTCCACGCGCCGCCTCCCGATCCCGCAGGCCTGAACCCGCCGCCCCTTATCCCGAAGCCGGCTTGGAACGCCGGCGGAGCTGCCCGCAGGCCGCATCCACGCCCTTGCCCTTGGATTCGCGCAGCGTCCCCTCCACGCCGCGGTTCTCCAGGATGCGCAGGAAGGCCTCCATCGCCTCGCGCGAAGGCGCCTCGCCCTTGAATTCATCCACGGGGCTCAGCGGAATCAGGTTCACGCGACAGGGGAACCGCCGCAGGCGGCCGGCGAGCTCCTCCGCGTCGCGCGGGGAATCGTTGACGCCCTTCACCAGCGTATATTCGAAGGTGATGTGCCGCTTGGTCTTCGCCGTATAGTCCGCGCACTCCCGCAGCAGCTCGTCCATCGGATACTTGTTCTCGATCGGCATGATCCGCCGCCGCAGCTCCGGATTCGGCGCGTGCAGCGAGACGGACAGCTCCACCTGGATGCCCTCTCCCGCCAGCCGCCGGATGCCGGGAACCACCCCGCTGGTGCTGAGCGTGATGCGCCGCGCCCCGATGTTCAGGCCCTCCGGGTGGTTCAGGAGGCGAACGGACTTGAGCACTTCGTCGTAGTTGTCGAACGGCTCGCCCATGCCCATGTAGACGACGTTGTCCGGCCGCTTGCCCAGCGCAGCGGCCACGAGATGCACCTGCGCCACGATCTCCCCCGCCGACAGCCCGCGGGCAAACCCGCACTTGGCGCTGGCGCAGAACGCACACCCCATCCGGCAGCCCACCTGAGTCGAGACACAGACGGTGTTCCGGTCGCGCGCGGGGATCAGCACGGTCTCGACGCTTTCCCCGTCGTCGAGTCCGACGAGCCACTTGCGCGTCCCTCCGGACTCCCCGGATTCCGTGAGGATCCTCGCCGGTTCCGGCGTGTGGGTCGCGGCCAGGGCGTCTTTCAGCGCCTTGGGCAGGTTGCCCATCTGTGCCCAGTCCGTCGCGCCCTGGACCTGCACCCATTGCCAGAGCTGGGTGCCGCGAAAGGCCGGCTGGCCCGCCGATTGGCACAACGCCTTCAGCTCCTCCGGAAACAGACCTTGCAGGGCGGTTTTCATGCGAACCAACGGGCGACACGGAGGTCGCCCCTCCAATCTCCGGTCATCTGGAGGGCCGGGCTCCGTCCCGGCCGGACCATCATCAATACCGGTAATGCTCGGGCTTGTAGGGCCCGTCCGCCGGAATGCCCAGATAGGCGGCCTGTTTGCGGTTCAGGCGGTCCAGCTTCGCGCCCAGATGCGCCAGATGCAGCCGCGCCACCTTCTCGTCCAGCTTCTTGGGCAGGGTGTACACGCCCACCGGATACTTTTCCGCGCGGGTGAACAGCTCGACCTGCGCCATGACCTGGTTCGAAAAGCTGTTGCTCATCACGAAGCTCGGATGGCCCGTGGCGCAGCCGAGGTTCACGAGGCGGCCTTCCGCCAGCAGCAGCAGCGACTTGTCCTTCTTCGTCCAGATGCGGTGCACCTGCGGCTTGATCTCCTCCCAGCGGTACTTCTTCATCGCCGCCGTCTGGATCTCGCTGTCGAAGTGGCCGATGTTGCACACGATGGCCAGGTCCTTCATCTTCAGCATGTGCTTCTCGGTGATGACGTCGCAGCAGCCCGTCGTCGTCACGAAGATGTCGCCCTGCATGCAGGCCTCGTCCATCGTCATGACCTCGTAGCCGTCGATCGCCGCCTGCAGCGCGCAGATGGGGTCGATCTCCGTCACGATCACGCGCGCGCACTGGCCGCGCAGCGACTGGCACGAGCCTTTGCCCACGTCGCCGTAGCCTGCCACCACGGCCACCTTGCCGGCGATCATCACGTCCGTCGCGCGCATGATGCCGTCCACCAGCGAATGGCGGCAGCCGTAGATGTTGTCGAACTTCGACTTCGTCACGGAATCGTTCACGTTGAATGCCGGGAACAACAGCTCCTTGCGCTCGGCCATCTGGTACAGGCGGTGCACGCCCGTCGTCGTCTCCTCCGTCACGCCCTTGATGCTCTTGGCCATCTTGAGGAAGCGGCCGGGATTCTTCTTCACCGCCTTGCGGACCTGCACCTTGAGGATCTCCTCCTCCTCGCTGCCGTACGGCCCGGCCAGGACCTTCAGGCCTTCCTTCACCGCCTTCACGCCCAGGTGCACGAACAGCGTCGCGTCGCCGCCGTCGTCCAGGATCATGTTGGGCGTTTCCTTGCCCCAGTCGAGGATGCGGTCGGTGTATTCCCAGTATTCCTTGAGCGTCTCGCCCTTCACCGCGAAGACCGGCGTGCCCTTGACGGCCAGCGCCGCCGCCGCATGGTCCTGCGTCGAAAAGATGTTGCAGCTGGCCCAGCGGACGCGCGCGCCCAGCGCCTGCAGCGTCTCGACCAGCACCGCCGTCTGGATCGTCATGTGGATGGAGCCGGAAATCCGCGCGCCCTTCAGCGGCTTCGTCTTGGCGAACTCCGCCCGGACGCTCATCAGGCCCGGCATCTCGTGCTCGGCCAGTTCGATTTCCTTGCGGCCGAACTCCGCCAGCGAGAGATCCTTCACCACCGCGTCCAATGCCTTCTTGCGTTTTGCCATATCGACTCCTTGGGTTTGAAAACAGGCCGTGAATATACCCGCGGGCCGCCGCCGATGCAAGGGCCCTCTGCCCCCTGCGGCGCCTCCCCTCCTCGGGCGCTAGGACCGGAGCTTCGGCGCGCCGGCGCCCTGCCGGGCGATGTTCAGCAGCACCCCCGTCATGAACAGCGTCACCATCAGGCTCGTCCCGCCGAAGCTGATGAACGGCAGCGGCAGGCCCTTGGTGGGCAGGCGCCCCGTCACCACGCCGATGTTGATGGCGGCCTGCAGCGTGACCAGGATCGTGATGCCGAACGCCATCAGGCGCCCCCCGGCGTCCGGCGCCCGCCCGCTGATCCGCAGGCCGCACAGGAAGAAGACGATGAACAGCGCCACCACCCCGAGGGACGCCGCGATCCCCAGCTCCTCGCCGATGATCGCGAAGATGAAATCCGTGTGCGCCTCGGGCAGATAGAACCGCTTCTGGAGGCTCTGTCCCAGCCCCGCGCCGCCCACGCCCCCGACCACGAAGGCATAGAGGGCGTTCATCAGCTGGAAGGCTTCGCCCTGGGCGTATTCCTCCGGATGGAGGAACGCCATCACCCGGCCCACGCGTTCCGGATTCTGCGCGATCATCCACGCCAGCCCCGCGCCCGCCAGCACGCCGGCCGGCAGCAGGTACAGGAACGGCGCCCCCGCCACGAACATCATCAGCCCGCCCGTCGCGCCGATCAGGACCGTCGCGCCGAAGTCCGTCTCGAACACGATCAGGCCGAGCATCGAGCCCAGGATCGCCCCCGGGATCACGATGCCGCCCGTGAACCCGTCGCGCTGGCGCCGCTTCGTCCCGAACCAGAACGCCAGCGCATTGATCGCGACGAACTTCGCCAGCTCCGACGGCTGGAAGCTCAGGAAGCCGGGGATGCCGATCCAGCGATGGCTCCCCTTGATGTTCAGGCCGATGCCCGGCACGTAGACCAGCACCAGCAGCACCAGCGTCGCCCCCAGCAGCGGCCAGGCCATCCGCATCCAGCGGTGGTAGTCCAGCTTCGCGCCGGCGAACGCGGCGACCAGGCCCAGCAGCAGCCACGCCGCCTGGCGCTGGGTGAAGTAATAGGGGTTCCCGAACAGCTTCTCGCCCTGCGGACCGCTGGTGCTGAACAGCATGACCAGCCCGAACAGGACCAGGATGGCCACCACCAGGATCAGGATCGTACTCGCCCGCACTGCTCAGCTCCTTCTGCGAAAAACGCCCGGCCTTTGGGCGGCCGGGCGTTCAAACCATGCCCCGAAGGGCTCGTCCATTACAGGCTGGACGGGGGAATCTTGATCTTCTGGCCGGGCTTGACGTCCGAGCCGGCGGGAATGCTGTTCACGCGCAGGATGTCGTCCTTGCTCACCACGAACAGGCGGGCGATCCCTTCCGCCGTGTCGCCGTCCTGGACCGTGTAGTCCAGCATGGCATCCTGGCTCTCGGGGGCGGCGGGAGCCGCCGCCTCGGGAGCGGGAGCGGCCGCGGGGGCGGCTTCCGGCACCGGCGCCGGGAGGGGCGCCACGGCGGGCTCGGCCGCCGCCGGCGGCTCGACGGGCTTCTCTTCCACCTTTGCGGCCTCCGCCGGCTTCTCCTCCGGCTTGGCCGCCGCGGCATCCTTCTTCTCCGCCGCCTTCGCGCCGGGAATCACCAGCTTCTGGCCGACGCGGATCTTGTTCGCATCGACGATGTTGTTCGCCGCCATCAGGTCCTTGGTCTTGACGCCATGGGCCGCCGCGATCTTCGAAAGGGCGTCGCCGCTCTTCACCTCATAGGTGTTGCCGGAGGCCGCCGCCTTCGCCGAGGCCTTGGGCGCGGCAGCGGACTTCTCGCCCGGCTGCGACTGGGAGGGCTTGGCGTAATCCGGCAGGATCAGCTTCTGTCCCGCGCGGATCTTGTTCGGATCGCCGATCTGGTTCAGCTCCTTGAGCTCGGCGGTGCGCACGCCATGGGCGGCCGCGATCTTCGAAAGCATGTCGCCGCTCTTCACCACGTAGACGTTCTTCGCGGCCACATCCTTCTCCACCGGAGCCGGAGCCACGGGAGGCTGGATCACCGGGAACGCCATCGGCTGCGGAGCCGGAACCGGCTGGGCCACCACCACCGAGGAAGGCGGCAGGACGGGGACGGGAGCGGGCTCCACCGCCGCGGGAGCGGTCGATCCCGCGCCGGACTGCGTGCTCGCGCAACCCTGCGTCATCACCACCGAACCAATCACCGCCACATGTACGCCGACAATCAAACCGGCAACAACAGATACCCTCATTTTCGACTCCTTGGCTTCTTTCTAAATAGGTTTTTAACGTTGCGGCGCGGATTATGCTCCCTCCGGCCGCCGGATTTCAACCCTTTTCCAACGCGAATTTCCGGAAGGCCTCGCCCCGTTCGCCATAGGCGCGGAACTGGTCGTAGCTGGTGCAGGCGGGGGCCATCAGGACGGCGTCGCCCGGCCGCGCGGCGCGCCGCGCGGCCGCGACGGCGCGGTCCAGCGTTCCGCAGATCTCGCACGGGAGGACGGCGCCCCAGGCCGCCTCCATCGCCGCGGAGGCTTCGCCGATCAGGAAGGCGCCCCGCACCCGTTCCCGCAGCACCGGAACCGCCGCCGAAAAATCCGTTTCCTTCGGCCGGCCGCCCGCAATCAGCCAGACGGGCCGGTCCTGCATCCGGATCGAGGCGATCATCGCGGACAGGTTCGTCGCCTTGGAATCGTTCACGTAGCGCACGCCGCCGATTTCGCCCACGGGTTCCGCCCGGTGCGGCAGCGGCCGGAAGTCCCGCAGGGCCGCGCCGATGGTTCCGGCCGGCACGCCGGCGGCCAGGGCCGCGCCGAACAGCGCGGCCGCGTTGGGTCCCAGCACCTCGTTGTCGAAATAGGAGCCTTCGATGCCGGCCCCCTCCCCGCCCCGCCCCGAGAGGCGGTGCGAAGAATAAACATAATCCAGGCCCTCCTGCGCCCCGAAGGTCTCCCAGCGTCCGCGCCCCGACGACCATTCCCGGAAGCGCTCCCGCCATTCCGGCGGCGTCAGCGCGACGTCCCCTCCGCGCTGGCGGGCGAACATCCGCGCCTTCAGGCGGGCATAGGCTTCGAGGGTGCCGTGCCTGTCCAGATGGTTCGGCAGCACGTTCATCAGCACGCCGATGTCCGGGCGGAACTCCGCGCACGTCTCGAGCTGGAAGGAGCTCGCCTCGATCACCAGCCAATCGGCGCCGGGTGCATCAAGGACCGCCTGGCAGACTGGCAGGCCGTAGTTGCCGCAGGGAACCGCCCGGAGCCCGGCGGCCGCGAGGCATTCCGACAGCGCCTTCACCACGCTGCTCTTGCCGTTGCTGCCCGTCACCGCGATGGCGCGGCCCCGGAACCGGCTCCAGCCCAGCTCCATCTCGCTGAGCACCGGAATCCCGCGGCGGCGGATCCCGGAAAGGAATGGCCCGTCCGCCGGCAGGCCCGGACTGGCGATGGCCACGTCGAACCGCCCCCCGGGAGGCGCCTTCGCGCCCAGGACGGCGTCGCATCCGGACGCCGACAGCGCCTCCGCGACCTTCCGGCCCTCGGGCGTGTCGCGCTCGTCGGCGGCGAGAACCTCGACGCCCTCCGCGCGCAGCAGGCGCGCGGCGGCCGCGCCGCTCGAGCCCAGCCCGCACACCATCGCCTTGCGCCAGGGAGCCATCGAAGCCTCAGCGCAGCTTCAGGGTCGCCAGCCCCAGCAGGGCGCACACGATCGACACGATCCAG
The DNA here is from genome assembly GCA_937860055.1 of uncultured Verrucomicrobiota bacterium. Taxonomy (GTDB): domain Bacteria; phylum Verrucomicrobiota; class Kiritimatiellia; order CAIQIC01; family Lenti-01; genus Lenti-01. The sequence goes on along the minus strand of CALMBO010000026.1, from coordinate 181,739 downwards.
AACCGGATCACCACGGAATTCTCCGCGGAATCCGGCGAACGCCCCTCCGCCCTCGCGCGTTCCTTGGAGATGATCTCGAAATGGTGGTGGATGGGCGTCATGCGGAACGGCCGCCGCTCCGGCGGCAATCCGTTGCCCGTGAACCGGCGATAGAGCCGGCAGCTGGCGCGCTGGATCAGGACGCTCGCCGCCTCGCCGACGAACACCAGCCCCACGATCAGGAGCGTCAGCTCCTGCTTGATGAGGATGGCGACCATCGCGATGGTGCCGCCCAGCGCCAGGCTGCCGGTGTCGCCCATGAACACCTTGGCCGGATAGGCGTTCCACCAGAGGAAGCCCAGCCCCGCGCCCAGCAGGCAGCCGCAGAACACGGCCAGCTCGTGCGCGCCGGTGATGGACGGCACCTGCAGGTAGTTGGCCATGACCACGTTGCCGGCCACGTAGGCCAGCGCCAGGTAGGCCGCCGAAACCGAATTCATGCAGCCCGCCGCCAGCCCATCGAGGCCGTCCGTCAGGTTCACCGCGTTCGTCGTCCCCACCAGCACGAGAAACATGAACACCAGCGCGCCGGGCACCGTCATGTCCATGAGGACCGGCGCCTTGCAGAAGGGGACCATCAGCTCCCGAGCATGGGCGCGCGTGCCCGGCACCATCTCGATCGCGGCGAACGCGACCGCGACCCACAGCCCTTGCAGCGCCAGCTTCTGCCATTCCTTCAGGCCGTCGGAATGCTTCTTCTGCAGCTTCAGCCAGTCGTCCAGGAACCCCACCCCCCCCATGAACAGCATGGTGGCCAGGACGAGCCACACCTGAGGGTTCGCCAGATGGCAGCACAGCAGCGTGGACACGGTCGTCGTGAACAGGATCAGCACCCCGCCCATCGTCGGCGTCCCCGCCTTGCCGCCATGGCAAATGGCGTCCATCTCCGAATCCTGGCGGACGATCTGGCCGATCCGGTAGGCCCGCAGGCGGCCGATCATCCAGCGGCCCAGCAGCAGCGACAGGAAGAACGCCGTGCCCGCGCCCAGGAACGCGCGGACCGTCACGTAGCGGAACACGTTCAGCGGCGTGAACTGGTCGGACAGGAGGGACAGGTAGTACAACATGGCTCAACTTTCTTTCTTCAGCTCTTCCAAGACCTTCTCGATGCGCACGCCGCGCGACGCCTTCAGCAGGAGCGCATCGCCGGGGCGCAGCCGTTCCCGCAGCCAGGCCGCCGCCTCCGCGGGACCTTCCGCCGCGCACAGGTTTTCCACCGGCCACCGCCCCGCGCGCAGGCCCCCGGCGATCGCCCGGGCCGCCGCGTCCGGCGCGCCGTCCGCCGGTTTCCACGGCACCACGGCCACGCCCGCCCAGCGGCCCTCGGCCACGAAGCGCCCCAGCGTCTCGTGCTCCGCGCGCTCCAGGCGGCCCAGCTCCAGCATCGGCCCGATCGCCAGGAACTTCCGGCCCGCCGCGGGCCAATGGGCGAACGCCTCCAGCGCCGCCCGCAAGCTGACCGGATTCGCATTGTATCCATCGTTGATCGCCGTCCACCCGCGGACTTCCTCGACCGCCCAGCGCATGCCCACCGGCCGGGCCTGCCCGAGGGCGGACTCCATCGCGGCCCACGAGGCGCCGCATTTCCGCGCCACGGCCGCCGCCCGCAGGACGTTCTCCTCCATGTAGCCGCCCGGAGGCGGAACCGGCAGCGCGGCGCGCTCCCCGCTGGCCTTCTCAACAACGAGCAGCCGCCCGTCCGCCTGCCTCTCGCCGAAATAGTCGGCGGCGCGGTGCTTCAGCGAACAGGTCGCGACCGGCGCGGAGGAATGCGCGCGGAGCACCTCGAAGAACGGGTCGTCGAGATCCAGCACCGCGAATCCGTCCGCCGGCAGCTTCTCCAGCAGCACGCCCTTTTCCTCCGCGATGGCCCGGACGGATTCGAAGAACTCGATGTGCACCGGTCCGATGCGCGAGGCCAGCGCGATGTCCGGCATCAGGATCTCGCGCAGCGGCGCCATCTCGCCCGGATGGCTGATGCCGGCCTCGATGACGCCGAACGCGCACCCGCGGTCCAGCCCCGCCACGCTCAGCGGCAGGCCGATCTCGTTGTTGAAATTGCCGGAGGTGCGCGCGGTCCGGCCCACGGTGGCCAGCAGGTCGGCCACGAGCTCCTTCGTCGAGGTCTTGCCCACGCTGCCGGTCACGCCCACGATCCGCGCGGGCATCGTGGCGCGGTAGGCCGCCGCGAACCGCCCCAGCGCCGCCAGCACGTCGTCCACGCGCAGGAAGAAACCGCCCCCGGGAAGCTGCTCCGCCGGAAAATCGCCGCGCACCACGGCGCAGGCGCCGGCGGCGGACACCGGCGCGAGGAAATCGTGGCCGTCGGCCTTTCCGCCCTTCAGCGCGAAGAACAGGTGGCCCGCCCCCGCGAGCCGGCTGTCCACGGCCAGCGCGCGCAGCGGTTCCGACGGCATCCGGGGATGCCATGTGCCGCGGCACCAGGCCGCCGCGAGTTCTGGAGAAACGGGATCCATATCCAAGGGGTGTTTCTAGACGGTTTTCCACGCAATGGAAAACTTTTTCGGGATTTTTCCACGCCTTGGAAAAACTCCGCCCGTTTTTCCCACGCAGTGGAAAACGGTTTTCCGCGGCGCGGAAACCCGCTTTCCGGCGCCGGGCCGGGCAAGAAAAAGGACGCCCCGGGGGGCGTCCTTTCCGTCGACGGTCGGCCGGAGCCTACCAGCGGTAATGCGCGAAGGCCTTGTTGGCCGCCGCCATCTTGTGCGTGTCGTCGCGCTTCTTGACCGCGTTGCCCTGGTTCTTGAAGGCGTCGAGGATCTCAAGCGCGAGGGCGCGCTGCATCGAGGCGCCCTTGCGGCCGCGGCTGTAGTCCACCACCCAGCGGAGCGCGAGGCTCGTCTGGCGGGCGGGGGGCACTTCCACCGGCACCTGGTAGGTCGCGCCACCGACGCGGCGGCTCTTGACCTCGACCTTGGGCTTGATGTTCTCCAAGGCCGTCTGGAAGACTTCGACCGGACTCTTGCCCTCGGTCTGCTCCTTGATCTGGTCGAGCGCGCCGTAGACGGTGCGCTGGGCCGTGGACTTCTTGCCGCGGTTCATGATGATGTTGACCAGCTGGGTCACCAGCGCGCTGCCGTAGCGGGCATCGGGTGCGAATTCGTGCGTTTCTGCTCTGCGCCTTCTCATGGTTCAACCCTCCTTATTTCGCGGCTTTGGGGGTTTTCGTGCCGTACTTCGAACGGCCGCGGCGGCGACTTTCGATGCCGAGGCAATCCAAGGTCCCGCGGACGATGTGGTAGCGCACGCCGGGAAGGTCCTTCACGCGGCCGCCGCGGACCAGCACCATGCTGTGCTCCTGCAGGTTGTGGCCTTCGCCCGGGATGTAGGCGGTCACTTCCTGCCCGTTCGTCAGCCGGACGCGGGCCACCTTGCGCAAGGCGGAGTTCGGCTTCTTCGGGGTCATCGTCTTGACCAGCAGGCAGACGCCGCGGCGCTGCGGACACTTCTGCAGGGCGGGCGCCTTGCGCTTCGTGCGCAACGGGCTGCGGCCCTGTTTCACCAATTGATTGATCGTCGGCATATCGTTCTTTTCGTTCCTTCTTGTCTCAGTTTGTCCGAACAAATAAGCGCGCACCCTACCAGTCTCCCCGCCCCTTGGCAACCCCCTTGTTCAAGATTTTTGTGCCCCCGCCCGAACCCCCTGCCGGAACGCCGGTTCCGCGCTTTCCGCCCCCGTCCCCAAAAAATCGTGCAATCGCCTCCCGTTGGGCCTATGATGCCCTCCACGACGATATGAAAACGCCTCTCCCAGGAAGCTGCGCCATGAAAAGATCCCTCCCCTTCCTCCTTCTGGCCGCGCTGGCCCTCCCCGCCGCTGCCGCCGATTTCCCGCCTCCCGGCCGCGGCGGCCCCATGCGCGTGGCCATGCTTTCCGATGGAGGGACCTTCAGCGACAACGGCTTCAACCAGAACTGCCGGGAGGGCATCGAGGAACTCATGTATGCCGGCGCCCCCCTCTACATCCAGTTCGTCGAGACCTTCTCCCCGGGGAACTTCGAGCGCAAGCTCGCTGCCTTCGCCGAACGCGACTACCGCCTCCTGATCGGCGTCGGCTACCGCATGGCCCCCGCCATCCAGGCCGTCTCCGCCGAATATCCCCGCACCCTCTTCGCCTGCGTGGACGGCGACTACGAGGACATCCCCCACAACGTCTGGGCCCTGACCTTCCAGGTGGACGAATGCTCCTTCCCCGCCGGCTACCTCGCCGCCGCCTGGGCCGACCTGCAGGATCCCGGCGATCCCGCCGTCGCCTTCGTCGGCGGCACCGACTGCGAAAGCGTCAACCAGTTCGTCACCGGCTTCCGCAACGGCGCCGCCCACTACAACGCGGTCAAGGGCAAGCAGGTCCGGATCCTGGGCGGCTACGTGGGCGCCTTCGACGACTTCGAGGGGGGCAAGAGGCTCGCCTCCGAATACCTCGACGACGGCGCGGATGTCATCTTCGGCGTCGGCTCCATCTCCGGCAACGGCGGCATCGCCGCCGCCAAGGAATACGGCAAGTGGGCCATCGGCGTGGACACCGACCAGTACTACACCCTCGCCGACCAGCAGGACATCCTTCTCACCTCCTGCCTCAAGCGCATGGACCGCGCCGTCAGCCAGGTCGTCACCGCCGCCATCGAGAACCAGTTCTGGGGCGGCACCCGCTACATCGGCAACCTCGCCAACCACGGCGTCGGACTGGCCCCCTTCCACGATTTCGAGACCCAGATCCCCGAGCGGCTGCAGAAGGAGCTCGTCGATCTCCAGCGCCGCATCCTCGAAGGCGCCGTCTCCACCGGCTGGCCGGGAAAGAAGACCAAATAGCCCGCCCGTGAAGACGCCCCTCTTCTCGAAGCTGTTCGGCCCCCGCCCCCAAACCGTCATCGGCATGATCCACGTCCGGGCCCTCCCCGGCACCCCCCTGCACAAGGGCGGCATGGCGTCCATCCTCGACCAGGCCCTCGCCGAAGCCGAAACCTACCGCGCCTGCGGCATCCATGCCCTCATGGTCGAGAACATGCACGACATCCCCTACGTCCAGCATCCCGGCCCCGAGATCGCCACGGCCATGGCCGTCCTCGCCCGCGAAGTGAAGCGCGCCCACCCGCAGCTTCCCCTCGGCCTCCAGATCCTCGCCGGCGCCAACCGGGAGGCGCTCTCCGCCGCCCTGGCCGCCGGCGCCGATTTCATCCGCGCCGAAGCCTTCGTCTTCGGGCACGTCGCCGACGAAGGCTACATGGACTCCTGCGCCGGCACCCTCCTCCGCCACCGCAAGGCCATCGGCGCCGAATCCATCGCCGTCTTCACCGACATCAAGAAGAAGCACTCCGCCCACGCCATCACCGCCGACGTCGACATCGTCCAGACCGCCCACGCCGCCGAGTTCTTTCTCTCCGACGGTCTCATCCTCACCGGCGCCGCCACCGGCGAAGCCGCCAGCGTCGACGAACTCCGCGCCGTTTATGCGGCGGCGAAACTCCCCGTCCTCGTCGGCTCCGGCATCACCGCCGAAAACCTGAAGACCTATCTTCCCCTCGCCGACGCCTTCATCGTCGGTTCCTATTTCAAGAAGGACGGCCATTGGGCCAACCCCCTCGACCCCGATCGCATCCGCCGCCTCCTCGACGCGCTGGCCTAGCCGCGCCCTTCCCCCTCGACCGGCGGGAAGGCGCCCCATGCCCCGGAAAAACACGGGGGCCGGATCCGCCGCCTGTTGACCCCGCGGGCCGAGGCAGGATACAATCCGCCCCAGAAAGGCGAAGCTTCGGCATGGGCGCAAAGGGAACAGGCGACCGGAAAATCAAGACGAAGCCAGACCCGCCGCCGCTCCGCGCGAGCCGGGGCCGGCGCGAAACCGTATCGGCGCCGGAATCCTACGCGCGCCTGAAGGCGATGCTCGACGCCCTGCCCGACACCCTCTTCGTGGTGGACCGCCAAGGACGCATCTGCGACTACCACGCCCCGGATCCGGACCGGCTCTATGTTCCGCCCGAACAGTTCCTCGGCAGGAAGATCCAGGACGTCCTGCCCGAACCGGCGGCCGGCATCGTGCGGCAGGCCATCGCCAGCGCCGCGGCCCACGGCCACCACCGGGGCAGCGTCTATCCGCTCCTCCACTTCGAAGGAGAGCATTGGTACGAACTCTCCATCGCCGCCCAGGGCGATCCGCACGCGAAAGATGCGATGTTCGTCGCCATCGTCCGCGACATCACCGGGCGCAGGAAGGCCGAGGAGGCGCTCCGGGAAAGCGAACAGACGTACCGGATGATGACCGAGAGCATGAAGGACGTCGTCTGGATCCTGGATGTCGAGGCCCGCCGTTTCCTCTACGTGAGCCCGGCGGTCGAGAAACTGCGCGGCTACACCGCCGCGGAGATCCTCGCCCAGCCGATCGAGGAGGCCTGGGCTCCGGAACAGCGCGAAGAGCTGGACAACCTCATGCGCGGCTACGTCGCCGATTTCCTCGCCGGCAAGCTGACCTCCAGCGACTATGTCACCCTGAACATCCTCCAGCCCTGCAAGGACGGATCCCAGACCCCTTCCGAAATCGTCTGCCGGCTGCTCCGGAACGAACGCACCGGCCACCTCGAGCTGCACGGCGTCACGCGCGACATCTCCGAGCGCAAGCGCGCCGAGGCCGCGCTGCGGGAAAGCGAGGCGCGCTTCGACCAGGTCGCCCGTCAAAGCCGCGCCTTCGTATGGGAGGTGGATGCCCAGGGGCTCTACATGTTCGCCACCCCCGTCGTGGAGGACCTGCTGGGCTACCGCCCGGACGAGATCGTCGGCAGGCGGCACATCCACGATCTGCATCCCGAAGAAGGCCGCGAGGCATTCCGGAAGGCCGTGGACGGCGTGATGCGGCGGCACGGCGAGTTCCACGCCTACGAAAACCCCCTGGTAACCCGGGATGGCCGGATCGTCTGGGTCTCCACCAGCGCCTTCCCCCTCATGGACCGGAACGGCGCCCTGCTCGGCTACCGTGGCATCGACCTCGACATTACCGGGCGCAAGCAGGCCGAGGACGCCCTGCGGGAAAGCGAAGCCCGCCTGCGCGCCATCCATGACAACCTCCCCGACGGGCTCATCTACCAGATCGATTCCGGCGCGGACGGCTTGCAGCGCCGCTTCACCTCCCTCAGCCGGGGCGTCGAGCGGATGCACGGCATCACCGCGGAACAGGCGATGGCGGATCCGCTCGCCATCTACGGGCAGGTAATCGAGGAGGACCGGATCCGCGTGGCCGCCCAGGAAGCCCACGCGGCCGCGACCCTGACGCCGCTCCAGACAGAAGTCCGCGTCCGCCTCCCCTCCGGGGAAATCCGCTGGCGCCTCTTCACCTCCGCCCCGCGCCGCCTGCCCAACGGCCATCTGGTGTGGGACGGCATCGAGCTCGACATCACCGAACGCAAACGGGCCGAAGAAGCGCTGCGCGAAAGCGAAGCCAGCGCACGGGCCATCCACGACAACCTCCCGAATGGATTCATCTATCAGATGGATAGCGGCCCGGATGGCCAACACCGCCGCTACACCTTCCTCAGCCAGGGCGTCGAACGCCTCCACGGCGTCACGGCCGAACAAGCCATGGCGGACCCCGCGGCCATCTACGGCCAGATCCTCGAGGAAGATCTGCCGGCCGTCGCCGGGCTCGAAGCCCGCGCGTTGGCGACCTTGACACCCTTCAGCGCGGAAGTCCGCGTCCGTCTGCCGTCCGGCGAAATCCGCTGGCGTCTCTTCACCTCCGCCCCGCGCCGCCTGCCCAACGGCCATGTCGTCTGGGACGGCATCGAGCTCGACATCACCGAACGCAAACAGTCCGAGGAAGCGCTGCGCGAAAGCGAGGCCCGCTTTGCCGCCGCCACCCAGGCCAGCCGCTCCTTCGTCTGGGAAGTGGATCCCGACGGACTCTATACCTATGTCGGCGACATGGTCGCCAAGATACTCGGCTACCGCCCCGAAGACCTGGTCGGCCGCATGCATTTCTACGACCTGCTGCCTCCGGGGGAACGGGAAGAGCTGAATCGCGCGTGCTTCGACGTCATGGCCCGGCGCGAATCCTCCAGTGGCTTTGAAAACGCCAACGTGGCCAAGGATGGCCGCCTCGTCTGGCTGTCCAGCAGCGCCCGCCCCCTGTTCAACGCCGATGGTTCCTACCGCGGCTACCAGGGCATCGACACCGACATCACCGAACGCAAACGGGCCGAGGAAGCGCTGCAGCAGTCGGAAGCCAAATACCGCTATCTGCACGAAAGCATGCGCGACGCCTTTGCCACCGCGGACATGAAGGGCCGGATCCGGGATTTCAATCCGGCCTTCCGGGATCTGCTCGGCTATGCCGACGAGGAACTCCTGAACATGCCCTATCGGCAACTCACCCCGCGCAAGTGGCAGGCCTCCGAAGCGAAAATCCTGCGCGAACAGGTGATGGTGCACGGCTATTCCGACGTGTACGAAAAGGAATATGTCCGGAAGAACGGTGCCCTCGTTCCCGTCGAACTCCGCACCATCCTCATCCGCGACGCCCAGGGCGAACCCGCCGGCATGTGGGCCTCCATCCGCGACATCTCCGAACGCAAGCGGGCGGAGCAGGCGCTGAAGGAGGCGCGCAACGAACTGGAACGGCGCGTCGAAAAGCGCACCGCGGAATTGGAGGCCTCCCGCCAGTCCCTGGCCCAGAGCGAAGAGCAGTTCCGCCAGATGGCGGAAAATGTCCAGGACGCCTTCTGGCTGATCGACGCCCGGACGCAGGACGTGCTCTATGTCAGCCCGGCGTTCGAACGGATCTGGAAACAGCCCGCCGGAAACAAAGTGGCTCGCTGGTTCGCGCGCATCCATCCGGACGATCGGGAACGCGTGGTCCAGGCTTTCCAGGCCGGAATGAAAACCGGCATCCCGGGCTCGGTGACCTATCGCCTGCTTTGGCCGGACGGGTCGATCCGCTGGATCGAATCCTCCGGCACCATGATCCGCGACGCCCGCGGCCGGCCCATGCGCGCCGCCGGATTGCACCGCGACATCACCGGGCGCCGGCACATGGAAGAGGAAATCCTGAAGGCCGCCGAAGCCGAACGGCAGCGCATCGGCCGCGACCTCCACGACAGCCTGGGCCAGTCCCTCACCGCCATCGGCTATCTGGCCGAGGCCCTCCGCGGAGACCTCGCCCGCCAAAACCGTCCCGAAGCCGGCGAGGCGCGGAAACTGGGGCGCCTGATCGAGCAGGCCGCCGATCAATCCCATGCGCTGGCGCGCGGCCTCCTGCTGGCAGACCTCAAGCGGGGCGGCCTCGCCGCCGCCCTGCAGCAACTCGCCTCCCGCACCCGGGAGCTCTTGGGCGCTCCCTGCCGCTATGCCGGTCCGGCGGAAATCCCGCCGCTCGCCGCCACGACCGCCGGCCAGTTGTACCGCATCGCCCAGGAGGCCGTGACCAACGCCGCCAAGCACGGCAAGGGCGCGCCCATCGAAATCCGCCTCGAGAATGGCCCGGAGGGCCTCCGGTTGTCCGTCCACGACGCCGGCAAGGGCATCTCTCCGAAAAAACGGAAAAGCTTCGGCATGGGGCTCGACATCATGCGGTACCGGGCAAACCTGGTCGGCGCCACGTTGTGGATCGACAGCCTCCGCGGCCAAGGCACGACGGTGAACTGCCTCCTGCCCCGCCCCGCCCGGACCCAGGAGAAGTCCCGATGAAAACGAAACCCGCCCCCGGCAAGAAGAAAGTCCTGATCGTGGACGACCACCCCCTCCTCCGCGACGGCCTTTCCAAGGTCATCAACCAGCAGTCCGACCTGGCCGTCTGCGGCGAAGCCGGCGATGCCCCCGGCGGACGGGCGGCCGTCGCCCGCTTCCGCCCCGACGTGGTGATCATGGACCTGACGATGGACGAAGGCAACGGCCTCGACCTGATCAAGGACATCCATGCCCGGCAACCCAGGCTGCCCGTCCTCGTGCTGTCCATGCACCACGAAAGCCTGTACGCGGAACGCGCCGTCCGCGCCGGGGCGCGGGGCTATGTCATGAAGCGCGAGCCGGTCGGCACGGTGATCGCCGCCCTCCGCAAGGTGCTGGACGGACATCTGGCCTTGAGCGAAGACATCGTCAGCCGGCTCATCGACGCCCCCAAGCGCAACCACAAGGCCGCCGCCGCCTCGCCGGAAGAACTGCTCAGCGACCGGGAACTGGAGGTCTTCCGGCTGATCGGCCAGGGGCTGGGCACGCGCCAGGTCGCGGCCCGGCTCCGCCTGGCGACCAGCACGGTGGAATCCTACCGGGCAAGCATCAAGCAGAAGCTGGGACTCGGCGGCGCAACGGAACTCGTCGCCCGGGCCGCCCGGTTCGTCGCCGGCGAAACCGGCGGCTGACCGCGCCCCCGGCTCCCGCCCCCTGTTTTCCGCCACCCCAAAAACGCGTTTCCCGCCATGTCCCGCTTTTCCGGCCTGTGCTAGCCTTCCTTCCACGACAAAGGAACACGGACGGGCAGGAGACGCATCAGATGGAAGCGACATCCAGACAAACGACCTTGCAGAAGGTCCGCCTGGTGATTTCCAACGAAAAGGGCCTGCATGCGCGCGCCGCGGCCTTGCTCGCCCGCGCCGCCACGGAATTCAAGGCCCACATGACCCTGGAATGCGGCGGAAACCGGGCCGACGCCAAAAGCATTCTGGGCCTCATGTCCCTGGGCGCTCTCAAGGGATCGGAAGTGATGGCCGTTGCCGGCGGGCCCGACGCCGGCGAAATGATCCAGACGGTCCATCGGCTCTTCGCCTGCGGCTTCGGCGAAAACGGACCGGCCTCCTGCCTGTTGTTCAAGAGCCAGCTCCTCCTGCCGCACCCGAGGCGCCGGACATGAAATACGGCAGGACCATCACCGGCCCCATCCACTGGGCGATCTCCCTGGGCAAGATCCCGAACGACATCGTCCAGACGATCCAGAACGCCCTCGCGTTCTTCCGGGAGGACACCGTCTTGTTCGACTCGGCAACCCTGCGGGGGCCGGTCAAGCACGCGGAACTGGTCGTCAAGCTGGGATATTGGCTCGCCATGGGCCAGTTGAATGAAAAGGAATTCCGGATCTGGGCCGACTGCATCCCCCTGGAAGAAAATGAGGGATGGGATGTGGATCTGCTCAACGCCGCGCCCGGCTCGCGAATCCGGCATGTCCTGAAAATGGGCCCGCTGGTCACCCACCCCGAAGCCTGCCTGGTGCAGGAAACATCCTGGGGCGACCCGCTTTCAACCTCCCCGCGCTAAAACGGATTTGGATATTCTGCAGCCGTCCACCATGGCGGTTGGATTCCGGGTGGTTGGCCCGGTCCCCGACCGGGCGGGAAACCGGAACAGCCCAGGCCCCACCGTGGCCGGCCACAACGACAGCCAAACAGCCCGCCGGGTGAGGGCACCCGGCCTACATCGGGATCCGGCGGCTAAAAACAATGAAAATGCCCTGAATCTTGCGCGACCTCGGGGAAAGCACCAGTGGGCCCCGGCTTTCCGCCCATCCGATTTCCGGCTGTGTTTCCGCGGAACATGCGCTATCCTGCCTCCATGAGCACCGAGTTCCGCCTTCCCGGGCCCTTTCCTGCGGATTTTCCCCGCCGCGTCGCCATCCGCTGCGCCGGGCTCGTCGACATCGCCTATGCGCTCTACCAGCAATGGTCCGATGCGGGCAAGCCTCCCGAGGCCCGGATGAAGTTCAAGCCCGTCTCGCTCGGCGGGCTCGTCTTTGCCGATCCCTTCTGGCGCACGCTGACCTATCGCAAGCCCATCGCCATCGGCCCGAAAAACACCGCGCGCCGCTACAAGACCATGGTCGAGCATACGCCGGCCGGCGCCTGCGCCCGGGAAGGCAGCTTCCTCTATGTCGTTTTCCGCGGCACGCTGGGCAACGCCGAGAAAATCACGAATTTCATGGCCGGCAAGCAGGATGCGGTCTTCGACGACCTGAAGGGCGGCGGAGTGCATCGCGGCTTCCACCAGTGCTATGCCTCCGTCCGCGAATCCATCATGGATTTCCTGGAAGCGAACGCGTCGCACGGAAAGACCATCCGGCTGGCGGGCTACAGCCTGGGCGGAGCGCTCGCCACCCTGGCGGCGATGGATATCGCCACGTCGTGGATCCCCCATCGCAGGCTGGAAGTCTTCACCTTCGCCTCGCCCCGCGTGGCCTCGCGCAAATGGGCCCGGCACTACGACTCGCAGCGCATCGAGACCTGGCGCATCGCCAACCGGAAGGATCCGGTGACGAAGGTCCCGTTCAAGTTCCTGGGCTATCGCCACGTCGGAACCCCCATCCGCTTCGCCGCGCTCTCCGGTTTCGCCGCCCACAGCCTGGACCGCGCCTATCTGCCGGCGCTCCGCGGGAAATCCCCGTAGACGCGCGGGAAAACGCAGGCCGCGCCCTCCCGCCCCGGAGCGCTAGTCCTTTTCCATGATGTCGCCGTAGAGCTTGAGCTGGCATTCGGGGCAGATGCCGTGCGTGAAGCGGGCCCCCGTATGCTCTCCCACGAACTGCTCGACTTGCTTCCAATAGCCCTGGTCGTCGCGGATCTTTTTGCAGGAACAGCAGATCGGTAGCAGGCCGCGCAGGACATCCATCTTCTCGACCGTTTCCTGCAGCTGCTTCGTCCGCTCCTCCACCCGTTCCTCCAGCCCCTGCTGCGTGGCCTTCAGCTCGGCAATGGCCCGCTCCAAATCGCCGCGGGTCCGGCCCAGCGCGCTGCTCATGGCGTTGAAGGATTCCGTCAGGTCGTCGAATTCGTCGTAGGTCTTCCCCTCGACGCGGACATCCGGCTGCCCCATCGCCAGATCGTGGCAGCGCGCCGAAAGCATCCCGATGCGCCGCGTCATCCCGCGCGAAAGGTAGAGCGCGAACAACAGCGCCAGCAGGACGGAGGCGAACAGGGAGGCCAGCCCCGTCAACCGCAGTTCGCGCAGGTTGTTCCGGACCTCGTCGGCCCGCATGTCGATGCCCACCAGATAGCGGCCCTCCCCGTTCCGCAGCGGCGCATAGCCCGAGAGGAAGACCCCCCACTCATCCTCGTACAATTCCTCGTCCACCACCGGCTGGTGGAACCCTTCCAGCATCTCCGGAACCACATCCTCGTAGACCTTGCCGGGCATGGCCTGCCCTTCGGTCTCGTCGGAATCGACCACGAATCTCACCGTGCCGTCGTCCCCGCGCCTCATGACATAGAGGAACGCGATGTCCGGATTGGTCCGCCGGACGCGCCGCACCTTCTCCAGAACGTTTTGATAGGCCTCCAGCTGCACATCCTCCTCCGAGTGGATGCCCTGGAGATCCTGCGCATCGACGGTCTGGCTCAGCAGGGCCGCGCTGTTCTGGAGGCGCGACTGCAGGCTGCGCATCAGGTTGTCCATCGCGCGGACATAGAAAAAGGTCCCCACGCTGCCCGAAACCAGGAAGACCGCGACGATGTGGCTCAGAAACAGCTTCGTTGAATACCGGAACCGGATGCTCGGCTTCCCACTCATGCGACCCTCCCTCTCCATGATGTTCCTTCCACAAGATTAGGTCGGGATCGAGAGTACACCCCCGCGCCCCCCGAAGGCAAGGGATAGCCTCCCTCCCGGAAATGGGGTGACAGTTCCGGCGAATGTGGCAGAATCGCGGAGCCGGTGGAGGAATCCCGCGAAACAATGGATGTCCGCCGCCGGCCTCCGCTGAACGCCATGACACCCGGATACAAGGAAATCCTTCTCGTCCTCCTTTGCCGGGCGGTTCCCGCCGCCCTTGCGCTGGCCATCGGCATCGGCACCCTGCTCGGCGCCGGAGAAATCGCCGGCATGGCTCTCGGATTCCTCTTCTTCCTGGTGGCGGCGGTTTTCCTCGCCGGACCGGTCAGCCGCTGGCTCGCGGAACCCGTGGGCAGCCTGATCTGGCCGAAACAATACTACGACAGGCCCCAGCCGATGTATGGCATCCCCGAATCCCGGCGCCGCAAGGGCCGGCCCGAGGAAGCCATCGCCGAATACGAGAAGATCGCCGCCGCCCACCCCGGGGAAATTCGCCCCTGGCTCGACATGATCGACATCGCCCTGGCGGACCTCCGCGATCCGGAGCGCGCCAACGCCTTCTTCCAGCGCGGCCTCGCCGCCCTCTCCAACCCCGACGACAAGGACCGCCTCGCCCGCGTCTACGCGGCCACCCGCGACCGCCCGCCCCCCCCGCCGGCGCGCAAGCTCGAACTGCCTGTTCCACCCTTTCCCCGTTGACAGATCCTCCCGCCCGGAAAATAGCCTTGTTCCCGGCGCCGGAACCGGCCTCTAGGGCAGCGCCTGGTATTCCGGAAAGCGCGAGCTGGACACGATCTTGAATTCATCCGCGCCCGTGCGGACGACGAACAGGGCGGCATATTCCGGCCGCGCCTCGATCCATTCCAGCCCGCGTTCCGGCCCCATCACGTAGAGCGTCGTGGCCAGTCCATCGGCGACCAGTCCGCTGGGACCGATGACCGTCACGCTGGCCAGGCGGTGCCGGACCGGGCTCCCGGTGGCGGGGTCGAGGATGTGGGCATAGGTCGTTCCCTCCGCATCCAGAAAGTAGTTGTAGGTGTCGCCGGAGGTGGACAGCGCCCGCCCGGAAAGCGGAACCACCGCAATGTGATCCGCACCGCGCGGCAAATCCTGGACCGGCCGTTCCACTCCCACCTGCCACGGCTGGCCATCCGGATTGGCGCCGAACGCGACGATCTCGCCGCAGACCGACACGAAGACGTTCGAATAGCCGCGATCGCGCAGCACCTGCGCGGCGATGTCCGCGCCGTAGCCCTTGGCGATCCCGCCAAGGTCCAAGCGCAGGCCCGGAATGTCTTTCCGCAACGTGCCCTCCGGCGTGACCTGCAAATGTCCGGCGCCGCACAAGGCGCGCACGGCTTCCACTTCCCCGACGGCCGGCGGATCGGCGCGGCGGCCGGCGGCTCCGAAACCCCAGAGATCGACCAGCGGCCCCACCGTGGGATCGAAGGCGCCGCCCGAGTCGCGGCTCAGGTCCAGCGCGTGGCGCACGACCCCCGCGAATCCGGCGGAAACCGGAAACGGCTCCGTCGTGGCGGCGGCGTTGAAACGCGACAGCTCGCTGTCGGCCTCGTAGTTCGACATCTGCCGGGTGATCTCGCCGAACCGCGCCTCCACCGCCGCGCGCAACTCCGCCTCGAGCGCCGGATCGGGCGCGGCGCCGGCGATCTTCACCATGTAGGTGGTGCCCATCGTGCGGCCTTCCCACGAAAGCAGCGGCGCGGCCGCCCCGCACCGGCCGGCGGAAAGGGCGGCGGCCAGCAACAGCACCCCCCCGGATTTCCAGGGTGTTTTCATGGAACGCTGATCATGTAGTAGGTGGCGGCAGCCGAAACGGTGTCGGTGTAGCTGCTGACCGGATAGTCTCCCGCGATCCCCGCCTGCACCGCGGTGAATCCAGAAACCAGGTTGGTGGTCTTGTGGACCGTGTAGGTCCGGCCGTTCTCGCTGTACCAGCGGACCACGAATCGCTTCGTCGCCCCGGCCGACGCCGCATTCGCGGCGCTGATGGCGAAGAAGGACGCGGCATTCGTCGGGGAAGTGCCCGCCAGCGCCTCCGCCAGGTTTGTCAGTCCGTCGCCGTCGAAATCATCGCCGGCCTGGATATCCCAGAGGGTCGTCAGAGCATCGGAGCCGCTGGCCTCCGCGATCTGCCGGTCCACTTCGTCGTCGATGCCGTTGAGGTTGATGTCTCCCGGGTTGGCGTTGAAGATGGAAAGGCCCGCCTCGTCCTCCGCCACGAGCACCACGGCCCCCTGCGCGCGGATGCGCAGCCCGGCAGTCAGGTTCGACAGGCTCAGGCCGGAAACCGGCGTAAGCGGCGCGGACACGTCCTGGGACGTCCCCGCCCGCTTGCCGTCCACACCGTAGATCCACGTCCTGGCCGAGGCCAGGCCGAATCCGGCCCCCGACAGGGATTGCGCCAGCACCGGCGCCGCGGGATTGGAGATGTCCAGGGCGTGCAGCATGGTTTGGCCGTCTCCCGCATAGGCGTAGGAACCGACCAGGCCAACCGTCAGGATCGGCGCCGGCGCCGCCGAATAGCTGCCGACCAGGCCCAGGGTGGAAGGGTCCAGGATGCGCAGCCCGCCCCCGCCGCACGCGGCGAAGATATGCGAGGTGCTGGCCGCCAGGTCGAACACGTATCCCGGCGGAACATGGCTCGCCAGCGGAACCGGGGCCGCGGGATCGGTGAGGTCCAGCAGCCGGATCTGATAGCCGTCCGTCAAGGCCACCCGCGAACCCGACGCGACCAGCCGGCGGATCGTCGCCAGGCCGTCCGCCGGAACCGTGCCCACCAGGCTCGGCGCCGCCGGATTCGCAATGCTGTAGATCTTCAATCCGCCCAGGAATTCCGCGACATAGGCCCGCGAACCCGAAACCGCCACGTAGCGCACATGGTTCGTGGCGGCCACCGCGGCCATCCTTTCCGGAACAGACAGGTTCGTCAGGCTGTGGATTTGAAACCCCGCCTCGTCGCCCGCCACGTACAGCAGGTCGCCCGACATCTCGGCGTCGACGGCCCGGATGGCCGTTCCGAACGTTCCCAGCAGCACCGGGGCAAGGGGATTGGCCACGCTCCAGGCCTGGGCGCCGCCAAACCCCGCGGCCACATAGAGCGTGGCGCCCGACAGAGCGATATCCGACGCCTCCCCGTTGACCGCATTCGTGGCCACCACCGCCAGCGTGGACGGGTGGATCGTCAGGATGCCTTCCGGACCGGCCGCGACATAGAGGGCGGAGGCCGAAGATGCGATGGAACGGCCGGCGGCCGCCAGATGGATGTTCGTGGCGATGGTTGGCGCGGCGGGATTGGTCGTGGCGATCCGGTACAGCCCCCCGTTGGCATCGGTGACGATGGCGGCGCCGGCGACACCGGCCAGGCCGAGACCTGCCGTGACCCGGCCCTCCTGCCCCAACCGTGCGGGAACCGCATTCGTGGTGATGATCTGCAGGCCTTCATCGGAATCGAGAACGTAGAGGTGCGGAGGGGCATGGACCAGCGAACGCGCCGCCCCCGCTGTGGAATAGGCGCCCGCCAGGACCGGCGCGGCGGGCGTCGCGACCTGGAGGCTGCGCACTCCGCCTAATCCGTCCGCAATGAACAGCGTCGAACCCGACAAGGCCAGGCGATGGGCGTTCCCCGACGTGTCGAACGTGGCCACATGCACCGGTGCCGCAGGATCGGACACGTCGACGACATGCACGCCGGAGGCCCCGGCCGCCGCATGGACCGCCGTCCCGCCGGCAACGAGTCCCTCGATGAGACCCGGCAGCCGGATCGCCCCGATCCTCACGGGACTCGCGGGATTCTGGGCGTTCCAGATTTCCAGGGTCGCGCCGCAACCGAGGAAAACGGTCGTGCCGGAGACGGCCACGGCTCCGCACCATCCGCCCAGGGATCCGTCGGCACCGACCCTGCGCGGCGCGAAATCCGGCGCGGAAACCGCCACGGTGTTGGAGATCGCTCCCGCGAGGTTGGTCACGCCATTGACCACCGTCACCGCTTGCAGGATTTGCTGGCCGGTCGCCAGCCCGAGGGTGGTCCAGGACAGGTGCACATCCGTGGTTTCTCCCGCCGCCAGAACCGGCACGCTCTGGGAGGCAAGGATGGTTCCCGTGGACGCATCCCGGATCAGAAGGGTGCAGGCCGCCGCCACGTTGCCGGTGTTGGAAAGGGTCACGGTGGCGCCCAGCGGATCGCCGGATTGGACATCGCCGTCCGGCAGGATGGAAACCGGCGCCACGGCACCGGTTTTCACCATGGCGCTGCCAATGGCCTGGATCTCCAGGTCGAACGCCAGGGAGGCGCTTGTCCCGGAAAAGAGGTGGACCTCCGCCGCCAGCCAGTTGCGCCCCGCCACGAAATGGCTCGGCGAAACGGAGAAAGCTGTGTAGTTCGTGGCCGCCGGCCCGGACAAATCCGAACTGGCCGGGGTGGAGGCATCGATCGCCGCCCCCGCCGGCAGGTTTTGCTGGTCGATCTGCCGGCCGTTCAAATAGAGCACCACGCCGTCTTCCCTCCGCACCAGGCCGGTCACGGCGATGGGAATGGAATCCACCGTGAACTCCTTCCGGAAATAGGTGGTGAGGTGCTTGTTCGTGGCGGTGCCATAGCCGGTTGTCGTGGCGATGCCGGCGGCGCCATAACCGAGCGGAGCCGGCCCCGAAGCCCAGAAACCATCATAGTAGTTCGCGGCAGGCTGAGTCCACGGAGCGCCGGAGATGTCCAGGCCCGAATCGAGGTATTTCCAGGCGGACCCCCGCGCGACCAGGACGTTGGTCTCCAGCCCGTTCGCCACGATGGTCGTCAACGTGCGGGTGTTGTCGGCGGTCAGCGTCTCGCCGGCGACCGGCCCCGCAACCGCTTGCAGAAGGTGGTACCCAATGGCTGAATTCGTGGTGTTCCAGGCGAACACGACATTGGTCGTCGCGCGGGCGGCGAGGTTCGTGACCGTCCGCGTCCCGACGGCCAGGCCATCGGAAAGATCGGTCATCGACATCGCAAAGGTTTCCGCGAAGACCCCGGCGTTGCTGACCGCGACAACGACGTTGGTCACGACCCGCGGCGGAATGACCGCGCCGGCGGAAATGCCCTTGACCGCGAGGTCATGCACGGCGGCGGCGAGAACGATGGCATTGGTCAGGACGTTGTTGGCCAGGTTGGTCTCCGAGGCCAGGTTGAACGCCTGTGCCTTGAGCCGGTAGGTTCCGGCCGTCAGCCCGGCGGTGCTCCAGATGAAAGTCACATTGGTGTTCGCCGAAGCCGCCAGCGAAGCCACCTGCTGCGTGGCGACCAGCGTGGCCGCGGCGGTCACGTTGCTCAACGCCACCGTGAACGGAGTTGTCGCCGAGGCGGTCTGGTTGCTGATGCCGACCACCACCGCCACGTTGGAGTTCACATAGCCGGTGGCGGGAGACACGGCGCGCACGGCAATATCGGGCAGGATCGGGGCATAGGTGATCGCCATCCCAGTGAACTGCCCTCCGCCGCTGCTGTAGTTGGAGAAATTGGTCGTTACGGCCGCCGTGCCCTTCATGAACCCGGCCCCGTTCGTCAGGTAGGGCCCGGCGCCGTTGGCGCTGGTGTACTCCACCTTGAAGTAGTACATGCCGTCCGGCACCACCGCATTGTTGGTGCCGCGGCAGTTCCATGTGACCACATGGTTGGTCGGCTGCCGGGTCAGCGTGGCGCTGGTGGTTCCGTCCACGTTGGTATAGGTGCCGCGGGAGGCGCTCCAGCGGGACAGGTAGTTGATCCGCGATCCCGCGTGGCGGCACAAGGTCTTGACGAACTTGTTGGAACTGTCCACCACCCAGACGACCGCCACGTGGTTGGGATTGTAGGTGGCGGTGTAGGCCGTCGTGCCGACGCTGAAGGTTGCGCTGCCGGGAGTGTTGGCAGCCATGGCGGTATTCGCCGCGCCGGCCAGCATGGCGACCATGCACATTCCCAAACCAAACCGCCCTGTCTTCATGAGGCCACCTGATTGTTTGCGTTCAAAGCAGATTCGTTCCGCCATTCCCGAATGATTTTCCGCGCTTCCGCCACCAAGCGCGGCAATGCCCCGGCGACGGGTTCCGAAAGCGTCAAGCCGTACTCCAGGATGGACGGTTCCACCCCCAACACGGTGATTTCCGGCCAGGGGCTTCCCGGCGGCAGGAATCTTCGCGCCTCCAGCACGCTGGTCGCATGGGCTGAACCAATCGCCGGCCGGCAATCGATGTCCGCCGCCGCCAGTCGGTAAATCGATCCCGGCGGGTCTCCGCCCTGCACCGCATCAAGGATCAAGGCTTTCCGTCCCCCCTCCAGGAACGGCAAGGCGGAGAGATAGTCCGTTCCCGCGTCCACGACCAGGACGCCGCTGGGCGGATTCCGCACCAGCTCCCGCGCCGCATGGATGCCGATCCCGTCGTCCGACATCAGCAGGTTTCCCACTCCCAGGATGACGTGGTCCGCACGCATGGCGTCATTTCTTCCTCACCACGTGCGTGGCGCAATCCAGGCAGGGGTCCACCGAATGGATGACGCGCAGCGCCTCCACGGGATGCTGGGCGTTGGCGATCGGCGTGCCCATCAGCGCTTGCTCCAGCGGCCCCAGCTGCCCGGTCCCGTCGCGCGGCGAAATCGTCCAGCAGGTGGGCGTGATCACCTGGTAGTGCGATATCTTCCCCGACTCGATGCCTATCCAATGGCCCAATGCGCCGCGCGGGGCCTCGGAGAGGCCGGCGGCCGTCGCCGTGCCGGGATTCGACCAGGGTGTGTAGACCGCATCGCCAGGTCCGATCTCGGCCAGCCAGTTCTTCATTTCGGCGGCCAGCAGGCGCGCCTCGTAGGCGCGGGCGCGGATCCGGTCCATGGCCGAAACCCCGTTGGTGTATTCACCTTTGCACCACATCCGGGCCAGTGGACCGCATTCATAGGGAACGCCCCCATAGCGCGGGGCCTTCAGCCAGCTGTAGCCACCGGCCTTGGGGTACTGCGGCACGGTCTCCCCCGCACCGGGGTGCAGGTTTCCAGACCCGTTCGCGTACCAGGAATGCGTCACGTCCTCCGTGATGGCCGCCTCTTCCATGGCCTGCGCCGGCCCGGAACCGCCGATAATCCGGCCGGCGGGAAACAACTTCGAACTGCCGGAATTGTCCAGCTCGAACGCCCCGTAGCACAACAGGTTCCCGTAGCCTCGGCCGATCAGGAAATAGTCGCTGTACAACGCAGCCAGCCGTTCCGCATCGGGGACATAGCGCGTCTCGATGAAATCGATGATGGCGTCGAGCTGGGTCCCGAATGACGCCAGATTGGCCGCCGACGGCACGGCCGTGAACCCGCCCGCGATGTAGGCCGGCGAATGCGGCAGCTTGCCGCCGAACAACGCCCCCATCTCATGGCATTGGCGGCGCACGTTGATCGCCTCCAGGTAGTGCGCCATGAACAGGTCCTGGGCGGCCGGGTCCACGCGCCGATCCATTTCGAACCCCGGTGTCCACGGCGGCATCGCCGGCCCCTTGATGTAATCCGGCAGGGAGAGCAGATAGAAATGCAGGATGTGGGATTCCAGGAAACAGGCTCCATGGACAAGGTTCCGGAGAACCCGGCCCGCCGCAGGCACCTCGATTCCTCCCGCCTGGTCCAAAGCCAGCACCGCCACTTCGGAATGGGACGTGGGACACACGCCGCAAATGCGGGAGGTGATGATCGGCGCATCCCGCGGATCACGCCCCTCAAGAAGTTTTTCGAATCCGCGGAACAGGGTGCCGGTCATCCGGACATGGGTGATCTGCTGGACGCCTCCGACGGTGTCCACTTCGATCTCGGCCTTCAAATGGCCTTCGATCCGCGTAACCGGATCCACGGCGATGGGAATGACGGGCATGGTGTTCCTCCGATTTCAGGCTGTGGGCTGGATGTCTCCGGATTTCATCGTGCGCCGCCTAGACCGGCGGGACATAGGGATCGTAGAAGGATTCCGGCCCCGGAAATGTTTTTTCCACGCACCCGTGGCATGGCGCATTGACCCCGATGCACCAGTTGTTCTGCCAGCGATCGGCGGGTGCCGGATTGGAGGATCCCGCCTGGATGTTCCAGCATCCGTTGCACCGCGCCTTTGTATTCGGCCCCCGGCAGCCCAGATTGATCAGGCATCGCCCGTCGCAGTCGGAAAAATCCACCGCTTCAAGCGGTTCGCCGATCGAATCGGGATTCACGTAGGGGTTTCGCGGGCACTTGTCATGCACGTATTCCTTTGAATCACCCTGGATGGTTTCGGTGTACAGCGCCGTGGGCCGGCCATCCTCGTCCAGGTCAACGGGGGTGCCGGTCAGCAGTTGAACGATCGCCCACACCACCCAGTCGGGATTGGCCGGACAGCCCGAGATGTTGATGGTGGTTCGACCGGTCAACGGACCGACCCCCACCACGCCTGTGGGATTGGACCCGGACGCCGGAATCCCCCCGAACGAGGCGCACGTTCCCACGCATACAATCGCCAGCGCGCGGGCCGACATCTCCTGCACCGCCTGCTGATAGGTGACTTCTTCCCCATGCAAACTGTAAACGATGCACGGTCCGCCGCCATAGGCCGTGGGAACGCCCCCCTCCAAAACCAGGATGTAATTCCCGGATTCATATACGCGCCGCAGTTCCGCCGTGGCGGAATCCCCCGCCGGCGTCATCAGGGTGGCGTGGTAAACCAGGTTGATGGCATCGGCGAGCACCTCTTTGATCGTGGGTGCGGGCCCGGCCGCATCCGCAATGCGATTCAGCAAGGAAATGGAACAGCCCGTGCACGAGCTGCCATGAAGCCAAATCACCGAGGGCGCCAACGGATTCGCCAAGGCCCCTTGCAGAAAGCCCAGCTTGTCGGAGGTTAAAGCAAGGGCCGCCGCCGACCATCCGCAATATTTCAGGAAATCACGCCTCGTGATGGTCATCATCGGCGACCTCGAACTCGTTCAGATTGAATCGACATATTGTTCCGCTTGTTGTCACGGTATAGGCAATATGCCGCCTTTTCAAATATCTATCCAAAGAGTATATATATTATAACATATTGCAATGCAACGTATTACATAAGACACGGGCGTCGGATTTCCTTAATTCTCATTAAGGTTAGACAATACGACGCATCTTTGCGCTCTCCGTGCGGTTTATTTTGCTTTCCTTCCGTTTACGCGGTATTGATCCGCAAAAGAAAATCAAGGAACGCCCTGCACGAATAGTTGCTTCCTGCATCACTCTTCTGCCCATCTTCATTCCATGTCCCATCTGATCATTGCTTTCCTGGCTCCCGGCGGCGGGGAAATGCTTGTCGTCCTGCTGGCGCTGCTCCTCCTTTTCGGGCCCAAGGATGCGCCGCGCATCCTGCGCAGGATCCTGGACTCCTTGCACAAGGCCCAGCAGTCGGCCACCCGCTTCAAGAACGAACTGCTCTCCACCGATCTGCCTCCGGAGACGCACGAAAAGGCCCGCGACACCTCCGTATATGACCAGGCCAGGGAGACGCCCCCTCCCCCCGGCGGCGGGGCCCAGCCATGAAGTTCGTCCCTCCCAGCTGGAAAACACCGTTCGCGGCCCGCGACCAGGAGCAAAGCCTCCTCGAACATCTGGAGGAGTTCCGCCGCATGCTGATCCGCTGCCTGCTGGCGCTGGCCGCCGCCATCGTGGTCTGCATCCCGCTGGCCCGGCCGCTGCTCGGCTGGCTCCAGGCCCCCCTGCTGCAGGTGGCCGCGCGGAACCAATATGCCTTTGAACTGATCACGACCTCCCCCGTCGAGGGGTTCATGCAGATCATGAAGGTGATCTTTGCCTCCGGCGTTCTCCTGAGCCTGCCGTTCATGGTCTACTTCGTCGCCCGGTTCGTTTTCCCCGGCCTCAAGCCCCATGAACAGAGGCTGATGGTCCATGGCGGACTGGCCGGCGCCTTCCTGTTCGCCTTCGGCGTGGCTTTTGGCTATCTCCTCACCCTGCCGGTGGCCGTGAAGGTCATGTTCTATTTCAACGACTATCTGGGCACGACCGCCAACTGGAAGATCGACTCCTACCTGGGATTCACCCTGCAGCTGCTGATCGGATTCGGGCTCGCCTTCGAACTGCCCCTGGTCCTGCTGCTGCTGGGCCGCATGGGCATCGTCTCCACCGCCCAGATGCGGAAGTACCGCCGCCACGTCGTCGTCGGCATCCTCGTTGTCGCCATGGTGCTGACCCCTCCCGACGTCGCCTCGCAAATGCAGATGGCAATCCCGCTCTACCTGTTGTATGAATTGTGCATCTTGATCCTGTCTCTCCGGGAACGGAGGGGCCGGAAACCAGAGGAAGGAACCGAAGAATGAACATGCTTGCGTTGATCCCCGGGATGTCCGGCCTCCCCGAAATCCTCGTCATCGTCTTCGTCGTCCTGCTGCTGTTCGGCGCCAAGCGAATCCCCGAATTGTTCCGATCCCTCGGCAAGAGCCTCAACGAATTCAAGAAGGGCATGGCCGAGGGCGAGCCCGAAAAGAAATCCGACAAGCCCTCCGAGCCCCCCAAGGCCTGATTTCCTATTTCCTCCCCCCGGGCGGGGGAATCGCGGTCATGCCTTGCGGGTGCCATTCCGGCACCGCCCCCTCCGCTTCATGCAAATCCGGCGCAGGCATTCCTGCCTGCGCCGGAGAAGGTTTCCGGGCCGGATTCAACCGGGCCCCGGCATCCTGCGTTCGCGGACCCTATGGCCAGGTGACCATGCAGATATTGCTGCGTTCCTTCACATTGCGCAGGCTGGTTCCGCGCGCCAGCCCGCTGACCATGAGGCCAAACCGCTCCCCGCTGCGGGGGCGCCAGGATGAAAGCGGAGACACCTTGAAATGATCACCCTTGCCGCCGGTCTGCGACAGCACCTCCATCGGTTTCGACACCTGCCCCACTCTCAGATATTCGAAGGTGGCGGCATACCACTGGCCGTTGATATTCACAATCGCCCAGGGCGTCGCATTCACGCCATCCCGCGCAGGCCATGTACGACTCTTGTCGTAGGCCATGTTGATGCTGCCTCCCCCGACATGCGCCTGGAGCGTGGCCGTCTTCGCCCAGCCCATGATGTCCCCAACTGGATTCAACCATTTGATGGGACCCGTGATTTCCGACGGCAAAGCCTCGGCTTCATATCCGATATCCAAACCCTCGCTTGTCGTGGTTTCCCCCTGCAAGCCGCTCAGGCTGGGAACTTCTTCGTTATCCGTTGTGGTCGACTCGCAACCTGTCAACAGGGCCGCCACGACCAGCCATGCCAAACCCATCATCCTTCTGCTCGTTCCGTTATTCTCTCTGACCATGTCTCCTCGTTTCGTTGGGGCAGACCGATTCTGCCCGTTTGTTATGGCTACCCCAGGACCGCGTCTTTATCAACCGAATTATCCTCAAATTTTTGCCAATAATTCTTATGTCGTTTTGATCCCGCTGTCCGGGAGAGGATTGCGGGATTGAAGAAATCCAGACAAAAGCCGGGATTGGTGAAAATTCCGGCGGAAGATGTTGAAAATCAGCCGCAGCTTGAAGCGGTACGCGGCCGGCGCAGCAGGAAAAGCACCCCGCCCAGCAGCGAATAGACAATGGTGATCAGCACATAGACCAGCGCCAGCGAAAGCGCCTGTTCCCGCGCCGCCCCCGCCTGCGCGAAGAAGAACACATACAGCCCGTCGCGCACGCCGATGCCGAAGATCGAGATCGGCAGCGCCTCGCCCAGCGTGATCAGCGGCACGAAAATGCAGAAATAGACGAACGGCACCTCCCAGTGCAGCGCCTGCGAAATGCAGAAGATCGTCGTGATGGCCACCATCTGGAACACCAGCGACAGCCCGAACACCCAGGCGATCAGCCGGCGGTCGGCGTGGTAGCCCGCCAACGAATCGAGGAACCGGTGCAGGAACGCATCGAGCTTGTGGATCCGATCCATGCGGAAGAGCCGCCAGACCGCCACCAGCGCCGTGCGCTGCACCACCGCGAACACCATCGCGCCCATCACGGCGAAGACGATCACCGGCAGGAACAGGATGCGCTTGTCCGGCAGTCGCGACCACCCGATGGCCGAAAAGAGCAGGCCCCACAGCGCCAGCGCCAAGAAGCCCATCAGCCGCTCCGCGAACACCGAAGCGAAGCTCTTCGCCCCCGCGCCCGCCCGCCGCCCCACGTCCACCACGCGGTACGCATCGCCGCCGATGCTCGACGGCAGGAACAGGTTGAAGAACGTCCCGATCAGGTGGCTGCACATCAGCGAACGCAGCGGAAGGACGATGCCGTCGGCCTTCAGCAGCAGGCCCCACTTCCAGGAATTGAGCGCCGTGTTCGCCAGCAGCAGCGCGTAGACCAGCGGAATCCAGCCCCATTGCAACCCCGCCAGCGCCGCACGGAATTCGGCGAAATCCACGTTGCGGTAGAGCACGGCCAGGAGGCCGCCCATCACCGCCAGCTTCGCCAGCAGGGCCAGGCGCCGTTTCACCCGGCCGCCTTCCGCGTCCTGGCGACGCGCGCAGGCACGCCGACCGCGATGGAATCCGCAGGCAGGGGCCTGGTGGCCACCGCCCCCGCGCCCAGCACGACGCGGTCGCCCAGGCACGCGCCGTCGAGCACCTTGGCCCCGGCTCCGATCCAGCAGTCCTCGCCGATCTCCAGCGGCCCCTTCGTGCAGGTCCCCTTCTGGAGCGCCAGCGGCGTCGGATCGTCCAGGTCATATTCCCCGCCGCTCAGCAGGTACGCGAACGCCGCCACCACGCTGTTTTTCTTCATGACGAGCCGGTTCGAGGAAAACACGATGCAGTTGGCGGACAGACTGACGTTTTCGCCGATCTCGATGTCGCCGTTCTTGCAGTAGATGATCGTGTTGCGCCCCACGTACACGCGGTCGCGCAGCACGATCCCCGCGTTGTCCGCGCCTTTGGCGTCCACCACGCAATTGTCGTCCAGCACCACGCCGTCGCCCAGGAGGATCTTGTGCGGATGGCGGATCGTCACGTTCTTCCCGAACACCACTTTGCGCCCGCAGGACTTGAACAGCGACGGATACAGCTTCATCCGCAGGAACAGGCCCATCGCCCCGCCCATCCCCCCGATCAGCGTGAACAGAATCTCGGCCCAGATGATCCTGCCGATCCCCATGTCGCCGTACATCAGCACACGGTAGGCGCCCGAGGCGGACCCCTTCGTCAGCTCCTTCACCTTGCATTCCGCGGATTCAGCCATGATTCGGCCCTCAAAAGCCATTGTTCTCACAGGGGTTCACAGAGTTCCACGGAGCCATCCATTTGGATTTCCCCTCTGCGAACCTCTGTGAACTCCGTGAGAACATTTTCTTATCCGTTCCGGAAGAACCGCCGGTGCCAGATGGCGATGTTCATCAGGCCCCAGAGCACGTGGTTGTGGTTCTGCTTCATCGACAGGTGCTCGTCGATCAGCCGGTCCACGAACGCCACGTCGAAATCCTCGCGGATCAGCGGCGACTCGTGCAGCAGCGCGACCATGAAATCCTTGAGCTGCGTGCGCAGGAGGTTTTTCACCGGCAGGCTGTAGCCCTGCTTGCCGCGCCAGACGATCTCCTTCGGCAGGATCCCCTCCAGCGCCTTGCGGAAGATGTACTTCGTCGTCATGCCGCGCAGCTTCTGGTTGCCGGGCACCGTGCCCATGTATTCCACCAGGCGGTGGTCCAGCAGCGGCACGCGGATTTCCAGCGCCGAGGCCATGCTCATCTTGTCGGCCTTCATCAGCACGCTGTCGCTCATCATGAACCGCGTGTCCAGATAGGCCTGCCGGTTCACCATGTCCTTCGACGTGCATTTCGCATTGTATTCGCGGACGCGCGCGAACGGATCGAACGGGACCTGCGCCTTGTAGGAATCCGCGAACAGGTGCTGTTCGAGGCGCGGGTCCATGAAGTACTGCCAGCGCAGGTGCATCGCCTCCTCGGGCAGCAGCGAACCTTCGATGAACCGCTTGAACATGTTGACCGGGCCTTTTTTCTCCGGCCGGTCCTCCAGCCCCTTGGCCCACTTGCCCACCAGGTCGTGCCGGAACCACTTGGGGAGATAATTCAGGAACGACGCGATCTTCGCCGCCTTGAACCGGTCGTAGCCGATGAACACCTCGTCGCCGCCCTCCCCGCTCAGGCACACGGTGACATATTGCTTGGCCTTCTGGCAGATGAACATCAGCGGGATCGACGACAGGTCCGTCATCGGCTCGTCCAGGTGCCAGATCGATTTCTCGATCGACGCCTCGTCCATCTTGTCGATGATCAGCACCCGGTGCTCCGTGCCGAAATGGTCCGCCACGACCTTGGCGTATTCCGTCTCGCTGAACGTCGCGTCCTCGTAGCCGATCGTGAAGGTCTGCAGCTTGCCGGGGTTGTGCTTGCGCATCATCGCCACGATCGTGCTCGAATCGAGCCCGCCCGACAGGAACGCGCCCAGCGGCACGTCGGAAATCAGCCGCAGCCGCACCGCGTCGTCGATCAGCTCGCGGATGCGCTCGACCATCTCGCCCTCGGACCGGACCACGCCCCGTTCGGGCATCTTCAGGTCCCAGTATTCCTCGACGCGCAGCTGCCCGTTCTCCAGCACGGCCCAGTGGCCGGCCGGGATCTTGCGGATGTCCTCGAACGCCGTCTCCGGCGCCGGCACGAACTCGAAGCCGAGATAGGCGTAGAGCGCCGCGTGGTGCACCCGCCGCGCCACCTGCGGATCCTCCAGGATGCACTTGATCTCCGACCCGAACACGAACCGGCCGTTCTTGTGGTAGTAGTACATCGGCTTGATGCCGATGCGGTCGCGCACCAGCCACAGCCGCTTCTTCTTCGAGTCCCACAGCGCGATGCCGAACATCCCGATGAACTTGTGGACGACGTCGAAGCCCCACTCCTCATAGCCGTGGATGATCACCTCGGTGTCGGAGTGGCTCTTGAACACGTGCCCCTTCGCCTCGAGCTCCTTCCGGATCCCGGCGAAGTTGTAGATCTCGCCGTTGAACACCACCTGGACGCCGTCGTCCTCGTTGGGCATCGGCTGGCGGCCGGCCTCCGACAGATCGATGATGCTCAACCGCCGGTGGCCCAGCGTGACGTGCTCATCGCACCAGACGCCGTCCTGGTCCGGCCCCCGGTGCGCGATGACATCCGTCATCCGCTTCGCCAGGCCGGGGTCCCGCCAATTGAATCCGCAAATGCCGCACATCGGGTTCTACTTCTTCAGGTAGCCGTTCGCCCGGTACCAGTCGCCGGTGATCTTGAGCCCTTCCTTCAGGCCCACTTTCGGCTCGTAGCCCAGCTCCCGCCGCGCCTTGTCGATCTTGAACGCCCGGTTCTGGCGGTACCAGTCCGCGCGCCGCCGGAACAGCGGCGGGTCCCACGGCAGCGGCTTGTAGAGGAACTCCACCACCGTCGCCACCGCGTACAGCGGCCAGAAGGGCAGGTGCACGAACTTGCAGGGCCGCCCCATCGCCTCGGCGATCATCGCCACGATGTCCTTGATGTAATAATATTGCGCGTCGGCGATGAGGTAGGTCTGCCCCTTCGCCGCCGGCTTCTCCGCCGCCAGCTCGTGCGCATCCACGAAGTTCTCGACGTACACCGGGTGGTAGAACACCTTTCCATCGCCGAAGAACGGGAAGAACCCCCGCTCCACCCATTTGTACATCATCAGGAACCGCCCCGGATCGCCCGGGCCGTACAGCGCCGTCGGCCGCAGGATGGTGATGTCCATGCCCTTCGCCATGAACTCCTGCGCCACCAGTTCGCCCTGGTGCTTCGAAAACTGGTAGTAGTCCTCCGGCTTGATCGGCGAATTCTCGTCGCCGGGCGGGTTGTCGATGTTGCCGTGCACGCCCTGCGTGCTGCAATACACCACCTTCTTCACGCCCTTCTTCTGCGCCAGCTCCAGCAGGCTGCGGAAGCCGCCCTGGTTGACTTCGGTATAGACCCGGTCGGCCATGTTGATCTTGCGGAACGCCGCCGCCAGGTGGTGCACCACCTCGACGCCGTCCAGCGCCTCTTCCAGCGCCTTCGGATCCGTCACGGTGCCGTAGATGATCTTCGCGCCGCGCGCCTTGAACTCCTCGTCGAACAACCCCTTCTGGTTGTCCAGCACGACGGTTTCATGGCCGCGGTCCAGCATCCGCCGCGTCAAATGGCTGCCCGTGAATCCCGTTCCGCCCGTCACCAATACCTTCATGCCCGTTTCCTCGCTAAAAAGACTTGATTGGACACCTTACGGAAAATCCCCGTCCTTGGGAAGCCCAAGATGCCCCCTCCCCCCGGCCCGGGAAGGCGCCGCCCGGCCCCCTCCGCCCCGTTTTTCCACACAATGGAAAAACTTTTGGCGGTTTTTCCACGCAATGGAAAAACTTTCGGCACCGGCCCGTCCGGCGCCTTCCCCCGCCGAAACGGAGGCTACTTCCGGAGATGCCAGGGGCGGGGTTCCCGGAGCACAACCACCGCATTGGTGCCTTCGGGAATGGAAATCGTGCGGTGCCGGCGGACATAGTCCAGCACCATGTCGCGCACGGGCTCGGCGATGGTTTCCATGCGGGAGTTGGGCGAGGCGGCCGCCTTCACGACGGCCGGGAACCGCCCGCCGCCGCCGGCCAGATGATAGCTGTTGAACGCGACCCGGATCCGCCGCTTGCCATTGATGGGACGGCCATCCGCCGCGCGCAGGTGGCGGATGCGCCGGCCTTCGGGCGCGTTCGGATAGACCTCGTAGCGGATTCCCCAGGCGCCAACGGCGCGATCCGTCCCGAGATAGACGGCCCCCTCCTCCAGGATGTCCCGGATCTCGGCCGCGGTGAGCCAAAGGCAGCCCACCGTGTTTTCGAACGGCACGATCCTCCAGATGTCGGCCACGCGGATGTCGCCGGCGGGGATGCCATGGGGGGACAGGACGTCGTGCAGCACGACTTCGGCCTTGGTTTTTTCCGCGATGGCCGCGCAGAGGAGCTGCTGGACGGGGCACAGGCCGGGAATGGCAATCGAAAAGGCGAGGTCGGTCCGGGTCTTCCCCACCACCGTTCCGAGCCATTCGTCGGCCTTGGCCAGGTCGTCCGCCACGAGCGCCCGGATCCCGGGATCCTCCGGAATGTCTCCGCCGACGGGCAGGTATTCGAACGTCTTCTCCACCACGGCGTTTTCCACGGTGTCGAAGGCCAGGTCGATGCGCATCACGCCGCCGGCGCCGTAGCCGGCCTGGGCATAGTCCGTCTTGCCGAGCCGGATGCCGGGCACCATGGCGTGCAGATGGCCGCCCAGCACCAGGTCGAACTCGCCGAAGCGGCGGCCGATCCCGTTGAGCTGGTTGGCCGCGTCGTCCTGCGCCGACATCCCCTGGTGGACCAGCAGGATCAGGACCTGCGGGCGCTCCTTCCGCACCAGCGGGAGCGTATGCTCCAGCGCGAGCCGCGAATCCAGGAAATGGAGATCCTCCTTTTCAACGCCCCGCGTCCAGTTCGGAATGTTCGGCGTGGTGAGCCCCACGATGGCCACCCGGACGCCGTCGATTTCCCTGATGATGAACGGCAACACGCGGCGGAAGGCCTCGGGAGACTCCGGCCCCGCCTGCAGGTTCGCGGCCAGCGCCTGCGCCTGCATCTTTCCGAGGAACCCGGCCAGCGCGCCGGTTCCCCAGTCGAACTCGTGGTTGCCGACGACAAAGGCGTCGTAGCCCATCGCGTTCATCGCCGTCGCCATGATGCCGCCGCGGGTCAGATAGCTCTCCGCCGTGCCCTGGAAGATGTCGCCGCAATCGAGAAGCAACGTGTTCGGATTCTCCTCCCGGACGCGCCGGACGATCGTGGCGCACCGGAGCAGGGATCCATCGTTGCGCTCGGCGTAGATGCCGGGCGTCTGGCGGAGCGCGCCGTGCAGGTCGGTGGTGTTCAGGACCGTGATCCCGACGGTGCGGGCCTCGCCGGCGGCCGCGCCCAGCAGGACCGCCGCTCCAACAAAAAACCTGCGTGCCGCGGCACGCAGGTTGGCGGGATGGCGGATGCGAATCATCCCGCCTCTTCCAGGGGCTTTTCCGCCGCCGGGGGCGGCGCCTTGGGCGACACCTTCTCGACGGCATCGAGGGCGTTCTGGTGCCCGCGCACCACGGTATCGCTGATGACATAGCGTCCGGCGGCCTTGCGGCGCGGGGCCTCGTACATCACGTCCAGCATGATGTTCTCCAGCAGCGAGCGCAGCCCGCGCGCGCCGGTCTCCCGGCGGACGGCTTCCCGCGCCAGCTCCCGCAGCGCGGCGGGCGTGAATTCAAGCTCCACGCCTTCCATCGCCAGCAGCTTCTGGTACTGCCGGATCATCGCGTTCTTCGGCTCGGTCAGGATGCGCACCAGGTCGTCTTCCGTCAGCGCCTCGAGCACGGCCACCATCGGAAGGCGCCCCACGAACTCGGGGATCAGCCCGAACTTCACGAGGTCCTCCGGCTCCACCGCCGGCATGACGGGGTTGGACTTCGGCTTCTTCCGCTGCTCGCTTTCGCTCTCGAACCCGATCACGCCCTTGCCCACGCGGCGCTTGATGATGTCGTCGAGCCCGACGAACGCGCCGCCGCAGATGAACAGGATGTTCTCGGTGTTGATCTGGATCATCTCCTGCTGGGGATGCTTGCGCCCGCCCTGCGGCGGCACGCTGGCGACGGTGCCCTCCAGGATCTTCAGCAGGCCCTGCTGCACGCCCTCGCCCGACACGTCGCGCGTGATGGAGACGTTCTCCATGCGGCGCGCGATCTTGTCGATCTCGTCGATGTAGACGATGCCCAGCTCGGCGCGCGGCACGTCGCCGTCCGCCGCGCGGATCAGGCGCAGCAGGACGTTCTCCACGTCTTCGCCCACGTAGCCGGCCTCGGTAATGGTCGTCGCGTCGGAAATGCTGAAGGGAACGTCGAGGATGCGCGCCAGCGTCCGCGCCAGCAGCGTCTTGCCGCTGCCCGTCGGCCCGAGCATCAGGATGTTGCTCTTGTCGATCTCGACGCCGTCGTCGCCCCCCTTCCCCTCGATCCGCGATTTCACGCGCTTGTAGTGGTTGTGGACGGCGACGGAGAGCACCTTCTTCACGCGCTCCTGGCCGACGACAAACTCGTCGAGCCGCGCCTTGATTTCGTGCGGCCGGGGCACCTGCAGGCGCGCGGCCGGGGACGGCCCCGCCGCGGCGCCGGACCGGGCCTCCGGACGCTTCACCATCGTGTGGCAGATGTCCACGCACTCGTCGCAGATGTTCAGGCCGTCGGGGCCCGCGATGAGGGTCTTGACGGCGCCGCGGGGCCTCCCGCAGAAGGAGCAGGACGCGTCGGGGGGGCTGGGCTTCTTGCCGGCCATGGCCTACGCCTTCGCCGGGGACGCGCCGAGCACGTCGTCCACGAGGCCGTACTTGGCGGCCTCCTCGGCCGACATGAAGAAATCGCGGTCCGTGTCCTTGGCCACTTCCTTGGCGGACTTGCCGGTATGCCGGGCGAGGATGCCGTTGAGGTAGTCCTTCAGGCGCAGGATCTCCTGGGCCTGGATGTGGATGTCGCTCGCGGTCCCCTGCGTGCCGCCCCAGGGCTGGTGGATCATGATGCGCGCGCCGGGCAGCGCGTGGCGCTTGCCCTTGGCGCCCGCGGCCAGCAGCACCGCGCCCATGCTCGCCGCCTGGCCGATGCAGTAGGTCACCACGTCGCACTTCAGGAACTGCATGGTGTCGTAGATCGCCAGCCCGGCGGTCACGGAGCCCCCGGGGGAGTTGATGTAGACGCTCACGTCCTTGGTCGCGTCCTCGCTCTGCAGGAAGAGGAGCTGCGCCACCACCAGGTTCGCCAGATCGTCGGTGATCTCGGAGCCGATGAACACGATCCGCTCCTTCAGCAGGCGCGAATAGATGTCGTATGACCGCTCGCCGCGGCCCGTCTGCTCCACCACGATCGGGATCAGATAGGAATTCTCCTTGCTCATTCCGGGCCTCCTTCTACTTGTTCGCCGCACCGTCGCCGGTCAGCTTCGCGTGCCCCATCAGGGCGTCGATCGTCTTCGTCGTCAGCAGGTCGGCGCGCAGGCCCTTGCGGACCTCGGCCTCCTTCAGCTTCGCCCGCTGCAGCCATTCCTTCACGGACTTCGCCCCCGAACGCGCGGCGTACTGGTTCATCACCGACGCCACCTCGGCGTCGGCCACCTCGATCTTCTCCTCGCGGGCGATGCGCTTCAGGAGGTAGCGCAGCTTCAGGCGATCCTTCGCCGCCGCCTTCGCCGACTCGGAGATTTTGGCGATGTTGTCGCGGATTTCCTTCTCGGAGACGCCGCGGCGGGTGTTTTCCTCGACCATCTCGTAGACGATGCGGTGGGATTCCTCCTGCTCCTCGGACTCGGGCACGTCGAGCGCGGCCGTCTTCATCAGCGCATCGATCAGCTGGTTGCGGCGGCGGGTGGCCTCCTGCCGCTCGGCCTCGCCCTGCAGCATGTGCTTGAACGTCTCGCGCAGCTCGGCCTCGTCCTTCACGTGGAGGGACTTGAAAAGCTCCTCGTCCATGGCCGGCTTCGTGCGGGCGCGGATCTTCTTGACCGTGGACTTGAACACGCCGGTCTTGCCGCGCAGTTCGTCGATGGGCGACTGGTCGCCGAACTCCACGGAAACATCTTTCGAGTCGCCGACCTTCAGGCCGACCAGCTGCGGGCCGAAGCCCGGCAAGAAGGAGTATTCCTCGTTCGCGATCACCCAGAAATCGGTTCCCGCCGCCAACCCCTTGGCCTTTTCGGAGATCTCGGCCATGGGCTTGCCATCCACGGTGGCGGCATAGTCCACCGCCGCCATGTCGCCTTCCTTCACCGGGCGGTCCTCCGCCAGGTCCTCGTACTTGCCCATGCCCTCGAGGTAGCGGTCGATGGCCTGCGTCACCGCCTCGTCCGAGATCTCGACCTTCTTGGCCTCCACCTCGATGCCCTTGTAGGCCGGCAGCTCGAATTCCGGCGCCACGTCCAGCGTCAGGGAGAATGAAAACGGCGCGCCCGCCTGGAGCGCGGACTTCTGCAGGTCGTATTCGGCGACGGTCTCCAGCTTGTGCTCCTTCAGCGCCTGCTGGAACCCCTTGGCCAGCAGGTGTTCATGGAGGCCCTCGACGATCTGCTTGTCGTACATCCGGCGGATCATCTCCACGGGGGCCTTGCCCGGGCGGAAGCCCTTCACCCGGCCATGCCTGGCGAAGACCGCCAGCGACTCGTCATATTCCTTCTGGATCTCTTCGGCGGAGAATTCCACCTTCAGCTGCTTGCGGCACGGGCCCGTGGATTCAACAGTCACATTCATGGGAATCGGTTCCTTTCAAATAAAGGGGTTTCAAATAGCGCGCCACCATACCCCCCACCGCCCCACCCGTCAAGCCGGGCCGTCCCCGCCTTCCCGGCCATTGGGCGCCCCCCATCGGCTCCTCGGCCAGGCCCGGCAGGGAGAAGACCCTCCCCCCGTCGCCGGGCGGAGGCGGCGGACGATCAGGCCCTGAAATGGCTCTTTTTGAGGTCGTCCCGGATGAAACTGCTTTCCAGCGCATCGCGGTTCATCGCCGTGAAATCCGCCTCCGCCAGGCCATGCAGCTCCGCCATCAGCCGGTACTCGTGGTTGAGATCGTAGCTGAACACGCCGGGATCGTCGGCATTGAGGCATACCCGGACGCCGGCGGCCCGGATCTGCCGGATCGGATAGGCGGCATGCGAGGAAATGGACTTCGTCAGGATGTTGCTCGTGGGACACAGCTCCAGGAGGATCCCCCTCTTCGCCACTTCCTCCATGAGGACGGGATCCCGGTAGATCTGGACGCCATGCCCGATCCGCTCGGCCCCCAGCTCGTCCAGCGCGCTCCGGATGGATTGGCTGGAAGTCGGGATGAGCGACTCGCCCGCGTGGACGGTGAGATGCAGGCCGGCGCCACGGGCCTTCCGGAAAAGGCCGGCGAAGGGCTTGCCATCGAAATTCGCCTCGTCGTTGGCCAGATCCATCCCGATGAACGTGTCCCGGTTTGCGATGATGAAATCCGCCACGCGCGTCGCTGTCGGCAGGTCCCACTCGCGGCCCAGGATGCCGATCAGCCCCACGGCCATCGGGCACCGCTTCACGGCCGCCTGGATCCCCGCCAGGATGGCCGCATGGATCCGGTCGAAGCCCAGCCGTGTCCGTTCCCCCTGGATGAAGACCGGGGAATATCGCAGTTCCAGGACGCGCACCCCTTCGCGATACGCATCCTCGCAGGCCTCGACGGCCATGCGCTGGATGCGCGCTTCGCTGGAAAGAACCTGGTGGATGAGGCCGAATTTCTCGAGGAACACCTTCAAGCCGTCCACGGGCCGCGTGATCAGGATGAAATCCCGGAGCCTCTCCTCGGTGCTGGAGGCCGGCAGGAGACCGTCCTCCAACACCCACTCCTTCATCGTGGCATAGCGGATGGCGCCTTCGATATGGCGATGGAGTTCAACCTTGGGAATCGCGTCGATGTTCATGGAACCGGTGTGTAGGCGAACGGGCCGGCCCTGTCAAAACATAAGTCCCGCCCGGGGCGGGCCGGGCGCCGGCCGCCTGCGGCGCCTTCCCGCCCCGGAATCAAGGGGATCATCTTCCGGCCTTCCCCCCCGGCGCCCGATATGGCAAAATACAGTCCATTCATCCAGGAGACGTCCATGATCCATCGGCCATTCCCGCTGATCGCCCTTCTTTCTGCCATCCTGGCTTCGGCCTCCTGCTCGCGGGCCGGGCCCGGTTCCGACCACGCCTCGCCGCCGGACGGGGTCCTCCGGTTCAAGACTTTGCAGGTGATGGACCGCCCGGACATGATCGGGGGCGAGGCGGCATCGATGCTGATTCCGGCCGGATGGGCAGGTGAAGGAACGGTTTTCTGGCGCCTGCATCCCACCATGCCGGCGGGGCTCCAGGTCCGGCTCCGCAACCCCGGAGGCCCCGAAGCCTTCGAAGCCTGGCCCGCGCAGCCCTACAGCTGGGGCGGGATGCTGGCGATGACCGGATTTCCCGAGGGCAGCAACTACCTTGGCAACGAGGTCCGCCCGCCGCCCGCCCATGTATTCGACTACATCGAGCGCTACGTCCTTCCGCAGGTCCGAGCCGGGGTCCCGTTCCGGGTGGTCGACCGCGTGGAGATGCCCGAACTGGCGGAGGCCGTCCGCGCCCAGAACGCCGGCGGCGGCAATTTCCTGCCGACCGAGATCTCCGCCGGCCGGGTCCGCATCGGCTACGAGCTGGAGGGAAAACCCGTCGAGGAGGATTTCTACGGCACGCTCAACAAGACCTTCCTCCCCGCGGGCAACATGGTGTTCTGGATCGCCGACCAGCTCGGCGCCATGAGGGCGGAGGCGGGAAAACTGGACGACCAGGCGAAGATTCTCCAGACCATCGTCGCCTCCATCCGGATCCATCCGCCATGGCTCAACCGGTACCAGCAGCTGGTCGAGGCGCTGACGGCCTACCAGAACCGGCAGATCGCCAACGCGGGGGTCATCAGCCGCATCATCAGCCAGACGAACGAGGAAATCACCGAGTCGCGCCGGCAGGCCTACGAACACCACCAGGCGGCCATGGACCGGATCAACGACAGCTACAGCCAGTACATCCGCGGCGTGGACGAATACCGGAATCCCGACACCGGAACGCACGTCGAACTGCCCTCGGGCTACTCCCATGCCTGGCGGGGCAGGAACGACGAATACATCGTCACCGACAGCGCCCTTTTCAATCCCAACGAGGAACTGGACGGCAGCTGGACCCGCCTGGAACGCGCCGCCGACTGACGCCGCCCCTTCCGCGCCTTCCCGGCGGCCAAGTCAAAAAAACGCTTTCCGGGCTTGATTTGGGCGGCCAATCCCCATTAAATGTCCGCCCTTATGAAAAAGACCTATTCCATTGGATTGATTCCCGGCGACGGGACCGGCCCCGAAGTCACCCGCGAGGCCGTCAAGGTGCTCGGCGCGGCTTCCCAGAAGTTCGGCTTCAAGCTGGACTACACCCCCTACGATTTCGGCGGCGAACGCTACCTGAAGACCGGCGAGACGCTGCCGGATTCCGCCATCGAGGAGTTCCGCAAGCACAACGCTCTTTATCTCGGCGCCATCGGCCATCCCGAGGTCAAGCCGGGCATCCTGGAATGCGGCATCCTCCTCAAGACCCGCTTCGTCCTGGACCAGTACATCAACCTGCGCCCCGTGAAGCTCTACCGCAAGGAGGACTGCCCCCTGAAGGACAAGGAGCCCAAGGACGTCGATTTCGTCGTCATCCGCGAGAACACCGGCGGCATCTACACCGGTGTGGGCGGCGCCGTCCAGAAGGGAACGAACCTCGAAGTCGCCACGCAGGTCATGGTCTACAGCCGGCCCGTCGTGGACCGCTGCATGAAGTTCGCCTACGAATACGCCCGCCGGCGCAACCGCAAGAAAATGCTCACCCTCGTCCACAAGTGCAACGTCCTCACCCATTGCGGCGACCTCTGGGTCCGCTCGCACAAGGAGATGGGCGACCGCGACTTCCCGGACATCAAGCAGGACTACAACCATGTGGACGCCTGCACGATGTGGTTTGTCAAGCAGCCCGAGTGGTATGACGTCATCGTGACGGAAAACCTCTTCGGCGACATCATCACCGACCTGGCCGCCATCGTCCAGGGTGGCCTCGGCGTCGCCGCCGGCGGCAACATCAACCCCGAAGGCGTCTCGATGTTCGAGTGCATGGGCGGCAGCGCCCCGAAGTACACCGGTAAGAACGTCATCAACCCCATCGCGGCCATCGCCGCCGGCGGCATGATGCTCGACACCCTCGGCGAACCCGAAGCCGCCGCCGCGGTCGACAAGGCCGTCACGTCCGCGCTCAACGGCGGGAAGATCAAATCCCTCGCCGCCGGGCGCATGGGCATGGGCACCGCCGAAGTCGGCGACCTCATCGCCAGCCTGGTCTAGCCTGCGGGTTGACAATTCGCCGAATCCGGGTAGATTCCCCACCCCTTCAACAGGAGCATACCAATGAAAAAATACAATGTTTGCATGGTCGGCATCGGCGCGGTCGGGACGGAAATCGTCCGCCTCCTCCGCAAGCGCAACTTCCCGATGGCCAAGTTGACCGCGTTCGCCACCCGCGAGCGCACCGAGATGATCGACGGCCTCCCCGTCGAGGTGAAGGTCGCCACCGGCCCCGAATCGTTCAAGGGCTATGATTTCGCCTTCTTCGCCGGAACCGAGGGCGCCAAGGGCGCGTCCAAGACCCTCGGCTGGGGCGCGGCCGAGGTCGGCTGCTGTGTCGTCGACAACGGCGACGACTTCCGCATGGATCCGAAGGTGCCGCTGTGCATCCCGGAAATCAATCCGGACAGCCTGAAGAACCACAAGAACTTCATCGCCAACCCGAACTGCTCGACCGCCATCGCGCTGATGCCGCTCTACGCGCTGCACCGCGAGGCCAAGATCAAGCGGATCGTCTGCTGCACCTACCAGGCCGTCTCCGGCTCGGGCAGCGCCGCCATCCGCGAGCTCGAAAACCAGGTCCGCGCCTGGGCCGGAGGCAAGCCGATCACCCACGAGGTCTATCCCGCGCAGATCGCCTTCAATGTCATCGCGCAGATCGGCTCCGAGGCCAAGGACCTGCCCGGCTACACCTCCGAAGAGGCGAAGCTCGGCCGCGAAACCCGCAAGATCCTCGGCGACGACTCCATCCGCGTCGCCTCCACCTGCGTGCGCGTCCCCGTCTTCAACGGCCACAGCATGGCGCTCCATGTGGAGTTCCACAACCCGCTCTCCCCCGGGCGCGCCCGCGAGATCCTCTCGAAAACCGCCGGCGTGCAGGTGGTGGACGACCTGTCCAAGTCCGTCTTCCCGACGCCTCTCGAGGCTTCCGGCAAGTACGATGCCCTCGTCGGCCGCATCCGTCCGGATCCGTCGGTCGAAAACGGCCTCTCGCTGTTCGTCTCCGGCGACAACATCTGGAAGGGCGCCGCCCAGAACGCCATCCAGATCGCCGAAAAGATGATCGAGATGGGCCTCAAGTAGAGCGGCGGCCCCCCACCCCTGCACCCCCGTGCGGCCCGGCCGCCCGGGGGTTTTTCGCGCCCGGACTCCCTCCGGACGGCTATTCCTTGTCGTGTGTGTCGATGTCGATCTGGGAGTGGAGATGCTCGGGCGCCTCCGGCGTCACCACCACTTTGCGGACGCACCACAGCAGCAGCCCCGTGAAGCCGCCGCACGCCAGAACCATGATGACCCAGCCTGCAAGCGTCATGACGGCTTCTCCTTGTCCCAGGACTTGTTGGCAACGTTCACGATCAGGGCGAAGAAGACCCCGACCGCCAGGATCAACAGCACCGAGAACAAGACCACCGGCGGCCCGTCCGCCGGCGGGTGCACGATGGCCTCCCAGCGCTCGGGCAGGTTCTTCCAGGCCCACAGGCAGAAGATCGCCAGCAGATAGGTCGGCGAAACATACTTCAGCACGAAAGGCAGGATCCGCGGCAGCCGGATCTCCGCCCCCCGCCGCAGTTCCGCCATCCCCCGGTCGATCCCCAGCACCCAGGCGAAGACGACCGACTGGATCGTGGCGAAAATGAAGATGAAGAAGTTGGCCATCCAGAAATCAAGCGTGTCCAGCGCCGTGAAACCCTTCGAGAAGTAGGCCACGAACAGGCAGCCCGTGCCCGTGATGAAGGCCAGGATGGAGACCGACGCCCTGCGGCCGATCTTCAACCCCTCCTCCAGCAGGGCGATCGACGGCTGCAGCATCGACAGCGAACTGGTGATGGCCGCGAGAAAGAGCAGGAAGAAGAACAGGAACCCGAAAAACGAACCCAGCGGCATCTGGTTGAACACATTCGGCAGCGTGACGAATCCCATGCCGAACGTGCCGGGCGGACTCTGCACCACGGAGGGCCCGAGGAACACGAACGCCGCCGGAATCGCGATCATCCCCCCCAGAACCACCTCGCAGAATTCGTTGCCGGCGCAGGCGGTCAATCCGCTCAGCGCCACGTCGTCGTCCGGCTTGAGATAGCTCGCGTAGGTCAGGATCAGCCCGAAGCCCACCGACAGGCTGAAGAAAATCTGGCCCGTCGCCGCCATCCATACCTCCGGGTTCGACAGCACGCCCCACAAGGTCTGCCCCGGCTTCACCGGATTCCACATGTAGCCCAGCCCGTTCGCCACCGTTTGCTCCGGATGCGCCGGATGGGCCGGCAAGGTCAGCACGCGCGCCAGCACGATCAGCGCGCACACGATCAGCAACGGCATCGCCAGGTTGCAGAAGCGCTCGATGCCCCGGTTCACCCCCCGGTAGATCAGGACCGTGTTTGTGAGGAAGCAGAACCCGAGGAAGACCAGCATCCGAGACACCCCCGCGCCGCCGAACAGGATGCCGTCCTGCCCGGCCCCGACAAAGCCAAGGAATTGGTTCTCGATGGCCGCCAGGTCCGTTCCCAGCCGTGCAAAATGGCCCGTGAGATAGTCCCACGCATAGGCCAGGCACCAGGCCTCGACCGAAAGATAGTACATGTAGATCATCACCGGCATC
The DNA here is from genome assembly GCA_937860055.1 of uncultured Verrucomicrobiota bacterium. GTDB lineage: Bacteria > Verrucomicrobiota > Kiritimatiellia > CAIQIC01 > Lenti-01 > Lenti-01. The sequence continues at coordinate 140,652 of CALMBO010000026.1, read as the reverse complement.
AGCGTGCCCAGCATGCCCACATAGGCCCCCTTGCGCGATCCCAGCAGCGTCCGGAAAATGCCCGGCGACGAGTTGTGCCCGCGCGCGCCGCCATAGCGGCCCAGGGCCCACTCCGCCCATGCCATCGGGAGCCCCACGACCAAAAAGGCCACCAGATACGGGATCAGGAAGGCGCCGCCTCCATATTTTGCCGCCTGCCCCGGAAACCGCAGAAAATTGCCCAGCCCCACCGCGCTGCCCGTCACCGCCAGGATGGCGCCGATCCGGGTGCCCCAGTGCTCGCGCTTGTCAACGGCCATGCACGCGTCCTCCTCGGACTCCACTATGCCCCGGGCCCGCCGCCCCTGTCAAAGCCGGATCGCCCCTCCCGCCCGGAAAAACACCGGCGGCGACCGCCCCTCCTCAAAAAAAATCCACGCCGTGGAAATCCCGTTTCCACGGCGTGGCATGCCGCAAGGCGTCGGTGCGGAGTTCGCGCCTACTTCGCCTTGTTCACGACCGCCTTGTCGATGCCCTTTTCATCGAGATCGATCAGCTCCCGGGCGGCCAGTTCGGCAGCCTTGAAATTCGCCTCGCGCGTGCTGGCGCCCAGGTGCGGCACCATGATGTCGGCGATGTCCGCCACGCTCTTCGGGCCTTCCTCGTCCTTGGCGTAGACGTCGTTCAGGAAGCGCAGCTTCTTCTCGGCCTTGACGGCGCGCAGGTCGGCTTCGTTGACGATGCCCGCGCGGGCGCAGTTGATCAGCGTGGCGCCCGGCTTCATCTGGCCCAGCAACGCGCGGTTGATCATGCCCTTGGTCTCGGCGGTCTCGGGCAGGTGCAGGGTGACGTAGTCCGACTGGGAGAACAGTTCGTCGAGCGAAACCAGTTTGACGCCCAGTTCCGCAGCCTGCCGCGGCGTCGTTCCCGGATCGAAGCCCAGGAAGGTCGGCTCGAACCCGGACAGGCGCTTGACCACCAGCCGGCCGATGTGGCCCAGACCCACGATGCCGATCGTCTTGCCCGTGACTTCGGTGCCCATGAAGGCCGTCTTCTCCCACGCGCCGGCCCGGCAGGAGGCGTCGGCCGCGATCAGCTTGCGCGCGTCGGCCAGCATCAGGGCCACCACTTCCTCGGCGACGCCGTTGGAATTGGCGCCGGGGGTGTTCATCACGTCCACCCCCTTCGCGCGGGCATGGGCGATGTCGATCGTGTTGTAGCCGGCGCCGGCGCGCACGATCACCTTCAAGTTGGGCGCCGCGTCGATGATTTCCGCCGTGACCTTCTCGCTGCGGACGATCAGCGCGTGGAGATCGGGGTTCTCCTTGGCGAACTGGAGGATGTCGGCCTTGGGAATCTGCACCACTTTGTAGCCGCCATGGGCTTCCAGGATCTCCTTGGCCACGGAATCCAGCGCCGTCGGAATCAGTACCTTTTTCATCTCTTTTCCTTTTCTCTTTTCTATTTGGATCCAGGCACTTTATCCCGCCCGGATGCCGCGCGCAAGCCCTTCCAATGGGCGAAGAGGGCCTTTCCCCCGCTTGCATTCCGGCCGGAACCTCCTATTATCCCCGTTTCGCGCTTTTCATGGCGCATCGTCGAAAACGCAATCCTAAGGATGGAGAGATGAAAATCGTATTGGCATATTCGGGCGGCTTGGACACCTCGGTCATCTTGAAATGGCTCAAGGAGAACTACAAGGCGGAGATCATCGCGTTCGCCGCCGACGTCGGCCAGGGCGAGGAACTCAAGGGCCTGAAAAAGAAGGCGCTGGCCACCGGCGCGAGCAAGATCTACATCGACGACCTGCAGGCCGAATTCGCCAAGGACTTCATTTTCCCGATGATGCGCGCCAACGCCATCTACGAAGGGCAGTACTTCCTCGGCACGTCCATCGCGCGCCCGCTCATCGCCAAGCGCATGGTCGAGATCGCCAGGAAGGAAGGTGCGGTCGCCATCGCCCATGGCGCCACCGGCAAGGGCAACGACCAGGTCCGCTTCGAACTGGCCGCCGCCGCCCTCGCGCCCGACCTCCAGGTCATCGCGCCCTGGCGCATCGAGGCCTACCGCAACCTGTTCCCCGGCCGGGCCGAAATGATCGCCTATTGCGCGAAGCACCGGATCAACGTGCAGGCGTCCGCCAAGAAGCCCTATTCCATGGACCGCAACCTGCTCCACATCTCCTACGAGGCCGGCATCCTCGAGGATCCGTGGCTCGACGCGTTCGCGCCGAAGAACAAGGACATGTTCCGCCTGTCCGTCGCCCCCGAGGACGCGCCGGACCGCCCCGGATACGTCGAGCTCGAGTTCAAGCGCGGCGATTGCGTCGCCGTCGACGGCAGGAAGCTGTCGCCGCTCGACGTCATGCGCAAGCTCAACGCCGTCGCCGGCAAGCATGGCGTGGGCCGCGTGGACATGGTCGAGAACCGCTTCGTCGGCATGAAGAGCCGCGGCGTCTACGAAACCCCCGGCGGCACCGTCCTGCAGTTCGCCCACCGCCAGATGGAATCGCTGACGATGGACCGCGACACGATGCACCTGCGCGACGGCCTCATCCCGCGCTATGCCGAGATGGTCTACAACGGCTTCTGGTTCGCCCCCGAGCGGCGGGCCCTGCAGGCGCTGATCGACAATACCCAGAAGCATGTCACCGGCACCGTCCGCGTCAAGCTCTTCAAGGGCGGCCTCTATGTCGCCGGCCGCAAGAGCCGCCTTTCGCTCTACAACCCGCAGATCGCCACCATGGATGCCGACCCGACCAAGGCCTACAACCAGGACGACGCCACCGGATTCATCCGGCTCAACGCCCTGCGCCTCAAGGTCGCGGCCAAGGTCCACGGCAAGGCCTGACATCGATCCGCCCCGATCCCCAGCCCCCGGATGGAAGGAAAACCCGTGAAAAAAAAGAGCCCCACGCCGATGGACCGGATCGCCGCCGCCCTTCTTCTCGCCTGCGCCTGCGGATTCTCCGCCGGCCGGGCGCAGGCCGCCCCGACCGATCCCGCGCAAATCCAGACCGAGGCGTATGTGAACCTCGTCCAGGCCGATCAAAGCCTCGATGCCGGCCGCCTGGACGAAGCCCTTTCCCAATACCAGGCCGCGCGCGGCTACTATCTCCAGCTCGCCACGGATTTCCCCGGCTGGGAACCTCGCGTCATCCAGTATCGCAAGGCCTATTGCGACAACCAGATCGCCGACATCGAGAGACGCAAGGGCGGCGGACAGATGGAGGAACCGCCGGAATTGGAACCGCTGCCCGAAGAGGCCCGGCCTGAACCGGCCAGGCCGACCCCTTCCGCAGTGGAACCGGCCACCGCCACCGCGTCCTCCGTCGAACTGGATTACCTCAAGAGCCGCATCGCCAGCCTCGAGGCTGAAATTGCCGAGTTCGACACCATCCAGAACGAGCTGGATGCCGTCACCGCCGAAAACGACAAGCTTCGCAAGGACCTCGAAGCCGCCAACCGGCAGTTGGCCGACCGCGCCCGCGGCGAACAGGCCTCCACCGAAGGCCTTCGCGCCGAACTGGCCGCCAAGGAGGAACGGATCCAGGCCCTCCAGAAGGACCTCGAGTCCAAGAAGCAGCTCGACCAGGCCCTCAACGAGATGGAAGCCCAGGCCAACGAACTTCGCGCCCAGAACGAACGCCTCAACCAGGAAATCAAGACCTTGGATGGCGAACTCGACGGCGCGGAGGTCCGTGCCGACCAGGCCGAACTCAAGGCCCGGCAGGCCGGAGAAAAGCTGGCCAAGGCCGAACAGGATCTCCAGAAGGCCCGCAAGGAACAGGCCGGAGCCGGAAAGCAGGTCGCCGCCCTCCCGCACGAAGCCGGTCCCGAAAAGACCGGTCGCAGGGAGGAAAAGGCCAAGACCGCCGCGAAGGAGCCGTCAACGGAAGAGCCCAAGGCAGGACTCGCCTCCTCCCCGGTCGCCGCAACCGTTCCGCCCAGGCCCGTCCCGCAGGGAATGCTCGCCTCCGACTACGTCCGCCAGCTCCTGCAGGAAGGCGACAACGATGCCGCCCTCGCCACCGTCCAGGAAGCCCGCAAGGCCTTCCCGACCGACATGAACCTCGTCCTCATCGAAGGCATCGCCCTGATCCGCCTGCAGCGCTATCCCGAGGCCGCCGCGATGCTCATCGACCTGGCCAAGAGCAATCCGCGCAATGCGGAAATCCATGCCACCCTCGGCGCCGCCATGATGGGTGCGGGCTTCTACGAGGAAGCCCGGGAAACCCTCTTGAAGGCCATCAAGCTCGACCGGAACGTCGGCGGCGAATACTACTACAACCTCGCCCAGCTCTACGCGCTCGTCGATCCCATCGATCTCAAGCAGGCCCGCCGCTTCTACCAGCAGGCCCGCGACCTCGGCGTTGCCGCCGACAAACAGCTGGAAAAGGCGATGAAGTAGGTTCCGGCCTCCCGGCAGGCCTTTCGCACGGCCGCGCCTGCCATCTGCAGGTTGTGGCAGGAACGGTGGCATGGTAGGATTCCCCCGCCATGAGAATCGCCACCTTCAACTGCAATTCCGTCCGTTCCCGGCTCGATGCCGTCCTCCGATGGCTCGCGGACAACTCCCCCGACGTCCTCTGCCTCCAGGAAACCAAGGCGCAGGACGCGGAGTTCCCCGCCGATGCCTTCCGCATGGCCGGCTGGCAGGTCGCGTTCAAGGGGGAAAAATCCTACAACGGCGTCGCCATCGTCTCGAAGAAGCCCGCCGATGAAATCTCCTTCGGCCTCGACTCCGAACCCTCCGACCCCACCCGCCTGGCCCATGCCCGCTTCGGCAGGCTCCACGTCGTGAACACCTACGTCCCGCAGGGCCGCGAAATCGACCATCCCATGTATGCCTACAAGCTCGAATGGTTCGCGCGCCTGAAGAAATACTTCGAGAAGCATTTCACCCCCGCCACGCCCCTGCTCTGGTGCGGCGACCTCAATGTCGCCCGCCACCCCATCGACGTCTCCAGCCCTGAAACCAAGAAGGACCACGTCTGCTACCACCAGGCCGTCCGCGACGCCTTCGAGGACGTGGTTTCATTCGGCTTCACCGATCTCTTCCGCAAGCACAATCCGGATCTCATCGACTATTCGTTCTACGACTACCGCGCGCCGTTCAACCCCGACCAGAAGCGCGGCTGGCGCGTCGACTACGTCCTCGCCACCAAGCCCTTGGCGAACCAGTCCGCCGCCGCCGCCATCGACATCGTCCCCCGCACGCGTCCCAAACCGTCCGACCACTGCCCCCTTTACGCGGACATCCGGGATTGAACACCCCCGTTCCAGCCGCGCCGTTGCGCATCCTTGAAACCCTCCGCCAAGACGGACACGAGGCCCTGCTCGTCGGCGGATGCGTCCGGGACCTTCTCCTCGGGCGCGAACCCAAGGACTGGGACATCGCCACCGATGCCCTTCCCGACCGCATCGAAGCCCTCTTCCCCAAGACCCTCGCCATCGGCAAGGCCTTCGGCATCATCGCGGTCGTGCCCGAGGAGGGCGCGCCCGTCGAAGTCGCCACCTACCGCGCCGACTCGCCTTATGTCGACGGGCGCCATCCCGGCGCCATCGCCTTCACCGACGCCCGCGAAGATGCCCTGCGGCGCGACTTCACCATCAACGCCCTCTTCCTCGATCCGTCCACCGGCGAAATCCGCGACTTCGTCGGCGGACAGGCCGACCTGCAGGCCCGCGTGATCCGCGCCATCGGCGAGCCGGCCGTCCGCTTTGGCGAGGACCATCTCCGCATGCTGCGCGCCATCCGCTTCGCCTCCGCCCTCGGGTTCGCCATCGATCCCGCCACGTTCACCGCCATTCAAAAACTGGCGCCGCATATCCGCCGCATCAGCGCCGAACGCATCCGCGACGAGTTGTTCCGCCTTCTGACTGAGTCCCCCAGGGCCGGCGAAGCCCTCCAGCTCCTGCGCGATTCGGGTCTCCTGAAGGAAATCCTTCCCGGAATCGACGCCATGGCCGGCGTCGAGCAGCCGCCCGAATTCCATCCCGAGGGCGATGTCTTCACTCACACGAAGCTCATGCTCGACGCCATGCCGCCGAATCCTTCCCTGCGCCTCGCGCTGTCCGTGCTCCTGCACGACGTCGGCAAGCCGCCCACCGCGCAGTTCGCCACGCTGCCCGACGGCACGCAGCGCTGGCGCTTCGAATGCCATGCCGCCGTCGGCGCCGACATGGCCCGCGGCATCCTCGAACGCCTCCGCGCGCCCAACGCCCTCGTCGACGAGGTCTGCGCCATCATCGCCGGCCACATGCGCATGGCCGACGCCCCGAGAATGCGCAAGTCCAAGCTCCGCCGCCTCCTCGGCGCGCCCACCTTCGATGACGAGCTCGAGCTCCACCGCCTCGATTGCGTCTCCTCCCACGCCATTCTCGACGTCTACGATTTCCTGAAGGTGGAAAAAGCCCGGTTCGCCGCCGAACCCGTCCTGCCTCCGCCCCTCGTCACCGGCCGCGATCTCATCGCGCTCGGCCACGTCCCCGGCCCCTCTTTCGCAAAGATCCTCCAGGATCTCTACGACCGCCAGCTCGAAGGGGTTTTCGACAAGACGGCCCTGCTGGCCGCGATACCGCCTCCGCCGGCGCGGTAAAGCTGGCGCGAACGCTCAGCCGCCTTCCAGGTTGCGCAATTCATTGTCGGACTGCACGGTGATTTCCATGTCGCGCAACAGCCCGTCTGAAATCCGGTAGATCCAGCCGTGAATCGCCAGCGGCTGCCCCCTCTCCCAGGCATCCTGCACGGGCGTGGTGCGGCCGACATTCAACACCTGTTCCTCGACGTTCATCTCGCAAAGCCGGTCGAACCTCGTGGCGGCATCCGGCAGGGCGTCCAACTCCGCGCGCCGCCGCCGCGACAAGTCGCGCACGTGCCCCAGCCAATTGTCCACCAATCCATGCGGACACCGCTCCATGGCCGCCTTCACGCCGCCGCAGCCATAATGGCCGCATACGATGATGTGCCGGACTCTCAGGGCTTCGACCGCGTACTGGATCGTTGCAAGGCAGTTCATGTCTGAATGCACCACCAGGTTTGCCACGTTGCGATGGACGAAGAGTTCGCCAGGCATCAGGCCGACGATTTCGTTCGCGGGAACCCGGCTGTCCGCACATCCGATCCACAGGAACTGGGGGGCTTGCTGCCCGGCCAAACGTCGGAAAAAGCCCGGATCGGTTCGCAGGAGGCCAGCGGCCCAACGACGGTTGTTCTCGAGCAAATGCGGCAATGTCTTCATCGCGCTGCCTTCTGGTTGTGTCCTTCTCCGTTAAAAATAGAACTCCGCCCCCAGTTCGACGAGGCCCTCCTTGCTGTCGCGCGGATGCTCGTCGAATGCATGCCATCCCGCATAGACGGAGGATCCGAATCCCTGGCTGTCGAACACCGCCTCCAGCTGCACCAGCTCCCGCGCGTAGAGTTCGTCTCCGGTGTCCAGCAGGACCTGCGTGCGGCTCGTGGCGAAAAGCAGCCACCGCTTCGCCCCGTGCAGCAGCAGGCGCAGCTCCGCCGTCCCGTCGGCGACCCAGTCGTTGCCGCCATGGAGCGATTCGCCGTCCATGCCCGGCAGCGACCGGAGATAGCCGCCCGCCTCCAGGTACCAGACCACGCGCGGCCGCGCCGGTTCCGCCCCGAAGAATGCCTCCCGCAGGATTTCCGGCCGGCTTTCCCGCCGCCCGACCCCCGCGAAAATCCGGTTGTAGTACACGTCCGGCGGCAGGTTGCTCCCCTCCACCGTGTACCACGGCTCGTCATTGTCCTTGTAGATCAGGTGCTGGCAGGCGTGGTTCCACCCGAACCGCGCCAGCCACGTCCCCCGCTGGTACTCGCCAAACGGGCTGAATTCGTACACCGTCTCCTTCGGCGAAAACGGAAGGTTCTCGGCCACGGACGTCCCCAGGTCGGCCAGCAGCATGAACCGCGTGTGGACCGACCACCGCTCCAGGAACGAAACCACGTCGAAATCCAGCGTCATCGCCCCCTCGGTGACATAGCGCTCCTCCTGCAGCTCGTCCTGCGCGTTCGCGAAGAATCCCAGCCGCCCGGTCCCGCTGTAGTCCTGCAAAAACCGCACCCCCTCCTCCGGCCCCGGCGCCGCCAGGGCCGCCGACAGGACGGCGCCCCAAACCGCCATCCCGGCCACGATCCCGCGAACCATTCTTCCATCGTGCATTTTCACAGGTTCCTTTTGAGGCAGAAATGGAACACCACATCGGGGGTGGTGTTCACGGCGACATCTTCCGCCACGGCGATATCGAGGTCGAACCCCGCCGGCAGCCGGACCGTCGCCCCGCTGACCAATTCCACCGCCCAGTCGTCGAGCGGGGCCATCCCCGTGCCCGAGAAGAACGGGCTGTGCCAGTCGATCTGCAGGCGGGGCATCAGCCAGTCCGCCAGCCGCCAGCCCACCGAAAAATTCCCGTATCCGGCGAAGGACTTCTGCAAATCCCCCAGGATGTCCCCCGGGGTCATCGCAAGCATCCCGGCCGAACCATGGAGCTCGAGATTCCAGCGGGACAGGCTCGTCCGATCGCACGCCGCCAGCCCGAGGGAGAAATCCGTGCTTCCGCTCCCGAGCAGGCGGTCGGGATCGCCCGTCGGCAGTTCCACGCCCGCCACGGCATCCAGCGCGCGCGCGCCGTCCGGGCCGCGCCCCAGCGGCGCGGAAACGGAAAAACGCACATCGCCCAGGCCGGTGGCCGGATCGTCCAGGCTGAACCGCGTCTCCCCCTCCCGGCGATACCGGTATTCCAGCCGGCCGGACGGCCTTTGCTTCCGGTTTCCATCCGGAAGCCCCATCGCATCGTGGTATTCCTCGAGAAAATGGTCCATCCCTCCTCGCTGGTGGGAAACCACCGGCACCTGCAGCGCCACGCGCCAGCCGTTCCTCCACCCGCGGCGCACGCCGAACCGCACCACCCACGTCTCGCCGTCCAGGACCAGTTCCTCCGCGCCCCGCGACCTTTCGTAGGAACTGTTGGCCACGTCGAACGCCACGCGCGCCTGGAATCCCGTGGGCGCCCCCGCCGCCGCATCGTCCCCCGCCGGAAGCCCGTACAGGCGGCTGACGGGATTCTCGTTCTGGGTCAGGAAGGGCTCCCCGGCCGAAGCGGCCGGCACGGTTCCGGCCAGGGCCAGAAGCGCAAGCGCAATGGAAATGGGTGGCGATGCCCTCATGTCCGTGGCCGAACCCTATCGGTTTTTCCCCGCCCCCCGCAAGCCGCAAGGCGCCTCTCCTGCGCGGGAAGGCGCCCCTGAAAGTTTTTCCATTGCGTGGAAAATCCGCCAAAAGTTTTTCCATTGTGTGGAAAAACGGCGTTTGGGCCCCGTGCGGCGCCTTCCCGCAGGGTGGGACAGGGCGGTTTTCCTGCTTTTCGGCCCGCCGCTCCGGTGCTACAGTCGCCGCCTGATTTTGGTAAACCCCGAACCGGATCCGACCATGAAAAAACTGCTCTCCGCCAACCAAGCCATCGCCTGGGCCGCCTACCGCGCCGGATGCCGCGTGGCCGCCGCCTACCCCGGCACCCCCTCCACCGAAATCATGGAGCATGTGGCCGAATTCAAGGGCGCCATCAATTGCGAGTGGTCCGTCAACGAGAAGGTCGCCATGGAAATCGGCGTCGGCGCCTCGCTCGCCGGCGTCCGCGCCATGGTCTCGATGAAGCACGTCGGCCTCAACGTGGCCATGGACCCGCTGATGACCTTCACCTACATCGGCGCCATCGGCGGCATGGTCATCATCAACGCCGACGACCCCAGCATGCACTCCTCGCAGAACGAGCAGGACAACCGTTCGCTGGCGAAGTTCGCCAAGTGCCTCCTCTTCGAACCCGCCGACTCGCAGGAGGCCTACGACATGGTCATGGCCGGCTTCGAGCTGAGCGAGAAACACCAGGTCCCCGTCATCGTCCGCACCACCACGCGCACGGCGCACACGTCCGGCATCGTGGAGATCGGCTCCGGCGAGCGCGGCGAAGCCCCGGCCATCCCCTACGTGAAGAACGCCCAGCGCAACGTCGCGGTGCCCGCCCACGGCCGCCTGATGCGCTTCGCCGCCGAAAAGCGCTCCGCGGCCCTGCGCGAACGGACGGAATCCACCCCCTTCAACCGCGCCGAGCCCGGCACGGGCGATCTCGGGTTCGTCGCCTCCGGCGTCGCCTACCAGTACGTGAAGGAAGTCTTCCCCGAGGCCCCTGTCTTCAAGGTCGGCCTGTCCTGTCCCCCACCCATCGAAAGGATCCGCGCGTTCGCGGCGGGCGTCAAGCGCCTCGTCGTCATCGAGGAATCCGATCCCGTGCTGGCCGAGCAGATCCGCGCGGCGGGCATCCCCGTCCTCGAGCCCCGGACCGAGCTGCGCATGATGGAGCTCAACCCGGCGCGCCTCGCGGCCCTGCGCGCCGAACTGCTGGGCACGCCCGCGCCGGCCACGCCGAAGCCCGAAACCGACATCCCCGTTCGCCCGCCGGTCCTCTGTTCCGGCTGCTCGCACCGCGGGCCGTTCCACATCCTCGGCAAGCTCAAGGCCACCGTCTGCGGCGACATCGGCTGCTACACGCTCGGCTCGGCCCCGCCGCTCGCCGCGATGGACACCTGCGTCTGCATGGGCGCCGCCATCGGCGCCGCCATCGGCATGCGCAAGGCCGGCCTCCCGAACCCGCGCATCGCAGCCGTGATGGGCGACTCCACCTTCTTCCATTCCGGCATGACGGGCCTGCTCGACGTGGCCTACAACCAGATCCCCGTCACCGTCATGGTCTTCGACAACCGCATCACGGCCATGACCGGGCACCAGGAGAACCCCGGCAGCGGCCACACGCTCCTCGGCGAAATCTCCACGCAGGTGCGCGTGGCCGACATCGCCCGCGCCTTCGGAATCAAACGCGTCCACGAGGTCGAGCCCTACGACCTCGCCGCCCTCGAAAAGACCTTTGCCGAATGCCTCGATTGCGGCGAACCGGCCGTCGTCGTCGTTCGCGGCACCTGCGTCCTGCACGAGAAGCTCGCCGGCAAGCGGATCAATGCCGTGGACGCCGAGAAATGCACGGCCTGCGGCGCCTGTTTCCGCATCGGCTGCCCCGCCATCGTGCGCGGCGAGGCCAAGGATCCCGACGGCAAGCGGTTCAAGTCCCGCATCGACCCCCAGTTTTGCACGGGTTGCAACCTCTGCGCGCAGGTCTGCAAGTTCGGCGCCATCTCCCCCGCGAAATAAGGACACCCCGATGAGCACCCACCACACCCTCGGCCAGCTCTTCAACGTCTCCCTCGTCGGCGTCGGCGGACAGGGCATCCTGCTCACCTCCGACATCCTCGCGCTCGCCGCCATGGATGCGGGCTTCGACGTCAAGAAATCGGAAATCCACGGCATGTCGCAGCGCGGCGGTTCCGTCATCAGCCAGGTCCGCTTCGGCTCGCGCGTCCATTCCCCCATCATCCCCGACGGCCAGTCCGACGTCCTCGTCTCGTTCGAGCGCACCGAAGCCCTGCGCTATGCGCACCTCGCCAGGCCCGGCGCGAAGATCCTCGTCAACGACATGGAGCGGATCCCCGTCACCGTCTCGAGCGGCCTCCAGCCGCCGGCGAAGGACGTGGCGAAGCGCCTCGCCGCCTATCCCGGCCTGATGCTCATCGACGCCAATCCCCTCGCGGTCCAGGCCGGCAACCTCCGCGCCGCCAACGTGGTCCTCATGGGCGCCCTCTCCTCGCTCGTCCCCTTCGACGAAGCGCACTGGCAAGCCGCCATGCGCGAACGGATCCCCGCCAGGCTGCTCGACGTGAACCTCCGCGCCTTCGCCCTCGGCCGCCAAGCCGTCCGTTGAACACGCCGGCCGACAAACTCCTTCGCCGGATCCTGGCCACCTCGATCCGCCGCCTGGCCAAGCTGCTGGCCGGAATCGTCCTCGCCTTGGCCGCGTGGCTCGCGATCCTCGGCGCCGCCATCTGGTTCTACGGGGCGGCGGACCGCGCCGTGGAATCCGACTGCGCGATCGTCCTGGGCGCCGCGGCCTACGGCTCCAAGCCGTCGCCCGTCTTCGAGGAAAGGATTCGCCACGCGATCTCCCTCTACCGGGAAAAGCAGGTTTCCAAGATCATCTTCACCGGCGGCTACGGGACGGGCGCGCCCCATGCCGAAAGCGAAGTGGGCGCCGCCTACGCCATCCGGGCGGGCGTCCCGGCGGCGGACACGCTGGTGGAGCTCCGTTCGCGCACCACCCGGCAGAACCTGGCCGAGGCCAAGCGGCTCATGGACGCCCACGGCATGGAAACCGCGATCCTCGTCAGCGATCCGCTGCACATGCGGCGGGCCATGTGGATGGCGGAGGACCTGGGCATTTCCGCCGTCTCCTCGCCCACCCCCACCACCCGCTACCGCTCGCTGAAAACCAAATGGCAATTCCTGCGCCGCGAACTGTACTACTGGCACTACTATCTGTTCACGGGGAACTGACCCCCGCAAGGGCCGCCGATTCCCGCACTGGACATGCGGGCCAGGATGCAGTAGGTTGCGTTCTCCGTTGCGCACAAGGCGCGACAAGCCGGCCGCCCGATCCAGGAGGAAAGGAAGCGGCGGCGTGGTTTCCCTGGCCGATGGCGTCACGAAAAACCACTTTTCGCAGTTCGCCACCAGGAGATCCCCCCATGAGCTTCCAATCGCTGGGTCTTGACCCCCGGCTTCTCAAGAACGTCGAAACCCAGGGCTATACCGCCACGACCCCCATCCAGAAGAAGGCCATTCCGGCCATCCTCGAAGGGCGCGACGTGGTGGGCCTGGCCCAGACCGGAACCGGCAAGACCGCCGCGTTCGTCCTGCCCCTCCTTCACCGCCTGATGACCGGCCCGCGCCACCAGCTGCGCGCACTGATCGTCGGCCCCACCCGCGAACTGGCCGAGCAGACCAAGGATGTCGTGATCAAGCTGGGCGAGAACATCCACTTCCGCTGCGTCACCATCTACGGCGGCGTCGGCCAGCGTCCGCAAGTCGATGGCGTCCGCCAAGGCGCGGAAATCGCCATCGCCTGCCCCGGCCGCCTGCTGGACCTGCTCGACCAGGGCAAATTCAACCTGAACCACGTGGAGTGCCTCATTCTCGACGAAGCCGACCGCATGTTCGACATGGGCTTCCTGCCGGACATCCGCAAGATCCTGAAGCGCCTGCCCGCGAAGCGCCAGATCCTGCTGTTCTCCGCCACCATGCCCGGGGAAATCCGATCGCTGGTCCACGAAATCCTGCAGGATCCCGTCACCGTCCAGATCGCCCATTCCAAGCCGGCGGCGACGGTCGACCACGCGCTCTATCCGGTCGAGCAGACGCAGAAGGCCGCGCTGCTGCAGGCAATCCTGAAAAAGACCGGCGACGGTTCCGTGCTGGTGTTCACGCGCACGAAGCACCGCGCCAAGCGCCTCGCGGCGCAGCTGTGCGCCTCCGGCCACCGCGCCACAAGCCTGCAGGGCAACCTCTCCCAGCGCCAGCGGCAGGCCGCCCTCGACGGCTTCAAATCCGGCCAGCACCAGATCCTGGTCGCAACCGATCTCGCCGCCCGCGGCATCGACGTGGACGACATCACGCACGTCATCAACTTCGACATGCCCGCCACGGTGGACGACTACACGCACCGCATCGGCCGCACCGGGCGCGCCGCCAGGACCGGCGACGCCTTCACTTTCACGACCCACGAGGACGAAAGTTCGGTGCGCGCCATCGAACGCGTGCTGGGCTTCAAGATCGAGCGCCGCCGCATCGAAGGCTTCGATTATTCCGCCAAGCCCGCCGCACCGGCCGCGCACGCGCATGCCCGGCCTCACCCGCATTCCGGGCCCAAGCCCGGCGGCAAACCGGGCGGACAAGGCCGGAAGCCCCATGCCGGCGGCCCCCGTTCGTTCGGCAAGCGCCGTTTCTCTCGTTAAGACAATCTTCTCTCGCGGCTTTCGGATCGAAAACCCCCACGGGCTTGCCCCGTGGGTGAATCAGGTCCGCAAAAAAGGCCGGGGAGCAAAGCCCCCCGGCCCGCCAGGCCGGATCATTCCGCCTGGATGGGCACGGTCTTGCGCTTCGACTTCTCCTCCTCGCGCTTGGGCGCGACGACGGTCAGCACGCCTTTCCTGAACTTGGCGGTGGCCTTCGAGGCGTCCACGCCGGCCGGCAGCGCAATGACGCGGTGGAAGGAGCCATAGGACTGTTCCCTGTGGAACCAGTTCTTCTCCTTCTCTTCCTGCTCCGTCTTCTTCTCCCCGCGGAGGGTCAGGAAGTTGTCCTCCAACTCGACGGAGATGTCCTTTTCGTCCATCCCCGGCAGTTCAGCCGTGGCTTTGATCTCCGTGTCGGTTTCCGACACGTCCACGCGCGGAACGAACGCGCCCGGCAACCACCCGGTCTCGCCTTCGCGCGCCATCAGCGGGAATTCGCCGAAGAATTCATCGAACAGCCGGTTCATCTCCCGCTGAAAATCCCGGTAAGGATGGACCTCCTCCCGCCGGGCGAGAGGATGCTCATGCCTCTTCCGGGGAACCATATCCCGGATGCTCATGACTTTTTCACCTCCTTTCGCTTTCTCTATCCCTATTTTACCACCTGGCGGGACGGCCCGAAAGACCACCGGAAAAGTGGAATTCCAACGGATTGGGCGGCAGGAAAATGGGGCGGGATGCCGCAGGGCAGGCGGCGGATGCGGCTCAGAACTGGAAGTAGACGTAGGGCTGCTGGTTGTTGACCGACAGGAAGATCAGCGCCATCACGAGGAGGAACCAGCCGATCGCCTTGCTCCACGGCCCGAGGCGGCGAAACCGGTCATCCAGCCCGTGGAACTCCTGGAGATATTCGACGAGGAAGACCAGCGCCATCAGGCCGGCCATCATCCATACGTCCCATTCGGTGGCGAACGCGGCGCCGGGATGGAATCCCGCCAGCGCCTTCCAAATGTGGCCGGTGGCGGCCAGGTCCTTCGCGCGGAACAGCGAGGCCGCCAGCGCGATCAGCAGGTTGGTGGCCGCGATGCACGCCACCCCCCGCAGGCCGGGAGGATCCCTCCGCCGCGAGGCGCCCTTGGGCTGCGGCCGCCACTGGCGCCAGAGGTAGTACATCGAATTGAACAGGGCGTAGTAGGCGCCCCACAGCACGAAGTTCCAGCTCGCACCGTGCCACAGCCCGCACAGCAGGAACAGGACCCAGATGTTGAAGACCGTGCGGGCGCGGCCGCGGCGGGAACCGCCCATCGCGAAGAACACGTTCTCCCGCAGCCACGATGTCAGCGTCAGGTGCCAGCGGTCCCAGAAATCCGCCACCGACCGCGCCATCAGCGGACGGCTGAAGTTCTCCGTGATGCGGACGCCGAACAGCCGCGCGGAGCCGATGGCGATGTCGCTGTAGCCGGCGAAATCGAAATAGACCTGCAGCGCGAAGGCGAGCAGCGCGGCCCAGATCGTGAAGGTGGAATACTCGTCCACGTGCGCGAAGACGCGGTCCACCAGGATCGCCAGCCGGTCGGCAACGACCATCTTGCGGAACAGGCCCAGCAGGATGCGCCCCCCGCCGGCAACCACGTTGTCCCAGCCAAACACCTGCGTCTTCTCCAGCTGCGGCAGGAGGTGGTCGGCGCGCTCGATGGGCCCGGCGACCAGCTGGGGGAAATAGGCCACGTACAGCGCGAAGTGGACGGGGTTTCGGCAGGGCTGGATCTGGCGGCGATAGATCTCGAGCGTGTAGCAGATGCTCTGGAAGGTGTAGAACGAGATGCCCGCCGGCAGCAGGAAATCGTACGGCGCCCAATGGGTGTCGAACCCCAGCAGGCACCCCAGCCCCGCGAGGTTTGTCCCCACGAAATCGGCGTATTTGAAGAAGAAGAGGATGCCGAGGTTGCCGCACAGGCTGCACAGCAGGGCAAGCCTCCGGTGGCCGGGCCTCGCCGACGCCCCGATCCAGAGTCCGCAGCCGAAATCCAGCAGCGTGGAAGCCAGCAGCAGGAGCCCGTAGACCGGCGTCTTCCAGCAGTAGAACACATAGCTTGCCGCCAGCAGGAACAGCTGCCTTCCGCGCGGCGGCAGCGCCCAGTAGAGGCCGAACACCACCGCGAGGAACACGCCGAACGTGTAGGTGTTGAACCACATGGCCTATCGTCCGTCCCCGTCCCCGGCGGACAGCCAGGATTCCATGCGGGCCGCCAATTCCCCGGCCATCCGGCGATGCCCGCGGCGATCAAAATGGTTGCTGGTCAGGAATTCCTCGCGGGGGATCGCATGCTGCAGGTTCCAGAACGGGAGGCCGTGCCGCGCCGCCGAGGCCTCCAGGTCCTTGGCAAACGTTTCGGCATGCACATGCCCGTCGCGGAAGGGTTGCGCCGCCAGCACGACCGGCGCATTCCCCGCCGCCAGGGTCGCAGCCAATTCATCGACCATCGCCGTGGAGCGTTCGTCGTAGAGCAGATCCAGGTCCTGGTCGCGCGGCACGCCGATCGGACGGATCTCGGGCAGCCAGGCCAGCTCCCCCTCGATGCGCCACGGGCGGTAGTTGATCGCCGGCGCATACAACGCGTAATGGATGCCCGGCAGATGGCCATCCAGCCACGACCACCCGTATTCCTTCGCCCGCAGAAGCGCGCAGCGGTCGAACATCCAGGCATCCAGCCCATCCTCGACCTTCCCGTGGCGCCGCAGGAACGACGGGGGAAGATGCCGGAACACCGGCGGCCGCGTCGCCAGCCTCGACACGTCGCTGCGGGCATAGCGCCATCCCTCGTTGAAATGCTCCGCGCGGAAATCGGCAAACGCCAGCGAGACGATGACCGCGGCGGGCCGGAGCGTCTCGAGATAGGCGGCCAGGATCGTGTACTCGATGGATGTCGCTCCATCCAGCGCCCAGTTGACCACCCGCCAGTTCGTGTCTCCCAGGAGTTTCCGCTCCGCCAGCGCATCCTGCAGCGCCGCGGGATATCCCATCCGCCCGGGAAGTTCCGCGCCGTAGCCCTGGCAGTTGGTCAGCAGGACCACCGTCCGGTGGTCGGCGATCATGCCGCGCGCGCCTTCGACATATTCCGGCCAGCCGCGGAAACGATAGGGGTTCCGCCGCTCCTCCGCGCAGGAAGGCATGGCCGGCCCCCAGAGGCGGGCCGCCCCCTCCGCCAGGAAAAGGAGGAGGAAGAAAAACCAGAAGGCCGGCCGCGCCCACGCCGGCACGGCGCGGGCGGGACCGGCACCGGATGCGGGATGTTCGCAGGTCTCTTCCACGGCTTGGAAAAGGACTGGGCCCTGCAGGACTTGAACCTGCGACCAAAAGATTATGAGTCTTCCGCTCTGACCAACTGAGCTAAGGGCCCGCCCAATCCTTTGGCATCCTGCCGCCGAACCCCTTGGAAAACAAGCCTTTCCACCCCCCGGACGCCGGAAAACCGCCCGCCGGGGCGATTCCGCCCTTGACGCCACCCGTCAATCCCCTATGATGCCCGCTCGTTTGTAAGGAAGAAGGTATCTCCATGAAAACTGCCCTTTTGGAAAAAATCGAACAAAGCCAGCTGAAGGAAAAGGCCCCGGAATTCCAGATCGGCGATTCCGTGCGCGTCCATGTGAAGATCAAGGAAGGCGACAAGGAACGCATTCAGGTCTATGCCGGAACGGTCATCGCCCGCAACGGCGGCGGCGCCAACGAGACGTTCACCGTCCGCCGCATCTCCTTCGGCGAAGGCGTCGAACGCGTGTTTCCCCTGCACTCCCCCTACGTGACCAAGGTCGAGGTCGAACGCAGCGGCGGCGTCCGCCGGGCCAAGCTCTACTACATGCGCAAGCTCACCAGCAAGCAGAGCCGCCTGAAGGAAGTCCAGGAATAACGCCCCCCATCCCCCGTGCTACGCTTCGAACAGGAAGCCTGGACCGGGGGATTCCTGTGTGTCGCCGGCGTGGATGAAGCCGGACGCGGTCCGCTCGCCGGTCCCGTGGTGGCCGCCGCGGTCGTCTTCGAAAAGACCTTTCTCGAAGCCGAAGCAAAAAAATCCCTTGCGGGATTGGATGATTCGAAAAAACTCCCGGCTTCGCGCCGGGAGTTTTTCCATGCCCTGATCTCGGCCTGCCCGCATGCCCGGACCGGCGTTGCCTCCGCCTCCGTCGAGGAGATCGATTCCCTGAACATCCTGCGCGCGACCCATCTGGCCATGAAACGGGCCATCGAAAAGCTCGCGCCCCCGCCCGACCTCGCGCTGGTGGACGGCCTGCCGGTCAAGGGCCTGCCGGTTCCGCACCGCGCCATCGTCGGCGGCGACGCTTCCAGCCTCTCCATCGCCGCCGCCAGCGTGATGGCCAAGGTGACGCGCGACCGCCTCATGGTCGAGCTCGCCGCGGAATTCCCCGCCTACGGCTTTGATCGCCACAAGGGCTATGGCACGAAGGCCCACCTCGACGCGTTGCGCCGAAACGGCCCCTGCGCCGCCCATCGCAGGAGCTTCGCTCCCGTCGCCCAGCTTTCCCTGGGATTCTGACATGCGCCTCCCCTGGCCGTTTTCGCTGTTCCGGAAAACCGGCAAGGTCCCCGAAACCCACCGCGCCGGCGCCTGGGGTGAACGGATCGCCGCCGGTTTCCTGGAGAAGAAAGGCTATCGGATCCTCGGCCGGAACGTCCGCTTCGGCTCGCGCTGCGAACTCGACCTCGTCGTCCGCTCGCCCGCCTCGGAGTCCCTGGTGTTCGTCGAAGTCAAAACGCGCCGGACCGAGGAATACGGCCGCCCCGTCTCCGCCGTGGACCGCGGCAAGCGCCACGCCCTCGGCCGCGCCGCCCGGCGCTATCTGCAGCGCCTCAAGGCCAAGCCCGCCCGCATCCGCTTCGATGTCGTCGAGGTCGTGGGCTCTCCGGATGCGGAGCCGCCCGTTGTTCGCCACATTGAGAATGCATTTTCGCCCGGCCCGGGCTATCGTCTCCCGTGGTGACATGAAAACCGCCCGGCCCATCTGGATCGCCTGCGCCCTGCTGGTCTCCATGCCGCTCCACCGCGCGCCCGCCTTCCTGCAGGATTGGGAGCTGGACCCCGACCAGATCTCCGAGGCCGGGCAGGAAATCATCGACCGCCTCGCCCCGGATTTCATCAAGGACAACTACGAATTCGCGTCTCCCGACGAGATCGTCGCCTTCATCTCGCCCATCCAGGCCACGCTGACCGGAGAAAGCATCGGGGCCCTCGCCGCCCTCCAGCCGCAGGCCCGCAAGACCCTCGAACGGTTGCGCGCCAATCCCCAGACCCAGGCCTACGCCGATTGGCTCGAGGCGCGCATGGACTTCATCGAGATGGCTGCCGAGGTCGAGAAGGCCATCCCCGCGCCGAAGCCCTCCCCCCTTCCTCCACATCCCCAGACCCCGGCCCCCCAGCCCCCCCAGCCGCCGCTGATCCCCCATCCCGCCACGCCGGAGAAGCCGCTTCCGCCGCATCCGAAAACTCCGCAGCCTCCGCTGATCCCCCATCCCGCCGAACCGGAAGTGGTGACCTCCACGCCGGCTCCGCCCGCGCCGGAACCCGCCGTCGAAAAAGCCCGCAACCGCTATGTGGAGAGCAAGCAGGTCTGGCTGCGCAAGCTGTCCAAACGCCCCGCGCCGGCGCGCGCCGCCGCGCTCCTGCCCGACATCAAGCGGGCCTTCCGCGCCGAGGGCGTCCCTCCCGAACTGGTCTGGCAGGCCGAGGCCGAATCCACTTTCAATCCCGCCGCGCGGAGCCCCGCCGGCGCCGTCGGGCTCTACCAGTTCATGCCCGCCACCGCCCAGCAGTTCGGCCTGCGCCTTTCCCCCGAAGACGAGCGGCTCGACGCCATCAAGAACGCCCGCGCCGCCGCGAAATACCTCAAGAGGCTCCATGCGCGCTTCGGCAGCTGGCCGCTCGCCTTCGCCGCCTACAACTGCGGCGAGGGGCGCGTCTCCAAGACCCTGCGCACCCAGGGCGGCAAGACGTTCGACGACATCCACGACAAGCTGCCCGCCGAAACCCGCATGTACGTCCCCAAGATCGCCGCCCTCGTCCAGTTGCGCGAAAACGCCGACCTCGACCGCCTGTAGAAACGCTCTACCCGCCGCCCCATTTTCTCGCTTTCCGCTATTGCTCCTCCGTCGCGCCTTGGGTAGCATCCTCCCGTTTTATCACCAAAGAAGGACACAACAAAAACCATGAACGCCATTGAAATGCTCAAATCCATCGAAAAGCTGAACGCCAGCTTGACCGGCAAGGATTTCCTCCTCACGTGGGACAAGTCGGTCCCCGAGCTCAAGCTCATCCTCCAGACCGCCGAACTCCTCAAGAAGCTCTACGAGCAGAACGTCTCGCTGCGCGTCTTCGACACCGGCCTGGCCATCTCCAACTTCCGCGACAACTCCACCCGCACGCGCTTCTCCTTCGCCTCCGCCAGCAACCTGCTCGGCCTCGCCGTCCAGGACCTCGACGAAGGCAAGTCCCAGATCGCCCACGGCGAAACCGTCCGCGAAACCGCCAACATGATCTCCTTCCTCACCCAGATCATCGGCATCCGCGACGACATGTTCCTCGGCGCCGGCCACACTTACATGAAGGAAGTCGGCGAAGCCCTCGACGACGGCTACCAGCAGGGCGTCCTGCCCCAGCGGCCCGGCATCGTCAACCTCCAGTGCGACATCGACCACCCCACGCAGTCCATGGCCGACCTGTGCTGGCTCAAGGAGCACTTCGGCTCCCTGGACAACCTGCGCGGCAAGAAGATCGCCATGACCTGGGCCTACTCCCCCTCCTACGGCAAGCCCCTCTCCGTCCCGCAGGGCATCATCGGCCTGATGACCCGCTTCGGCATGGATGTCACCCTCGCCCACCCCCAGGGCTACGACCTCATCCCCGACGTCGTCGCCCTCGCCGGCAAGCAGGCGCAGGAAAACGGCGGCTCCTTCAAGCAGGTGGCCTCGATGGAGGAAGCCTTCGCCGGCGCCGACATCGTCTATCCCAAGTCCTGGGCGCCCTACTCCGTCATGCAGAAGCGCACCGACCTGCTCCGCGCCAACGACCGCGACGGCCTCAAGGTCCTGGAGAAGGCCTGCCTCGAGCAGAACGCCAACTTCAAGAACTGGGAATGCGACGAAGCCAAGATGAAGCTCACGAAGAACGGCGAAGCCCTCTACATGCACTGCCTGCCCGCGGACATCACCGATGTCTCCTGCAAGGCCGGCGAAGTCTCCGCCAGCGTCTTCGAGAAGTACCGCATCCCGACCTACAAGGAAGCCGGCTACAAGCCCTACGTCATCGCCGCCATGATGCTCACCAACCGGATGAAGGACGTCGTCGGCACCATCGCCGACCTGATGAACTACCCCATGGAACGCGTCATGGATGTCGCCGCCCTGCCCGCCGCCAAGGCGCCGGCCAAGAAGGTTGCCAAGGCCAAGAAGGCGGTCAAGAAGGTCGCCAAGAAGGCCAAGGTCGCCGCCAGGAAGGCCGTCAAGGCCGTCAAGAAGGTGGCCAAGAAGGTCGCCAAGAAAGCCAAGCGGAAATAACTCCGCCCCGCCCGGGAACGCCAGGCGTCTGCTTGGCTCTTCCCGCGGTTCCGCGCCGCCCGTTGCCGGGCGGCGCTTTTTTTCGCGCCATCTCCGGCCGGCGCTGCGCGGAGAGAGGCCGCTATTGGGGAGAGAGCTGGCGCACAACGGTTTCGATGATCCGCTCCTCGGCCAGTTTCCGGGCCTTGCTGTCCCAATTCCCTGAGTAGGGGAAGTTCTCGCTGTCCTGCATCCATGCGGGATCCCGGATCACATCCCAGGAAAATGTCGCGACATAGTCGCCCGGCAGCAGGTGGTTCAGGGGGATGGATACGTCCAGTGTAGCCACCACCTCCCCGTTTTCGACATCGACCAGACGCCCGATGAACCGCATCTCCTTGGAGGCAAACCACTGTTTCTGGAATCCCTGGAAGGCCTCGTATTCCTCCTGCGGGACTTCGCGGAACGTCCCGCCGGTGGCGTCGACGACGAAAAAGCGCGTTTTCACCACTTCCTGCGACAAGGAGAAATCCCCCACCTGCAGGATGGCGTCCGCCCCCGTCCGCTTGGCCATGATCAGGGCGCGCTCCAGATCCGTCAGCAGCGCCGCCGCCTCGCTCTTCTTCTCATCGTCGCCGCCCGGCGCCTCCAGCACCACCTTCCCCGTGATGGCCCCCGAGATGACCGTGATGCCGCGCCGGAGAAACTCGCGCTCGAAGAGCACGATCTGCGGCTCGAAAGCGCCCCGGGACGTTCCCGACGGAGGAATGACCATGATCTTTTCGTATCGGTTCTTTTCCAGCTTGGGGGAAACCACCGAACGGTCCACGACCGGCTTTTCCCGGGTCATGGTGAGCGTGGACGTGCTGACGCAGCCCGACAGGACCATCGGAACCAGAAACGCAACGGACAACCAACGCGCACGCGACATGGGTTTTCCTTTCTCGGCGGTTTTCACGACCTCGTCGGATTTGCGAAAGCCAAATCCTTTCATCCGGGAGCATAGGAACGGTCAAAAGCCCTTGTCAATACCGGCAAGCCGCTTTGTCGTCTTTTCCGTCTCGCCGGCCAACGCATCCGGCGCCACCCCGCCCCCGCCGGCCGCCCCCTCGTTTTCCAGCTCCCCGCATTTTCCGCTTGCGCGGCTTCGTACCTTGTGCGACAAGGTACCTTGCTGGACAAGGTAGATGATCCCGGGCCGGGGGCGCCGGTCCGGAAGGACTCCAGGAAAGTGAATCCGATGAGCGAAAACACATCCTATATCGCGCAGTGGATGACGCAGATGCGGCGGGGGTGGCTCGAAGCCTGCATCTTCAACGTCCTCGCCGGCGAGGAACTGCACGGCTACGGCATCATGAACCGCCTGCAGGAAATCCCCGGCCTCGGCATCTCGGAGGGCAGCCTCTACCCCCTGCTGTCCCGCCTCCGCCTCCAGGGCCTCCTGGCCGTCCGGCGCATCGAGGACTCCCCCGACGGCCCCGCCCGCAAGGTCTACGGGCTCACCCCCCGCGGACGCCAGATCCTTGCCTTGATGAACGACCATTTCGAATTGATGAAACGCCAAAACCAGATCTCCAAGAAAAGGAACTCCCCATGATTTCCTGGAATCCCGAAGCTCTCGAATTGTTCCAGCGCCATTGCGAAGACCGCCGCGCCGCCCTGCTGGCCGCCGCCGCCGATCCCGACGAAGTCTTCTCGGACTGGAAGGGCCTCATCGAATCCCGGGCCGCCTCCCTTGGCGAAAGCGAAGTGGCCGCTGCGCGCGTCAGGTCCGGACTGGCCGATCTGTTTTCCGCCCTCAACGACCTGCCGCCGGCCGATCCCCCGCCGCCCGCCGCGCCTCCGCCGGCGGCTTCTCCTTCCGCCGTGCGCGTCTGGTTTCATCGCGGCGCCACGATCTTCCTGTGGCTTCTGGGCGTGGCGCTGCCGCTCGGCGTCCTGTTGTTCGAGCTCACCGCCGGCTTCTGCTCGGAAATCCTCTTTGATCCGGTTCCGACATGGGCGCATGTCCTGCTGATCGGTCTCGTGCCCGTGGCCAACGCCTGGGCGCTGCTCGCCGCCTCCCGCACGTGGATCCTGTCTCCGCAAGGACGCCTGTTCCGGTGGGTCGGCTTGTTGAACGGCATCGCCATCGGTGTTTCCGCCTTCTATGCCTTGCAGTTCGCCATCGTCACCCCGTTCGCCGCCATGGCGGTGATCTACTTCGGAGTCGGCCTGATCCCCCTCGCCCCCCTCCTGTCTTTCGTCTCGGCACTGGTGCTGCGGACCCGGCTCCACCGCGCCCGCCGGCTCACCCAGGCCCCGCCGCCCGCCGCCGGGTGGCGTTCGGCCCTGCCCGCGTTTCTCCTGATGATCCTGCTGGGAACCCCCCAATGGATCGTCCAGGCCGGCGCCGCACGGGCCAACGACCCCGACCCGGCCGTGCGCGTCCGCGCCGTCCGCCTCCTGCGCGCATGCGGCGATCGCGACCTGCTGCTGCGAAAATGCTATCGCCGCAGCGAAAACATCGACCTGGCCTCGCTGATGATGGTCAACCTCTTCGGCTTCTCCCCCTCCACCGTCGACGCCCAGAACGCCTACTACCGCGTCACCGGCTCACCCTTCAACGCCGTGCCCCCGCCCCGCCTCAAGGGCTTCCGCGGCCAGGCCTTGATCGATGACAGTTGGTTCGACCCCGCCCTCGGCGGGGAGCAAGTCGCCGCCCGCATCAAGAACCTTTCGCTCTCCCAGTCGCGTCTCGATGGCCGCGTGGACACCGCCTCGGGCATCGCCTACCTGGAATGGACCCTCGAATTCCGCAACGCCTCGCAAACCGCCCGCGAAGCCCGGGCCTTGATCGAACTGCCGCCCGGCGGCGTCGTCTCGCGCGTCACGCTCTGGATCAACGGGGAACCGTGCGAAGCCGCCTTCGGCGGGCGCTCCCAGACCCGCCAGGCCTACCAGCAGGTCGCCGTTCGCCAGCGCCGCGATCCCGTGCTCGTCACCACCGCCGGGCCCGACCGCGTCCTCCTCCAGTGCTTCCCCGTCCCCGTCGACGGTAGCATGAAGACCCGCATCGGCATCACCGTCCCTCTTGCCGTTCCCGACGCCCGGAAGTCCGAAGCGCTACTGCGCCTGCCGGCCTTTGCCGAACAAAATTTCAGCGCCGCCCGCGGATTGAATACCTCGGTGTGGTTGGAAAGCGATCGGCCCGCCCTTTCCGCCGGCGCCGGCCTGGTCCTGGTGCAAGGGGCGCCCCTCTCATCCGTCCAAGGCGACATCCCGGCGGATTCCCCGGCCCCGGCGCCGGTCGTGCGCCTGCCCTTGGCGCAACCCGTCCGGCCCGTCTTGGCCCGCGACAACCGCCTGCACGCGGACTCCGCCATTCTCCAGACACTGGAAGTGCCCGCCGCGGAACCGGCCTTTCCCGCCGCCATCGCCATCGTCATCGATGGTTCCGCCCGCATGAAACCCCATGCCGGCACCCTGCGCCGCATCCTCGAAGCCATCCCCCCCGCCACGCAGCAGTATCTGGTCCTGGCGTCGGACGAGCCGGAAAGCACCGAGCATTCCCTGCCCGACGGATTCCTTCGTTTCGCCGGCGGCTGCGACAACGGCGCGGCCCTCGGCCTGGCCGCCAAGTGGGCCGCCGCCCATGGCCATGCGCCGGTTCTTTGGCTTCATGCCGCCCAACCCCTCGAGTCCTCCGACCTCGAAGCCCTGCGCCAGATCGCCGACTTTTCGCGGGGCAGGCTCGCCATCCACAGCCACCAGTTCGGCCCCGGCGCCGACCGCGTCTCGGAAAAACTCGCCGATCTCCAGCTCATCCATCCGGTCCCCGGCGTGGGAGACCCGGTCCGGGACATCCCCGCCGCCTTGCGCGGCGACGCCGCCCGCTGGCAACGCGAAGTCGTGTCCGGCGACGCCATCCCCCCCGGCGTTTCCGATGGCTCCTCCCATGTCGTCCGCCTCTGGGCCGCAGGCGAAATCGCCCGCCTGACGCAACCCTATCGAAAGACCGGACGCGACGAAGCACTCGAGCTTGCCCGCACCTTCCAGCTCGTAACGCCCATCTCCGGCGCCGTCGTGCTGGAAACCGCCGCCCAATACAAGGCCCACGACCTGACTCCGGCCGATCCCGCCACCGCTCCCGGCATCGTGCCGGAACCCGGCACGCTGGGGCTCCTGCTGCTCGGCGGCCCCCTGCTCCTGGCCTTGCGGCGCAGGAAATGCACCGCGCCGGCAGAATAGCCTTCCGCCCCGGCCTCCGGGCCTGCTAGGCTCCTGCCGTCGCCCAGCGGCTTGCATCCCGGAGGACGCCATGCAGATTGTCGCCTTTGATTTTGCCACGAAACAGGAGCGGACCATCGCCGAAACCGATGGCCTCGCGCGGCCTGAACCCGGTCTCTTCTACTGGATCCTCTCCGCGCCGGACGAGTCGACCCGCCTCCCCGAACTGCTGGGCCGCCTCGGGGCCTCTCCCTCCATTGCCTCCCTCCTCCAGGCGCCGCCTTCCGAAGCCCATTACGAGCTCTACGACGAAGCCATCCACTTCACCCTCGCCGAGGTCCGCATCGACGGCGCCGCCCTCCAATCCGACGTGCTCTCCTTCCTTCTGGGCGAGAATTTCCTGGCCGTCGCCGCCCCTCCCTCCTCGGCGGTCGTGGAGAAGATCCGGCGCATCTACCGCGACGATTTCCGCAAGTTCGCCCGGTCCTCGGGCTTCCTGCTCTACGAACTCGGCTCCTGCCTGCTCGAGTCCTACCGCCGCATCTTCCAGCACTACACCGCCGAGGCCGAGCGCACCCAGCTCCGCCTCTTCGGCAAGGTCACCGACGACATCTTCGCCGAGGTCTCCGACCTGACCGGCGACATCCTCGCCTTCCGCCGCACTGTGCTTTCCGCCCGGGACCTGTTCAACGACCTCGCCACCCGCAAGTCCGCGTTCGTCAGCGAAACCACGCAGCCCTCCCTGGACATCCTGTCCGACCGGATGGAGCGCCTCGGCGCCGACATCGCCGGAGTCCGGAGCGTGCTGAACGAGACGCTGAACCTCTACATGGGCATGGTCAGCCACCGCACCAACCGGGTCGTGAACCGCCTCACCATCTTCAGCATGATCTTCCTCCCCCTCAGCTTCCTCTGCGGCGTCTACGGCATGAACTTCGATATCATGCCGGAGCTCCGCTGGCCCTACGCCTATCTGGTGTTCTGGGTGGCCGTCGCCGCCTTTGTGGCGGCCTTCGTGGTTTTCGTCCGCCGGAAAAAGTGGATCTAGAACCAAAGAAAAGGCCCCGGATTCCTCCGGGGCCTGTTGCGGAAACCGCACGGATCAGATCGGGGTCAGCAACATGATGTTGATGCTGAACGAGTCCTTTCCGCTCGCCGGTCCGCTGGCGCCATCCGCATCCTTGGCCCAGACCCGCCATTCATGGTCGCCCAGATCCATCGGCAGCGTCAGGGTGGTGCCTGCGGCGGCATGCTGCACGCCATCCACTTCAAGGACGTAGGACGCCGCGCCCGGCACCGCGGTCCATTCGAAATCGACATTGTATCCAGGCTCGATCACGATGATCGTGCTGTAGGACGTCCCATCCGCCGGCGAAACCAGCTGCGGGGCCACCAGCGCGACCGCATCGTCGTCCGGCGCGTTGGTCACCACCACCACGGTCGTGCCATCGCCGGATTCGTCGTCGTCATCGCCGTCGCTGCAGGCCGCCATGAAAACAGCGCAGGCCACCACCAGCATTCCCGTGCAGAACCACTTCAACCCGTTCGCATCACGCATGGATTTTCCTCCTGTTGTGTTTCTTCGTGCACTTTGAGGATAGAGATGCCATACCCTGAAGGCAAGATGAAGTTGGACTTATTTCCCTATCCATCCCGGTTTAATTCAATCCAAACGAATTCCGCGCTTTTCCAACCTCCCCCCATCCACTATCCTGCCCCCCATGTTGACGCTGTTGAGAGTGAAGAACCTCGCCCTCGTCGAAGAGGCGTCCGTCTCGTTTGAACCTTCCCTGAACATCATCACCGGCGAAACCGGCGCCGGGAAATCCATCCTCATCGGCGCGCTCTATCTCCTTCTCGGGGAACGCGCCGACACTTCCGCCGTCCGCGCCGGCGAATCGCAGTGCCTCGTCGAAGCCACCTTCCGGCTCGAAAATCCCGGTGCCGTCAACGCCGTGCTCGCGGAAGCCGGCCTCGACCCCTGCGAGGACGGCCTGTTGATCCTGCGCCGCACGGTCAAGGCTGCCGGCGGCGGCCAGGCCTTCGTCAACGATGCGCCGGTCACCCTCCCCCTCTTGAAGCGCCTCGGCGCGCTGCTGGTGGACTTGCACGGCCCGCACGACCACCAGTCGCTTTTTCAGCCCGCCGCCCAACTCGACATCCTCGACGCCTACGCCCGCGCCGACAAGGAACGCGCCCCCTATGCCGCCGCCTATGCGAAATGGCAGGGCCTTCTCGCCCGGCGAGAGGAACTTTCCGCCGACATCGGCGACCTCGCCGCGCAGATCGACCTGCTGGCCTATCGCGTGAAGGAAATCGAGGAGGCCGCGCCTGTCGAAGGCGAAGAGGAGAAGGTCCGCGCCGAACAGCAGACCGCCGGCCATGCGCAGCGAATCCTCGAGCTCGGCCAACTCGTCGTGCAGGCGGCCTCCGAGGACGAAAACTCCGCCCTCTCCATCCTCGCCCCCGCCCGCAAGGCCCTGGAGGAACTGGCCCGCCTCATGCCCGCCGCCCGGGACTGGCCCGAAGAATTGCGCGCCCACACCGACGCCATCGCCGCCCTTTCCGGCGCCATCCAGCGCGAATTGTCCGGCATCGACGCCGATCCCGCGCGCCTCGAATGGCTCGACCAGCGCCTCGCCGCCTACGACCGGCTGAAGCGCAAATACGGCGGCACCGTGGCGGAAATCCTCCAGACCCTGGAAACCTCCCGGACGCGCCTCAGGGACCTGCAGAGCCGCGACCAGCAGAAAGCCGCCGTCCAAAAGGAAATCGCCGCCGCCGAAAAAGAACTGCAGACGCTCGGACTCGCCCTGCGCAAACACCGCGCCGCCGCGGCGGAAAAACTGGCCCCCGCCATCACCGCGGAACTCAAGGCACTGGGCTTCGAGCACGGCTCCTTCGGCATCCAGCTGCTGCCCGCCGAAACACCGGCGGCAACCGGCCTCGACCGCGCCGAATTCGGATTCGCGCCGAACATCGGCGAACCGATGCGCCCCCTGCGCGCCATCGCCTCCTCCGGCGAAATCTCGCGCGTCATGCTCGCCATCAAGGTCGTCCTCGCCGAAGCCGACCGGATCCCCCTCCTCGTGTTCGATGAAATCGACGCCAACGTCGGCGGCGAGACCGCCCATGCCGTCGGCCGCAAGCTGGCGGAAGCCGCCCGGCGCCGGCAGGTCATCGCCATCACCCATCTCCCGCCCGTCGCCGCCTGCGGGGCCTTCCATCTCGCCGTGCGCAAATCCGTCAAGGACGGCCGCACCCATACGCACGTGGTGCCGCTCGATGAACCCGCCCGCGTCGAGGAACTCGCCCGCATGCTCGGCGGCCGCGAATCCACCAGCGTCGCCCTCCGCCACGCCGCCGAACTCCTCGCCGCCGCCCGGAAGAAGTAGCCGCCCTCCGCCGACGACCCGGCCCGGCGGTTTTTCCACGCAATGGAAAAAGTTTTGCCGGTTTTTCCACACAATGGAAAAACTTTCCGGGAATTTTCCACGCAATGGAAAAACTTTTCCGGCGGCGCGCGCGGCGCCTCCCCCGCCGGGGGCGGGTGCCGGATCCTAGTGGCTCCAGCGGCTGTCGAGCTGGAAGAGCCCGAGCGCTCCCGTCGGATTGCGCACGGCGAAGGGCCACCAGTCCTCGCGGCGGTGGAACTGCTCGGCGTGGTCCCAGGAGTGGATCGCAAGCGAAAGGAAGTAGTTGCCGTGCATGAGGCGCAGGGGCGCGAGGTCGAGCCTGACCGTCCCCTCCCCCTCGATGAAGGGGATGTCGTGCTTTTGGATCTGCGTGTTGCTGCCGTAGACGTACATGCCGTTGCCGGTCTTGAGCGAGAAGCCGAAGACGGGCTTCTCCACGCGGCGGCGGGCCACGTAGTGGATTTCCACGGTCATCGCCCCGCCGGTCTCGAACGTGGCCGCGTCTTTCCCCGCCGCGTCGAGCAGGCGGACCTGCCCGAACTCGACCGCGCGGGTGCCGAATTCCTGCGTGTAGAGGCCGCCGCCTTCGCCCATGTAGGAGCGGATGAACTTCAGGATCACGTCGCCCGGATCGCCGCGCTCCACCAGCCGGCCGTGGTGGATCAAAAAGGCCTCGTGGCAGAATTCCTCCACCGTCTGCAAGGCGTGGCTCACGAACAGCAGCGTCTTGCCGCGCTTCTGGAAATCGCGGATGCGGTCCAGGCACTTGAGCTGGAAGGCGATGTCGCCGACGGCCAGCACCTCGTCGATCAGCAGGATGTCGGGATCGACCTCGACGGCGACGGAAAAGCCGAGGCGGACATACATGCCGCTGGAGTAGTGCTTCACCGGCATGTCGATGAATTCGCGCAGTTCGGCGAAATCGACGATGCGGTCGAACTTCTTCTTCACGTCCTCGCGCGGGATGCCCAGTAGCGCCGCATTGAGGAAGACGTTCTCCCGCCCGCTCAGGTCCGGATGGAACCCCGCCCCCAGCTCCAGCAGCGAGGAGATGCGCCCGTTCGTGCGGACGTGGCCTTCGGTGGGCGTGATGGTGCCGGCGGTCAGCCCCAGGAGGGAGCTCTTCCCGGAGCCGTTGGGACCGATGACACCGATGGTGCGGCCGGCCGGGATCTCGAAGTTCGCGCCCCGCAGGCACCAGAACGGCTCGTTCTTCTTGCGGAAGCGGCCCGTCAACGCCCCGAACAACGTCGGCGCGCCGAGACCCTTCCGGGTGTAGCATTTTCCAAGATTGACGGCTTCGATGGCGTTCATGTCACAGCAGGTCCGCGAAATTCTTCTGGAGCCGGCGGTAGGTCAGGGCGCCCAGGACCAGCACCGCCGGGACGAGGGCGAAGCCGATCCAGCCGGCGGGCGGGAACGCCGCGGAAGCGCCGGGGAGCAGCGCGGCGCGGTATCCGTTGAGGATGATGGCCATCGGGTTGGCGTAGAGCAGGTCCACGGCCCAGGGCCAGCTCGCCGCCAGGTTCCGCGCGAAATCCATGTTGTACATCACCGGGCTCAGGAAGAACCATGCGCTCAGGAACACGCCCACGAGATGCTGCGTGTCGCGGAAGTAGACGTTGAGCGCGCCGACCAGGAACGCGAGGCCGAGGTTGAACGCCGCCTGCCACAGCACCCAGAAGAGGAACATCGGCCAGGCGGAGGAAAAATGCGAACCGCCCTGCCAGAGCAGCAGCGCCAGCGCCGGAAACTGCACGATCAGGGAAAGCAGGTAGCCGATGCCGTTGGCGGCGACCTGGCTGACGGGCAGGATTTCCCGCGGGAAAAAGACTTTCTTCACGAGGTTGCCGTTGCCGGTCACGCAGGTCATGCCGCCCATGACGCACTGCGTGGTGAACTGCCACGCGAACACCCCGATCAGGATGTCCTCCATCGGCACGCCGCGCGCCAGCAGGCGCAGGAAAACGACGTAGATCGCCGCCATGAACAGCGGCGTGAGCACGCTCCAGAGGAAGCCGAGCGCGGACCCCTTGTAGCGCTGCTTGAGCTCGCGCGCGGTCAGGTTCCACAGCAGCTCGCGCCGCTCCAGGATGGTGCGGAGAAAACTCATGGAAGCCAGCATAGCCTCATGGCTGCTTTTTCTCCAGCGCTTCCAGCACCAGGGTCATCGCCCCCTTCCCCGCCTCGGCGGAGGGCTTGATCTCGATCTCGCGGAGCCGCCAGGCCGGCTGGACTTCCGCCGCGGCGGAAAGGAAAAGCAGGGCCTCGCCATAGGAGACATCGCGCAGATCGACGGATACTTCCCGGCTCTGCCAGCCATCGGCGGCGGACACCGCGGGGCGCGGCGTGATTTTCGCCATGTTCGCACCCAGGGTCCGGGTGGCCGCCTCGTCCAGATTTGCCGGCTTCCACGCCCGCCGGGCTTCCAGCCCGGCGCGCAGGGCGTCTTCCTTCTCCCAGCGGCCGGCATGGGACTGGATCTGGACCAGATCCGCCTCCTTGCGGGCCAGGATCTCGCGGTGGCGCTTCGCCGACAGCAGCGTGTTCAAGGTCGCCGCCACCGCCAGGACCGCCAGCGCCAGGGCGGCGGCCTTCCAGATGCGCTCACCCTTCATGGCTGGCCGCTCCCTTCAGGATGAACCGCTGGCGGCCTTCGGGCGTGAGCCCCGGACTGTCCGACTGGATGGACCAGCCCTGCCCGCGCAGGCGTTCCGACAGCCCCTCGACGGCCTGGATGCTGGTCGCGGCGCCTTCGATCGATATCGCCGCCGGGGACAGGGCCAGGCGGGAAATCTCGATGCCCAGCGCGGCGGCCTCTTCGACCACGCGGGCCAGGCGTCCTTCGACGCCGTCCGCATCCAAGGCATTCCGGAAAGGCTGCGTCTCCTCGTCGCGCAGGGAGATCGCGCGCTCGACCATCAGGCGTTCCTGTCCGCGCAGGATGCCCTCCCCCGCGATGGCCTGCGCCGCCGCCGTCAGCCGATTCTGCAGCGACTCCACGCGGCGGGCGCGGAGAAGGCTTTCGCCTCCGTTCAGCGCCAGGACGAGGACAGAGGCGGCGAGGGTGCCCAGATAGGCCCGCTTCAGGCCCGTTTCCTGCGCGCGGGCCAAGGCGGGATGCATCCGTTCGCCGGTCTTGAAATTCACGCCGCTGTCGTCTGCGGCACGGCGCGCCAGGGCCCGGACCAGAAAAGACGCCGGCTGGCGGTGGATTTCGTGCCGGATGGAAAATTCCGCCGGCACCATCTGCCGCAGGCGGGCCACGCGCGCCTCGTCCTCGGCGCCGGGTCCCGCCCACCATAGATCCATTTCCGCCGATCCCGTTTCCGCCAGATGGGCGCCCAGGATCTGGCGCGCGCGGGATGCCCACAATGCCTCGAACGCCTGCGGATCGCCCGCCAGGGGAGAGGCGCGAAGGACATGCGCCGCCATGAAATCCAATCCCCGGCCCCGCACGACCGTCACATGGTCCGCGCCCAGCCAGACGAGCGCCCGCGGCATCCCGCCGCGGACGGGAGGGGCTTCGACGGCCTGCTGGCTCCACAGGGCCAGCGCCTCCGCATCGCCATGGGTGGGATCGAACCCCGACGCCCGGCACCCGTCGTCAAACGCCGCCCAGTCGCTTTTCCGGATGGCCGAGGCGACGGCCACGGTCCCGCCGTCCTCGATGCGCGGGGCGCCATAGATGCAGATGGCGCTTTCCACCGGAAACGGCAATTCCACATCCAGCAGCGAGGGCCACACCTTGGCGGCCTTCTTCGCCGAGGCGAAGGGGGCGCGGAGGCGGCGGACGACGGTCTGGACCGCCGGCGCGCAAACGGACAGCGCAGCGAGGCCTTTCTCCACTTCGATGGACACGGCCTGCAGGGCGCGCCGGGCCTCGTCGGAATCCGGTGCGCCGGCCAGCACGACCTGCACGGCGCCATGGCGGGCGGCGCGGGCCAGGAGCAGGCGCCCCCCGGCCACCTCCAGCCCGTATGCCGTCTTGAAGCCCTCCGCCATGGATCAGCCTTCCTCCACCCACTGCAGGATGCGGATGTCGCCTTTCTTGGCGTCCCGCTCCACCCAGGCCATGACGGAGCTGTGCATCCCCTCCATCGAGGCGCGCGCCCGCACGCGGAAGCAGGTGCTGGCCGTCGCCACGGTTCCCTCCAGCGCGGCGGCGAGCTCGGGATTCGCCATGAAGATCATCGCGAGGGATTCGAACGGCTGCACCTGCCGCAGGGCCAGCACCGTACGGACCGCGGCCTCCTGCTGCAACCCCGTGACGCCCATCAACACGTCGCGGCCGGCGGTGTTCACGTTCACGGGAACCGCCGCCTTCAGGGGCATGGGCACGCACGCCGTGGAGGCGGCCAAATCGCCGCCGAACAGGTCGTCGGGACCGGCCTTGGGACGGGACTGGAAGACTTCCGCGGAGAAATCATGGACCCGCAGCAGCTCGGCCGGCGCCCACAGTTCGCGGTTGGGCGGACGGAACGGGGCATCCCCCACCCGGTAGAAGTCGGCTTCATAGGAACCGTCTTCATCCGCATCCACGAAATCCTCCAGGGCGGCGACACGGACCACCGGGCTGAAATCGCCGCAGAACGTCATGAGATCGAGCAGGATGTCGCGGGCGGCGCGCGAAGACCGGTTGGAGATCGACAGGTTGTTCCAGTTGAAGAACCGGCCGGCATCCTCGACCACCGCCCAGGTCGAGACCCCGTCGGCCCGGACGGCTTCGCGGGGGGAGGCCCAGTCCTCGCCGAGATGGTCCACCGCCAGGTCCTCGTCGGCGGCCAGGATCCACAGCGCTTCGCGCGCGGCTTCCGCGGCGGCCAGCCGGAGCCGTTCCCGAAGCAGCTCGGCCTGCTCGGCGCGCGAGCGGGAGACCGCCCGGGCCTGCAGATAGACCGCCAGCCCGCCCGCCAGGACGATGGCCGCCAGCGTCAGGATCAACGCCATGCCCGAACGGGCTGCCGGGCGGCGGGACATCAGTTCTCCTTCGCCCCCGCCGCCCTCCGGGCCAGGATCTCCTCCTGCTCCCGGCGGAAAGCCTCCTCCCGCTCCCGGTATTTCAGTTCCCGGTTGCGGTTGGAGATCTCGCGGCGGCGAAGCTTCTCGGAACGGGCCCAGGCATAGAACACGAGCGTGACCATGCCGCAAGCCAGGAAAACGATGGCGAGACGGTGGTAGGGCGCGCGCTCCACCTTGAGCCGGAACAGCGACATGCCGTAGATGAACAAAGCCATCAGGGGAAACATGCCGGACGCCACCGCCAGCACGTGCCGGATCTTGGACCGCAGCTTGGTCCGGCTGTGGGGCCGGCGGGTATCCGCCTTGAAATGGCCGGATTGAACAGGCAGCTCGCTCATTTCACTTCTTCCCATATCCATGCGGATGCGCGCGGTGCCAATTCCACGCATGCTGCACGATCGTTTTCAAATCCGGATATTGAGGCTTCCAGCCCAGGACATCCTTCGCCTTGGCCGCGCCCGCCACCAGGCAGGCAGGATCGCCGGGACGGCGCGGGGAAATGGCCACGGGTATGGGATGGCCCGTCACCTCGCGGCAGGTCTCAACCACCTGCTGCACGGAGAAACCGGTGCCGGTGCCCAGGTTGAAGGGCCCGGCCACGTCCTTTTCGAGCGCGAGAATGTGGGCCCGGGCCAGATCCACGATGTGGATGTAGTCGCGGATGCAGGTGCCATCGGGCGTGTCGTAGTCGTCGCCGAAGACGGGCACGGCCTTCGCCTGGCCCAGCGCCACCTTCAGGACGTTGGGGATGATGTGCGTCTCGGGCTCGTGGTCCTCGCCGTACTTCTCCGTGGCCCCGCAGGCGTTGAAATAGCGCAGGAACACCGGCTGGATGCCGCGCCGCTCCTGTTCCCACCGCAAGGCCGTCTCGAACATCAGCTTGGATTCGCCGTAGGGATTGGTCGGGCGCTGGGGCATCGCCTCGGTCATGGGCATCGTCTCGGGCTGGCCGTAGGTCGCGCAGGTGGAGGAAAAGATGATCTTCTTCACGCCGGTGCGGAGCATGGCATCCAGCAGGTTCAAGCCGCCGCCGACATTGTTCTCGAAGTACTTGTGCGGATCCTGCATGGACTCGCCCACCAGGGCATAGGCGGCGAAATGCACCACCGCGTCGGGCTTGGCCTCGCGCATGACGTCGCGAATGCCGGCCGGTTCGCGCAAATCGCCCGCCACCAGGCGCGCCCGGGGATCGACCGCTTCGCGGTGGCCGCGCTCGAGATTGTCGAACACCACCACCTCGTGGCCATCGTCGCACAGCAATTCCGTCGTCACGCTGCCGATGTAGCCTGAACCGCCTGTGAGCAATATCTTCATTAGATTTTCGTTTTATCAGACGCCCTGCCCCCGGGCAATCCAATTTGCGGCCGCCAGCACCGGGTTTTCTTGATTCGGAAAGGCCGATTCGCTAAGATGCTTCCCATTAGTTCAACCCTCCCAGGATTTCACTCTTCGAAAGGTCTGTCCGATGTCCCGCAACGTCTATATCGCCGCAACGGAGTCCAGCAGCGGAAAATCCGCGATCGCCCTGGGCGTGATGGAAATGATGGTCAAGAAGGTCGGCCATGTCGGGTTCTTCCGCCCCATCATCTCCGCCGAACGCAGCAGCCCCGAGCGCGACAACGACATCGCGCTGATCACCAGCCATTTCCGTCTCGACCTGCCCTATGAACAGGCCTTCGCCTATACCAGCCGGGAGGCCGGCGAGCTCATCCGCGCCGGCAAGACCTCCGCCCTCCTCGACGGCATCCTGGCCCGCTACAATGCCGTTGCCGCCCGCTTCGACTTCGTCGTCTGCGAAGGCTCCGATTTCGAGGGGGAAACCTCCGCCTTCGAATTCAACATCAACGCCGAAATCGCCCGCAACATCGACGCGCCGGTCCTGCTGGTCGTCGATGGCCACAAGATCGGCAAGGACGGGCAGATGGCCGGCCTGGATTTCGCCGTGCAGAGCTTCCAGGAAGGCGATTGCAAGGTGTTCGCCGCCATCCTGAACCGCTTTCCCGCCGAACGCATCGACGAACTGCCCGCCTTCCTGCGGGCCTCGCGGCACACGGACCTGCCCATCTTCGCCCTTCCCGAGGATCCGCTCCTGGCCGCGCCCATGATGTCCGAGGTCGCCCATGTCCTCCACGCCGAGACCTTCTACCGCTCCGACCTCCTCGACTCCCTCCAGGCCACCTCGTTCAGCGTGGCGGATTCCTCCCCGGAAATCTTCCTCTCCCAGCTCCGCGACGGCGCGCTGCTGTTCATCTCCGGCGACCGCTTCGGCAACCTGCTGGGCGTGATGCTCAAGCTCAACTCCGCCAAGCCGGTCAACATCGCCGGCATCGTCCTGACCAATGGATTCAAGCCTTCCGGCGCGGTCTCCTCCCTCCTCAAGGAGGTGAAGAACATGGTCCCCGTCCTGTCCGTGCCCTGCACCACCTTCGAAGCCGTCACCGCCGTCTCCCGCATCCATTCGCGCATCTATCCGGGCGCCACCCGCAAGATCACCACTGCCCTCGCCCTCTTCGAATCGCGCGTGGACACCCAGAAACTTGTGGATCTGCTGAAGACCGCCAAGACCGGCGTGGTCACGCCCAAGATGTTCGAGTTCGGCCTCATCCAGCGCGCCCAGTCGCCCCGGCAGCGCATCGTCCTGCCCGAGGGCGAGGAGGACCGCATCCTCTATGCCGCCGAACAGGTGCTTCTCCGCGGCATCGCCGATGTCGTCCTGCTGGGCAGCGAGCAGAAGATCCGCAACAAGATCTCGCACCTCGGCCTCAACCTGCCCGGCGTCGAGATCGTCCAGCCCGTCCAGTCCCCCCACTTCCGCGACTTCGTCAGCACCTACTACGAGCTGCGCAAGGAAAAGGGCGTGACCCCCGACATGGCCGAAACCATCATGGCCGACCCGTCCTACTTCGGCACCATGATGGTCTACAAGGGGCTGGCCGACGGCATGGTCTCCGGCTCCATCAACACCACGGCCCACACCGTCCGCCCCGCCCTCCAGTTCATCCGCACCAAGCCCGGCTTCTCCATCGTCTCGTCCGTCTTCCTGATGTGCCTGAAGGACCGCGTGCTGGTCTACGGCGATTGCGCCATCAATCCCAACCCCACGGCCCAGCAGCTCGCCGAGATTGCCGTCACCTCCGCCCGCACGGCGCAGACCTTCGGCGTGGAGCCGCGCGTGGCGATGCTGTCCTACTCCACCGGCGCTTCCGGCGGCGGCGCGGATGTCGACCGCGTGCGCGAAGCGACCGAACTCGCCCGCAAGATGGCGCCCGAGCTCCCCATCGAAGGTCCCATCCAGTACGATGCCGCCATCGACGCCGGCGTCGCCCGCACCAAGATGCCCGATTCGAAGGTCGCCGGACGCGCCACCGTCTTCATCTTCCCCGACCTCAACACCGGCAACAACACCTACAAGGCCGTCCAGCGCTCCGCCGGCGCCGTCGCCATCGGCCCCGTCATCCAGGGCCTCCGCAAACCCGTCAACGACCTCTCCCGCGGCTGCACCGTCACCGACATCGTCAACACGGTGGCCATCACCGCCATCCAGGCCCAGGCGGAGAAATGATTCCGCTGTCGATCAGCACGCGGTGGAACGCCGGCCGGCACCGTTCCGGCGAGGCCATGATCCAGGAGATCCTCGATCTGGGCCTCGGTATCGTGGAGCTCGGCTATGACCTGCGCGCCGACCTCATCCCCGGCGTCAAGGCGATGGTGTCCTCCGGCGCCGTCCGGGTGGACAGCGTGCACAACTTCTGCCCCGTGCCCGTCGGGGCCCCCCGCCCCCATCCCGAGCTCTACACCCCCGCCTCCTCCGACCGCCGCGAGCGCGAATACGCCGTCATCCACATCTCCAAGACCCTCCGCTTCGCCGCCGAGATGGGCGCCGGCGTCGTCGTCTGCCATTCCGGCAACGTGGACATGCCCAAATACTCCTTCGACCTCGTGCGCATGGCCTCGCACGGCGAACAGTTCGGGGCGCCCTACGAGAACCTCAAGCTCAAGGCCCAGATCACCCGCGACAAGAAGGCCCCCCGCCAGATCGGCTATCTCGCCGAAAGCCTCGAGAAACTGGTCCCCGTCGTCCGGGAAACCGGCGTGAAGCTCGCCTTGGAGAACCTGCCCACCTGGGAAGCCATCCCTAGCGAAATGGAGGCCGAGCAGCTCATGAAGCGGTTCCATGCCGGCGGCATCCGCCTCTGGTGGGACATCGGCCATGCCCAGATCCGCGAAAACCTCGGCTTCATCAACGCCTCCCGCTGGCTCCGGCGCCTCTCCCCCTCCATCGCCGGCATGCACATCCACGATGTCGCCCCCCCCGGCCAGGACCACCTCATGCCCCCCGCCGGAAAAGTCGATTTTCCGGCATTGTCGGATTTTGCCAGAATGGATATGGTGCGCGTGTTGGAGCCGGCTCCGGACACGGAAACCGCCCAGATCGTCCGCGCCATCGAATACCTGCGCGAGACGTGGAATTTGACCGAACCAGAGACCCAGAGCGGAGAAAAGAAATGAAGAAAGCGTTGATCACAGGCATCACGGGCCAGGACGGATCCTATTTGGCGGAGCTGCTCCTTTCCAAGGGCTACAAGGTCACCGGCATGGTGCGCCGCGCCAGCACCGAAACCTTCGACCGCATCGCCCATTTCAAGGACCAGATCACGCTTCGCCAGGCCGATCTGCTCGACCAGTTCTCCCTCGTCAAGCTCCTCGACGAGGTCCAGCCCGACGAAATCTACAACCTCGCCGCCATGTCCTTCGTCCCCACCTCCTGGAACCAGCCCGTCCTCACCGGCGAATTCACCGCCCTCGGCGTCACGAAGCTTCTCGAGGCCATGCGCATGGTCTGCCCCAAGGCCCATTTCTACCAGGCGTCGTCCTCCGAGATGTTCGGCAAGGTCCTCGAAACCCCCCAGACCGAAAAGACCCCCTTCTATCCCCGGAGCCCCTACGGCGTCGCCAAGGTCTACGGCCACTTCATCACCGTCAACTACCGCGAATCCTACAACCTCTTCGCCGCTTCGGGCATCCTCTTCAACCACGAATCCCCCCGCCGCGGCAAGGAATTCGTCACCCGCAAGATCACCGACGCCGTCGCCCGCATCAAGCTCGGCACCCAGAAGGAACTGCGCATGGGCAACCTCGATGCCAAGCGCGACTGGGGCTTTGCCGGCGACTATGTCCGCGCCATGTGGATGATGCTCCAGCAGGATGTCGCCGACGACTATGTCGTCGCCTCCGGCCGGACCCATTCCGTGCGCGACTTCCTCCAGATCGCCTTCTCGCACGTCGGCCTCAATTTCGAGGACTACGTCGTCATCGATCCCGAATTCATCCGCCCCGCCGAGGTCGAGCTCCTGCTCGGCAATCCCGAGAAGGCCAGGACCCAGCTTGGCTGGCAGCCCCAGGTCAGCTTTGAGCAGCTCGTGGCGATGATGGTCGATGCCGACATGGACCGCCAGATGGGAAAGACCGTAACCGCCTAAGCAGGGAATCAGGGTTCAGAGTTCAGGAAAACCAGATGCGCGGGTATATTTCAGCGTTTGTTTCCGGCGTCCCCCCGAACCCTGAATCCCGAACCCCGAGCCCTCTTCCATGAAAGTCTTCGTCACCGGTTGCAATGGATTCGCGGGACGGCATGCCATCGCCGCCTTGAGGCAGTCCGGCCACGAGGTGGTGGGCGGCGATCTGGTCTGCCCCCCCCACGGCCCCTGCCCCTGCGTGGAAATCGATGTCCGCGACCTCGCTTCCATCGCCGGCGCCCTGGAAACCGTCCGCCCCGATGCCGTCCTGCATCTGGGCGGCATCGCCTTCGTCCCCCTCGGCTGGACGGAGCCGCAGCTCGTCTTCTCCGTCAACACCATCGGCACCTTGAACCTCCTCGATGCCATCCGGCGGCAGGGCCGCCCCATGCGCATCC
Organism: uncultured Verrucomicrobiota bacterium; assembly: GCA_937860055.1. Lineage (GTDB taxonomy): Bacteria > Verrucomicrobiota > Kiritimatiellia > CAIQIC01 > Lenti-01 > Lenti-01. The sequence continues at coordinate 100,661 of CALMBO010000026.1, read as the reverse complement.
TCGTCGTCACCTCCGCCGAAGTCTATGGCTCCCATCCCGCCCCCGCCCCCCTCGCCGAGGACGCCCCCTACCGCCCCGACAACATCTATGGCGTCGCCAAGGCCGCCGCCGACCATGCCGCCCTCCTCTACGCCGCGCATCACCACCTCGATGCCATGGTTGCCCGGCCCTCCAACCACATCGGCGCCGGCCAATCCAAGGATTTCGTCTCCTCCTCCTTCGCCGCGCAGCTGGCCGACATCGCCGCCGGCTCCAAGTCCGTCATGCGCGTCGGCAACCTCGACCAGCGCCGCGACTTCACGGATGTCCGCGACGTCGCCCGCGCCTATGTCCGCCTCCTCGAGCAGGGCCATTCCGGGAACGCCTACAACATCGCCTCCGGCCGCATGATCCCCGTCCGCGAGATCCTCGACACCCTCTGCGACATCGCCAAGGTCCGTCCGCAGATCGAAGTCGATCCCGTCCTCTTCCGCCCCAACGAGAACCGCCCCACCTACAACACCGCCCGCATCCTCGCCCACGTCGGCTGGAAGCCGGAAATCCCCCTCCGCCAGACCCTCGAGGCTGTCTACGCCGACACCCTTGCCCGCCGCCGCGCCGGAGCCTGATCCATGGCCGGCCGTGCCCGCTGGTCCCTCCCTCTCCGCCTGTCCATCGGCCTCGCCCTGATCGCGTTCCTCGCCCATTCCATCGGCGGCGACGGCCTGCGCGCCGCCCTCGCGCCCATCCGCGCCCATCCCGCCTGGATCGCCGCCGCCCTCGCCCTCACCTTCTTCGCCCTTCTCGTCGGCGCCATCCGCTGGCATGTCATTCTGCGCGTCATGGGCCTTCCGGCCTCCTTCGGGCGCACCTTCCGCGGCTTCTTCATCGGCCAGTTCTTCAATGCCTTCCTCTTCGGTGCCTGCGGCGGCGACCTCGCCCGCGCCATCTTCGCCGCGCACGACCATCCCGAAAAACGCGCCGAAGCCGTCACGTCCGTCATCCTCGATCGCGCCATCGGACTGATCATCACCCTCCTGTTCGGATGCGGCCTTCTCCTTCCCCGGATCCGCGCATTCGCCGGCCACGGGGAGACCCGTTTCCCGCTCGTCCTGATGGCCCTGTTCCTCTTAGCCACCCTTGCCTTCCTGGCCCTGTTCTTCACCCTCAATCTCTTCGAGCGGATTCCCTGGCTGGAGCGATGGCAGCGCCACGGCCGCACCGGCCCTCTTTTCCGCCGCGCCTACGACGCCCTTTACCTCTTTCGCCAAAACACCCGGCGCCTCCTGGTTCCTGCCCTGCTCTCCATGGCCAACCTTCTCCTTCTCGCCGCCGCCACCGCCGCCCTCGCCCGCGCCCTGGACACTCCCATCGCCTTCCCCGACCTCCTCGCCGTGTTCCCCGTCATCACCGTCCTCGCCGCCATCCCCCTCACCCCCGGCAGCCTCGGCGTCCGCGAGGGCCTCTACATCCAGCTCCTCCATCCCTGGGGCGTCGCCCCCGGTCCCGCCCTCCTGCTCTCTCTTCTCGGCTATCTCGCCGCCACGCTCTGGTCCCTCTTCGGCGGCCTCCTTTTCCTCTTCCGCCCCCGATCCTAGCCTCCGTTCCGGAAAGGCGCCGCCGGTTCCCCGCACTTGACCTGCGCGCCCTTCTCCCGCCATAGTCCCCCTATGGCCCGGTCCTCCCGCGAAAAATTCGAAATCTTCATCCTGGCGGTGATTTCCGACCGCTTCCGCGGCGCGTGGCCCAACTTCCTCCGCTTCCTGCTCAAGTGCCTGTCGCGTCTCTACAGTTTCATCATGAACATGCGGCTGGCGCTGTTCGAACACCGCATCATCCGCTCCACCACGCTCGGCTGCCAGGTCATCAGCATCGGCAACCTCACCGTCGGCGGCACCGGCAAGACCCCCGTCGTGGAGGTCTTCGCCCGCGCCCTCCGGCAGAACGGCCGCAAGGTCGCCATCCTCAGCCGCGGCTACAAGAAGGCCGAGATGCCGCTGTCCGAGAAGATCCTGAACGTCCTCACCTTCAAGTCCCCCGCGCAGGAGCCCCCCCGCGTCGTTTCCGACGGCAGCCGCCTCCTCCTCGATTCCGAAATGGGCGGCGACGAACCCTACATGCTCGCCTCCAACCTCCCCGAGGTCTGCGTGCTCGTGGACAAGGACCGCGTCAAGGCCGGCCGCCACGCCATCCAGAAGCTCGGTTGCGACACCCTCATCCTCGACGATGGATTCCAATACCTGAAGCTCAAGCACCGCGTCGACATCGTGCTCGTCGACCGCACCAACCCCTTCGACAACGGCTTCGTCCTCCCCCGCGGCCTCCTGCGCGAATCCGTCCGCCACCTCAGCCGCGCCACCTTCATCTTCATCACCAAGTCCCCCGGCGACGGCTCCCCCGAGCTGCGCGAGCGGATCCGCGCGCTGAACGACAAGGCGGAAATCGCCGAATGCCGCCATACCCCGCGCCATTTCCAGGACGTCTTCACGGGCGGGCGCCAGCCGCTGGATTTCTTCCGCGGCCGCAAGATCGCCGCCCTCTCCGGCATCGCCGCGCCGCGCGGCTTCGAGGAATCCATCGAGCGCCTCGGCGGCGAACTCGTCCACCGCAAGCGCTTCGCCGACCACCATCGCTACACCCAGCAGGAGATCCTCGACGCCATCAACGCCGCCCGCGACCGCGGTGCCGAGGCCATCATCACCACGGAAAAGGACGCCGTCCGCCTCCCCTTCGTCGAGCGCCGCGACATCCCCGTCTACTTCCTCCGCGTCGAAATCGAACTGCTCAGCGGCGAGGAGGACTTCAACGCCCTCATCTCCCGCCTCTGCTTCAAATAAGGCGCCGGATCAGGCGTTCGCGCGGATCTCGATCACATCGCCGTCCTGGACGATGTAGTTCTTCCCTTCAAGCCGCAGCAGCCCCGCCTCGCGGCAGGCGGCGTGGGTCTTCTTTTCGATCAGGATTTCCGAGGAAACCGTCTCCGCCCGGATGAACCCCCGCGCCAGGTCGGTGTGGATCTTGCCCGCCGCCGCCACGGCGTTGTCGCCGCGGCGGATCGTCCACGCCCGGACCTCGTCCTCGCCCACGGTGAAAAAACTGATGAGGTTCAGGGTGTGGTAGGCCGCCCGGATCAGCCGGTCCCTCGCCGGCTCCGTCAGCCCGTAGTCCTTCAGGAAACCGGCCTGGTCGGCCGCCGACAGCGTGGCGATCTCGGCCTCCAGCGGCGCGCAGAACGCCAGCAGATCGAGCCCCTTGGCCGCGCAGGACGCGCGCAGCGGCTCGCACTTTCCGCCCGTCGGGTCGTCGTCCCCCGTGTTCGCGATCACCAGCACCCGCTTCTGCGAGAGGAAGCAGAAGCTGCTGATCATCTTCTGGTCGTCCGCCGAAAGTTCCAGGTCGCGCAGCGCCTTCCCCGCGTCGACCGCCGCCTTGCACTTCTGCAGCACCGCCAGTTCGGACAACCCCTGCTTCAGCCCCCGCTTGACCTCCTGCTCGATCTTTTCCATGCGGCGCTCGATCTTCTCCAGGTCCGCCATCGCCAGGTCCAGCAGGACGGAATCCAGCTGCCCCGCCGGATCGAGCGGCTTCCCCGCCCCGTCCGTGTCGCCGAACGACTGCACCACCAGCGCAAACGCATCCGCCTCGCCCAGGAACGTGTTGAGCTGGGCGAACCCGCTGCCTTCCGCGTTCGACGGCAGCGCCACATCCACGAAGGTGATTTCCGCCGGAATGTATTTCTTCGGCTGGAAAAGATCGCGCAAGACGGCCAGGCGCGCGTCGGGAACCTTCACCGTTCCGAGCCGGTGGGCCCCCTTCGTCGCGAAATGGGGTCCCTCCGGCGTCTGGATCAACGCGTCGAAGACCGCCGTCTTGCCCGCCGAACGGGCGCCGATGAGATAGAGAAGCAACGCTGCCATGGATCCTCGCTTGGAAAAATGGCGGAGGGAGTGGGATTTGAACCCACGGGGCGCTCTTCACGCCCGCCCGATTTCGAGTCGGGTGCCTTAAGCCGCTCAGCCATCCCTCCGCATCCGCCCCGCCGGAGGGGCGGGACGAAAAACTCGCAGATGAATACCCCAGACAGGCCGGGATTTCAACCGCATTCTCGGCTAGGCGCGAAAAAGGCGCGGGGAACGCCCGCGCCTTCCGTCTGGCCTGCCGGCCGCCTAGAAATAGAACCGCATGCCGACCTGCAGGCTCAGGTCCTTGTCCGTCGCGTCCAGATCGTCGGCGTAGATCTCTTCCGTCGCCAGTTCGCCCACGAGCGCAAGGCTGATGGCCGTCGAATCCGTCAGGAACATCTTCACGCCGCCTTCCGCGCCGAACACCACCGCGCTTTCCTTCTCGTCGAACAGCTTCGCATGGCGATAGTCCACCCCCACCCCCAGATAGGGCACCAGATCGGTCCCGAACAGCGGGCGCCAGCCTTCCGGCAGGACGAAGTTGTATTCCCCCGTCAGCCCCACCCCGAAATGGTTCATCGCATCGTTGTTGTCCATCGTCGCCCGGGCACCCAGCGCAATGCGGTCCCAGAAGAAATAGGCGTATTTGACGCGCATGTCAAAGGCCGTTCCCACCTCGGTGGCAAAGTCCAGCTTGCCATCGATCGCGATCTCGTTCGAGCCCTTCGTCACCAGCGCCGCCCCCATCGCCGCGGGAACAACCAGGCTGCACACCAGCGCCACCACCAACCATTTCATTCTCTTCATTCGTTTTCTCCTTCTGCGTTCCGTTTGCGGGGACTGTTGCGGTTTTCCCGCGCAAGATCAAGCCTTCAGGTCAGGATCCGGATCCCCCGCCGCATGAAGGTGGGAATGTCCAGATCCGCGCCGTCGTGGATGGTCGGCGCCACGTTCTCGAACCGGCCCCGCTCATTGGCGGAGGCCCCCAGCGGCAGTTCGGGCTGCCGGTCCCCCTTGCCGGCGCGCGCCGGCCGGGGACCGTCCTTCTTCGACGGTTCCTCGCCGAAGAACAGCGACCCGCTCTTGGCCAGCTCGGCGGCGGCCCGGGCGGACGGCATCCAGTGCTCCGCCGCCAGCACCGTCAGCGCCAGCCGGCCGGACCAGTTGTCCAGCACCGCCGCGCCCATCGAGATCCGCGCCCCCGGCCGCGCCGCCTCCTGGAAGCGGCGGTGGATCGTCTCCAGCTCCACCAGCGACAGGTCCGGCCCCCCCGTCACGCTCAAAATCATCGCGCCGGAATTGGCGATCACCCGCCCCTTTTCCAGCATCGGGCCTTCCAGCAGCCCTTGCAGGGCCTGCGCGGCCTTCTCCGGCCCCTTCCCCTCGCCGTAGCCGAAGCAGCATTCGTTCCCGCTGTTCTCGACCAGGCTCTGCAGGTCCGAGAAATCCAGGTTCAGCATGTTGTCCCGCGCCAGCAGGGTCCACAGCCCCCGGATGCCGGCCGACATCATGCGGTCCACGAACGCGAAGGCCTCCGGCAGCGAGGTGTCGGGCGGAAGCATCGCATGCAGCCGCTGGTTGGGCAGGCATACCACCGCGTCCACGCATTGCTTCAGCGCGGCCAGGCCTTCCTGGGCCTGTTCCTGGCGCCGCGCGCCCTCGAAGGCGAACGGCGTGGTCACGTAGGCCAGGACCAGCATGCCCTCGTCCCGGGCGATGCGGGCCAGCACCGGCGCGGCCCCCGTCCCCGTCCCGCCGCCCAGGCCGGCCAGCAGGATCAAGAGATCGTAGCCCGCCACCAGCGCGCGCAGCGCGTCCAGGTCTTCGTTGGCCGCCAGCCTTCCCAGTTCGGCATCGCCGCCGGTCCCCATCCCCTTCGAGACGGTGCGGCCGATCGTCACCTTCAGGTCGATTCCCGATTCCGCCAGCGCGCGGGCGTCCGTGTTGACGGCCGCCACCGTGGGCCGGTCCGGCCAATCGGCCAGCGCATGCCCCAGGACATTGCAGGCGCCGCCGCCGACGCCCGCCACCAGCACGCGGCACCGCGAATCCCGGCCGCCTTCCTTCGGATCTTCCAGATTCACCGCCATGGTTCCTTCCTCCGATCAATCCACGCCAAACCAGTGGCCGATCTTCCGCCACACGCTCCGGGCCTGGTTCGCCTTCGCCCGTGCGTTCCGGTAGCCATGCAGGACCGCGCCCACGCCGGTGGCGTATTCCGGCACCGCGAGGTTCGCCGCCAGCCCGCTCACGTTGCGCGGCACGCCGACCTCGCACGGCAGGCCGAAGACCTTCTCCGCCAGCTGCGTCACGTTCTTCAGGTGGGCGCCGCCGCCCGTCAGCACCACTCCGCTCCCCAGCAGGGGCAGCAGCTTCTGCTGCTGCAGCCGCGCGCGGATCAGCCCGAAGGTCTCCTCCATGCGCAGATGCACGATCGTCTGGAGGTCCGACAGCTTGGCCGTCCGCGGCACTTCGCCCGCGGCCGCCGGCAGGGGCAGGCGCCGCGTGCGGCCCGCCCCGCTCACCATCGCGTCGCCATGCTGGAGCTTGAGCGCCTCCGCCTCCGTCGTGGAAATCCGGAAGGCGCGCGCGATGTCGTTCGTCACATGGTCGCCCCCCACCCCGATCACGCCGGCATCCGCGATCTTCGCCTGCGCATACACCACATAGTCGGTCTTGCCCCCGCCCAGGTCGACCAGCAGCGCCCCCTGCAGCTTCTGCTCCGCCGACAGCGCGGCCTGCGCCGAGCAGAGGCCGCTGAACAGGGGCTCCGCCATCTCCAGCTTCAGCGCCTTGACGACCCTCACCAGGTTCACCATGCGCGAATGGATCCCGTGCATGATCAGCACGTCCGCCGCCAGCGTCTTGCCGACCAGCCCCACCGGCGTCACGCCCAGCAGCCCGTCCACGCTGAACTGCCCGAAAATGCTGTGCAGGATCTCGCGGTCCGCCGGCAGCGTCGCCTCCTTCGCCATCCGCAGCACGTGGTCCACATGCTCCTGCGTGATCTCGCCGTCCACCGGGATCTCGGCGCGGTTCGGCATCGACTCGATCTGCGAGCCGGACATGGCCAGATAGACCTCGTTGATCGTGAGGTCCGCCGCCTCCTCCGCCTGCCGCAGCGCCGTCTCCACGGAGGTGCAGACGCTGTCGAAATGGAAAATCTCCCCCTTGCGCATCCCGATGCTGGCCGCATCCCCCACCGCGGTGATCATCAGCCCCCCGTCCTCCCGCGCCTCCCCCACGAAAACGCGCACCCGGCTCGTGCCGATCTCCAGCGCGACGATAGGCTCCATGCTCATCTTCCTTCCGTCCTTTCCAGCTTGCCGCCGATGCCGCCCGGGCTCAGTTCCCGGCGGTCCCGGCCGCCGGATCGGTCCACGTGGAGGGCCGCCCCACGTAGTTGCGATCCACGGTCATGTCGTATACGGCCAGATCCAGCCCCTTGTCCCGCGCCACCGCCCGCATGACGGGCAGCTGCCGGAGCTTCTCCTCCAGCCGCTCCCGCGACAGCAGCACCTCTTCGCCCGACGTCAATCCCACGTCGATCCGCTCTTCGTCCGACAGGTCGATCGTCCCCACCGCCATCTCCCGCCTCATCGCCGCCTGGTTGCAGATCTCCAGGACGGTCAGCGCCTCCTTCAGCATGGGGTCCTGGACCACGTCGCCGGGCCGCAGCCCCTTGTCCCGCACGCCCAGGATCACCGGCAGGCTCGCCCGCACCGAACTCGGCCCCAGCACGTGCCCCGTGGCATCCACCGCCAGCGGGCTGCCCGATCCCGGACGCCCCAGCCGCGCCACCGCCACCCGCTCGGCCACCTCGATGACCAGCGTGTCCGGCAGCCGCCGCCCCACCTGCGCGTTCTCGATCACCGGCACCGACAGCAGCGTCTCTCGGATTTCCTTCGGACGCACCGCGAACAGGTTGAGGCCCTCCCGCACCTTCGCGTATTCCCGGATGAGCTCCGCCTTCAGATCGCCGTCCGTTGTCACCTCGATCCGGCGGATCTGGAAAAAATCGTTCTCCGTGAAGAGCGCCCCCCACGCCTCGCGCCCCCCCCAGAACAAGCCGAATCCCAGCGCCGGAACCCCCACCAGCAGCCCCAGCGCCGTCCAGACGCGCCGACGGACCCCCCGGCGGCGCTCCACCGTCCGGGCCGCCGCTTTCAACATGCTTCCGCGCGAGCGGTTCTTCCGCCGCTCCTTTGTGTTCCAGAATGCCAACGCCGTTTCCTCTTCCCTGGTCGCAACGGTTCGCACTATGCCATACCCGCCCCGCCGGAAAAGCTTTTTTCTCCGCCTTTTCCGCCTCCATTTTCCGGATTGAACCGTTTCGCCCCTTTGCGTACAGTGCCCCGCGATTGCGAAAACCCGTTGAAACGAAAAACCCAAGGAAATCCCATGATCTATTCGCATGAAGTGCAGCACATGTGCTGCGTCAAGAAACTGCGCGACCACGGTCCCGCGCCCATCCCCGAGGAGGGGAAATGGGTCCAGGCCAAGGAAGTCAAGGACATCTCCGCCCTCACCCACGGCGTGGGCTGGTGCGCCCCCCAGCAGGGCGCCTGCAAGCTCACCCTCAACGTCAAGGACGGCATCATCCAGGAAGCCCTCGTCGAAACCATCGGCTGCTCCGGCATGACCCATTCCGCCGCCATGGCCTCGGAAATCCTCCCCGGCAAGACCATCCTCGAAGCCCTCAACACCGACCTCGTCTGCGATGCCATCAACACCGCCATGCGCGAGCTCTTCCTGCAGATCGTCTACGGACGCAGCCAAAGCGCCTTCTCCGAGGGCGGCCTGCCCATCGGCGCCGGCCTCGAGGATCTCGGCAAGGGCCTGCGCTCCCAGATCGGCACCATGTACGGCACGCTCGCCAAGGGCCCCCGCTACCTCGAAATGGCCGAAGGCTACGTCACGAAGATCGGCCTCGACGCCAACGACGAGATCATCGGCTATGAGTTCGTCCGCCTCGGCGTCATGATGGAAAGCATCGGCAAGGGCATGGACCCCGCCGAAGCCCTCAAGAAGGCCACCGGCCGCTATGGCCGCATCGCCGACGCCGTCAAGACCATCAACCCCCGCCAAGCGTAAGAAGGAACACGACCATGGCTGACAAAGAATTGTTCGAGTCCTACGGCCGCCGCATCCCCCAGATCACGGCCACCCTCAAGAAATACGGCATGTCCACCGTGCAGGACGCCCAGAAGGTCTGCTCCGACAAAGGCATCGACCCCGGCGCCATCGCAAGGGATATCCAGAACATCTGCTTCGAAAACGCCGCCTGGGCCTACACCGTCGGCGCCGCCATCGCGATCAAGAAGGGGTGCACCAAGGCCGCCGACGCCGCCGAGGCCATCGGCGAAGGCCTGCAGTCCTTCTGCATCCCCGGCTCCGTCGCCGACGACCGCAAGGTCGGCCTCGGCCACGGCAACCTCGCCGCCATGCTCCTGCGCGAAGAAACCAAGTGCTTCTGCTTCCTCGCCGGCCACGAAAGCTTCGCCGCCGCCGAAGGCGCCATCGGCATCGCCAAGAGCGCCAACAAGGTCCGCCAGCAGCCCCTCAAGGTCTGCCTCAACGGCCTCGGCAAGGACGCCGCCTACATCATCAGCCGCATCAACGGCTTCACCTACGTCCAGACGCAGTTCGACTACGCCACCGGCAAGCTCGCCATCGTGAAGGAAATCCCCTTCTCCACCGGCGAAAAGGCCAAGGTCCGCTGCTACGGCGCCGACGACGTCCGCGAAGGCGTCGCCATCCTGTGGCAGGAAGGCGTGGATGTTTCCATCACCGGAAACTCCACCAACCCCACCCGCTTCCAGCACCCCGTCGCCGGCACCTACAAGAAGGAATGCGTCGAAAAGGGCAGGAAGTACTTCTCCGTCGCCTCCGGCGGCGGAACCGGCCGCACCCTCCACCCCGACAACATGGCCGCCGGCCCCGCCTCCTACGGCATGACCGACACCATGGGCCGCATGCACTCCGACGCCCAGTTCGCCGGCTCCTCCTCGGTGCCCGCGCACGTCGAGATGATGGGCCTCATCGGCATGGGCAACAACCCCATGGTCGGCGCCACCGTCGCCGTCGCCGTCGCCATCGAGGAAGCCTCGAAGAAGAAATAACCCGCGGCACCCCGCGAAACAAACGCGCCGCGTCCCGAGGGGGACGCGGCGCTTTCTTGTTGCGCGGTTGGTTGCGTTACTTCGCGCGCAACGTCTTCAACGCGCCGCCCCAGGCGACGACCTGGTCGAGCATGGCGTTGACGGACTTCTCGTGATGCGGCGCCGGCTTGAAAACACTGAAGTTCTCGAAGTCGGTGAAGAGGGACAGCATGACCTGGGCCCGCACATCCGCGACCTGCAGCTCGCCCATGATCAGCCGCAGCTGCTCCACCGCGCGCGCGCCGCCCGCGCTGCCATAGCTCACGAACCCCGCCGCCTTGTTGTTCCATTCCCGGTACACGTAATCGATCGCGTTCTTGAGCGCGCCGGACGGCCCGTGGTTGTACTCGGGCGTCACGAAGACATAGGCGTCGAAGGAATCGATCTTCGCGGCCCAGGCCTTGGTGTGCGGCTGGCTGTACTGCCCCATCGACGCGGGAACCGCTTCGTCGAGCAATGGCAAATGGAAGTCCTTGAGGTCGACGAGTTCGAACTGCGCGTCGCTGCGCTTTTCCGCGATCCCATGGACCCAGCGGGCCACGGCCTCGCCGTTGCGCCCCGGACGCGTGCTTCCGATGATGATTCCGATCTTGATCATGATGTTGTCCTCCTGCTTGGTGGAAGAATCATACCATGTCCAGGATCCGTTCGCAAAGCTCCGCAAACCCCCATCCGTGCGCCTTCGCCGCGTCGGGCAGCAGGCTGACCGCCGTCATGCCGGGGATGTTGTTCAGCTCCAGCACGAAATACTTCCCGTCGGGCCGCAGGCGGATGTCCACCCGCCCCATCCCCGAACAGCCCAGCGCCCGGAAGACCGCCAGGGCCGTCTCCTGGCACGCGCGGGTGGTCTCCTCCGGAATTTGCGCGGGGATCTGGTGCGACGACGCCCCCGGCGTGTACTTCGCGTGGTAGTCGAAATTCCCGTCCGCCGTGAGGATCTCGACCACCGGCAGCACCGTGTCGCCCACCACCCCCACCGTCAGCTCCTTGCCCGGGATGAATTCCTCCACCAGCGCGATCTCGTCGTAGCCCAGCGCCGCTTCCAGCGCCGCGGCCCAGTCCTCCTCGCGGAACACGCGCGACATCCCCACGCTCGACCCCTGCCGCACCGGCTTCACCACCACCGGCAACGGCAGCGTCCGCTTCTGCCCCTGGCGCAGGAATTCGAACGCCGGCGTCGGGATCCCCGCCTTCGCCAGCACCTGCTTGCTCAGATGCTTGTCGAACGCCCGTGCGCTCGCCTCCGGGCTCGACCCCGTGTGCGGGACGCCTTTCTTCCGCAATTCGGCCTGGATGCCGCCATCCTCTCCAAAGCGCCCGTGCATCGCCACGAACGCCACCTCGGTCCCCGCCGGCACCTCGAACGAGCAGTCCTCCCCCACCACCACCTCGTACACCTCGTAGCCCCGCTCCCGCAGCGCCTTCGCCACCGCCGCGCCCGACCGCAGCGAAACCGCCCGCTCCGACGACGGCCCGCCCATCATCACCGCCACCTTCTTGAACCTTTTCTTGCCGCTCATCTCGACCTGTCCCTTGAAATGTTCCACACAATGGAAAAAGTTTGCGCCGTTTTTCCACACAATGGAAAAACTTTCGGCCAATTTTCCACACCGTGGAAAAACATGTTCCATGGTGTGGAAAACTCGCGCCCCACTCTACGCCGCCGCCCCCCGCCTTTCAACGCCGATATCCCGCCGATGATCGCATTTGCACAATTATGCAACCATGGGAATCCCCCGCAGCTTGACGCTGGCGCCGTTTTCGGCGAAAACCCTCCCATGAATGTGGACGGAAAGCATTACCGCACCATCTGGCTCGAAGCCCCCGGCTGCGTGCGGATCATCGATCAGGCCCTCCTGCCCCATGAATTCGCGTTCATGGACCTGCGCACCCCCCAGGAGATGTGCGACGCCATCCGCCGCATGCACTTGCGCGGGGCCGGACTCATCGGCGCCGCCGCCGCCTGGGGCATGTATCTTGCCGTCCTGCAGCATGCCGCCCACGATGATTTCGGCCGCCAGATGTTCGCGGAAGCCGCCGCCCTCCAGGCGACCCGCCCCACCGCCAAGAACCTCGAATGGGCCGTCGCCCGCATGCAAAAGGCCCTCGCCCCCTGCGCCGGCCCGGAGGATCGCCGCGCCGCCGCCCTCCGCATCGCCCGGGAAATCACCGACGAAGACGCCGATTTCTGCCGCCGCATCGGCCTGCATGGCCGCGAGCTGATCCGCGACATCGCCCGGCGCAAGAACGGCGGACCCGTGAACATCCTGACGCATTGCAACGCCGGCTGGCTGGCCTTCGTGGACTACGGCACCGCCCTCTCCCCCGTCTATGCCGCCTTCGACGACGGCATCCCCGTCCATGTCTGGGTGGACGAAACCCGCCCGCGCAACCAGGGCGCCTCGCTCACCACCTGGGAACTGGGCCACCACGGCGTCCCCCACACGCTCATTCCCGACAACGCCGGCGGCCATCTGATGCAGCACGGCATGGTGGACATCGTCTTCGTCGGCTCCGACCGCACCACCGCCGCCGGCGACGTCGCCAACAAAATCGGCACCTATCTCAAGGCCCTCGCCGCCCGCGACAACGGCATCCCCTTCTACGCCGCCCTGCCCTCCTCCACCATCGACTGGGACATCGCCGACGGCGTCCGCGACATCGTCATCGAGGAGCGCGGGCCCGAGGAGGTGCGCCACATGACGGGCTGGGACGATGCCGCGGACAAGCCCGCCACCATCCGCATCTGCCCCGAAAAAACCCCCGCCGCCAACTACGGCTTCGATGTCACCCCCGCCCGCCTCGTCACCGGCCTCATCACCGAGCGCGGCATCGCGAAGGCTTCCCTCGAGGGTCTCCGCGCCCTTCACCATGCATAGGGACGAAGGGTATATCAAATTCTCCTATGCGCACGAGGCGGCCCCCGCCCCGGCGCATCCCTGGCTCCACGACCTGATGCGCATCCGCGACGACCTGCACGAATGGGAACTCATCGGCGTCCTGCCCGACGGCATCGGCTACGGCAACATCAGCGCCCGCATCGCCGGCACCGGCCGGTTCATCATCACCGGCAGCGGTACCGGCCTGGAATTCCCCATCGGAAATCATCATTTCTGCGAAGTCGTCTCGTTCGACATCGACAAGAACAGCGTGGTCTGCCGCGGCCCCCTGCCCGCCTCGTCGGAATCCATGAGCCACGGCGCCGTCTACGCCGCCCGAACCGACACCCGAGTCGTCATCCATATTCATGATCGCCTCATGTTCCGCCTCCTGATGCGGGAAGGCGCCCCGCAAACCCCCGCCGAGGCGTCCTTCGGAACTCCGGAAATGGCCCGCGCCGTCGGCCGCCTCGCCGCCACCCTTCCCCCCGTCGCCGTCATGGTCATGGCCGGCCACGAAGACGGCCTCATCGCCTACGGCCCCGATCCCCAATCCGCCCGCGACGCCCTCTGGGACGTCTACGCCCGTTCCCGGCGCGATTGACGCGCCTCCAGCTTCCGCTTCAGCATCGGCCCGACGTCTTCGACGTCGCCCGCGCCGACCACCAGCACCCAGTCGCCGGATTTCCAGCGCGCGGCCACAAGGTTGGCCGCCTCTTCCAGATTCCTCGCCAGTTCCGCCGGGGCGCCCGCATGCCGCCAGAAATGCTTCAGCAAATCCTCCGACGTTCCACCCTCCAGCGGCGGCTCGCTGGCGGCGTATACCGGTGCCAGGATCACGCCCGCCACGCCGTCGAAAGCCGGCGGAAAATCCGCGCCCAGCGCCAAGGTGCGGGTATGGCGGTGGGGCTGGAACACGGCCCAGATCCGGCCGGCCCCCGCCTGCTTCGCCGCGTCGATCAGCGCCCGGATTTCGGAGGGGTGGTGCGCGTAGTCGGCGATGACGCGAATGCCGCGCGCGTCCGCCACCGGCTCGAAGCGCCGCCTGGGCAGCGCAAAGCCCTCCAGCGCCGCGCAGGCGGCCTCCAGCGCAATTCCGCACCGGTCGCACGCCGCCAGCGCGGCCAAGGCGTTCAAGACGTTGTGGCGGCCCGGCAGCGGCAGGAATGCAGCCGCCGTTCGCCTGCCCGGCGCGCGGACCGCGAAATGCGTGCCCTGGGGACGGGTCTCCAGCCCTTCCGCCCGGAAATCCGCCCCTGCCGGTAACCCATAGGAAATGCCCTTCACGGCCGATCCCGCCTTCGCCGCCTCCGGATCATCCGCGCAATACACCACGGACTTCGCCTGCCGCGCAAAGGCGCGGAAGCAATCCACCATCGCCTCCTTCGACGCAAAATGCTCCATGTGGTCGAATTCGATGTTGGTGATCACGGCGATTTCGGGAAAATAGTGTGCGAGCGTTCCGTCGCTTTCATCGGCCTCGATCACCAGCCATTCCGACCGCCCCACGCCCGCCGGCGAGCCGTCCGGCGGCAGCTCCCCCCCGATGCACCACGAGGCATCCACGCCGCAGGCGCGCAGGATGTGCGCGATCATCGAGGAGGTCGTCGTCTTGCCGTGGGTGCCGGAAACCGCGAGGGTTTTCCACGATTCCGCCAGCACCGGCAGCACCTGCCCGCGGCGATAGAGGGGGATCCCCCGCTTCTCCGCCGCGACGCGCTCCGGATGCCCCGGCGCCAGGGCCGGGCTGTAGACCGCCCAATCCACGCCGTCCAGATGCCGGGGATCATGGCCAGTCGTGGCCGGGATGCCGCAGGAACGGAGCCACTCCATCGTGCGGGGCGCGCCCCCGTCGCAGCCCGTCACCGTCAATCCCTTGGCGGCCAGCAGCCGCGCCACCCCGGCCATGCCAATGCCTCCCACCCCCATCAGATGGACGCGCGATGACGGCGCCTGGATCCGGCGCCGGATCTCCTCGCGCCAACCGCTGGCGCCATCCGTCGTCATGGCTTCCGGGCGCACCGCTCCACCAGCTCCGCCAGGGCCGCCGTCCCATCCTTCACGCCTTCCTTGTGAGCGGCCTCGCGCAGGCGGGCCAGCCGCTCGGGCTTGCGCAGGGTCTGCGCCAGATAGGCCTCCAGCCATTCCGGAGTCAGCGCCGCCTCGTCCACCACGTCCGCCGTGCCGCGCTTCTCCAGCGCTCGCGCATTCGCGGTCTGGTGATCCATCGCCGCGCGGGGATAGGGCACAAACAGCGCGGGCACTCCGAAATAGGCCAGCTCCGCGCAGGTCGAAGCCCCGGCGCGGCAGATGGCCAGATCGGCCGCATGGTACAGAGGCGCCATGTATTTCGTGAACGCGATGACCTCGGCTTGCACACCGGCGGCCTGGTAGGCGGCGCGGACGGCGGACTCGTCATCGCGCCCCGTCAGATGCGAAACGGAAAACTCCAGTCCGCTTTTCCGGAGGCGCGCCAGCGCTTCGGTCGCCACCTCGTTCAGGCGATGCGCCCCCATGCTTCCCCCCGCGATCAACAGGCGGAAGGGCGAATGCACCGCGGATTCGCGCGGTGGCAGCGCGCGGGCGGCTTCGGTCAGCTCCTCGCGCAACGGGATGCCCACAACGGACAGCTTGGCCCCGTGCAGATGGTAGCGGGTTTCCTCGAAACCCGCCGCGACCGCCGCGGCGGAACGCGCAAACAGGCGGACCGCCCGGCCGGGGATCACGTTGGCTTCGTGCAGCACGATCGGCACGCCCAGCGACCATGCCGCCGCGCACGGCCCCACCGAAGCGTACGACCCCATCGCCAGCAGCACGTCGGGCCGGTCCTTGCTCATCGCCCGCCGGCAATGCCAAACCGCCTGCACCAGCTTCCACACCGTCTGCAGCGACTGGAACGAGATGCCTGATTGGAAGCCCCGCGCCGGCACTTCCACCACCGGCCCGTCCCAGTCCTTGCGCGCCGACTGTTCCTCATCGCGTCCCGTCAGCCACAGCGTGACGTCATGCCCCCGACGCAACAGCTCCCGCGCCGTCGCCAATCCCGGGAACACATGGCCGCCGGTTCCGCCACAAGCCACCGCTGTTTTCACTGCACAAACCCCTTGTCCGACGCCGCAACCCGCAGGCCGCTCACGTCACCATCTTGAACAGGATGAATCCCAGCGTCGCCACCATGAGAATCATGAAGATGGCGCGGGCGCGCTGGTTCCCCTGCTCTTTGCGGGCCTCGCGCACGCGCTTGAGGCCGGCGGATCCGAAATAGTTGCGGAATCGGTCGTGCTCCGGCTCCATCAGGCGGGCGGCCGTCCCCGCGCCGCCGATGGCCGGGCGCAGCAAATCGGTCCGCTGCAGGCGGGGCATCACCACCCGCTTGGTGTCCAGCCCCTCCGGCCCCGGCCCGAAATCCAGCGATGTCTCCCCCTCCGGGGCGTCTTCCGCCTCCCGCTCCGGCACGTCCAGGCGACGGCCGGAGGAATACCCCTCCGGAACGGCGGCCTCGCGCAAGCGGGGCTCCTGAAGCATCTGCGCGGCATCGGGGACCGAATCCGCCCAGTTGCGCACCTCCTCGAGCCGGGAACGCACCTCGGCCTTCTCGCGCTCGATTTCCTTCAAGCGCCGTTCCAACGCACCATATCTTCGCGCCGCCGCCATGTCAGAGCCAATAGTAGAAAGCCACCCAGGCCAGGAACAGGACCGCCAGCAGCACCATCAGCGGCAGCGTGAACGCCAGCCCCGAACGGAGCCAGTAGCCGAATCCCTGCGCGCCCTCCGCCTCGATCCCCGGCACCGCCTCGAAGGTCAGCGGACGCGCGGCAGCCGCGCCCGCAGGCGCCTGCGGATGCACCGCCTCGATCTTCGCCACGGCCTTGTTGTAGTCCGACCGCACATTCTCCAGCAGCGCCAGCGCCTTGTTCAGCTCGTCCAGGAGGTTTTCATCCGTCCACTCCTCCTCGTTCAGCGCCGTCACTTCGTCCAGGCGGCCGCGGAACATCCGGCGGGTCTCGTCCAGCATCTGTACCAGGCGCTCCGCCTGCAGCTGGTCTTTCTCCATGCGGACCAGGCTTTCGTTCAGGCGCCCCTTGAGCTCGCGCCGGCCGGCGTCGAACGTCTCCTGCTTCTTCCTCATCTCCTCGAGCGTGCGGCGTTCGCGTTCCAGCTCCTCCTGGCGGGCGCGCAGCCGGTCCAGTTCCTGCGCCTTGTCCACCATCTGTTCCGTGACCTCCTGCTTGTGGCGGGCCAGATGGGTCAGCGTCAGGTCGGAAACCGGACGGTTCGGCAGATCGCGCGACGACGGAATGAACCCGTCGCGCGGCGCGCCGCCGCTCTCTCCGTCCAGCTTGATCTTCAGCGCGGCCTCGCGTTCGCGGACCAGATCGTCATCGAAAAAATCGGTTCCCATATCCGCTGCTCCTGTTCATTCCTTCGGGATGTCCAGCCGGGTGCCGACGCGCAGGTTGTTGGCATCGGGGACACGGTCCCGGTTGGCGTTGAAAATGGTCTTCCACTTGCCGGGCGTCCCGTAGTAGCGCGTGGAGATCGTTCCGAGATTCTCCCCCGCCTGGACCACGTGCACTTGCGCCGGCGGAACCGCCGGCGACGCCGGGGAAGGAGGCGGCGCGGACGGCGACACGCTGCCGGCCCCGGCGGCGGCGCCCGAGCGCTCGCGGAGGACGGCGACTTCCAGCTCGAGCTTCCGGATCCGCTCGTCGCGCACCTGCAGATCGCGCTTCAAATCATCGGGGGATTCGGCAATCTGCGCCGCGAACGACATGCGGCAATGCTGGATCAGCTGCTCGATGTCCGCGCGGTTCTTCGACTCGGGCCTCAGCTGCAGATAGCGCCGGTAGTGGTAGATCGCCCCCACCGGATCCTGCCGGTAGTTGTCCAGCATGAGACCCAGCTCGCGATGGGCCAGCGCCAGATCCGGATGCCGTTCCAGCGCCTTTTCGCAGAGCGCGATCGCGCGATCGATGTCCTGCGCATCTTTCGCGGCCTGCGCCTGGCGGAGATGCCGGTTTCGCGCTTCGCGCCGCTCGGCGGAGGCCGGATCGCAGCCCGCGGCCAGGACGAGGCACAGCGCCGCCAGTGCGGCGGATATCCCGGCCTCGATCCTGTTCCTTTTCATGCCCGTGACCGTACCAAATCCACCGCTGAAATCAAATAAACCTTCCCCCGCTGAAGACGAAAAAATCCGCCCCCGGAAAACCGGGGGCGGAGGAGGGCGTTTCCTCGGGGAAACGGCCGTTTTACTTGCCGAGAGCCGCCTGGGCCGCCGCCAGCCGGGCGATCGGCACGCGGTACGGCGAACAGCTCACGTAGTTCAGGCCGGCCTTGCAGCAGAACTTGACGGAGACCGGGTCGCCGCCGTGTTCGCCGCAGATGCCGCACTTGAGCTCCGGCCGCGTGGTGCGGCCCTTCTTGACCGCCATTTCCACCAGCTGGCCCACGCCCGTGGCGTCGAGCTGCAGGAACGGATCCACCGGCAGGATCTTCTTGTCGAGATAGTCCGGCAGGAAGGAGCCGATGTCGTCGCGGCTGAAGCCGAACGTCATCTGGGTCAGGTCGTTCGTGCCGAAGCTGAAGAACTCGGCGCTCTCGGCGACCGCGTCGGCCGTCAGGGCCGCGCGCGGGATCTCGATCATCGTGCCGACCATGTACTTCACCTTGGACTTCTTTTCCTTGATGATGGCATCGGCGGTCTTGCGGATGATCTCGGCGCAGTAGTCGAGCTCGGCCTTGGTTCCGATGAGCGGGACCATGATCTCGGGCAGCACCTTGCGGCCGGTCTTGGCGATGTTGCAGGCCGCCTCGATGATCGCGCGGGTCTGCATGACGCACAGCTCGGGATAGGTGATCGAGAGGCGGCAGCCGCGATGCCCCAGCATGGGGTTCATCTCGTGCAGCTTCTTCACGCGCGCGGCCACGGCGTCGACCGTCGTGCCCATGCGCCTGGCCATCTCGGTCTGGCCCGCCAGGTCCTGCGGCACGAACTCATGCAGCGGCGGATCGATCAGGCGGATCGTCACGCCGTAGCCGTCCATGGCCTTGAAGATGCCTTCGAAGTCGCCCCGCTGCAGCGGCAGCAGCTTCTCCAGTGCCTTCTCGCGGGCCGGCAGATCCTGCGCGAGGATGAACTCGCGGATCGCCCAGATGCGGTCGCCCTCGAAGAACATGTGCTCGGTGCGGCACAGGCCGATTCCCTGCGCGCCGAACGCCCGGGCCGCTTCCGCGTCCTTGGGGCTGTCGGCGTTCGTGCGGACGTAAATCTTGCGGTACTTGTCCGCCCAGTCGCTGACCTGCTTGTACATCTTGTAGATGGGGTGCTTCTGGGCTTCCTTCTTGCCGCCGACCACGCCGCTCACCACGGGGCTGGCTTCGGTCGGGATCTGCCCGACGTACACGATGCCCGTCGAGCCGTTCAGGCTGATCCAGTCGCCTTCCTTCAGCGTCTGGCCGCCCGCGGAGATCGTCTTGGCCTTGTAGTCGATGATCAGGTCGCCCGCGCCCGCGATGCAGCACTTGCCCCAGCCGCGCGCCACGACGGCCGCGTGCGAGGTCATGCCGCCCGTGCTCGTCAGGATGCCCTGCGCCGCCCACATGCCGCCGACGTCCTCGGGGCTCGTCTCGTGGCGGACCAGGATCACCTTCTCGGCGGGATTCGCCTTGACCGCCGCTTCGGCCGCGGCCGCGTCGAACACGATCTTGCCCACGCCCGCGCCCGGACCGGCCGGCAGGCCCTTGGTCAGCGCGACGGCCTTCTTCTCGGCCGCGACGTCGAAGATCGGGAACAGCAGCTGTTCGAGATCCGAGCCCGACAGCGTGCAGATCGCCTCGTCCGGCTTCAGGATCTTGTCCTGCGCCTTGCCGGTGTAGAAATCCTTGCCGGTGGCCATTTCCACCGCCCAGCGGACGCCGGCCAGGCCGGTGCGCTTGGCGTTGCGGGTCTGCAGCATCCACAGCGTGCCCTGCTCGACCGTGAATTCCACGTCCTGCGGGTACTTGTAGTGCTTCTCCAGCTTCTTCATGATCGTCATGAGCTGGGCGTGCGCCTTCTTCCAGACCGGGCTCTTCTCGGAAGGCATTTCGTCGATGTGCTTCGGCGTGCGGATGCCGGCCACGACGTCTTCGCCCTGCGCGTTGATCAGGTATTCGCCCATCGGGGCTTCGTCGCCCGTCGCGCCGTCGCGCGTGAACGCCACGCCCGTGCCGGACTCGTCGCCCATGTTGCCGTACACCATCGAGCAGACGTTGACCGCGGTGCCGAGCAGTCCCGTCACCTTGTTGATCTGGCGGTACTTGACCGCGCGTTCGCTGTTCCAGCTGCCGAACACCGCGTTGACGGCGGCGAGCAGCTGCTCGAACGGATCCTGCGGGAAGGGCTTCTTGACCTTCTGCACGTAGACCTTCTTGTAGATCTCGCACAGTTCCTTGAGCTGGTCGGCCGTCAGGTCGGTGTCTTCCTTCGCACCGTACTTCTTCTTCAGCTCGGTCATCGCCACTTCGAAATCATGGTGCGACAGGCCGGTCGTCGGGCCCATGACCACGTCGCCGAACATGTCGATGAAGCGGCGGTAGCAGTCCCAGCCCGTGCGCGCGTTGCCCGTGCTTTCGATGAAGCCCAGCACCGACTTGTCGTTCAGGCCGAGGTTGAGGACCGTGTCCATCATGCCCGGCATGGAGATCGCCGCGCCCGAACGGACGGAAACCAGCAGCGGATTCTTGGGATCGCCCAGCTTCTTCTTCATCTTGGTCTCCAGCTTCTTGAGCTGGGCCTTGAGCTGCTCCATCATCCCCTCGGGATACTTGTTGTTGTGCGAGGAGTAGTAGGCGCACGCTTCGGTCGAAACCGTGAAGCCCGCCGGCACCGGCAAGCCCGCGTTGGCCATTTCGGCCAGGTTCGCGCCCTTGCCGCCGAGGATCGCCTTCATCGAGGCGTCGCCTTCGGTGTTTTCCTTCCCGAATCCGTAGAAATAGACGTACTTCTTCTTCGCCATGTTGTTCTCCGTATGATGGTCCTTCCGGACCCGTTTTTCTTAAATCGATTCCCTCGGCACGCCGCCAAGAAAATTCGCGCCATCCTCCGCCTTCGCCCCCGTTTTGTCAAGCCAATGGCAATAAAAACCCATGCTCGAAACGATTTACCTTCGAAATCGGCCCCCTCCCCGGATTCCCCCTCCCTGCGGAAAGGCGCCCCCTGCCCCTCCCGCCGGATTTTTCCACGCCATGGAAAATCTTTCCGCGGATTTTCCATGGAATGGACAAACTTTCACCCGATTTCCCACGCCATGGAAAGCGACCATGGCTTTTCCGCGCCGGAAAGAGGATTGCCACGGTCGCGCGGAAAAATCCCGTGCGGCGCCTTCCCTCCCCGGAGCGACCGCCTTGTCCCTGCAAAAGAAAACGGCCCGGCATCCGCCGGGCCGTCGTTCGGGAACCTGCGTCCCCGGAATCTAGGCTTCGGGAATCTCGGCCGCCGCCGCCGTCGGCAGCTGGTCGCCCAGCAGCTCCTCGGCCGCGATCGGTTCTGCCAGCGGAACCAGCTTGATGTTGCGGTACATCGAGAAGCCCGTGCCGGCCGGGATCACATGGCCCATGATCACGTTCTCCTTGAAGCCGTGCAGGTTGTCCACGCGGGCCAGGGTGGCGGCGTCGGTGAGGACGCGCGTCGTGTCCTGGAAGGACGCCGCAGAGATGAAGCTCTCCGTCTCCAGCGAGGCCTTCGTGATGCCCAGCAGCAGCGGCGTGGCTTCGGCGGGCTTGCGCCCCTCTTCCGCGACGCGGCGGTTGACCTCGATGAAGTTCTGCTTCTCGACCTGCTCGCCCCAGAGGAATCCCGTGTCGCCCGGTTCCGCGATGCGGACCTTGCGCAGCATCTGGCGCACGATGATCTCGATGTGCTTGTCGTTGATTTCGACGCCCTGGAGGCGATACACCTCCTGGACCTCGTTCACGAGATATTCCTGCAGTTCCTGCGGGCCGCACACCTCGAGGATCTCCTGCGGGACCACGGGGCCTTCCGTCAGCGGCTGGCCCTTCTTCACGCGGTCGCCGGCATAGACCACGACGTGCTTGTTCAGCGGGATCAAGTGCTCCTCGGCATCGCCCGTGACCGGATCGCGGACGAGCAGCTTGCGGCGGCCCCGGGCGTTGCCGCCCATCTCCACGATGCCGTCGATCTTGGCGATTTCCGCCGCATCCTTCGGCTTGCGGGCCTCGAACAGCTCCGCCACGCGCGGCAGACCGCCGGTAATGTCCTTGGTGCGGGCCTGCTTGCGCGGGGTCTTCGCGATCACCGCGCCGGCATAGACCTTGTCGCCCTTCTCCACCACCACGTGCGCGCCGGCCGGCATCGTATAGGAGGCCAGGATCTTCTTGTGGTCCGACGGATCGCGGATGAGCAGCTGGGGATGGATTTCCTCCCGGTGTTCCAGGATCACGAGATCCTCCATCCCCGTGGCCTCGTCCTTCTCCTTGCGGACGGTGACGCCCATGATGAAATCGCGCAGGTCCACCTGGCCGGCGAATTCGCTCAGGATCGGCACGTTGTAGGGATCCCACTTCGCCACGGCGGCGCCCTTCTTGACGGCCGCGCCGTCGGCGACCGACAGGATGCTGCCCAGCGGAACCGTATGGCGCTCGAGCTCGCGCCCGTCCTTGTCGTACAGCACGACCATGCCGTTCTTGTTCAGCACGATGAAGTGGCTGCCGACGCTGTCCGGGGCGCCTTCCGGGCCGGGAACCGCGTAGAGCTCTTCGTACTTCAGCACGCCGTCGTGCTTGACCACGATTTCCGGCTGCTTGAAGGTGCTGCTCGCCGTGCCGCCGATGTGGAACGTCCGCATCGTCAGCTGCGTGCCCGGTTCGCCGATGGACTGGGCCGCGATGATGCCCGTCGCCTCGCCCAGCACCGCCGTGCGGCCATTGGCCAGATTGCGGCCGTAGCACTTGGCGCAGATGCCCCGCTTCGATTCGCACGTCAGCACGCTGCGGATCTTCACGCTCTCGAGCTCGGCGCGGCGGACCTTTTCGACCACCTTCTCGTCGATCTCGTAGCCGGCGGCCACGATCACCTCGTTGGTGCGCGGATCGCGGATGTCGTCCACCGCCGTGCGGCCCAGGATGCGCTGCGCCAGCGGAACGAGTTCCTCGTCGCCCTGCATGATGGAATGCACTTCGATGCCGTTGAGCGTGCCGCAGTCCTCCTCGACCACGATCACATCCTGCGACACGTCGACCAGCTTGCGGGTCATGTAGCCCGAGTCGGCGGTCTTCAGCGCGGTGTCGGCCAGACCCTTGCGGGCGCCGTGCGTCGAAATGAAGTACTCGAGCACGCTCAGTCCTTCGCGGAAGTTCGCCAAGATCGGGCGCTCGATGATTTCGCCCGAGGGCTTGGCCATCAGGCCGCGCATGCCCGCCAGCTGGCGGATCTGCTGCCGGTTGCCGCGCGCGCCGGAATCCACCATCATGAACAGCGGATTCACGTCGGAGCGCGATTCGTTGAATTCCATCGCCCGGAACATCTGCCCGGCGATCTCGTCCGTGGCGTGCGTCCAGATGTCGATGATCTTGTTGTAGCGCTCGCCGTCGGTGATGATGCCCTTGCGGTACTGGGCCTCGACCTCGGCCAGCGACTTGCGCGCGGCCTCGACGGTCTTGACCTTCGCCTCCGGCACGATCATGTCCACGATGCCGATCGAAATGCCCGCCAGCGTCGCGTGCTCGAACCCAAGGTCCTTCACGCGGTCCAGCGTGCGCACGGTCTCCTCGTGGCCGGCCACCTGGTAGCAGCGGCGGATCAGCTCCTCCAGCTTCTTCTTCGGCACGGACGCGTTGAAGAAGCCCATGCTCTCCGGCCAGATCTCGTTGAAAAACACGCGGCCCACCGTCGTGGTGATGACCGACTGGTCCTTCACGCCGTACTTGGTCTCGACCTGGTAGTCGGGGTTCTTGAAGCGGATGCGGTCGTGCACCTTCAGCACGCCCTCGTCGTAGGCCGTGTGGACCTCCTGGGCATCGCCGAAGATCGGCAGATGCTCGATGGTCCCCGGCGCCTTGGGCTGGCGCGCGCGCAGGCGCTCCTGCTGCGAATCCACCGTCAGGTAGTAGCAGCCCAGCGCGATATCCTGCGTCGGCGTCGTGATCGGCTTCCCGCTCGACGGCGAAAAGATGTTGTTCGGCGCCAGCATGATCAGCTTGCTTTCCATCTGCGCCTCGATCGACAGCGGCACGTGCACCGCCATCTGGTCGCCGTCGAAGTCGGCGTTGTACGCCGTGCAGACGAGCGGATGGATGCGGATGGCTTCGCCTTCGATCAGCACCGGCTCGAACGCCTGGATCGAGAGGCGGTGCAGCGTCGGCGCGCGGTTCAGCATCACCGTATGCCCGCGGGTCACTTCCTCGAGGATGTCCCAGACCTGGTCCTCCTCGCGCTCGATCATCTTCTTCGCGCTGCGCACCGTGTGCACCACGCCCATCGCCTTCAGTCGGCGGATGATGAAGGGTTCGAACAGGACGAGGGCCATCTTCTTGGGCAGGCCGCACTGGTTCATGCGCAGGCCCGGCCCGATCACGATGACGGAACGGCCGGAATAGTCCACGCGCTTGCCCAGCAGGTTCTGGCGGAAGCGGCCCTGCTTGCCCTTGAGCATGTCGCTCAGGGACTTCAGCGGGCGGTTGCCCGCGCCGGTGACGGCGCGGCCATGCCGGCCGTTGTCGAACAGGGCGTCCACCGCCTCCTGCAGCATGCGCTTCTCGTTGCGGACGATCACGTCCGGCGTCTTGAGCTGCAGCAGGTTCTTCAGGCGGTTGTTGCGGTTGATGACGCGGCGGTAGAGATCGTTCAGGTCGCTCGTCGCGAAACGGCCGCCCTCGAGGGGCACGAGGGGGCGCAGATCCGGCGGAATCACCGGCAGCACCTGCAGGATCATCCACTCCGGCCGGGTATGGCTGGTGCGGAACGAATCCATGATCTTCATCCGCTTCGTCAGCTTCTTGCGCGTCTGCTTGCTGCGGGTGTTCTCCATCTCCGTCTCAAGGGCCTCGAGCTCCTCCTCGAGCTCGATCTTGGCCAGGATGTCGCGGACGCCTTCCGCGCCCATGCGGGCCACGAAGGTCTCGCCGTATTTCTCCAGCGCCTCGCGGTACTCGTCCTCGTTCAGCAGCTGCCGAGCCTGCAGGGGCGTGTCGCCGGGATCCACCACGATGTAGTCCTCGTAGTAGAGAACCCGCTCGAGCTCTCGCGAGCTCATGTCCAGCACCGTCGCCAGGCGGCTCGGCGCGCACTTGAAGAACCACAGGTGCGAAACCGGCACCGCCAGCTCGATGTGTCCCATCCGTTCGCGGCGAACGCGCGCCAGCGTCACCTCGACGCCGCAGCGGTCGCACACGATGTTCTTGTGCTTGATGCGCTTGTACTTGCCGCAGGAGCACTCCCAGTCCTTCGTGGGACCGAAGATGCGCTCGCAGAACAGGCCGCCCTTTTCCGGCTTGAACGTGCGGTAGTTGATCGTCTCCGGATTCTTGACTTCACCATGGCTCCAGGACCGGATCGTCTCCGGAGAAGCCAGTGTGATGGTCACATAGTCGAATCCCGGATGGGATTCCGTGTCGAAAATCGGCTTGGCAGGAACATTGTTTTCCACCGTGGGCCTCCTCTATCTCAAAGGTTCATCATTGGGGTCGCGATTGCGGCGCGGTTCAGGCTTCTTCCCGGCGCTGGACGCGGATGTCCAGGGCCAGGCTCTGGATTTCCTTCATCAGCACGTTGAACGATTCCGGAACGCCCGCCTCCAGGGAATTGGTCCCCTTGACGATCGATTCGTAGATGCGGGTGCGGCCGGCCACGTCGTCGCTCTTGACCGTGAGCAGCTCCTGCAGCGCGTAGGCGGCGCCATAGGCTTCCATGGCCCACACCTCCATTTCGCCGAAGCGCTGTCCGCCGTACTGCGCCTTGCCGCCCAGCGGCTGCTGGGTCACCAGGCTGTACGGGCCGACGGCGCGCGCATGGATCTTCTCGCTCACCAGATGATGCAGCTTGAGCATGTAGATCACGCCCACCACCACGCGCTGGTCGAACGGCTCGCCCGTCCGCCCGTCGTAGAGCAGCGTCTTGCCGTCGTCCGGCAGGTTCGCCTTCTTCATCAGCTCCCAGATCTTGGATTCGGGGCAGCCGTCGAACACCGGGGTGGCCGCATGCAGGCCGAGCACCCGGCAGGCGATGCCCAGATGCGTCTCGAGCACCTGCCCCACGTTCATGCGGGAAGGCACGCCCAGCGGGTTCAGCACGATGTCCACCGGCGTCCCGTCCGGCATGAAGGGCATGTCCTCCTCCGGCAGGATCCGGGCGACGACGCCCTTGTTGCCGTGGCGGCCCGACATCTTGTCGCCGACGCTCAGCTTCTTCTTGCTGGCGATGTAGACCTTCACCTGCTTGATGATGCCGGTCTCGGCCTCTTCGCCGCTTTCCAGGCGTAGCGCCATGTTTTCGCGGTCGTCCTTCAACTGCGCGAACTTCGTGCTGTATTCGCCGATGATGTTGCTGATCTTCTGCTGGATCGGGCTCGGATCGATCGCGATCACGTCGTAGGCCGCCGCCAGCTTGCGCAGCAGCGTCTTGGTGATCTTGCGGTTGGCCGGGATGATGATCTCGCCCGTCTCGCCGTTCACCACGTCCAGGGGGATCTTCTCGCCCAGCAGGATGTTGGAAAGCGCGTCCGTCAGGTTCTCGGTGATCTCCGCCTCGCGCCGGTCGAACTCCTCCAGCATCTGCTTCTGCTGCTTGCGGCGCTCGTTCGCGCTCATCTTGGTCCGCTGCGGCAGGTCGCGCGATGTGGTCTTCACGTCCATCACGATGCCGTAGGTCCCGCTCGGGACGGTCAAGGAAGTGTCGCGCACTTCCGCGGCCTTCTCGCCGAAGATCGCCCGCAGCAGCTTCTCCTCCGGCGCCAGCTCGGTCTCGCTCTTGGGCGTGATCTTGCCGACCAGGATGTCGCCGGGCTTCACTTCCGCGCCGACGCGCACCACGCCGTCCATTCCCAGGTTCTTCAGGGCTTCCTCGCCCACGTTCGGGATGTCGCGCGTGATCTCCTCGGGCCCCAGCTTGGTGTCGCGCGCGCCGCACTCGAACGCCTCGATGTGCACCGACGTGAACACGTCCTCGGCCACCAGCCGCTCGTTGATCAGGATCGCGTCTTCGAAGTTGTAGCCGCACCACGGCATGAACGCCGCCAGCACGTTGCGCCCCAGCGCCAGTTCGCCGGTATCCGTCAGCGGACCGTCCGCCAGGACATCGTTCTTCTTGATCTTCTGGCCCTTCTTGACGATCGGGCGCTGGTTGATGCAGGTCCCCGCGTTCGAGCGGGTGAACTTGCGCAGCTCGTAGGACTGGTATTCCTCCTGCGGCGTCTTCTTGTTCGGCACGGAGCCGTCCTTCGACACCACGACGCGGTCGGCCGAGACGTACGCGACCTTGCCCGCCTCGCGGGCGATGACCATCACCCGGCTGTCGCGGGCCACGCGCCCCTCGACGCCCGTCGCCACATAGGGCGCCTCGGTGCGCAGCAGGGGCACCGCCTGGCGCTGCATGTTCGCGCCCATCAAGGCGCGGTTGGCGTCGTCGTGCTCCAGGAACGGGATCAGGCCGGCGGCGACGGACACCACCTGCTTCGGCGACACGTCCATGTAGTTGGCCCGGCTGGCCTCGACTTCGAGGAATTCCCCGCGGTAGCGGCCCGCCACCGTGTCCTTCGCGAACGACCCGTCTTCATTCAGCGGAGCGTTCGCCTGCGCGATCACGTAGTTTTCCTCCTGGTCGGCCGTCAGGTAGTCGATGACGGTCGCGGAGACCTTGCCGTTGACCACGCGGCGGTACGGCGTCTCGATGAAACCGAACTCGTTCACGCGGGCGTACATCGACAGCGACGAAATCAGTCCGATATTCGGACCTTCCGGCGTCTCGATGGGGCAGATGCGGCCGTAGTGCGAGGAATGCACGTCGCGGACCTCGAAGCCCGCGCGCTCGCGGCTCAGGCCGCCCGGCCCCAGCGCGCTCAGGCGCCGCTTGTGCGTCAGCTCGGCCAGCGGATTCGTCTGGTCCATGAACTGCGACAGCTGGCTGCGGCCGAAGAAGTCGCGGATCACCGCCGCCAGCGCCTTCGGATTGATCAGCTTCTGGGGGGTGAGCTTCTCGGCCTGCTGGTCGAACACCGTCATGCGCTCGCGCACCAGGCGCTCCGTGCGGGCCAGGCCCACGCGGCACTGGTTTTCCACCAATTCGCCCACCGTCCGGATGCGGCGGCTGCCCAGATGGTCGATGTCGTCGATCGTCCCCTCGCCCCGGCGGAGGCCGATCAGGTACTTCACCGCGGCCACGAAATCTTCCTTCTCCAGCACGCGGCTCTCGTTCTTGGGATCGAGCCCCAGCTTCTGCTGGATCTTGTAGCGGCCCACTCGGCCCAGATCGTAGCGGCGCGGATCGAAGAAGATCCGCTTCAGCAGCTGGCGCGCGTTCGAAATCGTCGGCGGATCGCCGGGACGCAGCTTGTGGTAGATGTCCTTCAGGGCGTCGTCTTCGCTGGCCGACGGATCCTTGCGCACGCTCTTCAGCAGCAGGCCGTCGTCCCACGAGACGTCCACGACCTCCAGCGAGGCGATTCCCGCCGCCTGCAGCTGCTTGAGGAGATCCTTGGTGACCGGCTCGAACTTCTTGACCAGGATGCTCTGGCTGTCGGCATCCACGACATCGGCCTTCACCACCAGATGCTCCAGCTGCTCGGCCTTCGCCTTGGCCACGTCGATCGTGCCGAACGCATAGAACAGCCCCAGCAGCTTCTCGTCGGAACCATATCCCAGCGCGCGCAGGAACGTCGTGGCCAGGAACTTGCGGCGGCGCTTCTTGCGGTCCAGATAGATGTTCAGCAGGTCGGAGGTGTCGAACTGGACTTCCACCCACGAACCGCGGTCCGGAATGATCCGGAAGGAGTGCAGCAGGGTGCCGTTCGCGTGGACGGTCTGTTCGAAGCAGATGCCCGGCGAGCGGTGCAGCTGGCTCACGATCACGCGCTCCGCGCCGTTGATGATGAAGGTGCCCTGCTCGGTGATCAGGGGCACTTCGCCCATGAACACCGTCTCTTCGCGGACTTCCGCTTCGGTTTTCAGGCGGAAGGTCACATGTAGCGCCGCCGTATGCGATTCCCCTTCCTTCAGGCTTTCAAAGGCCGACTGCTTGGGCGGGGTGATTTCGTATTTCACGAAATCCAGGGAGCATTTCCCGTCGTAGCTCTCGATGGGGAAGACCTCCTTGAACACCGCCTGCAAACCCACGCTGCGGCGCTTGCTCGACGCCGCGTCCATCTGCAGGAACTCGCGATACGAACGGGTCTGGATCTCAATCAGATCCGGCAGCTCGACCACATCCGACAACTGGCCAAAATTCATCCTGTCAACCATCCGGGTCACCTATTGTTTCAAGGGTGGAAACCGCGAAAACCAAAAGACGGGCACACCCCGGGCGCGCTTTTCAGCGCCCCGGGGCGGCCGTCACACAACAATTGGGGGTCTACTTGATGGTGACTTTGGCGCCAGCCGCTTCCAGCTGCTTCTTGATCTTCTCGGCCTCGTCCTTGGCGACGTTTTCCTTCACCGGCTTCGGGGCTCCCTCGACCAGGTCCTTGGCTTCCTTCAGCCCGAGGCCCGTGATCGCGCGGACTTCCTTGATGACGCCGATCTTCTGCGCGCCGGCATCCGTCAATTCCACCGTGAATTCCGTCTTCTCTTCCGCGGCGGCGGCGGCGCCACCGGCGGCCGGAGCGGCCGCGACCGCCACGGGGGCGGCGGCGGAAACGCCCAGACGGGCTTCCAGCGCCTTCACCAACTGCGAGAGCTCCAGGACCGAAATCGTCTCGATCCAGTCCACAAACTCCGCCATCTTTCCTTCGAGTTTCACTTCATCGCTCATGGGTTTGATCTCCTGATCCTTGTTTTTTAAATCCGTGATTTTTCCATCCCCGCCCTGTGCCTAGGCGGCGCTCTTCTTGTCCGTGGCGGCCTTCAGCACATACACCAGGCTCGCCAGTTTTTGGCTCATCACGCCAACCAAATTCGACATCGGGGCCGCGATCGTGCCGACCAGCATGCCCTGCAGGACCTTCTTCGGCGGCAGCGTCGCCAGCGCCTCGACATCCGAGGGCTTCAGCAGCGCGCCGGCCATGTGGCCCAACTTCACCACGGGAATCTTGTCGTTCGTCTTGATGAAATCGCGCAGCGTCTTCGCCGTCGCCGCCACATCGCCCGAACCGTACACGATGGCGGTGGGGCCCTTCAGGCCGGCTTCGATGCCTTCGTAGTTCAGTTCCTTCGCCACCACGCGGAACAGGCGGTTCGGCACCACCTGGAAGCGGGCGTTCGTCTCGCGCAGCTTCTTCCGCAGCGCCGCCGTCTTCACCATGTCCATCTTGGTGAAATCGGTCAGGATCGCGAAGGTCGCGGCCGACAGCTGCTCCTTGATTTCCCTGGCAATCGCTTGTTTTTCGGGTCTCATGGTCTTCTCTCCGGTCTGGGGGGATTACGCCGTCTCGCGGGGATCCAGGCGCAGCCCGGGGCCCATGGTCGAGGTGATCGTCGCGCGCTTGATGAAGATGCCCTTCGTCGCCGCCGGACGGGCGGAATTCAGGCCATCGATCACCGCCTTGCAGTTGCCCTGCAGGGCCGCCACATCGAACGACATCTTGCCGAAGGGAACCATCACGTTCCCGTTGCGGTCCATGCGGAACTCCACGCGGCCGGCCTTGCAGGCCTTCACCGCCGCCGCCGTGTCGTCGCTGACCGTGCCGGTCTTGGGGTTCGGCATCAGGCCGCGGGGGCCGAGCACCTTGCCCAGCTTGCGGACTTCCTTCATCGCGTCCGGCGTGGCCACCGCCACGTCGAAATCGGTGAAGCCGCCCGCCACCTTGGCGATCATGTCCTCGTAGCCCACCAGGTCCGCGCCAGCCGCGCGGGCCGCATCGGCCGCCGGACCGTTCGCGAACACCAGCACGCGGACAGCCTTGCCCGTCCCGTGGGGAAGCGTCACCGTGCCGCGAACGGCCTGGTCGCTCTTGGTCGGATCCACACCCAGACGGAAGGCGATCTCCGCCGTCGCGTCGAACTTCGTCGTCGGATTGTCCTTCAGGAACCGGAGCGCGCCCTCGATCGTGTAGAGAGTCTCCCGGTCCACCTTGGACGCCGCCTTCTTGTACTTCTTGCCGTGAAATGCCATGTCCGCCTTACTCCACTTCGATGCCCATGCTGCGCGCCGTGCCCGCCACCATGCGGACGGCATGGTCCTCGTCGTTCGCGTTTAGATCCTTCATCTTCAGCTTGGCGATTTCCGCCAGCTGCTTCTTCGTCACCCTCCCCACCTTGTCGCGGTTCGGCACGCCCGAACCCTTGGCGATGCCCGCCGCCTTCTTCAGCAGCGCCGCCGCCGGCGGGGTCTTCGTGATGAACGTGAAGCTCTTGTCCTGGTAGACGGTGATCACCACGGGGATGACCATGCCGGCTTCCTTCTGGGTCGCCGCGTTGAACTCCTTGCAGAACGCCATGATGTTGACGCCCTGCTGGCCCAGCGCCGGCCCCACCGGAGGCGCAGGGTTCGCCTGGCCCGCCGGAATCTGCAACCTGATGATGCCTGTAACTTTTTTTGCCATAAACGTCCACCCGGGGCTATTCGCCCCTTTCCACCTGCCAATATTCCAACTCCACCGGCGCCGTCCGGCCGAAGATCGAGACCGACACCTTCAGCTTCCCGCGCTCGGGATCCACTTCTTCCACCAGACCGCTGAAGCTGAGGAACGGCCCGTCCGTGATCTTCACCGACTCGCCCGGCTCGAACACCACCTTCGGCTTCACCCGCTCCTTCTTCTCCTCGATCTGCTGCAAAATCTTTTCCACCTCGTCCGGGCGCAGCGCCACGGGACGCTCGCCGCCGATGAACCCGATCAGCCCCGGGGTCGCCTGGATGAACGACCAGGGCTTCTCCATCAGCTGCCTGTTGTCGTCGTACAGCGCCATCTGGATCAGCACATAGCCCGGGAAGAACTTCCGGGTCTGCGTCGTCCGCTTGCCCTGCTTGACTTCGGAAACCTTCTCCGTCGGGATCAGCACCTCGCCGATGTAGTCCTGCATCTCCTCGATCTGGATGCGCTTCGCGAGGTTCTCCCGCACCTTCCCCTCCTGGCCGGACAGGGCGTGCAACACATACCACTTCTTTTCCATGGCGCCGATCGCTTTCCCTGCCTCAGATGACCCGCCGGATGAGTTCGCGAAGCACCAGGTCGCACGCCGCCACGAACCCGCCCAGCAATCCCACCGAGATGATCACCACCACGGTCGAATCGAACAGTTCCGGCCGCGTGGGCCATGCGCATTTCTTCAGCTCGGCGCTCACCTCGCCGAAGAATCCGCGGATTCCGCCGATGCTCTCTGCAATCTTGCTCATCTCTTCCGTTCGCCTTTGCGTCTTGGTTTTCCGGCCCGCCACCCCTCGCGGAGTTGGCAGGCCAGGAGGGACTTGAACCCCCAACAACCGGTTTTGGAGACCGGTGCTCTGCCAAATTGAGCTACTGGCCTGTGGGCTGTCCTGCCGTGAAGCGTCCGATCCCTGCCTACTTCGTCTCGCGGTGCACCGTGTGCTTCCGCTCCGCCGGGCAATACTTCTTCAGCTCCAAGCGCTCCGTCTTGGTCTTCTTGTTCCGGCTGTTCACATAGTTGCGGCGCTTGCACTCCGTGCACGCCAGCGTAATGCTTTCCCTAGGCATGGTTCGAAACTCCAGATGCGGGGGACCGGAGGCGGCGCGCTTCCGCGGCCGCCTCCCGGCCTTCCCGGAACATTATTCCACGATGTCCGCCACGACGCCGGCGCCGACCGTGCGGCCGCCTTCGCGGATGGCGAAACGCATGTTTTTCTCCATGGCGATCGGCGTGATCAGCTCGACGTCCATGTCGATGTTGTCGCCCGGCATCACCATCTCGACGCCCTCGGGCAGCGTCACGTCGCCGGTCACGTCCGTGGTCCGGAAATAGAACTGCGGACGGTAGCCCTTGAAGAACGGCGTGTGGCGTCCGCCTTCTTCCTTGCTCAGCACGTACACGCTCGCCTTGAACTTCTTGTGCGGGGTGATCGAGCCGGGCTTGGCCATCACCTGGCCGCGCTCCACGTCTTCCTTCTTCAGGCCGCGCAGCAGCGTGCCGATGTTGTCGCCCGCCTGGCCCTGGTCCAGCAGCTTGCGGAACATCTCCACGCCCGTCACCACGGTCTTCTGCGTCGGACGCAGGCCCACGATCTCGATTTCCTCGCCGACCTTGATGATCCCGCGCTCCACGCGGCCGGTCACCACGGTGCCGCGGCCTTCGATCGAGAACACGTCTTCGATCGGCATCAGGAACGGCTTGTCCAGCGGGCGCACCGGCTCCGGAACAAACGTGTCGATCGCGTCCATCAGTTCCTGGATGCACTTGGCGTCCGCGCTGTTCGGATCGGTCGTCTGCAGCGCCTTCAGCGCGCTGCCGCGGATGATCGGGGTCGAGTCGCCGGGGAATTCATACTTGTTCAGCAGCTCGCGGATCTCCATCTCGACGAGGTCCAGCAGTTCCGGATCGTCCACCGTGTCCACCTTGTTCAGGAACACGACGATCGAGGGCACGCCCACCTGGCGGGCCAGCAGGATGTGCTCGCGCGTCTGGGGCATCGGGCCGTCGGAGGCGCTCACCACCAGGATCGCGCCGTCCATCTGCGCCGCGCCCGTGATCATGTTCTTCACATAGTCCGCGTGGCCGGGGCAGTCGACGTGCGCATAGTGCCGGTTCGCCGTCTGGTATTCGACGTGCGAGGTCGCGATCGTCAGGATCTTCGTCTTGTCGCGACGTCCCTGCGACTCGGAGGCCTTCGCCACCTGGTCGTAGCTGATGTAGTTCGCCAGGCCCTTGAGGCTCTGCGTGTAGGTGATCGCCGCGGTCAGCGTCGTTTTGCCGTGGTCAACGTGGCCGATCGTACCGACGTTCACGTGGGGCTTTGTCCGTTCGAATTTATCTTTGGCCATGGAGTCGTCTCCTTTTTTTCTTTTTTAAATCTCCGGCGCCGTCTCCGTCGCCGCTTCCTTCCAACATCCAAACTCTCTTCGATCTGGAGCCTGCGAGCGGGATTGAACCGCTGACCTCGTCCTTACCAAGGACGTGCTCTGCCAACTGAGCTACACAGGCACGTCGCGCGCT
Source organism: uncultured Verrucomicrobiota bacterium (assembly GCA_937860055.1). Lineage (GTDB taxonomy): Bacteria > Verrucomicrobiota > Kiritimatiellia > CAIQIC01 > Lenti-01 > Lenti-01. Next base: position 66,491 of record CALMBO010000026.1, on the reverse strand, counting down.
CTTTCGCCGTCCAACGGCAAACAGGCACAAGACAAAACGCAACCGGACCTAGGGTTTCCCGTTGAGGCTCGGAAAGCGCTAAATAACTTGTGTCTATTGCAATTTACGGCATCCCGGAACGTTTACCGACACTCCAAAATGCTTGGCGCATCATACCCGCCGCCCCCCCCATGTCAACTTTTTTTGGAAATATTTTTCTTTTTCCGGCCCGTTCCCCGGAAAATGGCCTGAAAACGGCCGTTCGGACGCCCCGCGGCCTACTTTGCAAGGATCCGGTACTTGCCCGGCCCCTTGTCGCTGATCCGGAAGCCCGTCACGTTCCGCTCATGGCTCAGGTCGAAGTCCCTCTTGTCGCCCTTGTTGAACTGCTGCGCCACCCGCACCTCGGTCTTCGCCCCGCCCTCGCGGATCCACAGGGTCATCACGATCACGGAACCCTCCGTGCATTCGATCTGCATCGTGCGGATCGTGCGGTTCACCGCCAGCTCCCGCGCCTCCGACCTGGCGGTCGCCTCGACTTCCGCCACCGTCTTCCAGTCCGCCAGCGCCGCCGTCGCGCCCGCCACCACCATCGCCGCCGCCAACATCCACTTCTTCATATCGTCCTCCCTTTTTCCCGGACCCGAGGTCCGGATGGACGGGGAAGCTACCACAGGGCCGCCGCGCAATCAATTCCATCCCGCCCCGCGCGCTTTTGGCTGGCCTAGCGCCCGCCTTCTGGGCCATAAAGTGCCGCATGAAGAATTCCCAGAGCCCCCTTCCCCCGGTCCGGTTCCTCTATGCCCTCCTGCTGGTCGCCGCCGCCGGACTCCTGTGGTTCCTCGCCCAGCCCCGCCCCGGCCTGCGCATCGAACGCCTGAAACCCGTCCTCGCCCCGGAAGAAGGCACCCCCGCGCCCGCCATCCCCGAGCGCGTCCGCGTCGCCACCTACAACCTTGAACACTTCACCGATGGCCGCCGCGACGAACCCGAACGCACCCCCGACGTCTTCATGACCCACGCCCGCGACGCCGCCGCCATCATCGCCGAGGCCAACCCCGACATCCTCGTGCTGCAGGAAATCGAGAATGGCCGCACCCTTGAATTCCTCAACGACCAGTTCGCGGAGCCCTATCCCTACATCTACATCTCGAAGCTGCGCCAGACCTCGGGCGAAAAGGAGCGCCTCAACCTCGCGATGCTGTCCCGCCTGCGCCCGCACAGCGTCCGCCAGCTCGGCTTCTACAACCTCGGCGGCAAGGGCCGCCCCGCGCGCGGCTCCCTCGCCGCCGAATTCGACCTCGGCGACGGATCCACCCTTCTCGTCTACGACATCCACCTCAAGTCCAACTTCGGCGAAGCCCCCCGCAACCAGGCCCAGCGCGCGATCGCCCTGCATCAGATCGCCGCCGACGCCGTCTCCGAACGGCTCCGCAACGACCCCTCCCCCACCTCCGTCCTCATCCTCGGCGACACCAACGTCGATCCCGACACCGAACAATTCGCCGCCGATCCCTCCCTCGACCCCCTCGCCGGCTCCTACGTCGACCTCTGGCGCGGCCGCCCCATCGAAGAGCGCACCACCATCCCTACGCGCCGGCCCGGCCCCGAGGGCGACCCCCTCATGGTCTTCCCTCCCGCCGCCTTCGACCGCATCTTCGCCTCGAAGAACCTCGCGGCCAGCGGTCCGTGGCTCGTCAGCCCGCCGCAGGCCATCCAGAAGGGCACCGACACCGCCAACAACCTGACCCCGCCCGGCTTCAACGGCCACGTCTCCGACCACCATCTCGCCTACGTCGACCTCGCGCGCAACCCCGCCTACGTCCCGCCGCCCGCGCCGACCCTCCCCTAGTCCCCGCAAAGGCGCCGCCCGCCGTTTTTCCACACAATGGAAAAACTTTCGGCGGTTTTTCCACGCAATGGAAAACAGCCGAGCGCCGAGCCCAAACCGATCCGGCGCAGGGCGAACGCGAGGTCTGCAGCGCCGCGCCGGCGCGGCGGGCGAACGGGGCTTGGTGAACGGAGCGGCAAACTTTGATGATTTTTTCCACACCGTGGAAAACTTTTTCCACATCGTGGAAAATCCCCGTGCCGCCGGCTCCGGTTCCCCGCATTCCCCCCGCACCGCCTAGCGCGGCGACGGCTTCTCCAGCCCCTTCAGCAGCAGCGGCCAGACCACGAAGATCCAGATCGGGTTCGCCGCCGCCGCGATGTACGAGGCCGCCTCCAGCCCCGCGAACCCCGCCAGCAGCCGCGGCAGGTTCCCGATCATCAGCGACAGCACCAGCACGCCCACCGCCACCGCCACGACGCGGTAGCCGCCCAGCTTCGCCGGCTCGTACCGGATGTACTTGCGCTCCACGAACCACCCGGCGAAGAACCCCAGCATGCCCCACACCGCCCGGAACGCATCCTTCGAGAATCCCGGATCGCCTCCCTCCGGCATCGGCTTGAAACGCACGAACCCCCACGCCGCGGCCGCCGCCAGCGCCGCCCCCGCCAGCACCATCCATGCGCGCGACGGATTCCGCTCCGTCCAGTCGTAGATCCGCCCCATGACCATCACCGCCGGCGCCGCCAGCAGCAGCGAGGCGACCACGTCCGAAGGCGTGTGCACGCCCAGCACCATCCGCGAAAACGCCATCAGCCCGATCCACGCCACCGCCAGGATCCACACCCACCCTTTCCGCGCCGCCGCCGCCGCCCCGCCGGCCAGCAGCGCCGTGTTCGCCGTGTGGCCGCTCGGAAACGAGTAGCCGAACGCGCCGTACTGCGCTTCCGGCACCGGCACGATGGCCGGATCCAGCATCCACGGGCGCGGCATGCAGACCGTGCTCTTCAGCGCGCCCGTCAGCAGGTCGCCCGTCGCCAGCGCGAACCCCATGCGGTAGGCGATGCGCGCGCCGAAGACCCAGAACAGCGAACCCGCGATCGCCAGCAGCCAGAACCCTTCGCCGCTCCGCGTAATCTGGAGGAAGAACTCCTCGATCTCCGGCGTGCGCCACTCCTGCAACCGTTTCAGGAATTCCAGTTCCAGCGCGTTCATGTTCGCTCCTTGCGCGGCAGGCCGCGCGGGTTACTCCGCCGCCACGGGCAGCTGTTCCGGCGCGATGCTGCGAAGCAGCGTGGCCAGGATCGCCGCCTGCACCAGGCCCAGCACCGCACCCTCCGCCGCGGAAACCTGCGGCTCGCCGGCCGGCTTGAGCCTGGCATCCAGCTCCACGGCCAGCCCCGGCGCGCGGTACACGTAGCCCGCGCTCTTCGGCGCCAGTTCGTGCGTCGCGCCGCCGAAGCGGCCCGCGATCTTCCGCGCCGCGCCCGCGCCCGTGATCCGGAACGCGTTGTCGGCCTGCGCCTCGAATTCGCTCTTCGAGACGTACAGCCGCGGCTTGTCCTGGTACGGCCGGCCCGCCGTCGGGCAGAACGTCGCGCAGTTGCCGCACTCGTTGCAGAAGTCCGTCAGCACCGCCGTCTGCGAAGCCTGCACCACCGCGAAGCTCTGCGGATTGTCGGCCACCGCCCGGCCGCCCCGCACCGTCCACGTCGCCAGATCCGCCGAAAACGGCGCGGCCTGGTAGGTGATGAACGCATGGTTCGGGCACACGCTGGTGCAAATGGAGCAGAACCGGTCGCAGCGCAGGCAGCGCGCCGCCTCGGCCTGCGCCGCATCCCTGGACATCGTCAGGAGGACCTCGTCGAAGCCGCCGCGCTTCGCCAGCGGAAGCTCGGGCACGTCCACGCGGCGGATGCGCACGGCCTGCTTGCGCAGCGTGTCCGCCAGGTCCAGCCCGCCCGTGCAGCGCATCGGCTCCGCCGCCGGCTCCACGCCCGCGACGCGCCGCAGGATCTCCGCCGCGATCTTCTTTCCATCGCCTTCCGCCTTCACCAGCGAAAGCGGCCCGTCGTTGATCGCGTCGCCGCCCGCGAAGACATCCTTCGCGGAGGTCGCGCCCGTCGCCTCGTCGGCCACGATGTAGCCCTTGCGGTTCACCTCGATGCCGCTGTCCTTCACGAAATCCAGGAACGGCTGCTGGCCGATCGCCGCGATGACCACATCCAGTTCGACCGTGAAATCGGCGCCGGGCACTTCCACGGGCCGCCGCCGCCCGGAGGCGTCCGGCTCGCCCAGCTTCATGGTCGAGCACCGCAGGCCCCTGACCTTGCCGTCCGCGGCCACGACGGCCTTCGGCGCGGCCAGTTCCTTGATCGGAATCTGCTCGTGCAGCAGGCTCATCAGCTCCTCGTGGTGCGCGGGCATTTCCTCGCGCGTGCGGCGGTAGATCACCGTCACGTCGCCGCCCAGGCGCTTGGCCACGCGCGCGCAATCCATCGCCACGTCGCCGCCGCCGACCACGCCCACGCGGCCCTTCAGCGACTTCACTTCGCCATCCCACACCTGACGGAGCATCGTGAGGCCGTCCAGCACGCCCGGCGCGTCCTGGCCTTCGATGCCCAGCGCAACGCCCTTCTGCGCGCCCGCCGCCACCACGACGTAGTCGTAGCCCTGCTTGCGCAGGTCCGCGAGCGCGAAATCGCGACCGGCGGTCTGGCCGAACCGGAACTTCACGCCGGCGGCCTCGAGCCGCTTCACGTCCTGCTGCACCACGGGGGGCATCAGCCGGTACGTCGGCAGCGTCATGGTCGCCATGCCGCCCGCCTGCTTGCGCGAATCGAACACCGTCACCTCGATGCCGCCCTGGCGCAGGAAGCCCGCGGCCGAAAGGCCGCACGGGCCCGCGCCGATGACCGCCACCTTGCCCTTGCGCGCCGGCCCGACCGGGATCGCCGGGTCCTTGCCGTTCTCCATGATGAACCGCTTCATTTCGCGGATCGCCAGCGGGAGATCGTAGTGCACCCGCGTGCAGGGCAGCTCGCAGGCGTGGTCGCACGCCCGGCCCAGCGCCGCGCCCATCATGTTGTCGCGCCGCACGATCGCCGCCGCTTCGTCGAACTTCCCGTCCCGGACCGCCTGCATGTAGGCCGGCACGTCCTGGTGGATCGGGCAGATGTCCGCGCACGGCGCCTTCACGCAGTCGAAGAACCCCAGCGGGCGCGTCGTCTTGGTGTCCTGCCGCACGTAGGTGTCGCGCCGGTAGAGATCGTTTTTCTTCACCTCGGCCGCATACTTCACCAGGTTCGCCAGCGCCGCCGCCTTCGCGTCGCCGCCCCTCGCGCCCGCCCGGGCGAGGATGAACGCCGGCAGGTCCTTCACGCCGGCCTTGGCCATCGCCGCCGCCGTCTCGGAAACGTACTGCAGCGTCCGCGCGTAGCCGCCCGGCCGCAGCAGGTCGGAGCTCGTTGTGATCGTCGTCATGCCGCACGCCAGCAGGTCCGCCACGTTCCAGCAGTCTGCGCCGCCCGCGTAGGACATCATCAAGTCGCCCTTGAACTCCTGCGCCAGTTTCGCCGCCAGGTTCACGGTGATCGCCTGCAGCGGCCGCCCCGACAGGTACATCATCTTTTCCTTCTTCGAAAACGCGTTGCGGTGGTTGATGACCTCCAGCGTGTTCGACAGCTTCACGCCGAACTGCACGCCCTTCTTCGACGCCCGCGATCGCAGGTCGTTCAGGATCTTCAGCGCGTCCGGATACTTCAGGTCGTGGCCGAACGCCTCGTCCGGAACCGTCACCTGCCGGAAGCCCAGGTCGCCGTTCAGGATGCCGCGCAGGCCGTCCGGCCCCAGCAGCGTCGGGTTCAGCTTCACGTTCGTGTGCAGCCCGCGCTCCTCGATCAGGTACGCCGCGATGCGCCCGATCTCATCGGGCGGACAGCCGTGCATCGTCGACAGCGTCACGTTGTCCGACAGCCGCGCCGGAATCTTCAGGTCCTCGATTGCGGGATACACCTTCGCGACTTCGGCCACCGTCGCCGCCAGCGCCTCTCCGGCGTTGTCCATCCGCTTCAGGAAGCTCTGGACGTTGGGCTTGAGGATGCCCTCCAGATTGTAGCCCACGCTCATGTTGAAGATCATGCCCGGCGCGCCGGCGAACCCGAACTTGTGCTGCAGCGCATGGATCAGCACCCACGCCATCAGATATTCGTTGAACGACTGGTCGATCTTCAGCTCCTGCGACCATTCGACGTTGTAGCCTTCGTCCTGGATGTCGATGCAGGGCTTGGAGACCTCCAGCTCGTCCAGCGTCTGGATCGTCTTCAGCTCGATGAACCGCGAGCCCGTCAGCCATGCCGCGACGATGTTCTGAGCCATCTGCGAATGCGGTCCCGCCGCCACGCCGAAGGGCGTCTCCAGCGCCTGGCCATACATCGAGGTCCGGAACGCGTCGCCCGGCGCCGGCCGGAAGAACAGCTCCTTCGGAATCCCAAAAATGGATCCCCGTTTTTCCAGCTCCGTGAAGACCCACGGGGCGACCTGGCTGATGCTCAACGGCTGAAAACGATCGGACATGGCTGCTCTCCTGATTCAATGCTCTCCGCGTCCAATCGATCCGGACGCGCGAAGGTGCATATTTGCATACACCCCCCGCCCCCCGCAAGCGCCCATCCCCCCGATCCCCAAAATCCGCGAAACCGTTTTAACAGCCGGCCCCGCCCCTGAAGTTTTCCATGGTGGAAAAATCCTGAGACCTGCGGCGAAAACGCGGTATCTTTTCGATAGACAAGGAGAGCGCAATGAAGCCGTCGACCGCCACGATGCGCAAATCCGTCCTTTTCCGGGCGCGCATGGCACCCCTCGTGGTCGTGGCCGCTTCGCTCCTGTTGTCATGCGGTCCGCAGCGGCGGTGCGCCGCGGAAAACGCGGATTCCGGACAGGGCGCATCCTGGGAGGCCCGGCGCCGGGAGATGGTCCATCAACTGCGGGCCTACGGGATCACCAACGGGAATGTCCTGGCGGCCATGGGCGAAATCCGGCGGCACATGTACATCCCGGAATCATTCCGCGATCTCCGGACGGCGTATGGCGACCATCCCTGCCCCATCGGCTTTGACCAGACGATCTCCCAGCCGTTCATCGTGGCCTACATGACCGAATGCCTCGCCCCCCGGCCAGGCGAGAAGATACTGGAAATCGGCACGGGATCCGGCTACCAGGCCGCGGTGCTCGCGGAATGCGGCGCCGATGTCCATACGATCGAAATCATTCCCGAACTGGCGCGGCATGCGGAATCGGTCCTCCGCGCCGAGGGCTTTGCGGACCGGGTCCACGTGCTTGCCGGCGATGGCTACAAGGGCTGGCCCGAGCATGCGCCCTTCGACGGCATCATCGTCACCTGCGCGCCCGGCGAGATCCCCCCGGCGCTGGTCGAACAGCTCCGGGAAGGCGGGCGCATGATTCTTCCGCTCGGCGAATGGGGCGATCAACGGCTGGTGATCCTGGCCAAGCGGGGCGGCAAAGTGGAGGTCAAGGACGACCTGCCCGTGCGTTTCGTCCCGATGGTCCACGGCCGCGACCGTTGATCAATCCCGGCTCCTCTCCCCCCGCAGGTGGACCCGGCCCGCCATTCCCATCCGCCGGCGGAACGGGAATGGCGCGCGGGAAACCCTGCCTTACGGCGCGGGGATGTCCACTTCTAGGCGGTAGAACCGGCCGGTCGGATTGGGCAGCGTGTCGATGAACTGGTTCGTCTGGCCGGTGCCTTCGATCGGATCGGTCAGCGGCGTGGCCAGCTGCCAGCTGGACTGCCCGGGATGCATGGAATCCGTGTACCACACGAAGTAGTTGCGGTTGGAGCTCGACTCGAAGCCCACCACCACGTTGGTTCCGGAACTGGCCACCGCTTCCACCACGAGGTATTCGTTGCTGCCGCGCGGATTCGTGTCGGCGATGTATTCCTGCAGGTTGGTGTAGCCGTCGAGGTCGTCGTCCGCGCCGGCAACCAGGCCGCAGACCGCGATGCCCCACTTCTGTTCCCACGAATCCGGGATGCCGTCGTCGTTGCTGTCGTCGTCGGCCGCGGCATAGACCTGCCGCTGCGCCAGCAGCGTGGGATAGCCGTCCCGCGCGAAGCCCACGTCCAGCAGGTGCAGATAGCCCGGATCGCCGTTGTGGAGGTTCGGCAGGACCAGCCGGATGGCATGCTCGTTGGTGGTCGCGTCGCGTTCGACGACGTAGGCGGAATTCGACTGCGCCATGCCGTCGAGTTCGATGGCGAAGTACTGGACCAGCTCGGCATCGTCGAGGCCGGTGGCGAGGGCCTTGCTGAAATAGGCGACCAGGTTGCTGCCCACGCCCACCGTCGCGCCGTCGGCGGCCGGCTCGTGGACGTACAGGCGCACGCCGTTGCCGCCGGTATCGACGGTCCGGGTCAGCGTGGTGAAATGCCCCTCGGCATCGTCCAGCGCGAAGTTCGTGGAGGACGTGAGTTCCCGCAGCTGGACCTTGATCGTGGCGGTGCCGGACGTCGGGATGAGCGAATAGTTGAACTCCCACTGCTGGTCGGGCGCGGCGCCGGGCATGGGCGCCGGCACCAGGCCCTTGAGCGCCCTGACCCAGGCGTTGTTGCCGTTGGCGACGCCGGTCTGGGCGTCGTCGTTGCTCGGATCCGTATCCTCGATCTTGTACCAGGCCTCCTCCACGCTCATGTCGGAGCGGACCTTGACGCCGTAGGTCGAGTTGGAAATCGTCAGGCCGTTCGTCGGCGGATACTGGATCCACCCTTCGGGCCGCTCCGTGTCGTAGTAGAAGGTCTGCGTCCGCTCGCGGTAGATCGGCGTGTCGCCGGCGGCGCGGCCCAGGAGGGCCTTCGTCCGCAGGACATGGTAGCCCTCCGGCAGGCCGGCGGCCATCCGGCCCCAGTCGTTGTGCGGGTAATAGGGAATCGTCGCGGCGTTGAAATGGGTGACCTCGAACATCGTTTCCATCCGCCGCTTGACGCCGATGTCGTCGTCGGTCCACGGGAACAGGCTCGCGGCATCGGCCTTGCAGGCGCCGATCTTGTAGCGGAACACGGTGCCGGAAGGCATGGCCGGCAGCGCGGCGGTCCACCATTGGGAGGTGCTCGTGCCATCGACGCCGCCGTTGGTGGCGAACGCCAGGGGGGCCACGAGGGTGGTTCCCTTCCCCATGCCGGCGCTGCCTTCGGGGTAATCGACGCCGTTCGTCGTGTAGTACAGCCACGCGGTTTCGGCGTCCGGCGCATAACCGATCTTCGTCCAGATCGCGACCGGCTGGTCCGCCGCATCCCCGGGCGCCGGATGGAACTGCAGGTTCGTCGAGACCTGGTTGTCCTGGGCGGGATCATGGAAGTGCCACGTGACGGTCCGGCCGTCGTACAGGTTGGGCCCGCCGCCCGCGTTGACCGTGAACCCGGTGGAACCGATGGTGCAGACGTAGGTTTCGGCGCCGGGCGAGCCGATGGTGTTGCGCGCGGTGTCGGCCGCGGCGAACTTCTCCGCGACGCGCCGGACGTACTTCATCTGCTCGTAGCCGAGGAACTTGTCCTTCGAAACGGCGGGCGGATTGTCGCGGTCGCCCGGCTGCTGGCTCACGATGTCCATCTGCGAATTCAGGTCGATGCCGCCGTCGAGCTTCATGAGGATGTTCTCGGCCGAGCCGTCCGCGCGGGCGATGAAGGACAGGTTGGAGGACTGGGTGACGCGCGGAATCGCCAGGCGGTAGCTGTAGTCCGAGCTGTTCGTGTCCGCAAGGCCGTAGGGATTGAATCCGGCGTCGCCGTTGCGCCCGTCCTTGCGCACCACCGCCACGCTCCCGGCCTTCGCGCCGTTCTCGTAGATCTGGATGGGCTGGACTTCCTCGGTCAGCCCTTCGCCCCAGGCCAGCGGCATCTCCGGATTGCGCCAGGAGAAGGCGTAGTACTTGCCGGGTGCGACGTAGATCGGCGAATCGTCCATGTTGCGGAGCTTGCCGCCGCTCACCTTCACCTCGAAGGCGCCGTCGTGGTAGGAATAGTTGAACAGGCGCGCGCCTTCCGGGAAAACGGCATCGACATCCTTGGAGGGCCATTCCGACAGGTAGTTCCTGGCCATCATGAAGATCATCGTCACGCCATGGTCGTTCAGGCCGCCGTCGGTGGCTTCCGGGTCGTACCGCACCCAGGAGGTGAAGTCCCAGGCGCTCCAGCGGCTGCTCTGGTAGCCCCAGCCGAAGTGGCGGCGGATGTCGAGCAGGTTCGGGATGTAGGGCTGGGCGAACTGGCCGAGGAACGGGATTTCCGCCGGCTTCGGGAACCAGTCCGGCGAGCCGCTCTGGTTGTAGCCGTCGGTGTAGACGATCGGCAGGCCTTCCCGCGCGAGGAGGACGGCGTGCGCCTGTTCGCGGTCCCCGCCCCAGAGGTAGTTGTTGTCGTGGCTCATGACGTAATGCATGGATTGCTGTGGATTGATCACCGCGTAGGAGGAATCGTCCATGCCGCCGAGATTGGCCCCGACGTTGCCCTTCACCGCGTTGAGGAAATCGTCGTTGGCGATCCGCATGCCCGCATCCACGTAGTACATCTTCCATGGGGGATCGCCGAGGTGCTCGCCATAGAGCAGCGCGTCGTCGCGTGCCTGCAGGTTGTTGAAGACCGTGTCGCGGTGGTTGTCCCAGTCGCTGAACCCTCGCGAGATGTTGAACTGCTCCTGCGCCTGCCCGCCGTAGCCCCAGTTGTAGCCGTCCTTCGGGCTGTCCATCTTGCCGAAGAAATACGCGGGAACGTGCTTCACGGCGTCCAGCCGGAATCCGTCGGCGCTGGCCTTGTCCGTGAACCACCGGAGCGCGCGGAACATCAGGCTGTTCACGTCCTCGGCGACGGGATTGCCCATGTCGTATTTCCCGTTGCCATAGCCCCAGGCGGCGGTTTGGCGATCCGTCCGGCTGGGATCGATGCCGGTGTCGGTGAACGACTCGCTCGCCTCTCCCGCATCATGCTGGCCGTTGGCGTTCGTGTCCGTCCAGTCGAAGCGCCCGTTCGAATTGGCGTCCTCGAAAGGCTCCTTGTTCGCGAAGGTGTAGACGGTCGACGTGGCACCGCCGCTGACGACCTGGATCGGCAGGTCGGTGTCGAGGTAGTATTCGGGATTGTTCGGATGGCGGACGCCGGACCACTTCGCGTAGTGGTCGCCCTCGGTGTAGCCAAAGCTCGTGTTGTAGTCGCTCTCCTGCGCAATGTCCTGGCCGAACGGATTGCGATTCAACACCTGCCATTCGTCCGACCAGTTCGGCCAGCCGTAGTTCTCGTAGGTGGTTTCCGATGTCCGCTTGAGGTGGAAGTCCTCCGGGACGAAGCCGTTGGCCTGGAGCGTGCCGGGGGCGCCGTATGACATCGGTCCGCCGTTGTGCGCCATGACGTTGTCGAAATAGATGCGGAGCCCGAACCGGTGCGCCACCTCGACGAGGTGGAGCAGCTCTGTCTCCGTCCCGTACTTGGTGGGGAGGGAGCCGTTCTGGTCCTTGCTGCCCATGTCGAAGCGGTCGTAGCAATCGAATCCAACGGACAGTCCGCCCCCCGCCTTGAAGGGGGGGGGCAGCCACAGCGCCGTGTAGCCGGCCTCGGCCAGTTCGGGGATCCGGCGCGCGAGCTCCGCCCAGCTGGTGTTGAAATACTGGAGGATCGCCTCCTCGGCCACTGCCGGGTGCGCAGCCAGAATCAGCAGCCCGAAAACGCCCGCACGCCATTGCCGAAAAACACCGCTCATGCCGCACCCTTTGTTGTTACGCTATCACACATTTTCAGCACCACCAGCCGGACATCGGAAATCACCGGCGCGCCTTGAACCGGAAGAACAGCGCGTTGGTTTGCGACAGGTTCGTCTGGCTCAAGGTGTTCGTCACCGGCGTCGGCGGCAGGTTGGTCAGCAGGTCGTGCCAGCCCGATTCCAGATTGCCGGAACACTGCACGATCTGGATGGCATTGCTCCCCCCCTGCCAGACCAGCTGCAACACGTTGCCGCTCATGGAAACCCGCTCGATGCGCAGCAGGGACGCCGCGTTTCCCGGATGGGTGTCCGCCCGGTATTCCGTCAGGTTGTCGACTCCATCTTCATCCTTGTCGCCGGCCGCATCATGGACGCCGGGATTCAAGCCGTAGGCCGTCTCCCAATCGTCCGGCATGCCGTCGCCATCGCTGTCCACCGCCGCCAAACACACGACAAGGACCGTGTCGCTGATCCACTGGCCCTGGGTGCCGGGAACGACCTGCAGATCGGAGAGCTGCACATACTGCCCGCCGCTTTGGCTGCCGGCGTCCATGCAACCGAACGAAATCTGCTTCAACGGATCGTTGCCGGAATTGTAGAACACGACGTTCGTGGCGATGAAATCGCCGGAGCTGCGCGACGTGATGGTCAGCCAGGCGTTGGAAGAGGAAAGCAGGTCGAATTGGTAGTCCAGCCCCGCGGTCGTGGCCGGCAGCGGCAGCGTGTTGTAGTTGGCGGCCATGATGCTGACCATGTTGGACATGTAGGGAGAGTGGGACAGCGAAGCCAGCCAGCCGCCGTTCTCCGAAACCAGGTCGATGAACTGGTAGAGGCCGGTCCCATGCGCGGGATCCAGCTTGAACCGGATGGAATCGCCCGCCACGAGGGCGTGGCCGAGCAGGCGGTCGACGGAGTAGTACTGCCACGAGGACGGGTTGTCCAATTGCCAGGCCTTGGGTCCCAGCGCGCTCGAACCGGAGATGGACAGGCTTGCGGCGCTGGCATACATCTGCGTCCAGGCCACGAATCCCGTGCCGCCGTTGTCGCCGAGCTGCCAGCCGTCCGCATAGGCCGCATTGGTCGGGCTGTCGAAGGCCGGCGCGCCATAGACGCGCGTGCCGACCGTGATCGCATTGGTCCCGGCCTGCAGGGCGATCCCGGCGATCTGCCAGGCGGAGGTCGCGGTCAACGCGCCATGCTGCCCGGTCAGCGCGTTGGTCCAGACCAGATCGCTGCCCTGGCCGCTGTCCACGAGCCCCTGCAGGGTGATGGAGGACGCCGTGCCGGCGGCATGCCATTCGCAGACGGGGTTGGTGATGACCACGGCTTCCGCCGGGGCGCAGTCCTGGAAATAGACGTACCAGTATTCCGTCTTCCGCAGATAGTCCGCCGTTCCCTGGTTGTCGTGGAAATTGAGATAGATCCACTGGGTTCCGGGCGGCGTGTAGTAGTCCGCCCGCCAGACCCCGTTGCTGATTTCCGCCATCGGCAAGGCGTCCACCACCGTGGCATAGCTGTTCCCGTCCACGATGCGCACGAAGATGTTCGTCGCGTATTCGAGCGGGCATTCCGGCAGGGGCTCGTAGGTGATGGCCAGCGGCACGCAGCCGACGGGATTCTCGGGCGCCAGCGTCACGTTCCCGTCCTGCGGCGGACAATACACCGAATAGTTCCAGTCCTTTGCATAGTTGTTGTCCCACACCAGGCTGTTCGTCGGCCCCTTGTTGAAGACGAAATTGATCCAGTCGCAGCCCCGCGGCGGCTGGTAGACCACGGTCCAGACGCCGGAGGTGCCCGGCGCCATCGGCAGCGTCACCACGTCCTGCCAGGTGTCGTGTCCGATGAACAGGTTGACGTTGGTGGCGCCGGCCAGCGGTCCCGTGGCGGGTTCGTAGTGGAACGTGATCGGGTCGCAGCCGTAGGGCTGGGACGGGTCCAGCCAGACATTGCCGGTGTTGGTGTGGCAGCCCTGCACGTTCACGTTCCAGTTGTTGTTGTAATGGGTGTCCCACCCGCCCTGCCCGTCGTTGAAGCAGACGTTCAGGCTGTAGGCGGGATCGCGCAGACTGTAGGTGCCGGTCCAGATCCCGTTCCCGGACGAGGTCAGCGGAATGTCCGGATCAACGATCAGTTCCCAGTTGTTCTGCCCGACATGGGCAAAGACCTGCGTGGCCGCCGCCAGCGGTCCGTCCGCCGCCTGGTAGGTGAAGGTGACCTGGGAGCAGCCGGTGGGCTGCGCCGGCGTGAAGTCCATGGTGGAATGGCAGCCGACGGCCACATACCAGTCCTTGGAGAAGTTGTTGTCCCATGCGGTGCCGGCGCCGTCCGTGAAGACATAGTTCAGGCCGCGGGTGCCGCCCGGGAAACCGGAATAGGAACAGATCCACACGTTGCTGTCGTAGGGCGCGCGCGTCATGTTGGTGTAGAACGCATTCTGCCAGCCGTCGTGCCCGATGAGCATGCGGACCTGCGCCGCCCCGGCCAGCGGCCCGCCGGCCGGATCATAGGTGAACGAAACCGGCTGGTCGCAGCCGCTGTTGGCCGGACCGGCCGACACGGTGCCGCTGGTGGCGGGCGGCGTCTTGGAGAAAATCAGCGCCGAATAGCGGCCCATGTCGATGTTGGCGGCCGGCGGCGAACCGGCGGCCGTGACGGACGCGGGCCCGATGTTGTTGAAATCGCCGTAGTAGTTGGTCTGGTCGCTGTTGAAATGCACGTACCAGGTCCCCTCGGACGGGAATTCGACGCTGTAATCGTGGTTGGTCCAGGCCCCGATGCCGAAGTTGGCCACCACCACCACGTCGTCGCCGCCCGCGTCCCAGCGCTTGTAGGCGATGACCTTGTTGTTGTTGTCGATGTGGTGCACGTCGCAGTTCGAACCCTTGAGCCCCTGGGTGCCGCCCTTCAGGTTGCGCCGGGCGTGGACCAGGTCCTTGTAGGCGGCGATGTGCCCGCGGTGGTATTCGCTGGCCGTGGCATCCCACCGGTACCCGGTGTGGTCGGAGAACGACCAGTATTCCATCATTTCCTCGCCCTGGAAGATCATCGGGATGCCGGGCGATGTCAGGTAGACCACGGCCGCCAGCAGCGACCGCTTGCGCGCCCAGAAGCTTGTCGGATCGTTCGAATCGATCAGCTTGGCCAGCCGCGTGTTGCCGTTCAGGTCGCCGGCGGTGTCGTGCGACTCCACGTAGAGGACGCGGCCCAGCCCGGCGCCGCTCTCGACCAGGCCGGCCAGCGCGTTCATGTCGCGGTTGGCATCGCTCGGCTCCGCCACCAGCGCGCGGAGATCCTCCAGGAAATCCATGTCCCAGCGGCTGTCGAAGCCCCAGGTGGCATCGCCGTTCTCCTGGATGGAGATCACGTTCGAGTAGTTGTTGTGGATGCGCGCATTGAATTCCTGCATCAGGCTGACGCCGTCGGCATTGCCCGCCGTGCCGCTGCCGGTGTCGTAATAGCCGATGTGGAAGGGCGAATCCGTGCGGAAGCCGTCCACGCGGAAGGCGTCCAGCCAGGCCGAATAGTTGTCCTGGATGTAGTCGCGGACTTCCGTCGTGGCGTAGTTCGGCCGGGTCGCGCCCCAATCCGTGCAGCACAGGCCCGTCGTGTTGTAGTGGTAGCTGCCTCCGTAGTTCGCGTCCGGCGCGTAGCCGTCGAACTGCCACGTCACCAGGTCGCTGGGTCCCCAATGGTTGTGGACCACGTCGAGGATGACCGCCATCTTGCGGGTGTGGCAGGCGTCGATGAACTCCTGCAGTTTCCGCGACCCCCCGTAGGCGCTCTCAACGGCGTAGGGATCCGACGGGTTGTAGCCCCAGCTGTTGTCACCGGGAAATTCCATGATGGGCATCAGTTCGATCGTGTTGACGCCGAGTTCCTGGAGGTGGTCGAGCTTGGACAGCGCCAGGTCGAAGGTGCCCTGCGGCCACTGGGTCCACTGCGGGTTGAACGTCCGGATGTGCATGGAATAGATCACGGCATCCTTGCGTTCCGGACGGGTGAACGCATCCACGTCCCAGTCGTAGGCGTCCGGATCGAACACGATGCTGTTGCCGGCCGAATTCACCACGCTCAGGCCACGCGGATCGCGGCGCCAGAGACTGCCGTTGATCACGTATTTATATTCGGCGCCGGCCGCGGCGTTCGTGCAATCCGCCGACCAGTAGCCGTTGCCTTCGCTCGCCAGCGGGTTGGTGGCCATGTCCCAACTGTTGAAATTGCCGGCGACGGCCACGTTGGTCGCGTGCGGCGCCCAAACCCGGAACGTCACGCCATGGACCGCCCCCGTCGCGTAGGGAATCGCTCCCACGCCGGGCCGGCCGGATTGCGCCGCGACAGAGCCCGCAATCAAGACGCTCCAGATTCCAAACACCCCAAACGCCTTGATTCGATTGCTCATGTTTCCCCTTATTTTGCCGGATTCGGGCGAGGCGGGCGGAGGCGCATGGCGCGGGCAACGGGGAAGCCGCGGAGAAAACGTTTCATTGGATCGTTTTACCCTTCTGCTCTGTTTCCGGCCTGCGCATCATCTCACCTGTTCGTCCCCATCGACGGGCTCGTCATCGCCCAAGACCAGGACGGTCCCGGAAAACCGCTTCGACGAGCATGCGGAAATGAATATCCTCCGCCGTCATTTGTCGCACAAGAAAAATTTTCGGAAATTCGCCATCAAAAAATGGAACCGCCCCGGCGAGGCTTGTCCGCAAAGCCTGCACGACATCGGGATTGATCCGCATTCTCCGGCCGGCGCCGGATTTGCGCGCCTTTTATGTCCCGGCCGCTCCCCTTCCCATTGTCTTTTCCCTTCCATCCGCGTATCCTGATGGCAGGGAAAGGACCCCATGCGGAGGCCAACATGAAAACATACGCCACGCTGGATGACTGGATCCGCCAGGAGGCGGTTCCATTCTCCGTCGATTCGCCGGCCGGTTTCCATTCCGCCGTCTCCCGGATGCTGGCTTCGCTGGGCGACAAGGTGGAACTTCTCGGCTTCGGGGAGGCGCTCCATGGCGGGGAGGACATCCTCCTGCTCCGCAACCGGCTTTTCCAACGGCTGGTAGAGGCGCATGGCTTCCGCGCCATCGCCATTGAAAGCAGCTTTCCCCGGGGGCATGCCGCGAACCAGTACGTGGCCGGACATGGCACGGCGGCGTATGAAGCCATCCAGAAGACCGGCTTTAGCCACGGGTTCGGCAAGCTCGATGCGAACCGCGAACTCGTCGAATGGATGCGGCAATACAATGCCGACCCTGCCCATCGCGTCCCGCTCCGGTTCTACGGCTTCGACAGCCCGACCGAGTTCGGTTCCAGCGACAGTCCGCGCCAGGTCCTGCATTCCGTCCTCGACACCCTCGCCTCGCTCGACCGCGCCTGCGCCCAGAAGTACCGCGAGCGCATCGATCCGCTGCTGGGCACGGACTCCGATTGGGAAAACCCCGCCGCACTGATGGATCCGGCGAAGTCGATCGGCCTGTCGCCCGCCGCGACGGAGCTGCGGATCACGACGGAGGATCTGATCGCGGAGCTGCGCGCGCGCCGTCCCGAATGGACGGCCAAGGGGGACGAGGAACGCTATCTGGAAGCCGCCCAATACGCCTCGGCGGCGCGACAGTTGCTGAACTACCATGCGGGGCTGGCTCGCCCGGCGGACGACCGGATGTCCACGCTCCTCGGCCTGCGCGACGCGATGATGGCGGACAACCTGGCCTATGTGGCGGACCGCGAGCGCGGACGCGGAAAGACGCTGGTCTTCGCCCACAACAGCCATCTGAAGTATGGCAAGGCGGAATGGCAGCTGGGCCCCATCCTCAACAGTTGGTGGCCGGCGGGAGCGCACCTCCACGAGATGTTCGGCCCTCGCTACGCCGTCATCGGCTCGGCAGTGGGCGTCTCGGAGGCGAATGGCATCGGCCGTCCCGAGGCCGGCACGCTCGAGGCGCGGCTGACGGCCGCTCCGGGACCGACGCGGTTCATTCCCACCCGCCAAGGCCAGGGACTTCCCGCGGCGGAAGCCGCGGCGCTGCCGATCCGTTCCGGCAGCCAGAAGAATCCGGGCTACTTCCCGCTCACTCCCCGGAGCCTCGCCGATTTCGACGGATGGGTCGTCCTGGACTCAACGGCCTACAGCCGCGGCGGCCCCCCACTGCCGGCCTGAGGGAAGGCGGTTCCGTTCAACGCGTGGCGAACACGGCCACGGCGCCGGGCTCGAGCACGAGCGCAAGCTTGCCATGCGCATCCAATTCCGCCGCCTGCCGCCCGATCACGTCTTGCCATTCGTTCCCGCTCCCCAGGGAAACCTCCACGGAACGCTTGCGCCGTCCGAAATTGGCGGCGACCACGATGGCATCCTTCCCCTCCCCGCGCTCGAACACCGCGACATCCTCCGGTACGCCTTCCTCCCGCATCCGGATCGCTCCCGTTTGGAACGCGGGATGCGTATCCCGCAGCGTCGCCACCGCTCGGACGGCGTCCTGGAGGCGCCGGGCCCGCTTCCCGAACCAGCCCTCCGTCCGCTTCCAGGCCAGGGGATTGGAGCCGACGGTCTTGGCCGTGTCTTCGCCGAATTCCTGCCCGGAATAGACCATCGCCGGACCCGGCGCGGCCAGGGTGAGCGTCAGGGCCAGCAGGGCGCGCCGCGCGGCTTCGTCGGGCGAAAAGCCCTTCTGGCGCAGGATGCGCATCACGCGCTCCTCGTCGTGGCTCTCGGTATAGGCGATCCGATCGTCGGCATGGTCGAATCCCATCCGGGAGGGATCGAGAAGCCGCGCCAGTTCCGCGCGGTCCAGGCGCGCCTCCTCGACGAAGGATCGGATGTTCCAGCGGAACGCGTCGCCCCACGTGGTATCCATCTCCGTGCGGCGGACCAGGTCCGGATCGGAGGGAAGATGCTCGGCGATCATGAAGGCGCCCGGATCCGCCTGCCGTCCCGCCCAGGCCAGCCAGCCGGCGCCCCAGTCGTTGTAGCCCTCCCATTCGACGAACCGCGTCGCGTCGAAGCGGATGCCGTCCAGCCGGTACTCGGTCATCCAGTACCGGATCGCATCCGCCGCGTAGCGCTTGAAGGCGCGCGAGGACTGCTCCAGATCGGGGAAGCCCCAGTTCTCGCCGCGGAACTGCCGGAAATACGGACTCGCCTCGTAGTCGGCGCCATAGAGCTGGTAGAGCGCCGAGTTGCGGTCCATGTGGTTGAACACGGCGTCCATGATGACGGCCAGGCCGCGGCGATGCGCTTCGTCGACCAGGCGCTTCAGATCGTCCGGCGTCCCATAGGCCGATTCCGGCGCGAAGTGGAACGCGGGATTGTATCCCCAGCTCCGGTCCACTGTGAACTCCATCCACGGCATCGGTTCGATGGCGTTGAACCCCATCCCCCGGATGTAGTCCAGTTTGGCGACCGCGCCGGTGAATCCGCCCCCCGGCACCAGGTCGTCGATGTGGAATTCATAGATGGCCAGCCGGTCGAGAGGCGGGCGGACATAGTTCGTGGCCGTCCAGGCGAAAGGCGGCTTGCCCACCTCCAGCACGGCGCGCGCATGCCAGGGCTGGTGCCCCTCGCGTCCGGCCTCGTCCTTCCACTCGATGTCGCGCGCATAGGGATCGGCCAGGAGCTGCCGCCCCTCGATGCAGAACTGGTAGCGGTGCGTGCCGTTCGAAACCGGCCGCGTCAGCCACCACGTGCCGTCCGGAGAGGCGGCCATCATGTCCGCAAAGGAATCCCATCCGTTGAAATCCCCGACCAGCGACACGAACCGTTTGCCGGGCGCGTGCAGGGCGAAGGTCGCCGTGCCGTCGCCGTTCACCGTCGCGCCCCAGGGCGTCCCCTGCGGCAAATTGTCCACGCGGTGCGGAGGCAGCTTCCAGAAGAAGACCTCCTGCATCCCGGCCTTCCCGTCGCGCTCCGCGCGCGCCGTGAGCTGGTGGCGGCCGTATTTCAGTTGTCGGAACGGGATCTTCAGCTCGAAGGGCGTCTCGGCGACCGCCGCGATCGACCGGCCATCCAGCCACATCTCCGCACGGTCCGCGCGCTCGGCCTGCAACTGCACCAGCGGATTGTCGATGATCACTTCCTGGTCCTGCGGCGACAGGATGCGGACCTCCGGGGCATCCGGCCCCGTCCGCAGCGAGATGTCCACGTTGTAGTTCCGTCCCGCATCGGTGTCCCAGTCGTCGCCCCAGTGCACGGCCATGTGCAAGGTGCGCACGACCTGTTCCGCGCTCTGGAAAGGCCCGAGCACGACCGTGGAAACCCCGTTGCTGTCCGGCTTGCCGAGCGGGGTGTCCACGGCCAGCTTGTCCGGCGTCGCGAAGGTCCCCGCCGGCCAGTACTTTTTCGCCGGCGGCTGCCAGATCTGGTTTTCCGCGTTCACGCCCCAGCGCAGCAGGCCGCCCGGCGCGCTGCGACGGACGCGGACGACGATCGTGTCATTGATGGTCGGCTCCTCCGGAACGGTCGCGATGCGCCCGAACGAGACGGGGATGTTGTAGTTCTTTTCGTCCTTGTTCGACCAGGTCCCGTCTTTCCAGTGGACCGCGAAATTCAGCGATCGGACCTGCTGGTTGGTATGGTTGAAGGGCCCGAGGCGGAGCCGCAGGACGCCGTTCTCGTCGGGGCCCTCCATCTCCGTCCGCGTGGCGATGCCCTCCAGAACCGACCCTGGGGGACGGTACTCGGGAATCGCCTGTTCCCACGCCAGCCCCACCGAATTGACTCCCCAATGCAAGGTGGCGCCCTGGGACGCCCCCCGGATTTCAATCTGGATTTCCTGATCCTGGCCTGGATAGAGCGGACGATACCGGATTTCCATGGCTTGCCCCGCCAACGCCCATCCTGCAACCCACAAAATCCCCAACTGGATAAAACGCTTCACTAAACCGCACTCTAGCCAAGCGCTTCAAGCCCCGCCAAGTCCAAAATAAATTTTTCGTTCTCCCGGCCATCGCCGGGGAAAACCCCTCCCCATCCGTTGCCGCCAAATTGACATTTTTGGACACGGAAAGGACAAAATGCTTTTATCTAACGCTTATCCGAACGCCTAAAAACGTCTGAAAGCGCGTTTTTGGAAGGCCGTAATCGAGAATATTTCAGTCATAATCTATTCTGCGGATTTATATTGCACCCGGACTATTGACTCCGGATGGCGTCGGAGTAGCCTTGTTCGCTTAGGCAATCCATTTCCCGTGCCTTTGGCGGAAAAAGGAGAAACACATGAAAGAAAAATGGCTCGGGTTCTGCCGTTTCGTTGACAGCCTCCATCCCGTCCGGATGGTGGTCCTCGGCTATCTAGCCTACATCCTCTCCGGTTGGGTGCTCCTGGCCCTGCCGATCAGCCACGCCGCAGGCTCCATCTCCTCCCTCGACGCGCTGTTCACCTCCGCCTCGGCCCTTTCAACCACGGGTCTGACGACGGTCAGCACCGGCCACGGATTCAGCCTGTTCGGACAGATTGTGATTCTGGTGCTGATCCAGATCGGCGGCATCGGCTACATGACCTTTGGCTCCTTCGTGATGCTGTCGAAGCGGGGGGAACTGTCGGAGCGGCGCGAGGAAATCGGCCGGGTGGTCTTCAGCATGCCAGGGGATTTCCGGATCACGAAATTCATCCGGAGCGTCATTTCCTTCACCATTCTGGTCGAAACAGCGGGCATTGCCGCGTTGTTCGCGGCTTTCCGCCACGCAGGCCTCGATCATCCCCTCTGGGCCGCCGTCTTCCACAGCATTTCCGCATTCTGCACTGCCGGGTTCGGTCTGTACGACACCAGCTTTGAAGCGTTGCGCGGCAATATCGCCGTCAATGCCATCCTCGGCATCCTCAGCTACTTCGGCGCCATTGGATTCATCGTGTTCGTGGATGCCTGGCGGCGCCTGATCGGCAAGACGCCCCATATCACCCTCACCAGCCGCATCATCCTGGTGACCACCGCATGGATGAGCCTCTCCGCCATCGCGCTCTTCTTCGTTGCCGAGCCGGCAATCCAGCAGCTGCCGCCCTATGAACGGCTGGCCGCCTCCGCCTTCCAGGTCATGGCAGCCATCACAACGGTCGGATTCAACACGATTCCGATCGGCCAGCTTTCGCAGGCCTCCCTCTTCCTGCTCATCATGCTGATGGTCGTGGGCGCATCCCCTTCCGGCACCGGCGGCGGGCTGAAAACCACGACTTTCAGTGCGCTGTTCGGCGTGATCCGCAGCGCGTTGCTCGGCCGCGACAAGGTCACCTTCTGGCGCAAGGAGATTCCCGAAGACCGGATCCGCCTCGCGATCGCCAGCCTGGGATTCTACGCTGGCGCGCTGATCCTCGGCTGCTACCTGCTGGCCCTGTCGGAATCGCTGCCGTTCGAGGGCTTGCTGTTCGAAGCAGCCTCGGCGCTGGGAACGGTGGGCCTCAGCACAGGCATCACCGCCCAGTTGACCCCCATCGGCAAGCTGATCCTCGTTCTCCTGATGTTCATCGGCCGCGTCGGCCCCCTGACGTTCGGCGTTGCGCTGTTCTTCCCTTCGGGCCCCCGCCCCCACGGCAAGGAAGATCTCGCCATCTAGGACACGGCTCCGGCCGGCTCCCGGCCTTGCGGTTTCTGATTGAGCTTGCCCGCCCGCCGGCGCAACATGGCGGCATCGTTGCGGAATCCCGGAACCGGAGAGAGGAACCTTGTGAGCAAAAACATCGGCTGGATGGTGCTTGCGGCGGTCGGTTTCGCCCTGGCGCCGGCGGGCGTCCGGAGCGAGACGCTCCGCGTCGGCGTGGATGCCAACTACTCCCTCGACATGGAGAAGGCCGGCACGGCCTGGACATGGAACGGCGAAAAATCCGACTTGTTCTCCGGCATGGTGGCGCAGGGCGTTCGGGAATTCCGCGTGCGCCTCTGGATGAAGGACGACGGTCCCCACGGCAAGGACTACGCCACCGAGGTTGTGAGGCGGGCGCTCGACGGCGGACTGAACCCCTACCTCGTCATCTTCCTGAGCGAGGACTGGTCGGATATGATGAAACAGCCGTTGCCCGAACCCCTCAAGGGGCTCTCCCTCGAGGAGCGCGCCGCGGCCGTGAAGGCCTACTCGCGCGATATCGTCGCTCACTTCCGACGGATCGGACTGGAAAACCACCTCTACGAGATCGGGAACGAAATCGATTACGGCATCTGTGGCGAATACCCGAGCAAGGGCGCGAAGAAGCATCCCGCCGCCCTCTCCCGCAAGCTCTGGCCCAACTCGGCCCTCCTCGTCCGCGCGGCCCAGGAGGGCGTGAGGGAGGCCGATCCCGAGGCCCGCTTCATGCTGCACATCGCGCACTGGTGGGACGCCGATTTCTGCACGGCCTTCTTCCGTTTCATGCTCGACCACGGCGTCCAGCTCGATTTCGCGGGGTTGTCCTACTTCCCCTCCTCCAACATCGGCGGATCCCTCGAAATGGAGCTGTTCGGCGCGACGGCCTCCAGGGTCGCCAAGGCCATTGGCCGCCCCGTGATCGTCCCGGAAACGGCCTATCCATGCACAAGTGACTTCAAGGGCCAGTTCTCGCGCTGGAAGTATGAAGTGCCGGGCTATCCGCTCAGCGCCGACGGCCAGCGCCGCTGGATCGCGGATTTCCTGGCCTATTGCAACGGGCATCCCGACATCGACGCCGTGTACTACTGGAGCCCCGAATGGTGCGGCGAAGGCATGTGGAAGGCTTTCGCGCTCTTCGATCCCGGCGGGCAGGCGCGGCCGGCATGGGCCTCGTTCGCGAAGGAAGCCTGGGCCGGACGCAATCCGAAGGCGCCCACTTATTTCGAAGCGTGCTCCAACCGGTTGTATGCGGTACCCGTCGAGGAGGCCAAGCGGCAAATGGTGCCGCTGGTCTTTCAGTTGCGGGAACGGACCGGCGGCGTCAATGTCGAGCACATCGCCCTCCTGTCGAACACGGTGCTGGAGGTCGCCGGCTACCGCGTGAACCTCAAGGGCGCGCTCAGTCAGAACCTGAATCTGACGCGACGGCCGGACACCCGTGGAACTTCGCTGACGGCGGGAAGCGAGGAAACCGCCGGCGCCTTGGAATCCATCGCGGCCGGACTCGATCCGGCAAAGGACAAGATCGTCCTGTTCCGGAGGGACTCCTCCACGCCGGAGCTGGAATCGGCCATCGCGTTCTTCGGGCAGAAAGGCATCGAAGTCGATGTGCATCCCAAGCCGGACGGGAAGCCCCTGAAATTCGGAATGTGCGGGGCTTTTTGATCGACCGGTCCGCTCCTTGACGCCGCCTTGTTCCGGGCATAGCATGATGGCCAGCAGGAAAGGAGCTGTGCAATGAACGAACTGATTCAGCAACTGGTGTCGCAGCTGGGCGTGAACCCCGATCAGGCAAAGGGCGGGGCCGGACTGTTGTTCAAGATGGCTCAAAGCAAGCTCGGGGGAGATTTCTCCAAGGTCGCCCAGGCGCTGCCAGCCGTGACGGACCTGATCAAGGCCGCCCCGGCGGAAGGCGGCGCGGCCAAGCTGCTGGGCGGGCTGGCCTCGGCCATCGGCGGCGGCAAGGCCGGCGGTATCGCGGGCCTGGCCTCCCTGGCCGGCGGGTTTTCCCAGCTCAAACTGGATCCGGGAATGATCGGCAAGTTCGTCCCCGTGGTGCTGTCCTTCGTCCAAGGCAAAGCCGGCAAAGAGATTCTCGGACTCGTCGCCTCCGCCTTGAAGTAACCGGCGGCGGTTACTTGGCCGCCCGGGTCCGGCAATAGCGGAACGATGCCGGCGGTATTGCCGGCCAATGCCGCCGCCCAATGCCCGCGCGCGGCCTCCCCCTCACATCCCCCCCGGCAGGATGGTGCGCCACTTGGTGATGGAATAGGGCTCGGCGCGCCAGCAGCGGATCGCCTCCTTCAGCATCGCCTGCGCGAAATTCGGCGCGCGCACGATCAGCACGTTCTCGTCGTTCTTGTCGAAGGCGCCGCCGGAGAAGTTGGCGGACCCCAGCACCACCGTCTGCCGGTCCACCACGATCACCTTGTGGTGCAGCAGCACGCCCGGCGACATGCGGAGGTTCGCGCCCATCGCCTCCAGTTCCTTCGTGTTCGCGCCCGGATGCGTGGCCATCCCCGAATCCAGCACGATCACCACCCGCACCTGCCGGCCGATGGCCCTCTTCACCGCCTCCGTCATCGCCGCATCGGTGAAGGAAAACGCCATGATGGCGATCTCGTTGGTGGCCCGGTCCATCTCGGCGACCAGCGCCCCGCGCACGTCGTCCTCGGGCGTGAAGTAGTTGTGGACGATGGCGCCGCCGATATCCACCTCCGGGTGCGGCGTGGGATAGGCGAACCGCTTCCCGTGGCGCTTCTCGAAAATCTCCTGCCATTCCTTCTCGTAGTTCTCGGCCAGTTCGGGGCTCTCCAGCACGATGGCGTGGTTGTCGTTGAACCGCGAGCAGTTGCGCGTCAGGTTGTAGGATCCCGTCCAGACCCGCAGGCCGTCGGCGACCATGAACTTGTTGTGCATCAGGCCCGACCGGTTGTGCGCCAGCGTCAGGATGCCCGCCGCCTCCATCTGCTTGAGGTGGTCGGCCACCGCGTAGGCCTTCGCGGCGTTCTCGTCGGCGATGATCACGCGGACCCTCACCCCCCGCGCGTGCGCGTCCAGCAACGCCTGGGCAAACTCCGGCAGGTCCAGGTCGTAGACGCAGACGTCCAGCGTCTCGTCCGCCGAGGCGATGAAGGACACCACCGCCTTTTCCATGCTCGGCGACGGCCCCAGGAAGAAATACACCGGCACTTCGCCGAATTTCCCCTGCATCACGGAATCCTTGTAGAAGGGATCGACGTCGAACTTCAGCATGGATGCCCCCGCCCACCCGGCCCAGCAGACCCCGGCGGCGAAAATCCGGATCCAGCCTTTCATCCCTCTCCTCACGTCAGAATTCTATCACGGATCCGCCTCCGGAACGAATCGCCACCGGGATGGGGTGAATTCAGGCCTCGAAGACTGGACGGAGGGCGCCGGACGAGTCGGGCGCGCACGGAATCCAGGCCAATCCGATCCGCTGGATGGATGTGTCCGCCCGGCGCGGCGAGAGGCGGATGGAGGACAGGGCCAGGCGCTCCGGATCGAAGGATTCCATCAGCCGCGCAACTTCCTGGCCCGCTTCGGATTCCAGTTCTGCTCGCTGCTGGCGAATGGCCCCCAGCGTCTCGCCCGCCTGCTCGACATCGAGCTTCTCCTTGCCGGAGCGGCCCATGGAACCAATGCCCGTCGCGACGCGGCCGATCCCGCCCGCCCGGCGTCCCAGCAGGATCGACAGCGCGGCGGCGCCGAAATGGACCGCCGCACCCATGCGCTGGCGCGAAAGCTGCGCCTTCTCGTTCTCGACCTTGGCGGCGGCCCGGCGCTCGCGCTCGGTCAGCATATCAAGCCGGGCCGCGTATTTCTTCCGCAGCTTGTCGACTTCCCCGTCGCGCTGCTCGCGCAGGAGCTGCCCGGCGCGGATGCGGAAGTCGCCTTCGCTCTCTCCGGGATTCGCGACCAGCCGGTGCGCCGGCAGGCTCGGAAGCTCCAGCGTGTACGCCTCCAGGAGGAAATTCAGGTATTCCTTCTGGTGCTGCGCATAGCGCTTGGGATCGGACAGGCCGGCTGGAACCTCTTCGTGTCCGGCCCCCGGCAGCGGGCCGCCCCCCTCGCCTTCCGGCGCAGGCAGGACCTCGGTCCACAGGAGATCCCCGCGGACCGGATCGGGCATCACCAGATGCCGGACGGTCTGCCAGGAATCGAGCTTCTGCCTCAGATCCACGAAATGGAGGCGGGCGGAGGCAAGCAAGGCGGGACGGTAGGTCACCGGCGCGCCGGCGGGCAGGTGCCGCGGCGGAAGATAGATCTGTGCGATGGACGAGGGCAGCACCGTCTTGGCCGCCGCAGGTGGTGGAGCGGGAATGGCGGAAGTTGCCGCAGAAGCCGCAGAAACCGGAACGGGGGGCGCCGCGGATTTGCGGCCCGCCATCAGGGCCCCTATCTGCGCTGCGGACAGCGGACCGCGCAGATAGGACATGCACCAGCGCGACTCGAACAGGACGGGCGCATCTTCGTGGACATTCCGCATCAGGAAGACTCGGTTGCCGAGATTCGACAGCCAATGGTCCAGCGTGGCCCGGTCGAGCCCATCCCCCGCCGCCGCGCCCGCGAGGCCTTCGATGACGCGCGCCTTGTCGCGCTCCGTCTGCAGGCGCCCGATGAACCAGGTGCCGATGTTGGAAAGCCCCCGGTAATCGAGATCCACCGGGTTCTGCGTGGAAAGCACGATGCCGAGGCCGAACGCGCGCGCCTGCTTCAGCAGCGTCAGCATCGGCGCCTTGGCGGGCGGATTGGCGGTGGGCGGGAAGTAGCCGAAGATCTCGTCCATGTAGAGCAGGGCGCGCAGGGAGGAGGTGCCCGTCTGCCGCCGCGTCCATGCCAGCACTTCATTCAGCAGCACCGTCACGAAGAACATCCGCTCCGCATCCGGCAGGTGCGAGATGGACAGGACGGAGACGCGGGGCTTTCCTTCCGGCGTGTAGAGCAGGCGCTGGACATCCAGCGGTTCGCCCTCGGTCCATGCCGAGAAGCCCGGCGAAGCCGCAAGGTTGTTGAGGCGCATCGCCAGCGCAAAGCGGTCCTTCGCCGGGAAAAACGATTCCAGCGGCAGGACGCCGATGCGGTCCAGCCCCGGCTCCTGCACCGCCTGGATGAGGGACATCAGGTCGAGATCCTTTCCGGCGCGCCATTCGAGGTCCACGATGTTGGACAGCAGGATGTGCTCGCGCGACTGGATGGGATCGGCCTCCACACCCGCCAGGGCCAGCAGGCCCGACACGGCCGCGGAAACGCGGTCGCGCATCGCCGCCGTGTCCTCCGCGAAGCCCGGCGGCGGCGCGGAGAGCGACGAAAGGATCGAAAGCGGAAGCCCGGCCCGGGAGCCGGGGGTGTAGATCGCGAAATCGGCGGATGCGCGAAGGCGGGCGATGCGAGCGCCATCCTGTCCCCAGGCCATGAGCCCCCGTCTCCATGTCTCCGCGACATGGATGGCGTGCTCATCCGGGGTTGTTTGTTTGCGCGCGGCCTCGCCTTCGTCCACCCACGGGCGGAAATCCGATGGCGCGAGATGGGGGAAGGCCAGCAGCAGGTTGCCCATGTCTCCCTTGGGGTCGATGACGATGGCGGGAATGCCGTCGATCGCCGCTTCCTCGATCAGGCCGATGCCGAGACCGGTCTTGCCGGAACCGGTCATGCCGACGCACACCGCATGGGTGGTCAGATCCTTCGCCTCGTAGATCAGCGGCTCTTCGGTCGTGGCCTTCGCCCCGGGATCGACCACGCGGCCCAGATAGAACACGCCCAGCTTCTCGAAATCGGTCATGGCGAAACTCCTTCCGACGTTGCCTTCATTCTACCGGAATCCGCGGCGCGGCTCCCAGCAAAACTTCTTCTTTTCTTCACATCAGCGAAAGGGCGTCCACGTTGGCGGAGATGGAGACCCCCTTCGGCGCCCGGAAGGACTTGAGCAATTCGCGCAAGGCCGGGCTGTAGTCTCGCGTGGAAGCGGCCCACAGCATGAGCTGGGCGCGGAACTGGTTCTTCGCCTTGGCCAGCGGCGCGGGCGCGGGCCCCGTGAGGCGCACGGCGGCGGGCAGCTTTTCCTTCAGCTTCGCCGCGAAATCCTTGGAACAGGCGTCCACCGCGGCCTCCTCCTTCCCCCGGAAGAGAACCGTCGTCAGGCGCGTGAAAGGGGGATAGCGCATCTCGCGGCGCATCTCGATCTCCTGGTCGAAGAAGGTCTCGAAGTCGGCGTTGCGCGCCGATTGCACGGCGGGATGGAACGGGGCGTAGGTCTGGATGAACACTTCGCCGGGGACATCGCCGCGGCCCGCGCGGCCCGCCACCTGCGTCAGCAGCTGGAACGTGCGCTCCGCCGCCCGGAAATCCGGCATCTGCAGGCTCAGGTCGGCATGGATCACGCCCACCAGCGTCACATTCGGGAAGTCCAGCCCCTTGGCGATCATCTGCGTGCCGATCAGGATATCGATGTCGCCCCGCCGGAACTGGCCGAGGATCTTCGCATGGGCATCCTTCGCCCCGGTCGTGTCGGAATCCATGCGGGCGACGCGCGCGCGGGGAAAGATCTTCTTCACGGCGGCCTCGACGCGCTGGGTGCCGACGCCGGCCATCTTGATGTTCGGGGCCCGGCACTCGGGATTGGAGCAGAAGGAGGGCACCTTGCGGACCGAGCCGCAGACATGGCACATCATCATCTCCGCCTGCTTGTGGTAGGTCATCTTGACGCTGCAGTTCGGGCAGGTCTCGACATGGCCGCAGACGGGGCACATCACGGTGGTGGCATAGCCGCGCCGGTTCAGGAAAAGCATGGTCTGCTCCCCCTGCGACAGGCGCAGGCGGATGGCCTCGATCAGTTCCTGAGACAGCAGATGGGCCCCGCCGGCCTTCTCGGCCTCGATGCGCATGTCCACCACGCGCACGGCCGGCATCACCCGGCGGTCCACGCGGTTGGCCATCTTCACGAGGCGGTACTTGCCCTCGCGGGCGTGGCGGTAGGACTCGAGCGAGGGCGTGGCGCTCCCCAGCACCACGGCACAGCCTTCGAGATGGCCGCGCATGACGGCCACGTCGCGCGCGCTGTAGCGGGGCGCTTCATCCTGCTTGTAGGCGGGCTCGTGCTCCTCGTCCACCACCAGCAGGCCCAGCGGACGCACGGGCGCGAAGAGCGCGCTGCGCGCGCCCACCACGACGCGCGCCCGGCCCGAGGCGATCCGCTGCCATTCGTCGTGGCGTTCGCCATCCGACAGATGGCTGTGCAGCACGGCGACGGTCTCGCCGAAACGGCCGCGGAACCGCTCCATGGTCTGCGGGGTCAGGGCGATTTCCGGCACGAGCGCGATGGCCCCCTTCCCCGCATCCAGCGCGGCCCGGATCGCGGCGAGATAGACCTCGGTCTTGCCGCTGCCGGTCACG
This sequence comes from uncultured Verrucomicrobiota bacterium, assembly GCA_937860055.1. GTDB lineage: Bacteria > Verrucomicrobiota > Kiritimatiellia > CAIQIC01 > Lenti-01 > Lenti-01. The sequence goes on along the minus strand of CALMBO010000026.1, from coordinate 36,961 downwards.
CCGTGCAGCAGCACCACGCCGGGCTTCGGCGATTCCATCTCCCGGCGGATGGCCGCCAGGGCCGCGGTCTGTTCGTCCATCAGGGGCGGAGCCGAGGTCGGCAGCACCGTTGTCCGGGCATGGGGATTGCGGCGGACCACATCCTTTTCCAAAACGATCCAGCCCTTCTTTTCCAGGCTCCGCAGGCCATCCAGCGAAATGCCGGTTTCCTCCGCCAGGGCGGCGGCGGTCATCTCCAAGCGCGTTTTCAACAGGGCCAGCGCCGCCGCCTGCCGGGGGCTTTTCTTCGCCAGCGCCTCTTCCTCTCCCGGCGGAAGCGCCGCGCCTCCGGCCAGGCGCGCGACGAACTGCTCCTTGAATTTCGCGCCATCGCGGCGGACGGCGGCGGGCAGGATGGCGGCGATGGCGCTTTCGAACGGCGCGGCATAGTAATCCGCGATCCAGCGCGCGAGGCGCAGCATCTGCTCGTCGAACAGCGGCAGATCGGTCGCGATGGCCTCGATGGCCTTCAGGTTCGGGAAATCGGAACGGTCGGCCAGGCCGGTGACGAATCCCCGCGCGCGCCGCCGGCCGAAGGGAACGTTCACCACGCTTCCGATCCTCACGCGCCCGAGCAGCTCCGCGGGAATGAGATAATCGAATTCGCGGTCGAGCGCGATCTCCGTGATGATCCTGGCGATCGCCGGCGGCACGGGACGGCCCTACATGTCGCGGGTGAGGTAGATCACCATGGCGAAGATGAACAGGACCAGCGAGGCCGAGGCGATATCCGAGAAGTCGATGAGGTTCATGATCCCGCCTCTACATGTCCCGGGTGAGGTAGATCACCATGCCGAAGATGAACAGGATCATCGCCGCTGAAATGAAGGTGTTGACCATGTCCGGAAGTATCGCAGATTTTCCATGCCATGGAAAAAAGTTTTCCACACGGTGGAAAACTTTTCCCGGCACTCTCCTCCGGCGCCTTCCCGCATCCGGAGGAGGCGGCGAATCTTCAGCGGGCGCCGCCGACCTCGAACGGATAGTCGCAAGGCCTTCCGCGGAAACAGAATCCGAGGTTGTCGCCCTTGACATCGTCGTACTCGATCCCGTTCAGGGCCAGCGCCACTTTCTCGGCCGTCAGCGGCATGGTCTTGAGGCGGACTCCGACGGCGTCGTCGATGGCGTCGGCCACCATGGGCGCGCAGGCAACCATCGTGTGCTCCCCCACCCCGCGGGCGCCGAAGGGGCCGTCGGGCTGGGTGGTTTCGAGGATGATCGGCACGATTTCGGCCGGGCAGTCGAGCGCGGTCGGGATCTTGTAGTCCGTGAAGTTCGGATTCAGCAGCCGCCCGTTGGGGGCATAGCGGATGTCCTCGTAGAGGGCCGTGGCGAGGCCCTGCACGAGGCCGCCGACGATCTGCCCCTTCACCAGTTCGGGATTGATCGCCTTGCCGGCGTCCACCGCCAGCGTGGCCTTCAGGACGGACAGCTTGCCGGTTTCCTTGTCCACTTCCACCACGATGCCGGCGCAGCCGACGGTGTAGTGCACGTTGGGGTGACCGCCCTGGCTCGTTTCGGGATCGCCCAGCGCGGAGGTGAATTCCGGCATGAACATGCCGGTGCCCTGGATGGGCCCGCCGATGAAGTTGCCGTTGGGCCGCATGATGCCGTCGATGACGAAATCGCGGAACGGCAGGACGAACTTCTTGTCCTTGCGGCTCTTCACGCTCTCGGCATCGAGATAGAGATCCTCGGCCTTGAGATGCCTGGCGCGCGCAACGGTGGAGAGGAGCCGGGCCTTCACTTCTTCCGCGGCGGCGCGAACCGCGTTGCCGCAGCTCCATGTGACGTGCGAACCGACGGTCTGCCACTCGTAGGGGTTGCGGTCCGTGTCCGGCGTCTCGACGCGAATCTTCTCCACGGGAACCGTCAGCACTTCCGCGGCCACCTGGGCCATGACGGTCAGGAAACCCTGGCCGATCTCCATGCCGGAAACCGTCAGGTTCAGCGATCCATCCTCGTTGAATTTGAGGAAGGCGGCGGACGAGGCGTTGGGCGGCATGGCCGGCGCCTTCCAGAAACAGGCCACGGCCTTGCCGATGGCCCTGCCGGGCTTTTCGCTCTTCTGGGCCTTGCCCCAGCGGATCTCCCTGGCGACGCGGTCGATGGCGCCGCGCAGGTCGCCCGGATTCATGTGCGCGCCGTAAGCCAGCGTGTCGCCTTCCCGGATCGCGTTGAGGCGGCGGAACTTCACCGGATCCATGCCGATGGCCTTCGCCACGCGCGTCATGTGCGACTCGAGGCCGAAGTGGAATTCCGAATAGCCGAAGCCGCGGTAGGCGCCGCAGGGCGGCATGTTGGTGTAGACGCAGACGGAGTCGATCTTGACGTTCGGCACGCTGTACGGGCCCGTGGCCGAAAGGCCGACGGCGTTCACGACGTTGGCGCCGTATTCCGCCGACGCACCGGCATCCCAGTGCAGGGTATGCTCGAGCGCGACGATCCTGCCGTTCTTCTTCACCCCCATCTTCACGCGGGCGATGACGCCCTGCCGCTGGGAGGTGTTCATGAATTCCTGCTCGCGCGTCCAGTTCAGCTTGACGGGACGGCCTTTCATCGCAATCGCCAGCACGGCGGCGATGATCTCCATCGAAACGCCGGCCTTGCCGCCGAATCCGCCGCCGACATAGGGCGTCACGATGCGGATGTCGCGGTGCGAGAGCCCGAAAGGCTTGAGCGCGGTCGCCATCACGTTGCGCTGCGCGAAGGGCGACTGCGACGAGGCCCAGAGCGTCAGGCGGCCGGACAGGTCGAAGAATCCCGTCACGGCGTGGGGTTCGATGGGGCAATGCGCGTACCGGGGAACCGTGTAGGTGTCCTCGAGAATGAAATCGGCCTGCTTGAATCCCTTCTCGACGCTGCCCTTGCGGGTCTTGCGCCAGTGGGCGATGTTCGTGCCCGCGCGCGGGAAGAACCACGGCACGCGCTGGTAGGAGCCGAGGTCGGGATGCAGGATCACGGCGTCCTTCTTGAGGGCGTCCGCGAGGCTCAGGACGGCCGGCAGCGGCTCGTAGTCGATCTTGACCAGCTTGGCGGCGCGAAGCGCGGCTTCGGGAGTCTCGGCGATGACGGCGGCGATCTGCTCGCCGACGAACCGCACGCGGTCCTGCGCGAAAATATAGCGGTCCTGCATGTAGAGCCCGAACTTGTACGGGAAATCCTTGCCCGTCACCACGCGGACGACGCCCGGCGCCTTTTCGGCGGCCGACACATCGACCTTCTTGAGCCTGGCATGGGCGCGGGTGCTTTCCACCACCACGGCGTGCAGCAGGCCGGGGCCGAAATCGAGGTCGTCCACGTACTGCGCGGCGCCCGTGACCTTGGCCAGTCCGTCCACGCGGACGGACGACGTTCCGACGATGTTCGTCTTGCTCATGGCCGTTTCCTCCGGATGGTGGCCTTCCTGCCGTTTTTCCTGGCGACGGCCAGGACGGTCTCCACGATGGGCTCGTAGCCCGTGCAGCGGCACAGGTTTCCCGCCAGCGCCTCGCGGACTTCATGCTCCGTCGGCTGCGGCTTCCCGGCCAGCAGGGCCGAAGCCGACAGGATCACGCCGGGGGCGCAGAAACCGCATTGGAAGGTGTTGTTCTTCACGAACGCCTTCTGCAGGGCGGTCGGGCCTTTCCTGCCCACGCCTTCGAGCGTCACGACGGACTGGCCGTCGGTTTCGATGGCGAGGATGAGGCAGCTGCGGACGGCCTTCCCGTCCAGCAGGACGGTGCAGGCTCCGCAATCGCCGCGGCCGCAGCCTTCCTTGGGCGTCTTGATTCCGAGCTTGCCGCGCAGGACGTCGAGCAGGGTCTCGTTGGGGTTCACCACCACGCGGCGGATTTCTCCATTCAAACGGATGGCGATTTCCTTCATTTCGCGTCCTCCTCGAGGATGTTGATGCCATAGGCCGGGCCGCGGCCCGCTGCGCGCGCGACCGCGAGGCGGACGGCGCGCTTCAGCATGACGCCCACCATCAGCCGGCGATAGGCCTGGGAACTCCGGATGTCGGTGATGGGAGCCACCTCCGCTTCGGCCAGGACGGCGGCCTTCTTCAGCAAGGCGGCGGAGGGTTTCTTCTCCCCCCTCAGCAGGCGCTCGACCTTCGGGCCGCGGATCGGCGTGGGGGCCACGGATCCATAGGCCACGCGCCAGACACCCCGGGCATCGACGCGGACGGCCACGCTGGCCTGCGCGAGATCTTCGCCGCGATAGCGCTTGAGCTTGGCGAACGCGCCGGCATGCCTCGACAGCGGAAGGCTCATGCCCAGGACGATTCCGCCCTTGGCCAGCGCCGTTCGGCGGGGCCCGAGAAACCATTTGCCCGCCGGAATGGACTTCGTTCCGCGCCGCGTGGCCACGTGGATCGCGGCCTCGTGCACCAGCAGCGCCGGACCGCTGTCGCAGCACGGGACCGCCGAGCAGATGTTGCCGCCGACCGTGGCACGGTTGCGCACGCCGACGGAGGCCACCATGCCGGCGGCTTCGGCCAGGGTCGGCGCATGCCGGCGGACCAGGGACGATTCGATGATCTCGGCGAAGGGAGTGTTCGCGCCGATCCACAGCCTGCCGCCTTTGAGCCGGATGCCGCGGAGCTCCTCCAGGCCCTTCAGATCCACCAGGCGGCCGGGGCTGACGGCGCCATCGCGGAGCCAAGCCACCAGATCGGTGCCGCCCGCAAGGGGGACGGCGCCGCCCTGGACCGGGCGGGCCAGCAGGCCGAGCGCCTCTTTGAGGCTGGCCGGCCGGGCGTATTCGAATTCATGCGCAATGCTCATGGGGTACCTCCGTTGGATGGTGGGGGGGCGTCGGCCGCGCCATCGGACTTGAGCAACTCCTCCAGCTTGTCATCCGTTGGGAGGAAACTGTCGTCCTCATGGCGCAACCCGACCAAAATCGTCTTGAACGTCCGGAGCAGGATCGAAATGTCCAGCAGGAAGCTCATGTTCTTGATGTAGTACAGATCGAACTGCAGCTTGCGGGCGGCGGCCTCGAAGCTGGCCGCATAGGGGTACCGGATCTGCGCCCATCCCGTCAGGCCGGGCTGGACCAGGTGGCGCTCGTCGTAGAAGGGGATGAACGTGGCCAGCTTCTCGGTGAATTCCGGGCGTTCCGGCCGCGGGCCGACAAGGCTCATCTCCCCTTTCAGGATGTTGAAGAGCTGCGGGATCTCGTCGATGCGCCATTTGCGGAGGTAATAGCCCACGCGCGTCACGCGGGTGTCGCGCTGGCTGGCCCACACCGCGCCCTTCGCTTCCGCATCGGACCGCATGGTGCGGAGCTTGTAGAGGACATAGGGCTTTCCCCCCATCCCCACCCTCGTCTGGCGGTAGATGACCGGCCCCGGAGAGGTCAGCTTGATGAGAAGGCCGGAGACCAGCATCAGCGGAACGCCCACCACCAGCCCCAGGAGCGACACGAGAAGGTCCATCGCCCGCTTGACCTTCCGGATCTGCATCACGGAACTGTTCAGCGCAACGGTCATCAGCCATTCGTCGTTGATGTGGGCCAGCGGGATCTCCTGCGCCAGCTCTTCCGAGAGGGACACGTAGTCCATGATCTCCACGCCCGAATAGCGCAGGGGGCGCAGATGGGAAAGCAATTCATGGCTGCGCATGGGCGACACCGAAAGCAGGATGACCGATATGTCATGGTCCTCGATCAGCTTCCCGAGGCTCTCCGCGGTGCCCAGGAGCGGCAGGTCCTTGGGATAGGCCGACGCGGGAACCGCGCCGCACACCACCAGGCCCGCGACGCGATACAGAGAAAACGAACTGTCTTTCAGGAGGCGGAGCAGGTCGGCCGCCCGATCGGGATGGTCGCACAGCAGGATGGCCGACCGGAGGAAGATGCCCTTCCGGACCAGCGCCAGGAAAAGGCGGCGCAGGGCATAGGCCAGCCACAGGATCAGGACGGAAGATATCGCCCAGATGCCGCGGCCCAGGGTCATTTGCGGACGGGCATAGAGCACGAGGCCCGTGATGCCAGCGGCGATGGCGGTCACGACCAGGGGGAGGAAGTCGAAGTCGAGCCGGCGGCTGCGGGTCGGCGGCTCATACATGCCTCCGGCATAGAACACCAGCATGTAGATGACAACGGAGCTGATCAACGAGCCCCAGTTGTCCAGCAGATACTGGCCTCCGTCATCGAAACCCAGGCGGAGGTAGACCGCCGCCAGCTGGGCCAGCGCGATGATCAGCCAATCGCCCAGCGTCAGGAAAAAATGGCGGCTGGAAACCTGGAGCCTACGATGGAAGATGACAACCACGGCGATTCCCTGGCGATGACAAGCCGGTCAACCGGCCGGCTTTTCCCCCGCTCCCGGCGGAGCGGCGGGCGCCTCCTCTTCGTACCGATAATCGTAGCCATAGTAGTGATAATAGCTGGAAGCGCCATAGTTGCCCATGCGGGCCAGATCCAGGTTGTTCAGCACGCATCCCATCAGGTTGGAGCCGCGCGACAACAGCTGGCGGACGGACGCGTGGACCAGCTTGCGGGAGGTCCGTCCGCTCCAAACCACCAGCAGGACCCCGTCCGTCTGCGAGGCAATGACGGTGGATTCCGACACTGCAAGCACCGGAGGGGCATCGAGGACCACGAGATCGTACTTTTCCGAGGCCTCGGCCAGGAATTCCCGCATTTCCCGCCGCAAGACCAGCTCCGCCGGATTGTCGGGGAAAGCCCCCGTCCCGATCAGATCCAGCCCCTCCACCGACGTGCGCTGCACCACCTGGCCCAGGGTCGCCCGGCCCAGCAGGATCTCGGTCAGCCCGCGCCCGGCCTGCAAACCGAAGAAACGATGCAGTCCGCCGCGATGAAGGTCGGCGTCCACCACCAGGACCTTGTGCCCGGTCTGGGCAAAGCTGGTGGCGAGGTTCGCCGTGGTCGTCGTCTTTCCCTCTTTCGGAACCGACGAGATGACGGTCAACGTCTTGAATGGCTTTCCCGATGGATTCAACAGCAGGGCGGACCGGATGTTCCGGTAGGCTTCGGCGAATCCGCTGGAGGGATCCACATTGCCGATCCAATAGGAGGCGTCGTCCTCCTGCTTCCAATGGGCCGTGGGAACCAATCCCAGGAACGGCGTCCCCAGGCTGCGCGCGACCTCTTCCGGATAGCGGATCGAATCATCCATGAATTCCAGGGCGAAAATCAGGCCGATGCCCAGCGCCAGGCCGATCAGCGCGGCCAGGAACAGGCTCTGCAGGTTCCGCGGCTTCAACGGCCCGCCCGGCGTGATGGCCCGCTCCAGGATCCGGACGGACTCCATCTGGATGCCGGCGGAGATATCCACCTCCTGGAGCCGGTTGAAGATCAGGTCGTAGAGCCCCTGCAGCCGGGTCAGGTTGCGCTGCAGGCCTTCATATTCCTTCTGCTTGCGATCGATTTCCAGCGCCTGCTCTTCCCACTCCTGCTCGACCTGGTGGGCGGCCTTTTCCTTGATGTTCAACGCCTCCAGCTGGGAATAATACTGCTTCAAGGCAAACTGGATTTCCACCTTGATGGAGTCCTCGTTCTGCTGCAGCTTCAGCAGTGTTTCCTGGATCAGGGGATGCTCGTCCTTGTACTTCTTCCGGTAGGCGACCAGCTGGGCCTCCAGGATGGCGTTCTCCCGCTTCAGGGAATCCCAGTGCGGCGGGGCGACCACCCCATGCTCGATCAGGCTTTCCGCTCCGGAGGCGGACATCTCATCGCCGTCCCGGCCGGCCGAAACCGGCGGAACGATGGCCGGGGAGGGCAGCCCGTATTCCAGCGTGGCCAGGACGACTTCGTCGGGCGCCTGGGCCAGCAGCGGCTGCTGGGCCTCCAGCAGCATGCGCTGGGTCCGGTACTCGGCGGACTGCTTGGACAGGTCGGCAAGCAGGCCCGCGGCCACGTTGCCCCGCTCCTGGATGCCGACCACGCTGTTTTCGCGGACAAACGCCAGGAGATCCCCCTCCATCTTCGAGATTTCCTCGGCCAGCCGGTTGGCCTGCTGGGACAGGTTGACCACCGTGTTCTGGGAGCTGCCGCTCCGCTCTTCCGCCTTGTATTCCACATAGGCGTCCGCGATCGCATTCGCATAATCGGCGCAGAACGCCGGCTCCAGCCCCGTCACGCTGATCGTCAGGATGGCGGTTTCCCAGATGGGATTCACCCCCAGCTCGCTGAATTTCTCGCCGAATTCCTGGGGGGTGATCCCCAGCTTGTCCTTGGCCCGCTGGATCACCTCGCGGCTCAGGATGATGCTTCGCTGGGTCTGGGCATAGTCGCCCAGGATGGTTTCCATGTCCCGCTGCTGCAGATTCGCCGGAAGCCCGACGGAGCGCGTCAGCTGGATCTTCGCCGTGGCCTGGTATTCGGGGATCTGCCTCGCCATCATCACCAGCATCACCACGATGGAAGTCATGAAGCAAAGCAGGAGCAGCCACAGCCGCTTGGCGATCATGTAGAAGTATTTCCGGATATCCCATCCCTTCGCAGGATCTGCCGGGCCCTCCATTTCCGGGGAATGGGGCAGGCTCATCGATTCCGGCCGCTGTATCATGTCGCGCATATCAAAGCCCTAGCAATCCTTTTTCCGGCACAATCACGACGTCCGCATCCTGGAGGGGAACATCCTCTTCAAACGCCCCCTCTTCCAAGATGCGCCCCACATCCACCAGCATGGTCTTCTTGCTCCCGTCCGGCGCCGTCCGCTGGATCTGGACTTTGCCCGGATTGGCGAACTGGGTCATTCCGCCCTGGTCCAGGATCAGGCGCGCCACGGTCGCGTTGGGCCCGGGGCTCAGGGCCACCGCGCCCGGCTTGTTGATCTCGCCCAGCAGATAGACCTGCGCGCGGACCAGATTGCGCACCGAAGGGACAAAGAAAATATCGCCCCGCTGGACCGGCAGGTTCATGCTCATGTCCGCGGCGCTGAACAACCGGCTGAGATCCAGGGGGACAACGGCATATTCCCCTCCGGACCGCGGGCGCAAAAGCCGGGCGCCGCTCCAATCCGCGAATTCCCCGAGTCCGCCGACCAGCGAGACCGCCTTGATGACATCCAGGCCCTCGGTATAGGGATGGAAGCCCGGAACCACCACTTCCCCCAGAGCCAGGAACTCGTTCCGCCCCTCTTCCTCCCCGCGGAAGGGAACCACGACGATGTCGCGCGGACGCAGATACTGGTCCTGCGAGAAATCCATCGTGTCCAGCATGGCCCTCACATTCACTTCGATGCTCTGGCGCTCCATGCTGCCTCCCGGCAGCCAGCGCAGGATGCGCACGCGGTCTCCCGCCGCGTTTTCCGCCAGCCCCCCGCTCCGGGAAATGGCCTCCATCAGCGTCAGGATCGAATCCCCGCGGAACGGCAGGTTGCCGGGCGCCCGCACCGCGCCGGTGATCAGCACATCGCCTTCCACGAAATTCGCGATGGAAATGGTGACGTTCGCTTCCTTGAAATACTTGTCTTCCAGCACCGATTCCAGCTTGCGGGAGGCCTCGTCGGAAGTGAGTTCCGCAATCACCACCCGTCCGGCAAAGGCAAAATCGATCGAACCATCGCCGGCGACGGCATATACGCGGGACATGTCGGGTTGCTCGCGAACGGAAATGTTGAGGCGGTCCCCGGCCAGGATCCGCCGGCCGGAATTGTCGGACCGCTCCGGAGCGGCCGCCGCCCCCCCGCCCCAGAACAAGCCGATTCCCAGCAAGATCCAAGCGCCCATCCGGACCCACGCCGCACCTTGAGGTTTGCAAAACTTCATGGGGGGCAATCTACATGAAAAAACCCGCCGGGACAATGGCGGATTTGATTTTTCTCCCCCCTCCGGGAACTCAGAAGTCGTAGGTCACCCCATAGGTCACCAGATGCTCCTCCAAGGCCCCCTCGTGGTGGAAATTCGAGTTTTCCCAGGAGTAGCTATAGGCGATGTCGCGGGACAGGCGGCGGGATAGCTGCCGCGTGTGGTTCAGCGTCACATCAAACGACGTGGTCTTCTCCGTCTCCTCATCCTCTTCGCCAAGAGGGGTCTCCAGCTCGTATTCCGCAACGAAGGTCAGCCCCAGGCCATAGAAGAACAGATCCTTGACGCCGAAATTGTAGGTATAGGTCGTCGTTTCCGTGTCGGCGTTGGAACCGAATGTTTCCTGGGGTTCCTGGGCGAAGGTCACGGAATGCTGGGCCCGCGGCCCCAGCTGCTGCGACAACTGGACGTTGTATTCGAACGTCACCTCGTCCTCGTCTTCCGTGTTTTCCCAGGTGGCGGAAGCGGCCAGGCTGATGGCCTTGGACAGCTGCAGTTCGTCCTGCGCGGTGATGGTATGGGTCGGCTCCCACGTGGGATCTTCGCCTTCCTCCCCTTCGGTGTCGACCTCCTCGGATTCGAAACCGACGGAATAGGTGATCTTGGGATGGGCCAGCCAGCTCAGCGGAATCGCCCCGGCAAGGCCGAAGTTCTTGGTCACCTCGTCGGTTTCCTCGTCGAGTTCCACGAGGGTGGTCACGACCTTTTCCCAGGAATAGTAGATGCTTCCCCACGTGAACAGGTCCAGATAGACGCCCGCGAACAGGGTGGTCTCGTCCTCGTCGTCCGGCTTGTACTCTTCCTTGTCATGCCTCTCGCTGGTGTAATCCGCATGGGTTTCGATGCGGAACTTCCGGTAGTTCCAGTTCGCGAATACGCTGCCCTCCTGCTTCGCCATCGGGTCGCGGAGCGACCCGCCGGGGCGATAGGTGTCCTGTTCGGATTCCACCTCGTAGGCCGCGCGGCCAAGGCCCCCCAATGTCAGCCGGGGATGGACCGTCTGGAAGTTCAGATTCAGGTCATACAGTTCCGCGTCTTCGTCGCTCCGCTTGAAGTAGTCCAGGTATTCGACCGCGCCGGCGAAGTTGAAGGTCGTGCTGGGCCGCATCGCCACGGAGCTGGACCGCAACGCCAGACCCGGCAGCCAGAAGAAATCGCCCTTCTCGTAGTTGGGGTCTTCCTCCTCCGGATAGGCGCCGTCGATGTTGCTTTCGTATCCGATCTCGGCCTTGCCGGTCAGGAAGAAGTCGAATTGCCCCAGCCGGAAGGTTTGCGCCAGGGCCGGCGGCGCCGGCAGCAGCAGCGCCGCCGCCATGGCCCATGCCAGACAGAATCCCCCGCCCGGGGGAAGCATCGGCTTCCGCCCGGCCGGGGGAAAATCGCACCCGTTTGTCTGGGATGATAACTCGCGCATGGCGGACGAATCCGCGGCCCAAGGCGGGCGGCAGAAGCCTTACCGGGCGCTCTTGTTCGCGTTGTATTCCTTGACCGCCGAGGCGGAAGAGCCAGAGAAATCGCCGGGCTCGCCCCACTGCACCACCTTGCCATTCTCGAAATACACCCAGTAGGTCTTCGGGGTCCAGGTGAACGTCGGAGGGAGGTATTCCCACACCTCGGACCATTCCTCGCCCTCATAGACCTTGGAAGCGCGGATGGTGAACGGCTTGCCGATGGCTTCCCGGACCGCTTCCGGCTCCATGCCCAGCTGCAATTTGCTCACATCGACGTTCCAAGACGCGCACGCGCCCATGCTGAGCGCCAACATCAGTCCCGCCAAGATCCCTCTCGCTGTTCGCATCATCGGTACTCTCCCTTGTATGGAGGTTTTGCCTCAATCCACTTTATAGATCCAAGTACTGGGTTCGCATTGTGCCACGATTCAAGGGAAACTGGCAAGCACAACGAAACACCCCTAAGCGCTACGTCTTCAAGGCCTTGATCAGTTCCGGGACCACCTGGAACAGGTCGCCCACGATGCCGATGTCGGCCACGCCGAAGATGGGGGCGTCCGGGTCCTTGTTGATCGCAATGATCGTGTCGCTGCTGTTCATGCCCACCAGATGCTGGATTTGGCCGGAAACGCCGCAGGCGATGTAGATCTTGGGGCGCACCGTCTTGCCCGTCTGGCCCACCTGGTGGAAGCTCGAAATCCAGCCCGCATCCACCGCGGCCCGGCTCGCCCCCACCGCTGCGCCTCCCAGCGCTTCCGCCAGCTCGGCCAGCAGCTTGAAGTTTTCGGGAGCCCCCAGCCCGCGGCCGCCCGTCACGATGAATTCGGCGCCGGCCACGTTCACCTCGTTCTGCATGGCGTTGACGATCTCGATCACCTTGACCGCCGGCTCCTTCAGGTCCACCGTCTCCTCGACCAGCCGGCCGGTCCGCCCGGCCACGGGGGAAGGCTGCTTGAACACCTTCGGCCGCACCGTCGCCATCTGGGGCCGGTGGTCCGGGCAGATGATGCACGCCATGATGTTGCCGCCGAACGCCGGACGCGTCTGCAGCAGCAGGCGCTTGTCCGTGTCCACATCCAGTTCGGTGCAGTCCGCCGTCAGGCCGGCATGCACCTGGATCGCCACGCGGGCGATGAACCCCCGGCCCATGCTGGTCGCCCCGGCCAGCACCACTTCGGGCTTGTGCTTCCGGATCAGGGCGCTCATGGCCTCCGAATAGGGCTCGGCCGTGTAGGCCGCCAGCGCCGGATGGTCCACCACATAGACCTGGTCCGCGCCGTGCTCGAACAGCGTCGCCGCGCAATCCTTCACCTGGTGCCCCAGCAGGACGGCGGACAGTTCGACGCCCAGCTTGTCCGCCAGCACGCGGCCCTCGCCCAGCAGCTCGAAGGCCACTTCCTGGACCTTGCCGCCGCGCTGCTCCGCAAACACCCACAGCCCGCGGTAGGCGTCCAGGGAACCGGCCTCGGCCTTCTTTTCCGCCACTTCCATCGACAGCGCGCCAACGGGACAGGTCTCGATGCACGCCCCGCAGGCCGTGCAGGCCTCGTTGACCTCCACCTTGCCTTCCGGCCGCTGCGACAGCGCGCCAAACGGGCACGCCGAGACGCATGCTCCGCAGCCGATGCAGGTTTCCAGATCGATTTTCAGGCCCATGACCGCTCTCCTTCTAGATCAATTTCCGCTCGCGGAGCGTATCCGCCAGGCGCTGCGCCATCACGGCGGGCTCTTCGCCCTGCCACTTCACTCCGCCCGTCTTGGGCGGCGGCGAAAAGATCTTCACCACGCGCGTCGGCGAGGCGTTCAGCCCCAGCCTGGCGGGATCGGCGCCCGACGCTTCGGCCGTCATCGGCGCGATGCCGAGCTTCTTGGCCGCCATCTTGCCCCGCAGCGAGGCCATGCGGGGCACGTTGGCCTCCTTGAGCACCGTCAAGGCGCACGGCAACGCCACTTCCAGCTTCTCGTAGCCGTCCTCGTAGGCCCGCTCCACGGCGGCCTTCCCGCCGGCGATCTCGATCTTCCGGGCATAGGCGATGCAGGGGATCCCCAGCCAGTCGGCCACGCCCGGCCCCACCTGCGCCGTGTCGCCGTCGATCGCCTGCTTGCCGAACAGCACCAGGTCCGGCCGCTCCAGCTTGCCGATCGCCGTGCTCAGCGCATAGCTCGTCGCCCAGGTGTCCGAACCGGCGAACGCGCGGTCGCACAGCAGCACCACGGCATCCGCGCCGCGGCCCACCGCCTCCTTCAGGACCTCCGCCGCCTGCGGGGGGCCCATGGTCAGCACCGTCACCTTCGTGCCCGCATGCTTCTCCTTGAGCTGCAGCGCCATCTCCAGCGCGTTCTCGTCGAAGGGGTTCATGATGGATTCAACCCCGTCGCGCACCAGCGTGTTGGTCTCGGGATTGATCCGGACCTGCGTGGTGTTCGGGACCTGCTTGACGCAAACCACAATGTGCATGTTCTTCTCCTCCGGGCCGGCGGTCCGTCGCCGACGGCCTCGCCGCATGGCCGTGAAAGCGCCGCCGCCTACTTCTTGGCGACCGCCCCGTATTCCTTGTTCAGCGCCAGCCCGATGATGTCGCGCTGGATCTGGTTGGTGCCCTCGTAGATCTGCAGGATCTTCGCGTCGCGCATCATCTTCTCGACGGGATATTCCTTCATGTAGCCGTAGCCGCCGAACACCTGCACGGCGTCCGTCGTCACCTGCATCGCGACGTCCGAGGCGTAGACCTTGCACATCGCCGAGAACTTCGAATAGTCCTTCGAGCCGCGGTCAATCGACTGGACCGTCGCGTAGGTCAGCGCCCGGGCCGTCTCGACCTTCGTGGCCATGTCCGCCAGCATCCAGCTCAGGCCCTGGTTCGCGATGATCGGCTTGCCGAACTGCTCGCGCACCTTCGCGTACAGGACGGCTTCGTCCAGGGCGCCCTGCGCCAGCCCGACGGCCTGCGCCGCAATGCCCGGCCGCGACACGTCGAAGGTCTTCATCGCCCAGATGAAGCCCGTCCCCTCGCGCCCGATCAGGTTCGCCGCCGGCACTTCGCAATCCTCGAAGATCAGCTCGCGCGTCGCGCTCGCCCGGATGCCCAGCTTGTTCTCCTTCTTGCCGAATTTGAACCCCGGCATGCCCTTCTCGACGATGAAGCAGCTCACGCCGCGCGCGCCGCGGTTCTTGTCCGTCACCGCGAACACCGTGTAGATGTCGGCTTCGCCGCCGTTGGTGATCCACTGCTTGGTGCCGTTCAGGATGTACTTGTCGCCCTTCCTGACCGCCGTCGTGCGGATCGAACCCGCGTCGGAACCCGCGTTCGGCTCCGTCAGCGCGTAGGCCGCCCACTTTTCGCCGCTGGCCAGGGGCGGCAGGTACTTCTTCTTCTGCTCCTCGCTCGCACCGATCAGGATCGGGTCCGCGCCCAGGCCGTTCGCCGCGAAGGACACCGATACGCCGATGCAGATCCGGCTCAGCTCCTCCACCGCAATCAGGTTCGGCATGCTGTCGCCTTCGAACGTCCCGCCGTATTCCGCCGGGATGTACAGGCCCATCAGGTCCATCTTGCCCAGTTCCCGCAGGATTTCCGTCGGGAAATGCCCCGTCTCGTCCAGTTCCGCCCGCACCGGCTTCACGCGCGACTCCGCGAACTCCCGCACCATGCCGCGGATTTCCTGCGCCAGTTCCGACAACCCGTAATTCAGTTCAGCCATTTTCCGCTCCTTGCGTTTCCGGTTTCCAATCCATCGAAAATGCCAGCCGCGGAATATGCCAGCCCCCCGCCGCCGTTGCAACCCAAAGAATCGCTTTTCCTCGCGAAAACCGTTGACATCCCGCGCTCCAAAGCTACACTGGGCGGACTTTTGAATTGGAAGAGGAGTAGAGACACATGCCCAACAGCAAGAATGCCGCCAAGCGCGCCAAGACATCCGAGAAATCCCGCGAGCGCAACGCGGAGACCAAGTCCGCCCTGAAGACCCTGCGCAAGAACCTGTTGGCGGCCGTCGCGGAAAACGCCGCCCCCAAGACCCAGGACGCCTATCGCGCCTTCTGCGCCGCCCTCGACAAGGCCGTCAAGCACGGCATCATCGCCAAGAACACCTCCATCCGGAAGAAATCCCGCGCAGCCGCGATGCTCCGCAAAGTGGCCGCCAAGTAATTTTCCCGGTTCCGGCCCGACTCGCCCCGCCCGCCCCCGGCGCGCGGGGCGTTTCCATTTTCCCCGACCGGGGGAATATGGAATCTCAGTCCAGCGCCTTCATCGCCGCAGAGTAGCCGGCTTCTATGGCTTCCTTCGCGCGCTGGAGGTCCAGCGTGCCGATGCCCCCCACTTTCGGCTCGATCAGGATGTCCGGCGGCTCCGCCTGTCGGCGCGAGCGCGCAATCTGCGCCTCCGCGATCCGCACGGACCGCACCAGCACGTCCACCAAGGCGGGTTTCGACGCCGCGTCGGCCGAGGCGGCGCGCAACTGGCCGATCCGCTTCTCGATCTCCGCGCGGAAACCGTCCAGGATCCGCGAGGCGTCTCCGCGCTCCTCCCCGCTCGCCGGTTTTGGGAGGACCAGAGGTCCCCGCGAAGGCTCCACCCTCTTCTCCTTCGAAGCCCCGGGCTTCTCCTCCGGCACGATTCCCTGCGAAACGTCCACGGCGATGACCGTCTGCGCGCCCATTTCCCGGGCCACGCTCACCGGTACCGGGTTCACCAGCCCGCCGTCCACCAGCAGGCGCTTGCCGATCCAGACGGGGGAAAACACGCCGGGAATCGAAAGGCTCGCCCGAACCGCTTCCAGCAGGTTGCCCGAGCTCAACACCACTTCCCCGCCCGTATTCAGATCGGTCGCCACCGCGCGGAACGGAAGGTCCAGCTCGCGGAATTCCCGCACGCCCAGCATCTTCCGGGTCTCTTCCAGCAGCCGCTTCCCGTCCGTCAGGCCCGAGCGCGACAGCGAGATCTCCCAGAAAAACTGCCGCAGGTGCTTCCAGTCGAGATTCAGCGCCAGTTCGCGCAGCACCTCCTCGCGGCCCGCCGCCAGAAACGCCCCGACGACCGAGCCCATGCTGGTCCCCGCGATGCATTCCACCTGGATGTTCTTCTCCTTCAGCGCCTGCAGGACGCCGAGATGGGCCCAGCCGCGCGCCCCGCCGCTCCCCAGCGCCAACCCCACCCGCTTGTGTTTCCAGAACCGGCCCATCGCATGCCCCTCCGCCCTACTCCAGGAACGTCAGCGTGGCCGAGCCGATCACGCCCGCATCGTTGCCCAGCTCCGCCCGCTTGATCACCAGCCGCTCCGCGAAATAGGGGCTCAACCGCTCGTTCAGGTGCTTGCGCAACGGGTCGAACAGCACCGGCCCCGCCGCCGACACCCCGCCGCCGATGATGAACGCCTGCGGCTGCAGCAAGTAGGACACCGACGCCATCATCGTCGCCAGGCAATCCGCCACGAAGTCGAAAATCTCCCTCGCCAACTCGTCGCCGGCTTCGGCGGCCTCGCAGATGATCTTGGGGCTCACCGCGTCGCGCTTCCCGCCCGCGCGTTCCAGAATCGAGCTCTTCCGGCCCGCATCGATCTCGCGCAGGGCGCGCTCGACGATGCGCCGGTTCCCGACGTACTGCTCCACGCCGCCGCGCCCCGTGGGCGAAACGACGCCGTTCATGTCGATCGAGACGTGGCCGATCTCGCCGGCCATCGAGTACGCGCCGCGGTAAAGGTTCTTGTTGATCAGCAGGCCGCCTCCCACGCCCGTGCCGAGCGTGAGGAATACCGCATGCTGGTAGGCCTGGCCCGCGCCATAGGTGCACTCGCCCACCGCCATCGCATTCACGTCGTTGTCCACCCGCGCCGGCTTGCCGAACCGCTTGGCCAGCAGCTCCGCCAGCGGGACCGCCGTCCAGCCCGGCACGTTGGTCAGGTCGTGCACGAACCCCCGGGCATAGTCCACGAAGCCCGGAACGCCCACGCCGATGCCCGCCCACTCCGCATCCCGGGGCATGTCGGCCAGCAGCGCGCCGGCGTGCCGCTCCACCTCGTCCAGCCAGCCCGTCACCCCCTTCAGCCCGGTCGTCGCGAAGCTCGCCCGCGCGCCGATCGCGCCGCGTTCGTCCACGCGGGCCATCTTCACGAACGTTCCCCCGAAATCCACTCCGATCGCGCACCGTTTCTTGCTCTCGTCCATGTTCATCCTTCCATTTGGAAAATCCGCAGGGCGTTCGCGAAGGCTGTCTCCGCAATCGCCCCGGCGGTCGTCCCGCGGGCCTCGGCCAGGACCTCGGCCACGCGCGCCACGAACGCCGGTTCATTCACTTTCCCCCGAAACGGCTTGGGTGTCAAATAGGGACAATCCGTCTCGATCAGCAGCCGATCCTCCGGGATATGCCGCGCCACCTCCCGCAGCGGCCCCGCGTTGTTGAAGCTGACGATGCCGCTGAAACTGATGAAATAGCCCAGCGCCAGCAGCTCCTCCGCGAACGCCGCATCGCCCGTGAAGCAGTGCAGGATGCCCGGCGGGGGGATTTCCGGACCCCTGCCACCTTGCGTGGCAGGTGAACGAGGTGGCTGGGTAGGCAATGCGCCACCGCCAACCCGGTTCACCCGTGGCGCAAGGCCATGGGGGTCTGGAGCCGGTTTTTCCACACTGTGGAAAACTTTTTTCCACACTGTGGAAAACTCGCCCAGCATGTCGACGGTGTCGTCGTCCGCATAGCGGCTGTGCACCACCACGGGCCGCCGCCGCTCTGCCGCGAACTCCAGCATCCGGCCGAACAGCGCGCGCTGGGCGGGGGCCGTCTCCGCGGAATAATAGTAGTCCAGCCCGATTTCCCCCACCGCCACGACGGCCGGGTTCCGGGCCAGCGCCGCGAGCTTTTCCATGTCGCAGGGCTTGCCGATCTGGTCGCGGTCGTAGCCCACGGCCGCCACCAGCTCCCCCGGATGCTCCTCCGCAATCCGCACGACGAGCTCGTTCGACGCCTCCGAACTGCCCACGGCGCACATCCGCGCCACGCCCGCCGCCGCTGCGCGCTCCAGGACCGCCGCGACGGCCCCCTCCTTCTCGAAGGTGTCGAAATGGGCGTGCGTGTCGAACAGGCGGAGGGAGGGCGTCATGGCGCGCTCCGGGAATAGGCGTCCAGCGTCGCCTCCACCATGTGCTCGAAATCGTAGTGTTCCTGCGCATGCCGGCGGGCCCCGTCGATGCGCTGCCGCCGGAGACCACCGTCCCGCAGCGCGGCGCGCACCGCCCCGGCCATGGCCGCCGGATCATCGCACCCGACGACCCACCCGTGCCCGGCCAGCGATTCGACCACCCCCGGCGAATCGGCCGCGGCCACCGGAACGCCCATCGCCATCGCCTCGCGGACGGCCACCGAGGCGCCTTCCATGCGGGAGGGGAAGCAGAGAAGATCGAACTGCCGCAGCAGGCGCGTGGCATCGGCGCGGAATCCCAGCAGATGGAAGCGCCCCTCCAGCCCCGCCTGCCGCACCGCCGCTTCAAGCCCGGCGCGGTCCGGCCCGTCCCCGGCCAGCACCCATTGGACCGGGAAAGATTCCTTCGCGAGGATCTCCGCCGCGCGAATCATCAGCATCCAATTCTTCTTGTGGGCCAGCCGGCCCAAGCCTCCCACGAGGAAATCCGTTCCATAGGCCGCCCGGAAATCCGGCTCCAGCGGAATCCGGCCCAGCGCGGCGACATCCACGCCGGAAGGGGCGATGTGAATGCGGTCCGCCGGATAGCCGCTTTGGATCATCACGTCGCGCACGGTTCCGGAAATGGCGATGACGGCATCCAGCCGGCGCGGGGAATATTTCCAGCGCGAGAAGGGATTGCGGCGCAGCGGCGAAGCCACCCGCCGCGTCAACACCAGGGGGATTCCGAGCCGGCGGCGCAGCCGGATGCCAAGGGAGGTGGATCCCGAATCGTGCGCATGCAGGCGGGTCAAACCGAATTCCTGCAGGTCCAGTTCCATCTGGCGGCGGGCCGCCCCCCCCTCCTCCAGCGCGATCACCCTCACTCCGGCGCGGCGCGCGCGCGGATACAAGGCGCCGCGGGAGGGCGTGGCCAGCACCGTGAAAATCCCCCGCGCGTGCATCCGGAGCACGAGCGCCAGCAGCTGGGTTTCCCCTCCGCCCCATTCCAGGTTGGTATGCAGATGCGCCACGCGTTCGCTGCGGGTTGCATTCATGGCGACGACCTCGGGACGAAATCGATTCCGCCGGCGGGCAGGCGGAGGGTTTGCGGCGGAAACTCGTCGAGGCGGCATTCCAGCGCAGCATCCGCCGGCCCATGCGGCGCCTCTGCAATAAATACGGCCTGGCCGGCATGCACCGGGAGGCGTTCGCCCCCGATCAGCGAAGCCCGGACGGATGCCGGAAGGGAAATGCGCGCCTCGCCCTCATAGCCCAGCACCGGCACGTTGTCCGCATCCACGACCTGGATGGCGCACCGGAAAAGCGGCGGCGGCGGCGTTCCATCCGCCTCCGCGAGGGGATCCGCCCGCATGGCAAAGGCGGCGGGACTGCCCCACGGAGCCAGGCTCGCCTCCACCGTCCCGGCGGCATGGCGACCCACGAAGCGCACCGGCCCACCGTCAAAACACACATCCAGCTCGTACAGGTCCGGAACCGGCGTCGCCAGGAGTTCGCCCGATCCGTCGGCGCGGCAGATCTGGACCTCTTTGCAACTGGTCAGCAGATACAGGCGGCGGCGAAGTCCCGCGGCGAAAGACCAGTCTCCGCGGACGGATAGAAAAGGCGAGGGACTGTGCCGTGCCTTCAGCCAATCGGCCGCCATCTTTTCCGTGCGCCAGCCGTCCACCACCCCGCATTCGCGGAACCAGCGCTGCCGCCGGGGAGTGGCATAATCCGCAAAGCACCACAAGGTCCAGCCTGCGGCGCCGGGGCCGGCTTCCTCCGTCCGCCGCACCGCATCCCGGATCAAAGCCGTTTGCTGGGCTTCCGCCGCCCAATGCCCCCGCCGGGCATAGGGCAGGTTGGCGCATTCGGAAACCACGACGCATCCGGTCGGGGAGGACGACTTGGCGAAATCCATCGCATCGAATTCATAGTTGAGCCCCCACACATCGGTCAGTCCTGCGGTTTTCTTCCGCCGGGCGCGATAGGCATGGTTTTCGGCATAGATGGTCGGGCGGGCGGGATCCAGGGAGCGGGCCAGGGCCTTCAGGCGGAAAAACGCCGGACGGTGCCGGCCCTCGTTTCCGAGCCCCCAGAGGATGATCGACGGATGGTGGCGGTCGCGGCGGATCATCCGGTCGAGCTGCGCCTCGGCGGCGGCAAGCCAGCGGCCGCCCCCGATCCGTTTCCACGAGCAGAGTTCCGCATAGACCAGCAAGCCCAGCCGGTCGCACGCATCCAAAAACGCCGGGGATTGGGGATAATGCGACAAGCGGACGAAATTGAGCCCCATCCCCTTGATCCGGCGGGCATCGTCGGCATGCAGCGCCCGGGGCAGCGCGCCCCCGAACCCCGGCAGGTTTTCGTGCCGGTTCACGCCCCGCAGCGGAACCGGCTGCCCGTTGAGCACCAGCCCCTGCCGCGGATCGAAGCGTAGCGAGCGCAGGCCGAAGGTCCACGACAGACGGTCCAGCGTGCGCCCGCCTTGGCGCAGCTCCGCCTGGACGGCATAGAGCACGGGCGTTTCCGGGCTCCAATATCGCGGGGAAGGAATCGGGAGGCGCAGGGTTCGTTTCGGACGGGCATCGGGGGGAATCGCGATGTCCATCGGTTCCGATTCCGCCACCACGTCGCCCGCCGGATCCCGGATGGCGACATGCAGGGATGCAGTCGCGCAGGATCCGCCATGGTTCTCCATCCCGATTTCGACGCAGGCGCCGCCGACCTGGTTTTCATCCAGCATCGCCTGGCAGTCGGCGCGCGACAGGCAGACCCGCGGCAGGGCAGCCAGATGCATTCCGCCGCCCAAGCCGCCGTAGAGGTGGAAATCCGGATCCGGGATCCCCGGAAGAATCTTGCGGGAATACCGGTTGCAGACCTGGATGGAGAGAAGATTTTCGCCGGCCCGCAAGGCACCCGTGACATCCAGGTCGAACCCCAGATAGTCGCCGTTGAACCGGCCGATGAACGTGCCGTTGATCCATGCCCGCCCGACGCCGTAGAAGCCTCCGCAACGCAAGCGCCATTCCCGGTCCGGCGCCGGAGGAGAAAGGGCGAATTCCAATTGATAGGTGGCCCACCCGCGGCCCGGCTGCATGCCGGGGATGTATTCCCCGGCGGCGTTCCAGCAGTGCGGCAATGCGGCGGGCGTTCCGAGGGGACCCATCCGGGACGATGGCGGCCGCCGCCCCTCCATCCATCTCCACCCCGCATGGTCCAGCGGCACGTGGATGCGCACCCCTTCCTCAGGTTTCGGCATTGGATTTCCCGGTGCCGGGCCGGCTTGTTCGCATTTGCTCTCCGTCATCGCCTGTGCATCCATCCACCGCGAAACCGTCCCGCCCCTCGTCTCCGCCCACCGGCGGATGAACCTGCGGGGTTCACGCCGGATCAGTAGAACCCCCTTCGAATGCGAAATCAAGCGGAATGCGGTCTGGACGCCCCCTCGCCTTTTTCCCTGGCTCCCCTGCCGTCCGGGCGCCCCGCCGGAATGCGGGAGAAAAGACAACCGAGAAAAAGACCCTGTTCCTCGCGCCGGCAATCCCGTATATCTTGAGGCATGCGACAGAGGCGTTTTCCATGAACGTGATCTCCTCCCTGAAATGCCGGGCGGGAAGCCTCCTGAACGCCGGACAGAAAAGATCCCGTTTCGCCTATTACGCCCGCAACCTGCTGCGGTTTTCCATTCCGGCGGGATTCTGCCGGAAGAGGCGGGAGACCATCCTCCGGGACATTCCTACCGGCGAAGAGGAAGTCGTCCGGGCGCGCGTCCATTACTACAACAAGATCTCGGAGAGGTTCGAACTGGGCCCGGAAGCCGCGCCCTTCCGCTTCACGCTGTCCCGGGGCCTGCGGAACTACTACATGGATCTGCACGAGTACGCGCGGTATTTCGATCCGGACCTGAAGATGCTCTACCGCTTCGGCGACGAAACCGCCGTGCCCGCCTCCCCCACGCTGGTCAAGGCGCGGCCCATCGGCGGCGACAACGGCCGGTCCGTCCTGTTCAATCTCAACAAGATCCGGCACTTCGTCTTTGCCAGGGACCGGTTGGAATTCCAGGACAAGATCGGCAAGCTCGTCTGGCGGGGAAACGCCAAGCAGGAAAACCGGAAGAACTTCCTGTCGCGGTTCCACGACCACCCGCTCTGCGACGTCGGGCATGCGCACAAGCGGCGCCAGAGCCCCTGGGCGAAGAACTACCTGAGCATCGGCGAGCAATTGAGGTACAAGTTCATCCTCTCCCTGGAAGGCAACGACGTGGCCTCCAACCTGAAGTGGATCATGTCCTCCCATTCCCTCTGCTTCATGGTCCGGCCCCGCATCGAGACCTGGTTCATGGAGGGGAAGCTGGTCCCCGGCGTCCATTATGTCCTCCTCCAGGACGATTACGCGGATCTGGAGGAGAAGATCTCGTACTATTCCAGCCACGTCCCGGAGGCCCTCGAGATCATCCGGAACGCCAACGAGTATGCCGGGCAGTTCAGGGATCCGCGGCGGGAAGACTGGATCTCCCTCCTGGTCCTGAGGAAATACTTCGAGCTGTCCGGACAGATGCCCGTCAGGCATTGAGGCCGCTGGTCAGCTCGAACACGGCCATCAGCATGCTGATGGCCACGAACCCGACGGCGATGGCGATCAGCAGCATCATGACGGGTTCCAGGATGGTGGTGAAGATCTTGACGGCGCGGTCCAGCTCGTTGTCGTAGCGGTGGCCGATGTGCTCGAGCGCGCCGGTCATGTCGCCCGATTCCTCGCCGATGGCCAGCATGTCGGTCAGCAGCTGCGGGAACACGCCATCCTGCGACAGCGGGCGCGAAATCGTCGATCCATCCGTGACCCGGTCCTTCGCCTCGTGGACGGCCTTGGCGATGATGGCGTTGTCCACCGTGTGCTCCACGATGGAAAGCGCCTGCAGCACCGGGACGCCGTTGGCCAGCAGCGTGCCGAGGGTATGGGCGAAGTTCGCAAAGGCGTTGGCCCGGACGATGTTCCCGATCGCCGGCAGGCGCAGGAGGAGTCGGTCCTTCCACTCGCGGCCCGCGGGGGTCCGGAACGCGCGCTTCAGCGCGGCCCCGCCGAAGAACAGCCCGCCCACCAGCACCCAGCCGTATTTCAGCAGTCCCTTGCTCATCCCGATGAGGATCCGGGTCGGCAGCGGCAGCGTCCCCCCCAGGTCCTCGAACATCTTGGAGAAGACCGGAATCACGAAGATCATCATGAGGGCCATGGCCAGGAACCCGACCACCGCCACGATGGCCGGATAGACCAGGGCCATGCCCACCTTTTCGCGCGCGGACAGCACCCGTTCGTAGTGTTTCACCAGGCGCTCCAGCACGTTGGGAAGCTGTCCGCTGGCCTCGCCGGCCTTCGCCATGCTGACGTAGAGCGCCGGGAAGCTGTCGGGCCAGCGGGCCAGCGCGCCCGACAGGCTCGAACCCGCCACGATCTCGTCGCGCAGGTCGGTCACGATGACGTCCTGCGCCTTGCCGGTCTTGCGGAGGGAAAGCGCATGCAGCGCCGCCCCCAGCGTCATGCCCGACGCCAGCAGGTCGCACAATTCGCTGGTGAACAGCAGGAGCTCGCCGGTCTTCATCTGCGAGCGCGTGCGCACGCTCTTCTCGAAGCGGAACCATTTTTTCGCCGGCATGGCCGGCGCCTTCGCCGGGGTGCCGCCGGCCGCCCGGGGAACAGGCTTCGCCGGCGCATGGGGTTTCTCGGCCACGGGAGCCGGCAGCGACACGCCCTTCGCCGGACCCTGCATGTCGGCCACGGAAATCGGGACCAGCCCCATGCGCCCCAGCTGCGCCATCAGGGTGCGCTTGTCGGGCGCGTCGAGGACCCCCTCCTGCCGTTCGCCCGTCCGGCTCTTGGCGATGTACCGGAATTGCGCCATCGCTTCACGCGCCCGCGCGGCCCGCGCCGCCCTAGGCTTCGTCCTCCGAAGTCACGCGAAGCACTTCCTCCAGCGTGGTCACGCCCGCCAGCACCTTGCGCCAGCCGTCCACCCGCAGCGTGCGCATGCCGTGCTCCAGGGCGTGCATCTTGATGTCGGCGGAAGACTGGCGCTCCACGATCATCTGCCGGATGGCGTCGCTGATGAGGAGGATCTCGTAGATGCCCGTCCGGCCGGCATAGCCCGTGCCGCGGCATTCCTCGCACCCCACCGGCTCGCAGATCGTCCCGGTCAGCAGCTTGGAGATCGGGAACCCGATGCTCTCGAGGAAGGGCAGTTCCACCGGCCACGGGCGCTTGCACTTGGGGCACAGGCGGCGGACAAGGCGCTGGGCCACGAGGGCCTCCACCGAGCTGGCCACGAGGAAGGGCTCGATTCCCATGTCCACCAGCCGCGTGATGCCGCCGGCGGAATCGTTGGTGTGCAGCGTGCTGAACACCAGGTGGCCCGTCAGCGCGGCGCGGATCGCGATGTCCGCCGTCTCCTGGTCGCGGATTTCCCCGACCATGATCACGTCGGGATCCTGGCGCAGGATGTGCCGCAGGCCCACCGCGAAGGTCAGGCCGATCTCGGGCTTCATCTGGATCTGGTTGATGCCCGCCATCTCGTATTCGATCGGGTCCTCGACCGTCAGGATGCGCTTGTCCACGGAATTGATCGTATGCAGCCAGGCATAGAGGCTGGTGGATTTTCCGGATCCCGTCGGGCCAGTCACGAGCAGGATGCCGTGCGGACGGCGGATCAGGCGGTTCAGGATCTCCTCGTCGTCCTTGAACAGCCCCAGCTTGTCCATGCCGTACATGCCGCTGGAGCGCATCAGCAGGCGCAGGCTCACGCTCTCGCCATAGACGGTGGGCATCGTGGAGACGCGCACGTCGATCTCCTCGCCCTTCACGCGCAGGCTGATGCGGCCGTCCTGCGGCAGGCGCTTCTCGGCGATATCCATGCCCGCCATCACCTTGATGCGGCTGATGATGGCCGACTGGAACCGCTTCATCTGCGGCGGCAGCGGCGTCGGATGCAGCACTCCGTCGATGCGGTAGCGGATGCGCAGGTCGTTTTCCATCGGCTCGATGTGGATGTCGGTCCCGCGGTCGTGGTGGCATTCCCAGATGATCTGGTTGACGAACTTCACCACGCTGGCGTCCTGGTCGAGGTTGCTCAGGTCGCCGATGGAAGGGCCGGCCTCCTCGCCCAGGTC
This sequence comes from uncultured Verrucomicrobiota bacterium, assembly GCA_937860055.1. Taxonomy (GTDB): domain Bacteria; phylum Verrucomicrobiota; class Kiritimatiellia; order CAIQIC01; family Lenti-01; genus Lenti-01. The sequence continues at coordinate 11,437 of CALMBO010000026.1, read as the reverse complement.
GATCTGGTTGTCGGCGATCAGCCGGTCCAAGGTGTCGGCACCGACGCCATAGAACTTCTTGGAGGCCTTTTCGATGTCCGCGGCGGGACTGAGCGCGAACTTCACGCGCATCCCGGAGGCCAGGCGGAGGGAGTCGGCCAGTCCCGGCCGGAACGGCTCGCTCGTGGCCACGCGCAGCGTCCCGCTTTCGATGCCGACGGGAATGATGTTGTACTGGAAAACGGCCTTGGTGGGCACCTTCTCGAGGATCTCCCCGGCGATGGGCTTGTCCCCCACGCGCACATACGGCACCTGCAGCGCCTTGGCCAGCGCCTGGAGGAAGACGTCTTCCCGGGCATATTCCAGCGCGGCCACGGTGGCGGTCAGGATGCCGTCGTTCTCGCGCTGCTTGATGGCCAGCTCCTCGATCTGCGAGGAGCTGAAGAGCCCCGTCGCCTCGAGCAGGGCCGTCAATCGGTTGGATGCCGGGCCGGCCATTCGGTTCCTACGCGGGCTTTTCCGCCCGGATGTCCGCCAGCAGCACCTGGATGCGCTCCAGCGCATCCTGCATGCCCGCCAGCTCCTTGCCCAGCTGGTCGAGGCGCGACGCGTTGACGATCCGGATCTGCTCGAGGAACGCGCGGCGCTCCTGCAGCGCCTCCTTCTCGGCCATCAACCGGTCGACCTGCTGGTTCGCCATCGCCAGGGCCGCATCGAGCTGCCGGATGGTGTCCTGGGGGTCCTCGCCTTCGGCGGGGGCCGGCCGCGGAACGGCCGCCACCGGCGCTTCCGGGGTGCTGGCGTCGGGGATCGGCACCTGCACCGGGCGGCCGCACCCGGCGCAGGGAACCATCAGGCCGGCGCCGGCCGCCTCGATGGCCATGTTCTTTCCGCAAGAGGGGCAATCGAACAGGATGTCTCCCTCGCGGACCTCCGTCGTGTCGATCAACTGCGTCGGTTCATTGCTCATGGGCCTCTTCCTTCCCTTCTTCCGCGGCCGGCGCGGGCGCGGGATACATCGACGGCTTCTCCTCTTCCTTCTGGACCTTGACGCCAAAGAGGGAGCTCCGGGACTTCCTTTTCTTCTTGGGCTGGACTTCCTCGGCGGGTTCGGGCTTCGCCTCCGGGGTGGCCGGCACGGAAGGATCGAACACGTAGGGCGCCGTGGTCGTGGGCTCTTCCGGCGCGGGCAAGGGACTGGCCGGCGCGGGTTCGGAAGCGGGAACCGCCCCGCCGGCCGCCTCTTCGGGAGCGGCCGCCTCGGCCTGGCCGCTCATCGCGCGCTCGACCTCGCGGCCGAACGCCTCCGGATCCTGCGCATCCGGCGTCGGCCTGGGCATGGCCTCGCCGGGTTCGATCACGGCCACGGGCGGAGCGGCCGGCTCGGCGCCTTCCGCCGGCATCAGCCGGGCGCGCCGCGCCGCTTTCTTCTCCATCTCCATCTCGCGGAGCTTCTGGGGCGAGAACGGCGCCAGCGAGCTGTCCGACCAGCCGCGGTACCAGTCCTCCGCCGCCACGTTCGACGCGCGGTGCAGCCGTTCGGTCTCGGTGCGCGCCTCGTCGGGCGTCATCAGCACATAGGGGGTGATCAGCACCAGCAGTTCCGTGCGCTTGCGGGTCGTGTCCTCGCTGCGGAACAGCGCGCCGAGGATCGGAATGCTGCCGAGGATCGGCACGCGCGTGTTCAGGTTCTGGTAGTCCGTCTGGACCAGGCCGCCCAGGACGATCGTCGAGCGGCTCGGCACGGAGATCGACGCCGTCATCTCGCGCTTGTTGATCGACGTCATCGTGCCGCTGGTGCCCACGTCCACCGGCTCGCCCAGCGTATCCGCCGCCTGGGTGATCTCCAGCGTCACGTAGCGCGACGGGTTGATGCGCGGCTTCACCTTCAGCTGGATGCCCACGTCCTTGTACTCGTAGTCCGACCGGTACGTCCCGCCGCTCTCCGTGTCGCCGGTGCGGATCGGGATCTGCTGGCCGCTCATGATGCTGGCCTCCGTGTTGTCGGTCGTCAGGATCACCGGCGTGGCCAGCACGCGCCCCTCGCCCGACGACGCCACCATGTCCAGCACCGCGTCGATGTTCAGGTCCGCGAAGGTGAAGAAATAGTTCAGCCCCGAGCCGCCGCCGAACGCGCGCGTGATCGTGTCGCCCGCCGCCGTCGAGAAGGCGTTCTCCCCGAAGCTGCCGCCCCACGAGGCGATCGGCTCGCGCACGCTCACCCCGCCGTTGCCGCCGGCCACCGTCTGGTTGTAGGCCGTCATGGACTTCTGCAGCCAGTTCACGCCATAGGCCGTGTTGTTGTTGAGGTTGACCTCCAGGATGACCGTCTCGATCAGCACCTGCGCCAGCATGATGTCCACCTTCTTGACGATCTCCTGCAGCGCGGCGATGTCACCCTTGGTGCCCATCAGCAGCAACGTGTTGGTGCGCTTGTCCGCCAGGATCTTCGTGTTCGCGGACAGCTGGCCGATCTTGCTGGCGACCTCTTCGCCCGCGGCCTGCCGCACGCGGTCCGCCGCCGCCGCGCGCGCCCGGACGAAGTCCTCCAGGGCCCGCGCCCGGTTGTCCGTGGCCTCCTCCCCCGTCCCCGCCGCCGCGCCCGCCGCCGTCTCCGACTCCGACTTCGCCGCCCCGATGAAGTCGTTCAGCAGGCCGGCCATCTCCTCCGCGTCGGCGAACTCCAGCGCGAGCACCTGCACGATCACCTCCGGATCCACCGGCCGGTCCAGCACCGCCACGATCTTGTCGAAGAACGTGAAGTTCGAGGGGCGCGAGATGACGATGATGATGTTGGTGCGCTCGTCGGCCAGCACCTTGACCTTGCCCTGCACGATGCCCTTCTCGGCCATGGCGGCCTCGAGCGCCGCCGCGGTGTCGGGGGCGGCGGCCGCCTCCGGGACGGGCGCCGCCTGGCGCGCGCGGATCATGCTCGCCGGGCGTCGTGACGCGATCGTCGTTTGCGCCACCTGGGCGACCTCCTCCTTTTTCTCGCCCTGGCTGTCGCTGACCAGCTCGTTCAGGCGCGAGGCGATCTCGGAGGCCTTCGCGTGCTTGATCTCGTAGACCCGCGTCTCGACCTTCAGTTCCGTCGGCTGGTCCACCATTTCCAGGATCTCGTAGATCCGCCGCAGGTTCGTCGACGTCTCCGTCACCAGCAGGCTGCTGATCCGGTCGAACCGCTGGACCTTGCCGTAGCTGTGCAGCATCGCCTGCACGATGTTCACGGCGTCTTCCATCTCCAGGTACTTCAGGCCCACCAGCTGGCTCACCAGCACATCGCTCTCCGGATGGCCCCCTTCCGGCGTCTCCCGCTGGATCACCATCCCCTCCGTCGGTGCATTGGCGATCTGCACCACGCGGTAGAACCGGCTCCCGAGCGGGACCAGCGCCAGGTTGTTCATCGACAGCAGGGTGTTCATCGCCTGCAGCATCTCGCCCTTCGTCAGCTTCTCCTGCGCCTTGAACGTGAACGTCCCCGCCACGCCCGGCGCCTTGATCATCGTCCGGCCCGTCAGTTCGGAATAGCGGTCGAGCAGCACGTCGAGCTGCGCCTCCTTGAGATTCAGCGTATAGACCTGCTCCCCGTCCTCCGTGGTGGACATGTCCATGCTGGCGGCGGACGCCCCCTCCCCGGCCGGCGCCGTGGAGGCGGCCCGTTCGGCCCGCAACCGCTGGATGCGCGCCCGCGCCGCCTCGGCCGGCGACGGCCGCGCCTCTTCGGGAGCCGGCGCGGCCATGTCCGGAGCCGGTTCCCCGGCGGGGGGCGCCTCGGGAGCCGCGCCCTCGGTCGGAAGCGGCGCCTCTTCCGGCGCGGGAGCCACGTCCTGCGCGAAAACGGGCGCCGGCAGGGAGGAGCAGAGGAAGGCCATGGCCAGCAACCAGGTCAGGCCACGGGTGGATGGGGAAATGCGGGTAGACATCATGGTCGTTCCGTTAGGGTTGTTCCGCCTCCGCCGTCGGCGCGGGGTCGGCGGATTCGGCCTTGCTCTCCGTTGCGCCGGCTTCCCGGCGATAGGCGTAATCGATCGTGAAATTGCCCTTGAGGCGGCCGGAAGGCACGTCCTTGCCCGCCATCGGCTGCACGGACAGCTGGCGCACGTCCGAAACCGCCCCCTGCGACTGCTGGGCATACAGGAAATTCACCAGCGAAGGCAGGTCGCCCTCCCAATCGCAGTTGATGGACGTCTCGTACAGATCCCCCGCCTCGCGCTCGGGATCCGGCGGCGCCCGCCGCGTCAGCGTCAGCCCCTGCTGCTTGACCATGTTTTCCAGGGCGGGCATCAGCTCCGATTCCGCCTTCTTGCCCGCGGGGAAGACCGGCAGGCCCTGGCGGAACTCCGCCATGCGCGCCTCCACCTTCTCGCGGCTGTCCAGCATTTGCTGCGCCGCCTCCCGGCGGATCCCGAGATCTTCGCGCTGCATCCGGAAATCGGCCCATTCCTGGAACTTCGGCTCCAGCGCCAGATAGGTCAGCGCCAGCAGCACCACCGCCAGCGTGATCCCCAGCAGATTCAGCTCGCGCGCGGCGATCTTCACGGCTCATCCTCCCCGTTCCCCGGCAGGCGGATCGTCACGCCAAAGGAATACCTCGTCCCCTGCGGGCGGTTCACGGTGGTCATCCCCTCGGACTTCACATCGGGAAACAGCTCCAGCTTCTCCATGGCCTGGTTGAACCCGTAGACCTTGTCGGGCGAATCCGTTTCGCCGCGCAGCGTGAGCGAAGATCCCTTGCGATACACGAACGACGTCAGGTCCATCCCCCCCGGCAGCGCCCCCGAAACCATCCGGAGGCATTCCAGCGCCGAATACGTCCGGTCCGCATACTGGGCGAACTCCAGCACCTTGGCCCGGAGGCGGCGGATCTCCCTGGCCGGCGCCTCCATCTCCTCCACCTGCGCCTGCAGGCGCGCCATGCGCCCCCGCTGCAGGTTCAGCAGCGTCCAGAAGATCCCGATCCCCAGCAGCCACGCCGCCAGGAAGACCGTGGCCGTCCGCAGCAGCTTCCGGCGGGTCCGGCGCTCCGCGTCCGCCGCGCGCCAGGCTTCCGGCGCCAGATCCATCGCCAGCGGCCGGACCGGGCCGGCCAGCCGGCGCGCCACGCCCTCCGAGGCCGTGGGCAGGGCCTCCATCGGATGCGTGAACAGCGTTCCCAGGCCCAGGGCCTGCTGCAGCTTCTCCGCGCAATGGACCGGCATCCCCGCCTCGTGGAAGACATGCAGCGTCGGTGCGCCCGTCCCGCCCCATTCCGTTTCCAGCGCCGTCAGCGAATCCGCCACTTCCTCCACGCACTCGTCCATCCATCCGGCGCGGGCCTCGTCCCCCTCCCCTTCCTCTGCCGGACGCCCCGGCAGCGACCGGAACATCAGCGGCGCGCCATCGCGCACCGCCACCATGTCCACGCCTGGGGAAGCCATGCGCAGCAGCACCTGCGAACCGTGCGAGGGGATCTGCTCGCCATGCTTCAGCCCCCACCACCAGCCCAGCGCCTCCACATCCACCACGTCCGGAGGCGCCCCCGCCCCCTGGAACGACTGCCCGACGGCTTCCACGTCCTCGCGACGGACCACCGCCATCGCCACCAGCGACGACGTCCCCGCCGATTCCAGCACCTCCGCGCCCGAAGCCACCGTCTCCACCGGGAACGGCGAGAACTTGTCCGTCTGCAGCTCGGCCATGCCGCGCAGTTCCGCCGGATCCACGCTCGGCAGCAACGCCACCCGCAGCAGGACCCGGCCCGTCGGCAGCGCCACGGAGACCTTCCCCTTGAAATGCTTCAGGTAAGGCTTGATCGCGGCCGCCGGGATCCATCCCCCCCCCTCGGCCGGAGACAGCGCCGCGTTCCCCTGGTTGGAAATCTCCCAGGACTCCTTCACACGGTGCAACACCGTCCATTCCAGACGGTTCTGCTGGATGCAAACACCGGTGATCCACGAAGTGGCCATGCCTAGAGCTTCCTAACCATTTTCAGCTTCGCATTCTATCCGCGCCGTCCCCGCCAAGCAACCGGATTCCGCTCCCTTTAATCAAAAATGCGAGACCATCCTTCATTCCCCCTGCCTGCCGCTGAATTCGTCCTTGCCCCCGGATGCCGACTTCCCCCACACTGGCCCCCGGCATGTATAGGTTGGTTTTTCTATCCGGACGCTACGAGGGCAAGCGCCTCATGGTCCGCCAAGCCGTCACCTTGGTCGGCCGCAAGGAGGATTGCCACCTCGTCCTGCCCGACGACGACCAGATCGCCCCACGCCATGCCCGCTTCGAGGAGCGCGGCACCGGAATCTTCCTGTCCAGCATCTCCCCCGAACATCCCGTCGAACGGAACGGCGCCCCCGTCCTCGAGCCTGTCCGCCTCGCCCACAACGATTTGCTCGTCATCGGCAGGACCCGCATCCAGTTCCAGGACCTCATCGCCCCCCAGAAGCGGCTGCGCCCCAGCCCCGGACTCCTGCAGCCCGCCACCGTCCTCCTGGCCCTGGCCATCGTCGCCTTCGAGATCGCCATGCTCTTTTTCCTCATCGACTGGCCCCTCCGCCTCATCCGCCCCGAGATCGAGGAGGCGGATATCGCCCGCGCCGAGGAGATCCGCGCCGCCAACCGGGCCGAGAACGAAGCCTCCACCGGAACCGTCTCCGTCGTCGCCGCGCCGGGCTCCGTCGTCGCCCTCCCCGGCACCGCGCAATCTCCCTCCTCTCCCGCCGCCACCAATGCCGACGGCACCCTCTCCGCCCCGCCGGCGGCCAGCACCTCGCCGCCGCCTCCCATCGTCGAGGTGCTCGAGCAGGCCGATTTCGCCCCCGCCGACACCAACGTCACGGTCGTGGCCCTGCCCCCCGTTTCCGCCGCCGACCCCGTCATCGAGGAAGCCCAGCGCACCCTCGCCGAAGCCGTCGCCGCTGCCCAGTTTGCCGACTATGCCAAGGCCTTCCGCCTCCTGAACCAGATCCACCAGAACACTCCCGGCTTCCTCCCCGCCCACGTCGAGCACGCCCGCCTCCTCGAAGCCCGCGGCGACCTCGATGCCGCCCACCAGCGCTGGACCCAGATCCTCGGCATCGCGCCGGAAGACTCCCCCTTCCGCGCGCAAGCCCTCGAAGAGCGCCGCCGCCTCGCCGAAATCCAAACCCTCCAGACCCAGATCATCCAGAATCCCGGAACCGCCGGCGAAATCCGCCAGCTCCCCCGCAACATCCGCATCTCGGCCCCCGACATCCAGAAGATGCCTTCCGACATCGACATCGCCGAAATGCGCGTCCTGAACGCCACCCTCGAACTCGCCCCCGACGCCCATCTCTTCAAGGATGCCGCCGTCCAGGTCTTCATCACTTTCTACGACAGCGCCACCAACGGCCAGATCCGCGCCACCCGCGCCATCACCCCCTCCTCGCCCCTCGTCCTGGGCAACGCCTTTGCCGACCGCCGCAGCCTGCCCGTCGACGCCACCTACGTCGTGCCCCGCGGCCTCCGCGCCCAGGAACTCCGCGAAACCGGCCAATCCTTCTCCTACTACGGCTACACCCTCCACGTCTTCGCCGGCCAGATCTTGCAGGACGCCGTCGCCAAGCCCAGGAAGCTCCTCGACCTTCCCATCCATATCCCCGCCCCGCCCTCCGAACCTTGATCCCCTTCGTCCGCGCGAAGGCGCCGCACGGGTTTCCGCCGCTCCCGCGGCCAGCCCTATTCGCGCCAGGCTTTCCCCTCCCGGAATTTTTCCAGCCGCCTCCCGATTTCGTCCGCGAGGGTTTCGTTGCCCTGTTCTTTCGCCAGTGCCGCCGCCTGCTCCGCCGTCCTTGCGGCACCTTCAAAATCCCCGGCGGCGGCCTGGGCCAGCGCGAGCGTATCCAGCCTCCCGGCCGCGGGCTCGCCTCCGGCTTCGATGGCGCGCCGGGCCAGCACCAGGGCTTCCGCCGCCTGTTCCGGCGCCGCATGCGGATCGGATGCCAGCAACCACGCCAAGTTGTTCAAGGCGTCCTCATGCCGGGGAATGCCGGCGATCACGGCGCGGTATTCCCGGATCGCCTCCGCCCTCCTCCCCGTTTCCGCGTGCAAACAGGCCAGGTCGAACGCCGCGCGGTTGCCTTCCGGTTTCGAAGCCAGGCTCTGCCGGAAGTGCCCTTCGGCCTCCGCCCGGCGCCCTTCCGCCGCCAGGCATTTTCCAAGCTTCCAATGCGCCAGCGCCAGCGTGTCATCCCACGTTTCCGACGGCTTCGCGGCGGCCACGGCCCTCCGCGCCAGCCCCAGCGCCTCCTCCGCCTGCCGGATGTCCGCCGCCGGATCGGCCGCCAGCATCCGCGCCAGGTTGTTCAACGCCGGAGAATGCCGAGGAACTTCGGCGATCATGGCGCGGTATTCCCGCAGGGCGTCCTCCGGCCGCCCCGTCTCCCGGTACAGGTTGGCCAGGTTGTAGCGCGCCTCGTTGAGCCGCGGCTGGATCGCCAGGCTCCAGCGCAGATGCTCCAGCGCCTCGGCCTCCCGCCCTTGCAGGTGGCACCAGGTCCCCAGGCTCATGTGCATCCGCGCGTTGTTTTCCGTGTTCGCCAGCGCGCTCCGGAACAAGGATTCGCTGTCGTGCCAGATCCGGGTCTGCCGCGAGGACAGGAGAACCAGCCCCGCCGCCAGGCCGAACCCCAAAACGACCCCGGCGCGGGACCCGCGGCGGCGCGCCGGTTCCGTCCCCTCCGCCACGGACCAGACTAGCGCCACCAGCAATCCGATGTGCGGCAGATAGGTGTAGCGGTCGGCCCACGCCTGCGCCCCGACCTGCACCCAGCCGATCATCGGCACCAGCGAGCCGAGGAACCACAGCCATCCCACCAGGAACCAGGGCCTTCGCCGCGCGCCCCGCACCGCCAGCGCCGTCAGCAACGCCAGGATCGCCAGCGAACCCCAGATCCGCGCCGCAGGCATGTCCACGCCCGGATGCGGATAGAACACCGCCAGCCGGAACGGCCAGAACAGCAGCCGGATATATTCGACGGTGGCGACCCACGAATTCGCCAGCCGCACCCATGCCGGCGCCAGATCGGAAGGGATGACGGCCCCTCCCTCCCGCTGGACGAAAAACGTGACGATGCAGGAACCCGCCGACAGGAGGAACAGCGGAATCTTTTCGCGGATCAAGGCCCTGGCCCCCTCTTCCGGCCAGCGCCGGAGCGGCCAAACGTCCAGGAGGAGCAGCAAGAAGGGAAGCGTCACAAACGCCGGCTTCGACATCAAGCTCAGCAGAAAGCAAGTCGCCACCAACACCTGCCGCCATGCGGGGCGGCGGCCGGCTCCCCCCCCATAGGCCAGCAGCGCCAGCAGGCCGAAGGCCATCGCCAGCACGTCCTTCCGCTCCGAAATCCACACCACCGATTCCACGCGCAGCGGATGCACCCCCCAGAGCGCCGCCACCAGCAAGGGGGCCCAGAAGCGGCCCGTCGCCTGCCGCAGGATCCCGAACAGCAGGAGGATGTTCAGCGCGTGCAGCAGAAGGTTCGTCAGGTGGTATCCCGCCGGCTGGCCCGGCCCGTACAGCCCGTGATCGGCAAACAAGGAAAGCCAGGTCAACGGATGCCAGTTGGCGGCATATCCCGTGGTGAATGCCCAGCGGAGACCGGCCGGGGAAAAACCATCGGCCAGGTGCCCGTTCTCCAGCACATAGAGGTTGTCGTCGAAATAGACAAACCCGCAATCCAGCGCCCCGCCGAAGGCCAGCCACGCCAGCGCCACCAACATCAGGCCGGCGGCCAGGATCCGGATGGAGGTTCGCGATGCCATGGGGACAGAATCCGCCAAGCGCATTCCCCCTGCAAGACGAAATCCTCCCGAGAAGCGGCCGCAAAAAAAGAGCGGCCCGGAGGCCGCTCCCTTTCATCCTTTGGGCCGGATTACTTGCCCATGCGGCGGCGCAAGGCCATCGCCAGCGCGCCGAGGCCCAGCAGGCCCATCGTCGCCGGCTCCGGAATCGGCGTGGCCTCGTAGCTGAACGACGCCTCGTAGTTCTGGGGATCTCCGCTGTTGTTCAGCCAGCTGTCGCCTTCCGTCGTTCCCCAGCTTTTCGCCCAGAATTGCAGGTAGTAGGTCTGTTCGTCGTTGAGCGTGGCGCCCGCCAGCAGGTTGATCGGCGTGGCGTAGCTGCCGTAATAGTTGACGCCGCCTTCGTACGACTGCGTCCAGATGATTTCGGTCGGGCCGACGATCGGCGTGGGACTCACGCCATCGAATAGCTGGTAATAGAGCGCCCCCCCGTCGCGGTCCTGCGAATCGCTCCAATACCACAAGGTCATGCTCGACAGCGAAAGGCTGTAGACCTCGCCCAGGTTCGCGCCGTCCCAATCGCCGCCGCTGGGATAGGTCAGGCTGTAGCCATAATCCGCCCCGCCGTTCTGGGAGATCTGCAGATAATCGTTGTACCACCCCGTGGCCGCCATGGCGGAACCCGCCAGCATCGCCGCCACCACTCCCGCCAGAAGTCTCTTCACCCTCGGCCTCCTCGTCTTCCAACCCCTTCGACGCCTTCTACCATCAACAGATGAAACTTGATGGAAAGCGGGCGAAGGTTCAAGCCTATTCCGGCACCCTCTGCCCCGCCCGGCACAAAAAAAGAGCGGCCCGGAGGCCGCTCCCTTTCATCCTTTGGACCGGATTACTTGCTCATCCGGCGGCGCAGGACCATCGCCAGCGCGCCGAGGCCCAGCAGGCCCATCGTCGCGGGCTCGGGAATCGGAACCGAGCTCATCGCGAGGTCGTCGAAGTAGGGCTGGGCATTGTCGCCGGCCTGCATCTGGTAGGCGTAGAACCGGAAGGAATCCGGCGCGTTCGCCACCGTGAAGCTCTGGTTGAAGGACTCGACGCCATCGCGGCCGTTCGCCGTCACGTCGATCGTGGTGGAACTGGAATAGGTGATGGCCACGTTCATCGGGATCGTGCCGTAGTTGCTGAACATCGTGCCCGAGCTGCTGCCCGAGTAGGTGATGGCGGCCGAGCTGCCGCAATTCATGTTGAAGATCTCGCCGCCGACGCTGTCGTACAGGGAGAAGCCCTTCGCGCCATCGCTGCCGCTGTCCCAGTTGATGCCCAGCGTGAACGAGAAGGTCTGGCCCACGAGCATCGCGCTGTCGAAATCGCGCAACGCTTCGACGCTCGCCGCCGAGCTGTTGGGATTGGCATACAGCCCGAAGCTGCTCGCGCCCAGGTCGAGGCCACCCGCTCCGGAACCCCCGATGAACGCGCCGGCAAATCCGCTGCCCTGCGTGCTGTTGATGGTCCAGGCGCCATAGCCCGTGCCGCCGTTGTCGCCGGTTGCCCAGCCATCGCCATAGGCCGCATTGCCCGAATTGTCCGACCCCGCCGTCGCCGCAAACGCCGCGCCGGCCAGCATCGCCGCCATCGCGAATACAAGAATCTTTTTCATCCCGATCTCCTTGCTGTGTTCTTTTTAAATCGCGCCACAAATTGCTGTGACGGTGTAAAAAAT
>CALMBO010000025.1 GCA_937860055.1 uncultured Verrucomicrobiota bacterium | reverse complement strand
CAAGTTCATAGGTCATCCGGTCAAGATCCACATCGCCGTTCATCCAGTCCCAGACTGCCCCGGGCCGCGCTTCCATCGGCGGATCCCGGAACAAGGCCGCCGTGGGTTCGCGACTCGCCGCCGGGCTGGCGTGGGCGATGACGAACTCCACGAGTTCCTGGCATTGGAAGAACCCGTCCCAGACATTGTGGCCTTGCCCGGGCGGAATTCTAAGCCGCATCGAGCCGCCCAGCTCGCGGTAACGACTGGCGAGCAAGGCGGAGTTGTCTTTCAGAGGCACCACGTCATCCGCATCGCCGTGGATGTGAAAAATCGGCACGCCGGCTTTTGCCAGTGGAGCGAGGCGGTCGATCGGGTTGTGTTGCGTGAGTTGTTCTTCGACTTGCGCTGCGGTCAGGCCATAGGCACCACAGGCCTGATCCAGCCCGGGCCAACTGCGGAGATTGCCAACGGGATAGATCCCGGCGATGCCGCCCACCGAATCCGGATGCTCGGCGGCCCAGTTGTAGAGCATCAGCCCGCCGCGGCTGCGTGGCAGCAGGACGGGCTTGCGGCTGAACCCGCGCTTTCCAATCAATTCCTGATAAAACGCCGTGAAGTGGGCACGCCCTTGCGGACTGCCATAGGATTCGCCGACGTCCACGCCGGCCACGGCAATGCCGGCCGCCAGAAATCGTTCGAACATCCAACGTTCGCGAGCCTCGGGGAGGCCGGACAACGTGGGCGCGTACCACACCCACGGAGTGGGACGATTCGTGTGGAGGTTCTCAGCCGCCGGAAGAATTACGAATGCGGTGCGACCATCGACTTCAAAGACTTCTCCCGGCAGAGGCAGGTCTTTTTGCGGCTTCGCTGTTTCGGCCGTCCAAACGCGGTTCAGCGGGAGAGTCACCGCCAAAGCCAATAGCGACGCGAATGCCAGGAAATTGCTTTTGGGTGAAGGCCGTGGAGGGGGTTTCGCGTTGCTACGCCCGCTAAAGCCGCACCCGAGGGCGGGAACAGGGGGGTTGTTTCCGCCTGCTTTCGCGGCGGTGCCACGAGATTTCTTGCTGTCAATCAATGTTCTTATCATGGTTTCTCTCTGTTCTTTCAACCGCCCATTCATTCCCTCACCCAGCGCATCGCCAATCAGAAAGTAGCTTTCCGCATTGCCGTACCAGTAATGTCCGTGTCCGTTTCAGGACGGTTCGGACTTTGCGACCCGATAGGTCTTTCCGGGCAGTGCGGTAAATGAAATCTCAGATAGCGCGCCGGCTGGTTTGACGGATTTTATCGTTGCCCCGTCGCACTGAACCTGGATTTCCGCATTAAGTTTGCCTGGAAAAACAACCTTGAATTCCCGCTGGAAAGCAGATTTCAACTCTACTGAAGTGTCGGTGGGATAGGTCACCTCCAGTTTCCCGAGTTTCAATTTCCGGCCCTTGGCATGGGGCGGGACCACAATCGTCCGGTAGTCCTCCTGAACGCCGTAATGAGTATTCACAAGCATGCTCCAGATGGCGACTCCCCAGCAGTAATCCTTGACCCCCAAACCGCGACCTTCAACACCGTTGTAACGTTCGTGGGCATGTCCGTCATGCTTCCTCACCAACTCCAGCATCTTGTCAGCCATCTCCCTGGCAACGTCGTAATAGCCATAGCGATCAAGGCCGAGCGCTATCAAATAGTTCGTGGGGGGCCACACGTCACCGCGCCAAAATCCATCCGGGCGGAACGTTGGTTCGTTCATCGCTGAAGTGGTTACCGGATATTTGCTCCAAAACAGCGACGGATCGGTCAACTGCCTGACCAGTTCCCCGGCTTGTTCCACACTGGCCATGCCGGCAGTCAGAGGAAGAAACCCCTGCAGCGTTCGCGCGCGGATTGGTTTGTCGGTATCCCGGTCCAGGCTGTAGAAGAATTTCGTTTCCGGGTCCCACATCTTGGTGCGGATCGCCTCGGTTCGTTTGTCGAGATTCCGTTCGTACTTTTTCATCAATTCGATGCGTCCGGTTCGTTGGCACATCTCGATCATCGCCCTTTCGGACATGGCCAGGAAACAAGTCTGATCGACGCCTTCAATGTTCCCATACCATGCACCGCCTGTGCCGCGTGTGGGATGCTCTGTCAAACGCAGGCCATCGAGCGTCGGGGTGAAATCGAATGTTTCAAAGCGGGCCGTTTGGACGATATCGGCGATCGAACATTTCTTGTAGGCGCCATATTCGATCAAGCCGTCATCATCCACATCCCGCTCAGTGGCATACCAGGTTAGGAATGCGTCCAAATAGGGCAGGCAGAGATCGAGCAATGCCCGGTCATGGGTCTGGTTGTAAACCATCAGACAACCCCATGCCAGAATCGGGATTTGGGAGTAACCATCCTGCGGCAGATCCGGCTTGGTGGTACAGGGCACCATGCCATAGCGGTATGTCCCTTTGGGCGCTTCCGGATTGTTGTCGATCACATTCCAATAATTCCGAAAGACATCGCAGGCCAATGGATCATCATCCAACGGCGCCCACGCATTGAGAACAAACATGGTATCCCACAGCAACTGGCACTTGGCGTAGGACGTGTCGTCTGCTCCGGAAATCGAGAAAAACCGGTATGGCAGCCCGGGAAGCGCCGGTTCCCACAATTTATCAAACGTGCAATCGATATATAAATCATGCACCAGCTTGGTCAATTCCGGGTTTTCCGTAGATACTTGTTTGGGCAGGTTCTCCTTGGCGTGCCGAATGGTCTTTTCAGCAAGCGTGTAAGTCCTTGTTCTCCCTTCTTGTCTCGGCGCGGTATCCGCCCTTGCGGGCAAGATCGCAGCAAACGCCAACCATGCTGCGACTGCGGGCAAGCAGCCGCATGGAAGGAGTATCAAGTTCCGGCTATTTCTTGATAGGTTTCGGAGTGTCATAATGCTATTTCTACACCTGTTAGTGGCTCAGGTTCAACCCTCCCTATCATGAAGCAAGGATGTCCCGGCCCCGGACAGGTGTCAAGAACTCAAAACCAA
>CALMBO010000024.1 GCA_937860055.1 uncultured Verrucomicrobiota bacterium | reverse complement strand
GGCGCCCCTGTACCCCCCCCCCCTGGGCGGGGGGGGGTTTAAGGGCGGGGGGGGGAGCGGGGGGGGCGGGTTTCCCCCCCCTTGCCCCCCCCCCCCCCCCCGGCACCCCCATTCCGAGGCGCCCCCTTACGTTTTGTTTCGACACCAGCGTGAGCCGAATATCATCCCGATTGTGCCAGGGTTCCAGCATTGAGATGCCCAACTTGTTTTAGGCAATAGCCCAATCCGCACACAATAGCTCGGCTTGCTGCAGAACGGTCTTGGTCGCCTCTTCCTGCAGGTCCGGCGGATAGCCGTGCTTCTTCAGGATGCGCTTGACCATCACCTTGATCTTCGCCCGCGCACTCTCGCGCACCGTCCAGTCGATCGTCACGCTCTTGCGTACCTGCGTCACCAGCTCGGCGGCGATAACCTTCAGTTCGTCGATGCCCATGGCCTTCACCGCCGACTCGTTGGCCGCCAGCGCGTCGTAGAAGGCCACCTCGTCGTCGTTCAGGCCCAGGTCCTCCCCGCGTTTCGTGGCGGCATCCAGTTCCTTGGCCAACTTGATCAGCTCCTCGATGACCTCCATCGTGGAAATCGCCCGGTTGTGATACGCGTTGAGCGTGGCCTTCAGCATCTCGCTGAATTGACGGCCCAGCACGACGTTCCGCAGGGAGCGCAGCTTGACCTCGTCGTTCAGCAGCTTGGCCAGCAGTTCGGCGGCCACGTTCTTGTGCTTCAGCCCGCGCACTTCGGCCAGGAACTGCTCGGATAGGATGCTGATATCCGGCTTCTTCAGCCCGGCCGCCGTGAAGACGTCGATGATCCCCTCGTCGGCCATGATGGCCGTCGAAACCAGTTGCCGAATGGCCGCGTCCAGTTCCTCCGGCGGACGCTGCTTGCCGGAGGTCTTGGCCAACTGCGCCTTCACCGCCTGGAAGAAGGCGATGTCGTCCCGCAATTCGATGGCCTCGTCCGTCGCCGCGCACAGGGCAAACGCCCGCGACAGGTCGATCACCGTCTGGATGAAGCGCTGCTTTCCGTTCTCCTGCTGCAGGATGTGCTCCTGCGCGGCTGGAATCAGCCCCAGCTTCTGCGTCGGCGTTCCCGTGGTCCATTTGTCCCACTTGAAGCCATGGAGCATGGAACAGGCGATTTCGTATTTTTCCTGCATCGCGGCGATGGCTTGGGCCGTGTCGATGCTCGGCGTGCCCTGCCCGCCGTTCTCGGTATAGGTCGCCAAGGCATGCTTCAACTGGTCCGCCAGTCCGAGATAGTCCACCACCAGCCCGCCGGGCTTGTCGCGGAACACCCGGTTCACGCGGGCGATGGCCTGCATCAGCCCGTGCCCCTGCATCGGCTTGTCCACGTACATCGTGTGCAGGCACGGCGCGTCGAAACCCGTCAGCCACATATCCCGCACGATCACGATCCGGAACGGGTCGCGGCTGTCCTTGAACCGCACCGCCAGCGCCCGGCGCTTGGGCTTGTTGCGGATGTGCGGCTGCCAGTCCGGCCCGTCGTCGGCGCTGCCCGTCATGACGATCTTCAGGACGCACCTCTGCTTCTGCTCCGCATCCTCGTCGTCGTCCTTGGCCCCGGCCCACTCCGGACGCAGCTTCAGGATGGCCTTATACAGCTCCACGCAAATGCGGCGGCTCATGCACACGACCATCGCCTTGCCATCCATCGCCTCCAGCCGCCGCTCGTAGTGTGCCACCAGGTCGCCGGCGATCAGCGCGATGCGCTTCGGATCGCCCACCAGCGCCTCCAGCGCCGCCCACTTGCTCTTGAGCTGCTCCTTCTTCGACAGCTCCTCGCCTTCCGTAATCTCCTCGAATTCCTCGTCGAGCTTCGGCAGGATGGCTTGGTTCAGCGATAGCTTGGCGATGCGGCTCTCGTAGTAGATCGGCACCGTCGCCTGGTCCGCTACCGACCGCTGGATGTCGTAGATGCTGATGTAGTCCCCAAAAACCGCCCGCGTGTTGGCGTCGGTCTTCTCGATGGGCGTGCCCGTAAACCCGATGAACGACGCGTTCGGCAACGCGTCCCGCATGTGCCGCGCCAGCCCGTCGATCAGGTCGTACTGGCTCCGGTGCGCCTCGTCGGCGATCACCACGATATTCTGCCGCTCGCTCAACGCGGACAGCTTCTCGCCCTTTTCGGGCAGGAACTTCTGGATCGTCGTGAAAACCACGCCCCCGCTGGCCACCTGCAACAGGTCGCGCAACTGCTCGCGGCTGTCCGCCTGAACCGGCGTCTGGCGGAGGATTTCATGGCACCGCTGGAACTGGCCGAAAAGCTGGTCGTCCAGGTCGTTGCGGTCGGTCAGCACCACTAGCGTCGGATTCTGCATGGCCGGATGCCGGATGATCTGCCCCGCATAGAACAGCATGGAAAAGCTCTTCCCGCTGCCCTGCGTGTGCCATACCACGCCCGCCCGGCGGTCGCCCGCCTTTCCACCCTGCATCTTCCCTGTCCAATAGATCCCCGCCGCCTCGCGCACCGCGTCCGGCCCACCCATGCCGCTCGCTCGGATCGTCTCGGCCACCGCCGCGTTCACCGCGTGGAACTGGTGGTAGCCCGCGATGATCTTGTTCAGCCGGTCGCTCTCCCGGTCCTCCTCAAACACGATGAAATTCCGCAACAGGTCGAGAAACCGCCGCTTCTCGAACACCCCGCGCACCAGCGTTTCCAGCTCCAGCGCCGTCCGGGGCGCATCGCCCTCGCCATCGATCGTCCGCCAGACCTTGAACCACTCCGGATTCGCCGTCAGCGACCCGATCCGCGCCCCGGCGCCATCCGACACCACCAGCACCTCGTTGTAGTGGAACAGCGAGCCGATCTCCTGCTTGTAGGTCTGCAACTGCTGGTATGCGCTCCAGATCGTCGCGTCCTCGTCCGCCGCGTTCTTCAGCTCGATCACCCCCAGCGGCAGCCCGTTGAGGAAAACCACGACGTCCGGCCGCCGATTGTGCTGCCCCTCGATCACCGTGAACTGATTCACCGCCAGCCAATCGTTGGCCTCAATGTCCTCGAAATCCGCCAGCCGCACGAAATCGCCCGCGATGCTCCCGTCCTTGCGGCGATACTCCACCGGCACCCCGTCCCGCAGCATCGCATGGAAGGCCCGGTTCGTCTGCGTCAGCGACGGCATCCCCACCCGCAACACCTTTCGGAAAGCCTCCTCCAGCGCCTCTTCGGGAATCTTTGGATTCAGCCGTCGGATCGCCTCCTGCAGCCGTCCCGCCAGAACCACCTCGCCGAACGACTCCCGCTCCGCCCCCGCCTCCCCCGGCGCCATGTGCGGCCCATGCCCAATCCCATATCCCAGCTCCTCGAACCAGGTCAGGGCTGCGTCTTCAATAATGGATTCGTTGAAGGTCATTTTTGGGGCATGTCGCGAATCCAGAGATTATCAGGCTCCGGATCCCGAATCGCGACATGATTCGCGATTCGTGTCGCAATTCGCCGTTTGGGCGCATATTTATTGCGGTCAGGCAATTAGCGCCTCTAGAATTTTATTCCTTTGGCTCCACAAAATCGGCAAAACATCGTAGTTTTGCAAAGCATCAATAACCGTTGTTGAAACGGACTGCTCGGCATCATTAATGAAGGCATATGCCTTTGAGTCTGCCGGCCTAACCTCCTTGGTATCGATCCATGAAAACGCAACGGCTTGTGCGGTATCGCGATTGGGCCTGTTTATCGTTTGAACGATCCGCTCGGGCTGTTGCCGCGACTTCGGAATCACAAAATCAAACAAGTGGTCATATCCAGTCTTACCCGTAAACTTTACCTTTGGCGTATATCGAATGTCGCTCAGGTCCAGCCACGCAACAACATCCTCATAAAACAAACTAGAAACCATTGGCATTGCCAAATAGAACATATCGTTCACGGCCAGCATGGCCTGCACCAGGTTATGCTTCCGCAAAGCAAAGTTGTCGTTTGAAGCACGGACCTCCAATCGTTGATCTGACGCCAATTGAATGCCGAATCCGTTCAAGGTCATTTTCAGCAGATCTTGCCGCTTCGGACTGCCCAGTTTGCACCCGGATTGCTCAAGATCGCCGATGACGTAACCATCATCCGTCAAGATGTACGAACCGTTGTCTTTCCGGGCGTAGATCTGGATATAATCGTTGTGTCGGTCTAGATAGGGGGTCGTGATCTCCACCCAGTCGTTGACTTGGCGAATCTGCGTTTTGTCTTTCAACCAAACCAGATACTCGTCTAAAAGCTTTTGAATGTCCTGCATCATAAAAACAGACTCTTCTCGATGAGTGGCGGCGTAGATATGTTGCAGAACTGCATGAAATCTTCCAGCAAAACCCAAAGGTCCCCTGGCTGGCGAAAGTGGCTTGTTGGAACGGAAATGGCCCATTTATCGCCATATCCCTCCTTGTATACATGCAGATGCGGACAAGGAATCTCCTGCTCGTCCGGATTCCGGTGCGGGGGGCCGCCATAATCTAGCCTCAATAAAGTAACAACCTGCCGAGCGCGGTTCTGATATGTGACCTTCATTAGGTCAATGCTGCCCCGCTTGACGTCCAACAGAAATTGTTCCCGGCGATCCACTGAATACAGGGGCAGCACTAGCGATTGACCATGCATGGGAAATTCATGGGGGGCGTCATTGGCGCGATGTTTTTCCATCGCAATCAGCGTATTGGCCTCCGCCTGAGTTAGGGTGATGTCTGCCATGTGTATTCCCTTTCAATGTCCATCACCGATATTTCGCCGCTCATCAGCTCCAGCAAAAGCGTTCCGCGTAAACAAGCACGATAGCCGAGCCGCAACCCGCATAATATCTCTTTGACTACCCCCCACTTCAATATCTCTCTGATGCAAATACCTCAATTTCTTTCGGGGATATGACCGGCTTCATAGCCTTAACTGCAGCGCCATCAACAATCATGGATGGGTTAATCGCGCGCTTGAGTGCACTTGATGTTATCCAAGCGTTGTTCCATAGCTCTACTCGTTTACTCATGATCAGCCTGCAAAGATTTTCAGCATAGGCGGGCTTAAAATCGTAAAAATGACCGATCCTTTGGATCCACATTTCCATAAGTCCTGTGTTTGGAAGTCTCGTCAGCTTCTTGTAGACTATTGCCAAAACCTGCGCGCGGTCGGCTTTTCTTTCAAGGAAGCTCAACAGTTTACTCACAATCGCGGCACAGACCGGAAAGGTCCTGGGGCTGTTGTAGGAGATATCAACGGCAATGCTTATCATAACGCGGGGGTTCTGAAGTCGCTTTACACGGTTAAGGCGTTTATGGAAATGAGCCAACGCCGCAACGAGACTCCCTGCGTTTGGGTAGTCGTGACCGTGCGCATGAATTACAAGTAGGTGCTTTTGTAGGTCCTTGTCACCCTGGCGACCACGCAACCAGGCCCGCTTGTCAGGCTTAAGTGCGCTGCTAATGACAGATTGCGAGCTGGTTGTTTTCGATGTGTTTAGCTTCAGTCCGAGACCAATAAGCACTTCAGTGAGCGCTTTCAGGATTGCCTCGCCATCTTGAGGATTGTTCACGAATATCCGATAATCGTCGCGATAGCGAAGGATATGATAGCCCGTGATTCCTTTTTCCGCGAGTCGACCGCTTAATTCCAGATCGGCATACCCGAGAACAAGCTCCGCAATGAAGTCCATTAGGACTGAACCCTGAGGAATTCCATTGGTTTGCCCATTTCTCATATCTTGGATATGGCGATCAATGTCATTTCCGATTAGCGACTTATCAGACCGCTTAGCCTTGGCAACGCCTTTCCCGTGAATCGCCCAGGCAATCGAATGAGTATATATGGACGCGTAACAGTCGGTAATATCCGCATGAAAAAGGTATTCATACTCCATGGCCAATTCGATCGACTGCTGTTCTATGCCCTGCCACCACTTAAGTATTTGTGCCGCCTTATGTTTCCGCTTTGACAGCGATTGCACCGGAATACTGATGCAGGTGAAGTGGCTTAGGATTGAATACTCTTTGAACCGGCGACGAATGAGCCCCCAATGAATTGGCTTTGTTATAGAATCTACAAGCGAGACATACAATGCGGGATGGATCAATTGAAACGGTCGCCACGCATGGCGTCCGTCCTTGTTGGATAATAGCGAATAGTTAACGCCATCATGTTGCCAAGGTTTGCTCGATATATCAGGAAGAGGCGTTCTTTTTAGAGTCTCTGAGACAGCTCCCAGTATTGAGCCAAAATGAAAATAGCTGGGCAGGTCTACGTTGCAGTAGTTTTCTGGTCTGAGAAAAAACGCCCTCGCCTGTTTGGCTGACATGCCAAGCACAGAACGGGTCGTAGCCTTCACTTCTTCTGATTTAGTTGGCTTTGTTGGCTTTTTTGCCATCACACTACCCTCCCCACAAACTGCACCGTATCAGTCACCCTCAACTCCCCGCTCAGCAGTTTTGGCAACAGCGCGTCGCGCAACGCGGCCAACGTGCGAACCTGAACCATATTTCTTTCCATCTTCTTTCTTAACGGCCTTACGATCCGCTCAAATTGCTGAGTCAAATCGACTGTTGGACAAACAAATCGCAGATGCGGAATGCTTTTCACATTGAGCGCATCCAAAATTGTGCCGCTGTCCATTTTTCTGGATATTTCCTCTCGCATTGCCCCCGACAGCAGGCATTCAATTAAAAATGTCGGGAATGGGAAAAGGGATTTGCAGCGGATTCCTGTCATATTTCTGCCGAGGGCAGCGGTAATGCCCTCTGGTATCTGGGCAACGGCACCAACTCGCCCAACATTGGTAATGACGCAATCGCCGGCATGCCCCTCCATTCGGGTTATCCATTTGCAGTAGTCATCCTCACCAACTAAGAAGGCATCTGAAATATCGAGAAGGCCATCGTCCCTGATGTTATTGAGTTGAAGATATAGCCGCCCCTCTTCAACGCGCTCTGGCTTTTTAGAGTGAAGGCAGTCAATTACATCAGCGATTCTCGCAATGGTGGCGACATCCCACCCCTTGGGGATCGGGCCGAGGGGGGAATCCTGGAAGGCGGCGGGAAACAGGGCGGCGGTTTCGACGTCGAGGCCGGCGGGCTTGCGGCCATCGCTCTTGGCACGGACGGGATCAAAATCAATAAACCAGCTCTTGAACAGCGCCCGCGCCATCCCCTCCAGCGTCTCGTTCATCCGTCGGTTCAACTCGATTTTGTCGTCCAGCGAGCCGAGGATTGAGGCTATGCGCTTTTGTTCGGAAAGAGGGGGAAGACGAAGCGGGAACTTCGGGAATTCGATCAAAGCTAGTCGTTCCACGGTGCTACCGTGTATTGTTCGTTCGCGAATAACGTCTTGAAACTCTGGGCCTAGGTAGTAGTAGAGCAGAAAGCGGCTATCTACCTGCCCGGTATCCGGGCGCATAAGCGCCATTCTGCGGCCAAGGCAGCACCGCAGTCCTTCGGGGATTATTGCCGCCTCCCCCAGTTTGGTCTCGTAGGAGAAAACGACATCGCCCGCTCGTGGCGTGACACGGCGGGTCCATTTCTTGAAGTCCTTTTCGGAGAGATGTTCGACACCACCAAGGGCAATGCGACCTTTCTGAAGGCTTGTGATACCCAGAAATATTGGCCCCTCATCCGTCTTTGTAGGGGTTGCATGTGGTCCGTCAAATACTTCGCAGACTTCCGCAACTGTTGTTGATCGTAGCCTACCCGCCATACCCCAGCCCCCGCAGATTGGCTTGGATGGTTTTTTCGAGCTTGGCGGACTCGGCGAACTGGGCGTTCAGTTCGGCGACGAGGCGCGGCATTTTCTTCTCGAACGGCTCGCTGTCGTCTTCGACTTCTTCGGCCCCGACATAGCGCCCCGGCGTCAGGACGTGCCCGTGCCCAGCGATTTCGTCCAGCGTGGCGGACTTGCAGAATCCGGCGACGTCCTTGTATTTGCCGGCGTCCTTTTCCCCGCGCCAGGCGTGGTACGTGCCGATGATCTTCCACAAATCGTCCTCGGTCAGCTCGCGATGGACGCGGTCGGTCAGCGTGCCCATCTTGCGGGCGTCGATAAATAGGGTCTCCTTGCGGCGGTCGCGCCGTTTGCCGTCGTTCTTGCTCTTGGTCAGGAACCACAGGCAGACGGGGATTTGCGTGGAATAGAACAACTGGCCTGGCAGCGCCACCATGCAGTCCACCAGATCGGCTTCGAGGATGGCCTTGCGGATCTCTCCCTCCCCAGACTGGTTGGAGGACATGCTGCCGTTGGCGAGAACGAACCCGGCCATGCCTTTCGACGCGAGGTGATGGATGAAGTGCTGCACCCAAGCGAAGTTGGCGTTGCCCTTGGGCGGAATGCCGTATTGCCAGCGCACGTCGTCATCCTTGCGGAACCAGTCCGAATCGTTGAACGGCGGATTGGCAAGGACAAAATCCGCTCGCAGGTCGGGATGCAGGTCGCGCCGGAAGGTGTCGGCCTGCTCGGGTCCGAAGTCCGCCTCGATGCCACGAATGGCCAGGTTCATGATGGCCAGCCGCCGCGTCGTGGCGTTGCTCTCCTGCCCGTAGATGCTGATGTCGCCGATGCGTCCGCCGTGCTCGACGACGAACTTCTCCGACTGCACGAACATGCCGCCGGACCCGCAGCAGGGATCGTAGACGCGGCCCTTGTACGGTGCCAGCATCCCCACCAGCAGCCGCACCACGCAGCTCGGCGTGTAAAACTGCCCACCGTTCTTGCCCTCGGCGGAGGCAAATTTCGTCAGGAAATACTCATAGACCCGGCCCAACACGTCCTTGGCCCGGTTTTCCTTGTCGCCGAGGCCGATGGTGCCGATCAGATCGATGAGCTCGCCGAGCCGGTGCTTGTCCAGAGCAGGCCGGGCGTAGTCCCGAGGCAACACACCCTTCAGGCGCGGATTGTCGCGCTCGATGGCCGTCATGGCGTCGTCCACAATTTTGCCGATGGTCGCCTGCTTGGCGCTGTTCTGCAGGTAGGCCCAGCGCGCGGCGGGCGGCACCCAGAAGACGTTTTCGGCGCGGTATTCGTCCTGGTCCTCGGGATCGGCTCCCTTGTAGTCGCCCTTGCCCGCCATCAGCTTGGCGTGGTGCTCCTCAAACGTGTCGGAGATGTACTTCAGGAAAATGAGGCCAAGGACGACGTGCTTGTACTCCGCCGCGTCCATGTTGTTGCGCAGCTTGTCGGCGGCCTGCCAGAGCTTCTCTTCGAACCCGATGTTGGCGGTGGAACCGTTCTTCTTTGCCTGCCTCGCCATGATACTGCCTTGTGGATTGTACGACCCGATCGCATCCTAGTCCCCCAACCCCTTGTCCGTCAATGGAAACGCCTTTCCCCGCCTCCTCCCCAATCACGCAATCCATTGACAAGAGCCACTCCTCCCCCCCCATTTTCCCCGGCCCTAAATCCTCCTTTCCACCGCCCCGCTAGCGTTCCCCTCAATCTCCTCGACTCGTCGGAGGGTTTTGGCCAGCATGGAACCACACTCGGACGAGAAGCACCCGACGCCACAGGAGCACATCATGGACGACAAGGAACTGAAACTGACGGACGCTCGGGGAACGGTCTTGTTGAACTTGCTGTTCAGCCAGAAGCTGAAGGATGAGTTCATCAACCCGCAGGAACTGGAACTGCTGCGAACCAAGACGTACCCGGAATGGCCCCCTGAACTACAGGCCAAGCTGGCACCATTCGGGGCGAAGATGATCGCAGACCAGACGCCCCCCGCCTCGCCCTCTCCGGCCACGCACGGAACCTCATCGCCGAACCCATCCGCTCAGTCGACCACATCGGGCAATCTGTGGGGATTGGACAAGATATTCAGCCCGGAGGAACTGCAAACCCTGCGGACGGTGGCGTTCAAGGACCTTCCGGAAGCCCTCAAGACGAAGGCGATGGAACAGGGCCTCGGCCAAGTGATGCCCCCGAAGATGACGGTGCTAAGCCCCGACTGACCTCCGACCACACCGGCCCCCTGTCGTTGACTACTCACCCCGCCAAGGAGCAGGATGTCCACCATGAAGAAGCAAGCACCCAACGCCAACCACCTAGCTTCCGTCGCCAACCTGCTAAGGACGGTGGAAGTACAAGCCAAGACGATCCGCGACCTAACCGCGAGGTTGCGTGAGCTCGAAGCTGGTGAAGGCTGGAATGCCCTCGCGCCCATTCCCTTCGCGGATTCAGTCACCAACGATACCAGCCTGAACCGACTCCCCGAATAAGGGCTAGTCTTCTCGCGCCACGGCCCCGGCGTTTAACTCTCCGTCACCCTTGGCCCTTGCATGGCCCGAATCTTCGCCAGAAGCCCACGGACTGTTTCTAGGCAATCCTTGGCCCCAGGCACTCCCTTGGCCTCGCTCTCGACCTTGACCGGAGCATACCAGCCCTGCAACTTGGCCAGCAGGTCCACGGCCTTCTCTGGAGGAATATCGGCAGGGTTGGCGCCGCGGATCGACTCGGCCAGGATGCAGACGACCTCGTCCTTGGCGACGGAGAGCTTGGCGGCGAAAGCCTGCTGAATCTCCTGAACCCTTTGCTCAACCTTTGCCATAAGTTGCGATGCCTTGGAGTGGACGGCGTTATCAACTTTCCACTTCCGGCTCTTCGGAAATACCTGTCTGTAGGCATCCGCCTGCGTGAAGCCAGCGGCGACTAATTGGGCGAACCGCTCATGCCTCGGATTTATTAAGATTTTCATGTAATAACCTCGCTTCTCATCTGCTTGCCCTGGTCAGGCCGCGATACGGGTAAAGGGGGCAGAGGGTGCCCGTACAGTCCCTTGGATTCTCCTCCCAGCCGAGACATTCGGTGCATTTGAGCAGGATGGCCCGTTTTCTAGTCAAAACCATGGTCTTTTGACCTCCAGAACTCGTCCTGACGGTGTGGACAACCCCAGATGGCCTTCTGCGGTCCGAACTGTTTTCAGGTGGCTGAAATGGCTCTTTGTGCATGGTTCTCCTTTCCGGCCCCCTAGGCCGCTGGTTCTTTGAGATCATCTCCGCCTTCCAGTGCCGCCAGCAAACGGCGCTTGCTCGCGAGAGTCGCGGACGCCGCGCAGGGGGAGTTCACTCTCGGGCTTTCTGTCGTTCGGCTTCCACCCGCTTTTCCTCCGTCACCTTGACAACGTCCTTGTCCAGTTCGATCAGACCGGAGGGGCCGAACTGTTTTTCGATCTTGCCCCGCTCCTGGTCGATCTCGGCGTGCGGGTCATCCCAATAGGGACACTTTTCACCCGATTCAATCCATGACCGCAAGGCAACGATTCTCTCTGCACCCATGCGGATGACCTGCTTTCGTCGCCGGTCGGCTTCCTTTCGTTGCGATTCCTCTGGCGAAACTGGGGCGGGTTGCAAATCCGCCGCGCGGATGCTGTTTTTCCAGGAAAGCAGTTTGGCCTGCCAGTTCGCTACCCTGTCGCCGCGCGAGTCTCGCCAGCCGGTGCCAGAGTAATACTGCCAGCACTTTTCGACTTCATGGACGGAGATCTTGTGTTCAACGCCAAAGGATCGGAAGGTTTCAAAAGATGGAATTAATAATTGAGAGGGCGCCGCCGCGCCCGCGGCCCGGACTTGGCTCTCACACATGTTTTGAATGCCTGAATGCATGCCTGTATGGCTTGGAGCACTGCTTGAAGCATTGCTCGAAGTAGTGCCTGCTCTTTTGCCCTGTGATTTCTTGCCGCCCTCGCTTGCGGCACTGCGTTTGGCGTCGAAGTAAGCCTGCGCCTCGTCAAGCATCTCGTCAGCCTCGGGCATGATTCCACGCTGGCCTGTATTGATGGCTATGAGCAAGCGCCTGAAATATTCTCCAGTCTCGGCGGGGGGCATGTCTATAATTCGGGCAAGGTGAAATCCAGCATCAAGGCGGACATATGGAAGCCGCCTTTGGGGCGCACCGTTGATTCTCATCTCGGCCTCTCGGTACCGAACGCCAGCGCCAGGACAATAAGCTCGCCCAAATTCGGCCCGAACCGCCGCCCCGGACTCGCACCCCGCGCCACCCGCGTGGTAGGTTTCTGCCCGTTGGTCGTTGCGGGTCTGCTCATGGTGGAGTAGGCCCGCCTTTCGTTGGTCGTGGCGCGCATGGGTTAAACCCCCATCGCTAAGCGTTCGATCTCGGAAGCCCGCCACCGAATATGCCGACACGAGCGGCGAACAGCGTGAATCAGCCCCCGTTTCTCGTACACGAAAACCGTCTTGGGATGGCATTGCAGAACGTCGGCGGCACTCCGGGTAGTCAACAGCCGGTCCCGCACGGGTCCGTCAGCCTGAACCGCATCCAGAATGCGGCGGCGCTCTTCTTGTGTGGCGCGGCCAGCTTGAAGCGCCAATTCGATGGCTTGTTTGAGTTCTTTGGTCATGTGCTATCTCCTTCCTAAACTGCCCGACACCGGGCCTTGTTTTTGGATTCAGAGATAGCATGAAAATACACCTTGGCAATGGGCACACGGTGCAAAGCCTATTAGACTTTTCCAACTATTCTTGCGTTGGCTGGAAGCGTGTTTCAGCCAATGCTGACGGGCCTAAACACATTCCGGCGTATTCTTCTCAACGGTCTTCTTCCCCCAGCCCCTCTTGCGCGGATGCTCCTTGGCGTATTCTTCCACGATCTTGCCTTGTATCCACTCTTTCGAGTATTTCGGGAAGCGTTCGCGCAAGCGTTGAAACGCAGCAATCTGTGCGGCCTTTCGTTGCGCCGCATTATCTTTACCGCTTCGTGTTCCGCTCTGCCTGCCCTTGTCTCGTTGGAATTCAATATCCGCACCGCGAGAGGCTTGATCAATGTGTTCATTGATAATCTCCTCAACTTTCCAGCAAGGATACAACTCTTGCCGAAGAAAGTCCCATGGTTCCCATGACTCGACAACGAACCTGCCGCCAACGGTTTCCATGCCCCTTACGTATCGCGCCGGATGCTGAATGCGCTCCTGTTGAACCGCCGCCAGCGCCTCCTCCCGTGTCCCGCATCGAGCGGACCATTGAGGCTTTGGCAGCTCCAAGGTTTTGGGATAAACCGCGACGCGCAATTTCTTGTTTTTGGGCGCGAATATCATGGCCGCGCATACCTCGCCCGCCTTATTCATCCGCTGCACATATTCCACGGCGCACTCCTTGGCCGCGACTTCCAGATTGACCCGCACCACGCTATCAGGACATAAAGCCCGATCCCGGTTGCGTACTATCAGCCGTTCGACCATTTCCACGGTCCATGCGCTCATGCCCTAACCTCCTTGAGCAGCTCGGCCTTGATTTGCCGCCAGTTCTTCGCGTCCATCTTTTTCAGCCTTTCCCGCAAGCTGGCTTCAGGCTTTGACGGCCCTCGCTCCCCAAGCAAGGCGGTTGGCATCCGTTCCCCGATAGCATCCCGCAACTGCTTTCGGTTCGGGCGGAAGTAGTGCTTCAGCACGATTTCGGCGGTGCGGTGGCCCGTGATCCGTTGGACAAGTTCCAGCGGCACACCGTTTGCCAGCGCCATTGTGCAGAACGTCACCCGGAAACCATGCCACCCGACCAGACTGCCCCGCTTGGCCCGCTGAACCTCTGGCGGCGCATCCGCCAGCATCGCCGGCCCCTTCGGCGTGTCCTCTCGCCCCGGACTCACCACGGCCAGCCCGATCAGGTTTTCTATCGCGTGGAGATGGGAGGAAACCCCGCCCCGGCTTATCCCCATCTCCGTTGCAATCGTGATCCCCGGCATGCCCTCTAAATGGCGGCGCAAGACTTCTGCGGCGGTTCGCTGGCGCGTGGCCCCCCATTCAGCCTCTGCAATGGCTTCCTCCGCACGGCTGGCAATTTCCTCTGGCGGCGCGGACGGATAGCGGGCGGCATCCAGTTTCGCGTTGCGTGGCTGGCGCACAAAACCGGCCCGCTCAAGAATCCGGCGCAACCGCACATCCAGCGTTTGCGGGCAAGTGGCATAGATTTTCGCGGCTTCAGGAAACACAAACGGCCCCCGGCGCTTCAGGCTTTCCAATTCTCGCCTCAACTGCGGGAAGATGGGGCAATCCACGGTTTCCCCGGTTTTGCTGGTTTTGACCGTGATAAAGCCAGCCTCAAGATCAACATCCTGCCAACGCAACTTCGCAACGTCCCCGCGCCGCATCGCTGTGCAAGCGGCAACAACAATCATCCCGTGCAACAGCGGGTCGCCTTGGGCGGCTTCGAATATCCTGGAAAGTTCCTCTTCATCGAAGGGGCGCCGGTGAATCGTTGCAAAGTCGCGGGCGGGTAAGTCCCGGAGATATTCCATAAACCCGGAGGAATTGGGGTCTACTCGCGCCAGCGTCCCGCGCAGGACAGAAAGCACGCCGTTCCACGTTCGCGCCGACACCCCGCGTCGATCCTCGGCCTCCATAAAACCCCGCAGGTGCGCCGCCGTGAGCGCGCCCGTTTCGGTCACGTTCGAGGCGGTTTCCCGCATGAAGCTGGCAAAGCGGTCAAAGACACCCTTGCAGACGGCATCATGACCGGGGGTTGGTCGCCGCTTTCGCGGCATGGCCTTCCATGCGGCATACAGTTCCGCGATCTTCACCCGCCTGACCTTCTGTCCGTAGCGAGCGCGATGAACACGGGCGGCAAGCGCATTGCGGTCCGCCTCGCTCCGCTCCCCCTCGACGATCTCCCGCAACTCGGCCAAGGCCCGTGTGCGGCTGTCCTCAAATGCCTTGTCCCCTTCATCCCGGACCCGGTAGCTGGCCGGAGGCTTCCCCCGCCAACGGCACAGCGAAGTCTCGTGATACCGGCCATCCGTCACCCAGGCCCCATACCACCGGGGGCGCAACGCCCCGTCCCGTTGAACCTTCAGCTTCAGTTTCATAGCCTTACACCTCCCATCCTTTGACCTCCTTCCTACGCCAACCCCCTCCCTTAGTCAACGGTCAAAGGGGGACTATTATGGGGGACACTCTTTTTTTTGAGTCATATAATGGCATATTTTAAATGGTATATGGATGTAATTGCTTGCTTCGGGACCAAGAAGTCGCTGGTTCAAATCCAGTCGCCCCGACCACTTCGAAGCCCTTGCATGGCCGTCCTGCCGCAAGGGCCTGTTTTTTGTTCCGGTCGCAGGATCAGGGCAGGACGATGCCGGTCTCCTGCTGGAATTTCTGCCGGTCCGAATCCGCCTGGCCGATCTGCTCTTCGCTTTCCTCGATTGCCTCTTTCTGGTCCTGCTCGCTCATCCCCGCTTCATCCGGCACCAGTTCCTGGAAGGCGAAGAGCGCCACCAGCGCCAGCTTGTGCCCGGACTTCGGCAGCTCGATGTTGTGGTACAGCGGCGAGGACTGGGTATCCTCGATGCCCGGCGGCGTCATGCTCGGGCATTGCGACGTCGGGAAGGTCTTCGACGGCGTGATCGTGTTGTCGCCGGTGTAGGGGTTGTGGATCTTCAGGTGGCAGTCCTCCGATCCGGCGTTGCCGAGGAGCTTGAACCAGATCTCGAGGTCCACCCCGCCGCTGTAGCGCCGCACCTCCCCGATCATGACCGGCTCCTGCTCCGGATTGTTCGGGTCCGACATGGGGAGGATGTCCCCGGCCTCGACATGGTCCACATCGTCGTTCAGGTGCCCGTGCCAATCCACCTTCGTGATCTGGATGTCGTTCGACGTCAGGTTGACCGCCTGGAGCTGCGTCCAGTATTCGAAAAGCGCCTCCCCCTGCGAGGCGGAAACCCCTCCCCAGAACATCAACGCCCCGACCGCCGCCATCGTTGTCTTCTTCATCGAGCCTCTCCTTGTCCGCATGGGTTGCTCTTTCCTCTATTTGCCTCGATCTGCCCCCCAATGTCCACCCCCATTTCGTGTTTGTATGCGGCCGTCCCATCTGCTAAGGTTGGCCCAAGTCGGGACATTCTGCGTGTTGGCAGTGTCGCCGGCCGGAAAACAACCGAAAGGATCGCGCCATGGATACCTTAGTTCTTCACGCCCGGGAGTTCATGTTTTTCTCGCTGATCGCCCAGACCTTCACCTGTCTCCTCCTGATCCTCATCTGGCTGCAGTTGAAGAAGAAATAGCCCTCCCGGCCGGGGCGCCATGAAACTACTACACCGGGACGAACGCGGCGCGGCCATGCTGGAATACACGCTGGTTTCCTGCATCGTTGTTCTGGCGGCCCTCGCCCCCTACGTCCGGTGGACCGGAACAGGAACAGACACCACCGCATCCCTTGTCGAGGGGTACACCCGGCAATGCAAAGGCGCGGTGCAGTTCATCTCCCTCCCGTGCCCATGACCCTTTAGAAATTAAACAAAACAGGAGCCCACCATGAAGAAAATGAATCGGAAATCCGGCCAGGCCATGACGGAATATGTCATCATCATTTGCGTCGTCGCCATCGCCGCCCTGCTCGTCGCCGGAGTGTTCGGAACCAACATCCGCAACCTCTTCAAGAGCGCCAACACGTCCCTGACCGCCGGCCAGGCCCAGCAGACCGACATGCAGGACGAAGGCGCGACCAAGGATGTCCGCGTCAACGACTTCCAGGACTAGCCGCCGCCCGTAAGCCCAACGACGCGGCGGGCGCCTCTGCCCGCCGCGTTTTCCACCTGCGCCCGCCATGCCGGAAGGCCTTGACGCCATTCTGTCCACCGCCGTGCTCCTCCTCTGGGGCATCCCCGTCGTCTATTTCGACCTCACCCGGCACCGCATCCCCAACTTCCTCACCTATTCCGGCATGTTCGCCGGCCTGCTGATCTTCCTCCTCTTCCGCCGCGACCAGCTCCTGGATTTCCCCGTCGCCTTCCTCATCGGCTTCGGCGTCTACTACATCTGCTATATGTTCGGCTGGATCGGCGGCGGCGACGTCAAGCTCATGGCCATGGTCGGCCTCCTCGGCGGCAAGGGGTTTTTGGCCGAAGTGATGCTCTGTTCTGCCGTCCTCGGCGGCCTCATCGCCCTAGGCGTCGCGCTCGTCCTCCTCTTCCGTTCCCGCTCCCCGCGCGGCGCTACCATTCCCTATGGCACCGCCATCGTCGCCGGCATCTACCTCGCCATCTTCGCCTTCCCCGCCGGAGGGCTCTCCCCTTGAAGCCCCGGCTCTTCCGCGTCCGCAGGCACCCCGGTGCCGACTCCGGCCAGGCCATGCTGGAATTCATCCTCGCCTTCCCCCCCATCCTCGTCCTCCTCCTCATGATCATCGAGTTCGCCCACTACTCCAACGTCAACCAGTTCGCCCAGTACGCCGCCTTCGCCGCCGCCCGCGCCCGCATCGTCGCGGACGATTCCGCCGCCGCCCAGGCCGCGGCCCTCGCCATGGTTCCCTTTGCCGATGCCGGCGTCCTCTCCTCCATCTCCACCGATGCCGCCGCCGCCTCCAAGCGCTCCGACGCCGCCTCCAAGTGGGCATCCCTCTCCCAGAAGGAATACAAGCGCAACCCGGCCCTCACCGGCGCCAACAACCGCATCAACAATTCCTTCGGCTGGCAGACCGACACGTGGTGCAAGCTCTGCAAGGGCGACAACCAATCCGCTTCCGACAAGGACTTCACCTATGTCAAGTCCGGCGTCTGCTTCACCTACCCCCTCCGCATCCAGTCCCTCGCCGCCCTCACCTCCTTCATCATCCGCGTCAAGGACCGCACCGCCACGGACGCCTCGCCCTCCTCCCTCTTCGGCGGCGCGGCCGATCCCCTCGCCCCCCCTTCCTCCAAGAACTACTGGACCCGCGCCGACACCATCAAGCAGCAGTCCGGCCTGTACGTCGTGCCCGTCATCAAGGGTTGCCTCCTCGGCAAGCGCTGACCCATGCCCGCCGCCCCGTCCAGCTTCTTCGATCGCCTCCGCCTCCGGCATGCCGGACTGCGCAGCGACGACTCCGGGCAGGCCCTGCTCGCCACCGGCATCCTCTCCCTCGCGCTCCTCATGTTCGCCACGTCCATCATGCCCGTCGGGGCCGCTGTCCAGCGCCGCATCCAGGCCCAGAACGCCGCCGACTTCGCCGCGCTCTCCGCCGGCACTTGGTTCGCGCGCGGCGCCAACAT
Source organism: uncultured Verrucomicrobiota bacterium (assembly GCA_937860055.1). GTDB lineage: Bacteria > Verrucomicrobiota > Kiritimatiellia > CAIQIC01 > Lenti-01 > Lenti-01. The sequence continues at coordinate 2,069 of CALMBO010000024.1, read as the reverse complement.
GCTCCAGGCCGGCAACGGCTTCCAGTACGACATCTACACCTCCGCCGTCCTCGCCGTCGAAATCACGACCTATGTCTACATGGCCAAGATCATCAAGGACGTGGCCGAGGTCTGCGCCGGCGACATCTTCGCCGCGGTGGAAATCATCCTGGACTGGTTCGAGGGCATCGACAAGATCGCGAAGGTCAACCGCTATAGCGGCTATTGCCGCATGATCAGCGAATTCCCCCGCAAGTCCATGCACCCCGGCTATGCCCAGCTCGCCCTCGCCGAGGCCAACACCACCGCCCAGCTCAACGGCGCGGCCCCCATCGCCTCCCAGGAAGACCTCGAGGAGATCTTCGATACCTTCGGCTTCGAAGCCCCCGAGTTCGAGGACGCCGAGGAGGAAGTCCGCAAATGGCTGGGCGAAAGCGAATCGGCGGCGCGCTGGTGGGAGACTTTCTGCGTCGTCATCGAGGCCATTCCCGTCATCGGCTCCTTCATCGCCGAGGCCATCGAGGAGCTCGTCGAGGTCGAAAGCGAGGAATTCGATTTCTACGCCTGGCCGCTCTCCCCCGCCTTCGAGCCCGAGGCCGCCTTCTCCTACACCTCCCTGACCGAGTTCGAGGAATGGGGCGCGCAGCCCGAAGGCATCTTCAGCCCCATGCGCTCGCACTTCTACTGGCCGTTCCTCTGCTCCGTCTTCTTCCTCCAGTTCGTCGACTGGAACGGCGAATTCGTCCGCCTCTCCTCCGAGCTCGAGGGCGGCGGAAAAAAACACGAATCCACCACCTACACCCTCGCCGTCCGCGAAACCTCCGGCAACTATTATTCCGGGCTCCCGCTCGTTTCCGGCTGGTTCGACACCGACTATTCCAACATCGCCGTTTCGAGCGTCGCCTTCAAGGGCGGGCGCCTCACCGATGCCGGCACCACCGACGCCGCCCGCTGGTATTTCTCCTCCCCCGTCTTCGCCTTCTCCTTCTGGCCGCTGCCCCTCGTCCGCCTCTTCTACGGCTACGGCAGCGAATTCGAAGTGGCCCAGACCCCCGTCACCTTCCAGGAGGACTACGGGGGGCACGTCACCAAGGGAACCGACAAGCTCATCTTCCACTGACCGCCATGCCCGACCTCCGCTCCATCCCCTCCCGCCTCCGCCGCCGCCTCGGCGATTCCGGACAGGCCATGGTCGAGGCCTGCATCCTCATCCCCGTCCTCCTGGCCCTCTTCCTCGGCCTCTGGCACCATGCGATCCTCTCCCAGGCCCAGACCCGCAGCATCCTCGCGGCGCGACATGTCGCCTGGGCCCGCGCCACGCTGGACGCCGGCGACTCCGACCTCAAGAAATACGCCGCCCCTTTCTTCCCCGCCAACGCCACCCTCCACATCGAAGCCGAGCGGCAGACCTCCACCTACGCCGAGTATTACAACATGCTCACCTTCTACTGCTCTGTCTTCACCATCGTCGACAACGACAACCAGCACAAGATCACCTTCTCCGCCGACGTCCCCGCCCTCCCCTTCGCCCCGCCCCGGTCCCCCGGGCAACCCTCCAGCGGCTTCATGGACTTCCTCTCCAAGGCCACGACCGAACCCGTCGTCGTCGTCCGCAACTACTGCGGCGAAAAGCCCCGCATGGAAATCCTCTCCCTGCTCTGCTTCACTTGCCTGCGCCCCGACCTCCTCGTCGAGGCCGCCATCAAGATCACCATCGGCGAGGCCTACGCCCAGTTCATGAAATACCTGGGCGAAGCCATCGGCGAGTCCGGCAAATTCTCCGAATTCATGGAGAAGATCGGCCTCGGCTTCCTCGACGACGTCTTCCCCCAGATCGTCGAAGCCATCCTCTGGCTCGTCAACGACCTCATCGAAATCATCAAAATCTACACCGAGTGATGCCGCCCCCTGCGCCATTCCGCCGCGTTTTCCACACCATGGAAAAACTTTCGCGGATTTTTCCACGCAATGGAAAAACTTTCGCGGATTTTTCCACGGTGTGGAAAATCCTGGCCCCCCCCCCCCCCCCCCCCCCCCCCCCCGCCCCCCCCCCCCCCCCCCCCCCCCCCCCCCCCCCCCCCCCCCCCCCC
>CALMBO010000023.1 GCA_937860055.1 uncultured Verrucomicrobiota bacterium | reverse complement strand
GGCCCAGCGGCGGGCTGGGTAGGGGGGGTCGGAACCCCAGGCAACCCGTAAGACACAGCAGGCAGGGGGGGGGGGGGGGGGGGGGGGGGGGGGGGGGGGGCGGCAACTGCAGACTTTATAAAGTCTGCATATCGATTTCCGGGGATTTCCGTTGCGGGGGCAAAAAAACGGACCGGTCTGGAAAGGCCGGTCCGTGCCATCGGATCTGCGGCTCAGCCGCGCAGGTCGGCGGCCTTGATGAGCTTGCCGTGGGAAATGACGTGCAGCGGCGCCTTGTGGTAGCGGAAGGCCTCGCAGACGCTCTTGGCATCGAGCACGACGAGGTTGGCGTTGGCTTTTTCCTTCAGCTCGAACTTCGGCAGGTTGATGCACTTGGCGGGGTTCACCGTGACGAGGTCGTAGAGCGTCTCCATCTCGGGATACGTGGTCATCCACAGCAGGTGCGAGGCGAGGAAGGCGACCTCGAGCATGTTGTTCTGGCCGTAGGGATAGTAGGCGTCGGAAATATCGTCCTGGCCGAGGCAGACGAGGTTGCCTTCCTCGAGCAGTTCCTTCACGCGGGCGTGGAGGGGGCCGGTGTGCGGATCGCTGACGACGCCCATGCCGGCCTGGCGGAGCAGGGCGGCGATCTTCTTGAAGTAGGGCGTGGGATAGAGGCACATCGCGCGCGCGTGGTGGGCGAGGGAGCGGCCGACGCGGCCTTCCTCGAGCGTGCGGACGGCCAGCATTTCCAGCGTCTTCAAGGTGGCGTCGCCGGCATCGTCCACGAGCATGGAGATGTCCTTGTTGTAGCCGACGGCAAGCTTCATCATCTCGTCGATGTGGGTTTGCTCGTCTTTTTCGGTGAACTCGATCCACGGGATGCCGCCGACGACGTCGGCGCCGAGATCCATGGCTTCCTTCATCAGGTCGACCGTGCCGGGCTCGCGCACGACGCCGTCCTGCGGGAAGGCGACGACCTGGACGTCGACGATGCCTTTGAACTCGTTGCGGGCCTTGAGGAGGGCCTTCAGGCCGATGAGCTTGGCCTTGGAGTCGACGTCGGCGAAGGCGCGGATGTGGAGGTTGCCGTTGATCGCGGCGAGTTTGAGGGCCTTGCGGACGTTGGGGAGGATCCACTTTTCGTTGTAGTTGGCCTTGACGCGGGCGGCGAGCTCGATGGCCGTCATGGCGCCGCCCATGTCGGCGCCGTGGTAGGCGCGGAGGGCGAGGGAGTCCATCATTTCCAGCGTGTAGACCTTGCAAAGATGCAGGTGGGTATTGACAAAGGACTCGGTGACGAGGTTGCCGCCGGCGTCGATGACCTTGCCGGCCTTGCCGCGGACGGGCTTCTTCGTGATCTTCTGGACGATGCCCTTTTCGATGGCGATGTTCCAGAGGCCGGCCTTGCGGCGCAGCTGCGCGTTCTTGATGAGGATGTCGTACATGGGAGTTCCTTTCAGGGGTTCAGGGTTCGGGGTTCAGAGTTCAGGAGGGTTTGGGGCCCTTCAAAAATTTCTGGGCGAGCTTGGCGCCATCCCAGATGGCTTCGTAGCCGGTGCAGCGGCAGAAGTGGCGGGAGAGGGCGGTCTTGATCTCCTCGTCGCTGGCGTCCACGTTTTTGGTGTAGAGCGCGTAGAGCTCGAGGACGATGCCGGGGATGCAGTAGCCGCACTGGACGGCGCCCGCCTCGACAAGGGCCTTCTGGATGGGGTGGATTTCCATGCCTTGGCTGATTCCCTCGATGGTCAGCACCTTCGTTCCGGCAAGCTTGGAGGCGGGCAGGAGGCAGGCGCGCTTGGCTTCGCCGTCGATGACGACGGTGCAGGCGCCGCAGGTGCCGTCATCGCAGCCGCGCTTGGTGCCGGTCATGTTCAGGTGTTCGCGGAGCACGTCGAGGATCTTCTCCCAGCCTTCGATGGCGACGGCCTGGGGGACGCCGTTGAGGGTGAACTGGATGATTTCGGCCATGGGGGCTACTCCTTGGTTTTCGCGCCGGCTCCGCAGGCGGGGCAGGCGGGATTGCGCTTGGCGTGGATGGGGCGGAATTCGGCTTCGAGCCCGTCGTAGGTGAGGAGGGTGTCGGTCAGCAGGGCGCCGATGCCGGCGAGGAACTTGATGGCCTCGACCGCCTGCAGGGAACCGATGACGCCGGGGATCGCGCCGAGGGGGCCGGCCGTCGGGGAGGATTCGGGGACGGAAAGCGGCGGCGGCGCCGGGAAGAGGCAGCGCAGGCATGCGCTCTTGCCGGGGAGCACCGTGAGGAGCTGGCCGCAGAAACCGGAGATGCCCGCGTGGACAAAGGGCTTTTTCATCGAGACGCAGATGTCGGAGATGAGGTATTTGGCGGCGAAGTTGTCGGTGCAGTCGAGGATGATGTCGTAGGGGGCGAACATGTCGCGCGCATTGTCCGCCGTGAGATGCTCGGCATGGGGTTCGAGCCGCACATGGGGATTCAGCGCGCGCAGGCGGCCGACGGCGGAATCGGTCTTGGGGCGGCCGATGTCGGGCGTGGCGTGCAGGATCTGGCGTTGCAGGTTGGAGATGTCCACCTTGTCGGAATCCACCAGGCCGAGGAGTCCGATGCCGGCGGCGGCGAGATAGTAGAGGGCGGGGGAGCCGAGGCCCCCGCACCCGACGACCATCACGCGCCCGGCGCGCAGGCGTTCCTGCGAATGGGCGCCGAATCCGGGCAGGTCGAGATGGCGGGCGTAGCGTTTGCGTTCTTCGGAGGAAAAGGCCATGGCGGATGATCAGTTGGCGAAGAAATGGTGGGGAGGCACCTGCCCGGTGGAAAGCGCCCAGAGGGCGATGCCCGCATAGGCCAGCAGGAGCAGGATCCCGAGGAAGAGGACGATGATGTACATCCAGCCCCAGCAGCAGAAGAAGGTGCGCAGCCTCGTGAAAAACGGCACCAGATCCGGCGGGATGAACGGCGCGCGGTCGAGGGCGGCGCGGGCTCCCAGCAGCGCGAGGCCCGCCAGCAGCATGGGCAGGCCGAACAGCACCACGGAAGGAAGGAGGGCGCCCAGGATCGTCATGACGGCGATGAAGGTCATCCAGCCGCGCAAGCCGTCGGGAATCGGCACCTTGCCTTCGGTGCCGGAGGGGGATTGCAAGGCGGCGAACGCCTGGCTGGCGGGGATCCAGTTGGCCAGGCCGTCGTGCCAGACCAGGGTTTCGGGTGCGATTTCGCCGGCAATGAATTTGGCGCGGACGAACGATTCTTCGTGCGGGCCGCTCTTCTCGCGGGTTTTGGAAACCACAAAATACCAAGACGCCATGGATCAACCTCCAAGGCCGAAAAGATACGACAGGGCGGGGTCAAAGGGAAGAAAAGAGTTGCGGACCTTGCAGGCCGGAAACGGCTGTGGCAGGATGGCTCCGGCTTCGCTACGGAGGCGTTTCATGAGCTGGAAGATTTTCATGGCGACATTTTGGCTGGTTTTCCTCGCGGAGTTGGGCGACAAGACCCAGCTCGCGGTGATGCTGCAGAGCGCGGTGCACGGACGGTGGATCGTCTTCCTGGCCGCCAGCCTCGCGCTGGTGCTGTCCACGCTGCTCGGCGTGTTCGTGGGGGGACTGATTTCCAAGATGGTGTCGGAGCGGGTCATCCACGGGGTGGGCGGGCTGCTGTTTCTGGTCTTCGGGGCAATGATGCTCTACACGGTGTTCAAGCCCGGCCCGGACATCGAACCGGTGATCCAGGCGGCGGAAAAGACCCCCGCGGAAGCGTCGGCGGAGCCGAAGTAGGCCAAGCCCCTCCGGGGCTTCCGGCGCGGGCAGGCGCCGCACGAGATGGTTGTTCCACGCCGTGGAAAAACCGGGGAGGGGAGGGTGCGCGGCGCCTTCCCGCATCGGAGCGGGGGGTCAGACGCGGATCTGGCCGTTTCCCTGGATGACGTACTTGTAGGTGGTGAGCTCTTCGAGGGCCATGGGGCCGCGCGCGTGGAGCTTGTCGGTGGAGATGCCGATTTCGGCGCCCATGCCGAATTCGCCGCCATCGGTGAAGCGCGTGGAGGCGTTCGCATAGACGCAGGCGGAATCGACCTGCTCCAGGAACTTCTCCTGCGCCTTTTCGTTTTCGGAGAGGATGACGTCCGAGTGGTGCGAGCCGTGGCGGTTGATGTGCGCGATGGCGGCATCGAGGGAGGGCACGACGCCGACCGTCAGGATCAGGTCGAGATACTCCTCGTCCCAGTCCGCGGCGGAGGCGGGTTTCATGGAGGGGACGATGGCGCGGGAGGCGTCGTCTCCGCGCAGCTCGACGCGCTTGTCGGCCATGCGCGCGGCGAGCCGGGGCAGGAACCCGGCGGCGATCTTCTCGTGGACGAGCACCTTTTCGAGCGCGTTGCAGACGCCGGGGCGGCTGCACTTGGCGTTTTCGATGATGTCGAGCGCCTTGGCGGGGTCGGCGGTCTCGTCGACGAAGGCGTGGCAGACGCCCTTGTAGTGCTTGATGACGGGGACGTAGGCCTGCTCGGTGACGGCGCGGATGAGCGTTTCGCCGCCGCGGGGGATGACGAGATCGACGCGGCCTTCAAGCTGGACGAGTTCGCGCACGGCCTCGTGGTCGGTGGTGGTGATGAGCTGGATGGAATGGGGGGGGAGTCCCTTGCGCGTGCCGCCGGCCTGGAGCGTGTCGACGAGGGCCTTGTTGGATTCCAGGGCTTCCTTGCCGCCGCGCAGGATGACGGCGTTGGAGGTCTTGAAGCACAGGGCCGCCGCGTCCACGGTGACGTTGGGGCGGGATTCGAAGATGATGCCGATGACGCCGATGGGGACGCGGATCTTCTGGATGACGAGGCCGTTGGGGCGGATCCAGCGCGAAATCTTCTGGCCGACGGGGTCCTTCAAGCCGATGAGGGCGCGCACGCCGTTGATCATGGAGTCCATGCGCTTGTCGGTCAGCAGGAGCCGGTCGAGCATGGCGTCGGAAAGGCCGGCGGCGCGGCCGGCGGCCATGTCCCGGGCATTGGCTTCCTTGAGGCGGTCGCGGCTGGCGTCGAGCGATTCGGCCATGGCCTCGAGGATGAGATTCTTCCGGCGGGTTCCCAGGGTGGCGAGCTGGCGGGCGGCGGCGACGGCGCGGTCGCCCATCTCGATCATGGTTTCATGCAGGCTCATGGAGGGCTCCTTACGTGGGAACGACCAGGTTGTCGCGGTGGATGACCTCGCCAGGGGCGTCCGCGCCGAGGAGATCGAGGATCTTCCCGGTCTGGAGGCCCTTGAGCAGGCGGACTTCGGCGCTGGAATATTCGGAGAGGCCCTGGGCGATGCGCTGGCCGGCGAGATCGTGGATGTCCACGAGGTCGCCGGGGGCGAAATCACCCGATACTTCCCGGATGCCGACGGGCAGGAGGCTCTTGCCGCGCTTGAGCAGGGCGTCGCGGGCGCCGTCGTCCACGGTGATCCGGCCATGCGCATGGTGGAAGAAGGCCACCCAGCGGCGGCGGTGGTTCAAGGCCTTGTTCGCATCCGACGCGGTTTCGGCGGCGGGGATCAGCGTGCCGTCGCTGGTTCCGGACACGATTTTCTGGAGGATGCCCTCCTGGCGTCCGTTGGCGATGACGACGGCAGTGCCCATGCGGGCGGCTTCGGCGGCGGAGGTCAGTTTGCTGGCCATGCCCCCCGTGGAGAATTCGCTGCCCTTGCCCTTGGCGTGGGCAAGGGTCTCGGAGGTGACGCCGGGGAGGAAGTCGATCTTGCGGCTGCAGCCCTTGGCATCGGTGGCGCGGAAGCCGTTGACGGTGGTCAGCAGCACCAGCAGGTCGGCCTCGACCAGCATCGCGGTGCGCGAGGCGAGGGCATCGTTGTCGCCGAACTTGATTTCATCGACGGAGACCACGTCGTTTTCATTGACGATGGGGATGACGCCGTGCTCGAGCAGCTTGAGCATGCTGTTGCGGGCGTTGAGGTGCCGCCGGCGGTGTTCGAGGTCGTCGTGGGTCAGGAGGACCTGCCCGATCCGGCATTTCTTGCGGACGAAGAGGCGGTCGTAGGCGGCCATGAGCCGCGACTGTCCGACGGCGGCGGCCATCTGGAGGGAGGGGAGGTCCGCGGGACGCTTCTTCATGCCCAGCGCCTGGAGGCCGCAGGCGATGGCCCCCGAGGAGACGACGATGATTTCACGGCCTTCGCGGTGCAGGGCCGCGATGCCGTCGACGAGCGCGGCCATGCGGCGCGTATCGGGCCGGCCGTCGCGCTGGACGAGCACGCGGCTTCCGATCTTGACGACGACGCGCCGGGCGGCGGCCAGTTTCTTTCTTTCCGACAAATGGGTCATACGGCGGGAAAGTCTGCCAAAAGGCCGCCGGAATGGAAAGAGCCGAAAAGAGGGAGCCCCGGCGGTCCGGTTCGGGATTTGACAGCCGGGGCGGGGAAAGGGAGAGTAGGGGCGTGAAGACGGAGGCGAAATACCAGTATCTGTTCGGTCCGGTGCCGTCGCGGCGGCTGGGGCTCTCGCTGGGCGTGGACCTGAATCCCCTGAAGGCGTGCACGGAGAACTGCGTGTTCTGCCAGGTGGGGCGCACAACGGAGCTGACGATCGAGCGCAAGGAGTGGGTGCCGACGGCGGCGGTGCTGGCGGAGTTCGACCGCTGGGCGGCGGCGGGACACCGGGCGGACTATGTGACGCTGTCGGGGTCGGGGGAGCCGACGATGCATACGGGGTTTGGCGAGGTCCTGCGGCACGTGAAGGCTTCGGGGAAGTTCAGGACGGCGCTGCTGAGCAACGGATCGCTGATGTGGCTGCCGGAGGTGCGCCGCGATGCCGTCCTGGCGGACGTGGTGAAGGTGACCTTGAGCGCGTGGGACGAGGAGTCGTTCCGGAAGATCCATCGTCCGGCGCCGGGTGCGACATTTGAACGCCTGCTGGAGGGGGAACGGGCCCTGCGGGAGGAATTCCGGGGGCAGCTGTGGGTCGAGGTGATGCTGCTGCCCGGCTACAACGACGCGCCGGAACAGGTGCAGGCGATCGCGGAGCTGGCGAAGTCGCTGAAGGCGGATGCGGTGCATCTGAACACGACGACGCGTCCGGCGCTGGCGGGGGTGGAGGTGCCCCGGATGCCGGAGGCGTGGCTGCGCACGGTGGCGGAATGGTTTTCGCCAAAGGCGGAGATACCGGTTTTTTCGGGCAAGGCGGCGGCGCCGGAGACAATGACCGACGCGGCGCTGATCGAGCTGCTGGCGAGGCATCCGATCGCGCTGGAGGCGCTGGCGGCCTCGTCCGGGGCGGAAATCGCGGCGTTGGAAAAGCGGCTGGCCCCTCTTGTGGCGGCGGGGAATCTGGCCATCGAGGAACACCACGGCGTCCGAATGGTGCGGGTGACTTTCGCATGAGTGGGGATCTGCGGCAGGTCAAGGTGCGCTACGAGGGGGAGGTGCAGGGCGTGGGATTCCGCTATACGGTCCGGGGAATCGCGAACCAGCTGGGCGTGACGGGGGGCGTCGAGAATCTCAACGATGGTGCGGTGCTGCTGGTGGCGGAAGGGCCGGAGGATGTGCTGAAACGGTTGTTGATGCAGATCCGCGTTTCGCGGGTGGGGCTGCACATTGTCCGCGAGCAGGCGTCGTGGGGCGAGGCGCAGGGACTGGCGGGATTCTACTACCGGTAGTCGATCGAGCCCCGGAAGGAATGTTCGGCGGGGCCGGTGAGGGTCAGGGGGGAAAGCCCGACTTCGAGGGTGTCGCCCCCGGCTGTTTTGACGTGAACAGGGGCGCGGACGAGGCCCAGTTTTTCCGCCACGAGGGCGGCGGCGGCGATGCCGGTTCCGCAGGCGAGGGTCTCGGCTTCGACCCCGCGCTCATAGGTACGGATGGCGAGGGAATCGGGGCCGGTGATTTCGATGAAATCGGCATTGGTTCCGGCGGGGGCGAAAAGCGAATGGCGGCGGATAAGCGAGCCGAGGGCCTGGACATCGACGTCGGCGAGGTCCTGGACGACGGCCACGGCATGGGGTACGCCGCTGTTGACGACATGGAGGGGGATTTCCTGCATTTCCCACGTCATGGACAGATTCAGCCGCCAGTCCCTGGGGGGAGGGAGGTGGAGGCGGACGAGGGGATGAAGGATTTCGGCGCGGACGGGCCCGGCGGCGGTTTCGATGCTCATGTCGGCAGGGGCGGCGCCGAGTTCATGGGCAAGGCGGGCGATGCAGCGGGCGCCATTTCCGCACATGTCGACCTCGGAACCGTCGGGATTGAAGAACCGCATGCGGAAATGGGAGGAAGTGGCGGGAGGCTGGATGAGAAGCACCCCCTCGGCACCGATGCCGCGCCGCCGGTCGCAAATCCGGGCGATGAAGGCGGAATCGAAGGCCGGAAAACCCAGGGAGCGGTCATCCACCAGAATGAAATCATTGCCCGCGCCGTGCATTTTCCAAAACGGGATTTTCACCTTTATTTTGCCGTTCTTTGTGCTTTAGAAATGGCCACAACTTGTTTGTAATTATGCAGTTGCGTATTTCTGAAAGTGAGAAAACATGACATGAAAATTTATTGAATGCCCTTTAGTGATTTCATGTGTTTTGCAGCAGATTAGCAAAGAAAAAAATTTTCGCAATCGCCACTCAAGGGCGGCGGTTGTCGACCGGCCCGGCATGGGATCGTGGCCAGCCCGATTTCGGGCGGTGCCAGTTCATGGCGTATTCGTATCCGCGTTCGGCGCACAGGATCATCCGGTTCACGGCGTCGGAAAACTCGCGGATGTCGTTGTCGCGCATAAAGGCGTGAATCGCCTCCATGGTTTCCGGCGAGAAGGAGCAGTGCCGCTTGACGACCTTCAAGTGCAGCGGCGGGCTGCCTTTCTGCAGTGTGTTGCGGTTCGTGCATTTCGGTGTCATGGGGGCCGATCCTTTCATGGTGCATCTGCTGCCATGCGCCACTCCAATGCTGGAAGGATGAAACCGAATAGCGCCCAAGTCAATCACGCTTCAGCTTCCGCCGTATTCGGGGAGACGTTCTGCTATGGCTTCGCCGGCGGCGGCAAGGGAATCTTCCGTTTCGCGCCCCCGATTCCCAGCGCCTCCAACTCCCGCACGCGGTCCCGGTGGAAGTGCCGCAGGAAGTCGAATGTGTTTTTCTCTGCGTCCGCCCGGTCCAGCGAAAAAATAAACGGCACCCGGTAGCGCATGGTGAAGGCCAGCACGCTTTGCCATGCGGCCCCGGCGTCCAGGTCGGAACGGTAGCGGCCTTCCCGAAGATCCTCCGCCGGCGACTCCACCACCACAGCGGCGGCATCGTAGCCCCGCAGCCGCGCCAGTTCGCGCTGGAAGCGTTCGCGGTCCCGGGACAGGCATCCGGCGAGGTCCGCCAGGCTCTTGCGCTCCACGGCCACCCGGCGCTCGAATCCAGCGAGGGAATAGTCCCCATCCGCCAGCGTGCCGGGCACGAGGGCGACGGGGTAGCCGGCAAAGGAGAAGGGGACTTGCTCGCGGGTGTCCACCACGATCCGCACCAGGTTGTCTTGAAGCTCGCCCATGGGATGTAAGGAAAGAGGCCGGGCACCTTGCGGAACCCGGCCCCAGCGGTTTCGCCTACCGCATGATGAAACCGGCCATCATGCGAGGCGGCAAAGGCCGGCGTTGCCAGTCGTCACCAGCTCCGTCGTGCCCGCCCGGCTTCCTGCGGTGTGTGGAATGCACACCTTGGGTTGCCCGACTTCCGCGGGATCCCGTAAGGGAATCGCCGCAGCGCTCCCGCCGCTTCACGTTCCCGGCACCAGGCCGGAAGCGTTCAACGGCGGAAACCAAAACCCGGGGCGGCGCGGGTGTCGCTACCGGCGACGGGCGGCACAAATGAATAACCGCCGCCACGTCGCCCCGGGGAAATTGCTCATTCCAGCTTCTTGTCAATCTGCTGAAGCAGGGTTTTGATTTCGGCGGTACCTTCCACCTTGACGGCGGCAGGCTCCTTTTCGTGGGTACTGTCCGGCACAAACCCCGCCGCCTCCCGGCGCACTTGCATCTGTTTGCGCATCCAGTCCTGTGAATTCCGGCTCATTCCCATCCGGCGGCGTCCCTTGGCCCGACTGCCTCCCAGCCCGATCCGGCGGCGGGCCGTGGATTCTTCCTCTTCGTCGCCATCGGCTTCGTCCATCTGGCCGGCGATGGAGTCGCGCTTCTTCAGCAGGTCCAGCATTTGCGTCTCGGTATCCGCATTGCGTGGCCCCTGCAACAGGCCGGAAATCTGGGCATTCACAGAGGCCAGCTGTTCCTGTGCCGATTTCTTCGAAAAGATGTACTCCTCCTTCGCCGCCTCCAGCGTCTTGCGCTTGGATGCCTCGGCATCCGCCTGGGACTTCTTCTCCGCCGATATGGCCCGTTCGGTTTCGTAAATCTTTTCGACGATCTTCTGCCGGGCGATGTCGTTTTCCGCCCCTTCGTCTGGGTTGAATTTCTCTAGGTCCGCCAGCAGGTATTTCCGCCGGTATTCCAACTTCTCCAACGGCGTTTTCTGCGCATCCTCCCCGCGTTTCCGCTTGAAGTTCGTGCGCATCTGGTCGAGCTCCGCCAGTTTTTCATCTTCGAAGGCGGCGGCGGTCCCGGCTTCTTCCGCCGAACCCTTTGCCGCTTCTTCCGCCAGCTTCTTCCGGCCCGTCTCGATCTCCCCCAGCTTCTCCTTCAGGAGCGCCACGCGGCGGGCGGCTTCATCTTCCATCCGCTCCGCCTCCTGAAGCCCGACCGATTCGTTATCCTGCCACCGCTGCGCATTCCCGGACTTGTAGTACTCGGCCTTTTTCTGCTGTTCCAGGTCGGTATTCCCCTTGGCGATTTCCAGGACACGCTCGGCATCCTTCAGCATCTTCCGGGCCTCGTCTTCCGAGGCGCTGTCCACCGTCTGCTTCACGGTGTCGCCCACGTCGCGCTCCTGCCGGTGCCGGGCCCAGTCCTCTTCGTCCTTGGCCAGCTGCTTCATGGCCGCCCGCGTCTCGTCTGCCTTCTCCTTCATCCGCTGGAAGTGCGCGATGACCGCCCCGGCCACGGCGGCTGCCGCCGCGATTCCCAGGGTCATGGCCGCATTCGTCGCCGTCGCCGCAGCATACAGCCCCCGCATCGCCGACGTGCCCGAATTGACGGCCCCCACGAAATTCCCGCGAATGGCCTGCGAAAATGCCGATTGTAGCGCATTGAAGGATCCCGTGGCACGGGCGGCACCGCCAATGGTGGACCCGAAGTCCCGCACATCGCGGGAAGTCTTGTTCAACAGTGCCCCCGTCTGCGAGACGGAAGCGCCCGATTGCTTGAAGGCCACCTCCGATTGTTTCGCCTGGTCGCGGGCCTGCCGCAGCTCTTGGATGAACTCCCGCCCGTCCAGCGTCATGGAATACCGAATGACAGCGCCGACGCTCATTTCGCCCTCGTCTTTTCCAGCCGCTCGGCGTGCCGCAGCTCCGCCTCCAGGCATTCACGGGGAATCGGGAGGCCGCGCCGCTCATAGGAACCAAACGCCTTGCGGCGGGACCATATGTCCGCATCCGGCTCAAATTCGGCCCGCAGCATCTCTTCCGCGATGCCCGCCTGGATGCCCACGCCAAGGCATCCCGTCAGCTTCGCCAGGCGGTTCAGCTTCTGCAGCGCAAGGCACGCCCTTTCGTGGGCGAAGGAAAACCGAATGAACGCCCACCAGCTCAGCCCCTTGTCCGGGCGCTGCTTCACAACGCTTCCCCCATCGTGGTGCGCCGTCGCGCCTTCTCTTCCGCTTTCGCCTCGGCTTCGATGGCCGCCATGGCGGCCTTCGCCAGCGCCGCGATGGCCTGGGCAGTCTGCACGGGAACCTTCCCGTTTGCCGCCTTCTCCAGGGTGGCCACGAGATATTCGCGCACCTGGGAGGCCGTCTTCAGCTCGGGCATGGGTTCGGGAATGACTTTGGGCATGGTGTCAGGATCCTTTCGCGAAAAGATGGCGGACCGGGATTGCCCTGCGATGGGGCTCCGATGGGGTGAGGTGGGAGATCGGCTTCCCGGTCCGCCAAGATGGTTTGCTGTTCGTCGTCATGTCCGATCTCTCCCTAATTGGCCTTCCGTTCTAGTCGCTCTCGCGTGCGTGCGCGGAAAACCGATTTGTTGAGGGGGAAAATTTTTCCGAGGGGCATCCTGCGGTTCTGTGAACATCGGGGCATGGCTTCCCTTTTCCGCCGGCTCCGGCTCTTCTGCGCGCACGGTTTCAACCGCAGATGCGAATTCCCCCGCGCGAATTACTGTGTTTTTTGAAACATTGTGTTCTGCCGCCAATTTTTCAGCGGTCTTCAAGTTCCCATTTTGGGTACTTGATTTTTCTGACTTCCTGTCGCCACCATGCTTAACCTTCCTGCGGTTATAAATTCGTCCAAGTATCTCCTTAAATGCGAGCGGACTTAGGTTTCTTCGGGTTTCGTCTCTGACAACTTTTCAAGCGCCTCAGCCTTCTTCCCGTCGCGGATGATGGTCGCGCGGGATACCCCGTGCTGTTTCGCCAACAATGCGGCCGTGTCTGTTTTGGGAGTATCACTTTGCGACTCCGAAAAAACTCTATCAGCACGGCCAGAGGAAGCCTTCTTCTTCCGGTTGTACCGCCGCCCACGCAGGATGCTCGCCTGGTCCGGAGTCAGGTTCCGCCTCCCTAGCTGATTCCCGTCGATCCAGTCCTTTGCTTCCTCCTCGTCTGCAAACCCTATCTCCACCACCGCAAACGGAATCTTCCTCCGCGCGCATATCTCGTACCGGTTGTGGCCGTCCTCGGTCATGCCCGCCCTGCATCTTCAGCGGCCCTTCAGCTCGCGGCCTTCAATTTCGCGTGCAGCTTGGCCACAAACTCCTTCCACGTCCGGCCCGCCCATAGCACCCGTCCCCCATCGGCAAATCCGCCCTCTTCTTTGCTCCGGCCGTTGTCCCGCCATTCCAAGAGAAACGCCACGCGCCCCCGACGCCGGACCATGTGGGCGGAAATCTTCTTCCCCCGGCACTCTGCCTTTTCCATCTCTTTGAAACCCTCGCACGCCTCCCACGGCCAGGAGAAGCAGGTGCCGATGGCGTCCTGAATCGCTCCGCCCGGCAACGGCCATTCCGCCTCCGGCATGGCGGAGTCGAGTTTCAGCGCCGCATCCCCCACGCGCACCAGCAGGGGAATCTTCTTCCCGCCGCGCGTCTTTTCGGGCAGGTACAGGCTGACGGCCCCGCGTGGTTTTGCCCGTGCCTTCTGTTTCTGGTCTGCGGCTTTTTCGTCGCGCGTCGGGCGATAGCCCGCTTCCATCATCCGCACTTGGTCCGGCAGGCCGCACACCACCCGTCTCCCCATGCGGGCTTCGGCCACGAGGCCGCGCTCCTGCATCAGCGCCCACACGGCCAGCGACAGCGGATTCTCCGCCGATTCCCCCGTCAGTCCGGTCAAGAACGGTTCCATTTCGCCCCGCAGCCGCGTGCCCCCGGAAAACGTCTTCGCCGCCCAGGTTGCCAATCTCCCATTGTCCGCCATGGCTTCGAATTTCGGATACGCCGCGTATCGACGGCCAATCTCTTCCAGCTTCCCGCGCCGCCGTTCATGGACCGGACCGATTCCAGCCGTTTCATCCGTCCGCCTCTGGGCGCATAGAAACCTCAGGAACGGAAGTTTTCTCGCGGCTCCGTAGACGGCCGCACTGGCGGCCGCTCCCGTCACGTTCAGCAGCTCCCCAATCTCCGCCAGCGGCATTCCCGCCAAACGTTTCATCACAACCACGATCTGCGTCGGGTTCAGCGCCCCCAGCTCCGCCAGCGCCGACACGAATACGTCCTTCGCATCCTCCGGCACCGCTTCCCATGCGCCCCGCGTCACTCCCAAAGGCATATTTTTTTGGGGGGGGGATTTTTTTCCCGCACCTTCCCCCTTTTCATGGGGGGGAGGGGGGGGCGCGCCCAGAATCGGTTGTGCCTCGGGGGTGGGGGCAGTGGTGGGGCACCGGCCAAAAGTTTCGGCTGTCCTACGCGCTTCCTCTTCGGCCGCGAGATTCGCATCGATCTGGGCGTAGAAGTCGGCACCGCCACCGGCGGCGACATGGGCGAAGCCGGCCTCCTGATGCGCGTCGCCCGGATTCGGCAGCAGGGCCTCAAGGTTCTCAAGAGAAACCACGCGGCCGTGGCCTTCCTCTTGGGGCTCGGCATCCTCGCCGGGGCGCTGCCCCAAGTACGCGCAACGCCAGCACGCGGTGTCTTCGAAACGGGCTCCAGGTTCAGGCCGATGCTTGCAGCGGGTGCAATCCCCGCCGGAAAGGTTCGGCTTGGACAACCGCGCCGAAGGCGGGGCCAGGGCCTCGGCCACGGTCTTGGGATCGGTCTTGCGGCGAGCGGAGGCGAAGACGGCCGCCACATCGGCCATGGTACAGCCGCACGCCACCGCCAGCTTTCGGGCAGAGAGGGAGGGGCGCTTGGCGTATGCCT
>CALMBO010000022.1 GCA_937860055.1 uncultured Verrucomicrobiota bacterium | reverse complement strand
ACTTTTTTCATTTTTTTCCAGCGCAGCCTCCCCATTTTGGTGAATTTTGAGGCGCAATTCCCTGTCTTGCCTTTGGACAGGGGGCTTTCCCCCCCCCCCCCCCCCCCCGGCGTTCCTCTTTAGCCGACGGCCGATCCAAAGCCGATGGCTATATATGCTGCAACTTATTCCTGCGCAAAGGATTGAATTTCGGAGGCCGGCTTTTACTGCGACGGATTGCTCTTTGTTGGCAAGCCAAACGTCGCGTTCCAGCTAAGGTTGCGCCGGCGGCGGGGACACGCTTTTGCGGATCACTTCCATTTGATATTCCTGCAGGCGTTGCTCCTTCACTTCGCCGGTCTTCGCCGGATGGTGAACCCCTTGGAGCTTCTCTCCCTCCCGCTGTCGCAGTTTGCGGAGCTCGGCATAGGTCAGCCGGCGCGCCTCCGCCTGGTGGATCCGATCCTCTTTTTCCGCCGGTGTCACCATCTCGGTTGTCGAGGCACCGTGCATCAACAGTTTGACCACCAGCCCGTCTTTCTCCAGCGTGGCCCACTCTCTGTCGTAATCCGCATCGAGCAATACCATGCCGGTCTCGTTCGTCTCCCCCACCTTCAGCGAAAAGGTGCTGTTGTCCTTCTTGTCCGTGATGGCCACGCGCAGGTTGCCATCCTCCAGCTCATAGATTCCCGAAAGCTGCATCGTGGCCGCGAACGATTCCTGCAACGGCACCTCGCGCTTCGGCTCCATGGATGCGTCCGGGATCGTCCCCTCTGGCATTTGCCCGGAAACGGCCGGCGCGCCCGCGGACGGAATCGCCGCCGGCTCCTCCGCCCATCCCGCGACGACCCAGGAAAGCAAAATCAACATGCATGCAAATGATTTCATGTTTTGAATCCTACTGTCTCGCCCCGATCTCTGCAAACCCCTTTTCCCGCGGACGAATCAACGTCGAGCTCTCCGGCCGCGAGATCATCGCGCCGCTGTCCCGTCGTTTCCCAAGCCGCCAGCTTCGCAGCCAATGCATCCTCGAGTTCCTTGAGCTTCCGCCCCGCCGCCGCGCGATCTTCCATCGACGTGTCCGCCGCCGCCAGTCGACCATGCAAAACCGATTGCTCTGCCTCCAGATCGGAGATCTCTTTTTCCAAGGCGGCCACTTCCTTTTCCGCCCGCCGCAGATCGGCCTTCAACGCCTTCCGGTCCCGCATCGCCTCCACGCGGGCGGCTTTCGCCGCATCGACTTGCTTTTCAGAGGAACAGGGCTCTTCCCCCGCCTCCTGCGCGATCTTCTCCCGATAGTAATCATAGCCCCCCGGAAACCGGCGCACCCCGCCCCCGCCCGGCGACACCGCGATGATCCCTTCCGCCACCGCCCGCACGAAGGCCACATCGTGGGAAACCAGCACCACCGTCCCCTCATAGGCCGCAATGGCCTCCTGCAGCGCCTCGCGGCTCTCCACGTCCAGGTGGGTCGTTGGCTCGTCCAGCAGCAGCAGGTTCGGTGGACGGATCAGGACCCGCGCAAACGCCAGGCGGATGCGCTCGCCGCCGGACAGCACCTCGACCCGCTTTTCCGCCGCCTCCCCTGAAAATCCAAATCCGCCCAGCAGGGTGCGGATTTCCACTTCGGCCGCGTCCGGAGCCACGGACTTCAGCGTCTCCAGGCAGTTCCGCGTCCGGTCCATCGTGTCCGCCGTCTCCTGGCTCTGGTAACCCGGCACCACCAAATGACCGGCCGTCCGCTTCCCTTCGCCCGGCGCCAGCTGTCCCGCCATGACACGCAGCAACGTCGTCTTGCCCGCGCCGTTGGGTCCCACCACCGCCAGCTTCTCCCCCTTCTGCACCGAGAGATCCACCCCGCGGAAAATCCACTTCCCCTCTTCGTAGCAAAAGCCGACCCCCTCGCACCGCAGCACCTCCTGCCCGCAGTGCGGGGGCTTCGCCAGCCGGAAATGCCCCCGCCCGCGCGCCACCTCGACCACCTCGGTGCGCTCCATCTTCTCCAGCATTTTGATCCGGCTCTGGACGCGCGTGGCCATCGTGTTCTTCGCCCGGAACCGCTCCACGAACCGCTCGATCTGCTCCCTCCGGCGGTTTTCGTTCGCCTGGCGGGCCAGCGAAACCTCCCGCCGCTTCTCCCGCTCCTCCGCATACCACGAATACCGCCCCGGATACCGCGTCACCCGCCCCGACGCCACCTCGAACGTGATCTCGCACAGATTCTCCAGCAGATAGCGGTCGTGGGAGATCATCGCCAGCGTGCCCCGGAACCCCTCCAGCCGGCGCCGCAGCCATTCCACCGCCGGCAGGTCCAGATAGTTGCTCGGCTCGTCCAGCAGCAGCAGGTCCGGCTCCGCGATCAGCGCCCGCGCCAGCTCCGCCCGCATCTGCCAGCCGCCCGAGAACTCGCCCAGCGCCCGCGGCAGGTCCTCCACGCGGAAGCCCAGCCCGGTCAGCGCGGCCGCCGCCCGCGCATGGAGATCGTAGCCGCCCTGCGCCTCGAACTGCGTCTGCAGCTCGCCCAGCCGCCGGAGCAGCAGCCGCGACTCCTCCGCCTCGTCCCCCGCCAGCCGGGCCTCGATGTGGTGGATCTCCTCGCGGATCATCTCCAAATCCGGCGCCGCCTTTTCCACGTAGGCATGGATGGGCGTCCGCTCCTCGCCGGAAGCCAGCTGCTGGCGCAAGTGGCCGATCCGGATGTCCTTCGCCCGCTCCACCGATCCCGCGTCCACGTCGCATTCGCCCACGATCAGCTCGAATATCGTCGACTTCCCGGCTCCGTTGGGGCCGACAATCCCCGCCCGCTCCCCCGCCAGCAGGCGGAAGTCCACCCGGTCGAGGACGATTTGCCCCCCGTACCGCTTGCTCACCTGCCGGAACTCGATCATCCCTCCCGAATATCACGCCCGCCCCTCCGCCGCAAGCCCCGCAATTTTTGCTGGCGAAACGTTCCACGTTCTGCCATATGCTTTTTGTCTTATGCGCGGTCTTCCAGAGGCGCGGGCAGAAAGATTTCCACATATGGCAAACCAGACAACACGGTCCGCATGGATGCTCCTGGCGGGATTCCTCGCCCTCGGGCTCTCCGCCTGCGGCCCCAAGGCCGAAAAGACCGGCGAGGCCCCGGCGTTGATCGGCGAAGGGTGGACCAAATACCGCCTCAGCGAATTCCACGACGCCCAGCTGGCCTTCGAGGCCGCCCGCGCCGGCTCCCAAAAAGGCTCCGACGACTGGGCCATGGCCACCTACGGCCTCGCCACCACCTGGGACCTCCGCCGACCCGGCGAAGATCCCAGGAAGGCCACCGGGCTCTACAGGGAAATCCTGGACGCCGCGCCGGACAGCCCGATGACCCCCTGGACCGAACTCGCTCTCGTCCGCCAGCAACACCTCGTCCCCGTCGGCCAGGAGCCCGACTACAAAGCCGTCAACGCCGCCTACAAGCGCATCATGGATAAATTCCCCGGGCATCTCGCCGCCAAGGAGGCGTTCCTCTATCTGGAAAGCATCCAGCTCGCCAAGCTCGAACCCAAGACCTCGCGCCAGTCCGAAAAGCGGCTCCTCGATTTCATCTCGGGCGGCAAGCCGGAATTCCTCAGCCCGGCCTGGTCGCTGCTGACGGTCGCCTACGTCACCCTCGGCGAGCAGGAAAAACGCCTGGAAGCCGAACTGAAGTCTCTGGAACTCACCGAAGTGGACCCCTCGGACCCCTTCATCGAATTCGGCGGCCGCTACTGGAACATCGCCACCATCGCCGAATTCGAGGTCGGCGACTTTGCGCTCGCGCGCAAGTACTACCAGCTGCTGATCGACAAATACCCCACCGACATCCACGTCCACGGCTGCAAGCAGGCGCTCAAGCGGATGGACGCGCTCGAGGCAAAGCTCCGCGCCGAAGAGGAGGCGAAGTAGCCATGCCGGACTTCCTCAAATCGTCCCTGTCCTTCCTCCGCACCTACTTCGCCCTGCTCGTCGTCTTCGCGGTGTTCGTCTGGTCCGCCTGGGTCATCGCCACCTTCCGCGCGCAGCAGACGCCGCCCGGCACCGTCGTCATCCGCCTCGGCCACTGGCAGCTCGAGGCCAGCGTCCGCGAAGGCATCGACGAGATGGCGCGCGAATACCGCAAGACCCATCCCAACGTCGTCGTTGTGCAGGATGCGATTCCCGAGGGCACCTACGGCCAGTGGGTCAGCACGCAGCTCATGGGCGGCACCGCACCCGACATCATGCAGGCCGGCGGCATGCTCCCCGCCAACATCTGGCTCTCCTACTTCAACCGCTACTTCCTGCCCCTCTCCCGCTACGCCAACGCGCCCAATCCCTACAACGCCGGCACCGAACTCGCCGACGTCCCGTTCCGCAAGACGCACAAGGACGGCATGAAGACGGCCTACGTCACGGAAATGCAGGAATACATGACCGTTCCGCTTTCGCTCTTCGGCGTGCGCATCTTCTACAACAAAGACCTGCTCAAAAAGCTCACCGGACGCGACGAGGCGCCCCGCGACTACCGCGAATTCCTCGCCGTCTGCGAGCAGATCCGCTCCGCCACCAACGCCGCCAGCGGCCAGCCCTACATCCCCATCGCCGGCTCCGCCTACCACTTCGGCCACTGGGACGGCATGATGTTCTCGCCCCTCACCTATGGCGCCATCCGCCGCGCCGACTTCAACCGCGACGGCTTCGTCGGCAACGACGAGACCTTCGTCGCCTTCAAGACCGGCCTCCTCGATTTCCACTATCCGCCCTTCAAGCTCTGGCTCCAGATGCTCCGCGAGGTCACCGACTACTTCCAGGTCGGCTACACCGGCCTCGGCCGCGACGAAGCCGTCTTCCTCTTCGCCCAGCAGCGCGCCGTCTTCATGACCACCGGCACCTGGGACGCCCGCTCGCTGCAGGAACAGGCCAAGGACCAGTTCGAGGTCGGCATCATGGACTTCCCCATCCCCTCGCGCGACGACCCCGTCTACGGCGAGGTCGTCGAGGGCCGCATCTACGAATCCCCCGGCGGCGGCTTCCAGTTCGGCGTCTCGCGCACCTCCAAGAACCCCGACGTCGCCATCGACTTCCTCCTCTTCCTCGCCTCGCAGAAGGGCAACGAGAAGATCAACCGCATCATCGGCTGGATTCCGGCCATCGTCGGCACCGAGCTCGACCCGTTCCTCAAGGCCTTCGAACCGCACCTCGAGGGCATCTACGGCAACGTCAACTTCACCCTCGGCGGCAACACTGCCGTCGCCTGGGGCCAGCAGTACTCCCTCTACCAGGTCAACCAGATCTCCTTCGAGGATTTCGCCAAGACCTACACCCCCTTCTATCTCAAGGAAGGCCTGAAAGACTTCCTCGAGCAGCAGCGCGACTGGCGCCGCGGCATGCAGCGCAACGAGCAGTACCTCGCCGGCATCCGCGGCCGCGCCATCCTCGCCGACCAGGCCGCCGCCGCCGCGCAAACCCCCGAGGAAAAATCCGCCGCCGAACTCGACGCCGAATCCGCCTGGATCCGCTACCGCGCCATCACCGCCTCCCGCCAGGTCTGGGACGAGCTCAACCACGCCCGCCAGATGGATCTCGTCAACCGCGACAAGCTCCCTGAGGGCTTCGTTGGCCCCTATGAATATTCCCCCCGCGTCCTCGAAAAGGTCCGCCAGCGCATCCGCGCCGGACAGAAGGCGGAGGCCGCGCCATGACCGCGGTTTTTCCGCGCAATGGAAAAATTTTTCCCGGTTTTTCCACGCAATGGAAAAAAGGTTTCCACGCTGTGGAAATCTTCTCCGCCGCCCTGAACCCCGAACCCCGAACCCTGTAGCCTTCCCATGCAGCCCAAAGAAGTCCAACCCAACCAGCTCCGCCACCACTGGGAAATCTACTTCTTCATCATCCCCACGCTGATCCTCATCGGCCTCTTCCAGTACTATCCCGCCAGCTCCGGCATCTTCCACTCCCTCTTCCGCTGGAACGGCTCCGACATCTCCGAATTCGTCGGCTTCGAGAACTACCTCGACCTGCTGAAGAACCTCGAGTTCTGGAATTCCTTCAAGCTCGCCTTCATCCTCGGCTTCTGGAACGTCGTCAAGATGATCCCGGCGCTGCTCGTCGCCGTCTGCATCCACCGCTGCACCTCCGAAAAGATGCAGTTCTTCTACCGCACCCTCTTCGTCGTCCCCATGGTCATTCCCGGCCTGATCACCGTGCTGATCTGGCGCTCGTTCTTCTTCGAGGCCACCGCCGGCTATCTCAACCAGTTCCTCGACTGGACGGGCCTGATGGGCTTCCTGCAGCACGCCGGGAATTTCGTCACCGCCAAGCTCGCCGATCCGGGCACCGGCAGCCTCGCCAAGTCCTTCCTCGCCTCCTTCGACTGGCTCACCGCCTTCAAGGCCGGCACCGCCCCCGCCTGGCTCGGCGATCCCAAGATCATCATCATCGCCTGCGTCGTCTGGGGCTTCCCGTGGGTCGGCTCCTTCGCCGTCCTCACCCATCTCGCCAAGCTGCAGAACATCTCCAAGGACATTTACGAAGCCGCCGACATCGACGGCGCCACCTGGTGGACGCGCTTCACCAAGATCGAACTGCCCCTCCTGATGGGCTCGATCTACCTGCTCCTCGTCTTCGCCATCATCGACACCATCAAGGATGCCGGCATGATCCTCGCCCTTGCCGGCATCACCGGCGGTCCCGGCGGCAAGGCCACCGTCCCCGCGCTGTTCATGCTGCGAAAGGCCTTCATGGACCAGCAGATGGGCTACGCCTGCGCCGTCGGCATCGTCCTGACCGTCGTCGTGCTGCTGCTGCAGAAGATCTGCAACATGCTCCTGCAGCCCGAGCCCGAGGGCGGCTCCAAACCCGGCAGGTCCGCCTGGTTCGGCCTCCTCTCGCTCTACGCCTTCGCGGAGGCCTACCTCTTCTTCAAGGGCGTCCTCCTTCCCAAGGCCGCCACGCTGCCGGTCTTCGCCGCCTTCGCCGGCGGACTCGTCCTGAAGCTGGCGCTGCTGGTCTCCGTCCCCGTGCTGCTGCGCAAATTCGGCGCCGCGCTCCGCGGCGGCCTTGTCCTCGCCGCCGCCGCGCTCGCGTTCTCCACCATCTTCCGCGGGGCGGATGTCCGCTTCCTGCTCTTCGGCTTCGCCCTGGCGATGATGCTCTCGTCCAACCTGTTCAAGGCCGCCATCGGCGGCGCCGGCGCCATCCTCATCGGCTACGGCATCCCGCAGGGCTCGATGAACATGATCGTCTCCGGCGCCGTCTTCCTCATCCTCGCCACGCCGTGGGGCGCGATCGCCTCGCGCCTCGACAAGGCCTATCTCGCCCGCTGCATGAAGCGCCCCTCGCCGCCCGTCAGCAAAGGCGACCTCTACGTGGCCCGCTCCTTCGCCCGCCAGCAGCAGCCCCTCTACAAGGCCGCCGCCGCCGCCGGCGACTGGGGCCTGCGCTTCGGCAAGCATTTCTTCATCTGGTTCGTCCTCGCCTTCGCCTTCCTGCCGCTCTATCTCATGCTCATCGTCTCGCTCAAGGACAACAACCAGTTCTACCTCGCCCCCACCGTCCTCACCCAACCCACCCACTGGGAGAACTGGTCCACGGCCTGGGCCATGGTCTCGCCCACCGTCGCCAACTCGATCTTCCTCTCCACCACCGCCACGTTCCTCATCGTCATCTTCGGCCTCGCCGGCGCCTATTTCTTCGCCCGCCTCAAGGTGCCCCTTTCCTCCTTCCTCTGGAACGCCCTCCTCCTCCTGATGATGATGCCCATGATCGCCAACCTCGTTCCCCTCTTCATCCTCCTGCGCGACATGAGCCTCCTCAACACCCTCACCGCCCTCATCCTCGTCGGCGCCGCGGGCGGCCAGGCCTTCGCCATCTTCGTCTTCCGCAACTTCATCGCCGACATCCCCCAGGATCTCTTCGAGGCCGCCGAAATCGACGGCGCCAACCACTTCCAGCAGCTCAAGCTCGTCGTCATCCCGCTCTCCGGCCCCATCATGGGCACCGTCGCCGTCATGCAGTTCCTCGGGCAGTGGAACGAGTTCGTCATGCCCCTCATCGTCATGCGCGAGCAGGCCCGCCTCCCCGTCACCGTCCAGCTCATCCGCATGGCCGGCGAATACATCAAGCTCTGGGGCCCCCTCATGGCCGGCTACGCCATCGCCTCCATCCCCGTCATCATCCTGTTCACCTTCTCCATGAAGCTCTTCGTCAAGGGCCTCACCGAAGGCGCCGTCAAGGGATAGGCCCATGGAACCATCCCCTTCCTTCTCCGGCGACGAAATCCCCCTGGATTCCCACATCATCGAGATCCGCATCCGGAGCCTGGGCCAGCTGTTCGATTTCCGCGACCCGTCACCCTTCCTCGCGAAGGATCTCGACGACGATGCGCAGCAATACATCCTCGCCGCCGCCAGCGAGCTTTCCGCCCGGCTCCCCCTGGCCCTCGCCATCTACGTCACCGAATGGCCCGGTTCCCCCGAGGAGGCCCGCGACGCCGGCGAAGCCATCCGCGAACACTTCAAACGCCAGTCCGGATTCACCACCCTGCGCCTGCGGGAACTCCTCCACGACGGCTGGATCAGCCTCGCCATCGGCCTGTCTTTTCTTGCCGGAGCCCTCACTGCCTCCGCCGCCCTGGGAAAATGGGCGGAAACCCACCGCTGGATGACCTTCTTCCGCGAAGGCCTGATCATCTTCGGCTGGGTCGCCATGTGGCGCCCCATCCAGACCTTCCTCTACGACTGGTGGCCCATCCTCGGCGACCGCCGGCTCTTCGACCGCCTGAGCCGCATGCCCGTGCAGATCATCCACGATGGCGGCCCCGCCGCCCGCTAAGGCGCGGGAAGGCGCCGCCTGAGCCTCCCCATTGACGGGAACGCCCCGAAGCCCTACCCTCCGTCTCCATGCGGCTGGGAATCGATCTAGGCGGAACCAAGACGGAAATCATCGCCCTCGACGAGGGCGGAACCGAGATCTACCGGAAACGGGTGGACACGGATTCCCGCAGCTACGAAGCGATCGTGTCCGGCATCGCCGGCCTGGTCCTCGAAGCGGAATCGGCGCTGGGCCAGGCCGGAACCGTCGGCGTGGGCATCCCCGGAACCCTCTCCGCGAAAACCGGCCGGGTCAAGAATGCCAACACCATCGCCCTGAACGGCCACCCGTTGGACCGGGACCTCGGCCTTGCCCTCCGCCGCGAAGTCCGGTGCATGAACGACGCGAACTGCCTGGCGCTCTCCGAAGCGGTGGATGGCGCCGGCGCCGGACACCGCGTCGTGTTCGCCGCGATCCTCGGGACCGGATGCGGAGCCGGCATTGCCATCGATGGCCGGCCATGGACAGGCGCCAACCGGGTGGCCGGCGAATGGGGCCACAACCCCCTTCCCTGGATGACCCCCGAGGAATACCCCGGCCCCGCGTGCTGGTGCGGAAAATCCTCCTGCATCGAAAAATGGATTTCGGGAACCGGATTCGCGGACGACTACGCCCGCGCCACCGGCGCGGCCGGGCCCGCACGGTTGAAGGCGGAACAAATCGTGGCCCTCGCCCGCGACGGCGATGCCGCCGCACGCGGCGCCTTGGAACGATATGCCGGCCGTCTGGCCCGGTCCCTGGCCCATGCGATCAATCTCCTGGATCCCGATGTGATCGTCCTCGGCGGGGGCATGAGCAACGTGGACGAACTGTATGAGTGGATTCCCCCCCAGTTGCCGCGTTACGTGTTTGGAGGCGAGGCGGAAACCCCGGTCGTCCGCAACCGGCACGGGGATTCCAGCGGAGTCCGCGGCGCCGCCTGGCTCTGGCCGAAGGCGTAGATCATCCCCCGCCGCCCCGCGGCGCCTTCCAATCCCACTTGTTGTCTACTTTTTGACGCTTCGCCGCTAAAAATATTTTCCCCGCCTCCTGCCGCGCCCATCCCATCGGCGTTTCCTCCATTCCCCCGCCCCGCGAAGCCGCCCCGCCCCCTTGACC
>CALMBO010000021.1 GCA_937860055.1 uncultured Verrucomicrobiota bacterium | reverse complement strand
GTCGCTCCGGCGGCGGTGGGCAACGGAAAGACCAGCGAGACGATCCGGTGCTACATGGAACTCAACGACGACATCGAACGCCCGGTGTTTATCGCGCCATCCAGTGTCATGGTGGATGCCGGGCCTTGTCTGGGGGCCATCACCAACCTGGATTTGGCGGAGCCCGTGGCGACGGACAACTGCGGGGTGACGATGCTGTACAGTGAAATTCCCGCCGTGCTGCCCATCGGCACGAATTCCGTGGTGTGGCACGCCTACGACGCGGCGGGCAACCACGCCAGTTGCACGCAACAGGTGGTCGTCGTACCGAGCCAGACGCTGGACTGCGACGGGGACGGGCTGACCGACGGAGCGGAGGTAGATGTGTATCATACCGATCCCCTCGTGGCCGACACGGACGGCGACGGGCATCTGGACGGGCGCGAAATTGAGCTGGGGACCGACCCGCTGAATGACGGGGATTATTACGGCATTGTGATCAATGCGGCCCTGCCGATCACCAATTCAATGGCCAATGCCGGGGAATGGGTGGAATTGTTCAACTCCGGCCCCGGCCAGAAGCCGCTGGCGGGTTTTCGGCTCCAAACGGCGTTGCCGACCGGTTGGACCGATGTATTCACTTTCCCCGAAGGAACCATGCTGGACTCGGGGGATTTCCTGGTGGTGGGGTCCAACGGAGACTTCCAGGCCGCCTTGGAATTGCCCGACAGCCTCACCACGCCCCCGACGATGTCTGGCATCCGGCTGGTGGCCCCGAGTCCCTCCGCCATCGTGGCCGATGCGCTGCTCTATGGTTTCACCAATGAATATGGGATTTCCCGCGACGGATTCGGCGAGGAGTATCCCATTGTCAAGCCAAGGATTACCAACGTGATTCGCCGGACATGGATTGGCTACGATACGGACCATGCGGGGGATTGGAAGAACGTGCCTTCGACCTCGTGGATTCCCCACACCCAAGGCGATTATCTGGATCTGGATGGGGACGGACTGTCCAACACCTTGGAAATCGCCAGCGGCGTGTATCCAAATCAAGGGGGGAGCCGCATCGATGTGCAGGACAGCGATCTCGACGGGCGGAACGACGCCATGGAATGGGTGGCCGGTACCGATGCCAGCCGTACAGATACCGACGGCGACGCCTTTCCGTGGGACTCATCCTCCCTGCCGCACGGGAGCGATGCCGAAGAAGCCTCCAGCGGGACGGATGCAAATAATGCCGATACGGACGGCGATGGCGTTCCGGATGGCTGGGAGATCGCCGGCGGATTGAATCCGCTCACCGCCGACACCAATGGAGACGGCATTTCCGATGGCATGGAAGATTCCGATGGCGACGGGATTCCCAATGCGGTGGAGGTCGGCAACTTCACCAATCCCTTCGATGCGGCGGATGTGACCCCTCGTCCCTATTTGTGGGAAAGAGGTTTTCCCGGGGAGGAGATCGACGAGGGGGATATCGGATATGGCATCGCGAAGGTCTACCGCGTCAAGGTGCGGACCAACAGCCAACCGATCATGGTGCAAGTTCAGGAATACGGGTACATGGCGGAAGATTTCATCGTCGAATGCACCGCTCCTTCCATCTATCTCAACCCCTACGATTATCCTTACCGCAACCGGCTCTATTGCCTCGTTCCAGGCAACGTTGTCGAATTCACGTTCACCGTGCGTGACGGGCAGACGACCTGGGCCAATGAGAATCCATTGGAATATGGAGCGGATATCCTGCTGCGGCATGAACCCGCCGGCATCGATCTCGACGCGGGTGTCCCGGAAGCGTCCGAGGAGAGCGTGGGGTTTTTCCTCGCCGACAAGAGCGCGCATCCCGGAGCCCTGCGGCGCCTCATCCAGATCGTGGGGCCATCCGGCGGGTGGGGCTATGCCAGCAACATCCAGCTGACCTACGACACGGAGCATCTCCGGATCTACGACAGCGCCGACGGAAGCAATGCCCTGCCCAACGGGATTCAATTTCCGGTCAGCGGGGGCCTGCCGGTTCTCTACGCGGAGGGCATTGCCCAATGCGACATGCAAGAGGCCTGGGTGGAGATTCTGGGCGGTATTGTTCCGGTGCATGACCGCGTTACCGCAACCGTACTGAAGGCCGATATCGGCCCGGCTGTCCCGCTGGCCGACCGGACACTGCATCCAAACGCTCCGCGCGAACCCCTTGTGCTGAAACAGACGCTTCCGGCCGAGTGGGCGGGCTCCATGCGGCTCTCTTTTTCCAACGCCTTGGCCTTTGAGGGACCTGATGGCGGCGATCCCATCGATCTGGCTCAAACGACATTTCCCAACGCCCAACTACCGCGCACCGTCTATTTGGAGGGCGATGGCTGTGGATTGGGCCGGGCGTCGTTCGCCGCAGTCGACCTGTCGGACTGCGTGACAAACATCCCCTTGCATATCTTCGGCGTCAATGCCACCCTCGACGGCGTGGCTGAGAATGACGAGGAAAACCCCGGCGGCTTCATCGCCGACCGGACGGCCCACACCAACGCGCCACGCACGGCGCTGACCCTGGCGGCCTGTGGCCCGGCTGCGTCGCCGGGCACTCTGGATCTGACGTGGGATCAATCGCGGCTCCAAATTTATTCCACGGAGGCCGGCGGAACGCCCCTGCCGCAATACACCGTGTCCTTCGCCAACTTCACCTCCACGCCCCTCTACGTGGAAGGCATCGCCCCCGGCAGCAACGTCCTCCAATGGACCTACTCCGAACAGACCAACTGCGTGGATCGGATCCTGGTGACCGCCATTAAAGTGGAGATCGAAGAAGTAGGTTTTACCGGGGACCATCTTATCAAGGAGTGGCCGAGTGGGACGGCGATTGATTCCCCGGATGGCACGTCGCCGACATGGAAACGGACCGACAATCCCGACAAGCCGGTCGCGTACACAAAGGGCACTCAACCGACGGCGTTCTCCAAAGTGTCGGTGTCTCCGGACAATCTTGGAACGACCCTTACGGCTGATTTTCGCATCAAGGTGAACGGCAATGTTGTTGCGACGAAGGATGGCGTTCAACTCGATGATGCGGCGGTGTCGTTTGATAGTATCTCGTTCAGTTCCTCGCTGGAAACGACGGTTAAGAAAACCGAGCCGGTCTTTGAATGGGAGATGAAGCTGGACGGCGTAGGCACCTGGACATCTATCGGTTCAAGCGGCCCGCACACCTTCTACTGGACGCATGGAACACCCACCACGGCGGACCTCTTCGATTTGGCATTGGAGAAGGCCACCGGGTACATCAATGGCGATTCAAGTTATGCCGGCAAGGTCAATTCGGGCATAAACGGCGATTTGCTCTATGATCCGGGCCAAGCTCCCCCAAGTGGATATGAAACGGGGAATGGTGGTATCTTACAAACCTACAGCGTTGGTGCCGCACAATGCGATGCAAATGCTTTTCTCCTGAAATACTTACTTGATTCGATGGGCGCTGACGGTGGGAACGTTGTTTACTACTGGGGAGGCGTCGATAGCACGGAAGGAACCTATTACGGATATACACCCGATGGAACAAATGTTTATCTGGCGTCCTTCCGCTGTGATCGCCCAGCAAATCCGAGGTTCACATTCCATGCCATGACAAGCATATCGGGGACCCTGTATGATCCATCTTATGTGATGACCGGTGCTCCTGGTTTTACCGAATTTGCACCACCGGACGAAGAAAATCCGCCGCTTGGCAATTTTCCGGGGGTGGAGGATGTTGACTGGGACAATGATGGAATCTTAGACCCATCGGGTTCTGCCCAGAGTGGAAGTCGCAACGATTGGGAATCTAGCGCCTTGGGGAATGCTATCGTTTACCCATATATTGCGCCGTAAATGGAGGAGCCTCTATGAAACAAAAGAGTCGAAGCCATCCTATGACATTGATTCTGTTGGTGTTGGTTACTCAATCATTCTTGGCAGTGATGTCGTGGGCTGATACGTTCCGGATAAGTGAACCTATGTCTTCTGCCATTACAAATGATCTCGTGCGCTCTGGGCGGTATGTTACCGTTTCCGAGAAGAGACACAATTCCCATTGGAATGAATTCCGATTCAAAGAGGCCGGGAGCGACGGGGAACTGCTTCTGCGGGCGACACGATGCGCCAACATAGAAGATGCGAACCGTGTTTTCCTGCAGTCACGATTAGGGGTCTGGACAGGGGGGGGGGCAGCGGGCTTCGAGGCGGGAGATCAAGTTGTACGATTCAGTGGCGATACCTTCTTGGTGCGCCAAGGTAATAACGTATACATGGTTTATGGCGAGAACGTGGAATCAACACGCGTTATTGATTTCCTGCGTCACGTTGAGGAGATCTTTTCGGAAACTGACGAAGTAATTCAAGAGAAACAGAACGATTCCCCGCAGGAATAGTCCGAATATAAATGCGGGCCGGATTCAAAAAGGGGGCAGGAAAAGGGGTCCTATAAATTGTAAAAATGATTGTCGGGGGGGCGCGGGCATGAGGGGGAGTCGCGAGCGGAGAAAAGGGGGCGCTTTCATAAATTGATATTTCGGCATCGCCCGCGTTGGGGGCATTCCCGTTCACTCGCTTGCATGGAATCCGCCATCGGGTTCTTTTCTTGAAGCGCGGGGCGGTTTTGTGGACTGTAAGGCGCATGAAGGAACACCTTGAATCGACGGTCGTGCCGACCCGGAACGAAGTGCCTGAGGCGCTGACGTGGGACCTTTCCCCGCTCTATGCCGCGCCCGAGGCATGGGAGGCGGATTTTGCGCGCCTCGACGAGGCGGCGGCGCCGGTGCTGGCGATGCAAGGCCAGCTGGATTCCGTTGCCGCCGTGGCGCGCCTGATGGAGGCTGAGACGGCGCTGGACCGCCTGTTGGAGCGGCTGCACACCTACGCGCACCTGCGCCACGACGAAGACACGGCGCACGACGGGAACCAGGCGCGCGAGGCGCGCATCCGCGCCCGCTACGCCGAGATTGCCGCGCAATGCGCGTGGATCACGCCGGAGTTGCTGGCGCATCCGGAGGAGGAGATCCGGGCCTGGATGGAGGCGCCGGAGCTGAAGGACTGTCGCCGCACGCTGCTGAAGGTGCTGCGCAGCAAGCCGCATGTGCTCAGCACCGCCGAGGAGACGCTGCTGGCGCGCGGAAGCGAGGTGCTGGCCGCCTCGGAGCAGACCTATGGACTGCTGACCAATGCGGACCTGGCGTTTCCGGACATCCCGGGGCCGGATGGGAAGCCGCTGCCGCTGACGGAGGGGACGTACCGGTCGCATCTGGAGAATCCCGACCGCGGCGTGCGCAAGGCGGCGTTCGAGACCCTGCTGGGCGGGTACGGGAAGCTGCAGAACACGATCGCCTCGACGCTGTCGGCTACGGTGAAGGCGCATGCGTTCATGGCCCAGGTGCGCCATTTTCCGTCGTCGCTCGAGGCGGCGCTGTTCGACGACCAGGTGCCCGTGGCGGTGTACGACGGGCTGATCGGCGCCACGCACGAAGCGCTGCCGCTGTTCCACCGCTACCTGGATCTGCGGAAGCGGGCGCTGGGGCTGGCGGACCTGGACATGTACGATCTCTACGCGCCGCTGGTGCCGTCCTGCGCCGCGAAGGTCCCGATGGAAGAGGCGCGCGGATGGGTGCAGGAGGCCTGCCGGCCGCTGGGGCCGGAATATGCCGGGGCGTTGCGCTCGGCGTTCGAGTCCCGCTGGATCGACTGGCCGGAGAACAAGGGCAAGCGGTCGGGGGCGTATTCCAGCGGGTGCTACGACAGTCCGCCGTACCTGCTGCTGAACCACCACGACCGGCTCGACGACGCGTTCACGCTGGCGCACGAGCTGGGGCATTCGATCCACAGCTGGATGTCCAACCATGCCCAGCCGCACCGGACGGCGCACTATCCGATCTTCCTCGCCGAGATCGCCTCCACGGTGAACGAGCTGCTGCTGACGCACCATCTCCTGGCGCAACCGGGCGGCGCGGCGTTCCGGGCGCACCTGCTGAACCACCTGTGCGATTCGTTCAAGGGCACGGTGTTCCGGCAGACGATGTTCGCCGAGTTCGAGCGCGACCTGCACCGGTGGGAGGAGGAGGGCACGCCGCTGACCGCCGAGTTCCTGCGCGGGAAGTATTACGAATTGAACAAGACGTATTACGGTCCCGGGATCGACGCGCACGACGCCATCGGGCTGGAATGGTGCCGCATCCCGCATTTCTACTACGATTTCTACGTCTACAAGTACGCGACGAGCTTCTGCGCGGCGCTGGTCTTCGCGCGCCGGCTCCGCGCGGGCGAGGGCGTGGAGGCCTACCTGGGGCTCCTGCGCGCGGGAGGCAGCCGGGACCCGCTCGACGCCGTCGCCGGGGCCGGCGTGGACCTGCGCGACGCGGGCGTGCTGCGCGAGGCGTTCGCCGAATTCGGTTCCGTGCTCGGCGACTTGGAGGCCGCGCTGGCTCTGCCGAAGGCATGAAGGCGCGCGAGGCCATCCTGACGGTGCTGGACTTCGAGTCCACCGGCGCGGTGCGCGGGCACGGCGAGGAGCCGTGGCAGGTGGGGATGGTCGAGGTGCGGGCCGGGCGGGTGACGGGCCACTGCCACGAGAGCTACCTGCACGTTTCGGCGGACCGGCCGTTCAACCCCTACGTGCCGGGTCGGCATGCGGAAATCCGCCACGTGCTGGCCGCGGCGCCGCCGCCGGCGGACTTGTGGCCGGTGTGGAGGCCGTGGCTGGAGGGGCGTCCGCTGGCGGCCCACAACATCGGCACCGAGAGGAAATTCCTGCAGCGGGCGGCGCCAATGCACGAGTTCGGGCCGTGGATCGACACGCTCCAGCTGGCGCGGCACGTGCGGCCGGACCTGGAGGGGCACGCGCTGGGCGACGTGTGCGAGGCGCTCGGGCTTGTGCCCCGCACGCGCCGGCTGTGTCCCGGGCGCGAGTGGCACGACGCGCTCTTCGACGCCTTCGCCAGCGCCCTGGTGCTGGAACATTGCCTGGCCCTGCCGGGCTGGGAGGACGTCAGCGTCGAAGCCTTGGCGCAGGGCCTGCGCTGAGCCGCCTTCCCCCGCGCGGCAATCCGGGTCCCGGTCCGGTTTTCCACACAATGGAAAAACTTTCGGCGGATTTTCCACGCAATGGAAAAACTTTGGCCGGTTTTTCCACCGGTGGAAAAATGTTTTCCACGGCGTGGAAAACCGCGGGCGGCGCCTTCCCTCCGGGGGGGGTGGTCCTCACGGATTTCTCACAAAACAGGGGCTTTTTTTCCGGCGGGGCGGAGCCTATAGTAGGGACGGATGGCGCCGCAGTGGCGCCGGAGGAGTAGACCGTGGCCAAGAAAAGCATTTTCGTGGTGGAGGACGAGGAGGACATCCTGGACCTGGTCCGGCACCATCTGGCGAAGGAGGGGTACGGGGTGTCCACGGCGACGAACGGGATGGAGGCGGTGAAGGCGATCCTGCGCAAGCCGCCGGACCTGGTGCTGCTGGACCTGATGCTGCCGGGGCTGGATGGCCTCGAGGTGTGCCGGATGCTGAAGAAGGACGCCCAGACGGCGGAGGTGCCCATCCTGATGGTGACGGCGAAGGACGAGGAGGCCGACGTGGTGGCCGGTCTGGAGCTGGGGGCGGACGACTACATCGTGAAGCCGTTCCGCATGAAGGAGCTGATCGCCCGGGTGCGGGCGGCGCTGCGGCGCCGGCGGGGGGCGCCGCCGGATGCGGAGGCGGTGGTGCAGGCGGGGGACATCGTCATCCATCCGGGCCGGCACGAGGTGAAGGTGGCGGGCGAGGCCGTGGAAATGACGGTGACGGAGCTGCGCATCCTGCACCTGCTGGCGGGGCGGCCGGGCTGGGTGATGACGCGCGACCAGATCGTGGACGCGGTGCGGGGCGAGGATTACGCGGTGACGGACCGGGCGGTGGATTTCCAGATCGTGGGCATCCGCCGGAAGCTGGGGGCGCGGGCGGACTGCATCGAAACGGTGCGCGGCGTGGGCTACCGGTTCCGCGCCGAGGATTGAGCGGGAATGAAGCTGTTCTGGCGGGTCTATCTGTGGCTGTTCGCGGCGGCGATGGCGGCGTTCCTGCTGGCCGGGGTGCTGGCGGACCGGACGATCCGGACGGTGTACCGGGAGCAGGTGGCGGCGGAGCTGCAGGGGCAGGCCGAGTGGATGGCCGGCGAACTGGGCATGAATGCGCGGCTGCCGGCGTACGACCGGCTGGATGCGCGATGCAAGGAGGCGGGACGGCTGGCGCAGATCCGGGTGACGGCGGTGCTGGCGGACGGCCGCGTGGTGGGCGATTCAGATGCGGAGCCCTCGGCGATGGAAAACCACGGCAACCGTCCGGAAATCCGGGAGGCGCTGGCCGGAGGGGTCGGGAAGTCGGAGCGGTTCAGCGACACGCAGCGGCGTCGGCTGTCGTATCTGGCGGTGCCGGTGCGGCGGGACGGCAAGGTGGTGGCGGCGGTGCGGACCTCGATGCCGCTGGCGGACATCGACCGCGCGCTGGCGGCGACGAGCCGGCGGGTGGGTCTGGGCGTGCTGGCGGCGGCGGCGCTGTTTGCGCTGGCGGCGTCGGTCCTGGTGAGGCAGGTCAGCCGGCCGTTGGAAGAGATGCGTTCCGCCGCGGAACGGATGGCCGGGGGCGATTTGCGCGCGCGGGTGGAAGTGACGACCGGCGGAGAGGAAATGCGCGCGCTGGGCCGGGCGCTGAACCGGATGGGGGAACAGCTCGGGGCGCGTATGGAGACGATCACCCAGCAGAGCAACGAGCTCAAGGCGGTGTTTGGCAGCATGACGGAGGGTGTGCTGGCCGTGGATGCGGACGGGCGGGTGCTGAACCTGAACACGGCGGCGGCGGCTCTCCTGGGCGTGGCGCCGGAACAGGCGCGCGGCCGAATGCTGGAGGAGGTGGCGCGGCACCCGGACCTGCAGAAGTTCATGCAGGGGGTGCTGGCGTCGGGGCAGGATGCGGAGGGGGAGATCCAGCTGGCGGACGAGCGCAACCTGCGGCTGCACGGAACGACGCTGGAGGACGCGGCGGGCCGGCGGATCGGCGCGCTGGCGGTGATCAGCGACACGACCAAGCTGAAGCAGCTCGAGAAGATGCGGCAGGATTTCGTGGCGAACGTATCGCACGAGCTGAAGACGCCGATCACGGCGCTGCGCGGTTCGGTGGAAACGCTGCTGGATCCGGAGCGGCAGGACCACGGCGACGACGCGCATTTCATCGCGATGATCGGCCGGCAGGTGGAGCGGCTGTGGGCGATCGTGGGCGACCTGCTGAGCCTGTCGCGGCTGGAGCATGACGGCCGCAGCGGCCGGATTCCGCTGGAGCCGGGCCCGCTGGGCGACGTGCTGCGGCGCGCGGCGGGGAATTTCGCCAAGGCGGCGGAAGCCCGGCGGATCGCGGTTTCGACGGAATGTCCGGAGGGGTTGATGGCAACGATCAATGCGGCGCTGCTGGAGCAGGCGGTGGGCAACCTGATCGACAACGCGATCAAGTACGGCGGGGAGGGGGCGCAGGTGGCGGTGACGGCGTCGGCCGATGGCGCGGGGCTGGCGATCCAGGTGCGGGACACGGGGCCGGGCATCGAACAGCGGCATCTGGGGCGGATATTCGAGCGGTTCTACCGGGTGGATTCGGCCCGGAGCCGCGCGCTGGGGGGGACGGGGCTGGGGCTGGCGATCGTGAAGCACATCGCGCAGGCGCACGGGGGGACGGTGGGGGTGGAGAGCACGCCGGGGAAGGGCAGCGTGTTCACCATCCGGCTGCCGAAGCGCTAGGCCGCGCGCGGCCGGGAACAGCGCCGTCGGTCCGGGCGGGGCGTCGTTCACATCTCATGAACATCTAGCAGGGGCCTCATGGGGCGCAAACGGCGCCGGGTTCTTCTGTGGGCAGCGAAAAACGACAAGGGCCTTTGCGGGCCCGCCAACAGAAAGGAACCCAGCACATGAAACAGTGGAAGATACTCGCGGCCGGCGCGATGGCGGCGGCAAGCCTGGCCGGCACGGGCCTGGCGCAATCGAACGCACCGGCGGCGCCGGCGCCGAAGACCTGGGCGGATATGCTCAGCTTCAAGGGCGACCTGCGATATCGCTACGAGAGCCTTGGCGACGACGCGAAGAAGGATGCCGACGGCGAGACCTACACGCGGGAGCGCAACCGCATCCGCGCGCGGCTTGGCGCGGAAGCCAAGATCGACGCCAAGCTGAAGGCCGGCCTGGAGCTGTCGACCGGGCAGACGGATCCGGTGTCGGGCAACCAGACGCTGGGCGACGGGTTCGGGAAGAAGGACATGAAGCTGAGCCTCGCGTATGCGGACTACAGCTTTTTCGGCGAACATCCGAACGAACTGCACGCGCTCGCGGGCAAGATGAAGAATCCCTTCCTGACCATGCCGGACGATCTGGTGTGGGACGGCGATGCGACGCCCGAAGGCGCGGCGCTGAAAGGCCAGGTGGGCGGCGGCTTCGCGACGCTGTTCGCGAACGGCGGCTACCTGTGGGTGCAGGAACGGTCGGCGGAGGACGACCTGATGTTGTACGCCGGGCAGATAGCGGCGAAATTCCAGTTCATTCCGGAAATCGCCCTGACGGCCGGCGCGGCGGCCTACGCGTTCGAGAGCGTGCAGGGCTACGACGTGCTGGATTGGGAGGACAAGAACAACGCCTACGGCAACAGCACGGCGGCCGGGAGCGTGGACGGCGACGCCACGAACAAGGCCTGGAAGACGGAATTCCTGCCGGTGGTCTGTTTCGCGCAGCTGGATCTGTGGGCGTTCGGCAAACCCCTCGCGCTGTTCGTCCAGGAACTGTCCAATACGGAAGCGGACGAACTGGATCAGGGTCATCTCGTCGGCGCATCGCTGGGCAAGGCCAAGAATCCCAAGACCTGGGAAATCGGCTACAGCTACGCGGAACTGGAGAAGGACGCGACGCTGGGCATGCTGACGGATTCCGACCGCTGGGGCGGCGGAACGGACGGCAAGGGGCACCGGGTGTACGGCAAGTACCAGGTCCTGAAGAACCTGCAGGTGGCGGCGACCTACCTCGTGGGCGAGAAGAAGATCTCGGACGAAGCGAAAACAACGGACTACGACCGGCTGCAGCTGGACCTGTCGGTCAACTTCTAGGACGGAAACCGCCGGGCGGGGAACACCCGCCCGGCTCACCGAAATCTAACGGGACGATCATGGCCGGCTCACGCGCCGGTGATTCCATGGCAGCGAACAGAACAGAAAAGAGAGAGCGACGATGAAAAAGGCAATGGCGGGAGTGGCGGCGATGTTGATCGCCGGGGCGGCGGCGGCGGGCGAGGCGAACCAGATCGTGGTGGACGGCTCCACGACGGTCGGGCCGATCGCGAAGGCGTTCGCGGAGCATTACATGCAGAAGCATCCGGAGGTGAACATCACGGTCAGCGAATCCGGCAGCGGCAACGGGGCGAAAAGCCTGATCAACGCCGCCTGCGATGTGGCGACGATGTCGCGCCCGATGAAGAACTCCGAGAAAAAGGCGGCGCAGGACGCGGGCATCCTGCCGATCGAACACGTGGTGGCGATGGATGGCATCGCGGTGGTGGTGAACAACCGCAATCCGGTGGCGGACCTGACGACTGCGCAGATCCGGGACATCTACACGGGCAAGATCCGGCGGTGGAGCGAGCTGGGCGGTCCAGACGAGCCGGTTGTGGCGATCAGCCGGGACACGAACAGCGGCACCTACGAGTGCTTCGAAACGCTGGTGATGGACCAGCAGAAGATGGCCTCGCCGGTGGAATACACCGGCAGCAACGGCGCCATCCGGCAGCGGGTGATGAGCACGCCCGGGGCCGTCGGCTACGTCGGCCTGGCCTTCACCGAGGGCGTGAAGACCGTGACCGTGAACGGGATCGAGGCCACGCCTGAAACGGTGGTGAGCCGGGAGTATCCGATTGCCCGGCCGCTGTACATGTATACGAGTGGCCGGCCGGCGGCGGATTCGCCTCTGGCGGACTACGTCGGCCTGGCGGCCACGGAAGACGGCAAGCGGATCATTGAAGCCACGGGTTTCGTGGCGCTGCCGTAGCGGCGGCAGGAACCGGAGCGGGCGGCCGGCGGAACGAGCGGCCCGCCCGCTCCCCGGAGGCAACGGAATGGATGGAAGCGCGGGAAGGATTCGGGCGGCGCCTTCGCTGCTGTTGAGCCGCGGGGCCCGCCGCCGGCAGCGGCTGGCGGCGGACCTCGGGCAACTGTTCCTGCTGGGCGTGACCTCGCTGTCCGCGCTGGCGGTGCTGGCGATCTTCTTTTTCATCGCGCGGGATGCCGTTCCCTTCTTCCGGCTGGAGGGGTTCCGGGAATTTTTCACGAGCCCGCGGTGGTATCCATCGGCGGCGGAACCGGAATTCGGGGCGCT
This sequence comes from uncultured Verrucomicrobiota bacterium, assembly GCA_937860055.1. GTDB lineage: Bacteria > Verrucomicrobiota > Kiritimatiellia > CAIQIC01 > Lenti-01 > Lenti-01. Next base: position 20,398 of record CALMBO010000021.1, on the reverse strand, counting down.
GGCGATTTTCGCCGGCAGCGGGCTGGTGACGCTGGGCGCGGCGCTGGTGGCGGTGCCGGTGGGCATCGCGGCCGCCGTCTGCCTGAGCGACGTGCTGCCGTTCGCGGCGCGGCAGGTCGTGAAGCCGGTGGTGGAAATGCTGGCGGCGATTCCCTCGGTGGCGTACGGATTCTTTGCGTTGGTGGTGCTGGCGCCGCTGCTGCAGCGCAGCGGCGGGACGGTGCTGGCGGCGGCCGCATGGATCATCGGGGCGCCGGTGGCGGGGCTCTTGGCGTTCATCCTGGCCGACCTGGGCGCCGACCATGCGCCGGAGCCGCTGCAAAAACGGATCCGCCTGGGTTTGCTTCTGGTCCTGGGGGGGGCGGCGGCGACCGGTCTTTGGGCGGCGTCCCGGGCGCTGGCCGGTTTGGAGATTTCCAGCGGCACCAACACCTTGAACGTGTCCCTGGTGCTGGGGATCATGGCGTTGCCGACGGTGGTGAGCGTGTCGGAGGATGCGCTGCAGGCGGTGGGGCGGGAATTGCGCGAAGGCAGCTATGCCCTCGGGGCGACGCGGGCGGAAACGACGCTGCGGACCGTGCTGCCGGCGGCACGCAGCGGAATTGCGGCGGCGGCGATCCTGGGCGTGATGCGTGCGGTCGGGGAAACAATGGTGGTGTGGATGGCGTCGGGCAATGCGGCGCAGATTCCGTCGCCCTGGTACAACCTGCTGGCGCCGGTGCGCACGCTGACGGCGACCATCGCGGGCGACATGGGGGAGGCGGACCATGTGACCGGTTCGGCGCGCTACCACGTGCTGTTTGCCATGGCGTTGTGCCTGCTGGTCTTTTCGTTCGTTTGCAATCTGGCCAGCGAATGGGTGCTGCACCGGTCGTGCCGGAAGGCGGGAGGGTGAGGACATGAGCTTGCAGACCCGCAAGATCCTGGACCGCACGTTTTCCGGCGCGGGCCTGCTGGCCATCGCGTGGCTGGCGGCGGCGCTGCTGGTCCTGCTGGCGCCGATGGTTGTGCGGGGCCTCCGCGCCGTCTGCTTCCAGGGCACGATCGAGCATAGGCGGTTCCTGCTGGAAAAGTTCGAGCGCGGCGACCGGACGGAGGTGGAGGCGGAGATCCGGGCGGCGCAGGCCGCGCGCGAGCCGGCATGGCGGATGCTGGCCGAATTCGACCGGCAGCTGGCGGCGGGCGAGGCGTCGGTGCGGGCGCGATACCGGGCGCCGTTGAAGGACCTGCGGAAGCACCTGCAGTTTCTGCTGGGGCCGGAGCCGGGCAAGCCGCGGCCGCCGCTGCTGCGGGACCAGTACGGGCAGACGCGGATGGACCTGGCGCAACTCGGACTGGAGCGGGTATTGCGGCGGGAGGAGTGGGATTATTCGAATCCGGCCGCGGGCGGGGTGCGGGAATCGAAGCCGCGGGCGGAGGATTTCGCCGGTACGCCGCTGGCGGCGCTGTTTCCCTATGTGGAGCAGAACCTGGCCGCGATGATGCGGCCGCGCCGGACGTTCTACTGGGGATTCTGGACGGACGAGTCGTTCGATGCGCACTTCTTCGGCGGCATCTGGCCGGAAATCCTGGGGACTTTCTACCTGGCCATCGGCACGCTGCTGCTGGCGGTTCCGATGGGGCTGGTCGCCGCGATCTACCTGACGGAGTACGCGCGCGAGAGCCGGTTCCTGGCGGTGTTGCGCACCTGCAACAACACGCTGGCCGGGGTGCCCAGCATCGTGTTCGGCCTTTTCGGGCTGGCGTTCTTCATCAATACCGCCCATGTATCGCCGGCGAAAAGCGTGCTGGCGGGTTCGATGACCCTGGCCTTGATGATCCTGCCGACGGTGATCCGGGCGTCGGAAGAGGCGATCAAGGCGGTGCCGCGGACCTACCGGGAGGCGGCGCTGAGCCTGGGGGCGGGGCGTTGGCACACGGTGTGGAGCGCGGTGCTGCCGGCGGCGCTGCCGGGGATCCTGACGGGCATCGTGATCAGCATGGGGCGGGCGGCGGGGGAGACGGCGCCCATCATCTTCACGGCGGCGGTCAGCGTCGGCAGGCCGCTGGCGCTGTGGCAGACCCTGGCGCAGCCGACTCCGGCGCTGTCGTGGAACATCTACAACCTGGCCACGGAGCACGAGGCGGTGGATCTGGTGCGGCATGTGCAATACGGGCTGGTGCTGACGCTGGTGGGGCTGGTGCTGCTGCTGAACCTGGCGGCGATCCTCCTGCGGGCGCGCATCGCGCGGCGGTTGAGGAACTAGAGGGAGGCGGACCATGAAACTGGAGACAGGCGGATTCGGAAGCAGCCCGGCGGCCACGGCGGCGGCCATGGACGCCGTGGCGGGCGGAAACGAAGCCGTATCCGTGGAAGCCGCGGATTTTTCGGTGTTCTACCGCGAGAAGGAGGCGGTGAAGAAGGTCTGCTTGCAGATTCCGGCGGGGCAGGTCACGGCGATCATCGGTCCCAGCGGGTGCGGCAAGAGCACGCTGCTGCGGGCGATCAACCGGATGAACGACCTGGTGCCGGGGTGCCGGACGGGCGGGCAGTTGAGGCTGCACGGGCAAGAACTCTACCGCCCGGAGCTGGACGTGGCGGCCCTGCGGCGCCGGGTGGGCATGGTCTTCCAGAAGCCGAACCCGTTCCCCAAGTCGGTGTTCGACAACGTGGCCTACGGGCCGCGGCTGCACGGGCGGCCCCGCCGGGGCGAACTGGAGGAGATCGTGGAACGGAGCCTGGCGGCGGCCTCGCTGTGGGACGAGGTGAAGGACCGGCTGAAGGAGAACGCGCTGGGGCTGTCGGGCGGACAGCAGCAGCGGCTTTGCATTGCGCGGGCGCTGGCGGTGGACCCGGAAATCCTGCTGATGGACGAGCCGACGTCGGCGCTGGATCCGCGGGCGACGCTGCGGATCGAGGACCTGATCGACGATTTGCGCGGCCGCTACACGATCATCGTGGTGACGCACAACATGCAGCAGGCGGCGCGGGTGTCGGACCTGACGGCCTTCATGTACGAAGGGGTGCTGGTGGAATCCGGGGCGACGCAGCAGTTGTTCACCAAGCCGCAGGAAAAGCAGACCGAGGACTACATCACCGGGCGGTTCGGATAGAAGGAGGCGAACATGAGAGTGCATCTGCAGAGGGACATTGAAAAGTTGAAGCGGCGGCTGCTGGCGCTGGGCACCGAAGTCGAGGACGACGTGCGACTGGCGGTGCGGGCGCTGGCGGAGCGGAACGAGGCGCTGGCGCGGCAGGTGCTGGAGCGCGAAGAGCAGACCAACACCATGGAAGTGGATGTGGAGGAGGACTGCCTGAAGATCCTGGCCCTGCACCAGCCGGTGGCCGGGGACCTGCGCCAGATCATCGCGGCCATGAAGATCGACCGCGACCTGGAGCGGATCGGCGACCTGGCGGCGCACATTGCCGAGCGCAGCCTGGCATTGAGCGCGATGCCCGCCTTGAACATCCCGTTCCGGCTCGACGAGATGGGTGCGAAGGTCCAGGCCATGCTGAAAAAGGCGCTGGACGCCTTCACGCGGCTGGATGCGGCGGCGGCGTACGAGGTTTGCGCGCTGGACGGCGAGATCAACGACATCAAGCGCCACACCTTCCGCCAGGTGCGGGAGGTGGTGATGGAGGCGCCGGTGCTGTTCGACGCCTTGATGCAGGTGATGCACATCGCGCGGCACCTGGAGCGGATCGCGGACCACGCCACCAACATCGCCGAGGATTTGATCTATCTGGTGGAGGGCCGCATCGTGCGGCACACGCCCGAAGTCGCCACGCCGCCCGCCCCGGAGGAATGAACGGATGGCGGCCGGAGAGTTTCCAGCAGGGAGAAGAGCATGACGGAAACGCGAAAATCCGGTTCTTCCCGGACGGAAGCCGACGTGCGCGCGGCGGAAATGCTGTTGCGGCTGGCGCGGAAAAAGCACCTGGCCGCGCGCGCGAAGGTGCGCCGCACCCGCCAGCGCCTCCAGGCTGCCAAGAAGGCGCACCAGCAAGCGAAAAAATCGGCGCGGCTGGCCAAGCGGCGCCGGACGGTTGCGCGCCGGGCATGGAAGGAGGCCCGGGCGCATGCGGCCTCTCCAACCGCGATGCCTCGCATGGGGGGGAGGGGCGGGGCGGGGAACGAATTTGTCGTCAAAATCGGGCATGCCGCCGATTGATTTCCGGAGGCGGGTCGGGTAGGTTGGATTCCCTATGAGCGAGAGAAGGAAGATTGCGGTTTTGGTGGGCGATGGCATGGGCGACGAGCCGGTGGCGGCGCTGGGGGGGCGGACTCCGCTGCAGGTGGCGGCCATTCCGGCCATCCGCCGCGCGGCGGCGCTGGGGCATGCGCAGCTGGTGCATACCGTTCCCGAGAATCTTTCGCCGGGGAGCGATGTGGCGAACATGGGGCTGCTGGGCTACAACGCGAAGGAGAACTACACCGGCCGGGCGGCGATCGAGGCCGCCGGGGCGCGTCTTCCGATGCAGCCTTCCGACGTGGCGTACCGGACCAACCTCGTCACCGTCCAGGATGGCCAGATGCTCGACTATTCCGCGGGCGACATTTCCAGCGAGGAGGCGCACCTGCTGATCGCCGCGCTGAACGCGGCGGCGGCGCGCGACGGACTGCGGTTCCATGGCGGGGTGAGCTATCGCCACCTGCTGATCTGGCGGGACGGGCCGCTGGAGCTGGCCCTGATGCCGCCGCACGAGATTTCCGGCAAGCCGGTGGCGGACCATCTTCCGAAGGGACCCCGCCAGGAGGAGGCGCGGGCGCTGATGGACCTGTCCCGGAAGATTTTCGCGGACCACCCGGTGAACGCCGCGCGGCTGGCGAAGGGCAAGCGGCCGGCGACCCAGATCTGGCTGTGGGGCTACGGCAAGGCGATGTCGCTGCAGCCGTATCCCGAGCGCTACGGCCTGCGGGGCGGGGTCATCACGGCCGTGGACCTGGTGCGCGGCCTGGCGGAGCTGTGCGGGCTGGAGGTCATCCGCGTGCCGGGGGCCACCGGCTGGATCGACACGAACTACGAAGGGAAGGCGCAGGCGGCGGTCGACTGCCTGCGGCGCTCCGATTTCGTGTATGTGCACGTGGAGGCGCCGGACGAATGCGGGCACAAGGGAATGGCCGAAGAGAAGGTCCGGGCCATCGAGAACTTCGACCGGCGGATCGTCGCACCCGTGTGGGAGGCGCTGGAGGCGGAGGGGCGGCCCTACCGCCTGATCGTGTGCACCGACCACCGCACGCCGATCGTGAAGCGCGGCCACACCTCCGATCCCGTGCCGTTCGCGTGGGTGGACGGCCCGCTCGGCGCCTCGGCGCGGCCGGGCGCGGAGGCGGCGTTCGACGAATTCCTGCCGGCGGAGGGCCGGCCGCCGCTGGTGTGCGACCTGATTTCCTCGCTGCTGAAGTAGCGGGTCAGGAGTTCTGGTAGTCCGGTCCGACGCCGTCCCGCGGCGCGTCCCACTGGATGTTGTCGAAGGGGCACTTCAAGGTGCAGCAGCGGCATTGCACGCAGTTTTCGGGGCGGATGCGGATGGAGCCGTCATCCGCCGCCTCGTAGACATGGGCGGGGCAGAAGCGCGTGCAGGGGGCGGCGTAGTGTTTGAAGCATTCGCGGCATTCCGCCGCCTTCCGGATCTCGATGTGTCCGGAGCCTTCGCGGACGCGCAGGCGGGCGAGGAAAAGGTCGGAATCCATCCCGAGGTCGAGGGGGCCGCGGTCGGGTTCGCCGGCGGGCGGCGCCTGGTCGCCGAGGGGGCGCAGGCAGGTGCGTTCATCGCGCTGGGCGAGGCGTCCCCAAGGCATGCGCCCGCCGGTCAGCCAGGCGAGTCCGGCGGCGGCCATGCCGACGGGCAGGCCGGCGCGGAAGGCGGCGCGGTAGTTCGCGGTGCGGCGCAGGCCTTCCCGCGCGGGGATGTCCTCCATGCGGATGGAGCCGCCGCGGAGGATGGCGTCGGCGGCGGCCATGCCCGATTCCACGGCGAGATGCAGGCCCTTCAGCTCCATCGTGTCGACGAGGCCGGCGGAATCGCCGACGACGAAGGCGCCGGGCGCCTCGAGGCGGGCGAGCGAATGCCAGCCGCCTTCGGGCACGAGGCGCGCGCCGTATTCGACGGCCTTGCCGCCGGCGACATGGGACTGCACGAAGGGATGGCGCTTCCATTGGCGGAACAGCTCGTGGGGGTGGACGGCGGGATCGGCGTAGTCGAGCGCCAGCGCGAGGCCGAGGGCGACATGCGTGGCATCGACGTGGTAGATGAAGCCGCCGCCGTAGACCTCCAGCCCCAGCGGGAATCCGAAGGTGTGGGCCACCGATCCGACGGCTCCGGGGGCCGGGGGGATTTCGACGATTTCCTTGAGGCCGAGGCCATGGGTCTGGAGATTGGGGCCGCGCATTTCGGGATGCCTTGCGAACAGTTCGCGGGAGAGAAGGCCCGCCGGTCCTTCCGCGAGGACGGTGGTGGACGCGAGGATGGTTTCCCCGCCGCTGGTGACGCCGGCCACGCGGTCCTCCTGCCATACGAGGGCGTCGGCGGTCTGGCCGAGGAGGATTTCCACGCCGAGGTCGGCGGCGATCTTCGCCAGGGAGCGGCCGAGCGCGGAGGCGGAGACGAGCGGCAGCCCTTGCATGCGCATCTTGGGCGGAACGAAGGGAAGCCGGAAGGAGGCGTTTGCGGTCAGCGCGTGGAACGAGTCGCGGGCGACGGCGGGGCCGAGGGGCAGCGATGCGAATTTGGCGGGGGTCAGCAGCTTCTCCAGGGGTCCGGGGCGCAGGACGGCGCCGGAGAGCAGGTGGCCGCCGGCATGGGCGGATTTTTCCAGGACGAGGATGCTTCGGGGTTCCCGGGCGCCGCGGGCGAGATGGATCGCGCAGGCGAGGCCGGCCGGTCCCGCGCCGACGACGAGCACATCCGCTTTCAAATGGGCATGGACCGACTGCACGCCGTCAGGATAGCGCAATGCGCGGGGAAAACAAGGGACGAGAGGGGGGCGGCGGACGGGGGACGGGGGACGGAACTAGGCGCGGCCGGCGGAGAGGAGGATTTCGCAGGTTTCGGATTTTCCGGGCAGGAGGACATGGGCGGCGCCGGGGCGGTTCATGGAGCCGGGCGGGGCCATCCAGGGTTCGTCGCAGAAAAACGGATGATCGGGGAGGGTGTAGAACTGGCGGAAGCGCAGGCGGGGCGAGGCGTCCTGGCGGAGCACGAAGCCGTCGGGAAACCGCAGGGTGGTTCGGCGGTCGTCGCCCATTTCCAGCAGGAGCTCGTTGACATCGACATCGGAGACCGGCATGGGGAAGGCGGGCGGCGGGGCGGAGCCGACGAGATCGGTCTTGGTGGCGTTGTAGAGGTGGCGGTTGCGGGGATGGGCGGCGAAGAGGGTTTGTTCCTTGCCGGCGCCGGGCGGCGGGGTGAGGAAATAGGGATGGAAGCCGGCGTAGAACGGCATGGGGTCGCCGCCGACGTTGCGCACGGCGAGGCGGCAGGAGAGCCCCTCGGCGGAGGCGGAATAGAGCAGATCCAGTTCAAAGGCGAACGGGAACATGCTCCTGGTTTTCTCCGAATCGACGAGGCGGAGGCGGAGGGCATCGGGGCGGGAGGCGTCGGACACGTCCCAGGGGAAGCGCATGGAGAAGCCGTGGATGGGGAGGACGAAGGGACGGCCTTCGACATGGTAGAGGCCGCGGACGTCCTCCTTCAGCAGGCGGCCGCAGACGGGGAAGAGGGGGGGGATGCCGCCACGCAGCTCCTCGGTGCGCGGATCCCAGAACCACGGATATTGGAACAGGCATTCCCGGCCGCCGAGGCGGAGCGACGCCACGATGCCGCCCAGGGCGGGGACGATGTCCGCGCGCACGGCGCCATCCGGCGAGGTGATGGAAAAGACGCGGCTTCCGTGGATGATGCTTTCCTGTGCCATGGGGCGGTTCCTTCGGGCGGGGAGTAAAGCAGACCCGGCCCGCCGGCATCAAGCGGGAGTTTGGGCGGGTGTTTCCGGCGGCAGCTTGGGGTGGTATTGCTGTTCGTGGCGGTCGGCGCGGCGCTTGACGTAGGCGCGGAGCGCGAGATTGGCGGCGAGGCCGGCGGCGAGGCCGGCGGTGCCCGCCTTCGCGAGCATCCAGGCGACGGCTCCGCTGGCGAGGAGCGCGAGCAAGCCGCCGAAGAACCAGCTGAAGACGACCCAGATGGCGCGGCCGATCTTGAGGTCGGCATCGCCGCGGCCCATGGTGCGGTCGCCCATGCCGGTGGCGACGACGGCGGCGAAGGTGACGTAGGTGGTGGAGACGGGGAAGCCGTTGCTGGAGGCGAAGGCGATGACGCTGGCGCTGACGGACATGATGACGGCGGCGCGCAGGGGATCGAAGTGCACGCGCTTGCCCGTTTCGGTGCGGTGGGGGGGCGGGGCGAGGTCGGGGCCGGCGGCGCGCAGGCGCAGGAGGCGCCGGGCGGCGGCCTTGCACCAGCCCGGGGCATAGAGGGCGATGTGGTCGAACTGGCTACCCGTGTTGACCGCCGCGCGGGTCACGCGCTGCGCGCTTTTTGTGTTCATGCCCACGACGAGCAGGAAGCCGCAGACGGCCAGCAGCCAGACGGGCAGGGAGAGGCGGGTGGCCTCGGCGGTGCCGACATCGGCATGCTTCCAGAGCCAGAAGGCGGAGAGGCCCGGCGAGGCGCCGTTGGCGAGGTCGTTCTGCCCGAAGGCGAAGGCGAGGCAGAGCATGCCGAGGATGGCGAGGAGGCCGAAGAGGCGCTTCGTGAGGCGCTCCTGGAAAACCGTGACGAGCACATGGACGAGGAGGGTCATTGCGCCCCAGGAGACCAGGAGGAAGCCGCCCATGCCGAGGCGTTCGACGACGTGTTCGCGGAAGGCGGCGACGAAGGGCACGGCCTTCATGCCTTTGAGGACCATGAACCACGACAGCCAGGTCAGCATGAGGCCGGCGATCCAGGGGCCGTGCAGGAGCACGCGCATGTGGTCGGTGTGTTCGTCCTGGATGGCGGCGCGGAAGACCCGCTGCACGAGGAAGCCGGCGACGCCCGCCAGCAGGATGGAGACGCCGATGGCGTTGAGGACGGTGGCGACCTTGTCCCAATGGACGAGGCCGAGGGAGAGCGAGACGCCGATGGCGGCGCCGACCAGTTCGAAGATGAGCGACGCCGTGGTGCTGACGGGCATGCCGTAGGAGGAGTAGGCGTGGAGGAGGGCCGTGTCCACGATATAGGCGGTGACGTAGACCACCATGGCCTGGTGCAACTGGAGCTGGCCGGGTTCGAAGATGCCCTTGCGGGCGGTTTCCATCACGGGGGAGGAGAACAGCGCGCCAACGAGGACGGCGGCGCCGGCGAGCCAGACGGCGGTGCGGTGCGACATCACGCGGGCGCCGAAGACGCCGTTGATGAGGTTGGCGGCATCGTTCTTGCCGACTTCGATGCAATCCCAGGCGAGCATTCCCACGGCGACGGCCATCAGCATTGTCGTGAAATCCGGCATTGTTGCTCCTTTCGCGACCACGGAGGTGGTGTTGTTCCGCGCACTGTATGGGCAATTCCCGTGGAGGACAAGGAAAAAGTAAATCGTTTTACTTACTTAGTATTTATCCTTCTCATTTCAAAAGGGTTATGGATTCCAAAAGGCATTTTTCTCGGCTCGGGGGCGTTCGATCCGTATGCTTTCCGCCATGAATACGGAATATGGCATGGTTCTGACGACGTTTTCGGATCCGGAAACCGGCCGCCGGCTTGCGGAGGGGTTGCTGGAGAAGCGACTGGCGGCCTGCGTGCAGACGCTGCCCATCCAGAGCGCCTACCGTTGGAAAGGGGCGGTTCAGCACGAGGCGGAGACGATGATGCTGATCAAGACGAAGGCGTCGCTTTATCCGGAGGTGGAGGCGTTTCTCCGCGCAACGCATACCTACGAGGTGCCGGAGATTGTCTGGGTTCCCATCGAAGCGGGGTTCGCGGGGTATCTGGGGTGGATCGGCGACGAGACGAAGTGAGGGATGCGGCGGCGCGGCCGGCGTGGAAACGGTGGATTTTCCGATCCGGCCCGGCGGCTATGGAGCCGCCGATGAGCCGGAGGGGGGGTGGTCGAGGAAGTGGGCGGTTTCGGGGGTGAAGGGGACGGGGGCGATCTGGGCGGCCAGGCTGCGGAGGGGATAGGTTTCGGCATCGTAGTCGTCGAGATGCGGAAGGACGGGCTGGAGGATGGCGCGCGCTTCTTCGCGGGCGCCTTTCTCGATGTAGGAACGGGCGCGGGCGGCGATGGCGGAAAGGTAGGCGTACCACCGCTTGGAATGGAGCCGGTACTGGCGGAGGTCGCCGTCGTCGGGGCGGATGATGTAGAGGGCGGCGAAAGCTTCGGCGGTTTCATAGGAGGCGAGGGCGTCCTTCAAGTCCGCCGGAACGGGGCCGGGCGTGGTCTGGGCGGCCTTGGCTTCGACGGTCTGGCGGAAGGTGCCGGCCATGGGGGAGAGGGAGCGCTGGAGCGGCTTGAGCATTTCGGGCAAGCCGGGGATGTCGCCGATGTATTGCACGAGGACGTAGGCGTTGCCGGTGGCGATGAGGTTCTGGATGTCGCCCAGGGCATGGACGCGGGCCAGCGCGCCATGGACTTCGCCCAGGGCGTCCTCCGACAGGTAGGGGGAGAATCGGGATTCGTCGTCGGCGAGGCGCTGGACCGCCTCGAGGTCGTTCCGGTCGGCGAGGCGTCCGATTTTTTCCGCCCAGGCGGCCGCCTCGCGACATTTGGCGAGGCGGTCCAGGGCCTGCTGCCGTTCGGGGACGACATCGGGGGAGAGGGTGGAGAGCGCGCGTTCGGCGGCATCGAGATCGCCGCGGGCCAGGGATTCGAGGGCGCCTTGATACTGGATGCGCTGGGAGATTTTGTCCTGGGTTTCCCGGACGGCGTCGGGAGAGCCGACCAGCGCTTTCTGGCGGTCGAGCTCGTCGAGGGCTTCCTGGAAGCGTCCGGAAGCGACGAGGGAGTCGATTTGTTTCTGGACTTCGGGGCCATGCGCATCCTGGAGGCCCTTGAGGAGAAGGGAGGCCTGCGGGAGATCGGAATGGAGGGCGAGAGCCTGGCCGAGGAGCTGCGCGGCGCGCAGGTCGTCGAGGCCGTCGGCGATGACGCGGCGGGATTCCTCGAGGAGGCGGGAGGCCTCGGCGTACTGGTCGCTCATCTGCTGGAAGGCGGTATCGACGACGGGCGGCAGGATGGGGACGGGTTCCTGGGGCGGGGCTTCGGGTTCCGCGGTCCTGGCGTCGAGGAAGAAGGCGAAGATGAGGATGGCGAGGAGGAGAGTGCCGAGGGCGACGCCGCCGAAGGAGAGGAGCCGGTTCCGGCGCGCGGCAAGATCGGAGGGCTCGACGGCGACCAGGAAGGGGATGCCGCCGACGGAGAAGACGTCCTTGTCCTGGAGAGAGGCGCGGAGGATGCGGGAATCGCGGAGATAGACGCCGTTGATGGAGGCGAGGTCGCGGATGGAGAGGGATCCGCCCTGCCAGGAGAGTTCGGCGTGGAGGGGGGAGATGTCGGGGGAGTCGAGGAGGATGTCGGCGGGCGCGGTGCGTCCGACGACGAGCCGGCGGCCGCTGCGGGAGAGGGTCCATGAATCCGCGGTGGGCTGCTTGGTCCGGGGGTCGAGGCGGGTGATTTTCATGGGGATTCTGGATGTGCGGTTTTATTGGAGGGCATAGGCTTTGCGGAGGCGTTTCTTGTCGAGGGTCCGCCCTTCGGCGTCGAAGGGGAAGGAGAGTTCGGAGAGGAACTTGGCCTGGCCGATGGCTTCGGCGGCGTTGCGCTGGCCGCAGGCGATTTCGAAGTCGTAGCGGGCCTTGAGGAAATCGGCGAGGCGGATGGCCGACATGTTGTTGAGGAGGGCGAGCGTTTCGGAGAAGTGGGGGGAGGAGGGGTCGGCGGCCTGCAAGTCGTAGGCAAGGCGGTAGGCGAGACCGATGGCGAGGGTGTAGTTGAGGGGATTGGCGTTGCGCGAAGCGAAGACGTTGCGGATGTAGTTCAGGGATTGGGCGGGATTGTCGTTGTCGACGAGGCTGTTCCGATATTGGGCGGCGTCGGCGAAGGTGGCCTGGGGGATGTCGGCGACATGCAGGTTGGAGGCGGTGGTCCGGAAGAACACGGCGGCATCGGCGGCGGAGAGATCGGGCCCGGAGAGGCCGATGAAGACAAAGTGCGTCGTGTTGCACTGGAAGGCGAAGCCGACGACCTTGTCGGGATCGCGGGCGCGGCCATAGAGGAGGAGGGCCGGGGTCTGGTCCAGGAGGTTGGTGAAGGAGGTTTCGAGGGAGAGGAAGGAGCCGAGTTCGTCGCGGAGGATGCATTCGACGGCTTCTTCGTGGAAAACGGGAGGGATGTTGGTGGCCACGGGCGGCGGGGAATAGGCGTGGAGGTAGAGGAGGGTTTGGTTGGGGGCGTAGGGGACGCGGGAAACGAAGCGGTCCTTGGCGGCGGCCTGGCGGGTGAAGGAGGCGGCGGACGGGGGCAGGGCGAGGGTGAGGCCGGCGCCGGGATCGGACAGGACGGGGAGGTCGGAGGAGGCTTTGTCGCGGGAGCAGGCCGTCCAGGGGGCGGCGGCCGCGCTGGCGAGGACGAGGGCGAGGGCGAAGGACCGGAGGGTTTCAGGCTTGCATGATTTCAAGTTGATCTCCCAATTGAAGATTCCACCGTTGAAAGGCGCCGGCGGCGGTTTCCAGCGTGTCGGCGCGTCCAGGCTGGCGGCAAAAGGCGATGCGCCAGGGGGGCAGGCGCGGATGGAGGTCGCGGATGGTGCCGTCGGGCGACAGGAAGGCGACGTCGATGGCCATTTTCATGAAGAACGTATGGACCATGCGGATGCCGGGGAGGAAGAGTCCTTCCTGGGGATCGAGGGAGGAGAAGCCCAGGAGGCCGCGGCGCTGCTCGCGGGGGGAGGCGGCCGGGTACAGGCGGGCGAGGAGGACGCGACCGTCGCGGCGGCGGCGCAGGGTGCAGGGGCGGCCGGGGAGGGTGGGGGTTGGAGGGGTGGAGGTCATTTGCTGAGGAAGAAGGAAATGAGGACGGGGCCGATCAGGATGCCGAGGATGGAGGGGAAGATGAAGACGGCCATGGGGAGCATCATCTTGACGGGGGCCTGGAGGGCCTTCTTCTCGACGCGCATCATGGCGGCCTGGCGGAATTCATGCGCCTGCTCGGCGAGCATGGAGGACAGCTCGGTGCCGAGCTCCTCGGATTGGATGATCAGCTCGATGGACGTGGAGACGACGGGGAGCTTGGCGCGGTCGGCGAAGGCGCGGAGGGCGGCGGCGCGGGCGGAGCCGAGGCGGATCTCGTTGAGGATGCGCATGATTTCCTCGGAGAGGGGCCCGCGGGGGAGGGCGCCGGCGACGCGTTCGAGGGCGTTCTGGAGGCCGATGCCGGAGGAGAGGGCGATGGACATGAGGTCGAGGAGGAAGGGCCAGTTGCGGAGGACCTCGGCGCGGCGGCGCTTGACGATGGAGTCGATGGGCATGATGGGGAGGACGATGCAGGCCACGGCGGCGATCAGGACGATGAGCTGGGCCTGGCGGGCGGAGATCTCGTGGATGTGGAAATAGGCGGAGCCCAGGAAGAACAGGGCAAGGGCGGTCGGGAGGGTGATGACGCCGAGCACCTGGGCGGCGAAGAGTTCGGCGGCATCGAGGGGGTAGGTGCTGCCGACGAAGCGGAGCTGGTTCCGGATGGTCCGTTCGATGGCGTTGTTGGGGCCGAGGAGATTCTGGATCCAGAGGTTGACGCGGGTGAGGGCGGGGGTGATCCACAGGAGGAATCCGCTGCGCCGCCGGCGCATGGCGGAGAAGGTGGCCTCGTCTCGCACGAAGGTGGACGTGGTGGCGTAGATGAGGAGGAAGACGGAGCAGAAGATCAGGATGAGGGCTGGCAGCATGGCGGCGCTCAGATTTTGATTTTGCAGATCCACTGGATGGTCAGGAACCCGAGGATATCCATGACGGCGAGGACGGACAGGAGGATCCATCCGTAGAAGGTGGTCCACAGGAGGGAGGTGCGGGCGGGATCCACGGCGTAGGTGATGAACACCATGACGACGGGGATGGCGGCCACCAGAATGGCCTGCAGGCGGCCTTGCGCGGTGAGCGAATCGATCTTGGCGCGCATGACGGCGCGGGCGCGGATGGTGCTGGCGATGGTGGCGAGCCCCTTGGGGAGGTCGCCGCCGGTCTGGAGGGTGAGATGGATGGCGGAGACGGTGAGATCCATGTCCTCGCAGCGGACGCGGGCGCGCAGGCGGTCGAGGGCTTCCTCCATGGGGCGGCCGAGCTGGATTTCATGGAGGGTGGTGGACATTTCGGTGCCGAGGGGTTCGGGCGTCTGGCGGGTGGCGAAGGTCCAGGCCTGCAGGAAGGACATGCCGGCGCGCATGCCGTTGGCGAGGAGGTCCAGCGCGGGGGGGATCTGGCGTTCGCGGAGCAGGTAGGCCTTTCCGCGGGAGAACCGCCGGAGGTAGGGGAGGAGGAACCAGCCGAGGAGTCCGCAGACGATGGCGGCGGCCAGCATGGCGAAAATGCCGCCGCGGCGGGCGAGGAGCGTGCCGAGAAGCGCCAGGGCGGCGGCGGAAAGGACCTGCCGGCCGCGCGGGTCCGGCGGCGCGGCGGTCCCGGCGCGCGAGACGGCCTGGACGGCGGCGACGTTGTGGAGATGGATGGCCAGGAAGATGGCCATGAAGACGGCGGCGGCGACGGCGAAGAGGAGGGGGAGGAGCAACTGGAGGGAAAAGGTCATGAGGGGACGTGGGGGGCGAAGATGGATTCATCGAAGGGAATGCCGGCGGCGCGGATCGTCTCGATGAAGGCGGGCGTGGCGCCGGTGTATTCGTAGTGGCCGAGGATGCGGCCGGTTTCCTTCTGGATTCCGGTGCGGCGGAACAGGTAGATGTCGCGCAGGGCGAGGTCCTGGCCGTCGGGGGACGGCACGATCTCGGCGATGGAGACGATGCGGCGGGAGCCGTCGGGGAGGCGGGACTGGTGGCAGACGATGTTGACGGCGGAGGCGATCTGCTGGCGGATGGCACGCTGGGGGAGGTCGAGGCCGGACATCATGGCCATGGTTTCGAGGCGGGAGATGACGTCGCGCGGGGAATTGGCGTGGAGGGTGGTGAGGGAGCCGTCGTGGCCGGTATTCATGGCCTGGAGCATGTCGAGGGCTTCGCCGCCGCGGCATTCGCCGACGACGATGCGGTCGGGGCGCATGCGCAGGGCGTTCTTGACGAGGACGCGGATGGGGATTTCGCCCTTGCCTTCGATGTTCTGCGGCCGGGATTCGAGGCGGACGACGTGGTCCTGGCGGAGGCGGAGCTCGGCGGAGTCCTCGATGGTGACGATGCGTTCGTCGGCGGGGATGAAGGAGGAGAGGATGTTGAGGAGCGTGGTCTTGCCGGAGCCGGTGCCGCCCGCCACGATGATGTTCTGGCGGTGCTGGACGGCCAGCTGGAGGAAGGTGGCCATCTGCGGGGTGAGGGAGTCGCCGCGGATGAGGTCGTCGATGCCGAGCTGGTTGGCGGTGAACTTGCGGATGTCGAGGGTGGGTCCGTCGAGGGCGATGGGCTCGACGACGGCATTGATGCGGGAGCCGTCGGGGAGTCGGCCGTCCACGATGGGGGAGGATTCATCGATGCGGCGGCCGATGGGGCCGACGATGCGCTCGATGATGGCGCGCAATTCGGCGGGATCGTCGAACTTGCGGTCGTTGAGGGTGATCTTGCCTTTTTTCTCGACGTAGATGCGGCCGTCGCCGAGGCACATGATTTCGGAGATCTGGGGATCGGCGAGGAGGTCGTCGAGGAGGCCGTAGCCGAGGGCGAGCTGGAGGAGGTCGCGGCGGAGGGTTTCGGTCTGGACGCCGGCCTTCTGGAGCTCCTCGCGGTTTTCCTCGATGAGGGAGAGGATGAAGCGGTCGGTGCGCAGGCGCAGCTCCGCGGAGGAGGAGGACTCCATGCCGCGCAGGTTCATCCGTTCGATGAGGGCGGCATGGATCTTGCGCTTGAGGCGTTCGTAGCCGGTGAGGGCGGAGTCGTCCCGGTGCTTCTTGGCGAAGGGGTTGCGCGGGGCGGCGGCGTCGGCGGAAGGGAGGGCGTTGGGATCGTCGAAGAGGAGGGACCATTCGCCGATCTGGATCTTGTCGCCGGCCACGAGGGTGTGTCCGTCGGGGGCGAGGTACTGGTCGTTGAGGAAGACCGCGGATTTGGGGGAGAGAGGGGCGATGGTGTAGAGGCCGTTGTCGTTGGCGATGCGGGCATGGCGCGGGGCGACGCCATCGGCGGAGAGGCGGATGTCGGCGTTGGCGGCCGAGCCGAGGACGCAGAACTCGCCGGGCTTGAGGGCGTGGAGGGAGGACCGGGTCTTGTCGGGATGGATGAGGGCGGGCATGGGAATGGCGGGGGTTATTTCTTGTTTTCCATGGCGGCCGCCTTCTGGGCGGCTTCTTCTTCCTGGGCGGCGATCTTGCGTTCGCGCGCCGCCTGTTTTTCGGCGAGGGCGGCCTCGCGCTTGGCCTTCTTGGCGGCGAGGGCGGCTTCCCGCCTGGCGGCCTTGTCCAGGACGGCGACGTTGTCGATGCCGGCCTGGAGGTCGGCTTCCGAGAGGGTTTCGCCGAGCTCGGTGAGGCGGGGGCCGGCATTCCGGGTGCGGAGGTCGTGGAGCTCGGCGTTCATCACTCGCGGGGTGATGATGGCGATGATCTCGGAGTTCTTGAAGGTGCGGGTGGATTCGGAGAAGAGGAGGCGGACGAGGGGGATGGAGCCGAGGATGGGGGTGCGGGAATTCTGGTCGTTTTCGATCTGTTCGGCGATGCCGGAGATGACGATGCTCTGGCCGACCTTGCAGACGATGGTGGATTCGATGGTGTATTTGTCGAGGGAGAGGTCGGAGGTCCCGCCCTGCGTGACGGGGAAGGAGAGCGTCATGGTGAGGGCGTTGCAGATGGTGTTGTCGGCCAGGAACTGGGGGACGACGCTCAGGTCGATGCCGTATTCGACGCTTTCGAGGTTGCCGGAGACTTCGCCGGAGACCTTGTAGTACATTTCGCCGCCGGACAGGAAGCGGCCCTTCTGGCCGAGGCGGGTGCCGACGCGCGGGCGGGCGACGACTTCGGCCTTGCCCTTGCTGACGAGCGCATTGAGGACGGGGGCGATGGAGGCGGACCAGGTGACGCCGACCGAAACGGGGGACCAGGCGTTCTGCGCATAGTCCTGCGAGCCGTCCAGCCCGGCCTGCAGGCCGACGAGCTCGCCGCCGTCGAGGAGGTTCTTGCCCCAGTCGTGGCCCTCGGTCTTTTCCGCGCGGACGAAGAGCACCTCGGTTTCGATCATCGTCTCGCGGACTTCGAGCATGTCCATGACATTGGCCACCTGGGTGCGGGCGAGGGCGAGGACGTTGGAGCGGGCGGCCTCGTTGGGGACGCCGCCGCGCAGGTAGGCGGTTTCGCCGAGGATGGTGATCTCGAGGCCCTCCACGCCGGCGTTGCGGCGGATGAAATCGGCGATGACATCGTTGGAGGCTCCGGTGTCGAGGCGGGTGAGGTTGAGGATCTGGTCCCCGAAGGAGTCGGAGATCTTCTTGACGCGATCGATGTCGGAGGCGGAGGAGAGGCGCCCGTCGAGGATGACGCGCTTGTTGGCTTCGTAAACGCTGATGCCGGGGATGTCGGCGACGAGGTTGTAGATCTCGAGGGCGACGTTCTTGAGGGGCGGGGCGACGATGATGAGCTCGGAGACGGGGGCGTCGTTGGCCTTGCGGTAGGTCAGGTAGGTGCGGCCCGGGGCGACAGCGGTGATGACGGCCTGGTTGGACTCGTCGACGGAGATCCGGGCGACGGAGGGATCGAGGATCCGCGCCGAGGCGGCGTTCTCCAGCGTGCGGAGGGTTTGCTGCCCGGCCATGGTGCGGATGGTGGAGACGGGCTGGACTTCCAGGGATTGCGCGTGCGAACGGAGGGTGAGGCCGATGGCGAGGGAAAGGAGGAGGAAGCGGACGGAGCGGTACCGGGAGGAGAAGATGTTCATGGCCACATTTCCTGTCGTTGTTGGATTCGTCCTTGGAAGCCGGTTATTTCTGCGTGGAGCTCTTCAGGAAGGCGGAGACTTCGGCCGGGCCGACGAGGACGGGGCCTTTTTCGATGTCGGCTTCGGCCACGTGGCGCAGGAGGAGGTTGATGGCGCCGCTGGACATGGCATGGACCAGGATGCGGGCGGATTCCGGGGGCAGCATGAGGGTGATGGTGCTGTAGGCGTCCGGCTTGGCGGTTCCGGCGGCCTGGGAACCGTGCTGGTCGCCGACGGCGATGACCAGGACGTTCTGGAGGAGGACGGTGGTGAGCTTGGTCGGCTGGCCGGCGTTCCGGGCGACCTGCGAGCCGGTGCGCAGCATCATGTTCTGGACATCGGCGGCGGAGGGGGCGGCGGATCCGGAATCCCCGCCTTCCGGTTCTTCGGCGGGGGCCTGGTCCGGGGGCGGGAGGATGGCGGAGGAATCGCCGGTCCAGAGGATGTCGACGTACATGCCGGGGCGGAGCATGCCGTTGAAGCTGCTGATCTGGGTGATGGGGATGGTGATGGCGCGGGTATTGGCGGCGAGGTCGGCGGCGAGGCCGATGGCGGTGTCGATCGGGAGCTTCACATCGGTCCACATGATGGGTTTCCCGCGTTCGGCGGCGACGGTGAGGGTTCCGCCGAAGACGACTTCGGCGGCGTCGGGGGTGAGAACGCGGCCGGAGATGTACTTGGAAGGATAGGGCCGCGCGGCGGTGTTCTTCTCCGAGAGCGCGGTGCCGACAGGCAGGTCTTCGCTGGCGACGAGGACGGTCTGCATGTCCCAGCCCTTGACCTTGGCCTCGGTGGTTTTCTGGATGTAGCTGAACATGAGGGCGGCGGCGGCCACGCCGAGGAGGAGGGAGAGGATGAGGGCGATGTTCTTGTTCATGGGGTCATTCCTTGTCTTCTTCTACATGGGTTACCATTCGATGGTGGCGGGAGCGATGGGCGCCCGGCCGGAAAGGGTGTAGGTATCGTCGCCGGCGACGACCGTCGCGGAGAGGCGGTATTCGGTGTTTGCGGGGGTGAGCGTGTGCTGGCCGTGGCGCCCGACGACGACGTCGTCGCCGTTGGTGGTGGACGTCCGCACGACTTCCATGGGGATGGCGGCGAGGGCGACGGCGGAGATTTCGCCGTAGAGCCCGGAGCATTGGAGGGAGAAGGTGGCGATGGTGGTCCCGGCGGGATAGGCGTTGTCGGCGCCCGGCTCGGAGAGGTTCGGGCCGGTGGAGGTGCCGGAATAGGAGTGCCCTTCGTTGTCGCCGGCCTGCACGGTCCAGGAGTTGCCGCCCGCGGACGCGGCCGAGACGGTCAGGAAGGTGATGGAGGGGGCTTCGGAGATCGTGGTGGTGGTGTTGGTGCTGCCGTTCACGATGTTGGTGGTGGTGACCTCGATGTCTTCGGGGGGGGGATCCTGCTCCACGGCGAAGGCGGCGGAGGGGGCGAGCGTGCAGGTGGCGGTGGCGGTGTTGGTGCCCTCGACATCGCCGCAGCCGCACAGGACCATCCCAAACGGCAGAAGGATGCCAGCCGCCAGACAGAAAACCCCAAGGCGAAGAAGCACAAATGCCTTCATGCGATGCACAATATAGATTCCGGCGGACGAATTCAAGGTTTGTTCCCGGGGGTCGGGGGGAGGGGCCATTGAAGAAGGGTGCGGAGGACGAAGGTGTAGGCGTGGGGCGGGGCGCCGGGACCGGAAGGGTCGGAGGGGACGCGGAAGACGGTGAGCTGGGAAGTGCCGCGGTGGTAGACGCGGAAGGCGCTTTTCAGGGTGGCTTCCATGAAGAGGACCTGGGCGCGGGCCGATTGGCTGCCGGGTTGCACGGCGGGGGGGGCGGGAGGATCGGGAGGAAGCCATCCCGCAGCGAGGAGAGGCGGTTCCGCCTGGGACAGGAAGAGTTCGGGCGGCGTGCGGGAGAGCCAGGTTTCCATGCGGGTGATCTGGGCCGGTTCGGCCTGGATGGCGGCCTGGGAGAAGGTGGCGTCGTGGAGCGGGAGGGGGAGGTCGGCGGTGAAGGATCCGGCGGAGGAAGGGATGGCGTCGGGCGGGAGGGGGAAGGTGAGGCAGAGGGAGGCGTTTTCGCCGGGGGTGTAGAGGAGCTGGATGGCGTCGAGCGTCCAGGATTTCAGGCCGTCCTGGAGAAGCTGGAGGGTGGCGTCGAACGGCTGCCGCAGTTCGGGCGTGGGGGCGAGGACCTGGAGATCCCGGAGGGCGGAGATTTCGCGCGCGGAATCGGCGACCTGGGGTTTCCAATTGAGCCGGGCGAGGGCGGCGGACAGGTCGTCGAGCTCGTAGCCGGCGAGCGGGCGGTCCAGAAGGGCGACATGGAGATACTGGCCG
>CALMBO010000020.1 GCA_937860055.1 uncultured Verrucomicrobiota bacterium | reverse complement strand
AAATGGTGGTGGGGGAAGGATTCGAACCTTCGAACTCATAGAGGTCAGATTTACAGGCTATTTCGACCAATAGAGACGGGCCTATCGTAAATCCATTAACTATTTTTGTGTTAATTTTGCTTGTTTCTACTCTTCGCCTCGCGTATGGTGTGAAGCATGAAAGCTGAATCAGCGATGGCAACGTCGGGGAATGAATGGTGGAAGAAACCACAACGCGGCGGACAACAACGAACCCGCGCGGCAAACGGAAAGGGCCGCATTTACCGTGTGGGCGCGCGCTGGTATCTTCGCTTCCACGCTGACGGAAAACTCCACTTCCGCACGCTGAAGGACAAGGACGGAAACCCTTGCACCAGCAAGGTGCTCGCCCGTGAAGCGGCCGCAATGGAAATTGCGTTCTACATAAAAGAAGAACAGCATCCACTGCTTGCCGAAGCAGAGCGCCGCCGGCGTGCCCGCTTGGAAATGGCCAGCAAAACCACCGAGTTGCGGGAGGCTGTGCAACATGAGGCGGACCTGACAAAGGGGCTTCCATTGATTTCCGAGGGCTGGGCGCGCTTCATCGCCAACCGCGAGGCCGCCGGGAAAACCCCGTCGCCGGGAACACTGCGGGACTATGAATCCATCTATGGATCGTTTTCCGCATGGACGGTGGGTCGCCCCACCCGCGTGCGCTATATTTCCGCCGTCACGGATGCGATTGCCCGCGAATATGCGGCGCACCTGAATCAGCGCAGGCCAGACACGGGAGCCCGCCTTTCCCCGCGTTCTTTCAATCGGCATATCGGCGCGCTGCGCTTCATCTGGCGCAAGTTGCAAGCCGAGGGAATGGCCCCCCGCAATCCATGGGAATTGATCGAGATGCGCACCCTGCCCTCCACCGTGACGCGCCAAGGCTTCACGGCAGACCAGGCAAAGGCAATTCTCTCCCTGGCCATCGCACGCAAAGACGACGTACCCCAAAACGGATTCGATCCAGCGTGCAACCGGCGCGAGCTTCCGCTGTTCCTGGGAATCCTCTACTTCACCGGAATGCGGTGCGGGGATTGCTGCCGCCTGGCCTGGGATAACATCGACATGCCGAATAATCGGATAGAGATCGTGATGGGCAAGACGGAACACCCCCTTTTCATCCATATCCATCCGGGGCTGAAACGTTGGCTGGAATCCATCGAGGATGCTCACGGGGGGCAAGTCTTCCCTACCCTTTGCGCGCTGTACGGGCGGAACCCGGATTATGTTTCCCTGCTTGCCAAGCGGATATTCGAGGCGGCCGGGATCAAAACCACGGAAGACGCCGGCAAAGAGCAACTGCGGAAAAAGGTCGTCTATGGGCTGCATTCCTTCCGGCATGGCCTGGGCGTGATTGCCACGGAAAACGGTGCCAGCTTGACGGCCGTATCGGCTGCCCTCGGGCACAGCACCGGAGAAGGTGCGCGAATCACACGGCGCTATGCCCACCTCGGAGCCAAGGCCGGAGCGCCCGCCATCGAAGCGCTGCCCGACATAACGCACGGGATCGACCTGCCCACCTCCATGACCATTTAAGCGAAACGAACCAGCACAAGGAAAACGAGGTGAACCGAACAACACGAAAGGACGATGCGATGAGAACAAGAAAGACGACGATGCTGGAAAAGATGATCCCCGAACCACTGACCAGGGGCCTCTTCACCGTGGCGCGATGCCGCGCCTATGTGGACGCCTTGGCGATGGTGGTGCAGGATGTGCATGAACAGGAACGCATATGCACCAATGCGGCCAACAAAGCGGCCGCAGCGTTCGGAACAAACTGGAAAGATATGCTCGCGTGCGTTGACCGGGTAAGAGAACTGCGGCAAACGGCCAAAGACGCCTCCTATGGGGCCAAATACATGGCAGGGATTGCCGTCAAGGCTGCCTCCCGCATCCGAAAGTCGAACCAGGTCCACTGCGCCGTATTCGATAGGTGGTCTGTATGTGGTAATCTACAATATGGGGCTTTTCCGGCGGCGGCGAGGATATTGGACCGGGCCGATGCCATGGCCGCGGAATGCAAGGCGAAGGCGCTGGAAATCGGCCAGAATGCCGAACAGCCGGACGGCCTCGGGA
The DNA here is from genome assembly GCA_937860055.1 of uncultured Verrucomicrobiota bacterium. Lineage (GTDB taxonomy): Bacteria > Verrucomicrobiota > Kiritimatiellia > CAIQIC01 > Lenti-01 > Lenti-01. Next base: position 4,959 of record CALMBO010000020.1, on the reverse strand, counting down.
TCCTCGAAGGCATGGCCAGGATGAACCTTGGCTTGCCGATCCCGAAGAGGTGCCGCGCCGCCGGCCCCCTCCCCTCGCAACGCGCCAGCGGTCAGCGTGCGGCCAGGAAAGCGGGTCGCCAATGACAACGACGACATCGGCCATGATTACGCGCGGGACTATCGCAGACAGCGCGGCCACGGTGGCGGCGTTCGCCATGCAACACATCGGCGCACATGGAAAGCCGGGCTGGTACATCATCTTCGCAGATGATGAACACCGCCTATGGGAGCCGCCGCAGCTTATCAGGGACCGGCCAATAAAACCGGAAGGCGGGCGGGTCGGCAGCGGACTCACGCGGTGCGTGTCGTGTGCCGTCAGTCGCCATGTGCAGCTCCGGCTGGGCGCGTCCTATTACACGGTTCTGCATTTCCTGGGGGACGGCCCGCACAGGGTTGATGCGGTGGACCTTGAAAGCGTGCGGCGCTGGACCAGGCTTGACGGGTACCGGACAAATGACATCGAAGTTGAAACGCCCGAAGCGTGGATAAGCCGTTGGGCTTTGTCTGATCCGTGGATTTTGCACTTTTTCGAAGACCTGCTTTGCCTATGGCAGGACGGGACTTTCGAGAGCGTGCGGGATGCCTTGGCGCTGGAAACCGCCGGAAAGGCGGTGCCGACATGACCGCGCAAGAGCAATTCGATGCCAAGGCACAAGCAGCCGGGAGGGCCATTGCCCAGCTTGTCCTGCGGCGAAGACGGGAGAATGCAGAGGCGGAGAGGCCCGAACGGGCCAGACCGCCGAAAGCGGGGTTCCAGGATTCCAGCACAACGGCAGCGGGCACCGTGAAGCCCGGGTAAAGTAGTGAAACGGGGGCGGCGCGGATCGGCCGCACGCCCCTGCCCTACGAAAGAGAGCGAAAAACATGAACACCAACAAGCCCGCTCCACGGGAAAGCAAATCGGCAAAGCACGATGAGAATCGGGACGAAATCATCGCGTCTATTGATGAGGCGGATTTTCCACCCTATGACGGCGCGCCCACCATAGAACAGCTTTCATCCTTGGCGGCGGCGGCCGGAGAAACGCCAGAAGAAGCCCTGCGGATATGGTCTCGCTCGGCCCTCGTGCTTCGCAACCTTCGCACCTTGCCCGCCGAAAATCAGGCGAAGCTCCTTGAAATTTTCGCGTACAAGAAGCACTGGAATTTTGAAGACCTGGTGCGTGACCAGCGCGACGCATGGAAAATGCGCAGGCTCACTATCGAGGAGGCCATGACCGCACTTGGGGTCAAATCGGTCCAAACGCTAGAAAAAATCATCTTCCGCATGGTGCGCGGCGGGGGCGAGTACGACACAGAAGAAAAGGCGCTTTCCGCCGTAAAAGGGGTTATTTCCGGCAAGGGCATTCCGGCCGCATGGATTAAAATTCTCTTGCGAGTGAAGAGACAAATCAATTCCGAAACCGCCCTCGCATACTCCAAAAACGCCAAAGCGAAGCGACATTCGAAGAAGTTGCGCAAAACAAGCGTCAATTAATTTCCACTTGCTGAAAGCACAATTTCGCTGGCGGTTTGGCATGAAATGCCATGCCGCCTTTTGTTTTCGCTGGCGCTGAAAGGGAATGAGCAAGCACATTCCGAAAATTCGCTAAATGCGAATTATTGCCTGCGTAATTTAGGCATCGACAGGAAAAACTTTGTGCGGGTCAACGTGAGCCGCGAGTGATTCCGGGAGATGCAGACATGAGAGGCAAGAACAATCCAGCCAAGGCGAGCGCCGGGCTGGTCAATGCGGTGCGCGGCGGCCTACGGGCAGCACGGCGCGAGGATCGGAAGAGCGCGGAGCCTTCGGGCGTCCAGCTGCAGGGGATCGTAAGGTTCAAGGTGGCGGCGCGGGTGCTCTCTTGCACCACCACCCAGCTAAGGAATTATGTCGCCCTCGGCTGGCTGGAGGCATGGCGGCCGCCCGGCGGCCAGCGAAGCACGGGCATCTTCACCGAGAGTCTGGAGCGCTTCTTGGATGAAGGCCGCAAGCGGGCCGCCGCTGTTCGGCAGGCCGAAGCGGGCACTGACAAGGCGGCCGGTTGATCGGGCGGCCGGTTGATCCGCAGGCTATGAGCGGAACCTACAGCTAACCTATGCATCACGGGAGAAATTAACATGGACGATTTTTTTGAACAGCGTCGCGCGGCTCACACCGCCGCCCGCCAGGCTTATGCCGCCGGCAAAGGCACCTTGCGGCAAACGCCAAACTTGACGGCCCGCGTGCGGCTCGACCTTCTCTGTCAGGCCGAAAAACGCGCCCCAACGCCCGAAGAGGTCGAGCTCTGTCAGGACGTCGTGGTGGTGCCGCGCCCCGGTGGTGCGCGATGAACGCCATTCCTCTCGACGTGGCCCGGGCCGCGCAAGCGGGCGGGTTGGTGGCGGTTGAAAATGTGACCCGCACCGTCGCCCTTGACCTGCGGTGCCGCGCCGAACACCGACAGCCGACTGCGGACGAGCGTGCCGCCACCTTTGATTTCCTCCCGATGAACGCGGCCGACGTGCGCCACCGCGCGGCGGCGGATGCCCAAGGGCGCGCGGTCGCTGAAGCTGGCCGAAGGGCCTCTGGCATCCCTGCCGATTCGCCGCCGCAACCGAAGCGCGACCCGTTCACCTTCACGGAACTGGTTCGCTCCATCGAGGACGCGGCTGCGCGCATGAATGAAGGACACCAGGCGGATGAACATGGGCTTGTCTCGCTCTTTTCGCCGAACACGGCGAAGGTGGCCATCCTCGCGGCGAACCTCGCCGGCGGAACGGTCGCGCCGACGGACGCGGAAATCCTCAAGGTGCTCGATGTGCGGCCCCACTTGCGCGTGACAGAGCCCGGCGACCACCCGTTGCCGAAGGGAGGCCAGGCGTGACCACCGTTTTCCCGCACGACATCCTCGCCGCGGCCGAGACGCGCCTTGCTCCCGTCCGGGAGCTGCTGGCCACGCTGCCGCCGGCAGACGCCCAAAGAGTCCGCGACGGCGTGTGCGAGGCGCTGGTGGCCGGCGACTCCATCGAGGCGGCCTGTCTGGTTTCCCGCGTCAAACACACCGCCGCTGCCCGTGCAGAACAGGCTGCCGCCGCCAAGGCCAAGGCCGAAGCCGACGCCATTGATGCCATGAGGGCGGAGCTGTTGCGCACGCCGCACTTTGTCAGGCTTGTCCATGCCCTCGCCGGCGAGCTGACGAAGGCCGACACCACGCCCCGGATGCTGGAGGAGCTGGCGGACGAACTGCCGCGCATTTGCGGGAGACTTCGGCCATGAACCCATCGCGCGACTTTTCGTTCCCCGGCTTTGATCGGTTGAAGGATCTCCCGAGTCTCGATGGGCTGTCGGACAGGGAGGCGGCGCACTCTCTTTCGGGAGTGCAGTTGGACCTGATGTTCCAGGGAAGCCCCTTCGAGGATGCCGTACGACGCGCGCGCGAACGTGGCGACAGGGCGCTTCTCGCCCATTTCATAGGCCAGTGGCGGACTGCCCTTCCGCGCCTGGTGGCCGGTGCACGGGCGCGGCAGGCGATTCTGGATTCCCCGGCCGCGTGCCTGCTGCTGGAGCGCATGGTGGAACTCCTGTTGCATCCGGCGTGCTCGCCCGCCGAACTCGAAGCCGTTGCCGCTGACGTGCAAAACCGACTTGCGAAACTGAAATGAAAAATGCCCCGGCGCTTGCTGAAGGCGACCGGGGCGGGAGACTGACGATGGATTCGACACCTATTGCCTCCGATTCAACCGAGGCGGCGCAACTGATGGAGCGGGCGCGTGCAAATCTTGACCGCCGGAAGATAACCAGCCCGAACAACGGATCAAACGGGGGGCGACCGCGCGCCCCGAATCATGCTGATACTGCAACCCTGTTCCTTAAAGAGAAGCTTTCTGAAAACGGTGTTCCGACCGTTCGCCACTGGCGGGATACCTGGTGGACGTATTCGGCAACCGGTTGGGCTTCGGCAACGCACGGCGAAATGCTCAAACGGATTCTGACCTGGCTGCAAACGAAAGATGAGCCGCTGGCGGATTTTTGCACAATCACATATGCACAAAACGTTCTGGCCAATCTATCCGCATTCGAGTTGTGTGGCATCCCGGCAACGGCCGAGCGCCCCTGCTGGTTGGCATCGGGCGAGGATGCGCGGAACTGGATGGCGTTCTCGAATGGTCTTGCGGTTGACGTGTGGGACTATGCCGAAGCGCTGGCGAAAAACGAGGTACCCGCCGGTTGCGTTCGGTCTGTGACGCCCGACCTGTTTTCGACCGACTACGTCCCTTATCCATGGGATGAAGATCCCGGGGAGCCTGAACTATTTTTGAAGTATCTTCGGCGCGTATGTCCTGCATTCGACGTATTTGAAGCCGTCCGGCGCGCGGCCGGATTGCTTTTGGCCGATTGTTCGCGGTTCGAGGTGTTTTTTCAGCTTGTTGGTAATGGTGCCAACGGCAAGACCGTTCTGCTGGACATCATCGAAGCGCTTGTCGGTCGGCAAAATGTTTCCCACGTCGCCCTCGAATCGTTGGCACCAGGTATGCGGTTCCAGTCGTGGCCGCTGGCGACCGCCAAGGTAAACATTAGCGGCGAACTGGCAACCGACATCGGCCATGCAAATCTTGCAGCCGTGGAGGGGCAATTCAAACATGCCGTCAGCGGTGGAAACATCGAAATCGAGCGCAAGGGCGTCGACATCGTCTTCGTCCTCGACACATCGGGCAGTATGCAGGGCGAGAAGTTCCGCCAGGCCCAGGAAGCGGTCAAGTTCGTCCTCGACCATCTGAACCCGGAGGATCGCTTCAACATCGTGGATTTCAGCACCGATGTGCGCCAGGTCAGCATAGAAATCCTGCCCGGCGCCCTGGAAATCGCCGGATAGTCCGGTTCCCCGGCTGATCCCCTTTGTTGCCCGTCCGTAGCAGTTGAAATGATTGACTTGCTGCAAACCCTACAGCGTTACGAC
>CALMBO010000019.1 GCA_937860055.1 uncultured Verrucomicrobiota bacterium | reverse complement strand
ACAGTTTTTTAATGCCCCACAACTGTAAACACCCCAAAATAAAAACGCTAAAAATGTACAAGGTGCTGACACCCCCCACCCCCCCCGCAGGCAAATCGGCCGGAGTTCTTTCCTTGTGTGAAAAATCAGTTTGCGGCGCCTTCCAGCACCCAGATCAGGACGCGGGTGGAACCGTAGGTTTTGTCGCGGGCGAGCCGCCAGCCGGACAGTTCCGGCGGAGCATCCTTGCCTTCGGTCTCGAAAACGAACACGCCGCCGGGCTTGATCCACCTGTTTTTCGCCAGCAGCCCGGCGAGCCGAGCCTGCCAGCCGTTTTGCCGGGCCTCGGCGTAGGGCGGATCGGCGAGGGCCAGGTCGAATCCCTCCCCTGCGCAAGGAAAGCCCAGCAACTTGAAGACATCCGACGCCATCACGCGGCCGGCTCCGGGCGGCACCTTCAGCGCCTGCACGTTGTCGCGCACGCAGCGCAGCGCATTCTTGCCACTTTCGACCCACTCGACCCACGCCGCCCCCCGGCTCCACGCCTCCAGCCCCATCGCCCCCGTCCCTGCGAACAAATCCATCACGCGGGAACCGGGCACCATCGCCGCCAGCGAAGAAAAAATCGCCGCACGAACCTTGTCCTGCGTGGGCCGCGTTCCGTCCACCGGCACCTTCAGCAGGCGCCCGCTGTGCTCTCCGCCCGTCAGCCTCATCCGACGGCCTCCCGCGCCCATCCGCACACCGCCAGCGCCAGTTCGGCTTCGCTGCCCTTGAAGCTGTGGTTCGCCCCCGGAATCAGCCAGTCGTCGAAATCGCGCGATCCCGTTTTCCGGCGCAGGATCGCCAGCATTTCCGCCGGCGGAATCGCCGCGAATTCCTCTTCCTCCCCGAACACCGCCAGCAACGGGCATTTCACCCGGCGGAATTGGGTCAGCGCACCCTCGTAGCGGAACACGTTGGCTTCCAGCGCCCGCTCGTCGGCCAGGCTCAGAAACCGTTTCGCCGTGAACCGCTCGTACAGCCCCGTCACCGGCGCACCGTCCCGGCCGGCGGCGACCATCTTCTTCGCCCACGCCACCTTTTTTTCGAAGCGCCGGCCCAGATCGTGCCGGTTCACCGCATAGTCGTCCGCCGGCGCCAGCAGCACCAGCCCCGACACCGCGGGATTCCGCCGCTGCGCCTGCCAATAGACGATCTTCTGGCAGCCGGTGCTGTGGCCGATGAACACCAGCCGCCGATGCCCCCGCCGCCGGCCGAATTCCGCCGCCGCATCCAGATCGGCGAGACAGGTGCGGAATTTTTCGTCTTCGGTTCCGCGCTCCGCGCCCCGGTTGTTGAACGACAGGATGGCCAAGCCCATCGCCGGGGCGGCTTCCAGAAAGGCCTTCTTCAGCGCCGACCGGTAGAAATTGCTGCCCATGCCGTGGACATAAACCAGCAAGGGAGCCTTATTCTTCGGCGCCGGGCGGTAGAACCCGTCCAGCATCCGGCCGTTGCGCCCCCCGGCCGCGGGAAACGCCACCAGAGAGCCATCCACGGTCCATTCCGTCTTCACCTGCCGAATCCCTTGCATGCTGTGCTGGGCCTTTATACAATGGGACTTAGAGTCAAAGCCATGAAAAACCCGCTTATCCTGTGCTGGATCCCATGCCTCCTCCTCCTCGCCGGTTGCGGCAGGAGGGAACCGGTCCCGCCCGCGGAAAACGTGCTGCCCCAGGCGGAACCCGCGCCGGCCCAGGCCCCGGATCTTCCCGAAGACATTCCGCTGTGCCCCGATTTCCTGTCTACCTTGGATTCGTCCGGCGACACCCTCCGTTCGGGATCGGCCGGGATTCTCTTCGGGAAGAATGTTCCGGCCGTGCTGGAATTCTATACGTTCCAGCTGCCCGGCAATGGCTGGGTGCTGAAGGAATACGTCAAGGAAGGCGCCGCCTACCAGCTTCAATTCCAGCAAGGTTCCCGCTTCCTGCGGCTCCACGCCGGTCCGGCGCAGGGGCGCGACTCGGGATCGGAACTCCGCCTGGAATGGGGATCGATGGAAGAAGTCGACACGGACGCCTACGCGCCGGAAGACGAGGAAGAACCGGCCGCCGAAGGCGAAGGGGAATCCCCTTGATGGCCGCCTGGACATGGATGTTCCTGCTCCTTGCGATGGCGGCCGGTTGCGACCGCCCCCCCGCCGACCGGAAGGCGGCGGAAAGATTGCGGGAGGCGATCGCGGCCGAAACCGGGGATACCAACACCGTTCTCTTTGTCGAAAACGGGAAAATCCAGATCCGATCCGGAAACCAAAGGCTCGTCCTTGACCAAACCGGAAGCCGGAAACGGCCGGAGGGACTCCCCGGCGACATCATCCTGCCCACCGATGCCCGCTATGACCTCTGGACCGAAGGTCCCCGTGGTTCCACCCTCTCCCTCCGGACCGGCCTCCCCCCGGATCGCCTGCTGGACTTTCTCCGCGCGCAATGGCCGGCCGCAGGCTGGAAGGAAACCAGCACGGTACAGGCCGAAAACGTCTGGAGCCTCACCTTCGTCCATGGCGACAGCCAGGCGACCTTCACCATCGAATCCGAATTCGAACCTGCCCCCGCCACCCGCGCCTTGCTGTTCATCGAGACCTCCCCGGGAGAACCCGCCCCATGAGAAAATGCTTCCTCCTCCTGCTTGCCTTCCACGCCTTGAACGCCGCCGCCCTGCCGCCGGGAGCCAGGCCGCCTCCGGAAACCCAGGATATCGAGGCCGAAGCCGTCGAACAAACCGGCCTGCTGGCCGAGGATATCGCCTGGCTCCACCATCCGGATTACCGCTGGAAACACCTCCAGAGCGAACACTTCATCCTCCACCACGACCAGAAGATGTTCGCGGCCAAGGTGGCGCGCATGGGCGAGCAATTCTACGACGCCATTTCCGCCGATCTTCCCCGTCTCCAGGACCGGGTTTCGCCGGCCCGCTCCCATCTCTTCATCTTCCGGGATCCGCGCGACTGGAAGCAGATCGTGGACGGCACGCCGGGCCTGGACCAGTGGACGGCCTCCTTCGTCCGCGGCAATACCATGTATCTGCAGGAGCTCGGGACCGGCAACTCCCAGAAGATGGAGACGCTGGCGCACGAAATGACCCACCTGGTCTTCAACCGTTTCCTTCCTGTCCGCCTGCCCCTGTGGCTCAACGAAGGGCTCGCCGAATACTACGGCGAGTTCGCCTACAAGGATGCCCGAGGCATAGGCCAGAGCAAAAAGGCGGCCTTCCGCCCCTTGAGGAAGTGGGTTCCGATGGAAGAACTCCTGAATGCCACGGCCTATCCCGTCGATCCGCTCGAGGTCGAACGGTTCTACACCACGGGCAAGTATCTGACCGGCTTCCTGCTGCTCCGCCAGCCGCGGGAAAAATGGGACGCTTTCTTTGCGCGCCTGCTGGCCGGGGATCCCGCCCTTCCCGTCCTTCTTGAAACCTACGGCTGGAACGACATCGGGGCGCTGGAAAAAGCTTTTACCCAATTCGTCCGCTGAATCTTGCATCTCCCGGGGGGCCTGGGGTACATTCCTCGGCCTATGACCATGGAAAAAGTAAAGTTGTCCGACCTTTCCGCCATCGACCGCCGGCTCGTCCAGAAGGCGATCGAAGTCCGCGAAAAGGCCTACGCCCCGTTCTCCCATTACAAGTGCGGCGCCGCTCTGCTTGATATCCGCAACAAGATCCACGTGGGATGCAACATCGAGACGATCGATTTCACCCTCACCACGCATGCGGAGATGGATGCCATCAACGACATGATCAAGACCGGCGTGTTCCAGCTCCGGACGTTGGCCTGCGCGGTGCAATCCAGCAGCGGCTACGCCCTCCCCTGCGGACTCTGCCGGCAGAAGATCCGCGAGTTCGCGCAAGGTCCCGAAGCGAAGATCATCGCCATCAATCTCACCCGTCAGGGCAGGATCCGGCACATCAGCGTGACCACGATCGGGGACATCTATCCCATCCCGTTCACTCCCGCCGGCCTGGCCTGAGCGTGCCGGGCGCCGCCCCCATCCCCTCGTTCCTCTTCGATCTCGATGGCGTCGTGGTCGACTCCAACGGATTGCATGTGGAATCCTGGAAGGAAGTCGCGCGCCGCCACGGCTTCGACTGCCCCGATCCCGGCCATATCGGGAAATGCGGACTGCGCACCAAGGCCGTCATCCGCGAACTGCTGCGCTGGCCGGTCTCCGAAGAAGAGGCCGGGCGCATCGGCTTCGAAAAGGAGGAAATCTACCGGGAGTGGATCCGGAAGGACGGGATCCGCGCCATTCCCGGCATCGCGGAGTTCATCGCCGAAGCGCGGGGGATGGGCATCCGCTGCGCCATCGGTTCCTCCGCGCCGCGGGAGAACGTGGACCTGTGCCTCCGCGCGCTGGGGCTGGAAGACGCCTTCGGGGCAACCGTCTCCGGCGCGGATGTCCAGCGCGGCAAGCCCGCACCCGATATCTTCCTGAAGGCGGCGGAAGGCATCGGCGCCGCGCCGCGGGAATGCCTCGTGTTTGAAGATGCACCGGCCGGCATCGCCGCCGCGCATGCGGCCGGAATGCGCGCGGTGGCGCTGCTGACCAGCCATGCGCGGGAAGAGGTGGCGGCGGCCGACATCTTCGCGACGGATTTCACCGGGCTTTCGCCGCAGTCCCTGCAGGCCGCCTGGAAACCGCTGGGATCCTGATCCCGCGTCCGGACTTCAAGGGGCCGGCGCGGCCTGGAGCCGGAGCAGCAGCTCCTTCAGCACCTGTTTCTGCTTGGCATCCAGCTTCTCGGGTTGCGAGGCCAGCGCCTTGGCCACCGTCAGGGCGCGGGTCTGGTCGCCCAAGCCTTCATAGGTCTGGGCCAGCAGGATCAGCAGGTTGTTGGTCCGGCCTTGCTTCCGCAGGGACTCCTGCAGGTCCTGCAGGGCCTCCTTGAAGCGCCCCTGCTTCACGTAGATCGCGCCCCGCGTGCTGAGCATCTGGGGCTGGCCGGGCTGCCGCAGCAGCGCTTCGTTCACCAGTTTCAAGGCGTCCTGCAGATTGCCCCCCCGCTCCATCACGACATGCGCGAGATTGTTCAGCAACGCCGCGTCGCGCCGCCGCTGGACGCCTTTCCGGAACATGGCCTCGGCCTGCGCCAGTTCGCCTTTGCGGTAGTGCTCGACTCCGGCGTTCTGGTATTGCAGGAAGTGTTCCTGATCCCGTTCAAGCAAGGCGCGCAGTCCCGTATCCAGCAGCGGCTTGTTGCCGCGTTCCTGCGCCAGCATCACCATCATTTCCCATGCCTGCGTGTTGCGGGAATCCTGCTGGATGGCCTGTTCCAGCTCGGACTGGGCCGCGGCCCATTGCTGGCGCGACATATGAACGGAGGCCAGCGTCAAATGCACGCCGATGGGAGCTCCCCCCTGGCTCTTCAGCATTTTCATCGCCTCTCCGTTCAGGGGATCCGCCTCGTCGGAGAAGAGCAAAAGGGCCATCCATGCGCGCATGTCGCCGGAAGTCAGGCGGACCAGGGCCGCGAGGGACTGCACGGCGGCCTCCTCCTCTCCCCGGACATAGGCGAGCATGGCCCGATCGAAGAGCGTCTTCTCCTCCGCCAGCCCCATGGCCATGGCTTCCGCGATATAGGCTTCGGCCGCCTCTGGATCGTTGCGGCGCAGCGCAAGCCGGCACATTGCCATCAAGGCGGTGGTATCGCGTCCGTCGTTCATCAGTTGTCCGCGATAATAGGCATCGTCCCGGAACGGAACCCCCCACATGAGATAGGCCTGGTCCAAAACCCGCAGGCGATTGTCATTGCTCGCTTCGTCCTCGTCGGAAACGGCCGGCTTGCGCCGGGCCGCTTCCTCGACGGCGGGGACACCTGAAAGCGCCCAGACATGGCCGCGCCGGACCCATTCGCGGGCATTCCAAACATAGCCGAAGCGGACGGCAAGGACCCATCGCTCCCCCCCCAGCTTTTCCTGTCGCTCCACCCAGGCCGCTTCCAGTTCCGCCGCCTCGGGAAGCTCGCGCGTCCGGCCCATTTCCATCAGGTTCAGCAGGACGCTGATGTTCTCGGGATGGATGCGGCGGGCCATCCGCAAGGTTTCCAAGGCCCCCTCCTCGTCGCCCCGCTCGATCTGCACGAGCGCCAGGTTGTTGGCCACCTTCGAGGCCATCAGCTTCAACTGGTTCTGGTAGGGGCGGAGAATGCTCTTCTCCGGCACGGGATACCGGGCCAGCTGCCCCATCCAATCCCAGAAGGGCTTCTGCGATTCAACGAGGGCCGGCAAATCGATCTGCCCGGGAACCGTTTCCAAGCGGTAGAGGAACCCATCCGGCGCCAGATAGCCGAATTCGCGGAACACGTCGGGCATGTCGATGATCGCGACGCGGCCGGGCCCCTCCTCGGACATGAGCAGGTTCTCCAGGAACATGCCGAAATCGCCCCGGCTCAGCGGCTGCCGCCAGGCCTCTTCCTGGAAGGTCTTCGCCAGCCGTTGCAGATAGAGGATGGAGGGGGTTCGCGGCGCGCTGATCACGCGCACCGGAATCTTCTTTTCCAGGACGGTCAAGCACAGGGAATCGTCGAGGAGCCCGGTGGAGAAGAGGATGTCCCGGTCCTCCAGCCGCTTCAGGATTTCCGAAACCGCCATGTCCGCGATTCGGCCATATCGGCCGTCCACCGTGCTCCAGTTGAAGACCCCGCCGGCCACGACGACCAGCGGCAGGAACACGGCGAGCAGGCTCGAGGCGCGCCGGACCGTCCGCTTGATGAGAGCCGTGTCCAGCAGGGCCTGGGCCTCTCCCAGGATCCAGAATTCCCCGGCCATGTAGCCCGTGCAGATCGCCAGCATCAGATAGGGCACCACCATGAGATACCCCATGCCCAGCAGATGCCACGGAGAGAATGGGGCGTCGAACAGGATGGCCACCAGGCCTCCGATGAAAATCAGCCGGACGCCGACCTGACCCCATTCATAGAACCACGGGGACCGGCTGGACATCGTGAAAAGCGTCAGCCACGGCACGATCGAGACGGCGATGATGGCGAGGAATCCCGGGTTGAAGCGGATCTGGGTGACCAGCTGGACCTGGTCGGCCAGCACCTGCCGCACCGCCGCCAGCGGAGGGATGTACATTCCTGCCGACGCGCTCTGTTTGAAAAGGACATAGGCATCCAGCGGATAGAGCAGAAGCCCCAGCGCCAGCCCGCTCCACAGGACGAACTGCATCCGCCAGGACCGCAGGACCTGCCAGCGGATCATCTCGCGCACCACATGGAACACCGCCAAGGGCAGAAAGACAAGGAACGTCGGATATTCCGCGATGCCGATGCCAAAGAAAAGCCCCGCCAGGAACAGGTGACGGCGCCTTCCCCAATGCTGGTATTGGGAAACGAACCACGCGAATACCAGCAGCAGCAGAACGTGGAACGTGTCGGCCATCGAACGGGTGGAAGCCACCCAGAAGGGAATGCTGCAGGCCAGGTAGAGACCGGTCGTGGTTCCGGAAAGCCGCCGGGCCTGAGCCTCCCGGATGAATGAATAGCGTCCGGGTTCGTTCCGGATCAAATAGCCGACGCGCATCATCAGCCGTGCCAGCAGGCCAACGGAGGCCGCTCCGCACAGGGCGCTGAACAAGCCGGTCCACCCCGCCACTGTTCCGACCGGCAGGCGGGCGGCCGCCTTCACCCACCATCCCCAGAGGGGATCCAGGGAGGTCGGAGGGGAATGGGGATCCAGATGCGCCAAGAGGGCCCATGTCGGAGGCCCGGGGAATGCCGTCCAGCTCATCGAGGCCAGATAGAGGACAAGCGAAAGCAAGGACAGGCAGAACCCGATCTGGCGTTCCGTGGGAAACTGGTTGGCCACGGGATCGCTTTCCAGCGGGATGCGGGGATCCCGGCCCTCGCCGGGGGTATGCCCCATTCCCGGGCGGAAGAAGAAAAACCTCCCCTTCCCCTTTTCGGTCCCGTTCGCTTCGGAAGGGATATCGCTCATGGGGCGGCGCACAAAGGGGAAAACCACCGGTCCGGCAGGGTCCGCGCGCCGGCGGCGCCATTGGTTGAACGCCACATCCTGCGCATGGGCATCCCCCTATCGCACATCCTTGATCAACTTCTGCAGCTGGGCCTGCTGCTCCACCGGGAGTTCGCCTTGGCGGTCCAGCAAGGTCTCCGCCAGCTCCAGGGCCGCCTCCTTCTGCCCGCGGGCCGCATAGAGCTGGGCGGACAGCAACAGCACCTGGGCGTTGTCCGGCATGGCGGCGAGCACCTGCTGCAGGTCGCGCTCGGCCTCGTCGTACCGCCCTTCCCGCAGGTTGAGTTCGCCACGCGTGGACAGGAAGACCGGATTCTCCGGCTGTTTCGCCAGCGCTTCCTCGATCAGGGCGCGGGCCTCTTCCGCCGCCCCGCTCTTGTTGATCATCAGCAGATAGGCCAGGTCGTTCAGGACCTCCGGATCCCGCCGGGCCTTCATCGCGGTGCGGTACGAGGATTCTGCCAGCGAATTCTGCCCGCGCGAATACTGGAAGGAACCCAGCATCAGATTGCCGGTGAAGTTCTCCGGATCCAGCGTCAGCAGGGCGCGCACGTGGTCTTCCGCCAGTTCCTGCTTGCGTTCGCGGAAATCGACCGCCACCAGCATTTCCCAGGCGCGGACATGGCGCGGGTTCATGCGCGTCAACTGGTCGAGTTCGGCGCGGGCCTCCGCCAGTTCGGCGCGGTTGAGGTACAGTTCCGCCAGCATCAGCCGGACATCGGGAGATGTTCCCTGCAGGTTCTTCAGGGACTTCAGCGACTTCTCGTACATATCGGGGTCGCTGCCATCGCTCGTCACCATGGCCAAAAGCGCCCAGGCGCGGACATCCTCCTTGTTCCGCCTCACCAGTTCCCTCAACCGGGCGAGAGAGTCCTCCGCCTGGCCTTGCAGATAGGCCAGCGCGGCCCGTTCGAAGCCCAGGCTCCCCGGCGGCAGTCCGGCGGCCTCCGCCTCGTTGAACAGCCGTTCCGCCTCCTCGTAATCCTCGGCGTTCATCGACAGCTCCGCCAGCATCCGGAGGGACTTCACATCCTTGGGATTTTCCTTCAGCGCCTCCCGATAGAATTCCGCGCTCCGCTGCAGATCGCCGCCGTGCAGATAGGCGCGCCCCAGGAAGGCCTTGATCTCGGCATTGACCGCCCGGCCTCCCGAGGCCCGGCGCAATTCGGCCTCGGCGATGCGAGGCTTGCCGGAAACCGCCCACATCATGCCCTGCCGGACCAGGAAGCCCGTGTTGTGCACGTAGCCGTACAGGCCCGCCAGCGACCACATCACGCGGCTGTCCACATGCCGTCCCTTGAAGTCCTCCCAGGCGGCCTGGTAGTCCGCCTCCTCGGGCAGCTTGTCTTCCTGGGCGATGGTCAAGAGGTTCAGCAAGGCGCTGATGTTGTCAGGATCGAGGCGACGGGCCTGCTTGAAGGTCTCGACCGCGCCGCCCCGGTCGCCGCGTTCGACCTGCATGAATCCGATGTTGTTGGCCACCTTGGAAGCCAGGCGGAGCAGATACCGCTGATAGCCGTAGGCGGGATTCCGCCGATCCAGCGGCATCGCCGCGAATTTCTCGAGGCGGTTCCAGAAGGGCTTCTGCGCCTCGACCAGGGCCGGCAGGTCGATCCGTTCCTCCGACAGTTCCGCCCGGAACACCAGATGGTCCGGAACCAGATAACCATATTCGCGGAGGGGATCGGCCAGATCCAGCGTGGCGGTCCGGGCCAGCCCCTCGTCATCGGCGAGGAAATCCTGCAGGAAAGCGGAAAAGCCCACCTGAAGCAACGACTGCTGGCGCGGTTCGGAGAAAAAGCGCGCCAGATACTGGCGATAGGGAGCCGCCACGGTTTGCGGCAGGGAAACCACCTTCAATTCCTGGCCGCGCCGCCGGGCCAGCAGGCGGATGGAATCATCCAGCACGCCGTTGGACAGCAGGACATCGCGCCCTTGCAGATCGCCCACCACCTGCCCGGCCATCGCCGCGATTTCCGCCCCGGGGCGGCCGGTGGCTACCGGCAGGTTCAAGGCTCCCGCCACCACGATCGCCGCCGGCATCAGCGCGCCGAGCACGCCCATTGCGCTGCGCAGGGGCTGGCCGATGCCCGCATTCCGGTGCGTCCGCCGCTGGCCCATCACCCAGAATTCTCCGGCCACGGTCCCGGTGCAGGCAGCCAGGATCACGTAGGGGGTCACCATCAGGTAGGACATGCCGAAGAAATGCCAGGGGGAAATCGACAGGTCGAACAGCACCGCCAGGGTGACCACCAGGACCACGAGGCGCAGGAAGACCTGCCACGCCGAATACCGCCAGGCCGGCTTCTTGGGCCGCAGAAGGAACAGCACGCCCCACGGCCCCACGGTCAGCGCCATGATCAGCAGGAATCCGGCCGTCTGGGGCGCATCGACGATCAGATGCCACTGGTCGCGCCAGATGTACCACACCACCGAAAGCAGCGATCCGAATCCGCGCAGCCGGACAACGGGGTCCAGCCAGAGGATCCAGGCATTCAGCACGTAGAGCAGAAGCCCCGGCACCAGGCACAGGCCGGTCCGGACCAGCACCCGCATGCTGAAATCCGCCCGCTGCAGCATCGCCCGGACCACCAGCAGCGCCGCCAGCGGCGCGAAGATCCAGAACGTGGCGAATTCGGAGATGCCCGCGCCATAGAGCAAACCCAGCAGATACAGCCGGCTGGACTTCCCGGTCCTCTGGTATTCCGAGAACAGCCAGGCGGCTCCCAGCAGCATCAGCAGATGGAAAGTACCCGGCAGGGAACGGGTGGAGAGGATCCAGAAGGGAATGCTCGCCATCGTGAACAATCCCGTCGACACCCCCGCCAGGAGACGGGCCATCCCCTCCCGCCGCACCTCGTCCGGATCGTGCACGTCGTGGATCTGGTAGCGAACCCGCATCATGAGGGCCGCAACCAAGGCGACGCAGATCGCCCCGGACACCGCGCTGAAGACCCCGACCCAGAGAGCCACGGAGTCTCCGGGCAGGCCGGCCAGCGCCCGGACAAGATATCCCCAGAGCGAATCCAGCAGCGTGGGCATCGAGTCGAGCCCCAGATGCCACACCAGGCTCTTGGCCGGAAGCCCCGGAAACGCCCCCCGGCTCATGGTCCCCAGATACAGCCCCAGGGAGGCCAACGCCAGGACCAGGGGAACCAACCAGCGCGACCGCGCCGCCGGGATTGTATTGTCGGTTTCGTTCATCGTCGGGTCTCCCAACATTGTGCGGGATAAACCTATCGGACGCCCGACGGGAAATCACGCCTAAAATCAAGCGTTTCGCAAACGGAAATTCGCCACCCGGCCGCAGAACAGCTGCGTGGTTTCGCGCGCATTCCGGCTCTGTTCCCCCCCCGCCCGGCAGGCCCAGACGAGGTCATTGCCGCAAACCGCCGCCGACGGATCGCAACGGATCCCGGCCGGCCCCTCTCCCCCCGACACCACCGGAGCGGAAAACAGCCAATCCGAGAGATTGACCGACGACCAGAGCCCCAGCCGATGCAAACCGTCCTCCTGCGAAGCCTCATGTCCCAGCGGAAGGCCGGGAGAACCCCGGCTCCCCACCAGCCAATGCTGGCGGCTCGGCTCGTCATAGAAGAGGTCGAACTTCTCGTGGCCGCCCGGCAGCGGCAACCAGACCCACGGGGCGCCGCCGGGCGCCGGTTGCGGCGCCACCGACAGGTCGGCCGCCGCAAGCCTCATCACGGCGGCCCAATGCTGGCGCCCGCTCGTCGTTGCGCCCAGCACATGCAAGGCGCCCCCCGCATGCCACGGATGCTTCGGATCGGAAATCCTCGCCAGCACCGGATCGCGCCACGCGATGGCCGCCCCGCCCGCCGGCACGCCGAATCCCGCCCCTGCGGCGGACGGGATCAGTTGGGACAACGGACTCGAGACGGGCCCCTGCGACCAGGCCTTGCGGTTCATCAGGCTCGCACCCCGGGGGGCGCGGAACACCGTCAAGCCCATCCCGCCGGCCGATGGGATCAGGCAGGGCACAAACCAGGAATCGCCATCCGCCAGCACGGAGGTCGGCGCCAGCCAGAGATCCAGATCGCCCGTCAGTTCCATCGGGGCGGACCAGCTGCCGCCGCCATCGGGGGAACGCATCAGGCACAGGCCGCCCGAGGCCTCGCCCAGCAGATAGACATCTCCTCCATCGCGGAACAGGCTGGCGCGGCGGAAAGGATAGGTCGCCGCCAGCTGCCACGTCGCCCCGCCATCGCCCGAGGACATCACCCTCCCCTGCATCCAGCGGTTCCGCTTGGCGTCGTGCCCCTTTTTTCCGTTCAGCCCCTTCACGTCGGGCCCCGCCTGGTCGAATGCCACGAGCAATTTTCCATTGGCCAGGGCGATCAGACTGGGCGCGCCGACGGAAATCCGCTTGCCTTCCGGAACGGAAAACACCGTGGCAGCCCCCGTCTTCCTGGAATCGGCGGATTCGGCGGTTCGAGGCTCACTCATACATCCACTCGTCCATTTCCTTGCGCACGACATACGCGCCGGCGTACACCTTCGGATCGACCAGCATCCCCCGGGCCTGGACCGTGGCCAGCCAATCGGAAAGTCCGGACAGCGGCACGGCATGCGCCCGCACGTTTTCCTCCGATACGCCTCCTCCGCGCGAACTCCTCACCAGCCCCCGCGCCCGGAAAAAAGTCACCACCTCGTCCGAAATCCCCGGGCTGGGCGGCCCCGTCAGCACCGGTTCCATCGAGGAAGCCTCGAATCCGGTTTCTTCCAGCAGTTCGCGTTTCGCCGCCTCCGCCAGCGCTTCCTTCTCGCTGCCGGGAACATCCCCGGCCAGGCCCGCAGGCAGTTCCACCACCCACGCCTTCACCGGCTCGCGCCATTGGGTCACCAGCACCAGGCAGCCGTGGTTCGTCGTCCCGATGACCACCACGATGCCGGAAATGTTGCGGCGCTCGACGAATTCCCATCCGTTGCGGACCACGAAGTTCAGGTGCCGGCCTTCCGCCAGCGTTTGTTTCCCGGATGGAGGATTTTCAGCCATTTGCGCGATGCTACACCGTCCCGCAATGCCGAAGAAAGCACGAAAGTTCCCCGGCGGTCCGAAAGCCCTCCCCCTTTTGCGGGGCGATATCCCGCCCATCAGGCGTGGCGAAAAACTTCCGCGCGGAAAAAGCGGACCAGCTCCCGGTGCCGCGCACGGGCCCTCACCTGGTACGGCAGGAGACGGGCGGCGGGCCATTGCAGGATCTGCATCTCGTAATCCAGCGCCGGCACGTTCGCGCTGTCCAGGGCCCACGCGAACGCAAGACCGAACAGGATGCCGCACGGCAGGAATCCCGTCCCTTTCGGCACCGGCCGGAAATACCGCAGGGAGGCGCCGGTCCGCGGCAGCATCTGGGCCAGGCGCAGATAGTTCCTCAGGCTCGCGTCCGGCAGGAAGCCTTCGCGCCGGGAAGGCGGCCGCAGCTCGATCTCATAAGCGCGGTAGCCCGCCCCGGGAGCCTCCTCCTCCCACCATTTCCTCGCGATGTAGCGGCCCAGCAGGGATTCCCCCAGCGCCACCGCGAAATTCGGGCCCAGCGCCCCGGGCTTCTGGAGAACCTGCTCATGCAGCATGATCCGCTTCGTGTCCGGATCGTAGTAGCCCAGCACGTTGTCCCACTCCCGGCTGCGCTTCCATTGCGCATCGGGCACCACCCGGACGCCGTCGAAATAGGCCAGATGCTCCGGCAGGACATCCGGATTCCGCCACAGGAAATCCTCCAGCGCCCCGCGGAGGGCGGACGACGGGACCGCCTTCTTCGCCATTGCGGCGACGACATCCTCCATCCGTTCGCAGGCCGAAGGCCCCCGCTGGATGGCGGGTCGGCGAACCCGCGCCAAGCCGGGCCGCGGCGCCACGCGGCGGCGGGAAAGCCCCTGGTAGACCGTGCGGATCGCCGCGGCGAAACGCGCCGGATCGTGGTGGATCATCGCATCGCGCTGCCAGCGGTCGCTGGAAAACAGGCTCGCCTCCACCGGCATCACCCCCAGCGCGGCCACCCGGGCGCGGTCCAGATGGATGGGATGCTTGCCCTCCAGGGCGTAGTTGCGGATGATGCTGCCCGGCACCGTGTCCAGGCTCGTCGCCAACGCCACGTCGAACAATCCCGCGATGCCTCCCGGGATGTTCCGCCCGTAGGCCTCGATCAGTTCCGACACCCAGAATCCGCGACTCTCCTCGCGGAACGACATGTCCGTCTCGCCTTCCTGGATCCACAGGTTCGCGCCGAGGATCTTGACCGCGCGGCGGTTGGCGCGGATGGCCTCGACCACCCCCGGCACCAGCAGCACGGGCAGCATGCTGCTGTACAGGCTCCCGGGCGCATAGACGATCAGATCCGCCGCGCGCAGGGCCTGGACCAGGGCAGGGCTGGCCTTGGGATCGGAGGCAAAGGAAATCCATACGCGCCGGACCGCGCATCCGCGCCGCGCGCGCGCGGCCCGCGACTGCCCGGTCGCCACCACGCCGTTGGCATATTCATAGACCAGCGAGCCCGGCGTGGCCGTCACCGCATGGATCCGCCCCGGCGGCACGCCGATGGCTCCGCCGACCGCCGACAGGCCGCGCTCCAGCTCAGTCATCGCCGGCGGCCGGGGCGACTGGATCCCCCGGAAGATTGCCGCCGTCATCAGCAGGTTTCCCAAGCAATGCCCCGGCACGCGCAAGCGCTCTTCCAGCCAGGGTGCCATGCCCGAGGCCAGGCCCGCCAGCGCCGCGCGCAACCCGGCCGGACACGCCTTCCGCAGCGCGGGCCCCAGGATGCGCACCGGATCGCGCAACTCCGCGCGGCTGGGCGATCGTTCCCCAAAGCGATGCAAGAATACCTGCTGGATGATCTTCAGCGCGGACGAATCCGGCCCGTATCGCCTCGCCAGCGCCGAACGGTCGACCATCGACAGCATCACCTTGCGGGTATCCCCGATGCCGATCATGGGAAGGCGCCGGACCAGTTCGCCCGTCGAGCCGCCATCGTCCGTCGTGCAAACCCCCACGTGGACCTGCGAAAATTCGCGCGCGAGACCGCCGGCGGGCGGATCCACCCAGCCGGGCAGCGCCGAATTGCCTCCCAGAACGGTGGAGAGCCCGGTGCCCCCGCCCAGCACCACGACCCGTGCCTTCGCCGGGGCGGAACCCAGGACCCGGGGATATTCCTCCAGCCGGCTCAGGACGCCTTCCACCCAGTTCTCGAGAGAACTGCGCGCCGCCGTCCACGCTGCCCGGCTGGAATGGCTCATGCCGCGGATCCCCGCTGAAAAGGCCTCACGAGACCCAGAAGACGTCGTTCATGAACTGCTCGAGGAAATGCGTGTTGTATTCCCCGCGCAGGAACCGCGCATCGGCCAGCAGCGCCTGCGCCACCGGCACCGTCGTCGAAGGCCCCACCATCTTGAATTCCGCCAGCGCGCGCGCCATGCGCGTCAGCGCCTCCTCCCGGTTCTTGCCGCGCGCGATGATCTTGCCGATCATGCTGTCGTAGAACGGGGGGATCACGTAGCCCGAGTACACGTGCGAATCCACGCGGATGCCCGGGCCGCCCGGGAAATGCACTGCCTGGACCGGCCCCGGCGAGGGCGTGAAGTTCTTGTAGGGGTTCTCCGCGTTCACGCGCACTTCGATGGCGTGGCCGCGCGGCGCGAATTCGTCGTCGGGGAATTTCATCACTTCGCCCGCCGCCGCCCGGATCTGCAGCTGCACCAGGTCGGCGCCCGTCACCTCCTCGGTGATCGGATGCTCCACCTGGATGCGCGTGTTCATCTCCATGAAATAGAATTCCTGCGCATCCTCGTTCCAGAGGAATTCGATGGTCGCCACGTTGCGCAGCTTGCAGGCCTGCGCGGCCTTCACCGCCGCCTTCAGCAGCTTCTTGCGCCGGTCCGGCGTCAGCGCCGGGCTGGGCGTCTCCTCCAGCAGCTTCTGGTGCCGCCGCTGGATCGAGCAGTCGCGTTCGCCGAGCTGGTAGACATGCCCGTGGTTGTCCGCCAGCAGCTGCACCTCGATGTGCCGCGCCCGCTCCACCAGCTTCTCCACGTAGACGTCCGGGTTGCCGAAGGCGCGCTCCGCCTCGGAACTCGCCGTCATGAACCCCTGCGCCAGGCTCACGTCGTTTCGCGCGATGCGCATCCCCTTGCCGCCGCCCCCCGCCACCGCCTTGATCAGCACGGGATATCCCAGCTTCTTCGCGACCGCCAGCGCCGCTTCCTGCGTCGGCACGATCCCGTCGCTGCCCGGCGTCACCGGCACCCCCGCCTTGCGCATCAGCTCGCGCGCCTTGTTCTTGTCGCCCATGTTCCGGATGTTGTCCTGCGACGGGCCGATGAACGTGATGCCGCACTCCTCGCAGATGTCCGCGAAATGCGCGTTCTCCGAAAGGAAGCCGAAGCCCGGGTGGATGGCGTCCACGTCCGTCACCTCGGCCGCGCTGATGATGTTGGCGATCTTCAGGTAGCTTTCCGAAGACGGCGCCTTCCCGATGCACACCGCCTCGTCCGCCAGCTGCACGTGCAGGCAGGATTCGTCCGGCTGCGAATACACCGCCACCGTGCGGATGCCCATCTCCCGGCACGCCCGGATCACGCGGACGGCGATCTCGCCCCGGTTCGCGATCAGGATTCGCTTGAACATGCCGGCCTCAACCCTTCTCGATCAGGAAGATCGGCTGCCCGAACTGGACGGCCGTGGCGTTCTCGACCAGGATCTTCTTGATCGTGCCGCTCGTCTCGGCCTTGATCTCGTTCATCACCTTCATGGCCTCGATGATGCACACCACGGTGTCCTTGGTCACGCGGCTGCCCACGCCCACGAACGGCTCCGAATCCGGAGACGACGCCCGGTAGAACGTCCCCACCAGCGGCGAGGCGATGGGCGTGAGGTTTTCATCCGCCGCAGGGGCCGGCGCCGCAGGCGCGGCGGCGGGCGCCGCGGGAGCCGCCGCCGGAGCCATCGCCGGGGCCATCATCGGCGCCGCCATCATCAGGCCGGCGGGATTCCCCCGCTTCAGCGTCAGCTTGAAATCCGGTTCCTCGATGGCGAATTCGCTCAGTTCGTGCTCGCGCATCAGGTCGATCACGGTTTTGATCCGATCTATGTCCATGGCTTTACGGGCTCCTTTTCGGGGTTCTAAAGCAACTTCAATCTGTCCAGTAAAACATTTTACCCGTCTTCCCTGCAAGAGATTTCCTATCTACCCGATTTCCTCCCCCAAGCAAATAAGAAAAGCCGGAAATCGTTCAAATCGCCGGTCGCCGCTTCCTCACGCAGGCCCGCCTTCCCCCTTTCCATCCTGCCGCCCCCCCTGCTACAGTCCCCCTACGGAGGAAAAAGCCCATGTTCCCCAACGCCACCATCCTCAAGCACCCGCTCATCGAGCACAAGCTCTCCATCCTCCGAGACCGCGACACCCCCAACCCCCTCTTCCGCGAGACCCTCAACGAGCTCTCCTACCTCATCGTCTACGAAATCACCCGCGACCTCGCCCTCCGCCCCGTCCGCCTCCAGACCCCCCTCGCCCCCTGCGACGCCCAGCAGCTCGCCGAGCAAGTCCTCCTCGTCCCCATCCTCCGCGCCGGTCTCGGCATGGTCGAGGGCATCCTGCACCTGATCCCCGCCGCCAAGGTCGGCCACATCGGCGTCTACCGCGACGAACAGACCCTCCAGCCCGTCGAATACTACTGCAAGCTGCCCCCCGGCGCCGAATCCATGCGGGTCTTCCTCCTCGACCCCATGCTCGCCACCGGCGGATCCCTCGCCTACGCCATCGCCCGCCTCAAGGAAAAAGGCATCCGCCGCATCACCGTCGTCTCCGTCCTCGCCGCCCCCGAAGGGCTCCAGGCCCTCCACGCCGCCCATCCGGACGTCCACGTCTACACCGCCATGCTCGACGAATGCCTCAACGGCCAGGGCTACATCCTGCCCGGCCTCGGCGACTGCGGCGACCGCCTCTTCGGAACCCTGTGAACCGCCTTCCCTCTCGCAGAGTCCGCAGAGATACACCGAGAGTCGGAATTCCTCCGAGCGAAGCCCAAAACATCCGGCTGTTCCTCCGTGCCCCTCCGTGCTCTCTGTGGAAGACGGCGGCTTGGCTGTTCTCCTGTTTTCCTGTGTTTCCTGTTTTCCTGCTAAAATGCCCTCCGCCATTTGGCTTTTCTTCCGATTTCGGATAGGATTTCCCCCATGAGTTCAAAGCCTATCGTGTTCGGCGTCGCCGGCGGCACCGCCTCCGGCAAGACCACCGTCGCCCGCAGCATCCTCGACCAGGTCGGCGCCCACCGCATCGCCTACCTCCCCCACGACGCCTACTACCGCGACATGTCCCACCTCCCCCTCGAAAAACGCGCCCAGCAGAACTACGACCATCCCGACGCCCTCGAGAGCGACCTCCTCGCCCGCCATATCCGCGAACTCCGCGAGGGCCGTTCCATCCGGCTCCCCGTCTACAGCTTCGCCGACTACACCCGCAAGGCCGAAACCGTCACCGTCGAGCCCGCCCCCGTCATCCTCGTCGACGGCATCCTCATCTTCGCCGAGCCCGAGCTCCGCGCCCTCATGGACATCAAGATCTTCGTCGACACCGACGCCGACATCCGCCTCATCCGCCGCATCGAACGCGACACCCGCGAACGCGGCCGCACCCTCTCCTCCACCATCTTCCAGTACCTCGACACCGTCCGCCCCATGGACCTCGAATTCGTCCAGCCCTCCCGCCGCTACGCCGACATCATCCTCCCCGGCGGCGGACAGAACCGCGTCGCCATCGAAATGGTCGTCTCCCGCCTCCACGCCATCCTCCAGAAGTGATCCCCCCGCCCGCCTTCCGCACGGCGAAGGCGCCGCCCATGCCCGCGCCCCGGATTTTTCCACACAATGGAAAAGGTTTGGGCGGATTTTCCACGCAATGGAAAAACTTTTGAACCGCGCGCCCGCGACGCCGAGGGGCGGCCTCAGGCCTTGCGGGCGAGGAGCTGCGCGAGAAGCCGCACGAAGCGCGGATCCTTCTTGATCGGCTCGAAATCGTCGTCGTCCTGCATCCATTCGGCGTCGTCGTAGCCGAGGCCGATGGCCTTCTCCAACGCGGCAAAGGCGTCGTCGGCCTGCCCCGTCAGCGACAGGCTGCAGGCGAGGTTGTACCACGCGTTCGGCGAATCGGGCGTCATCTTGACCATTTCGCGGTCGGCGCGGAGCCCGTCCTGGTAGCGGCCCATCTCCGTGTAGAGGCAGCCCAGGCTCTCCACCACGGCGGGATGCGAGGGCAGGCGCGCACGCACGCCTTCGAGAAATTCCACCTCGATGCGGCGCGCGCGCTCCTCCTCCGCCGCGCGGGCGGCGGCCTCCTCCGGACCCGGAGCCTCCTCTGGACGGGTTTCCTTCACCGCGGAATCAGCCCCGGGCCTCGATGTGCACGTAGTCGGTCTTCGCCGGCCCCATGTAGATCTGGCGCGGCCGCATGATCTTCTGCTCGGGATCCTGCCTCATCTCCTGCCAGTGGGCGATCCAGCCCGGCAGCCGGCCGAGGGCGAACAGCACCGTGAACATCTCCTTCGGGAAGCCCAGGGCGCGGTAGATCAGCCCCGTGTAGAAATCCACGTTCGGATACAGGTTCCGCTCCCTGAAGTAGTCGTCCTTCAGGGCGCGCTCCTCCAGCGCCATCGCGATCTCCACCATCGGGTCGGACAGCCGCTTCTTGTTCAGCACCGCCATGCACAGCTTCTTGGCGATCTTGGCGCGCGGATCGTAGGACTTGTAGATCCGGTGCCCGAAGCCCATCAGCCGGAACGGATCGTTCTTGTCCTTCGCCTTCGCCACGACCTGGTCGAGCGTGAGCCCTTCCTTCTGGATCTTCTCGAGCATCTCGACCACGGCCTGGTTGGCGCCGCCATGGAGCGGGCCCCACAGCGCGCAGATGCCCGCCGACACGCACGCGTAGAGGTTCGCGCCCGTGCTGCCGACCATGCGCACCGCCGTCGTCGAGGCGTTCTGCTCGTGGTCCGCGTGCAAAATCAGCAGCTTGTTCATCACCGCCACGTCGTAGGGATCCGCCTCGTAGAGCGAAACGGGCGACCGGAACATCATGTTCAGGAAGTTCTCGCAATAGCTGTACTTGTGGCTGGGATAGACGAAGGGTTCGCCGATCGACTTCTTGTAGGAGAACGCCGCGATCGTGCGCAGCTTCGACAGCAGGCGCGTCACCGTGGTGTCGATCTCCTCCTTGTCGCTGTCCAGGCGCAGCTCGGGATAGAAGCTCGAGAGCGAAACCACCATCGCCGACAGCACCGCCATCGGATGCGCGCCCTCGGGATAGTTCCCGAAGAAGCTGCGCATGTCCTCGTGCAGCATCGAATGGATGTTCAGCAGCCGCGAAAACCGCTGCCGCTGGTCGGCCGTCGGCAGCTCGCCGTGGATCAGCAGGTAGGCCACTTCGATGAAGGTGCAGTGCTCCGCCAGCTCCTCGATGGGATAGCCCCGGTGCAGCAGGATCCCCTTGTCGCCGTCCACGTAGGTAATGGCGCTGCGGCAGACCGCGGTGTTGACCATCGCCGGGTCGAACGCGAAGCAGCCCGTCTCCGCCTTGACGCGGCTCAGGTTCAGGGCGCGTTCGCCCATCGTGCTCTCCAGCACCTCCAGTTCGATGGTCTTGCCATCGACGCTCAGGCTGGCCTTGCTGCTTTTCTTGCTTTCGCTCATGGGCTCGCTCCGTTTTCCTCGTCATCCATCCAAAAGCAAAACACCTCGTCGCGCGAGCGCGGCGGGGTGTTTCCGCGGGGCCTCGGGGCCCCGGATCTTGCGGCGTGGACCTCCGCGCAACCTCACGCCTTGGCGGTCTTGCCCGCCTTCACGACCTTGCCGGCCTTGATGCAGGACGTGCACACCGTCAGCGTCTTCACGGACTTGCCCACGCGGGCGCGCAACTTCTGCAAATTGGGCTTGAAGGTCCGCTTCGTGACGGCCGTCGTGTGCAACCCGATGCCGCCCTTCTTCTTGGCCAAGCCGTGCCGCACGATCCGCGCTCCGACCGAAGCGCCTTTTCCGCAAATCTGGCAAACTGTAGACATTCTTCTCTCCTCGTAAAAAGTGCGCGAACTATAGCCCCCGCCCCCGCCCCGCGCAAGAGAAAAAGCGGGTTTTCTAGCGAGCCGGCCACAGATGCGTGGTCGTGTCCTTGAACCGGTCGTATTCGCTGAAGATGCACCCGCAGTATTGCTGGTGGTAGAGCATCTCCACGAGATCCCCGTCGGCCTCCGCCGCGCGCCAGTCGCGGTAGAGGAACTCCACGCCTTCGGCGGCGCCCGCCGCCTCCCCCGCCGCGCGGATCAGGGCGTGGTCCTGGTGCCGACTGGTCACGAGCGTCGAGGTGAAGACGCGGCATCCCGCCCCGCGCGCGGCTTTCGCGGCGCGCCCCAGACGCAGGGCGTAGCAGCGCGCGCACCGCTCCGGCGCCGCCTCGTGTCCGTGCACCGCGCGGCAGAATTCCACCAGCCCGTAGGTCTCGTCGGCGATCAGCGGCAGCTTCGCGCGCTCGGCCAGCATCTTCACCGCCTTCAGGCGGCGGCGCCATTCGATCAGCGGATGGATGTTCGGATTGCCCCAATAGACCACCGGGGCATAGGCGGCCGGCTCGGCCCCCAGCCCCGCCAGGAGCTTGCCGAGGCAATGCGCGCAGCATGCATGGACCAGGATCTTCTCCATCGCTCACGCCCCTTTCTTGCGGTACACGCGGATGTCTTCCGGCCCGAGGCACATCAGCAGGAAGGCGCCCGGATCCGCCGTCTCGTCGAACAACCTCAGGAAAAACGGCTCCTCGCCGGGCCACGGATACACATAGACCACCGATCGCTTCTTCGCCGTGAACACCTTCAGGCCCGGCGTCGCCGGGTCGTAGCTGCCATGCTCGAAGCGCGCCCGCGTGTCGTAGCGCGCCGCGAGCTCGCGGGATTCCGCCACGAGGCCCTCGTCGATTTCCACGCCGAGGGCGTCGTATCCCAGCAACGCCGCCAGGATCGTTGCCATCCCCTGCCCGCTGCCCCATTCGAGAAAAGCCGCGCCCCGGACCGCCGCCTTCGTCCGCAGCAGCCACTGCAGGATCTGGAAGGCGTGGCGGTGGTCGCCCGGCACGAACAACCCCCGGCCCACCCGGTCGCCATATGTCGCGGCGCGATCCTCCGCGTCGCGGAGGAAGCAGTCCACGAAGCGCGGCACGGGCAGATCCCCCGCCTCGGGCGGCACCTCCACCCGTTCGAGCCCGGCAGGAATGGCGGGTCCCCTCGGCATTCCCGGCCTAGGGGCGGACCCGCATGTCCGCCGCCACCTTTTGCGCCGTTTCGGGCGATTCCAGCGCCTCGACCAGCGCGAGCGCGAAGGCGAAGGCCGTCCCCGGCGCCTGGCTGGTCAGGATGTTCCCGTCGCGCACCACGGGCTGGTCCACCCAGGTGCCGGCCGGCAGCTCCTCGCGGCTGGAGGGATGGCTCGTGAACGTCTTGCCAACCAGCACGCCGGCCTCGTGCAGCACCGTCGGGCCCGCGCAGAGCGAGGCGACGATCTTGCCGGCCAGCAGGAACTCCCGCACCGCCTGCTTCACGCTGGCGTCCTCCCGCATCGCCTGCGTCCCGCCGATGCCGCCGGGAATCACCAGCGCGTCGAACCGCGGGGCCTCGGCCGGGTCCCACGCGCCGTCCGGCGCGATCCGCACCCCGCGCGAGGTGGTCACCAGGCGGCTCTCGCCCACGCCCGCCAGGAACACGCCGATGCCGGCCCGGCGCAGCACATCCACCGTGATCACGGCCTCCATCTCTTCCGATCCGTCGGCGATCAACACACATACGTTCTTCTTCATGTTCTTTCCTCCAAAAGTTCCGTCCTAGGCCCGGGGATGGGCCTTTCCATATTCGTCCTTCAACCGTTCCACGCTCACGTGGGTATAGATCTGCGTCGTCGAGAGGCTCGCATGGCCCAGCAGCTCCTGCACGCTGCGCAGGTCCGCGCCCGCGTCCAGCATGTGGGTGGCGAAACTGTGCCGCATCACGTGCGGGGTGGTCGCCGGATCCAGCTGCGCCGCCGCGAGGTATTTCTTGAGCGACCGTTCCACCGAGCGCGGCGTGAGCGGCCCGCCGTTCTTGTTCACGAACAGCGCCGGCGCCCGGCCCGCGCCCCGCTCCGCCAGCAGGCCGTCCCGCGCATCCAGCGCCGCCTGCAGGGCCTGCGCGGCGGGCCGGCCGATCGGGCAGAACCGCTCCTTCTTGCCCTTGCCGCGCACCAGCGCGGTGCCCGACAACAGGTCCAGGCGCGCATCCGTCAGCCCGCACAGCTCGGCGATGCGCATGCCGGTGCTGTAGAACAGCTCCAGGATCGCCGTGTCGCGCAGCGCGGCGTAGTCCGCGAAACGGCCCTCCCCCTTCCCTTCCCTCTTCGTCCGCGCCTCCTCGCGGAGGCGCGCCGGCGCCTCGATCAGGCGGACCACCTCCCCGCGGCTGAGCACCCTCGGGAGGCGCCGCCGCGCCTTCGGCTGCTGCAGGCCGGAGAAGGGATTGTCCTTCACCATCCCTTCGCGCACGAGGAAGCGGAAGAACGACCGCAGGCTGGACATCTTGCGCCGGGCGGTCGCCGGAGCCAGCCCCGCCTTCTGGAAGGAGGCCAGGAAGCGCCGCGCCGAGAAACGGTCCGGCGATTTCCACGGGAAAGGCGGCACCGCATCCGCCCCCCACAGCTGCGCGCAGAACTGGCGGATGTCCGACAGGTACCCCGCCAGCGTGTGGTCGGAAGCGTTTCGCTCCGCGCGCAGGTGCCGCGCAAACTGATCGATCGCCGGATCCTCCGCGCGCGGCGGGACCGCGGCGCGCAGCCGCGCCGCGCCCTGGCCGCGCGCCTGGGAGTTCCGTTCACCCATGTGCCGAGTCTCCGCCGACGGCCCTACTCCTGCGCCTCGGCCCGGTCCGCGCTCTTTTTCGGGGCGCGGGGCTCCGGCAGGCCCAGCTTCTGCATGACCTCCGCATAGGCCGGGATCTGCGCGGCATAGGCCACCGCCAGGCGCTTGAGGGCACTCACCTGCTTGAACGAAAGCTGCTTGCGCTGCGCGAACTGCGTCTTCAGCGAATTCAGGAACTCGCGGTCGTCCCATGTGCGCCCCTTGCGGGTCGTGGCGGGCCGCCATTCCTTCACCGAGTCGAACAGCGCCAGGATCTCGTCGAGGTGCCCTTCCGGCGGCGAGGGAGGCTCGGCGCCCATGCCCAGCGCCTCCGCCTGCTTTTCAAAGTCCGGGATCTGCTTGGCGTACTTGCGGAGGATCTTGTCGAGATAGGCGATCTGCGCGGGCGAAAGCCGCTTGCCGCCGCCCACCTGCGTGCGCAGCGAGGCGCAGAATTCCTTGTCGTCGTAGATCTTCTTCCCGAACTTGCGGGGCGGATCGAACTCCACCTTTTCCAGCAGCGCCAGCTTGTCGATGGTCTCCTGCCGCGGCGGGGCGGAACGCTCGGCCTCGCCGGCGGGCTCGACCAGCTTCAGGTCCGCCACCAGCGCATCGAACCCGGGGATCTGCGCCTTGTAGCGGAAGACCAGCCGGCCCAGCGCATCCTGCTGGCGCCCCGAGATGGGGCGCTTTTTCTCGGCGAACTGCCGCCGGATGGAATCCGCGAACTTCTCGTCGCTGTAGACCGTCTTGGTCCCGCGTTTCATCGGCGGCTGCCATTCCTTCACGGAGGAAAGCGCCTCCAGCATCTTTTCCACCACGGCGACGTCCGCGGCCGGCCCTCTCGCCGCGCCCAGCCATTCCTGGAACTTCGCGTAGAAGGCCGAAAGCATGTCCGTCCAGGCCACCTTCCCCTCTTCGATCTGGTCGAGCTTCTCTTCCATGCCGGCGGTGAACTGCACATCGAACAGGGCATCGAGGTTCGCGACCAGGAAATCGAACACCTTCAGGCCCAGATCGGTCGGCACCAGCGCGCGCTTCTCGCGGTCGACGTATTTCCGGTCCAGCAGCGTCGAGATGATCTGCGCATAGGTGCTCGGACGCCCCACGCCGTTCTCTTCCAGCACCTTCACCAGCGAGGCTTCGGTGAAGCGCGGCGGCGGCTGCGTCTCCTTGCGGTCGTTGAGCCACTCCACGGGGTCGAGGCCCTCCCCCTTTTCCAGGGGCGGCAGGACTTCCACTTCCTCCCCTTCGGCGCCTTCGGCCTCTTCCTTCTTCCTCTGCTCCAGCCCCGACACCCGCATGAAGCCGGGGAACACGATCTCCGAAGCCGTCGCCCGGAACAGGAACGTGTCCGGCCCCTCGCCGGCCGCCTCGATTTCCGCGGTGCGCTGCGCGATGCGCGCCGGCGCCATCTGGCTGGCCATGAACCGCCGCCAGATCAGGTCGTAGAGCCGCCAGTCGTCGCGCTCGAGGATGGCCTTCAGGCTCTCGGGCGTGCGCGCCGGATCGGTCGGCCGGATGGCCTCGTGGGCCTCCTGCGCGCTGGACCGGCTGCGGAACACGTTCGGCGTCTCCGGAAGGAAATCCGGCCCGTGCTCCTTCAGGATGAATTCCTTCGCCTGCTCCCGCGCCTCCTGCGCGATGGAGAACGAATCCGTGCGCATGTAGGTGATCAAGCCCGAGGCCGACCCGTGGCCGAGGTCCACGCCTTCGTAGAGCTTCTGGGCGATGCGCATCGTGCGCGAGGGCGAGAACCCCAGCGCGCTGCTGGCCGCCTGCTGCAGGCTGCTGGTGATGAACGGCGGCGGCGCGTTCTTGCGGATCTCCTTCCGCAGCACGTCCGACACGCGCAGGGCGCGCCGCTTCAGCTCCTCCACCAGCCGCCGCGCCAGCGCCTCGTCCTTCACCTCCGCCTTCGCCCCGTTCAGCTTCGCCAGCTCGGCGGTGAACGGCGCGCGCGGATCCACGCGCTTCGCGGCTTTCACGCCCAGGATCCAGTACGGCTCGGGCTGGAAGCCCCGGATCGCCTTTTCGCGCTCGCAGACCAGCCGCAGCGCCACCGACTGCACCCGGCCCGCGCTCGACGCCCCCGGAATGCGCCGCCACAGCATCGGGCTCACCTTGTAGCCCACCACGCGGTCCAGGATGCGCCGCGCCTGCTGGCTGTCCACCCGGAGCTGGTTGATCTCGCTCGGCTCGCTGAAGGCCTTGCGGATCGCCGCCGCCGTGATCTCGTTGTACGTCACCCGCCGGAACTTCTCCTTCGCCACCTTGCTTTTGAGCGCCTCGCGCAAGTGCCACGCGATGGCCTCCCCTTCGCGGTCGGGATCGGGCGCCAGGTACACCGTCTCCACCTTCGCCGCCGCCGCCTGCAGCTCCGACAGCACCTTCGCGCGGCCCTTGATCGGCACGTATTGCGGCGCGAATCCATGCTCCACGTCCACGCCCAGCGCCCGCTCGGGCAGGTCCCGCACGTGCCCCATCGAGGCCTTCACGATGTATTCGCCGCCCAGCAGCTTGTTGATGGTCTTCGCCTTCGCGGGAGACTCCACGATCACCAGGTTCTTCGCCATGTTCCGTCTTTCCTTTCCTTCAAGGGGTTGCCGTTTCCGCCGGGGACAGGTCCCACTGGCGGATTTCATCCATCAGCGCCAGGCGGCGGCCCGGAATCCGCCGGAGGACGCGTTTCATTTCCAGCTGCATCGACAGGGTCATCAGCTGCGCCGGCGACAGCCCCGTCTTCCGGACCAGCACATCGAAATCCAGCTCGGGCTCCGTCCAGAGCGCGCGCACCACGGATTCCTCCGCCGGCGCCAGCGTCAGCCGCTGGCGGACGTCCTGCTGGCGCACCAGCCGGGCCTGCTCGCCCGGCGGAAACAGGAATTCGAATTCCTTCAGGATGTCCGGCAGGTCCTCGACCAGCCGCGCGCCGTTCTGGATCAGGCGGTGCGGCCCCTTCGCCCCCTCCATGTCCACGCGGCCCGGCACCGCCATCACGCTGCGCCCCTGCTCCAGCGCCTGCTCCGCCGTGTTCATCGCGCCGCTGTCCAGTCCGGCCTCGACCACCAGCACGCCCTTCGAAAGCCCGCTCACGATCCGGTTGCGGTACGGGAAGGTCGTGCGGTCCGGTTCGCGCCCCAGCGGGAATTCGCTGATCAACGCTCCGTTCCCGGCGATCTGCTCCGCCAGGCCGCGGTTCTCCGGCGGATAGAGCTTGTCGATCGCCCCGCCCAGCACCGCCAGCGTGCGGCCGCCCGCCTTCAGCGCCGCCTGGTGCGCCACCGTGTCGATGCCGCGCGCCAGGCCGCTCACGATCGTGAATCCCGCCTTCGAGGCCGAATAGGCCAGCCGCTCCGCCTGCGCCGCCCCGTAATGCGATGCGCGCCGCGTCCCCACGACGGCCAGCGCCTGCCCGTCCCTCTTCTCCAGCGTGCCCCGCACGTACAGGCACAGCGGAGGATCGTAGATGCTTTTCAGGACGGCCGGGTATTCCCCGTCCACCGGCGTGACCAGCCGCGCCCCCAGCTTCGCCGCCGCCGCCTCTTCCGCGCCGGCATCCAGGCCGTCCCGCTGCGCCACGATGTTCTCCGCCGCCTTCGGGCCGATCCCGCGCACCGCCGACAGCGCGGAAGCCGGCGCCGCCAGCACCGCCTCCGGCGATCCCAGCGCCTCGACCAGCGCGCGCACGCGCACCGGGCCGATCCCCCCGATCCGGTTCAGCGTGATGTAGGCCTCGCGCGCAGTCATGCCCCGACCTCTCTCACGGAGGTCACCGAGGCACACGGAGAATCGGAGGCATGCAGAAAACCGTTGATGACCCGCCGGATCCCGTTCTTCAGCAATTTCTCATGGAAGTTAATGACCAATCTAAGCTTCCGTCCAGAGAGGCGGAGATAGGTCAGCAACTGCTTGCATGCGCTGTCATCCAATTGCTTCACGGATTTCAGTTCCAAAATCACTTGGCCCTCGACCACCATGTCGGCTCGAAAGGCCTGATCGATCTCCACTCCCTCATAAAGGATGGGAACCAGGACTTGGCTCTCGGCTTTGATGCCATGACGCTGGAATTCCACCATCAACGCCCGCTCATAGGCAGATTCGAGCAGTCCAGGCCCCAAGGCCCGATGGACCTTGATGGCCAGCCCGATGATCTGTTCTGTCAGCGCATTCCAATCCATTTCACGACTCCGGAATTTCTCCGTGGGTCTCTGTGCCCTCTGTGAGAGGCAACCCTTCGGTCTGTTCCGGAACGGCCGCCGGCGCCTTGCGGCGGCGCGAGGGGGAGAACAGGTCCATCTGCCCGCTCTTGAGCAGATCGTAGTTCTTCAAGATGCGCAGGATCTGGAGCAGATCGGATTTCTCGTAGGTCTTCTTGATGTCGATGCGCTCGACCAGCTCCAGCAGCATCGGCCGGAACAGGATCACGCCGTCGATGCCGCGCGATTTCAGGAACCCCAGCGCCTCGGCGCGCTGGTCGGGATCCGCCGGCAGATCGGCCATGCACAGGACCTTCGCCGGGTTCGCCATGCCCAGTTCGGCCTCCGCCGCCCGCACCGATTCCGGCTCCGCGAAGCGGTAGACCTCCGGCGAGCTCGCCAGCATGGCCGCCGTGAACTTCTCGGAATGCCATCCGCGCACGGTGACGATCGCGCACGAGACCTGCCCGAGTTCCGCCGCGCCCCACAGCTTGGCCTTGGGCAGCGGCTGGCCGGCCGGGACCGCCGGATTCACCGCCAGCAGGTCCACCTCCTCGTGCAGGCCCTTGGAACGCGCCACCACCTGGTATTTCCTCGGCTGGCGCACCAGGAACCCCAGCGCCTCCAGATATTCGCGGACAACCCACTCATTCACCGATGCCATGTGCGCACCACCTTTCCCATGCCGCTTCCAGCTCCGTTTCCGGAACCGCCACCGGCAGATCCGACTGGCCCAGTTTTCCGCCCAGCACAAACCGCACGTGCCCGCCCGACGCCTTCTTGTCCACCCCCATCGCCGCGCGCAGCGCCCCCCACGGCAGCCCTTTCGCCGGCGCAACCGGCAAGCCGAACGTCTTCAGCAGCGCCACGGCCCGCGCCGCATCCGCGGCGGGGAAGCCCCGCTGCGCCGCGGACAGCTCCAGCGCGTAGGCCATGCCCATCGCCACGCCTTCGCCATGCAGCACGCCGGAAAAGCCCGCGGCCTTCTCGATCGCATGCCCCATCGTGTGCCCGAAATTCAACACCGCGCGAATCCCCCCCTCGCGCTCGTCCTTCGACACCACATCCGCCTTGATTTCGCAGCAGCGGGCCACCATCCGCTCCAGCGCCGCCGGCTCGCGGTTCCGGATCGCCTCCGCCTTCTTCTCCAGCCAGGCGAAGAACTCCGCATCCAGCGCCACGCCATATTTGACCACTTCCGCCATGCCCGCGGCGAATTCCCGCGCCGGCAGCGTCGCCAGCGTGTCCGTGTCGGCGAACACCGCCATCGGCTGGTGGAAGGCGCCCGCCAGGTTCTTTCCCGCCCCCAGGTTGATGCCCGTCTTGCCCCCCACGGAACTGTCCACCATCGCCAGCAGGCTCGTCGGAACCTGGACAAACCGCACGCCCCTCATGTAGGACGCCGCGGCGAACCCCGTCAGATCCCCCACCACGCCGCCCCCCAACGCCACCAGCACGCCCTTGCGATCCAGCTTTGAGGCGGCGATCTGCTCCAGCAGCTCCGCCCACCGGGAAGCGGACTTCGAGGATTCCCCCGGCGGCAGGACGATCCTTCCCCAGCCCCCGCCCAGCAATCCCATCACTTTTTCCCCGTGGAACGCATCCACATGGGCATCGGTCACCACCAGGCCGCGCAAGCCTTCCAGCACGGACGGAAGGCGGCCCAGCACCCCAGCGCCAATCCAAATGGGATACGAACGCTCTCCCAGCGAAATGTGTACCTCACGAGCCATAACGGGGTGAGGAAATATCCCCTGCGGAACCCCTTGTCAACCCCATTTCCCGACACTTTGCTTCGGGACCAAGGCATATCCCGCTGGGATGCTATGCGTTGCGAACGCCCCAGCGCGCCAGCGCCTTCGCCAGCTCGCGGCAGGTCAGCTGTCCCGGCGCCGTGGCCTTCCCCAGCGCCCCATAAACCAGGCAGGAACCGGCGCATGGCAACGCCACGCGCGACACCGCCCCCAGCGGACCCATCCCCAATACGCAGATCGACCCCTTCGCGTGGGCCGGCAGCGCAAACAGCCGCGCCAGATCGGCGGGCGCCTTCGCCATCGCCGCGATCTTCACCACGTCCACGCCCATCCGCCGGCCCCGGGCCTCCACCGCCAGCAGCTGCGCCAGATCCGGAGTCCCCCGGAAATCGTGGAAGGACCCCACCACCCTCACGCCCCGCCGATGCGCCGTCTGGACCAGCAGTTCCAGCGCCGGAGCCGAAATCTCCACATCCACCGCCGACACCGACTTCAGCCCCACCAGATACAGAGCCAGCCGTTCCGCCTCCCGGCCCCGCCATTCGCCGCCTTCGTTCTCGTCGCGGATCGTCAGCAGCACGGGCACCCCCTGCTGGAGGATCGCCTCGCACAGCTTCGTCCATTCGCCCTTGCAAAGCCCTGTCAGGTCCAGCCGCACCTCCAGCATGTCGCAATCCGCCGGAACCTTCTTCGCGCAACGGCGCAGCATCGCCTCCGAACCGACGCACCCGACGATCGCCGGGCTTTTCTTGCAGATGGTTTTCATCCCGGACATCTAACCAAACCCCCTGCCGGAACAAAAGGACGGAATCTCCCGGAACCGCCGCAGGCTTGCCTTCCCTTCCTGCCTCGCGTTTTCCTCCAGCATGGGGATCGCATGCCAGATCGAGCCGGCCGACGCCTCCCACCCTCCCTCCGGCAAACGGCGCTGGCGGATTTCCACCGTGTACAGCATCGTGTTCGCGTTGATCCGCCCCGCCACCTCCGCCAGCAGCCAGCGGAATTCCGATGTTTCCATCCCGGTCTGGGATTCATCCGTCCAGCCCAGCACTTCTTCTTCGGTCCAGCCGGGCGAGACCAGTGCCGTCCGCAGCAACACCACATCCGGATGCGCCGCCGACACGGCCCGGCCGGCGATGGCCTTCAGTTCTTCGGCATCTCCGCCCTCATAGGCGTCCGGACGCATCCGCGTCTCCGGCGCCAGCGCCGCCCGCAACCGCGCATCCGCGCGCTTCGCCCCTTCCAGGCGCGCCTGCAGCTCCGGCACCCGGACATCCCCCCTCCACGCGACCCGCGCGGCACGGCCCAGCTTCATCTGGACGAGTTCCAGCGCCGCCCGGTCGGGCGCGGAAACCGGCTCCGCCGCCGCCATGCGGGCATCCTGCTCGCGCACGAACCGCTCCAACCTCGTCAGCACCGCCTCCACCTCCGCCAAATCCCGGCGGATCTCTTCCATGTAGGCTTCCGGCGAGGGTCCGGCCACCGCCGGCATGCCCAGCCCAAGCATCCCCGCCACCAGCCAATGCCACTGATTCATTCCTCCACCTCCCGCACGGCCCGCCCCGGATGCATGGCCCCGTTTTTCCACGCAATGGAAAAACTTTTGGCGGCTTTTCCATGCAATGGAAAAACTTCGGCCGGCGCCTTCCCCCCGCGGGAACGCGCCGGCCGGGGATGCCACGGCCCTACTTCGTGGCGCTGACGTCGCAGACCTTGCCGCCCAGTTCGGCCTTGTAGAAGCCGCCCAGCATGTTGTTGTAGTTGCTGAAGTTGAGGTCGAACCACCAGTCGTGCCCGGCGCAATCCAGATGGGCCGAGGCCGAGGGGCCCTCGCTGTCCAGCGAACCCGAGCAGGTGCCGGTGAAGGTCGGATCGGTGAAGGTGTAGGAGCCGCTCAGCGACGTGCCGTTCTGGCTCAACACCATCGTCAGCCCCCGGCCGCAGACGTTCCCGCTCCAGGTGCCCGCATAGGAACCGGTGACGGTTCCGCCGCCCCCCCCGTCCTCGTCATCGTCGTCGTCGCTCTCGCAGCCCACCGCCAGCCCCAGCCCCGCCACCGCCGCCAACAACGCCAGCCATTTCACCTTCGACATAGGATCTCCTGCTTTTTGTGTTTTCGACTCCGGCACGCATCCCGCATCCACGGGATTTTTTAGCACGGGAAGAAGCGCCCTGGCAATCCGATTCCATCCCAAAAAGACATTTTGCAAACCTCCGCTCCGGCATGTTACGCTGTCGCCATGAATATGAGTCCTCTTTCCTGGTATATCGCCATGCTGGCCGCCGGATTGCTGCTCATCATCGCCGAGGTGTTCATCCCCGGCGGCGTCGCCGGCGTCATCGGGGGCCTCGCCATGCTGGCCGCCATGGGCGTGGGCCTGGCGTATTTTCCCCCGCCTTGGGGCTTCATCTCGGCGATTTCCATCGTGGTCTTCGGCGGCATCGCCCTCCTGCTGTGGGTGCAGCTGTTCCCCCGCAGCCGGACCGGCAAGCGCATCGCCCTCCACACCGACGGCGCCGCGTTCAAGTCCGCCGCGCCCGAGCCCGGTCTGGTCGGGGCCGCCGGCGAAGCGGTCACGGCCCTCCGCCCCGCCGGCATCGCGCTCATCGGCGGCAAGCGCTACGACGTGCTGGCCGAGGGCGGCGAATGGATCGCCGCCGGCGCCGCGGTCCGCGTCAGCGCCATCCGCGACGGCAACCTCCTCGTCCGCGAAGCCGGTGCCGCGCCATGAGGCGCCTCCTGTCCATCCTGGCCCTCCTCTGCCTGGCGCCGGCGGCCGCGCAGGCCTACCAATGGCGGGCGGGCGAAACCACCAACGCCCTCGTCCTGCCCGCCGGCGAAACGCTCGCGGAGGAAACCCTGTGGGCCGCCCAAAGCCTGGACATCCAGGGAAAGGCCGAGCGCGACCTGTGGCTGCTGGCCACCACCGCCGTCCGCTTCGACGGCGAATCCGGCGGCGACCTGCGCGTCTTCTCCAGTTCCACCGTGATCACCGGGACGGCGCGGCAAAACCTGTTCGCCTACGCCAACGGCCTGCAGCTCACGACCAATTCCGTCGTGCGCGGCGAGATGGCGCTCTTCGGCGCGTCCGTCATCTGCGAAGGCGCCGTGGAGGGCGATGCCTGGATCTTCGCGCGATCCGTCACGCTCGGCGGCCGCTGGGGAGGCCGCGTCCGCATCCATGCCGACGAGATCTTCCTCGCGCCCGGCACGCGGATCGAAGGCGATCTGGTCTACACCTCGCCCAAGCCCCTCGTCTACGATTCCAGCGTCTCCGTCGGCGGAACCGTCTCGCAGGCGCAGATCCTGCTTCCGGACGCCTCGC
This sequence comes from uncultured Verrucomicrobiota bacterium, assembly GCA_937860055.1. GTDB lineage: Bacteria > Verrucomicrobiota > Kiritimatiellia > CAIQIC01 > Lenti-01 > Lenti-01. Next base: position 13,968 of record CALMBO010000019.1, on the reverse strand, counting down.
CGCGTTCGCGCTTCATGCTCCACGGCTATCTGTTCCTCGCGGCGCTGCTGGTGGGCATGCCGTTTGTCGGCCTCTTCCCGATGCTGGCCGGCGGGGCGGTGAGGAAACTGCGCCTCTCGCCGTGGCGCGTGCTGCTCGCCGGAGCGGCCGCGCTGGCGCTGGGGCCCTTCCTCGTCGTCTTCGCCTTCGTGACCATCATCGGCATCCCGCTGGCCCTCCTGCTGGGCGCGCTTTACGCCGCGATGCTCTATCTTTCGCACATCGTCATCGCCCTCTGGCTGGGCCACGCGCTGCTGCGCGCGCCCGGACCCCAGACTTTCTCGCGCGTCCTCTCCGCCCTCGCCACCGGCCTTTTCATCCTGTATTTCGCGTCGGCGCTCCCCGGCGTCGGTTCGTTCCTCGTCCTGCCGGTCCTCGTGCTGGGATCCGGCGCGCTCGTGCTCGCCTTCCTGCAGCGCCCCTGCTTCCCGGTCGCCACGCTCCCGCCCGTCCCGCCCCCTTTGCCCAAAAACCCCGACCACAACCCATCTGAAGAAACAAAAGGAGTCGCGCCATGACCATGCCCTTCATCAACATCCTGTTCATCCTGCTGGCGATCGTCGTCGTCATCCTGCTCAGCATCTTCTTCTATTTCCTGAAGGTGTGGGTGCGCGCGTGGATGTCCGGCGCCTACATCTCCCTGCTCAACCTGCTCGGCATGAAGCTCCGCAACGTGCCCCCCACGCTCATCGTCGACGCCCGCATCCGCGCCGTCAAGGCCGGCCTGCCGCTCGGCACCGACCAGCTCGAGGCCCACTTCCTCGCCGGCGGCGACGTCATCAACGTCGTCCAGGCCCTCATCGCCGCGGACAAGGCCAACATCGAGCTCTCCTTCCAGCGGGCCGCCGCCATCGACCTCGCCGGCCGCGACGTGTATGACGCCGTCCGCACCTCCGTGAATCCCAAGGTCATCGACTGCCCCGATCCGACCAAGGGCGCCTCCATGCTCGACGCCGTCGCCAAGGACGGCATCCGCCTGCTGGTCAAGGCCCGCGTCACCGTGCGCGCCAACCTCGCCCGCCTCGTCGGCGGCGCCACCGAGGACACCATCATCGCCCGCGTCGGCCAGGGCATCGTTTCCGCCATCGGCTCCTCCCAAAGCTACAAGGCCGTGCTCGAGAACCCCGACGAGATCAGCAAGAAGGTGCTCGGCAGCGGACTGGATTCCCAGACCGCCTTCGAAATCGTCTCGATCGACATCGCCGATGTCTCCGTCGCCGGCGTCTCCGGCGCGCGCGAGGTCGCCAACGTCGGCGCCCTGCTCGAGACCGAACGCGCCGAGGCCGACAAGAAACTGCGCCAGGCCGAGGCCGAAGGCCGCCGCGCCACAGCCGTCGCCGCCGAGCAGGAAATGCGCGCCCGCATCCAGGAAATGCAGGCGAAGGTCGTCGCCGCCCAGGCCGAAATCCCCATGGCCATCGCCACGGCCATGAAGGAAGGCAAGCTGGGTGTCATGGACTACCTGCGCATGCAGAACATCATGGCCGACACCTCCATGCGCGAGTCCCTCGCCGAAGGCGAAAAGCCCCCGCAGGCCTGATGCACCCCCTGCCCCCCATCTTCCTCGGCGTCGACCCAGACTCGTCCCTCGTCGATGTCGTCGTCTGGGTCATTGCAGGCGTCATATGGCTGCTGGCCCAGATCGGCTCCGCGAGGAAGAAACAGGCCCGGAAGGCGCAACAGGCCCAGGCCCCCCGTCCGACCGCCCCCGCCGCCGGAACCGGCGGCGGGGAGTCTCCCTCTCCCGGCGAACTGGCCGAGATCTTCCGCCGGCTGGGCGCCAACATTCCGAATACGCCGGAGCCCCCCATCTCTCCACGTCCCGCCCCCTCCTCTCAGGCGGCGCCACCTCCCCCTCCGCCGACCATTCGCGCGCCCCCGGCCCGCAAGCCCGTTCCGCGCACCGCGCTCCGCCGCCCCGCCGGCCCGGTCGCCCCGGAACTGGCCGCGCGCCTGGCCCGCGCCAAACAGGAGGCGGCGGAAGCCGCCCGCCTGGCCGAAGCCGAACGGATCGCCGTTGCTTCCGCGGGACCGAGCGTCCAGAGCCGCGGGGGTGAGCACCGAGCGCTCGATACCGCCACCCGCCATACCGGCATGATCCTGCCCCGCGTCTATGCCATGGGGCTGCGCTTGGCGCCCCTCCCCATCCTGCCGATGCCTGGATTCGACCGCACCCACCACGCCGGCGCCCCCCTGGTGGCCCGCCTCCGTACGCGGCGCGAACTGCGCGAAGCGATCGTCGCCCAAATCTTCCTGCGTTCGGCCAAATCCGTTTCCCCCTAGTAGACCGATTCCTCGAATCCTTGGATGCCCGGGCCTTTTTCGGCCGGCCGCACCCTACAGCGCATTCTTCTCCCAGTCCCCCGGAAGGGCCTGCGTACTTTGGTAGCGGATATCCAGGCGCGGAACGGCGGGACGGCAATCCAGCTTGAGCTCGATGTCGTGGACTCCCCGCGCAAAAGGCCAGCGCGACGTCATGGTCGCCACCAGCGGGCTCGAGAAATCCGCCTCCTGGCTTTTCGCGATGTGCTTCCGCGTTTCATTGGCCCGGTCGACGGCTTCCTTCTTCCAGACCCGCAGTTCGGCCAGATCGCGTTCATAGGGGTATATCTCCCGCTCCACCATCTCGGCGGGGCTGGCCCACCGCGCAAAGCGCCGTTGCAGGATTTCGCGCTGCCGCTTCATGCGTTCCTCCGCCTCCGCGATCTCCAGGTCGTATTGGGCGGAGAGCTCGTCCTGCTTCTGGACGCTGCGGCGCAGGCCGGAGACGTCCCGCGGCATGTGGACGGTCTTCTGCACCGGTTCGCCGTAGCGGGCCCTCAGTTGTTCGCGCAGATAGAGGTACCGGCGCTGCGCCTGCGCAACGGTCAGCGGCGGGATGTCCCGGCCCGCCGGATCGGAGAACGAAAGCCGTGCGCGCGCCAGCCTCCCCTCCGCAAAGGAATATGTCAGCAGGCACGGCATCTCGAGCGTCGTCGTTGAATACAGCAGCGAACTCTCGCTCTCCCGCAGCGGCACCTCCGCCTCCGACGCCCTCACCTCCTCCCGCGACATGCCCCACCGCGTATGGCGCAGATGGAACTCCTCGGGCGGAGGACCGGAAGGGACCGTCTTCGCCTCCATCCGCGGAATCGGCGCCCGGACCGGTTCCGCCACCGGCCAATCCTCTTCCTGCGGCGCGGCGGCCGGCCCCTCCGTTTCAGTCATTGGTCTCGGCAACGGCGCTTCGGCCGGCCGTTCCGCCGGCGCGGACACGGGAATGGAATCCGCGGCGGAGGAAACCTTCTGGGAATGCCGCAGGGCCGGCGACGGCAGGAACCACATCGCCAGGCGGACCAGCAAGGCCAGCGTCGCCGCCACAAACAGCACCCACGCCCATTTCATCTCGTCCATGGCCGGCTCCTATTTGTCTCCCATCGTGGAAAATCTACCCCATTTTCACCGGGCGCGCATCAGCAACCAGGGCCAAAGGCCGGGGTGACTGGCAAGATGGCGGTCCACGTTGTTCCTCGGCAAATTCCAGCGAGCTTCCGCGACGGTGGCGGCGGCACCCCGGCCGGTGCCGACCGCCGCGCGCAGCCCCATCGCCTCAAGGTCGGCGGCGAGATCGTCCCGCGCGTCGCCGTTGGGCCAGGCCAGCACCGGCGTCAAGGCCTCCGGCACGCGCTCCCTCAGCAGTGACCAGCAATGGCGGACATCCTCCACCGCTTCCTCGTGCGGCAGCGAAGTCAGCAGGGCATGGCGATGCCCATGCGGCCCGAAGGCAACCAGGCCGCTCCGGCCCATTTCGCGGATTTGCTCCCATGTCAGGAAATCGGCGGCGTGCACCTTCCGGAATTCCGGCTGTTCCGCCAGCCGGGCCTCGATCCAGGAGTGCGGCCGGCGCTTCAGGATCTCGATCTCGCCGTCGGAAAGCCCCGGCAGCTGCCACCAGAAGGGCGTCCGATCCTCGACGGCCCCCGTGGCCAGGAAAACCGTGGCGGGAATGCCCAGCTCGCGCAGCACGGGAAACGCATGCTCGTGGTTGTCGGCCCATCCGTCGTCGAAGGTGACGGCGAACGAGGCGCGGGCGGGCGGCGAGGCGCGCGCGGCCCAGTCGCCAAGGGCGACCGGCTCGTAGTCCTCCCGCATGCGCGACAGGATGCGCCGGAAATCGGGCACCGCCACGTCGAGCGTGCGCATGGCGCGCGTGGCCGGATCCTCCCCCCCGGGACGCACGCGGTGGAAGGTCAGGATGACCAGCCGCCCGGCGTGGAGGCGCTGCAAGCCGCCGCTGGCGGCATAGGCTCGCGCAAGGGAGGCTTTCAGGAACGTCCGCATGGAAAGCTACCGGCCCTTCGCCTCGTCCGTGAAGGTGACCTTCGCGATGTGCGGCAGCTCGCGGTGCCGGCCGTCGTAGTCGAGTCCGTAGCCGACCACGAAGGCGTCCTCGATCTTGAAACCGACGAAATCCGCCTCGAAGGGCACGATGCGGCGGGAGGGCTTGTCGAGCAGCGCGCAGACCCGGACGGTCTTCGCCCCCTTCTCCTTCAGATGCCGCGCCGCCTTCTGCAGCGTGCGCCCCGTGTCCAGGATGTCGTCCACCACCACCACGTCCGCCCCCGCCAGATCGATGGTGCAGTCGCGGCTGACGACGGGCTCCTTCTGGGCCGTGGTGCCGCTGCCATAGCTCTCCATGATCATGAAGTCGATGCGCGGATGCAGGTCGTTCATGGCAAACCAGCGGACCAGGTCCGCCAGGAAGATGAAGCTGCCGCGCAGGATGCCGATGACCACCAGGTTCTCGCTCCGCCCGACCGCCGCGATCTCGCGCGCCAGCTCGTCCACCCGGCGCTCCAATTGGCGCGGCGTGATCAGGACTTCATCGACATGATAGGGTCTCATAAATGGGGTTTCTCCTCCGTGGCGGGTTTTTCCGCCGCAAACAGTCTTGCAAAAACAGGCCGGATGGGGGAAGTTAAAAAGAGTTTCTATGAGGAACACGCCCATGAACATCTTCCGGATCGCCGTCCCCCGCGCCCTTTTCCTTTCACTGGCCCTTCCCCTGGTCATCGCCCTGGCCGGCTGCGAAACCGGCTCGGTGGACAGCACCACGGCGGTGCTCTCCGACAATTCGGGCACGATCTACAACTTCGCGGGCCTCTACATGCATCCCAGCACCAGCAGCACCAACGTCCTCCCCCTGGTCTTCCCCAACCAGGAACCGGGCAACCGCCCCACCGGCGAGCTCATCACCTCCCTGCGCCTCCTCCAGTATGGCAGCGCGCTCGAAGCCTACGACAGCGCCGGCATGACCTGGGCCGGCAGCATCTCCGCCATCCAGAACGGAACCGCCACCTTCAGCCTCCGCGGACGCACCACCGCCGGCATGTCCACCGAAATCGCCGGAACGCTGGTCTATGCCGACCAGCGGTCCACCATGGACGCCACCTGGATCGAGCCCGCCTTCTACGGAAGCCTCTATGCCCAGGCCACCGTCGCCCCTTCCGCCACCAACAACCCCTCGTCGTCCCTCTCCCTCGCCGCCAGCACCTACAACGTCTCCTCGAACGAAACCGTCACGCTCACGGCGTCCGGCGGCACCTCCTCCTATTCCTGGCCTTCCAGCGTCGCCTACGGGACCTTCTCCTACTCGGGCAGCATCGCCAGCTATACCCGGACCGCCGGCACGGCCGACAACTCCGTGACGATCTCCGTCACCTCCGGCAGCGAGACCGACAGCGTCACCCTCGAATTCGACTGATCCCCGGATGAAGAAAAAATCCGCCAAATCCTCCCGGCTCTGCACGATGGGCGCGCCCGAGGCCGAAATCTGCAAGACCGCCAACACCCTGGCCGGACTGTTCAATTGCGTCGAGACCGATGCGCCGGATGCCCTGCTGACCCATGGCCCTGCGCCCCGGAACGTCGTGGATTCGCTGCGCATCCTGCTGGACGTGATGTTTCCCGGCAAGATCAGCGCCACCGCCGTCGAGGGGTCGGAACTTGGCGTGTTCCTGATCCGGCGGCTCAGCGAGGCCTGGCGCCTCCTCCACCGCGAGATCCGCCGCGCCCTGCCCTACCGCTGGATCGGCGAAGCCGCCCGCGTCGAAGGCGTCCGTCCTCCCAAGGTCGACAACCTCGACCGCGAGACCGACCGCATCCTGAAGGCTTTCCTGGACACCCTGCCCGGCGTGCGGAAACTTCTCGTCGCGGACGTGCAGGCCGCCTACGACGGCGATCCCGCCGCCCTGACCTTCGCGGAGGTCCTGCTCGCCTATCCCGGCCTGCTGGCCATCGCCGCGCACCGCATCGCCCACGAACTTTACAAGCTCGGCGTCCCGATCGTCCCCCGCATCATGAGCGAGTGGATCCACACCAAGACCGGAACCGACATCCATCCCGGCGCGCGCATCGGCCATGCCTTCTTCATCGACCATGCCACCGGCGTGGTCATCGGCGAAACCACGGAAATCGGCGACCACGTCAAGCTCTACCAGGGCGTGACGCTCGGCGCGCGCTCCTTCGCGCTCGATCCGGCGGGGCATCCCGTCAAGCACATCAAGCGCCACCCCACCGTGCAGGACCACGTGATCATCTACGCGCACGCCACCATCCTCGGCGGCGAAACCGTCATCGGCTCGCGCTCCGTCATCGGCTCCAACGTCTTCCTGATGGAGAGCGTGCCCGCCGACAGCGTGGTTTCCTCCAACCATCCCGAACTGTCCATCCGCGAAAAAAAGCGGATAAAAAAGACTTGAAACCCCGGCGTTCTGGGGTAGGATGCCCGCACCTTTGGATGGAGGCGTAGCTCAGTTGGAAGAGCAACTGACTCTTAATCAGTGGGTCGTGGGTTCGAGCCCCTCCGCCTCTACCATCTTCAAAGCGCCCTGAAAGCCCGGAACACCCGTTCCGGTTTTTTGCTTTTGGCGATGCCCGCGAACCATGCGGGCTCGAAAGGGACCCGCCTATCCTGAAGGCCAGTCGGCAAAACCGTCCCCCGGAAAACCTTTCCCGTCCGATGCCCCCGCCGCCTCCTGGCAAGTGGCGTCAATCCTTCCAGCCGGTGCCCCTGCACTTGTCGCAATCCGAATAGAAGTGATCCTCGCCGTCGTGGCAGATCCTCTTGCCCGTTCCGCCGCATTCCCTGCACTTCTTTGGCCGGAAGCACCACAGGACGATCCCCGCGATGGCAATCACCAGCAAACAGAATAGAAGATACGGATTCATGCGATTTCCAAATGAGATGTGAGGACACGCAACGGCCATGACTATGCCCCCGGTTCGATATTTCGTCTATCCCATACTTGTCCTGTCCGCCGGATCACCCCCTGCCGCGGCCTCGCCCATGCGCCACAGGGGAAGGCGCCGGATCCAACGCGCACTCCATGTTCCCGCCCGTTATTGGCATACACTTGCCGGCTCGCGGCGGCCAAAGCGGCGAAAAATGTTCGAAACGGGTTTCTCCTGTTTCCCCTCTTGCCGGGCGCCAAGGCGTTCGCTATCCTCGTCCTGTGACCATGAATGCCGTTGCCTTCCATCCATGCCTTTCTGCCGCCCCGTGGCGGCTCTGTCGCTTGATCGCGGGAACGGCCTCGATCCTCTGGATGGCGGCATCCTCTTCTCCCGCCCAGGTCCCGAACGCCGCGGTGCCGATGGGTGCGACCGTCCAGGGCCAGGGCGCGGCACGCTATGTCACCTTCCGCGTTTGGGCGCCCAATGCCTCGAAAGTGGCGGTGAGCGGCGATTTCAACCATTGGAAGGAAGAACTGCTCCAGAAGGAAGCGACCCGGCCCGGCTACTGGGTGCTGGATCAGCGCCATGCCAGGCCCGGAGATGGATACCGCTTCGTGATCGACGGCCTTCAGCGGCGCGACCCGCGCGGACGGGCGGCGAACACCGGAGAGAACATTTCCTACATCGTCGACCCGCGCACCTACGCGTGGGGCCCGGCGGAGGGCTGGAAAATGCCGGCCAAGGAAGATCTCGTGATGTACGAAATGCATCTCGGCACCTTCGCCGGCGGAATTCCCGGCAACGGATCCCCCTTCGAACGGGCGCTCAAGCGGCTCCCCTACCTGAAGGCGCTCGGCATCAACTGCCTCCAGCTCATGCCGGCCAATGAATTCCATGGCGACCGCTCGTGGGGATACAACCCCAGCGATCTTTTCGCCACGGAGGCGTCCTATGGCGGGGCGGAGGCGTTCAAGAACTTCATCAAGACCTGCCATACCAACGGCATGGCGGTCATGCTGGACATCGTCCACAACCATTACGGCCCCGAGAACATCGCGGGCTGGCAGTTCGACCAGGCCGGCATCGTCACCGATGGCGGCATCTATTTCTACCGCGACGAAGAGCGCGGCTATACCGAATGGGGGCCGCGCCCCGACTACAGTAAGCCCGAGGTGCGCGCCTTCATCGTCGATTCCGTCCGGATGTTCCTGGAGGAATACCGCCTCGACGGGTTCCGCTGGGACTCCGTCCACAACATCCGCTACTACCTGAGCGGGGAACGTTCCAATCCCGATGGCGACCGCGTCCTGGCCGAAGCGAACGACTGGATGCGCAAGAACCGCCCCGACGCCCTGCGCATCGCCGAAGACCACGCCTTCGATGGCGGTGGCGTTGGATTCGACGCCCAGTGGAATTCCGCGTTCCAGGCAACCCTCTCCACGCTGGTCCGCGGCGGCGATGCGCAGCGCGACCTGGACATGTTCGCGGCCGAACTGGACCGGCTCGACGGCTTCAACTGGGTGAATTTCGCGGAGTGCCACGATTCCGCCGGCGACCTCAACCAGCACCACCGCCTCCCCGCCTACATAGACCCCGCCACCCCCGACAGTCTGCGGGCCCGAGCCCTCGCCCTGCTCGCCGGCGGCATCGCCATGACCGTGCCCGGCTATCCCATGCTGTTGCAGGGATTCGAAATGCACGACGTGGACGATTTCAGCGACAACACCCCCGTGCCCTGGGCGCGCGCGCAAAGCACCCATTCCGGCATCGTGCGGGCCCATGCCGACCTGATCCATCTGCGCCGCAACACCAAGGGCTTCACGCCCGGCTTGAAGGGCGAAGAACTGGACATCGTCCACTGCGACAACGAAGCCAAGGTGATCGCCTACAGCCGCCAGCAGGCCAACGCGCCGCGAGACCGCTCCACGATGGTGGTCGTCAATCTCTCGGGCGCGCCGCTCAAGCAGTACGGCGTGCGCTTCCCCTCTTCCGGCGCCTGGTTCTGCCACTACAATTCCGGATCCGGCGCCTATGCCAAGGATTTCGACAACATCGGCCCGAAGCCGGGCATGGGCTTTGATTTGCCGCCCAGCCAGACCACCCTCCCCCTCGACATGAGCCGCTATTCGATGCTGATCTTCTCCAAGTCCCGCCCTCCGAATGCCACTCTGGCCAAGGCGGCCTTTGTGCCCGAAGTCAAGGGCAAGGGCAAGGAAGAGGAAGCGGCGCCCGCCAGCAAGGTCGAGGATTACGTCGAGGAAGCGCTGGAGCCCTTCCCCTATATCCTCGTCCCCCTGCCTGCCGAATGGAAGCCATAGGCCCTTCCCAGCGGCGGATATCCCGTCCGGTTCCCGCCCCCCCGTTTTTCTTGCCGGCCTCCCCTTATTCCTGATTGCCGAAACGCTTTACAGGCGATAAGATTCGGTTATGAACATCCGCCATTTCCCCTTGCCGCTGGCCATGTGCATTCTCCTCGCCGGGCAAGACGTTCCGGCGCAATCCTCCCGGAGCGGAATGGGGGCGATCCCCTACGCCGATGCCGGCGGCACCGGCGTGATGTTCCGCACCTGGGCCCCCAACGCTTCTTCGGCCGGCGTCAAGGGAACGTTCAACGGCTGGGGAACGACGACCATGGCCAAGGATCCGGGCGGCACCTCGTGGTCCGTCGACATCGCCGGCGCCCGGGCCGGCCAGGAATACAAGTTCGTCATCAACGGCAACGACAAGATCGATCCGCGCAGCCAGCGCGTCGTCAATTCCGTCGGCAACTCCATCGTCTATGACCACGGCTCGTTCGATTGGGGAAACGATTCCAGCTTCAGCGCCATCTGGCGGAACGACCTGGTCATCTACGAAATGCACGCGGGCTCCTTCAACGCGGAGGACTGGCTGCCCTCCACCTTCGACGAATGCGCCGACAAGGTCGCCTATCTGAAGGCGCTCGGCGTCTCCGCCGTGCAGCTCATGCCCGTCAACGAATTCCCCGGCGACCGGTCGTGGGGCTACAATCCGTCCGAGGTCCTCGCCATCGAATCCTCCCACGGCGGTCCCGACGCCCTCAAGCGCTTCGTCAAGGCCTGCCACGAGAACGGCATCGCCGTCCTCGTGGACATCGTCCACAACCATTACGGCCCCACCGACAATTCGATGTGGCAGTACGACGGCTGGTCGGAGAACGGCCTCGGAGGCATCTATTTCTACAATGATTGGAAAGCCTATACCGACTGGGGCGCCTCCCGCCCCGACTATGGCCGGAGCGAAATCAAGGATTTCATCCAGTCGCAAATCCAGATGTTCGTAGAGGATTACCACATCGACGGGTTCCGGTGGGACTCCGTCTACAACATCCGCACCTGCAGCGGGACCTGGAACCAGCCGGGCAGCGACATGCTCTACCAGATCAACAACTGGCTGATCGCCAACCATCCCAGCGTATTCCGCATCGCCGAGGACAACGCCTTCGACACCGATGTCGGCTTCGAAGCCCAATGGGACCATTCCTTCCTGAGCGACATCCGCTATCTCGCCACGGCCGCGAACGATTCCGACCGCAACATGGACACGCTGGCCGCCCATCTGAACAACACGGGGTTCGACCGCGTGGTCTATGTGGAAAGCCACGACACCTGCGGCGACCTCAACAACAAGCACCGCCTCCCCTACGACATCCAGTCCAACGATCCGGAAGGCTACTTTCCCAAGAAACGCGCGTTGCTCGCCAACACCATCGCGCTGATCACCCCCGGCATCCCCATGATCTTCAACGGCTCCGAAATGCATGAGTGGTATGCCTTCTCCAACAACCAGGCCCTCCGATGGTCCCAGGCCGGCACCCATGCCGGCATCGTCCAGGCGTACGCCGACCTGATCCGCCTCCGCCGCAACGCCTACGGAAACACGGCCGGGCTCAAGCAGCCGGGAAACATCAATGTCCACCACGTCAACAACACCGGCAAGGTCGTCGGCATGGTCCGATGGGACCAGGGCGGACAGACGGACGACATCCTCATCGCCGTCAATTGTTCGGCCACCGCCTATGCCGGTTATTCGATGGCCTTCCCCTCCTCCGGCACCTGGTATTGCCTCTACAATTCCGACCTGCAATCCTACGATTCCTCCTTCGGCAACGTCGGCCCCGCCATCGGCGGCACCGTCGTCGCGGACGGAAGCGCCAACGCCTCCCTCAACCTGGGCGCCTATTCGATTCAGGTTTATTCCAAGACGCCGATTCCACAGGATTCCTCTGTTTCATTCGATCCGGCGGCTCCCGATGGTTGCGGCACCACCGTCACCATCACGTATTCGCCCGGCGATGGTCTCCTCAAGGAGGCCGCCGCCGTCTATGCCTACCTCGGGCGCAACCATTGGCTGAATCCCTCCAACGTCCAGATGTCGGCCTCCGGCAACGACTGGACACTGGCTTATGTGGTTCCCGACGACACCTACCAGCTGGATGTCTCCTTCACCGACGGCGGCACGCTCTGGGACAACAACGACAACAACGACTGGCATGTATCCATCTCGAACTGCGGCGACCTCCCTGCGGAGGTTTCCATCAGCCCCGCCTCTCCGCAAGGCTGCATCCCCGTGAAGGTTTCCTACGAAGTCAACGGCGGCCCCCTCACGAACTCCGCGCAGGTCTATGCCTACATCGGCCGCAACGGCTGGCAGAACATCCAGGACCTCGCCCTGACCAATGAAACCAGCGACACCTGGAGCGGATGGTATGCCATTCCCGACGACACGTGGGAGCTCGACTACGTCTTCCACAACAGCTCCAACGCCTGGGACAACAACGGTGGCGCCGACTGGAGCGCCATCGTCAACTCCTGCATCAATACCGAGACCCCTCACCTCTCCATCACCAATCCCGCCCCCTCCACGGCGGTTTCCAGCACCGTTTCCAGCATCGAACTGCAAGGAACCGCCGACCTCCTGGCCGGCCAGCTGCGCTGGACCAACACCCTCAACGGCGAAACCGGCTCGCAGACCTATGCCGCCAACTGGGCCATTTCCTCCGTTCCGCTGGCCGCAGGCGTCAACCTCATCCGCGTCTCCGGAACCAATTCCTCCGTGAACCCGAACGATGGCGCCGCCGACGCGCCGGCCAATGCCACCTATTCGTATGGCCAGGCCTGGTTCGACGGGCAGAATGGCGGAACGAATTTCGATGCCTGGAGCATCAGCAGCGGGGCCACTGCCTCGCTGGCCGTCTCCAACCCCTATTGCAGCTTCGCGCCGGATTCCTATGCGTGGGCCCTGCAGGCCAGCGGCGGAAGCTTCATCCAGGCCATCCGCCCCTTCGCCGCCCCGCTGCAGCCCGGCGACAAGGTGTTCTTCACCTTTGAAAACGGCGGCGTCGACAGCCCCGGTTCGATCGGCGTCGCCTTCCACAACCGGTTCGAGCAACGGCTGGCGGAAACCTATTTCGAAGGGGGTGCCACCAATTTCGTCGTCAACGACACCTCCGTGCGCAATACCGGCATCCCCTGGAGCGACAGCCAGGCCCGGGTGTGCACGTTTGAAATGCTTTCGACGATCACCTACCGGCTCACCATCGACGGTCAGTCCTTTGAAGGCACCTTTGCCGATGCCTCGGAATACGCCGTCTCCTACATTCGATTCTGGAACTACAACGCCGGCAGCGGCGACGGGAACAAATTCTTCATCGGCGCTCTCTCCGTCACCGGCGCGCCCCTTCCCGTCCTGACCTACTCCTCCGAAATCGCCGTCACCCGCGCCGCCTCCTCCAACACCGTGCGCCGGACCGAGACGTTCCTCTCCACCACTGACGGACTCGTGGCCACCCTCACCAACATGGACGGCATCGCCGACAACATCTGGTCCGCCAATACCCTCACCAACGGCGCCTGGAACTGGACACGGCTCTCCAGCGGGGAATACACCATCGCCCTCACCAACAACACCGTCGTCATCACCCCCGCCGTGACCAACGGCCTCAGACTCATCTCTATCGGAAAACCCGGCGGCGGCGATTGAGACGCCGCACAGAACTTGCACCGACGATGGACCTTCCGCGCCGGGAAAGGGGATCGCCGGACTGGAGGGGATGGTGAAAAAGTGGAGCCGGGTAGCGGAAGCTGTCCGAACTCACTTTGACCCCGAGTATGCCAAGCGTACGCAGAAGTAAAAGCCCATAATCTTTCCCCCCTTGCCGCGGCCTTCCCCCTTTGCGCCCGCCTACCTCAAGCCCCCCTTGCGCGGCCTTGCCTTCCCCCGTGCGCCCGACCTACCTTGCCCCCCCTTGGCCGCGCTTCCCCCCATGCCGCCGCCGTCCTCCCTTGCGCCGCCGCTACGCTGCCCCCCTTTGCGCGGCTTCCCCCCTTACGCGCGGCGCTGCCGCGCCGCTACGCTGGACCCTCGCTCCGCTTCGCGTCGCTCGGGGATAGCCGCCCCCGCTTCGGCCACGGCCCCGCCGCTGGCGCGGCGTGGCGCGGCCTGCGCCGGGGGCTGGCCATTCCTCGCCCCGCCGTCACGCCTGCGGCGTCCACGGCTGGGCTCCGGGTGGTGCTCGCTCGCATTCGCTCGCTCGCCTCTGCCTCGGCCAAGGGCCTCGGCAACCACGCGGGCCTGTGCCCTGCGGGCAAAGCGGCCCGCGTGGGGAGCGGCGGCGAACCGTGCGCCTTCCTGCCGCGCCGGAATCTCTGCCGCAAGGTTCCGCGCCCCGAAACGGGGCGGCCTCGGCACGCGCGC
>CALMBO010000018.1 GCA_937860055.1 uncultured Verrucomicrobiota bacterium | reverse complement strand
GACGCCCATGAAAACGGGCCTATTTTCGCCCCTTGAACGTCCCGCAAACGGGACCCCTCGGACCCTGCACCAGCTCGACCCGAACGTCCGATAAGGGCCTCCATCCGCGATGCTGGCCGGGGCTGACTTTCCGCCCGGGGTTCGCGGCACGCTCGGCTTCCACTTGGGCGGCACGCTGGCGCTTGGCGTACTCGGAACGGGCAGCGGCCTTGCGGGTCTCGGTCCAGTTCGGCGGGATCCCCATGGCCGCGTCGGCTTCCTGTCGGGCGGCGACTTCGGAGGCGTGGGCGGCTCGGGCCTCCGCTTGGCGCTGGGCCGCCGCGTCCTTCCCCCGGCGGACGGATTCGCCGTGGGCGGCATCCAGGGCCGCGAGGTTCGCTTGGCAATCGGTTGAAAGGTGCGTCATGTGGCATTCTCCTGGTGGTTGTGGGTTCTCAAGACTGGCCTTCGGCGGGACTGCAGGAGGGCGGTATCTCGAAGGGCGGGGGCTCCGGCAGCTCGAAGGGAGGGGGCAGTCCAAAATCGGGCTCCACTGGCGAGGGAACGGGCGTTCCCGTATTTGCCCCTAGGATGCCCTGTGGCGCGTCGGGTGCTTGGGGCTGGTCCATGGAGGGGCACGGAAGGGGAAGGCCACCGGCGGGCACGGCAGGGGGCTTCCCGCGCCGCTGGCGGCACGGTTTCGAATAGGACGCCAGGACGCTGTTGCGTCGGGCCGTCAGCACCCGGAGTTGCATGGCCGTCTTCGGGCAGATTTCGCCGCGCAGCAACTTCTCCGCAATCCAGTCCAAAGCGGAGGCCGTCGACTCTTTCTTGCCGTTCACCTGCCGTAGCAGGTCCATGAAGCGGCACACATTCCCGTTGCTCATTCCGCGACTGCGGGTGGTCTTGTTGCGCACCATGGCCTCGCCTGCACGGCGGCGCATCTCGTGGATCTCGCCAGCACGGGACGGGTCATGGAAACCACATAGCCCCGATTTCCACCGGCCCAGGCGACCACAGCGTCGGCCGTCCGGCTTCACGAATAGGCACCGCTTCACCTCGCGCATGGCGGGTACGGGCAGGGCTGGTTTCTGCGAATCGGCCCCCCTCTCGGGCGGCGCGTTTATTGCACCGCCGTTCACAATGCCACGACGGACGGGGTTGGGTGGGGGTGGAGGCGGGAGAGGGTGTGAAGGAGGAGGGGAAACGGGTTCCCGCGTAGCGTGGTGGTTATGGGTCGAATCGGGCGAGGTTGTGGGATCGTTATGCATGGGATGCCTCCGGTTTCGTCAGGTAAGCGAACAGAGTGAACAGACTATTTCGCTATTAACTTTATTTTCTTTTCTATTTATAACTGTGAAAAACCCTGTTCATGGTGTTCAGAAACTGCTGGCGAAATTGTCCAGACGCGCTCCCGTTCGTTGCCGATCTGGGCTTTGACGAAGCGTTCGGGATGGCGACGACGAAGGCGTCCGAGGTATGTACCGCAGGCCGTTGGCCAGGTGAGCAGGCGTCGCGCCTCATGGGAATAGGGGCAAGCCGAGTCTGTGATGGCGCGCTCCAAGTCGCTGGCTTTTCCGCGCCACACGTCGGCACCCCGCAGCAGATGATCGTCGATGATCGAAAGCAGCTTGAACTCCGGCGAGAGGTCATCCAGCTTCCCGAGCAATTCCGGGTGGTGGTAGTGCGTGATTCCGAAACGCTGAGACACCAGGCGCTCTGGGATGGAGAAGGTATCGATGTGGTGAAGGAAGGCGGGCAATTCTCCAACCAAGGCGTTCCAGAACGCCTCGCGCTGTTCGGGTGTGGCCGTTGGCATGGGCATGTCCCGGCGCTCGGCTTTCAACAGGATGATCTTGTCATCGAGGGATTCATCCAGCGGAGGGAGCACCATGAGGTTCTCCGGCTCGTCGTTGACCGTGATCGTGAGGCGCCAGAAGGGGCGGAGCATGACGGGTGTGCCATTCTTCCGGTGGCAGGACTGGTCCTGGTTGACGGTGAGCGACTTCACCATGGCCCCCAGCGTCCGGCGGGCCTTGTTGTCTGTGGCTGGCGATTCATCCTCGATGACCAGGTGTTCGGCGCCGAAAAGATGCGCGTTGAACGGCGTCTGGCCGGACATGAACTGATAGGGGCGTGCGGAGCGTCCGCCCAGGGCTGGCGTAATCAGCGCCTGGATGAGCGACTTCCCGCAGTCCTTCGGTCCCGCGATGGCCAACGCCTGCCCCGGTGTGTGCCGCCCCGTCAGAAGTCCGGCGCGGGCGCACTTCAACCAGCCGAAAAAGTAGGTGAGCTGCTTCGGCCCCAGCAATCCGACCAGGACACCGTGAAGGAGATCCCATGTTCCCTCGATCGGACGCAAGAAGGCCGGGGAGCGGGTGACAAGGAATCTTGCGTCCGGGGTTTCGTGAAGCCCGGCCATGTGGCCGGCGACAGGCCCAGAATAGTGGACGTTTCGTCCCATCTGGATTTCCACCAGGCGCTGTTCGAGTTCGGATAGATGTTCTCCGATCCGGGGCTTTGCGTCGTTCCCGAGCTGGCGGAGGATGCGCTTCAGTCCCGTCTCGTTGACGGCAACCCAACCGGCCGAATGGTCGGGAACCAGGTATTCCCGGCGCACTTGGTCGTAGTAGGCGTCGGGGATCTTCGCGGCATTCTGCGCGGCGATGGTCCTGGCCATGGCTTTCGCGCTTTCTCGAAGATCACTTGAATCAGCGGCGATATTTGCAGCACTCACAGTTCACTCCCGCCCCCGGTGCCATCAGCAAGCCCGGGGGCATTTTTCATTTCAGCATCCCGAGTTGTTCGTGTACCCGCTGGGCAGCGTATTCCAGCTCCTGCGGCGTGCAGGCCGGATGCAAGAACAGTTCCACGACGCGCTCCAGCAGCAAGCAGCCGGCCGGAGAGTCGAGCAACGCCTGCCGCGCCCGCGCACCGGCAACCAATCGGGGAAACACGGCGCGCCACTTGCCAATCAGGTTGGCGAGTAGAACGCGGTCGTTGCGTTCACGCGCACGGCGCGCGGCATCCTCGAAGGCAGAGCCTTTGAACATGAGATCCAGTTGTACACCGGACAGAGAGTGGGCCGCCTCCTTGTCAGAGAGGCCGTCCAGGTGCGGGAGATCCTTGAGCCGGTCAAAACCGGGGAACGAAAAATCCTTGGCGGGGTTCACGGCCGCAACCTCCCGCAGAGGCGCGGCAGTTCGTCCGCCAGTTCCTCCAGCATCCGGGGCGTGGTGCCGGCCTTCGTCAATTCGGAGGCCAGCGCGTGGGTGAGGCGGACAAAGTGCGGCGTGCGCAGCAGTTCGGAACGCACAGCCTCAATGGCGTCGGCTTCGGCCTTGGCCTTGGCTGCGGCGGCCTGTTCTGCCCGCACGGCGGCCGTGTGGCGAACGCGATTCACGTGGGCGGAAGCCTCAATCGAATTGCCGGACAACAGCGCCTCGCAAACGTCATCGCGGATGCGCTGGGCCTCTGCGGGTGACAGGGCGGCCAGCAGCTCGCGAACGGGAGCCATTCGTGTTTCGGCAGCGGCGAGAATTTCATGCGGATAGTTCACGGATGGCCGCCTTTAGGCAACGGGTGGTCGCCGGGCTCGGCGACTCGCAGGTGGGGCCGCACGTCCAGGACCTTGAGGATCTCCGCGTCCGTCGGAGCTGTCGTTCCGCCGGCGAGGTTCGCAGCGAGGATGGCCACTTTCGCCGTGTTCGGCGAAAAGAGCGAGACAAGCCCATGTTCATCCGCCTGGTGCCCCTCGTTCAGGCGCGCCGCCGCGTCCTCTATGGAGCGGACCAGTTCCGTGAAGGTGAACGGGTCGCGCTTCGGTTGCGGCGGCGAATCGGCAGGGATGCCGGCAGCGCGCCGATCTGCCTCCGCAATGACTCTAGCCTGGTCTGCGGCGGCGGCACGATGGCGTGCATCAGCATGGTTCATCGGCAGGAAATCGTAGGTACTGGCGACCTCGTCAGGCGTTGGCTGGCGAAACTCCGCTGAACAGGTGGCGTGAAGCTGGATAGTCCGCGTCAGATTTTTTAACGCGGCCAGGTGACCCGCCTGCGCGGCGCGGGCAACGTCAAGGGGGACCGAGTTCATCGCGCCCCCCCGGGACGCGGCACCACTTCCACGTCCTGGCATAACTCGATTTCCTCGGGCGTCGGCTGCCTGTGCTCTTTCTTGCAGAGAATGTTGAGCGTCACCTTTGCGGTGAGGTTCGGGGTTTGCCGAAGGGTGCCGCGGCCTTGGGCGTAGAGCTGGCGCGCAGCTGCATGCTGCTGGCGACGTTGTTCGAAATATTCGTCCATGGTTGTCTCCTTGTAGGTATAGGCTAGGTGTGGTTTCCGATCATTGCCGCCCGATCAACCCGCCGCCCGCGCCTGCCGCGCGGCCCGCGCGAATTGGAGCCCGTCATGCAGGAACTTCTCGACCGACGGCGCATAGACGCCGATGGTTCGTGTGCCACCGGGAAGCTTGAAGCCTTCCAGCAGTCCGGCCGCGATGTACCTCTTGACGGTCGTGCGGCTGCATCCGCCCAGGCGCTTCGCCACGTCCGCCAGTTTGACGATCCCGCCGAGAGCGGGGGAGTCGCCAGTTTCTTTCTTCGTTCCCATGCTCGTCTCCACGATGCCCAATCCGCGCCGCTCGCCGTTGTGGTCTGCGTTGGCACTGATTGCTTGCATCTGGTCCCAAGTGAACGGGACTTCTTGTGCATAAAAAATGTGTGCCAATTTGTGCAGCAAAAGGCCCCGTCAGCACATACAATGCGGGCGGGGCCAGAAGAGATTTTCAGCGGGTCAATTTTGCATCAATTAATTGTCATATTCCGTGCACGAATGATGGTGTTTTTCTTTTCTTGCCCATATTTGTTGCGAATATAGTCGACAGATTCAGGCATGGAGTATTTTGCCCTTGCCGCTTCGGCCGCCCCCCTAACGCTGCCGACACGATCCGCGTTCGCATCGATGAAGCGAAACACGGTTTCCCATTCTGACCTTCTCGCGCGCGCCCTGCGGCCTGGTTTTTTCGACGCCTTGTTCCGGCGC
The DNA here is from genome assembly GCA_937860055.1 of uncultured Verrucomicrobiota bacterium. Taxonomy (GTDB): domain Bacteria; phylum Verrucomicrobiota; class Kiritimatiellia; order CAIQIC01; family Lenti-01; genus Lenti-01. Next base: position 61,807 of record CALMBO010000018.1, on the reverse strand, counting down.
TTCCGGTCATCGGCCAGCGTCGCCGCCAGCGCCTTTTTCGCAGTTTCAAGGCCCACTGTTCCACGCGGGTCCTTCCGCACGGCCTTTGCGTAGGCGCGGAATAGTTGCGCCATGATGAAGAGATAATCCCTCGCCTCGGCAAGGGCGCGCTGGCCACCTGCGGCAATGTCCGCCATGTCCATGGGATTTCCCCATGCCGCCTCGAAGTCCGCCTGGGTGCAGCCCTTCAATATCTCCCCACGGTGAAGCTGGGCGCTGATTTCCTTTTCACAAACCAGCAACGTTTCGGCATATTTCCCCCAGTTTTTCGCGGAGATCGACTCGGCTCTCAGCAGAAAGTCCACGGCGACTCTCTTTGGGCCTTCGATGCGGTTCCGCCGCGCCGTGTCCGCCGCCATCAGGGCCGCCCACTTCTCCCGCTGTTTCGCCGTCATCTTCTGTGCGCTCATGCTCCGCTCTCTTTCGTAGGGCAGGGGGCGTGCGGCCGATCCGCGCCGCCCCGTGTCGTCATTAACCGCTTATCGTCTGGAACCCCTCGGGCTTCACGGTGCCCGCTGCCGTTGTGCTGGAATCCTGGAACCCCGCTTTTGGCGGTCTGGCCCGTTCGGGCCTCTCCGCCGCCGTCTCGCGCCTTCGCCGCAGGACAAGCTGGGCGATGGCCCTCCCGGCCGCTGCGGCCTTCAGCCGATATTGCTCTTGCGGGTTCATGCCGTCGCCACCTTCCCGGCGTCGATCTCCGCCAAAGCCTGCTGCGCCCGCTTGGCAGCCTTGGCCGTGCCCATGACGCATCCGGCGCGCACCCGGTTTCGGAAGGTGCGGCATTCTTCCCGCACCGCCCGCGAGAGCACCTCGCCCACGTCGCCCTTCTTTTCGGCGGCGGCCACCACTTGCAGCTCCGCCCAGGCGGCAGGGGTGAACCACATTTCCTGCCGCACCCGTTCGGGCTCGGCCTTGGCTCCACGCTGCCCGCTGGCGCGTTGCGAGGGGAGGGGGCCGGCGACGCGGCACCTCTTCGGGATCGGCAAGCCAAGGTTCATCCTGGCCATGCCTTCGAGGATCCCGAGACCGTCCGGCTGTTCGGCGTTCTCTCCGATCTCCCGCGCCTGCGCCTTGCTTTCCGCATCCATGGCATCGGCCCGGCGCAGGATGGCCCGCGCCGTCCTTTCGGCTGGGCCGTGGCCGCTCCCCATGGCACGGCGCACAGTCTTGGATTTTCGCAGGCGGGCCGTCTCTTTCGCGGCGAGGCCGGCCATGTACCGTCCGCCATCGGCCGCATCCCGGGCCGTCAGCCGCCATTTCATGCCTTCGAGTACGTGACCCAGCACCTTGCTCCAGTCCTTCGCCTCTGCGGCCTTGTGGGCCGCCCGGGTGCATTCGGCAACCCGCCCCTGCGCTTCCTCGACCACCAGCGCCAGCGCGTCAACATACGCGCGGGCGTTGGCCAGCGTGAAGAGGCCCCTGGTCAGTGGTTCGGGAATCATCTTTTCCAGCATCGTCGTCTTTCTTGTTCTCATCGCATCGTCCTTTCGTGTTGTTTGCGGCACCGTCGTGTTCCTTGTGCTGGATGAACGTGCGTTCATTTATTGTGAACGAGGGTTCAAAAACGGTTCGGGGCGGTGTGTGTCGCGTCCTCCTTTCGCTTTTCATGGCGCTGCACCCATGCGGCGATTTCCTTTGGCTTCAACGTGGGCGACAGGCCATCCAGAATTTCATCCAAGGGGATGGCCTCCACCGCCGGCCGGCCCGCGTCAGCGGACAAGTGTGAATATACGAGGGTCATTCTCGGGCCTGCGGCCGATTTGTGCCCAAGGGCGGCAGCAACGATCGTTGTGCTGACGTGGCGTTCAGTGGCCCAGGTGGCGAAGGAATGACGCCAGCTATGGCAGCCATGGACAACCCGCCGGCGGACATTCGACTCGTCGGCCTCCGTGTTGGTCACAATGCCCGCATCCGTGAAGATGCGCTTGGCGACCACGCAGACATGATAGCTGGATTTCCCGTAGAGCTCCGCCAGAGTCGGCAGGATGTAGCCTTCCCTCGGACCGGGGAGGGCCTCCAGCCAACGCCGGAGCACCGGGTGGAGGTAAATCGCGTGCGTGCGGTTAGTCTTTCGCGCCCGGATTTCGATGCGATTGTCTTCGAGCTTAACGTTTTCCCATTTGGCGAGGCAGGCGTCCCCCATGCGGAATCCCGTACCGGCCATGATGGCAAAGAACGTCGGCAACTCGCCGTTTTTCGCCAAAACTCCCAGGGACCCCGGGGCCTGCCGGTAGGCCGGGGACACCGATTGGGCGATGATGGCCCGGGCCTCTTCCACCGTGAAGCCAATGCGCACGCCTTCGTCGGTCTTCCGCAGCTCGATGTCCTCCCATGGGTTCGGGCGCTCCCCGAGACCCGCCGGCTTGCGAATTTTCTTCCAGATGAACCGCAGGATGGAAATGTGGCCGTTGTATGTGCGGGCGGAAAGCCTTCGGACGCGGTTCAGGTGCTCGGCATAATCATCCGCCACGTCATCCGTGACGGCGGCGAGATAGGTCACGGGCACCTTGCGGTTGCGCTGCCAATCTTGGAAGGCGGAGAAGATGGATTCATATTGCCGCATCGTCGCCGCGCCGGGCAGCCGTCCAGCGCCGGCCCGGTTTTCCCTGAACAGGTCGAAGCCCTGCGAAACGTAGAGGAGGCCGGCCTTCGATCTCTTCGCGTCCGCGATTCCTTTCTCGCCCGCCTGACGAGCGGACTCCATCTTTCGTTCGGCGAGAGTGGCATCGGCCTTGAACGCGTCGATATAGCTCTTCCTTAGCGCCTGGGCGGCGCGTTTGTTCGTGCATGGGGTTCCATCGGCCGCCTTGAGCGGGAGGTGGTGGAATTGCCCACGGCACATGAAGCGCAGATACCAACGGCCGTTGACGGCATAGATTCTGCCAAGCCCATGCTTTTCCTTTTTGCGTTTTGCCACCACGGCCTGTTCCATATTCTCTCCCGCTTTCCTGTGCGTATTTCAACTGTGCCGCGACATTACATAAGATTTTTTTTTGTGCAAGCAAAAATTAGCAGAATGCAATTAGCACATGCAGAGTTTCAACGAAAAATGAAGCAATAATAAAAACGGGATTTGCATGGAGGGAACCATGCCACTCGAGGGGCCGGAAGGCAAGACGAGGAAGCGTGGAAGGCATATTTCTTTGTAGATAAACTAGTTGCGATTGTTTTGGGGGTGGATCTTGCCATGCCGCTTCTCCCTTGCATCGGGTGGGGAGGATGTTGGATACTGGGGGCCGTTGATCAGAAACGGATAGATCCATGCGCATTCTCATCATAGGCGGCGGCCAGACGGGTTCCCATTTGGCTGAAAAGTTTTGCGAAGACGAACACGACGTCGTCGTCATCGATGCTTCGGCGGAAGCCTTGACGGAGCTGGATGCCCATCTGGATCTGATGACCGTCCAGGGGGACGGGGCGAATCCTGTCACGTTGGAAGAAGCCGATGTCGAACGGGCAGATATGGTTGTGGCGGTGACGGACCGCGACGACACCAACATTCTGGCATGCATTTTCGCCCGGTCGCGCGGGGTGGGGCGCACGGTGGCGAGGGTGTCGTCATCGGCCTATTCGACCAGCCGGCACATCCATTTCGACCAGCTGGGAGTGGATTTACTGGTGAACCAGTACGACGAATACGCGCGGGATCTCTATAACGTGCTGCGATTGCCGGGGTCCATCGAAGTGGCGGACCTGCTGGATGAGCGCGTGATGGTCGTCGGAATGTCCGTCCATATGGACAGCCCCTTGCTGGGCACCTCCCTCAAGCATTTTTCGGGCAAGGAGTGGCTCCAGAAGATCCGTTTCACGGCGGTGGTCCGGGGCGACCAGGTCATGACGCCGCATGGCGACACGACCTTCCTGGTGGGCGACGAGGTCTATTTTGCGGGCGAGCCGGACGCGATATCCGATTTCATGCAGTGGGCGTGGCCGGAGCAGCGGCGGTTCCAGCGGGTGGTGATCGCGGGCGGCGGCGAACTGGGCCTGCAGCTGGCGCGGATGCTGGAGCATACGCGCATGCAGATCGTGCTGATCGAACAGGACGAGAAGCGGGCGGATTTCTGTTCGGCGCAGCTCCACCGTACCTTGGTGATCAAGGGCGACGCGCTGGATCAGGAAACCCTGGCCGGCATCGGCGAGGCCGGGGACATGGCCTATGTGGCGTCCACAGGGAGCGACGAGCACAACATCATCGGCTGCCTGGTGGCGGAGAAGTTCGGCGCGCGCTTCACGGCGGCGCAGGTGGGCAAGAAGGAATACATCGGCATCGTGAACCAGCTGCGCCTGCTGGACCGGATTGTCGATCCCCATCTGGCGATGATCAATTCCATCCTGCATTTCGTGCGGGGCACGAGCGTGCAGGCCGCCGCCATCCTCGCCCGGCTGCCCGGCGAGCTGATCGAGATGAAACTTTCCCCGAAGCACAAGTGGGTGGGCAAGCCCATCAAGGAGCTGAAGATTCCGGATGGCGTCATCATCGTGACGGCGCTCCGGAACGGACAGGTGAAGACGGCGACGGGTGATCTGTCGCTGGCGGCGGAGGATCGCGTGGTGGTCTATTGCCTTCCCTCCGCCGTGGCCAAGATGGAGCCGCTGTTTACCGCCTAAGGCCCGTCCGAGATGAATTTCAAGCCGGTATTCCACGTGATCGCCTGGCTGCTGGGCGTGGTGGGAATCCTGATGGGATTCTGTGGCCTCGTTTCGCTCTTGTACGGGGAACCTGCGCAGGCCTGGCTGGCGCTGGGCCATTCGGCCGGCGGAACGCTGGCCGTGGCCGTGGTGCTGTGGATTCTGACACGGAACGACCAGGAGCTTTCCCGCCGGGACGGGCTGGGCGTGGTGACGTTCGGCTGGCTCCTTGCGGGCATCGCCGGGGCGGTTCCCTATGTGCTGTCCGGCACGATCGCTTCGCCGGTCGCGGCGCTGTTCGAAACGGTGTCCGGCTTGACAACCACTGGCGCGTCCGTCATCCCGATCCTGGAAACCGTGCCCAAGGGCATCCTGCTGTGGCGGGCGATCACCCATCTCATCGGCGGCATGGGGATTCTGGTGCTGGTGGTGGCGATTCTCCCGTTCGCGGGGGCGAGCGGCATGCATCTGTTCCGCGCGGAAACGGCCGGGCCGACCAAGGACCGCGTCGAGCCGCGCATGGCGTCGACGGCCAAGATGCTCTGGGGCGTCTACGTCCTCTTGATCGTGGTGCTGATTTTCCTGCTGCGCCTAGGCGGAATGGATTGGTTCGATGCCGCCTGCCATTCCTTCGCCGCCCTGGCCACCGGCGGCTTTTCCACCCGGACGGCCAGCATCGCGGCCTACGACAGCGTCTATATCGAACGAGTCCTCATGGCTTTCATGATCCTGGGCGCCTTGAATTTCGCCCTCCACTACCGGGCGTTGCGCGGGGAATTTTCACCCTGGTGGAAGGATTCCAGCACCCGTTTTTTTCTGGCCGTCCTGGGCGCCTCCATCCTGGTCTGCGCCGGGGTCCTCCATTCGTCCTCGCCGGGATTGAACTGGGGGGAAACGTTCCGGCAGACGTCGTTCACGTGCGTCAGCCTCGCGACGACCACCGGTTTTTGCACGGCGGATTTCGACACGTGGCCCGGCCTGTTGAAGACCCTGCTGCTGTTGCTGATGCTGATGGGCGGCTGCGTGGGGTCCACGGCCGGGGGCATCAAGGTCGCCCGCATCCAGATGATGCTCAAGACCGTCTCGCGCGAGATCCGCCTGTTCATGCAGCCGCAGGCGGTGATTCCCGTCAAGATGGACCGCAAACTTCTCGACGACGACGTGCTGCTGCCCGTCTTGTCCTTCGTGGCGCTCTATCTGCTCGCGGCGATGATGGGCACGCTTGCGATGCTGTGGTTCGCGCCGGATCTGGCGACGGCGGTTTCCTCCGTCGTGGCCTGCATGGGCGGCGTGGGCCCGGGATTGTCCGCCGTGGGGCCGGCCATGAACTATTCGACCCTGCCCGGCGGCGGGCTGTCGGTGTTGATGGTGATGATGCTGGCGGGCCGGTTGGAGTTCTTCACGCTGCTGGTCGTCTTCATGCCGGCGTTCTGGAGAAAGTGAGGGCGGGCCCGCGATGAATTCCAAGCCCGTATTCCACGTGATCGCCTGGCTGCTGGGCGTGATGGCCCTGCTGATGGGGTTTTGCGGCCTTGTGTCGATCCTGTACGGTGAACCAGTGCAGGCTTGGACGGCGCTGGGCTATTCGGCCGGCGGAACGCTGGTTGTGGCCGTGGTGCTGTGGCTTCTGACGCGAAATGACCAGGAGCTTTCCCGGCGGGATGGACTTGGCGTGGTGACGTTCGGCTGGCTCTTCGCCGGCATCGCCGGAGCGGTTCCCTTCGTGCTGTCCGGCGTCATTTCCTCTCCCGTCGCGGCGCTGTTTGAAACGGTGTCCGGCATGACGACCACCGGCGCGTCCGTCATTCCGGTCCTGGAAGGCGTGCCCAAGGGTATCCTGCTGTGGCGGGCGCTGACGCAGCTCATCGGCGGCATGGGCGTGCTGATCCTGGTGGTGGCGATCCTGCCGTTTGTGGGGGTGGGCGGCATGCAACTCTATCGCGCCGAAATGCCGGGGCCGACCAAGGACCGCATCGAGCCTCGCATGGCCTCGACGGCCAAGATGTTCTGGGGGGTCTACATCCTCTTGGTCGTGGTGCTCATCTTCCTGCTGCGGCTAGGTGGTATGGATTGGTTCGATTCCGTGTGTCACTCCTTCACCACCATGGCGACAGGCGGATTTTCCACCCAGACGGCGAGCATTGCGGCCTACGACAGCGTCTATATCGAAAGCGTGCTGACGGTGTTCATGCTTCTGGCTGGTATCAGTTTCTCCCTCCATTACCTGGCGTTGCGCGGGGAGTTTTCCCATTGGTGGAAAGACGGGGAGGTCCGGTTCTTCCTGGCCGTGGTCCTCCTTTCCGCCGGCGTCGGCACGCTAGTCCTCCATTCGGCCCGGGAGGCCTCCGGAATCGGCTGGGGCGCGTCCTTCCGCGAGGTGTCGTTCACCTGCGCAAGCCTGGTGACCACGACGGGGTTCGTCACGGGCGACTACGACCGCTGGCCCGTCGTGCTCAAGCCCATGCTGGTCCTCCTGATGTTGATGGGGGGCTGCGCGGGGTCCACCGCCGGCGGCATCAAGGTCGGGCGCATCCATGTGATGCTCAAGGCCATCGCGCGGGACGTCCGTCTTTTCATGCAGCCGCAGGCGGCGATTCCCATCAAGCTCGGCCGGAAAACCCTGGCCGACGGCATCTTGCGGTCCATCCTGTCGTTCGTGGCGCTTTATCTGCTCGTGACGCTGCTCGGGGTGTTGGCGATGATCCCGTTTTCGGCCGATATCCAGACGGCCGGTTCATCGGTCATCGCCTGCATCAGCAACGTGGGGCCGGGTTTCTCCTCGGTGGGGCCCACAGCGAATTTCGCGGGCATTCCCGATGCTGGCAAGGCCATCCTGACGGTGTTGATGTTGGTGGGCCGTCTCGAACTCTACACGGTGCTGGCGATCTTCATGCCGGCCTTCTGGAGAAAGTGATGGAGCGGCCGCCACTGTTTCCCGCGTTGGGCGCCGGGGCGGAGCTGGCGGAGGTGCAGGTGCGCCAGACGCTGGCGATGGGGCTGGTTCCGCTGGGCATCGTGCTGCTGCTGGCGGCGGCGGGGGCTCCGGAATGGCCTTCGGCGGGTCTGTGGGCCGGGGCGGGGGCGGCCTTGGGCGGGATGGGACTGCTGTGGACCCTGTGGTGCCGCTCCGGCCATCGGCATCTGCGGGGATTTTCCACCACCCATTACCTGGTCCGCTATTTGTTCGTCGTCCTGTGCCCGGCGCTGCTGTGGATCGTCTTCCGCGATGTGATTTTCGAGCTGGCCGGCGTTTTCCCTTCCGTTCTGCTGGGGCTGCTCCTCCTGGTCCATCCGGCCGGCCGCATCCTGCGGGAACGGGTCGGTCCCGACCCGATGCAGGAGCCGCGGTTCGAGATGGCGCACATCGCCTGCCAGCAGGCCGAGATGGTGCTGGGCGTGTTTGCCCTCATGGGGCTGCTGACCGGCGCCGTCCGCGACGCCAACCGCGACTATCCGACCGATCCGGCCCCCTTGCTGCTGGTGCTGTGGCTGCTGGCCCTGCTGGTCCTGCTGGCGGGGGCGGTGATGGGGTTCGCCCATTGGGTGCGGCTGTTCGGCAAGCCGCGCCCCCCGCAGCCCCTCGACGACGAGCCCCCGCCCGCCCCTCCCGGGGGGGAGGGCGGCCGGTTCGGATCCGAAAAGTTCTGAACGGGGAAGGCGGCGGATGGAAATGTTTGCGCGGCGGACGGCGGGAGGGTAAAGTCGCGGCTCGTCATTTTGGGCAGGAACAAGGAAACAACCATGAAGATGCGGACACATACGTGCGGACAATTGCGGCCCTCCGATTCGGGGGCGAAGGTCGAGCTTTGCGGCTGGGTGGACAGCGTGCGCGACCACGGCGGACTGATCTTCCTCGATCTGCGCGACCGCTACGGCGTGACCCAGTGCGTGTTCGATCCGCGGGATTCCCAGGCGGCATGGGACGCCGCGCAGGCCTGCCGCGGGGAATTCGTCGTGCAGATCGCCGGCGAGGTCCGTCCGCGTCCCGCCGACATGGTCAACGACCGCATCGCCACGGGCGGCATCGAAGTGCGCGCCACCGGCATTTCGGTCCTGAACAAGGCCCACACGCCGCCGTTCCCGCTCGACGACCGCAGCGCGGAGCACGTCAGCGAGGACCTGCGCCTCGAATTCCGCTACCTCGACCTCCGCCGCGTCGCCATGCAGCAGGCGCTCATGCTCCGCCACCGCCTCATCCAGACGGCGCGGAACTACTTCGACGAACAGCAGTTCGTCGAGGTCGAGACGCCCATCCTGACCAAGAGCACGCCGGAAGGCGCGCGCGACTACCTCGTGCCCAGCCGCGTCTGCCCGGGCATGTTTTTCGCGCTGCCCCAGGCCCCGCAGCAGTACAAGCAGCTGCTCATGATGTCCGGCATGGACCGCTATGTCCAGATCGCCCGGTGCTTCCGGGACGAGGATCTGCGCGCCGACCGCCAGCCTGAATTCACCCAGATCGACATCGAGATGTCGTTCGTCACCGCCGAGGACATCATCGAGATCATCGACGGCCTGATCGTGCGCCTGATGAAGGCCGCCGGCCATCCGGTTCCGGAACTGCCGCTGCCGCGCATGACGTACCGCGAGGCGATGGACCGGTTCGGCAGCGACAAGCCCGACCTGCGCTTCGGCATGGAGATCGTCGACCTGGCCAACGTGTTCAAGGGAACCCAGTTCAAGGTGTTCGCCCGCGCGCTGGAAAGCGGCGGGGCCGTGAAGGCCATCAACGCCAAGGGTCTCGCCCATGCGCCCATCAAGATGGTCGAGGAGGATTGGACGGGCCTTGCCAAGGAAGGCGGCCTCGGCGGCCTCGCCTACATCCGCGTGCAGGAGGACGGCACGTGGAAATCGCCCATCGTGAAGTTCTTCACCGACGAGGAGAAGATCGGCCTGGAGACCGCCCTGGACATCGAGCCCGGCGACCTCGTGCTGTTCGGCGCGGACAAGGCCGAGAAGGTGCTGCCGGTGCTCGGCCGCATCCGCCTGCTGGCCGGCGCGCAGGCCGGAGTCATTCCGCAGGACGTGTTCAAGTTCACGTGGGTCGTCGATTTCCCGCTGATGGAGCGCAACGACGAGGGCCGCCTGGTCAGCGTGCACCATCCGTTCACCGCGCCGAAGCCGGAGGATGTTCCCCTGCTCGACAGCGATCCCGAGAAGGTGCGCGCGCAGGCCTACGACATCGTCCTCAACGGCACCGAGCTCGGCGGCGGCAGCATCCGCATCCACGATCCGGCCTTCCAGGCGCGGATGTTCCAGATCCAGGGGTTGCCGGAATCCGAAATCCAGAGCCGTTTCAGCCATCTGATCCGCGCGCTGGAGTACGGCACTCCGCCGCACGGCGGGCTGGCCATCGGCGCCGACCGCCTCGTCATGCTGCTGGCCGGCCGCCACAGCATTCGCGACGTCATCGCCTTCCCGAAGACGCAGAAGGCGATGGACCTCATGATGAACGCGCCGTCCACGGTGGACGACAAGCAGCTGCGGGACATCCATATCCGCCTCGCCGTCGCGCCCAAGCCCGAATCCCCGCAGGCCGGGGCCTGATTCGCGGTCGGGAAGGCGCCGCATGAGCCTGCCAGCGGAATTGGCGCTGAGGGCCGTCCGCTTCGGCTATGGAACGGACGCCTGGGAACTGCGGATCCCGGCGCTTTCGTTCGGGCGGGAGCCACTCTGCGGCATCGTCGGTCCCAACGGTTCCGGCAAAAGCACGCTGCTGAAGATCGCGGCGGGGCTGCTTTTGCCGCGGGAGGGGGTGGTGGAGCTGGACGGCTGTTCGCTGGCGCGCCAGCGCCGCATCCAGATTGCCCGGGTGCTGGGCTTCCTCCCGCAGGAATGTCCCGCGTTGTTCGACTACACCGTCGAACAGGTCGTTGCCATGGGCCGCCACGCGCACGGCGGAGTGCTGGAAATGCCCAACCCCGGCGACCGCGAGGCCGTGGCGCGCGCCTTGGCCGACGTGGGGCTGGAAGCCTTGCGCCATCGGCCGCTTTCGCATCTTTCCGGCGGCGAGCGCCGCCGCGCGTGGATCGCTTCCGCGCTGGCGCAGGAGCCGGGGCTTTTGCTTCTCGATGAACCGACGCAGTCGCTCGATCTGCACCAGGCCGCCGCCGTGATGGAAATCCTCGCGCGCCGCGCCGCCGATGGCTTGCGCGTGGTCGCCGTCATGCATGATCTCAACCTGGCCGCGCTGTTTTGCGACCGGCTGGTTCTGCTGCAGGCCGGCGGCATCGCCGCGGAAGGGGCTCCGTCCGAAATCCTGACCGAAAACCACCTTTTCCAGGCCTACGGCAACCGCCTCGAGATTTTGCGGCGCCCGGAAACGAAAACACCGATCGTTTTGGCGAAAAAATGACGAAAAACCACAAAATTTACGCGTTTTTGGCCGTTTTTGCCGTTTGTTTGGCCGTTTTTCCGTGGATCGGCACCGAGCGGCTGAGTTTTCGCGAAGTTTTCTCGTTCCTGATCGGCGAATGGACGGCCGACGGCATGATTTTCTTCCAGATCCGCCTGCCCCGCGTCCTGATGGGTCTGATAGCGGGCGGGGCGCTGGCAATGGCGGGTGCGGCGCTGCAGGTGATGTTCCGCAACCCGCTGGCGGAGCCGTGGACGCTGGGCATCGCGGGCGGCGCCAGCCTGGGGGCGTTCCTGGCGCGGGCATGCCCGTTCCTGTGGTTCGCCCTCGGACCGCTGAACACCTCGCAGGTGCTGGCGCTGCTGGGCGCAGGAGGCGCCTTGTCGCTGGTCTTGTCGCTGGCGCGGCGTCCGGGCGGAGCGGGGACGCAGACGCTGCTGCTGGCCGGCGTGACGATCGGCGTCATCAGCGGCGGGGCCATCATGGTCATCAGCGGCTTCATTTCGCCGTGGAAGCTGGCCGAGTTCCACCGCTGGCTTCTCGGGGGCCTCGATGCGGCGGATTGGCGGTCCGTCGGCACGTTGATTTTCCTGGCGGTGCCGGGGCTGGCGATCCTGGCGATGCAGGCGCGCGATTACAATCCGCTCGGCCTTGGCGAGGAAATGGCGGCGGGGCAGGGGGTGGACGTGGCTCGCGTCCGCCGCTGGACGGCCATCGGGGCGGGAATCGCCTCCGCCGGCGTGGCGGCCGTGGCGGGTCCCGTCGGATTCGTCGGGTTGCTGGCTCCGCACGCCGTGCGAAGGATCGTCGGCCCCGACATGCGCACGGTCCTGCCTTGCTCGTTCCTGTTCGGCGGCGCGCTGCTGGCCGCTTGCGATGCCGCGGGCCGCTGGGCGGCTTCGCCGCTGGAGGTGCCGGTCGGAGCCCTGACCGCCGTCCTCGGCGGCCCGCTGTTCCTCTGGCTTCTCGCCCGCCGCCGCCAGGGGCCCTGAAAACGCTTGTTTGCGGCCTGCTGCGCTGGCACCATGATGGGCCTATGAACACGTTCGATCATTTCATCCTGACGCGCTTCAACGTCCCGCTGAAATTCGACCTGCCGGCCGGGCAGCAAACCAGGCACATGGGCATCGATGAAGGCTGGCTGGCGAGGCGTTTCGAGCTGTTCGAGCGCGTCTGCCTGGGATCCGTGCAGCGGCAGACCGAGGGGGCTTTCCAGTGGCTGGTGTTCATGGATTGGGCCACCCCGCTGCCTTTCAAGGAGCGCATGGCGGCGCTGACGGTGCGGCATGAATTCCTCCGGCCGGTCTACTGTTCGCAGTTCAACGACGAGTTTGCGATGGAGGAGATCCGCCGCCGGGAGGAGCCGGGCAAGGTCCGCATCACGACGCGGCTCGACAACGACGACGCCATCCATCCGCGGTTCATCGAACGGGTGCAGGAGCTGGCCCGGAGGCACATCCCGGCCATGGACCTGCCGCGCGGTTTTTTCATCAGTTTCCCGATCGGCTGCACCGAGCGGCAGGGGGATTTCTACGTGCAGCGCTACCGCTGCAATCCGTTCACGAGCTTCGTGTCGGCGCCGGAGTGCGGCAGGACCGTGCTCGGGAGCGACCACCGCTACATCGCCGATGTCGCGCCGGTGGTCTTCGGGTATTCGCGCCCGATGTGGTGCCAGGTGATCCATCCGGACAACGTGGCCAATGTGCTGCGCGGCGTCTATTGGCCGTGGGGGGCGGGCAGCGGATTCGCCCCGGAAGCGACGGAGGGGTTCCGGCGGCCGCTGTCGTGGCAGTGCGCCGAGGTGGCGCGCAGCGCGTTCCGCTATCTGCTGCACCGGTAGGAACCGATGGACCGCCTGCGCTGCATCATCTGCGGGAACGAGGCCGGTAACCGGCTCCTGCAGGCCCGCGAGAAGATGAACGGGACGCTGGATGCCTTCGACTATCTGCAATGCGCCGCCTGCGGCCACCTGCATCTGGCCACGCCCGTGGCTGATCCGGGGGCCTACTATGCGAAGGGATACTACTCGTTCCATGCGAGCCGCATCCCGGCCTGGCGGCGATGGCTGCACCGGTCGCGCACCTCGGCCACGCTGGGCGGCGGAACCTGGACCGGACATCTGCTGGGGCGCATCAAGAAACCGTATTACGCCTACTGGCTGGAAAAAACGGGGTTGCGCGATGGACAGCGCCTGCTGGATGTCGGCTGCGGGGCGGGTAACCTGATCCGGATCCTCCAATGCGCGGGGCTGGAATGCACGGGCATCGACCCCTTCCTGCCGGCGGATTCCCGCACGCCCGAAGGCGTGGAACTGCGGCGGGCTGACCTGATGGACGAGCGGAAAGCCTACCACGCCATCCTGTTCAACCACTCGCTCGAGCATGTGGCCCATCCGCACGAGATGCTGCGGAAGGCGGCTTCGCTGCTGGAACCGGGCGGATGCGTCGTGGTGCGCATTCCGCTGGCGGATTCTTTCGCGTTTTTCCACTACGGGGCGGATTGGTTCCAGTGGGATGCGCCGCGGCACCAGAACCTTTTTACGCGCGCCAGCTTCCGGAAACTGGCGGAACAATGCGGCCTGCGGGTGGACGAGGCCATCGACGATTCCAGCAAGATCCAGTTCTGGGCCAGCGAGGAATACCGCCGGAACATCTTCCACAACTCCAGGGAGTCCTTCGGCCACAACGACCGGCAGACGCATTTTTCGAAGCGCCAGATCCGGGAGTTCGGGCGCTGGGCGGAATGGCTGAACCGGATGGGGGCGGGGGACCAGGCCACCTTCATCTGCCGGACGTCATAGCACCGGCGAGACGACATCGGCGGGGAGCCAGCCGCGGGTGGCATCGTAGCGGATTTCCAACCAGTTCCCGCGTTCATCCAGCTTGCGGACGATCGCGCCTTCGGGAACGGCGAGGAGCGGCGTGGAGGTTTCCAGCGGGCTCGATCGGACCATCTGGTCGCGGACCATCACGACCCCCTCGGGTGTCCGGCGCAGGTCCCGGTGCATCCACAGCCCGGCAAGGGCGAGGAGCAGCCAGGCGGCGGACACGGCGGCGGCGGGCCGCGAGATGAAGCGGAAGCGGGGCCACAGGATCCAGGTCGCCAGCGACAGGGACAGCAGCCAGAAGCCGGCGGATCCGGACGCCAGCCATTCCTCGCGGCTGGCATCGAGCAGGAGCGCGGCAAGGGGTTTGCGGACAGGCAGGGCGATGCCGGCCGACTGCGCCGCGAAACCGAGATTGGCGCGGATGTCGGGATCGCGCGGCGCGAGCCGCTGGGCCTGTCGATAGGCGAGGATGGCCTTGCCCAGGTTCCCGTTCCGGTAGTGCGCGTTGCCGAGGTTGAACAGGACTTCGGGGAGCTTCTGTCCTTCGTCCACCAACGATTCCCAGCCGGCGATGGCGTCGGCCAGGCGGTTTTCGTCGTAGGTGCGCGCGGCGTCGGCGAACGTGCGTTCGAATCGCGCTTCGTCCTGGGGCGCCGCCAGGGCCGCTGGCGCGGCAATGAAGAATGAAGAATGAAGAATGAAGAATGACAGGAATCGAATCCCCCAATTCTTCATTCTACATTCATCATTCATCATTGAACTTTTCACAGCTTCACCCTTTCCGCCTTCCGGAGGAGGGAGGCCACGGTGGCGATCCAGGTTTCCAGCGCCTCGCGGGAAAGGGTGGCCGACGAGGCATAGCGGATCTGGTCGGAGAGGGCGAAGAACTCACGCCATTTCTCGAGTGCGTCGTCTCCAACCTGCGCCGCGCGGAGCTTTTCGAGGATGAGGGGGGCGTCCGCGGCGCCGGGCGGCAGGTTGAGGCGGTGGCCGAAGTAGTCGGCCACGGCGGCGGCCAGCGGGACGAAAACGGCGGTGGCCCCCGCGGATCCCTTCAAGGCGACCTCAGCCTTGCGGAGGGCGGCGCGCGCACTGCGCGGCGCCTTCTGGCGGCGGGCGAGGGCGATGTCGGAGGCGAGGCGGTTGCGGCGCCGGGTGGAGAAGTAGAGCCCGGCAAGGACGAGGGGGGCGGCGCCGTGGAGGCCGACCAGGAGCGGCTGGCGC
The DNA here is from genome assembly GCA_937860055.1 of uncultured Verrucomicrobiota bacterium. Classification (GTDB taxonomy): domain Bacteria; phylum Verrucomicrobiota; class Kiritimatiellia; order CAIQIC01; family Lenti-01; genus Lenti-01. Next base: position 46,736 of record CALMBO010000018.1, on the reverse strand, counting down.
CTGGACAGGGTGCCGCCATCGAGCCAGCGCGCGGGAGCGGGCTTGAGATAGACAATGTCGGTGCCCAGCACGAGCGCGGCGCCTCCGCCCGCCGCCTGGCCGGGCACCTGGAGCAGCAAGGCGCTGGCGCCGTTTTCCGACGGATGCACCACGAGCGGAAAGGGGCCGGCCGAAACGGTCCGGTATTGCGAGGCCGTTGGATCGAAGAAGGAGAACTGCAGTGCGGGCAGTTCCTTCAGGGTTTCCGCGCGCGGGATGACGACTTGCTCGAAGGTCTTGGTGCCGCCCTCGGCGGCGGTGTCGGGCGTGTCGCCGACCTGCCTTGCTTCATAGGCCTTGAACAGGTCGCTGTCGCGGTAGGCGGGCGGCATCGCCGCGGCGATGTTGCCCGAGCCCTGCAGGCGGAGGGAAACGGTGACGGGCTCGCCGACCTTCAGTTCGCGCGGGCGGACATCCATGGCGAATGCGAACTGGCCGACGGCGCCGCTGAAATCGGCGGGGCGGCCCTCCTCGGGAATGGGGCGGACCGCCAAGGTGGAGGCGGGAGCGGCGAGATCGACCGGCGTGGCGGACGGGCCGCCGAAAGGATCGAAGAAGCCGAAGGGGTCGCGGGTCTGGCGGCGCTGGTTCGGATCCACGACGCCCACGCGCAGGGCCGGGCGGAGCTCGAAGGAGCCGGCGGTGAGGGCGCGGACTTTCGCCCGGAAGCGGCGCAGATTGTAAAACTGGCCGTTGACCTCCTCGCGGACCATCTGGAGCTCCTCGAAGCCGCCGATGACGAAACCCGATTCGGGAAAGCCGCCCAGCAGTTTCACGTCGGACATCAGCTCCACGCCGGGGAGGGAATAGAGGCTGAGGGTGATGTCGAAGACCTGGTGGATGTAGGGCGGCTGATCCGGCAACGTGATCCTCGCAAAGAGCATTTCATTGGTCGAGGTGTTGGCGGATCCATCCGGCGCGCGCACTTCGAGGGTGACGGCCGGGATCTGGATTTGCTCGCCGTTGTAATCGAGGGTGTAGGGGCCGATGGTGTGCGTACCGGGTTTCTGGGGGAAAAGGTTGTAGTTCAACTGGACGCTCGAAGCCCCATTGATGCTTTGAATCATTTGGCCGGTGCCGGCGATCTGGAGGCCGGGGATCTGGGGGAATTCGATGTTGGGGGCGGAGCGGACGCCATGGAAGGTGAGGGTGGCCTGGGCGGTTTCGCCGAGGTTCAGCAGGCGCGGCTGCACGTCGAAGGTCACCTCCGTCGCAAACGCGGAGAGGGCCAATGCGAAAAACAAGACCCCAGCCGCCTTGTGCGGTTGGTGAACAAGGCGGGCCGTTGGCGAACGCCAACACCCTGCCTGATTCACCCGTGGCGCAAGGCCACGGGGGTCTGGTTTAGGGCGGCAAATCATGATTCGTACTCTAGCGGGGCGGCGCGCATCTACCAGTCTTTTTCCACGGGGACGGGGCGCCCGAAGAAGGGATGTAGCTGATCGCGCAGGGATTGCTCCTGCGCTTTCATCGCATCGAGCATCATCGCGGCCTCTTCGGGCGTCATTTCTTCGGATGGTTTTTCTTCCTGGATCTGCTCCTCCTGCGGCTGTTCTCGTTGCTGATCGGGTTGAGGCTGGGGCTGCTGCTCCGCCTGTTGCTTTTGCTGTTGTTGCTGTTGATCCTGTTTCTGGTCTGGTTGTTTCTCCTGCTTTTGCTGTTGATCTTGCTTTTGCTGTTCCTGCTGTTGCTGCTGCTTCTGCTGCTGGATCTGCTGCTGCTTCAGGACGGCGAGTTCGTAGTTCGCCTTGGCGTCGGCGTCCTGCGGGTCGAGAGCGATGGCGTTTTCGTACATCTGGATGGCCTCGCCGATGGAGGCTTCCGCGCCGGCCAGTTCCTGAGTGGACATGGCGGGCAGTGGCAGGGACTGCATCCCGGCGGCGGGTCCGCCGGTCTGGTGGAAAAGGGCGTTGCCGCGGTTGTAGTAGGCCTCGGACTGGAGGGCGAGGTCGGAGGCAGAAGCGGCGCGGGCGAAGGAATCGGCGGCGGCCTTCCAATCGCCGGCGGCATAAGCCGCGAGGCCGGCGTTGTAGAAAGCGGCCGCGGGATCGAGTTTTTCGGCCGGGGCGGCGGCGGCGGCCTCGAGGAAGGCATTGCTGGCGGCGGGATAATTGCTCGCGGCAAAGGCCCGGAGGCCGGCGTCGAACGATTTTCTTGCGTCCGGTTCGGCGGCCTGGGCGGAAAGGGCGGCAAGAGCCGCCAGGGCGAGGATGGCTAGAAGGCGTTTCATGCGGCGGCCTCCCCGGCAGGTTTCCGGCGGTCGGACAGCAGGGCTTCCCACGCCAGCAGAAGGAGGGCGGCGGCGAGCGGCCAGACAAAGCGCTCCTCGAAGATCCTGGCCGTCCGCGTTTCCTGCTCGGAACGCTTGAGGTTGGTGATGCTTTCGTTGAAGACGCGTTCCAGGCCGGTGTCGCCGGGGGCGGAACGGACATAGGTGCCGCCGGTGCCCAGCGCGAGCTTCTGGAGGACATCCTCCTTCAGGGCCGTTTTGACGATCTGGCCCTGGCGGTCCTTGAAGTAGGCGCCTTGGCCGTCGCCGGCGGGAACCATCTCGCCCTCGAGCGTGCCGATGCCGATGGTATAGACGCGGATGCCTTTCTCTTTCAACTCGGGCAGGAGGGCGAGCGGATCGCCTTCGTGGTCCTCGCCATCGGTGACGAGGAGGATGACGCGGTCGGCGGCGCCGTCGGTCGGGAAGGCGGCGATGGCGGTGCGGAGGGCCTGTTCGATGGCGGTTCCGCCGCGCGGGATGATGCCGGAATAGAGATCATCGAGCGTCATCGTGAAGGCGGCGTAGTCGATGGTGAGGGGGCATTGGAGGAGGGAGGACCCGGCAAAAGGAATGAGACCGACGCGGTCGCCGCGCAGATTGCGCAGAAGGTCGCGGATGCCCCATTTGGCCTGCTGGAGGCGCGAGGGCTTGATATCGGAGGCCATCATCGAGCGGGAGGTGTCGAGAACAATCATCAGATCGAGGCCCTTGCGGCGGACCTCTTCCCAGTGGAAGCCCCACTGCGGGCGGGCGAGGGCGAGCACGAGAAGCGCCAGCGCGAGCACGCGCAGAACGAGGCGCGCCTCGGCCCGCGCCGGGTTCCATGCGGGGGCGAGGACGCCGAGCATGGCCGGATCAACAAGCTGCGCGAGGGCCCGGCGCCGGCGGCGCAGGAACGCGAACAGCGCCCAGGCCAGCGGGATCGCCAGCAGCAGCCAATACAGGAGTTCGGGTTGTCCCCACTTCATGGCAGCCTCCCGAGACGGGTGAAGCCCATCAGGGTTTCCAGCGCCAGGCAAACCAGGCCGAGAAGCAGGAACGGCGCGAACCTTTCCTCGTAGCGCGTGTACTGGTCGAGCTCGATCTTCGTCTTCTCCATCTCGTCGATGGCCCGGTAGGTTTCTTCGAGACTCCGAAGGTCGGTGGCGCGGAAATACCTCGCCTTCGTGGTTTCAGCGATTTTCCGGAGCGTGGCCTCGTCGATCTCGGCGCCGGATTGGACGAAACCGAAGATGCCGGTGGCGCGGGGCTGGTCGGAGCCCGCACCGATGGTGTAGACCTTGATGCCGAGGGCGGCGGCGGCCTGCGCGGCGTCCTGCGGGGTCATGCGCCCGTGGTTGTTGATGCCGTCGGTGAGAAGGATCACGATTTTGGATTTGGCCTTGGAATCGCGGAGGCGGTTCACGCCGGAGGCGATGGCATCGCCGATGGCGGTGGCGTCCTCGAGCATGCCGGTCTGGAGGCGGTCCATCTGAAGCATGAGCCAGGCATGGTCGGTGGTGAGGGGGGCGATGGTGTAGGGCATGGCGGCGAAGGCGACGATGCCCATGCGGTCGTCGGGCCGGGCCTGGATGAACTGCGCGAGAACGGACTTGGCGGCATCGAGCCGGTCCATGCGCTTGGTGGCGGTGGAGAAGTCGTCGGCGCGCATGGAAGTGGAGGTGTCCACGACAAGGACGATATCCACGCCTTCGGTTTCGACGCGCGACTCGCTCATGCCCTTCTGAGGGCGCGCGGCGGCGGCGATCAGGAAGACGAGGCCGGCGGCGAACAAGGCGGGAGGCAGTTTGCGCAGGGCGAGCCAGGGCGAGCGGGGCAAGCCGAGGAGCGCGGCGCCGTCGGAGAATGTCAACGGGGCCTGGCGGCGGCGGGAGTAGCGCAGCCAGACCAGCGCCGGAACCAGCAGCAGGAGCAGCAGAAACAGAGGATGACGGAAGACGATCATTATGCGGGTTGCATGGCGGGGAGCGGCTTGTCCGCGCCTTCCGGCCGGTTGTTTTGTTTTTGGATGGCTTTCAACTGCAAGAGGTATTTTTCCGCTCGGTCCGCCTGATCCTTGGGCGGGTCCAGGACGAGAAAACCTTCCATGATCTGGACGGCTTCGTCCAGGCGTTGGCGGGTGACGAGCATGTCCGCCAGGCGGAAATTCGTTTCGATCGAAGTCGGACACAGGCGGATCGCCTGGCGATAGGCCGCTTCCGCCTCCGTGTTCAGCTTGCGGTATTCATACACGCCCGCGCCGGCGGTCCGCAGCTTGGAAAACATCTTCCGGGCGTCAGCGTTCTCGGCAAATCCCGGCATGGCCAAGAGCTTGGCTTCCGTTTCATCCCAGAACTGCCGGTCGCGGGCAATGGCCTCCGGCGACAGTTCCGGCAACGGTTCGGGGTTGAGCTTGAGGATCAGCCCCGCCGGCTCCAGATAGGGGTACATCCAGGGCAGGACATAGCTTTCCTCGACGAAGAAGGGGTGTTCGGCCTTGTTGCGGTCGAAGATCATCCGGGACAAGATGCCGTTGATCATCATCACGCCGGCAACGCCCTGGACCTGGACCTTGCCGTCCTTGATTATGACGTCGGCCCCGGCCGGGATGCGCCCGGCTTTCACGTCATCCACATATTGCTGGAATGCGGCATTGCTGTCTTCCTTTGATGGCAGCCAGATTCGATCGCCGCAGGTCGCACGCAGATAGGCCATGTACGCGTTGTCAGCCAGGCCGTTTTGGGTGAGGCAGAACACGGGCGGGGGATCCCGCAGCGCGTTGACGGCGGTGATGGCAAAGCGGCCGGCGTCGGTGCCGCCGAAATAGATGCTGCCGGCCGGCATGGAATCCAAAATCGGTTCGGTGAACCGGACCATCAGTTCCGGATTTTCCTTCAGGCCGGTCCAGACCGTGTAGAGGCCCCAGGTTTCGTGGACGGGCGCCCAGAGCTCGTTTGCCAGAGGGGCGATGGCGGGCTGGCACGAATCGGCCCCCTTGAGCTGCGCGAGCTGGTTCGAGGCCGCCGCCCAATCGCCCGCCTCGGCCGCCTGGAAGAAGGCATCCACCCCGGGCGGCAGTGGCAGATTCAGCCGAGCGGACAAGTCTTGGATCAACTGGTGGCGGTTGGCGCTGAAGTCGCGGACGGTCTGGGAGAAGTCCGGGGCGGCCGCGCCGGCCAGCACCGAAGACAGGAGGCCAAGGAACGCAAGGGCCGGGGCGCGGAATGTTTTCATGGCGATTCCTTTCGGCTGGCGGGTTCGGGTTGGGGCACGGCTTCCACGGGCATGGTTTCGCGGACGAGGCGTTCGGCGGAGTCGAGGGCGTTGTGCATGTCCGATGGACCGGGGGCGTGGCGGGCGAACTTCACGAGATCGCTTTGCTCGAGGAAGCCGGCGACGAGGTCGCGGTGGGCGTCGGACAGTTTTTTGGAGGACAGGGCATCGCGGATGAATTCCTCGGTGGTGCGTTCAGGCGCACGGAGGCCGAAGCGGCCTTCGAGGTAGCGGCGGACGATGCCGGAGAGCGCGACGTAGAAGGGCTCGATCTGGAGCGCCTCGATCCAGCCCTTGGCGCGCAGGTCGGCGAGGGCGTCGAGCGCGATCTGGTGCGGCGGGACGGGCGGCGGCAGGTGCAGGAAGGTGCGCGGGGTGGTCAGGAACTTGCGCAGCGCGAGGAAGGCGGCAGCGAGGAGAACCAGAATGGCCAGCGTGATCCAAAGCCAGTGCGAGGGCGGTGCCGGCCAATGCGCGAGGCCGCCCTTGGCGGGCCGGATCTCCTGCTCGCCGGGCTTGAGCGAAGACACGACTTCGAGCGAAAGGAACGGGTAGGCGTTGGTTTGCACGCCGGCGGGGGTGGAAAGCAGGATCGAGGCCTTTTCGCCGATGACGTGGTTGGTGACGGTCAGCGAGGTCAGGCGCAGTTTCTGGACGGTGCGGAGCAGGCCGTTGGGGAAGGTTTCGGTTTCGGTCTTGGCGTCACGGACGACGACATCCTTGCCGCTGGCGGGGTTGGGGAAGCCGACGGTGGTGCCGTCGCGGTGCAGGGCGGTCAGGGTGACATCGACGGGGTCGCCGATGCGGATCTGGTTGGTGGAGATCGAGGCGGAGACGGAGAAATACTGGCCGGCGGGGAGTTCCGGCGGCGGCGGGGCGGGCTTGGAGCAGCCCGACCAAAGGGCGAAATTAAGAATGAAGAATGAAGAATGAAGAATGGCGGAAGTTTTCCACCGTGTGGAAAACTTTTTTCCACCGTGTGGAAAAACCACCCAAAGTTTTTCCATTGCGTGGAAAAACGGCGAAAAGTTTTTCCATTGTGTGGAAAAACCGCGGGCGGCGCCCTCCCGCCGCATGGGGGGGCAGGTTTTCACCGGCGTTTCTCCCGGGCGCGGAAGAAGCGGACGAGTTCGCGGCCGTAGGGTTCGCCGGCGTTGAGTTCGATGGCGTCGGAGCGGGCGCGGGCGAGGGTGCGCAGGAGGGCCTGGCGGCGCTCGGTGTGGCGGGCGAGGAGGGCGCGGCGGGTCGGGGCGTGGGAGGTGTCGAGCACGATGCGCTGGCCGGTTTCGGCGTCCTCGAAGTCCACGAGGCCGACGGCGGGGAGGGCGCTTTCGCGCTTGTCGCCGACGACGAGACTGACGAGGTCGTGGCGGCGGGCGGTGACGCGCAGGAGGTGTTCGCAGGGCGGGGCGATGAAGTCGGAGATGAGGAACGCGACGGAACGGCGGCGGACAACGTGGTTGAGGTAGCGGAGTGCGGGTTCGAGGTCGGTCCTGGGCGAGGTGGGCTTGGCGTTGAGGATTTCGGAGATGACGCGCAGGACGTGGGTGGGGCCCTTGGCGGGCGGGACGTGCTTTTCCACGCGGTCGGAGAAAAGGATCAGGCCGACGCGGTCGTGGTTCGTGATGGCCGAGAAGGCGAGGACGGCGGCGATTTCGGCGGCGAGATCGCGCTTGAGCTGCGCGGTGGAGCCGAAGCGGTTGGAGGCGGAGATATCCACGAGGAGCATGACAGTGAGCTCGCGCTCCTCGGTGAATTTCTTGACGTGGGGGGAGCCGGTGCGGGCGGTGACGTTCCAGTCGATGGAGCGGATGTCGTCGCCGGGGACGTATTCGCGGACCTCCTGGAACTCCATGCCCTGGCCCTTGAAGACGGAATGGTAGCGGCCCGCGAAGACGTCGTTGACCGAGCGCCGGGTGCGGATCTCGATTCGCCGGATTTTTTTCAATGTCTCGCGCGGGATCATTCGAGGTCCAGGGGTCAGGGTTCAGAGTTCAGAGGTCAGGACGAGATTCCGATGGTCAGTTTGAGCAGGATCAGGAGCAGGAAGAGAACGAAAGTGGTCATGGCACGGGGAGTTCGTTGAGGAGGGTGGCGACGATCTTGTCGGCGGTCATTTCCTCGGCCTCGGCCTCGAAGGAGGGGATGATGCGGTGGCGGAGGACGTCGGGGGCGATGGACTTGACGTCCTGGGGGGTGACGTAGCCGCGGCCCTGGAGGAAGGCGTGGGCGCGGGCGGCGAGGGTGAGGTAGAGGGTGGCGCGGGGGGAGGCGCCGTAGCGGATGTTGTCGTTGAGGGCGTCGATCTTGTAGGCGGCCGGATCGCGCGTGGCGAAGACGATGGAGAGGATGTAGTCCTTGATCTTGTCGTCGACGTAGATCTCGTCGACGATCTTGCGGGCGCGGAGGATGGCGGCGGGATCGACGACGGGACGGACGTGGTGGACGACTTCGGTGCGGGCGTTGGCGTCGAGGATGCGGCGTTCCTCGTCGAGGGAAGGGTATTGGATGACAAGCTTGAGCATGAAGCGGTCGACCTGCGCCTCGGGGAGGGGATAGGTGCCTTCCTGCTCGATGGGGTTCTGGGTGGCGAGGACGAGGAAGGGATCCGGCAGCGGGAAGGTTTCCTGGCCGATGGTGACCTGGCGCTCCTGCATGGCCTCGAGGAGGGCCGATTGCACCTTGGCGGGGGCGCGGTTGATTTCGTCGGCGAGGATGATGTTGGCGAAGACGGGGCCCTTGCGGGTGCCGAAGTCGCCGGTCTTGGGGTTGTAGACCTGGGTGCCGACGAGGTCGGCGGGGAGGAGGTCGGGGGTGAACTGGATGCGGCGGAACGAGGTGTGGATGGCGGCGGCGAGCGTCTTGACGGCGAGCGTCTTGGCGAGGCCGGGCACGCCTTCGAGGAGGAGGTGGCCGTTGGCCAGGAGGCCGATCATCAGGCGGTCGAGCAGATAGCGCTGGCCGACGATGACCTTTTCGAGTTCGCCGCGCAGGGCGGCGACGAAGACGCTCTCTTCCTTGACCTTTTCATTGATGGCGGTGATTCCGGTGTCGCTCATGGGGGGCTCCTTCTGCGCGTTTGGATCAGGGTTTGCGGGCCGCGGTGGCGGCGGCCGGCTTGGGGATGCGGATGCAGATGCGGTTGTTTTCGTTGGTGACCAGCAAAGAGGCGTCCGGATCGACGGGGCCCGGCAGCAACACGCGAGAGCTGAAGCTCTGCGAGGAGGACGTGTGCGGAGTCCGGGTGTCTTGATGCGAGGAGACGCTGAGCAGGCGCCCGTCGAGTCGGACATCGAGATGGGAGGGGTCGGCATCGGCCATGGCGAGGGAGAGCTCGTAGGCGCCGTCCGTTTCGCGCAAATTCATGGCGGGGGAAGCGGGGAGGGCGGCCCAGGCGTCATCGGGGCCGAAGAAGGAATCGAAGTCGGCGAAGGCGCGGTTGGCTTCGGCCATCATGCGTTCCATTTCATCGCGGATCTGGTTGGCGGGATGGCGGAAGCGCGGGACAGGAGCGGGCCGCTGGAAGACCGCGAGAGGGGGGAGCAGGGAAAAAGGTGACGGGGCATTCGGTTGTGCGGATGGCTCCAAGGAGGGGGGAGTGTCCGGTTGGGTTGCGACCGCAGGTGGGTTGTGGTTGCTGCGGTTGAATGCCCCGTCAAGATGGTTCTTGGCCAGCCAGGCCAGAATGACGACCTGCAAAACCAAGATCCATCGGAGCAACTTTCGCTCTCCCGTCGGGGCCGGAACTGGATGGTTGGCGTTGTCTGTCATGGCGACTTCCATGGAGCAGGCCGCATGCCAAGTCCGGGAAAGATGCAAAAATCGGAGAAAAATCGCCGGTTCTGCGGGTCGAATGCAAAAACCGTTTGCCGTCGATTTCGAAAAGGTGGGATACTGTTGCGACAAATCGCCCGGTGAGCCTGCGACATTTTGTCCAAATGGGCAAGGAAATGGCATTCTTGCCGATTGATTGCCGGCAGGGGGTCGGGTAGGATGCCGCATCATGAGCAGTCCGAAAAAGATCACGATCGTGGTGCCGTTCCTGAACGAGAAGGAAAACCTGCCGGTGTTGCTGGAGCGGGTGTCGGCGGTGTTCGCGGGGCGGGCGGAGGACTGGGAGCTGCTGCTGGTGGACGACGGGAGCACGGACGGCTCCGCGGAGTGGGCGGTGGAGCAGTCGAAGCAGAACCGCCATGTGAGGGTGCTGCGGTTGTCGCGCAATTTCGGGCACCAGCTGGCGATCACGGCGGGATTGGACCGCGCGGACGGGGACGCGGTGGTGGTGATGGACGCGGATCTGCAGGACCCGCCGGAAACGATCCCCGCGCTGATCGACAAGTGGCGCGAGGGCCACGACGTCGTGTATGCCATCCGCCGGAGCCGCGCGGGGGAGACCTGGACGAAGAAATTCCTGGCGGCCTCGTTCTACCGCGTGTTCCGCCGCCTGGCGAAGGTGAACGTGCCGATGGATGCGGGCGATTTCCGGCTGGTGGACCGCTGCGTGGTGGACGCGCTGAAGGAGATCCGCGAGCTGCACCGGTTCATGCGCGGCCTGACGTGCTGGGTGGGGTTCCGGCAGGCGGCGGTGGAATACGACCGCGCGGCGCGGCTGGCGGGGGAGACGAAATATCCGGTGTGGAAGAGCGCGCGTCTGGCGTTCGACGCGATCACGTCGTTTTCGGCGTCGCCGCTGCGGTGGATCGCGGTGCTGGGGCTGCTGGTCTGCGCGGTGGCCGTCCTGTGGGTGCTGTATGTGATGGCGCTGGCCGTGGTGCGTCCGGAAAGCCTGGAGAAGGGCTGGGCCTCGTTGATCGCGGTGATGGTATTCCTCGGCGGGGTGCAGTTGCTGAGCATCGGCATGCTGGGGCAGTATGTCAGCCGGATCTTCGAGGAGGGGAAGCGGCGGCCCCTCTACCTCGTGCGCCTGGACACGAAGGCCGGGAACGCGGGTTGAGGGACCGTTCGGACGTGAGAATCCCCTTGAAATGGCCGTTTGCACTGGCGTTTGCCGCGGTGGTGGCGCTGGCGTTCGCGGCGCGGTTCATGGATCTGGGGCATTCGGCGGTCCGCTCGGACGAGCTCAACATGCTCCACTACGCGCAGGGGGGGGCGACGCTCCAGGGATTGTGGACGGACCCGCCGTGGCTCAACCAGATCCCCCTTGCGGATTCGATCCCCGTCCTGTGGGCGAAAGCCCAGCCTGGACGGACGGCGGATGAAAAAATGATCCGCGAACCGTTTGCGCTCCTGGGGCTTTTGACGGTGGCCTTCTGCATGGCCTGGACCCTGCGCCGCCGGGGCATCGGGGCGGGGGTGCTGGCGGGCGTCTGGATGGCGGTGGTTCCCTTCCACGTGTACCATTCCCGCGAGGCCTACTACTACACGCTCCTGATGTGGTTCGCTTCGGGGATGGCGCTGCGCGGGGCGGATTTCATGGTCCGGCTGAAAGCCACCGGTTCGCTGAAGGCGCGGGAATATGCCGAGTGGACGGCGTGGGCGCTGATGGCGTGCCTGAGCCACATGGCGGCGTGGGTGGTGGCGGGCATGACGGGCCTGCTGCTGGCGACATCCGGCTGGTCGGCGCTGAAGGCCGCCGAACGCAAACGGCATGCGTGGGCCATGGGAATCGTCGCGGTTTCGCTCGGGGCCGGCATGAGCCGGTGGCTGTGGCGGGCAGTGCTCGAGATGCAGCGCACGGCGGCCACCTCGACGGGCCATATCGGTTCGGCGTTCGACTGGATTGCGCCCCGGGTCCTGCCGTTCTTCTCGGGCGGGGCGAATGCGGCGGGCATCGGGATCCTGGCGGCGGCAGGCGCCGCCGCCGCCTGGCTGCTGTGGCGGAGCCGGGGCCGGCCGGGCCGGGAGGATCCGCTGTATGGCGCGGTCCTGCGGATTGCCGCCTGCGGATTGCTGGCCACCTATGCGTATATTTTCTTCGTGGGGGGAGGGGAGAAGGCGAAGCTGGTCTATTTCTCGGCGAACTTCCCCGTGTTCCTGGTGTGGGCGGCGATGACGCTCGACAAGGCCTTCGCGCGCGCCGGAGGGAAGCGGCAGCCGTGGCTCGACGCGGGGGCCGCGGCCTTGATCGCGGGCCTGCTGGCCTTTCCGAGCTGGCAGGTGACAAGACTGGACGGCAAGCCCACGGCCTATCGCCCGATCCGCGCCTGGCTGGATGCGAACCTGCCGAAAGGCGACGTGGTCCTCATCGACCGCTGGCTGGAGCCGTGGAACGAGATGGCGACGTATGCGCCCTCCAACGTGACGGTCACGTTCACCGTTCCCGACGATCCCTATGAGAACTATGTGCGCTTCAACTGGCGGCAGGCGACGAAGGCGCAGATCGAGCGGAACGGGGCGCAGGCGTTCATCCGCATCGCGCGCAACCAGGAAAAGCTCATGGGTCCCTGGACCTGGCCGGAGACCTGGTTCCACCATCGCGCGGTGGTGACCAACGAAGCGGGACTGTGGCTGCGCGACACGGGTTTCGCCCCGATGGAGGAATTCTATTCGGAGACGAACCGGGTGCTGACGGAGATCTTCTACGACACCCACGAGGAGATCGCGGAGCGGGAGCGGGCCGCCGGCCGGGATTCGGTGCATTTCTTCGGCGAAGGGTGGAAGCTGTTCAAGCCCTGGCAACAGGGGGATTTCACGGACTACCGCGTGCTGGAAGGCGAGGGGGTCCTGTCCATTCACAACCTCCGCGGCGAGCCCCTCCGGGCGAAGGCCGTGGTGGTGGCGGCGGCCATGGGCGGCAACCAGGTGGTGAAGATCGGAGACCAGCCGCCCCTGACCTTTGCCGCGCAACAGTTCGAAAGCCGGTCCTTCGAGCTCGAACTGCCGCAGGGTGTTCACTCGCTGCGCTGGCAGAACCTGGGCCGGGGGGGGGCGCTGCTGGTCCGGGAATTCCGCCTGGAGCGGATTCCGCAGGACCCCGCCGGCGCCGGGGCGCCCCTGCATTTTTGATTGTGCGGGCGGTGGACCGTCGGTATCGTCCGGTGATCGTGCATGTCCATGATTGAGACGGCGTCCTGCCGAGGAGAGTCCATGCTGGTATCTGTGGTGTTGTCGTTCCGAAACGAGGCGGAGAACCTGCCGGAGCTGATCCGCCGGGAAGAGGCGGTTTTCGCCGGTTTGGGCCTCCCGTATGAATTGATTTTCGTCAACGATGCCTCGACGGATCGTTCGCTGGAAATCCTGCTGAAGGCCCGCGAGGCCAATCCGGCCGTCAAGATCATCAACATGTCGCGTCGTTTCGGGGTGACCCCTTGCGTCCTGGCGGGGTTCGAAAAGGCCAAGGGCGATGCGGTCATCTACATGGACACCGATCTCCAGGATCCGCCGGAGCTGATTCCGCAGCTGGTCCAGAAATGGCGCGACGGGGCCGACATCGTCCACACCACCCGGACCGTCCGCAAGGGCGAGAATGCGTTCAAGATGTGGCTGACCCGGCAGGCCTACCGGGCCATCAACGGCTTCTCGGACATCACCATTCTGCAGAACACGGGCGACTTCAAGCTCATCTCGCGCCGCGCCATGAACGAGATCCTGAAGCTGGACGAATTCGATCCGTTCCTGCGCGGGCTGGTGGCGTGGGTGGGGTTCAGGCAGGAACAGGTGTTCTACGAACGGGATCCGCGCTTCGCGGGGGAAACCAAGTTTTCCCTGTGGCGGAGCCTGAATCCCTACAAGGAATTCCTGCGGGGCATCACTCTTTTCTCGACCACTCCGTTGTATCTGGCCCTGTTCCTGGGCCTCTTCGTGTCGTTCGTCTCCTTCCTCTTCTTTGCGGCCCTGGTGCTGGGGCCGCTGGTTTTCCGGGGGCAGGCCGGCCTGTCGTGGAACCAGCTCCTTCTCGGGAGCACGCTGCTGATGGGGGGCATCATTCTCTTCACCGTGGGGATCCTCGGCATCTACGTGGGCCGGATCCACCGCGAATCCATCCACCGTCCGCGCTACATCATCGACAACTACATCGGAGGGGAATAGATGATTGCCCAGCAAATCCGGGAAGGGTGGCGGGGGTTTGGGGGAGGCTCGAAGCTGCTGCTGGTCCTTTTCCTGCTCCTGCACATTCCGGCGGCCTATCTGGCGGTCAACAACATGTCCTGCGGTTTTTCGCCGGACCGTGCCGCCTATGAACATCTGGCGCAGATCGACCGGGTCTACGAAGGGAAGCCCATCTATGCGCCCATGACCGTCGAGTTCAGCCCCATCACCTATACGCCCCTCTACTGGGTGGTGTGCGGATGGCTGTGGAAATTGACGGGGCCCGGATTCTTCGTCCCGCAACTGGTTTCCCTGCTGGCCACCTTCGTCTTCCTCTATTTTGCCGCGAGATTCCTGTGGGGGGGGACCTCCCGCGATCTGTTCCTGACGGCGCTGGGGATCGTGGATCTGCTGCTACTCAACCTTTCCACGGGGATCTGGCTCTGCGGGCTCAACAACGACGCGCTCCACTTCGCGCTGACGATCGCCGGGTTCTATTGCCTGGGGAAGGCCGGGCCCCGGCCGGCGGCGTGGGCGGCGCTGTGGCTGTCGCTGGGGGCGTTGACCAAGCAGACCGGACTGGCCTATGTGGCGGCGGGTGCCCTCTATGTGCTTCTGAAGGAGCCCCGCCGCTTCGTGTTCTACGCGGTGCCGGCCCTGGTGGTGTGCGGGGGAGGGCTGGCCTTTCTCCAGATCCAGTCCGGCGGTTTGTTCTATGACATCGTCGTGAAGGAGAACCGGGGGCCCTTTTGGGAGATGTCCCGCCTCGTCACCGAAGTGTGGGGCTCCCAGTTCCTGGGCCTCGTCGGGATCCTGTCGTTGTTCAGCCTGTGGCCCTTGCTGGCCAGCAAGACCTGGCGGGAGGCCTGGCAGCGGATGTTGACGCCGGAATACACGATGGCGGCCGCCGGGATGGCGGTGGCCTGCATCGCGCAGCCCAAGTTCGGGAGTGGAAACAACCATGCCGTGATCGCCATCACGGGGCTGGTGATCTGCGGCTGGCAGGGCCTGCGTTTCACCATGGGGCAGATCCGCGATGCGGGGATTTCGGCGAGCCTCCGCGGGGGAGCGGCGGTGCTGCAAACGGTGGCGCTGCTGATCCCCGCCTGGCAACAGGCGTCCGTCCGGCTGATCGACGAGGCCGACCGCTATAAATACAGCCAGATCGAGGAAGTGTTCAAGCGCGGCTACACCGTGATCTACCACTTCCCCTACATCACGGGTTCCTTCGGGTATTCCGAGGCGGGGCATCAGGGGAACGAGCTCTGCCGCTGGATCAACGGACAATGGAGTTTTGCCAACAAGCCGGACTTCCTCAGCGCCCCTTATCGGGAACAGAAATTCGACTATGTGATCCTCTGCGCCTCCGTGGTCGACCAGGCGGATCCGACCATCCAGGCCATCCTCGCCAACTATTCGGTGGCCAGCACGCTTCCGCCCCATCCGACCCGGCCCAACACCCAGATGATGCGCTATCCGGTCTATGTCCTCCGGGCCAACCGGCTGAATGCTCCATGAGCCGGAAGTCCGCCGGCATTTCCGCTTGTTTTTGATTGCGCGGGGTGGGGCGGGCCTGTATCGTTTCGCCAATCTTTGAACAGGGAGTTCTGCAGATGATGAAGACAATGAAATGGATGTTGGTCGCTGCGCTGGCCGTGTCGTTTGGAACCGTTCCGGCCTTTGCGACGGATGATGATCTGTTCGAACGCGCGCCGTGGTTCACCACGCTGGGCCTGAACTACTACGATCTGGAAGGCGATGTGGAAGTCGAGTCGGGTTTTGGCATTTCCGGCAAGCTGGGCTACAGCCTCAATTCCTGGTGGGACATCGAGGGCGGGGTGAATTTCATGCCGTCGCTTTCCGCGCGGGACGCCGACGAGCTCAATTCCAACGTGGAACCCCTGGACGGCAGCACGACCGCGCTGCGGCTGGGCCTCGATGCGCTGCTCCACCTGCGGGCGCTGGAAAACCGCCGCATCGATCCCTTCCTGCGCGCGGGTCCGGCCGTCACTTTCTTCGGCGACGACATGGTCAATGGCCGGACGCAGCTGGGGCTGTTCGCGGGCGCGGGCCTGTTCTACCATTTCAACGACTCGTGGGCGCTGCGCGGCGATTTCGTGGCGGGCGCGCAGGGCGAGGAGTGGGAATTCACCGCCTTGGCGGAGATGGGCGTCAGCTATCGCTTCGGCGCCGAGCGCGTCGTCGCCCCGGAATTCCAGGTGTCCGCCGGCCCGGGCGATGTGGACAGCGACGGCGACGGCCTGTATGACAAGGACGAGGCCGTGATCGGCACGGATCCCTACAATCCGGACACGGACGGCGACGGCCTGTCGGACGGCGACGAGCACTTCAAGCACCAGACGGATCCCCTGAACCCCGACAGCGATTTCGACGGTCTCAAGGACGGCGCGGAAGTGCTGACCTACAAGACGAATCCGCTGGACGTCGACACCGACAAGGGCGGGGTCAGCGACGGCCACGAGGTCATCGAAGACAGCACCAATCCGCTGGATCCCTCGGACGACCTGCAGAAGTTCACGCTGCTGATCGAGTTCGACTATGACAAGTCGTTCATCCGTCCCCAGTACTACAAGGATTTGGAGCCGGTCTTGAAGGTGCTTCGCCGCGATCCCAACGCGACGGTGCGCGTGGAAGGCCATGCGGACAAGCGCAAGCGCTCGACGCGCGAATACAACCAGAAGCTGAGCGAGCGGCGCGCGAATGCCGTCGCGGACTATCTGGTGCAGAACAGCGGCATCCCGGCGGCGAACGTGACGGCGGTGGGCTACGGCTTCGACCGCCCGGTCGCGCTGAACGACACCGAAGAGAACATGCAGCGCAACCGCCGCACGGACATCTACATCAAGAAGGGCGACGCCAAGTAAGCCCTCCATGCAGGAAGAGCTCCTCTTTTTGCCCTCCAGCGCCACGAAGGTGGAGCTGGAGGGCAAAACCATCTACATCGTCGGCACGGCGCATGTCTCGGCGCAGAGCGTGCAGGATGTGCGCGCGACCGTGGCGGCGGTACGGCCCGACACCATCGCCATCGAGCTTTGCGAGCCGCGCTACCAGGGGCTTGTGAAGAAGGAGGCCTGGCGGCACACCAACATCTTTCAGGTGATCCGGCAGGGCAAGTCGATGTTCCTGCTGGCCCAGCTGGTGATGCAGTCGTTCTACCGGCGGCTTGGCAAGCAGCTGGAGGTGGAACCGGGCGCGGAGATGCTGGCCGGCGCGGCCTGCGCGGAGGAAACGGGGGCGAAACTGGAGCTGATCGACCGGCGGATCGACATCACGCTCAAGCGCGTATGGCGGCATTTGGGCTTCTGGCAGCGGGTCAAGCTGTTCGGCGTGCTGGCCGAGGCGATGTTCACTTCGGAGGAAATCGGCAGGGAAGACATCGAGGCGCTCAAGAAGCAGGACCAGCTCGAGGCGTTGATGGGGCAGATGGGGAAGGCGTTTCCCCAGATCAAGAAGCGCCTGATCGACGAACGCGATATCTATCTGGCGCAGAAGCTGCGCGCGGCGCCGGGCGGGCGGATTGTCGCGGTGGTAGGCGCCGGACATGTGCCGGGGATGCTGGAATCGATCCAGGAATCCATGCCCCTTCAGGAGCTCGAAAGCCTCCCGCCGCCGTCGAAATGGTCGAAGATCTGGCCGTGGCTGATTCCGGCCGGTGTCCTGGCGCTGATTGCATGGGGTTTCCTCCAGGGCGGGGCGGAGCAAGGGGTGGATTCCATCGCCATCTGGGTGGGGGTGACCGGCACGCTGGCCGCGCTGGGGGCGGCGCTGGCGCTGCCCCATCCGCTGACCGTGCTGTCCGCCTTCGTGGCGGCCCCCATCACGACGCTCCATCCGGCCATCGCGGCCGGCTGGGTGTCGGGGCTGGTGGAGGCGTGGGTCCGTCCTCCTTCGGTGGGGGATTTCGAGGCCTTGCCGGAGGCGATGGAAAGCTTCCGGCGGTTCATCCGGAATCCCGTGGTCCGGATCCTGCTGGTGGTGGTGACGACGAACATCGGCGGCAGCATCGGGACGTTCGTGGCGATCCCGTGGATCGCCTCGCGGTGAGGGAGACCGCTAGGACGTGTGCGAGCGGACGAGGGCGTAGAACCGGTCCTCGTATTCCTTGAATTTGCCGAGGCGGGTCAGGAGGGCGGCCAGGGGCGCGAGCCGGGAACGGTCGTTTGCCGCCAGGCGGAAGGCCTTTTCGATTTCATGGCGCGTTCCGTCGGGATCGGCGCGGAGATCGCGCGCATTGCCGGGGGCGGACAGGCGGACCACCTCGTACAGGAGCTTGAGCAGGCAGACTTCCCATGGTTCATCCACGCCCAGCACCAGGGCGGCCAGGGGGTCTTCCTTGGATTTCAGGTCGGCGCGGACCCGGTCCACGACGTTTTCAACCGTATCGTGGACGATGGATTCGGTGGTGGTTTCCTGGCGGATCTTGAATCCGTATTTGAGAAGGGTCAGGTCGGACTCGTGCTCGCGGAGCCACCGGATGAAATCCTCGGCCTGGCCGGAATGGAAGCCCTCCGAAAGAGGGGATTCCAGGAAGGACTGGGGGGTGAGGATTTCCGGGCGGAAGGCCTGGATGCGGCCCTCGCGGATGCGAACCTGCCCGACGGCATCCATCAGCTCCGTGACGAGGCGGTAATTGATCAGGGTGGAACCGAAGGTCTCCAGGCGGCTGCGGGGCAGTTCCAACACCTCGGTGTTGTTGACCGCGTACCAGAAATCAAACTCTTGGGGAGGGCGGGGCATCTCGCGGAGAGGCTACGGCATTGCCGCAGGGAACGCAAGGCGGGACGGGGCGGTTGCCAGGTCGCGAGGACGGCCGGTGGACGGGAACGGCGCCGCGGAGTCCCGCACCGGGGCATTGCGCGGACAGGAGGGAACCGCTAGGATGAGGGCGTATGAATGTCTGGAAATTCACCCAGCGAATCTGCCTGATCGCCGCCGTGCTGCTGCTGGTGTTGATCGTCCTGCGGCTGTTCCTGCCACTGATCGAGAGGCAGCGCCAGCTCCGGGGGGAGAAGGAGCTGGTGGAGCAGGACATCCAGAAGGAAGCGGAGCGGTTGCGGATGCTGAAGCTGAAGCAGGAGAAGCTGCAGGAGGATCCCGGCTTCATTGAAAAGATCGCGAGGGAAGACCTGGGCTATGCCAAACCCGGCGAGACGGTCTTCCGCTTCGTGGACGAGGAAGAGCCGTAGCGGGCCGCCGCCCACTCGAGTTCGCCGGCGATGGCGAGGTCTAGCGTGGAGGGGCGGAGGGCGCGGGGGACGATGGAGTGGGTGTAGGTCTCGACTTCGCAGAATGCCGTTTTCGCCTTTTGGAAAAACGCGGGGGTCAGGTTGCGGCGCGTGGAACGGAGGGGGCCCGTGCCGTTCCAGGTCAGCGGGACATGGTAATGGGTCCGGATCAGCGCCTGTTCCGGCAACCGGGGGAGGGCTCTCAACGCGGGGGCCAGATCGGGCCAGGAACCGATGATTTCGCCATCGAGCGCGGCGCGGGTCTGGTGCAGATAGACGGATTCGGCGAAGGGCCGGAGGGCGTCCCTGGCTTCGGCGGTGTTGCCACACTCGATGGCGGCGGAAAGCTGGACGCGGGCGATGCGCCGCCAGTCGAGATTGTCCAAAGAACGGAATCCGACGGCGGCATGACAGGCGTCGAGGCACCAGCCGATTTCAGGGCCGAGATCTTCCAGTTGCGGATCGGGAAAGTCCCAGGCGCATCCGGGTTCGGGTTCGATGGCGATGCGGATCCGGCGCCCCGTGGTTTTCGCGATTTCGCGGCATCCCTGCGCGGCGCGGGCCAGGTTTTCCATGGCGCGGCGGCGGGTGCCGGGGCTTTTCCAGTCGGGAAGCCAGCCGCCGGGAACGGTGGTGAGGGTGGCGGAGGCGCCTTCGGGGATGAGGCCGGCAAGGAGCCGGGCGACGAGCAGGGTATAGGCGAGGCGGTCGTCGCTGCGCCAATCGGGCCGATAGACGGCTGTTTTGACGGTTTCGGCGTGGAAGCGGCCGAAGGGGAAGGCGTTCACGCCGGCGACGAAGCAATCGTGGGCCTGAAGCCAATCGCGGAAAGCGGCGAAGCGGCGCGGCGAAGCCAGTTCCCAAGCGGCATGGCCGCCGAGGTGAAGGCTCAACGGGAACGGGCGGCCGGGGGCGACGAGCCTCTTGACGGCGAGCGCATGGACGGACAGCGCCCGCTTCACCTTCCGCCAATCCGCCGCCGGATGGACGTTGAGACAGTAGGGGATGGGAAACGGCGCCTTCACTTCCACCGGGCCAGCGCGGCGATGCATTCGGCCATGCGGGCCTCGTCCACGGAATGGATTTCGGTGCGGGAACCGATGGGGGAGGGAAGGGTGAGGGTGAGTTCCCCGCCGAGGTGGGCGCGGAATTCCTCGAGTCCGGCGAGGATGGCGAGGCGCCGGCGCCGGTCCCTCCTGGACAATTCCGGGGCGTAGACGGGCAAACCGCAGGTGCGCAGGATGGAAACGAGGCGAAAGGCCTGTTTTTCGGGAAGGAAGCCGCTGCGGGCGGCATAGAGGGCATCGAGAGCGATGCCGATGGAAACGGCATGGCCGTGGGAGAGGCGATGCCGGGAGAGGACCTCCAGCTTGTGGGCGGCCCAGTGGCCGTAGTCGAGGGGGCGGGCGGCACCGAGTTCGTAGGGATCGCCGGAGGTGGCGATATGGTCGAGGTGGAGAAGGGCGCAGCGTTTCAGGATGCGGAGGATGGCGGACATGTTGCGCTTCCGGATCTGCGGCGCGGCCCGCCCGATGGAGCGGAAGAAGGAGGCATCCTTGATGGCGGCGACCTTGACGGCTTCGGCGATGCCGTCGAGCAGGAGGGGTAGCGGGAGGGAGGAAAGGAAGTCGGCGTCGTTGAGGACGGCCCATGGAGGGGCGAAAGTCCCGAGGAGATTCTTGGAGCCGGCGTAGTTGATGGCATTCTTGACACCGACGCCGGAATCGCACTGGGCGAGGGCGGTGGTGGGGATGCGGACAAGCCGCACCCCGCGGTGGAAGAGGGCGGCGGCGAGACCGGCGGCATCAAGGAAGGCGCCTCCGCCGATGGCCAGGCACAGGGAATGGCGGCAGACATTGCCGGCCCGGAGCGCCTCCACCATGCGGCGGACGAAACGGGACGATTGCTTGATCTCTTCGCCCCCGGCGAGGACAAGGGGCTCGCGTACCAATTGCATGGCCCCGGCATGGGTGTCGAAATAGGAACGGATCTGCACCGGCAAGTCGGGGAAGGCGGCGAGGACTCCCTTGTCCAGCAGTACAAGGCAGCGGTGTTGCCGGCGGGTTTCGCCGCGCGCAATGGCATTGCGCAGCAACCGGTTGCGTGGAGAGAAGAGATGGCGGGTGAAGACAACCGGGAAGGTATGCCGGACGACGATGTTCTGGAGATAGACAGTCACGGGAGCGGAGTTCCTCTTTTGATTGGAAGCGCTCCGGACGGCCATCAGGTTCATGCGGGTTTCCAGGAATCCTTGAGAGTGACGGTTCGGTTGAAGACCGGCGCGCCGGGGCGGCTGTCGGATTCCGCATAGAAATAGCCGACGCGTTCGAACTGGTAGCGGTCCCCGGGCCTGGCCTCGATCAGGCACGGTTCCGCGAGAGCGGAAACGACCTTGAGCGAATCCGGGTTGAGATGGGCCTTGAAATCCACCGCCTTGTCGCCATCGGGTTCGGGCACGTTGAAGAGGCGGTCGTAGAGGCGGACCTCGACGGGTTTCGCCGCATGGGCGGGCACCCAATGGATGGTTGCCTTGACCTTGATCGCCGCTTCCATGGGCTCGAAACGGCCTCGCACGGCGGTGATGCGGCCCGAGGCATCCTTTTCGACGCCGGTGCAGGTGAGGAAACCCGCGTTGCGCAGGCGGACGGCCTTGCCGGGGCTGAGGCGGAAATACTTGGGAGGGGGGACTTCGGCGAAATCCTCGCGTTCGATGAAGAGCTCGGGACCGAAGGGGATGTCGCGTTCGCCGGCGGCGGGATCCTCGGGGTTGTTGACGCCCTTGACGGTTGCCGGCAGGCCGTCGGGGTTTTCGATGACGACGCGGAGGGGATCCAGCACGGCCATGGCGCGGCGGGAGGTCCTGTTCAGGTCGTCGCGGATGCAATGCTCCAGGAGGGCGACATCGGTGAGGGAGTCGTACTTGGTGATGCCGACGCGTTCGCAGAATTCCCGGATGGCGGCGGGGGGCACGCCGCGGCGGCGCAGGCCGCAGAGCGTGGGCATGCGGGGGTCGTCCCAGCCGTTCACGAGGCGGAGCTTCACCAGTTCGAGCAGCTTGCGCTTGCTCATGACGGTGTAGGTCAGCGAAAGGCGCGCGAATTCCATCTGCTGGGAGGGGAAGAGATGGCAGTTCTGGATGACCCAGTCGTAGAGGGGGCGGTGCACCTCGAACTCGAGGGTGCACATCGAGTGGGTGATTTTCTCGAGGGCATCCTCGATGGGATGGGCGTAGTCGTACATGGGATAGATGCACCACTTGTCCCCCGCGTGGGGATGGGGCGTGTGCAGGATGCGGTAGATGACGGGGTCCCGCAGGTGGAGGTTGGGCGAGGCCATGTCGATCTTGGCGCGAAGGACCTTGGATTCATTGGGAAATTCGCCGGCGCGCATGCGGCGGAACAGATCGAGGTTCTCTTCGGGCGGGCGGTTGCGGAAGGGGGATTCCTTGCCGGGTTCGGTGGGAATGCCGCGATGTTCCTTCCACTGCTCGGAGGTCAATTCGCAGACATAGGCCTTGCCGTCGCGGATGAGCCCGCAGGCGAGCTCGTACATCTGCTCGAAATAGTCGGAGGCGTGGTAATAGTGCCGGCCCCAGTCGAAGCCGAGCCAGCGGACATCCTCCTTGATGGAGTCGGTGTATTCGACGTCCTCCTTGACGGGGTTGGTGTCGTCCATGCGGAGGTGGCATTCGCCGCCGTTTTCCAGCGCCATGCCGAAATCGAGGCAGATGGCCTTGGCATGGCCGATGTGGAGATAGCCGTTGGGTTCCGGCGGGAATCGGGTGACGACCTTTCCTCCGTATTTGCCGGTGCGGGCGTCCTCCGCGATGATTTCGCGGATGAAGTGCATGTTCCGGGCGGGGGTTTCCGGCGCGGGATTGGCGGGAGCGTTCATTTTTCACCCTTGGAGGAGCCCATGGCTTCCTTGCGTTCATAAAACTGCCGGGCCTTCTTGCGGATGGCGGCAAGGCGGGGATGGTTGGCTTCCTTGACGGCGGCGCCGAAGGCGGCCAAGAGGTCGCCGGCGTTGCCATGCAGGCCGGCGGGGACTTCGATGGTGATGGCGACATAGTGGTCGCCGGTGGAAGTGCCGCGGACATCGGGCATGCCGAGGCCCCGGAGGGTGAAGACCTTTCCGGGCTGGGTGCCGGCGGGGATCTTGAGGGGGACGTCTCCGCGGAGCGTGGGCACTTGGATTTCGCCGCCGAGCGCGGCGATATGGAAGGGGATGGGGATTTCGCAATGCGTATCCAGTCCCTCGCGCGAGAACAAATCATGTTCCCGCACGTGCAGGACGACGAACAGGTCGCCGGGGGGGCCGCCGCGGGAGCCGCCCTCGCCCTTGCCGGCGAGGCGGAGGCGGGAACCCGTGTCGACGCCGGCCGGGATGGCCAGTTCGATCTTGCGCGCCACCTTGACGCGGCCCTCGCCGTTGCATTTGCGGCAGGGGTGGCGGATGAATTCGCCGCTGCCTCCGCAATGGGGGCAGGGCTGGCGGACCTGGAAGAAGCCGTTGGAGCTGACGACCATGCCGCGGCCGCCGCATTTGGTGCAGGTTTCGCGCTGGCTCTTGCCGTCGGCGCCGGTGCCCTTGCAGGCCTCGCAATCCTCGACGACATGGAGGGAAAGTTCGCGCTTGGAGCCGAAGGCGGCCTCTTCGAAGTCGATTTCGAGGTCGTAGCGGAGATCGGAGCCGCGTGAACGGCCGTCGCGGTCGCGCGTTCCGCCGCCCATGCCTCCGAAAAGACTTTCGAAGAAGCTGCCGCCCAGTCCGCCCGTGAATCCGCCGCCGCCGCCGAACGCGGAGGCGAAGGCGCGCATGGCCTCTTCGAGGTCGATGTGGCCGGCGCCGCCGAAGCCCCCGCCGCGGCCCCGCTCGAAGGCGCCCCAGCCGAACTGGTCGTAGCGCGGCCGCAGTTCGGAACTGGAGAGGATCTCGTAGGCCTCGGTGGCCTCCTTGAACTTCTCCTCGGCCTCCTTGTCGCCCGGATTGCGGTCCGGGTGGTACTTCATGGCCAGCTTGCGATAGGCCTTCTTGACCGCGTCTTCAGAGGCGTCGCGGGGAATGCCGAGGATTTCGTAGCAATCGCGCTTCTGGCTCATGGGAATCCGGTGGGCCCTTAGGCGGAGGGCCCGGAGGAAACGACGACCTGAGCGGCGCGCAGGAGCTTGTCGCCGAGCTTGTAGCCCCGGCGGGTCTGGGCGACCACGTTCCCTTCGGGCACGGTGTCCGACGGGAGGTGCGTGATGGCTTCGTGGAGATTGGGATCGAAGACCGCGCCTTCGGCATGGATGGCCTGGACGCCGGCTTTTTCGAGGACGGAGCGGAGCTGGTTGCAGACCAGCTGGAACCCCTCTGTGAAGGCGGCCGGCGCCCCTTCCTTGGCGCTGTTGGAAAGGCCCAGCTCGAAGCTGTCGAGGACGGGCAGGATTTCCAGGACGAGTTTTTCGCTGGCGAAGGCGATCCAATCCTTCTTCTCGCGATCCATGCGCTTGCGGTAGTTCTCGAAATCGGCCTGCAGGCGGAGGAGACGGTCCTGGAGGACCTCTTCGGGGGAAGGTTGCGGCCCGGCGGCGGCTTCGGGGGCGGGAGGGGCCTCTTCCGGAACGGGATGGGCGGGATCGACCGCCGGCAGATTCGGGTCGTCGGCGGGGGGCGGGGCGGCGTGCTTGGAATGGGGATGCTTATGGGTCATATCGGGGGGCAACGATACGCAGGAAAGGGGGATTCGTCAATCCCGGCGGGGGGCTCAGGCCTTGGCCTTGTCGACGGATAATTCCCCGAGGGAGCGGATGACGAAGAGCTCGAGGATGACTTCGGGATCGACGGCGTCGCCACCCGTCATGGCCGCCTGGGCGTCGACGGCAGCGGTGAGCCACCGGTACCAGCGGCCGGTGGGGAAGCGGGTGGCCTGGGCGGCCATCATGGAGATGGCCCACGGGTTGCCTTTGCGCGGGTCCTTCTCCATGGAGGAGAGGAGGGTTTCGCCGGCCGGCGGGAGGGACCAGGAGAGGGTGCGGAAGCGTTCGCCGCCGGAAAGGCGGGCCCAGCCGCGCTTGAGGCAGTCGCTGAGGACGAAGAGCTGGCGCAGGCGGTCCTGGAGGTTCACGATCAGCGGGACGGGGTAGACCCGCTGGTCGAACATGCGGCGCATGACGCGGAGGGTGTCGGCGAGATTGCCGTTGCAGAAGGTGTCGGCGAATTCGAAGAACTTGCTTTCGCGGACGGGGGCGACCATGAGCTGGATGTCGGCAAGGGTGGCGGCCTTGCGTTCGCCGAGGTAGAGGGAAAGCTTTTCGATCTCGGCGGTGACCTGGCGCAGGTTGTAGCCGGTGCGGTCGAGGAAGGCGTTGAAGACGGGGCGGGGCATGGAAAGCCCCTTCTCCTCGATCAGCTTTTCGACGCGGGGGATGAAGTCCTCCTCGGCTTCCTTCGGCTTTTCGGGCTCGTCGAAGGCGTGGACTTCGCCCTGGGCCTGGAAGGTCTTGTAGAAGGAGGTGGATTTGTTGACGCTGCCGGTGAGGAGGACGAAGGAAACGCCTTCGGGCAGGCCTTTCTTGAGGAGATCGACGAGGCGTTCGGTTTCGGCCTTCACGTCCGCGAACTTGCCGGGTTCCGCGAGGGGGTTGAAGAAGGGGGCGTTGCGGAGGAAGACGGTCTTGTTGCCGCCGAGGAAAGGCGGGGTCAGGAGCGCCTCGATGGTGTTGCGCAGAACGGCGCAGACGGCCTCGGCGGTATCGGTGCCGGACTCGGGGTTGATGGTTTCGAGGCCGAAGGCCTGTTCTTCGGGAGGGCAGAGGCGGGCGGCGATCTCATCGGCCTTTCTCGTGGCGGAGAGGTCGTCGGAGCCATAGACGAGGAAGAGGCGGGCCGCGCCCTTTTTCGGGGCGGCGGCGGGGGCATCATTCCTGGCGGCGGGCTTTTTCGGAGGCATGGGGAAGAGGGTTCACCATCCGGCGCATTTTTTCAATTTTTTTATGCGGCGGGGTCAGATCCGCAAGGCGGCGGGGCCGTGGGAATTCCAGACCTTCTGGACCTTGCCGGACAGGCGCTCGGTATCGTCGCGCGGCCCCACCTCGACCCAGACGACGTCGGCCTGGTGGCGGAACCACGTCATCTGCCGCTTGGCGTACTGGCCGGTGCGGAGGGCGGTGAGGCGGATGGCCTCCTCCTCGGGGATCTGGCCGTCGAGGACGCGCGCGGCCTCCTCGTAGCCGATGGCGTGGCGGGCGGTCTCGGAGAGGGCGGGGTATTTCGCCCGCAGGGCGCGGACTTCCTCGACGAGGCCGTAGGCGAACATCTGGCGGGCGCGGCGGGCGATGCGCGCGCGCAGCTCCTCGGGCGGCAGGACCAGGCCGGCGACCTTGGGGCGCGGGCGCTCCTCGGCGGCCGGCAGGGGATGGCCGGAAGCCAGCAGCTCGTAGGCGCGGATGACTCGCCGCGGGTTTTCCGGGTCGCGCAGGCGGGCGTATTCCGCCGGATTCAGGGCCTGGGTGGCGGCCTGGAGGGCTTCGAGGCCCTCGGCCTGCAGCAACGCCTCGGCCGCCGCGCGGCGGCCGGGATCGGAGGGGGCGCTGTCGAGCCCTTCGGTGAGGCACTTGACGTAGAGCCCGGTGCCGCCGACCACGATGGGCGGCGCGCCGCAGGCGGCGACCGCGGGGGCGGCGGAGCGGACGGCGGCGAGGTAGTCGCCGACGGAAAACAGCCGGTCGGGCTCGGCGAGATCGAAGCCGAAGGAGGGGACGGCGGCGCGTTCGGCGGCGTCGGGCTTGGCGGTGCCGATGTCCATGCCGCGGTAGATCGTCATGGAATCGGCGGACAGGATGGGGCGCGGCGGGCGCGACTGGAGCGCCAGATGGAGGGCGACGGCGCTCTTGCCCGAGGCGGTGGGCCCGACGAGAAAATGGGCGGCGAGGGCGGTCATGCGGCCTCCGGGGCGGGGAGGCGCCGCGGACCGGTTTTTCCACGCAATGGAAAAACTTTCAGCGGTTTTTCCACACAATGGAAAAACTTTCGTCCGTTTTTCCACACAATGGAAAAACTTTTTCCATGGCGTGGAAAACTCATGGCGCGGAGGTTTCCGGCGCCTTTCCTCCGGTGGCGGAGGGGGGCGGGGCGAGGAGGGTGCCGAGGACGTAGATGCCGACGCCGATGCAGATGGCGGAGTCGGCGACGTTGAAGGAGGGGAAATGCCCGTCGCGGAAGTAGAAGTCGAGGAAGTCGGTGACGTAGTCGAGGCGGAGGCGGTCGAAGAGGTTGCCGGCGATGCCGCCGCAGAGCAGGCCGAGGGCGACGCGGTGGAGGCGTCCGGGCGGGAGGATCTTGCGGCGGAAGACGACGAGGGTGACCAGCATCACGAAGGCCAGGAGGGCAAGGGCGAGGTTCTGCCCGCTGAACATGCCCCAGGCGGCGCCGGTGTTGCGGATATAGGTGAGGTTGAAGAAGCCGGGGAGCACCGGCACCGACTCGTGCAGGGAAAACGTGCCGCGCACCCACTCCTTCGACGCTTGGTCGAGCAGGATGACCAGCAGGGCGACGAGGAGCGGCGTCATGGGGCGGGCCGGCGGGCCGGATCAACCCATCGAGTCCGGCGGTTCGGCGGCGGCGTCTTCCGCGGCGAGCTGCTGCAGCGGAAGGGTTCCGCCGAAGGGGCGGTACTTGGTGCGGCCGCGTTCGGCGGCGTTCTGGCAGGCCATGCACTTCTTGGCAAAGGGGAGGGCCTTGAGGCGGGGGCGCTCGATGGCGCCGCCGCAGCTTTCGCAGGCGCCGTAGGTGCCTTCATCGATGCGCCGGATGGCGTCTTCGATGTCGTAGAGGGATTCCTGGCGGCCGGAGGCGAGGTTGAGGGCGAGTTCGCGGTCGAAGTTGTCGGTGCCCTGGTCCGCCATGTGGGTGGAGTGGGCGCTGATGTCGCCGGACGCCTCGATGGGCGAGCGCTTGAGATTGTCGCCGGCGAGGGCGTCGAGATTGCCCTGGATGAGGTCGAGCTGCTTCTGGAGATGGGAACGGAAGAACTTCAGCTCCTCCTTGCGGAAGGCGCGGGCCGGCTTGACCTTGCGGGGCGGCGGCGGGGGGGGCGGGGGCTTGGGGAGGGGCAGTTTTCTGGCGAGGGCCTTGGGGGCGGCCTTCTTGGCGGTCTTTTTCGCGGTTTTCTTCGCGGGGGCCTTCTGGACGGCTTTCTTCGCCGGAATCTTTTGGGCGGGCTTGCGGGGAGCCGGCTTCTTCGCGGCTTTTTTCGCCGTCTTTTTCGCGGGACGGGAGGGTTTCCGGACTGCCTTCTTCTGGGTTTTTTTCTTGGTCGCCATGCTGCACCTCTCGTAATAGACCGTACATCCCCGGAGCCCGGAAAACAACCCCGAGTTCCACAAGGGTTGCGGTGTTTAGCATGGGCGGCGGACAAAAGTCAACCGCAGGATGAGGCCCGATCCGGCGAATAGAATTGCGGCGGGTTCCGGCGTCGCATAGGATGCGGTTCATGAGGAAATCCGGACGAGCGGGATGGGTGCTGGCGATCGGGCTTTGGGCGTGCGCCGCGCCGGTGCGCGGAGGGGATGCGGCGGCCGAGGAGCTGATGGAGCGGGTGAGGCTTTCGATGCCGGACGTGCCGCTGGAACTGGAGGCATCCATCCGCGTGCTGGATGCGAACGGGCGGAACCTGAAGTCGGTGCGGGCGGGGGCGCTGTTGACGCCGGCGGCGGGCGGCCGCACGGCCCGCTACACGCTGTTCGACGCGTTCGGCGGCGTCTCGGAGGAGATGACCGTGGCGCTGGGCAACGGCCCGGCCGCGTTTTCCTTCGCGAAGGGCGATCCGCCGCAGGCGGCGCCTTTGCCGGACCTGTTCGGGCCGATCGAGGGCGGCGAGATCAGCTGGATGGAGCTGAGCTTCTCCTATTTCTGGTGGCCGGATCCGAAGATCGCCGGCACCGAGAAGGTCGCGAACCGCTGGGAGTGCCAGGTGGTCGAGATCGCGTGCCCGGAAGAGCATGGCGGGGGGTGGTCGCATGTCCGGCTGTGGGTGGCGCCGGCCTACAACGCCGTGGTCCGCGGCGAGGCGTGGCGGGAGGGGAAGGCCGTGAAGCGGTTCGAGGTGAAGTCGGTCAAGAAACTGCGGCAGGTCTACATGATCGGCGACATGGAGGTGAAGAACCTCGAGACCGGCGCGCGGGCGCGCCTCAAGGTCGGCAGGATGAAGATGATCTCCCCGGACTACACGTCCGAGGAGCTGGAGGAGTTCAACGCTCCCGTCGAATGGTAGGCCGGGGATGACCGATCTGTTTCCAGATGGCCGGGAATCGGAAGGGCGCGGCGGGGGCCGGCGCCAGGTCTGGAAGATCTCGGAGCTGACGCGCCGCATCAAGGGCACGCTCGAGGGCGCGTTCGGGAGTGTGTGGGTGGAGGGGGAGATCTCGAATTTCCGGAAACCGGCGTCGGGCCATGCGTATTTCACGCTGAAGGACGCGACGAGCCAGCTGCGGGCGGTGATGTTCCGCAGCGCGCTGGCCGACGTGGCGATCCCGCTCAAGGACGGGCTGCTGGTGCGCGGCTACGGGCAGATCACGGTCTACGAGGCCGGCGGCGACTACCAGATCCTGCTGCGGAAGATCGAGCCGGCGGGCGAAGGCGAGCTGATGATGCGGCTGGAGGCGCTGAAGAAGCGGCTGGCGGAGGAGGGACTGTTCGCCCCGGAGCGCAAGCGGCCGCTGCCGGCGCTGCCGCAGCATGTCGGGCTGGTGACATCGCCGACCGGCGCGGCGATCCGCGACATCCTCCAGGTGCTGGACCGGCGGTTTGCGAACCTGCATGTGGTGCTGGCGCCGGTGCGCGTGCAGGGGGCGGGCGCCTCGGACGAGATCGCCGAGGCCATCGACCTCTTGAACAGGCGCGGGGGGATCGATGTCCTGATCGTGGGGCGGGGCGGGGGCAGCCTCGAGGACCTGTGGAGCTTCAACGAGGAGGTCGTGGTCCGGGCCATTGTGCGCTCGAAGATCCCGGTGATTTCGGCGGTGGGGCACGAGATCGACTGGACGCTGAGCGACTTCGCGGCGGACGTGCGGGCGCCGACGCCGAGCGCGGCGGCGGAGCTGGTCGTGAAGGGGAAGGACGAGCTGGAACGGCGCGTCGCGGACCTGCGGCGGCGGCTGGGGCTGGGCGCGCGGGCGGTGGTGCTGGACTGGCGGAACCGGCTCGACCGGGCGTCGCGCGCGCCGGGGCTGCGCGATCCCCTGCAGGAGGTGCACCGGCTGCAGCAGGGCGTGGATTTGCTGGCGGTGCGGCTGCAGAAGGCCTTGGCGGGCCTTCCGCAGCTGGTGCGGCAGCGGACGGAGGCGGCCGCGCGCCGCATGGAGCTGGCGGCGCGGGGGCGCATCGGGGAGGACCGGAACGCGCTGAAGCATGCCGAGGCGCAGCTGCGGATGCTGAACCCCAAGGGGGTGCTTGCGCGCGGCTACAGCCTGACCCGCCTGCGGGGCGGGAAGATCCTGCGCTCGGCGGCCGAGGCGGCGCCGGGCATGCATTTGGAAACGGAATTTGCCGACGGCACGGTGGCTTCCACCGTGGATTCGGCGGGAGGAGGACGAGATGGCGGAGAAGGCGGAAAAGGTCCAGAGCTTCGAGAAGGCGCTGGCGCGGCTGGAAGAGATCGCGGCGGAAATGGAGAGCGGCGAGCTCGGCCTGGAAAAGATGGTGGCGGCGTTCGAGGAGGGCCAGAAACTGGTCAAGCTGTGCTCTTCTAAGCTCAACGAAGTCGAGAAGAAGATCGAGATGCTGGTGAAGAAATCCGACGGCTCTGTCGGCACGGAACCCTTCGAAGGCGAGAAAAATTGAAAGAGGGGGTTGCCAAAAGCGGGGCGGTGGTGTAGAACACACAGCCTATTCGGTGTACCTGTAGCTCAATTGGATAGAGCATCTGACTACGGATCAGAAGGTTACAGGTTCGACTCCTGTCAGGTACGCCATTTTCCCGCAAGCCGGCCTGGGCTTGCGGTTTTTTCATGTTTGGCCGGGATCGTTTCCTACGGGCTGAACTTCGCCCGGTAGATGGCCTTGGGGCGGGCCGGCGAATAGTAGAGGGTCACGGTTCCGTTCGACACGGCGTATTCCCCGGCCGGCAGGGGGGCGAAATTCCACGCGCCATTCGTCACGGCGGTGGCGTATTCGACCGCGCATCCCGAGTAATCCGCCGGGATTCCGAATGACAGGGCGCCGGGCGTGAAGAGGATTTCGCTTTCCCCGCCGATGGCCGGGGTTTCGGTCCACCGGGCATGGAGCGTGTGCGGGGCCGTCGCATAGGGCACAAGCGTGGAGGTGAACACCCTTGTGCCCGTGGCATCCGCCGCGGTCCACCAGCCGGCGAACGCGAAATCCGTCAGGTCTGCCGTCGGCAAGGTGCCGTAGGCATTGCCCACGTTGCAAGTCCAGCTCGCATACGAGGGGGTTCCCGCCCCCGCGTCGAAGGTCGCCACGCTTGTCCAGACGCGGATTTCCGGGAGGCCGATCTCCCAGCCGGCCGTGCCGAGGCAGTAGAATGCCGAAGCCCAATCGGGGGCGTTGGGGTCGCAAGCCGGCGCATTCCCCTTGAAGTAGATGTTGCCGGTAAAAGCGTCGAATGCGCCTCCGCCCACATAGACGACGCTGGCGGGAAGCACGAGCGAGGGAATGTTGATGCAGCCTTCAAATGCCCTTGTTCCGATCCTCGCCACCCCTTCGCCGATCGCGACATGGGTCAATCCGGTGCAGTTGTTGAACGTTCCCGCCCCGATGGCGGCCACGGTGTCGGGAATGGCCAAAGCAGGCAGGCGGTTGCAGGAGTGGAATGCGTAGTTTCCGAGCGAGGCGACGCCGAGGGGGATGGCATAGGCCCCTTCCTTGCCGCCGGGATATTGAAGAAGCAGGGTCCGCAGTTTGTTGAACAGGACGCCATCGAGGCTGGAAAAGGCGGCATTGCCTTCCGCGACGGAGATGGAAGCCAGGCTGGCGCAGGCGTCGAACGCGCCCTCCTGGATCGACGTGACGCTGCCGGGGATTTCCACGCCGGGGAGGGAGGAGCACCCGCAGAACGCATAGCCGCCGATGGAGGTGGTGCCGTTGGCGAGGATGGCATTCGTCAGGCCGGAGCAACCATAGAAGGCATAGCCTCCGATCGCGGCGACGGTGCCGGGGATGGCGATGTCCGCCAAGCCGGTGCAACCCTGGAACGCGCCGGTTCCGATCGAGACGACGCCCTCGGGGATGGTCACGCCGGAAAGGGCGGCGCATCCGCAGAAGGCATAGTTCCCGATGGAGGTGAGGCTTGAAGGAAGGTTGATGCTGGCCAGGCCGGTGCAGGCGTAGAACGCGTAGCTCCCGACCGCGACGAGGCCATCCGGGAGGGTTACGCCAGTCAGATTGGTGCGGCCATTGAACGCGAAGCTGCCGATCGAGGTGACGCTGGAGGGAACGGCATAGGTCCCGCCGAGGCCGGCGGGAAACTGGAGGAGCGAGGTTTGCGCCTTGTTGAACAGGACGCCACCCAGGCTGGAGTAGGCGGTGTTGTCCGCCGCGACGGAGATGGAAGCCAGACCGGTGCAGCCATCGAAGGCGCGATCCTGGATCGAAGTGACGCTTTCCGGGATTTCCACGCCCGTCAGGCTGGAACATCCGAAGAACGCGC
Organism: uncultured Verrucomicrobiota bacterium; assembly: GCA_937860055.1. Classification (GTDB taxonomy): domain Bacteria; phylum Verrucomicrobiota; class Kiritimatiellia; order CAIQIC01; family Lenti-01; genus Lenti-01. Next base: position 14,290 of record CALMBO010000018.1, on the reverse strand, counting down.
TGCCCCCGATGGAGGTGACATTGGTGCCGATGGTGGCGTTCGTCAAGCTGGTGCAGCCTTGGAAGGCGCCGGCCCCGATGGCGGCGACGGCATCGGGGATCTGAATGCCGGCCAGGCGGGTACAGCCCAGAAACGCGCCGGATCCGATCGAGGCCAGGGTGGCGGGAAGGCTGACGCCGGCCAGGCCGGTGCATCCTTGGAACGCATAGCCGCCGATCGAAGTGACGCCTCCGGGGATGACGACATCCGTCAGGTTGGTGCATCCGTAGAAGGCATAGGTTGCGATCGAGACGGTGCCCGACGGGACGGCATAGGTTCCTCCGAGGCCGGCGGGGAATTGGATCAGCGAGGTCTGGGCCTTGTTGAACAGGACCCCGTCGAGGCTGGAATAGGCGGCATTACCGGCCGCGACGGAGATGGAGGTCAGGCTGGTGCAACCATCGAACGCGCGGTCCTGAATCGTGGCGACGGAGTCCGGGATGTCCACGCTGGCGAGACGGGTGCATCCGAAGAACGCATAGGTTCCAATCGAGGCGACATGGGTTCCGATGGCGATATTCGTGAGGCCGGAACATCCGCTGAAGGCGTAGATCCCGATGGCGGCTGTGCTGTCGGGCACGGCCACGCTGGTCAGGCCGGTGCAGCTTTGAAAGGCATAGTTTCCGATGGAAACGACGCTGGAGGGGATGTCGATGCCGGTCAGGCCGGCCCGCGCGTAGAAGGCGAAGTTCCCGATCGAAGTGACGCCATCGGGGATCGAATAGGCGCCTTCCCGGCCGCCGGGATATTGGATGAGTGAAGTCTGGGCCTTGTTGAACAGGACGCCGTCCAGACTGGAATAAACGGCATTATCCGCCGCGACGGAAAAAGCCGCCAGGCCGGGGCAGCCGTCGAACGCGCGCTCCTGGATCAGGGCGACGCTGGCGGGGATGACCGCGTTGGTGAGACTGGAACAGCCATGGAACGCATAGCTGCCGATCGTGGTGACGCCCTCGGGGATGACGACTTCCGCGAGGCGGATGCAGCCATAGAACGCATAGCCGCCGATCGAGATGACACCGCTGCCGATCACGGCATTCCGCAGGGCGGTGCAGCCCTGGAACGCGCTGCTGCCGATGGAGGCGACGCCATCGGGGATTTCGATGCTCGCCAGGCTGGTGCATCCCTGGAATGCGCTGATGCCGATCGTTGCCAGACTGCCGGGGAGGGTAACGCCCGTCAGGCCGGTGCGGGCGAGGAACGCATAGCTGCCGATCGTGGTGACGCCATCGGGAATGGCGTAGGCGCCTTCCTTGCCGCCGGGGTGCTGGAGGAGCGAGGTCTGGGCCTTGTTGAACAGGACGCCGTCGAGGCTGGAATAGGCGGCATTGCCGGCCGCGACGGAGATGGAGGCCAGGCTGGAGCATCCATCGAACGCGCGATCCGAGATCGTGGTGACACTGGCCGGGATGTCCACGCCGGCGAGAGCGGTACAGCCATAGAATGCATAGCTTCCGATCGAAGCGACGCCGGTGCCGAGAGCGAGGCTTGCCAGGCCGGAACAGCCTTGGAAGGCGCCGGTTCCGATCGAAACGACAGTGCCGGGGATTTCCACGGTTCCCAGGGCGGAACAGCTCTGGAAGGCATAGTTGCCGATCGTGGCGAGGGAATCGGGGAGGTTGATGTTCGTCAGGCTGGAGCACCCCTGGAAAGCGTAGGTTCCGATGGAGATGACGCCGGCGGGGATGCCGACGCGGGTCAGGCCGGTGCGGGCGCAGAACGCAAAGGCGCCAATCGAGGTGACGCCGTCGGGAATCGAACAGTCGCCTTCCCTGCCTCCGGGGTGCTGGAGGAGAGTGGTTTGCGCCTTGTTGAACAGGACCCCGTCAAGGCTGGAATAGACGGCATTGGTTTCCGAGACGGAGATGGCGGCCAAAGCGGGGCAGCCATCGAACGCACGGTCCTGGATCGAGGAGACGCTGGCGGGGATGGCGATGTTCGTGAGGCGGGAACATCCGTAGAACGCATAGGTTCCGATGGTGACGAGGCCGTCGGGCAAAACGACATCCATCAGGGCGGTGCAGCCTTGGAAGGCACTGCTTCCAATCGAGGTGGCATTGGGAGGGAGGTCCACGCCTGCCAGGCCAGTGCAACCTTGGAACGCGCCGGTTCCGATCGCGGTGATGCCGCCGGGGAGGGAGATGGTGCGCAGATTGGAACAGCCGATGAAGGCACCGCTTCCAATCGAGGCGAGGCCATCGGGGAGATCGATGCCGGTGAGGCCGGTGCATCCTTGGAAAGCGTAGGTTCCGATGGAGGTGACGCTGGCGGGAATGTCGACGCGGGTCAGGCCGGTGCGGGCATAGAACGCATAGCTGCCAATCGTGGCGACGCCATCGGGAATCGAATAGGCTCCTTCCTTGCCGCCGGGATGCTGGAGGAGCGAGGTTTTCGCCTTGTTGAACAGGACCCCGTCGAGGCTGGAATAGGAGGCATTGGTTTCCGAGACCGTGATGGCGGCCAAAGCGGGGCAGCCATCGAACGCGCGGTCCTGGATCGAGGAGACGCTGGCGGGGATGGCGATGCTTGCGAGACGGGAACAGCCGTAGAACGCGTAACTGCCGATCGCGGCGAGGCCGTCGGGGAGAACGATGTCCGTCAGGGCGGTGCAGCCTTGAAAGGCGCTGCTTCCGATCGAGGTGACGCTGGCGGGGAGATCCATGTTCCGCAGGTTGGAGCAACCATAGAACGCGTAGGTCCCGATGGTGGCGAGGCCGTCGGGGAGAACGATGTCCGTCAGGGCGGTGCAGCCCTGGAACGCATAGCTCACAATCGAGGTGACGCTGCCTGGAATGGACACGTCTGTCAGGCCGGTGCGGGCATAGAACGCATAGGCGCCAATCGAAGCGACGCCATCGGGAATCGAATAGGCGCCTTCCTTGCCGCCGGGGTGCTGGAGGATCGAGGTTTGCGCCTTGTTGAACAGGACCCCGTCGAGGCTGGAATAGGCGGCATTGGTCTCCGAGACGGAGATGGCGGCCAGGCTGGTACAGCCATCGAATGCGCGCTCCTGGATCGAGGTGACGCTGGCGGGAATGGCCACGGCGGCGAGGCCGCTGCACCCGTAGAACGCATAGCTGCCGATCGTGGTGACGCCATTTTCCATGGAGAGGTTCGTCAATCCAGCACACCCGTAGAACGCGGAACTGCCGACGGTGGCGACGCTGGCCGGGATCGAAAGGCCGGAAAGGCCGGTGGCTCCCCGGAAGGCGTTGTTTCCAATGGCGGTGACGGTCCGGCCGGCGATATTGGAAGGAATGGCCAGCCCGCCACGGGGATCCGTGTGGCCGGTGATGGTGACCGTGTTTGTAGCGGGGGAATTGGTTGTATAGGTAAAATCGCCGCCCAGGGAAGCAAGCGGAAGGGCCCATAGGAACAGCACCGCCAGCCACCGCCCCATGACGATCGGGTTCCGCTCCACGTGAAGGTGTGAGCTCATAGCCATAAGTTGCCCCAACGGGCCTTCCATCGCAAGCATGTCCATGGGGAAATTCAGCGGGAAGCGTCCTGGCGAGGCATCCAGATGCGGGTGGCGGTTTGACACCTGCCGGGAGAGGGAAGTAAGATGAAATCACATGCAGGAGCCCCTCCATCCTGTGGCGAAGCGGAATTCCCGCCGCATCCGGATGCACTTTCCGCTGGCGGCGGTCCTGATGGTCGCGGGGGTGAATGCCTGCGCCGATGTGACGGCGGTGATTCCCACGGGAAGGAGAGCCATCCCTTCTGCTCCGCTTCCAAGCGCCATGATGGTCAACGTGGAGCCGCTGGATGTCATCCGGTCGGTTTCCGTGCTTGCGAAAGGCCTTCGAAGCCCGGATGGCATCGCCCGGGATGCGGAATCCGGGGATGTCTTTGTGGCGATGGAGGAAGGGCCGGCCATTGTCCGCATCGGTCCCGATGGCTCCCGGAATGTGCTGATCGACCGTTCGACCCCTCTGTACGAGGGGGACGGAGCCGGCCGGAAACGGGTCCTGGGCCTGCGATCGCCGGAGGGGCTGGCGCTGGATGGAAAGGGGACGCTGTATGTGGTCGAGGATATTCCGGGAGGACGATTGATCTCGTTCGATCTCAAGGGGCCGGCAGCGCATTCGAAAATCCGCGGGCAGGTGGTTTCCGTGCCGTTCGGAAAGAATCCTTTTGCCTGGGAATCCATCGATATCGGGCCCGCGGGAGAATTGCTGATGGCCGGTTCGACCATGGAAACCTTCGTAGGGGGGGGCGGAGGCGAAGGCTTGTTCCGGGGGGCGATCCTGTACCGGGACGCGGGGGGGGAGTGGTGGCTGCCGATGAACGACGCGATGGCCAGCTATTCCGCCGCGTGTTTTTCCCCCGACGGGACCTACGCCTATTTCGCATGCGAAGTCTCGGGGGATGTCGGCTGCCTGGACCTGCGGTCGCACAAGCTCCGAACCTTTCATGTGCAGAAGACATTCCACGCGCCGGAGGGGCTGCACGCTTTGCCCGACGGTTCGGTCCTGATGGCCGAGGAGGCCGGGAAGATCTACCGCCTGGATCCGATGGCCAGCGCGATCCAGCTGCTGTACGACAACCAGGGTCCGATCGAATCGGTCCATTGGGATGGCCGGCTCCACCGCCTGCTGGTCACAGACGATCTGCAGGGGACGCTGATATCGCTGGAGCTGAAAGCCGGATGGGAAGCCTTGGCCTCGACCGGGACGGTCCAGGACATCCTGTTCGAGGCCCAGACCATCACCGTGAAGATGATACCCGAACAGTGCCCCGATTACCTGGCCAGGGTCCTGAAGCTCGGGGGATACGATCCTTTCCAGAAGGACGGGGAAATCGTCTTCCGGGATTTTGCCGAGAAATATTGCCTGGTTGCCGTCGATGCGGACGCCACGCTTCTCACGCCGGCCGAACCGGGGGGGGATCCCATCCAGCACATCCAGTTTGTGATCGTGGCGCCCTACCTGATCGGCATCGACATGGGCGAACTGATCTGGTCGTCCAGCGGCTTCGCGCTGATCAAGAAGTCCGGCCAGATCGAGAAGACCCGGATGGTCCGGCGGGATGTCATCCACGGCGATCTGATGGAAAGCCGCTTCACCCCCATCGGGGGGCAGAAGGTGGCCTTGCCGATACCGGTCGCCACGCGTATCGACTCCGATGGCATTGCCACGGTCCATTTCATGGGGATGGGGGTGACGCCCGACTACCTCCTGATGCTGAACACCGCCAAGCCGGACCTGAGCTTCCTGCTGGTCATGGAGCCGGACAAGAGGCCCCAGCAATACCGGATCTATCCGCCGCCGTCCCGCCAGGAGGGCGGACAATGGGTGGTCGCGCTGGAGCGCAAGGAGCCGAAGGTCTGGCAGAAACTGTCCCCTGACAAATAGCGGATAGCTGGGCGGTTTTCCATTCCCGGGGCCGGATGGAAGACGCGGGGAAAGCGTTCTTTCTGTTTTTTCCCCGAAGAGGTAGGATCGGGTGGATGAAAACCAAAACCATTTCGGTGGCTTTTGCCTGGGCGATGCTGTGTGTTCCGGTCCTGGCGCGGACCTGGCAGGTGCCCGTGATGGCGACGTGGACGGAGGATCCGCGCACGAGCGTCACGCTGGCGTGGGAGCGGCACGAGGAGGGGACGGCGCAGGTTTCCTACCACAGCCCAGGCAGGGAGGGCGAGGGGCTGCACGGAGGCGAGCAATCCCAGCCGGCGCCTTCCCGCCGCCATATTTTCACGCTGCGGGACCTGGAGCCGGGGACGCACTACGAGTATCGGGTGGCTTCTTCCGACGGCTACGAGGCGCAGGGGCGCTTCTGGACGGCGCCGGCGGACAAGGGCCTGCCGTTTACGTTTGTGCTGCACAACGATCTGCAGGGGGGGATCAACACCGGGGCGGCCAAGGGCGTTTCGGCGGGGATCGTGAAGGCGGACCCGGATTTCGTCCTGTCGACGGGCGATCTGGCGGATCCGCGCTATGCGGGGGACTACGCCGGAGCGATCTCGAGCTGGAACCTTTTCTTCGAGTGCCTGCGGGAAGAGCTGGCGTCGTTTGTTTTCCAGGCGGTGTCGGGAAACCACGACGAGCCGGAGAATCCGGATTCGTTCTGGCACCGGCTGATCGAGCTTCCGAACAGCCACGACTACACGATCGACGTCGGTTCGGTCCGGTTCATCCTGGTGGATTCGACGGAATACGAGGCGCCGGGCCGGACGGCCTGGCTAGCGCGCGAGCTGCAGAAGGCGGCATACGATCCGGCGGTCGCCTGGGTGATCCCGGTGTTCCACCGCCCGCCCTTTTCGGAAGGCGAGCGCGGCGGCGACGAGGGGATCCGGAACGGGTGGGTGCCGTTGTTCACGAAGTACGAAGCGGGACTGGTCCTGAGCGGCCATGCGCACACCTACCAGCGGACGAAGCCGATCGATGGCGTGCCCTACCTGGTCAGCGGAGGAGGCGGGGGGTGGCTCTACCAGGTGGCGGAGGGGCATCCGAACATCGCGTTCGGCACGAGCGCGTATCATTTCGTCCAATTCCGCGTGGAGGGGGGAAGGATCCAGATCGAGGCGAAGGCGCCGGACGGGACCGTGTTCGACCGGGCGGAATACACGGCGCACCGGCATGTGCGGGTGGAACCGGTTTTCCCGGCGCGCGGGGAGGCCTGCACGATCTGGTATGACGCCGAAGGCGGGCCGCTGGCCCGCGCCGGGCGCGTGACGCTGCATCTGGGGCGCGACGATTTCAACAACCTGCTGATGGAGATGCCGATGGAGCGCGAGGCGGAGACGGGGCGGTGGAAGGCGACGTTCACGGTCCCGGAATCGCCGAAGTGGCACCTGGCGTTCTGCTTCTTCGACCCGGAGAGCCAGACGTGGCACAACAACCACACGCGCAACTGGCAGGCGCTGGTGGCGCGGGAGTGGTGAGACGCGGGCTCGTGGGGCGGACCTGATTCACCCCCGGCGCAAGGCCGTGGGGGGGCCGGGCCGCGCGGCCTAGCCGCGGCGTTTCAGGGCGGCGCCGATGAAATCGCGGAACAGCGGATGGGGAAGGAGGGGCTGCGATTTCAGCTCGGGGTGGAACTGGACGGCGACGAACCACGGATGGGCGGGGACCTCGACCATCTCGACGAGATGCCCGTCGGGGGAGAGGCCGGACAGGACGAGGCCCTTGGCCTCGAGCTGCGGGCGGTAGCGGTTGTTGACCTCGTAGCGGTGGCGGTGGCGTTCGGAAATCTGATCCGCGCCGTAGGCCCTGGCGGCGGCGGATCCCTTGCGGAGCACGCAGGGCCAGGCGCCGAGCCGCATGCTGCCGCCGAGATCGACGACCTTTTCCTGCTCTTCCATCAGGCAGACGACGGGATGGGGCGTGGCGGGATCGATTTCGGTGGAGTGCGCGCCTTCCAGGCCGCAGACATGGCGGGCGTATTCGATGACGGCGCACTGGAGGCCCAGGCAGATGCCGAAGAACGGGATGCCGTTCTCGCGGGCGTAGCGGATGGCCGCGATCTTGCCCTCGGTCCCGCGCTTGCCGAAGCCGCCGGGGACGAGGAGGCCATCCATCTGCCGGGCTTCGTCGGGAATTTGGCCGGATTCAAACGCCTCGGCGGAAATCTGGACGATCTGGACGGACTGGCGATGGGCGGCGCCGCCGTGGCGCAGGGCTTCGTGGAGGGATTTGTAGGCGTCCTGGAGCTCGGAATACTTGCCCACGACGCCGATCTTCACGGTGCCTTCGGGGTGGACGATGGCGTCGACCATGGTTTTCCAGGGGCCGAGCTTGGCGCCGGGGCGCGCCAGGCGGAAGTGGACCATGATGATTTCATCGAGGCCCTGTTCGGCGAGGACGAGGGGAACCTCGTAGATGGTGTGGCGGACGTCGATCTCCTCGATGACGGCGTGGAGGGGCACGTTGCAGAAGAGCGAGAGCTTGCGGCGGATGTCCTCGGTGAGGGGCGTTTCGGAGCGGCAGACGAGGACATCGGGAATGATGCCGATTTCGCGCAGCTTGGCGACGCTCTGCTGGCTGGGCTTGGTCTTGAGCTCGCCGGCGGCGCGGATGAAGGGCAGGTAGGTCATGTGGATGTACATGACGTTGTCGCGCCCTTCTTCGAGGCCGATCTGGCGGATGGCTTCGAGGAAGGTCAGGCCCTCGATATCGCCGACGGTGCCGCCGATCTCGGTCACGACGACATCGACCTCCGGCTCGGCGAGGGCGCGGACGCGGGATTTGATCTCGTCGGTGATGTGGGGAATCATCTGGATGGTGTGGCCGAGGTAGTCGCCGCGGCGTTCCTTCTGGAGGACGTCCCAGTAGATGCGGCCGGAGGTGACGGAGGATTTGCGGGAGGTGGGCTGGCCGGTGAAGCGCTCGTAATGGCCGAGGTCGAGGTCGGTTTCGACGCCGTCGTCGGTGACGTAGACCTCGCCGTGCTGGTAGGGGCTCATGGTGCCGGGGTCGACGTTGAGGTAGGGATCCATCTTGAGCATGCGGATGCGGAGTCCGCGGCTGATGAGGAGCCGTCCGATGGAGGCGGCGGTGATGCCTTTTCCGAGGGAGGAAACCACGCCGCCGGTCACGAAAATAAATTTTGCCATGAAAAACCTCGGGGTTGCGGGAGCCAGTGGTCGAGGCGCCCAAACTGGGACGGCAGAATAGCCTGTCCGCGGGGGGGAGACAAGCCTTTTCGGGAGCCGGCGGCCCGGCCACCGGCGCTATTTCAGCGCGAGGAGGGCGGCGAAGAGGTCGGGATGCTTGCGAATGTGCTCGTAGAGGCGGAGCATGCAATCGCTGTAGGCGTACATCCACTGCTGGTGGTAGAGGCGCTCCTGGATGTCGGAATAGAGGGCGGCGGTGAAGCAGACCTTGCGCGCGGCGGCGGCGGGATGGCCCTGGGTGTCGAACTGGCGGCGGATGAAGAGCGACGAGGCGCCGGACGGGGTCAGCAAGGGGGGGAGGATTTGCTCGATCCAGCGCCAATGGCGGCGGCGGAAGAGGATCAGCGATTCGGGCGGCATGGTGTAGCGGTGAAGCCGCTGCATGAGCTTGACGATTTCGCGGCGGTCGGAGACCTCGGGGGAGCGCAGGAAGAGGAGGAGGAAGCTGCGGTATTGCCGTTCCCACTCCACATGGGGCGCATTGGGGAAGACGGGCATGAGATCGGCCTGTTCCATGCGGCGGATGATGTGGTCGATGAAGACGCAGGCCATGCGGCTGACGAGCAGGGCCTTGGTCAGCATGATCTGGTCGCGGGACCAGCCGAAGCGGCGGCCCCACCGTTCCAGGCGGAGCGGGGCGCGCATGATGCGCCGCCAATAGACGAGGTTGAAGCCGGGATGGTGGCCGAGGACGAATTCCTCGCGCCGTTCGTAGCGTTTGCGGGCGATCTGGCGGTTGTAGTTGGTGATCGGGTCTGGGAGCGCCAGTTCCATGGAGGGGTGGGGTAGGCGCCCTAGGCGCCCAACGACTCCTTGTACAGGTGCAGGGAGGTCAGGTAGCGGCCATAGCTGCCCTTGCTGAACTTGTGGGGATAGGCCTCGAAATGACGGTGGACGTCGGAAGGGGCGTCGGTCAGCGCGGAGATTTCGCGCAGGCGGTTGCGCTTGGCGGGATCATCCAGTTTCTTCCAGGCGTGGCTTTCGAAATCGAGAGCGCCCTGCAGGACGGGCTTGGGAATCTTCACCGCGTTCTTGATCAAATGGGTGACCAGCAACTGCAAGGCATGGCCGTAATTGTCTTCCAGCTCGTTGTTCATGTGCACTCCGGCATTTGCAAGCCAGTATAGGCCGCGTCCCTGCGCCGGGCAACGGCAAAAGGACCCGAAACGAATTCCGGGGGAGGATCAGAGGGAGGCGAGGAGACGTTGCCGGACGTCGGCGGCCGTGTCGCCGAGAAAGGCATCGTGGAGGGAGCTGGCGCGCTCGACATAGTCGCGGGTCGGGCGCGGCATGAGGCCGAGATCGAAGCCGGCCTCCCGCAGGCGGCCGGGGCCGGCGTTGTAGGCGGCGAGGAGCAGGGCCCGCTCGTCGGACTTCCATTCGGACTGGCGGGGGAGGAGGGTTTCCTGCAGGAAGGCGAGATAGGCGGTGCCGACGCGGCGGTTCAGGGACGGATCGAAGGCCTGGTCGAAAGGAAGAGGCTTGCCGAAGAGGCGGACGGTCATGTCGCTCCAGGTTCCGGCCTTGATCTGCATCAGGCCCCGTTCGCCGTGGCGGCCCACCTTGCGGGCATCGCCGTTGGATTCGACCTGGATGATGGCATCCACGAGGCGGGAGGCATTCTGTTCGGCATCCGGGGAAGGCGCCGGCCGGGCGGAGGGGGGAATGGGGGGGATGGCCGCCGCCGGACGGGGATGGATGGCCGGGACGCCCATGGGGAGACATAGGGCGGCGACCAGGATCGACCAGCTTCGGATGGCAGGAAGGTGTTTCATCAGTTTGGAAGGTAAAACGGTATACCGGTCCCAGGAAAAAGACAAGGGAAAATATCCCAACGGTCCGAAATGTCAACTGGAAGGGGGAAAGAAGTTTCCTTTGACCTTGAATCCGATGGGACAAGGGGGGTATACATCCATCCAGATGAAATCCTGCGGACAGTTGGAAGTCGTTTTGGCAACACAAGATGCGGAATCCTTCTGCGAGTGGATCCGTGAAAGCTGGGGGGTGGAACCGGTCTCCATGGAGCAGCCCCATGGGAATCAGGCCGTGGTGAAGGTTTTCTTCGATACCTTGGCCCAAGCCCAGGCCCGGCGGAGGAAGCTCCCCCCCCAATTCGCCCTTTCCTCAGTCCAAACCATGGTCTGCCGGGAGGAGCAATGGACCACCTTTTGGCGACACCATTTCCACACCCAGGATATCGGCCGGCGCCTCCGGACGGTTCCGGTTTGGGAAACGCCGCCGGACCGGAAGCGGATCAACCTGCGGATCGACCCGGGCCTGAGCTTCGGGACGGGCGGGCATTTCACCACCCGTTTCTGCCTGGAGGAGCTGGAGCGGGCCTGCGCGGACCTCAAGCCCAGGTCGATGCTCGATGCGGGGACCGGAAGCGGCATCCTGGCCATCGCGGCCGCCAAGCTGGGGGTCGGGACCATCGATGCCTTCGATTACGACCCCGTCTGCGTGGAGAAATGCGCCGAAAACGCCGCTCTGAACCGGCTGGGGAGGGGGAGGATTCGGTTCTACCTCGGCGATGTATTGAAGGACGGGTGGCAGAGGCGTCCGGCAGACGTGGTCTGCGCGAACATCCTGACGAACATCCTGATCGAAGCCGCCCCCGCCTTGTGGCGGGCGACGAAGAAACGGCTCATCCTGACGGGGATCCGGGAGTTCGAGGGGGATTCGGTGGCGGATGCGTTCGTGGCCAACGGCGCCCGCGAAGTCCTTCGCGACGGCGACGGCGAGTGGTGCGGCATCGTCCTCGACCGTCCCAAGGCCTGAGCCTAGGTTCAGAGAGTTGGCCAAACAGTCCGCGCGTCCCGAAGGGAAGCAAACCGGAGGACAACGGCGCGCCCCACCCCCGCGAGCGAAGCGAGCGGACCCCGCCGTCCGCCCGCCGCTTCACCGCAACGCAAAATACTTCTTCCCATTGCGGGAATTATAATTTATAGGACTGACCCCATTTCTATGCCTCCCCTGTTTCATCATGTAAATTCAGGCGCGGTGGCGGCGCTGGAGACGCCAATCCATTTTTATAATTTATAGGACGGACCCCTTTTCTGACCCCTTTTCGTTCCCTATTTACTCTTTTCCTTGTCGCCATCCTCTTTCTTAAACTCAGATGGAGACCATGTGTAAATCTCGGACTCGCCTTTCCGAATGGCAAAACCAGAACTGAAGTCGTCAATCAGTTTTGTAGAGGTTCCTCCAGAAAAGTAAAACACGCCGTCGTGTTCAAAGCATTTCGCGGGAAGACATGCCATTGATAAACTTTCCTGCAAGAAAGTGTCCGCCTCTTGAATCGACTGGGGACCCTTTGTATTTGATGTTCTTAATTTTCTCATTAGTTTCTGAATCTTTGGCACTTTGCCCAAAAGATCGTTATCTGCGGGAACAACCTTTGGTCCCGCAAACCGTTTCGCATGTTCATCCCCTGTGCCCTTCTGAATGAACTGAAGTATGTCACTATCGCTACGAATGGCGCTAGTCGTGACATTATTCGTTTGCATAGGACCCCCTTTCGCGTGCTGATGCAATGGTAAGAAAGCGAGTATGATAGCAACCATCCTTCCGTGATATCTTAATGATAATCTCATTGGAATTCGAACTCCTTTCCGGGCATCGTTAGTTGTCAACCTGATAGTTCAATTCACTCGGCGAACTCGGTGACACGTCATTCTTGCGGCACCGTCCACCGACTGTCCCAAAACCGTCCAGACTTCCATCTTCATAGACCTTATCCCCTCCTGTCACCTTTGGAGTCCCATACGATGGATCATAGTATTGATTGTTGTACAAGGCGATCCAGTGACCATAGAAATTGAATGCGCCGGGTGGGTTAGCGTTTCCTTGGCCCCCTATTCCTGTCTGGTCGAAGGCATCGAATCCGATCACGTACGGATAGGCTGTTCCCGAAAACGCCCCGTCTTGCTCCGTATCGTCGCTCTGTTTCGACGAGTTCAGCGTTCCGTCCGGACCGGGACCAATACAAGGGGTATCAGGTTGACCTTGACCAACAGGAATTACTTGGATGTCATTCCCGGTCTTTGTGGTTTCGCATTTCCCATTGGATCCCGTGTTGATTTCCGCTCCGTTTACGGCGTCGTCGCCTGCGGGTGTCGTAACAAGGTTTACTCCGGCATTGATGCAGACAACGCTGGCTTGTCCTTTGCCCGCGGCTATGGCTTGTACGTCATCGCCTGCAGCAGACGTTTGGCATATACCGTCAGGACCTGTCAAAACTGTGTTCCCGGCTAATACGTCGTCGCCCGCCAAAGTGGAATTGATGACGCCGTTAGTTCCTGCAGTGATGCACACGGCATTGGGCGATCCCTGTCCGGCCGGGATTACCTGAACATCATTACCCGCCTTGGTTGTGTTGCAGATTCCATCCGGTCCTGTGTTAATGTTATTCCCAACCGTTGCATCGTCTCCCGCCGCAGTAGTGATAAGATTGACGCCTGCTTGTACGCAGGCCGTATTCGGGAGACCGTTCCCTTTAGCAAAGAGGGCAACATCATCACCGGCAACATCAGTGTCCCTCAATCCATTAGGACCCGTGCTAATATGTTTTCCGAAGTTCCAGTTCTTCACCAGAATGCTGGTATCGGGAGACGTCGGACGCGCGTTTATGCGGTCTGCATTTATGCCCTGCACACGTAGAAAATCACGATAGAGGGCACTCCATGCTTGGCAGTTCCCGTTTGCGTCAGAACGGCTAAGGATATCGCCGGTCTCCGTCGCTCCCATTTGGTCATTGAACCAATATGTCATTTGTTTGTTGTCGGAAACGCGGCGGACAACTCTGTTCGTGAATTCCGTGTAGATTGCGTCCGCAGTTCCGTCGGCAGTAGATTGACCATCAGCATTCTTGCAACCAAGATGGGCCAGTGTTTGGTAAACAGTGGTCGAAGGATCACTAAGCGTGACATAACACTGGTTGGTATTCTCCCCGGCATCGCACCAAGTCGAACCGCCATCAAACGAGACCTTCCAGCCGATGGGCATTGGATCGAAGAAATCGACCTCGTTCGCGAATGGATTAGAACATTCTACATCGGGAAGCGTGACGTCGTTGCCGGAAATTGTGGCTGTCGTTTCCGGGAAGTCCAGATTGCCCGGCCCATCGCCTTTGATTTTGAGCGTGATTCCTGGATTCGCCGGTTCGACATGCCACTTGCCGGACACTTTCATCTTCGTGTTCCGGGTAAAACAAACCGGCCAACTGTGGCCGTCGGTTGCATTCCCGTCTCGGTTGGGATCCTGCCACTGCGGTCCGGTGTAATCCGTCGTCCCGTCGTCGGACTTCACGGTATGATATTTCGTGACCGAAAAAGTAAGTTCTTCCAACTCCACTTTCAGGATTGCCTTGTAGGTGGTGACGAGGAGGAGGGGGGCGGTGGGGGAGCCGAGGCGGACTTCGTTGGCGTTGGTGAAGGAGGCGGCGACGTAGTCGTAGAGATCGAGCTGGAAGGCGCCGGTGGCCCGGTTGGAGATGGCGGCGGTGACATCCAGGTTGGTGACGGTCTTGGCATCTGTCGACCAGGCAAACGGCGTGCCATTGACGGTGATGGCGTCGTCGATCCAGCCGGAGAAGGTGGAGCTGACGATGCCGGCGGAGCCGGTGGGCACGGCGGG
>CALMBO010000017.1 GCA_937860055.1 uncultured Verrucomicrobiota bacterium | reverse complement strand
GGGGGGGGGGGGGGGGGGGGGGGGGGGGGGGGGGGGGGGGGGGGGGGGGGGGGGGGGGGGGGGGGGGGGGGTGGGGGAGAGAGGATTTCTTGCCGGTTTTGACGGCGCGAAAACCAACCGGCATCTTTTCCGCGCTGCCGCTCCGAGGCCGACCGCTCGCGGACGGGAGTCCTGCTCGGGTCGTCCGCGAAGCGGCATCATCGGAAAATCTGCCGGTTATTTTCGCGTGGGAGCCCGTCAAAACCGGCAAGAAATCCTCTGCATCCACGTCCTGCGGACGGCGGTCAACATCCGGAAGAAATCCCCGGCGGCCACGTCCTGCGGACAGCGGGCGGCGGGAGGGGAGTTTTCCACGCAATGGAAAAACTTTCGGCGGATTTTCCACACAATGGACAAACTTTGCGGGATTTTTCCACGGTGTGGAAAAAAGTTTTCCACGGTGTGGAAAAACGGCGGGGGGCGCCTTGGCGGGGGCGTAGGGGCGGGGGGTCATGGGTTCTTGGGGAGGTGGACGTCGAGCTGGGGGTAGGGAATGGAGATGTTTTTCTGGCGGAAGGCGTCGAGGGCGGCGTGGCGGATGTCGCTGGCGGTGGCGGCGACGTTGTTGCGGGTGGTGTCGACCCAGAAGAAGAGTTTGAATTCGAGGCCGCTGTCTCCGAAGTTGTCGAAGATGACCCAGGGTGGCGTGGGGGCCTGAATGACGGCGGGGTGGGCGGCGGCGACGGCACGGAGGGTTTCGTCGACGAGGCGGGAATCGGCGTCGTAGGCGGCGGAGATCGTGACGAGTCCGCGGAGGGAGCGGTCGTAGTTGGTGCGGTTGACGATGGTGTTGGAAAGGAAATTGGAATTGGGGACGAGGAGATTGACGCCGTCGTAGGTGAGGACCTCGGTGGCGCGGAGGCCGATGGCGAGGACGGTGCCGGCCTGGCCGTCGATTTCGACGATGTCGCCGATGCGGTAGGGGCGGGCGACGAGGATGATGGCGCCGCTGATGAGGTTGCTGCAGAGGTTCTGGGCGCCGAAGCCGAAGCCGAGGGCGATGGCGCCGCCGAGGAAGTTGAAGAGGGTGAGGGGGACGCCGAGGACGCGGAGGGCGGCGAGGATGAACAGCGCCCAGAGGGTGAAAAAGATCCAGCGGGGGGCGAGTTCGCGGGTGTGGGGGGAGGTGGCGAGGCGGCGGATGACGCGCCGGCCGAAGAAGGCGGCGACAAGGCGGCTAAGGAGGCCGCCGCCGATGACGAGGAGGAGGGCGAGGGCAAGATCGCCGAGGGTGAGGGAGAAGCCGTTGCCGGTCCAGATGACGCGGTGGAGATAGGGCTGGAGGGTCTGGAAGTTCATGCGGACAGTGTAGGTGCCGCGGGGGAAGAAGGCAAGGGGCGGACGAGGGAGGGGCGAACCCCGTTCCTAGGGCGCGGGAGAAGGCGGTGCGCCGGTGGCCCTGGCCAGCAGGCCTTTGATGAAGGCGAGCTCGAAGGGCTTGGAGAGGAAAGCCATGACTTCCCCGCGCTGGGCCTTGGCGGCGAGCTCTTCCGACGGTTCGCCGGTGATGAGGATCAACGGGCGGCCGGCGGCCTTGGCCTTGAGCTGGTCCACCCATTCGGCGAGGGGAGGGCTGTCGGGCAGATAGATGTCGGCAATGACGACCTGGATGGCGGGATTCGCCAGCTGGGCGAGGCCCTGGGCGCACGTCGCCGCCTGGAAGGCCTGGTGGTGCAGACGCGCGACCAGCGTCGCGAGATATTCGCGAACCGCCACGTCGTCATCGATGATCAGGATGTTGGCCATGTTTTGAGATGCGAATCGACCTCCATAAAGTATCGGGGGTGGCGAAATCTGTCAACGGATAGACTATTTCAATTTGGTTAGGGAGGGGGGGCGAGGATTTCCTTCCAACGGGGGGGAGGGGAGGCTATACTGCCCTGCCAGAAAGAAAACCGGAGGTTTTCCATGAGCACAAACTTCAGTTTCTGGAACATGGCCTGCCAGCAGCTTGATCTGGTGGCGAAGCGGATGGATCTGGACCCCAACATCCACGCCAAGATGAGGCATTGCCAGCGGGCGCTCGTCGTTTCGGTGCCGATCCGGATGGACGACGGGAGCGTGAAGGTCTTCGAGGGGTACCGGGTGCAGCACAATTCCGAGCGGGGGCCGACGAAGGGCGGCGTGCGCTACCATCCCGGCGTGACGCTCGACGAGGTGAAGGCGCTGGCGATGCTGATGACGTGGAAGTGCGCCGTGGTCGGGCTGCCGTACGGCGGGGCCAAGGGCGGCATCGTGTGCGATCCGGCGGGCATGAGCCTGGGCGAGATCGAGCGCATGACGCGCCGGTATACGAGCGAGATTTCCATCATCATCGGGCCGGCGAAGGACATTCCGGCGCCGGACGTGAACACGAATCCGCAGGTGATGTCGTGGATGATGGACACCTATTCGATGACGGTGGGCTATTCGGTGCCCGGCGTGGTGACCGGAAAGCCGGTGGAAATCGGCGGCAGCCAGGGGCGCATGGATGCGACGGGGCGCGGGGTGGCGACGGTGCTGATCGCCGCGTCGGAGCGCCTGGGCCTGCATCCGGCGCAGAGCACGGTGGCGGTCCAGGGCTTCGGCAACGTCGGCAGCTCTGCGGCGAAGTTCCTGCATGGCAAGGGATTCAAGGTGGTGGGGGTGTCGGACGTGGGGGGCGGGCTGTTCAATCCGCGCGGGCTGGACATCCCGGCGCTGCTGGCGCATGTGAAGAAGAACCCGAAGAAGCGGCTGGAAGGGTTCGGCGGCGGTGAATACGTGGGCGATCACGATGCCGCGAACGCGCGCCTGCTGGCGATGCCGGTGGACATCCTCGCGCCGTGCGCGCTGGAAAACCAGATCACGGCGGAGAACGCGGGGGCGGTGAAGGCGAAGATCATCGTGGAGGGCGCCAACGGCCCGACGACGCCCGAGGCGGACGAGATCCTTTCCAAGGCCGGCGTGGTGGTGGTGCCGGACATCCTGGCGAACGCGGGCGGCGTGACGGTGTCCTACTTCGAATGGGTGCAGGACCTGCAGTCGAACTTCTGGGACGAGGAGGATGTGAACCGCAGCCTGGACCGGCTGATGATGCGCAGCTTCCAGGACGTGTACGACGTGGCGGCGCGGGAGAAGTGCGACCTGCGGATGGCGGCGCAGATCCTGGCGGTGAGCCGGGTGGCGAAGGCGTCGGCGCTGCGCGGCATCTATCCGTAGCATTTCCGCCGGGGCGGGGTTCAGAAAGGGTTTCCACCGTGTGGAAACCCTTTCCCTTTTATCCGGGAAAGGGCGGTTCCGGGCTTATGCGGCGCCTTCCCCTCGAATAAGGGGCGAGGGGTTGAATCTTGATTTCCGGGGTGGGCGGTGGTATCACGCGGGCTTTCCATGGCGACGAGGGAATACAAGCGGAAGGTGGCGGCGGCGGTGGCGATCGGGCTGGCGGTGGTCGCGGCCGCGAACCTGCTGGCCGCGCGCCTGCTGCCGGCGCCGGCGGGCTGCGTGGAGACGGCGCGCAACCCGTACCGGTTCCGCGACTGGGCGAACTACGTGGACGGGATGCGGGCGAGGGAGGGCGCGGCCTGCGTGGCGCTGATTTCGGATTCGCAGGGGTACGCGGGGGAATGGCCGGCGCACAAGGGGTATGCGGCGCGGCTGGAGGCGTTGCTGAACGAGCGGAAGACGGGAGGCTTCGAGCGCTGGGAGGTGTTCAACCTGTCGGTGGACGGGGTGACGCCGATGGAATACATGGCGGCGGCGGCTCGGCTGCGGGAGGAGAAGCCGACGTGGCTGATCTCGGTGTCGGGGAGCGCGGACTACCGGGCGGAGAATTTCCAGAAAGGCTTCGCCTATCCCCGCAGCGACCTGGTGCACCTGCCGACGGAATGGAAGGTGGCGAAGCGGCTGCCGTGGAGCTTCTGGCGGCGGCACGGGAAGGTGGAGGACACGCTGACGGCGTGGGTGACGCATCGGTTCGCGCTGCTGCGGGTACGCGATTTCCTGTGGTCGTGGCTGGACACGCGGTATCCGGGGGCGCAGAAGGCGTTCTATGCGCCGCGGACGACCTACCGGTTCTGGCAGCTGCCGGGGCGGGCGCGGATGGCGCCGGTGCCGGATCCGCTGCCGTCCAGGGGAGGGGAGGTGCTGGACCTGACCTATGACGGGAAGTCGACGGTGCTGCTGGCGGAGTTTCTGGACCAGCTGGCGGCGGTGCCGGCGGAGCACCGGCTGGTGGCGGCGTGTCCGCTGAAGTCGGATTTCGCGGGAGAGCATGGCGGGGACTGGATCGCGGCGTTCCGGAAGGACCTGGAGCGGCTGGCGGCGGAGAAGGGGCTGCCGTTCCGCGACCTGACGGGGGCGATGGCGCCGGAGGATTTTGTGACGAGCAACCACCTGCACGACCGGGGGCACCGGAAGATGGCGGAGCTGCTGGCGGACCACATCGCGGCGGAGATGGAGAAGTAGGATGCTGTTCGCGACCTACACCTACGCGGTCTTCCTGGCGGTGGTTGCCGCGCTGTACGCGGTGCTGCCGCCGCGGGGCCGGCAGCTCATGCTGCTGGCGGCGAGCTACACGTTCTACTGCTGGGAGACTCCGGTCTACGGGCTGCTGCTGCTGGCGTCGACGGTGCTGGACTACCTGGTGGGGCTGGGGCTGGACCGGACGGAGAGCGTTCGCGGGCGGAAGGCGCTGATCGGATGCAGCCTGCTGGGGAACCTCGGGATGCTGGGGTTCTTCAAGTACGGGGATTTCATCGGGGAGAACGCGGCGGGTCTGGGGCGGTTGCTGGGGTTCGAGGGGCACTGGGAGCCGATGGGATTCCTGCTGCCGGTGGGGATCTCGTTCTACACGTTCCAGACGCTGAGCTACGCGATCGATGTCTATCGGCGGCAGCTGAAGGCGGAGCGGGATTTCTGGACATTCGCGCTGTACGTGACGTATTTCCCGCAGCTGGTGGCGGGGCCGATCGAGCGCGCGGGGCACCTGCTTCCGCAATTGAAGGCGCAGCACCCGATCCTGCTGGAGAACGTGGTGGAGGGGGCGAAGCGGATCCTGACCGGTCTGTTCCTGAAGCTGGTGGTGGCGGACCGGCTGGGGATCCTGGTGGATTCCGTTTATGCGGCGCCGGGGCAGCATTCGGCGCTGGCGACGTGGATGGCGATGGTGGCGTTCGCGGGGCAGATCTACTTCGATTTCGCGAGCTACGCGAGCATCGCGCTGGGGTCGGCGAGGCTGTTCGGGGTGAGGCTGGCGGAGAACTTCAACCGGCCGCTGGTGTCGGTGTCGATCGCGGAATTCTGGAACCGGTGGCACATGACGCTGACGCGGTGGTTCCACGACTACGTGTTCGTGTCGCTGGGAGGCTTCCGGAAGGGGGGGCGGCGGGCGATCCTGAACGCGGTGATCGTGCTGGTGCTGTGCGGGCTGTGGCACGGCGCGCGGTGGAACTTCGTGTTCTGGGGGGCGTACCACGCGGTGCTGCTGTCGGCGTACTACATCTGGAAGTTCCGGCAGAAGCGGAAGGGGCGGCGGAAGAAGCTGGAGAAGGGCAAGTTCACGCTGGCGATGGCGGTCTCGGTCGGGGTGACGTTCGTGCTGAATATCCTGAGCACGGTGTTCTTCCGGAGCCCGGACATTCCGACGATCGGGAAGATGTTCCGAGGGTGCGTGGGATTGCATGACGGGCCGGTGATTCCGATGAACTGGACGCTGGGAATCTACGGGCTGATCATCTTGGCGTGGCTGGCCATCGAAGGCTGGCAGGAGTATGGCGGACTGAACGAAAAATGGGCGAAGCTGCCGTGGTGGGTGCGGGCGGCGGGCTGGGGGCTTCTGGTGGTGGGGACCTATCTGGGCGCGGTGAACCAGCAGGCACCCTACATCTACTTCCAGTTCTAGGGGTTGCGCGGGAAGGAAATTCCCCGCTCGGGGCGGGGGAAAAACCCTTGTTGCGGCCAAACAACGGGATTGATTCCGGGGGCGTTTTTTGAGTGAATCCCCGGCTGTGTTCGCGGCCGGATTCCCTTCGGCCGCCCGAGGAGAAACCGTGTATCTAAAAGCACTCGAAATGGTCGGGTTCAAGAGCTTCGCCGAGCGGACGAAGCTGGTGTTCGAACCTGGAATGATGGCGATCGTCGGTCCGAACGGATGCGGCAAGAGCAACGTGTCGGACGCGATCCGGTGGGTGCTGGGCGAACAGAGCCCGAAGGCGCTGCGCGGCGGCGCGATGACGGATGTGATCTTCAACGGGACGGACCAGGCCAAGCCGCTGGCGATGGCCGAGGTGAGCCTGACGCTGACGGACTGCGAGGCCGTGCTGGGGACGGAATACAACGAGGTGACGGTGACGCGCCGCGTGTTCCGGTCGGGCGAGGGGCAGTACTTCATCAACAAGACGCCGTGCCGGCTGAAGGACATCCAGCGCCTGTTCATGGACACGGGGCTGGGGACGAACTCCTACAGCGTGATGGAGCAGGGGCGCATCGACCAGATTCTGAGTTCGCGGCCGGACGACCGCCGCGAGGTGTTCGAGGAGGCCAGCGGGATCAGCAAGTACAAGGCCGACAAGAAGGAGGCCCTGCGCAAGCTGGAGCACACCGAGGCGAACCTGCTGCGCCTGGGCGACATCATCAAGGAAGTGAAGCGCCAGATCATCTCGCTGCAGCGGCAGGTGGGGAAGGCCAAGCGCTACAAGAGCCTGCAGGAGCAGCTGAGGGGGTGCGACGTCTGGCTGGCCAAGGGGCGCCTGGGCGAACTGGATGCCTCGCTGGCTTCGCTGGAAGCCGAGCTGAAGGCGCACACGGCCCGCGAGGAGGAATTGCGCGCGGGGGTGGAGGCGGCGGAAACCCGCGCGAACGAGCTGCGCCAGAACATGGCCGAGGTGGAGGGGCGCATCGCGGCGGCCATGGACGCCTCGTCGGAGGCCTCCGGCGCGCTGGCCCGCGCGCGGGAACTGATCCGCGCGAACCATGAGCGTGCGCAGGAGCTGGAATCGCTGTCCCAGCGCGACTCGCGCGAGACGGAGAGCGCGAAGGCCAGCCTGGCGGGCCACCAGGACGAGCTGGACACGCTGAAGAAGGATTTGATCGCGGCGACGGATGCGCACGAAACGGCGCGCCTGGAGCTGGAGAAGCGGCAGGCGGCGCTGGCCGCCCACGACCAGGAGACCTCCGCGGCGCGCAAGCGGTTGCAGGACCTGCGCACCGAGGCGCTGGACCTCGAGTCCCGCCTGGCGCGGCTGCAGAACGAATGGAACGAGATCGAGGCGCGCGAGCGCACGGACCTGATCCGGCGCGAGCGGTTCGCGGCGGAGAAGGCCGAGGCCGAGCGCGCGGTGGAGTCCTACGCGGAGCGGCTGGGCCTGATGGCGGCGCAGCGCGACCAGAAGCAGGCGGGGGCCGAGCAGGCGCAGGGGCAGGTCGAGGACCTGCGGCGGTCGCAGGCCGACCGCGCCGAGCAGCTGGCTGTCCTCCAGCGTGAAATGTCGCGGTTGGCCTCCGAGGCGGCGGCGCGCGAAGCCCAGGTGAACCTGCTGGCCCGCAGCCGCGCCGAAGCGCGCGGATTCCCCGCGGGCGCGAAAAAGCTGCTGGAGAACGCCGCGGTGCCGGGCGTGGATCCCCGGGACATCCTGGGCCCGCTGGCCGAGAAGGTCCGAGCCGACAAGGAGCACCAGCTGGCGCTCGAGGCCGCGCTGCGGTCCTGGCTGGACGCGGTGCTGGTGAAGGATGCGGTGGCCGCGCTGGAGATCGCGAAGAACCTGCAGGCGGCCAAGGGCGGCGCGGTGCGCCTGCTGGCGGCGGCGGGCGGCGACGGCGGCGGGACGCCGGCGGGGGCGGGCGACCCCCTGCTGGACCATGTGAAGGCGCCGGCCGAGATGGCGGGGCTGCTGCGGCGCCTGCTGGGGAACGTGCGCGTCGTGGCCTCGGCCGCGGACGTGCCGGCGGAGATTCCGCCGGGGCTGGCCTATGCGACGCGCGACGGCATCGTGGCGCGCGGCGATGGCCGCGTAGAGTTCTGGGCGCCGGGCGAGAACGAGGGCAATCCGCTGGCCCGCGAGCACCAGATGGCCGAATGGCGGGAGGATCTGGAGCGGTTGCGCGCGGAGATCGCGGGGGCGCGCAGCCGCGCCGAGGCGCTGCAGCAGGACGAGGCTTCGGCCCGCGAGGCGATGGGCGCCGCGCAGGCGGCGCTGGAAAGCCATCGCCGCGAGATGGCCCTGGCCGAAGGCGAGATCCGCATGGTGGAGCGCGAGGCCAAGCAGGCCGGCGACCGCGCCGAGACGATCGGCTGGGAGCTGGAAGCGCTGGTGAAGAAGACGGGGGCGGGCACCCAGCGGCGGACGGAGATGGCCGCCGAGATGGAAGGCATCCGCACGCGGCAGGCGGACGTCCGCGCGCAGACGACGGCCGACTCCGAGAAGCTGCGCCAGCTCGAGGACGAGCGCAATGCGCGGCTCGAGGAGGCGACGGAATGCCGCGTGGCGCTCTCCGGCTACAAGCAGCAGCTGGACGGCCTGCGGGCGCGGGGCGAGCCGCTGGAAGCGCGGCTCCGCGAGCTGGAGGCCCTGATCCGCGAGCGCGCGGCGGGCATCGATTCGTACCGCGAGCGCATCGCGGCGCTGGGGAAGGCCACGCAGGACGCGGAGGGCCAGATCGGGCCGCTGGAAGCGGAAGTGGCGCGGCGGCAGGCCGAGCTGCTGGAGGCGCGGACGCAGCGCGACAGCCGCAACGCCGAGCTGGCGAGGAGCGACGCGGACCTGCATGCGAAGCGGACGGAGCTGGATGCCGTGCGCGAACAGCGCAACGGCGTGGACATCCATCTGGCGCGCCAGCGCCTGCACCGCCAGAACCTGGTGGAGCGCATGAGCGCCGAATACAGCCTGCAGCCGGCGGACGTGCTCAAATCCAAGGAGCCGGAGTGGGAGGAGGGCGCGCAGCCCGCCGACCGCGAGGCCCTCGAGACCATGGTGGCGGAGCTCCGCACCAAGATCCAGAGCATGGGGCCGGTGAACCTGGTGGCGATCGAGGAGCACCAGGAGCTGGAGGAGCGTTTTGCGTTCCTGAACCAGCAGAACGACGATCTGGTGAACGCCAAGCAGCAGCTGCTGGACCTGATCCGCAAGATCAACGACACGACGACCTCCCTGTTCACGGAAACCTTCAACCAGGTGAACGAGAACTTCCAGGAGCTCTTCAAGCAGCTTTTCGGCGGGGGCAACGCGAAGCTGGTGCTGGTGGACGAGGAGAACGTGCTGGAGTCGGGCATCGAGATCATCGCCCGTCCGCCGGGGAAGAAGCTGCAGACGGTCTCGCTGCTCTCGGGCGGCGAGCGGACGCTGACGGCGGTGGCGCTGCTGTTCTCCCTGTTCAAGGTCAAGCCCAGCGCGTTCTGCCTGACGGACGAGCTGGACGCGGCGCTGGACGACAGCAACATCGCGCGCTACCTCGAGATGCTGAAGGGGTTCATCCAGGGCACGCAGTTCATCGTCATCACGCACAACCGGCAGACGATCGGGCGGGCGGATGCGCTCTATGGCGTGACGATGGAGAAGCGGGGCATCTCGAAGATCGTGTCGGTGAAGTTCCACGACGAGGTGGCTCCGGCGGCTCCCGAGGCGGCGGCGCCGAGCCCGGCCTGATCTGCGCGGAGGGTGGTGGGCGGTGAGGGGTTCGAACCCCCGACATCCACGGTGTAAGCATGGCGCTCTGACCAGCTGAGCTAACCGCCCGGAAGAACACCAGCACCTTACGGCAGGAGAGGGCGCCGCGCAATCCTGTTGTCGGTTTCAAAACCTGCGGCTAGGATGGGCGGCATGAAATCGGCGAACCTGGGGACGGGACTGGACTACCGGCAGCGGATCTGCCGGGCGATGAACTTCATCAGCGAGAACCTCGATCGCGATCTTTCGCTGGAGGAAATCGCGGCGGCGGCGAATTTTTCGCCGTTCCATTTCCACCGGATCTTCACGGCGGCGACGGGGGAGACGGTGTTCGGGTTCCTGCGGCGGCTGCGGCTGGAATGGGCGGCGAACCGCCTGCTGGCGGATGGCCGGACGGACATCACCTCGGTGGCGCTGGACTGCGGGTTCTCCAGCTCGCAGAACTTCGCGAAGGCGTTCCGGGCGTGGTTCGGGACGACTCCGTCGTCCTTCCGCCAGAGCAAGCGGGGAAACAAAGCGAGCAAGGGCGGAGAAGTCTTTTCCCTGCGGGCGGGGCAGGATGCGGGCATGGTGAAGCTGGTTTCACCGCAACCCGAAAGGAAGATCAGGATGAAGGCGGAAGTGAAGGAAATGCCGGCGTGGCACGTGGCGTATGCGAGGAAGATGGGGCCCTACGGGAAGGCGACGGCCGAGGCGTCGTTCGGCGAGCTGATGCGCTGGGCGGGACCGCGGGGGCTGGTTGGCAAAGGGCCGATGATGGGCATGTACTGGGACAACCCGGAGGTGACGGCGCCGGACCAGTGCCGGACGGACGCGTGCCTGCCGGTGCCGCCGGGGACGAAGGTGGAGGCGCCGATCGCACTGCAGGACATCGCGGGCGGGCCGCATCTGGTCTGCGAGTTCAACGTGCCCATCACCGGGTTCGGCGCCGCGTGGGAGGAGGCGTTCCGCTGCCTGATGGACCGGGGCCTGGAATGCGCGGACCGCGCGTGCTACGAGCTGTACCACGACGACTGCACGGGCAAGACCTGCCGGTTCGACATCTGCATTCCGCTGAAGAAGAAATAGGCGGAGAGCATCGCCGGCCGCAAAGCAAGAGGCCCGCCGGAAGGCGGGCCTCTTGCTTTCCCGGGGGGGGGAGGGGATCAATCGACGCTGCAGATGACGCTGGTGTTCTTGAGATTGTCGAAGATGGAGTTGGCGGCATTGGCGTCCTTGAAGGTGACGACATGGCCGTCGAGAAAGAGGACGTTGCGGATGCTGGCGCCGTGGTTGTCGTCGGGGCCGATGTCGGGCATGGCGCCGGGGGTGGCCGGGCCGTATTCGCGGGCATTGGCTTCGTCGCAGAGGAGGGGGGCGACGGCGGGGGTTTCGGTGGTGCGGGTGAGGTGGTAGCCGGAGATGTACATGTAGCTGCAGTTGCCGGACTGGGAGCGGAAGGAGCCGATGCTCGACGCCGCCGAGACCGGCGAGCTTCCGTCGATCTTGTCGCTGGGGCAGATCCAGACGCGCAGGTCGGTAATGTAGCCGTTGGTGTAGACCTTGGTGACGATGGCGGAGAAGTCGGGCACTTCCGAGAAGGAGCCGTTGGCGGGGGGCAGGTCGCGGTAGTGGGGCATTTCGCCCTGGTGCTCGGCGGCATAGGCGGCGAAGGCGGCGCCGATGGACTTGAGGTTGTTGGCGCAGGAGGAGCGCCGGGCCATCTCGAGCCCCTTGGAGGAGGCGGGAACGAGAATGGCCATGAGGATCGCCAGGATGGTGATGACGACCAGCATCTCGATGAGGGTGAAGGCGGATTTCTTATGCATGGGTTGTTTCCTTTCGGGGTTCAGGGACTGACAAGGGTGGTCATGAAGGCCTTCCAATCGGCGGGGGAATACCAATTGGTGGCCGACGAGCCGTTGGTCTGGGCGTTGAAGACCCAGTTGACGCTCTGGGAGTAGTTGGTCGGGACGGTGACGGCGTATTGCCAGACCGTGCCGGAGATGTTGGTCATCGGGCGGCCGGCGGCCTCCGACCAGCCGGAGTCGTAGCCAAGGTGGATGTTGACGTTGGTGGCGGCGGAGACGGGGGTTCCCGCGACGTCGAAGTCGACGGTGAAGACCTCGCCGGGGGTCGGCTGGTCGGGCGTCCAGGTGGCGGTGCCGCCGCGGACGGCCTTGAGGTTGCCGCCGTCGAGCCAGGTGTCGCCATCGCGGAACTTGAATTCGAGGGCGCTGCCGCTGGTGCCGGCGGCCAGGGCGATGTCGGCCATCCAATGTCCATCGCCGAGGAAGGTCATGGGGGTGCTGCCCCAGCCGTTGAAGGCGCCGGTGGCGGCGATGGCGCGCTTGCCCTTGAGGTTGCTCTTGTACTGGCTGAAGTGGACGCGCCAGGTGGTGGTGGTGGCGGGGATGTAGCTGGGTTCCCAATAGGTGGGGAGGGGGTCCGGCTCGGAGCCGGCGTAGGGGGCGTAGTATTCCTTGACGGTCGAGATCTGGCCGACGGCGGCGGACCATTCGCGGTAGCCTTCGTTGGTGGCGCCGCCGGTGGCGCGCAGGCCGTAGTCATCGAAGCCGTCCAGCAGGTTGGTGGCGATCCGCACGCCGTGGGAACCCTCGGTGGCGAGGTTCTCGAACTGCACATAGGCGGTGGTGCCGGTGAGGGAGACGCCCAGGAGGGAGGGGGCGTTGGACGGCGGCGGGGGGGGGAGGCTTTCGTTGTCCCAGACAAAGGGGTCGAGGACGATCTGCGCCGTGTCGTCGGGATCGAGGATGTAGTACTCGATGTTGCTGGAGGGGCTTTCGTAGTGGTTGGCGCCATCCGTGTAGACATAGAACTTGTAGGCGAGGCTGCGGGGGGACCGGGCCGCGGTCCACCAGAGATCGCCCTGGTAGGGTTCGGTGCCGGGGATGTCGTTGATCCAATCCGCGGATCTTCCGCCGACCAGCGAATAGGGGGTGTTGGTCTCGATGGCGGAATCGTAGCCGTTGGTGGAGAAGGACCAGAGGCGGGAATAGATGCCGTCGGCGGCGGTGGCATCGCCGAAGGTGCCGTCATCGACAAGCTCGATGCCGGCGGTGTCCCAATCCACATAGGCGCTGTTGTCGGGAAAATCGCTGGCGGTGCCGCCGGAGTCGTCGCCCGTGGAGTTGAACCCGCGGAGGGGATCGGAGCCGAGGACCATGACGCGGGCGAGGTTGTCGTGCCGGCGCATGGAGAGGTCGAGCTGGAAGAGGATTTCGCGGCGGACGCGGACGCCGGCATCGCCGCGCCGGAGATCGGTGTAGAGCTGGTTCTGGGCGGAGGGGATGTTGGTGCTGGAGGGATTGCGGAGAGGGTGGGCGGCGGCGCCGAGGTAGTCCACGACGGTCATGGGGGATCCGTTGGTGTCGAGGACGAGCTTCCGGGCGGCGGCGGAGAAATCGGTGAGGCGGACGGCTTCGTAGGTGTTGGTTCCGCCGATCTTGCCGCTGTACTTGTAGGACAATTCGGTGGGGGAACCGGGGGGGAAGGTGACGTCCACGGAGGCCCAGCCGTTGGAGCCGGGGATGGCCGCCAGGGGAACGGTCTCGTACGGAGGGTAGCCCCATTCGACGGGGAGGGAAGAGCCGTTGAGGAAGAAGGCGGAGGGTTTGGCGTGGGAGCTGCTGATGCCCATGCCGGAGTTGGTGTTGACCTGGAAGGTCACGGTGACGGATTGCGGGATGCCGCTGGCGGCGGGGACGAGGCAGTAATCCGTGACGCGCGAAAAGCCGCCGGAATCCTGGACGCCGTCGGCGCGGACGACCAGGAAATTGGTGGCGATGGGGGCGGCGAGGCCGAGGAGGACGCCGTAGGAACCCTGCGCGGTGGCGGATGTCGGCACCGCGCCGCCGGCGGTCCAATGCGCGGTGTCCACCACGGACGTGGAGGAAACGGTTTCGTTGAAGATGACATAGATGTTGGTCCCGCCGATGGCGCCAACGGCAGAGCGGATGTAGGGGGCGTTGCCTTCGGTGCCGAAATCGTCCGGGATGCCGTTGGTATCCGTGTCCACGGCGACATTCATGTAGTCGAGGGTCGTGACGATGCCGTTGGTATAGTCCTCGACGGCTTGGTTGGGGATGGTGTCGGGGGAGCTCCAAGAGCTGGCGGGGTCGTTGTTATGGATGCCGGCCAGGAGGCGCAGGGTCGCGCCGCGCGGGACGGTTTCGCCCGCCTCGACGGTGCCGAAGCGGGTGCCGGCATAGAGGTTGGTCCAGGGAATGCGTGCCTCGAAGCCCTTGTGGGGGCAGAGGGTCGCGTCGTTCACGCTGGCCATGTCCACGGGGGTTCCGGCGGGGGTGGCGCCGTTGCCGCTGTCAAAGAGCGATTCCAGGTTGTTGGTGGAGGGGGCCTCCTCGCCATCGTAGAGGATGCGGATGGCGTTGTTGTAGAAGCCTTCGCTGGCGAGCATGACGTCGAGGCCGAAGCCGCCGCCGCTGGCCCAGCCGTAGTCGTTGTACTTGATGAAGCTCGGGTCGATGTTCGTCCAGTTGGTGGTGGTGGTGGCGCCGGTTCCCGCGCCGGGATCGACATCGAGCAGGACGACGAGCTTGTTGTTGCCGGCCTGCCAGGCCTGCAGGGCGATGTAGACGTAGTCGGCGTCCCAGGTGACGAAGAGATTGGTCAGCGTGCCGTTCGCGCCCCAGGCGGAGGCTCCCAGGAAGGTTGCGCGGAAGTCGTAGGAATCGTATTCCACGGGGCGTCCATCGAGGGTCGGGGTGTTGTACGTCGTGGCCCATGCCGCGGCAGCCAACAGAAACAACGAGCAGAACGCGGAAAACTTTTTCATGAACGCCTCCATGCAGTTTTTTCGACTATATACCGGCCGCCCCTGCGGGAAAAAGAAAAAACGCTTCACGTTCCCCGTCTCTCGACCCGCCCTCCGATGCGGGAAGGCGCCGCCCCTGGCCGGATCACTCCTGTTTTCCACGCCATGGAAAACCCGGGCGGCGGGTGGGGTTGCCGGGGCGGGCGGTTCGGGTCGAGGGTTGATTTGGACGGGGGGATGGGGCAGAATGCTGGAAACTAAGGAGAGATGCCATGAAGCGAGAGAAGCGGTCGGGATTCACGTTGGTGGAGGTGTTGACGGTGATCGCGATCATCGCGCTGCTGGCAGGGCTGATCCTGGGGCTGGCGGGGAACGCGCAGAAGACGGCGGGACGCAAGAAGGCGGAGGCGGAGGTCACGCAGCTGGAAACGTTCGTGACGGAGTACCAGATGAAGTACGGGAAGGTGCCGGCGGACCGGAATGCGCTGAAGGAGGCGCTGGTCGCGGCGAACCACCCGCTGACGAACATGCTGGATCCGTGGGGGATCGAGTACGAGTACGAGAAGAGCTCGGACGTGACGTTCTATCTGTGGTCGACGGGCGGGGCGACGAACGACAACCGCGAGATCTACATCGGCAATCCGGAACCCTGATCAGGGGCCGGGCTTCGGGCCGGGGAAGACGGGGTCGAGTTCCTGCAGGAGCTGCTGGAACTCCGGGGTGCCGCGGATGGGGGCGAGGTCGGGATCGTTGAGATAGCTGCGGAAGCCGCCGGGGGCCATCCGCCCCATGGCCTGGCGGAGCCAGGGGATGGCGGCCGGCGCATTGGTTTCCTGCGCATAGAGGGCGCCCATGTTGAACAGGGCGGAGAAATTGCCGGGGTCGAGCTCGAGGAGGGCCGTGAGCTGTTCGCGCGCGCCGGACCGGTCGCCGCGGCGGGCGAGGGCGACGGCGAGGTTGTTGCGGGGGCCGGGAAGGCGGGGGAAGGCTTCGACGGCTTCGCGGAGGACATCGACGGCCTCTTCGGAACCGGGCTGGGCCAGGAGCATGACGCCCTGCTGGAGGAGGGCTGGCTTGTAGTCGGGGTGGAGGCGCCGGCAGGTTTCGATGAGCTCCATGGCGAGGCCGGGGTTCTGGGCCTGCAGGTAGGCGAACGCGAGGTTGGTGAGGGCCTCGGGGTGGAAGGGTTCGTTGCGCAGGGAGGTTTCCAGGACGGCGATGGCGCGGTCGATGCGGCCTTCCTGGAGATAGACGAGGCCGAGGATGCGCTGGGCGGCGGCCATGTTGGGGTAGGCCTTGAGGGCGGCGAGGGCGCGCTCCTCGGCTTCGCCGAAGCGCTTGGCGACGAGGTGGCCGGCGGCCTCCCGGTAGGCGGCGAGGGCTTCCTCCATCTGCGCGGATTGCTGGAGGACGGGCGAGGCAGGCTTGGCGGGTTCGGCCGGCCGCGGCGGCGCGGGCGGGGGCGGGGCCGCCGGAACCTCGGCGGGGAGGACGGGCTCTTCCGGCTGGATGAGCAAAGTGCCGCGGCGCTTTTCCTCGCGCAGGACGAGCCAGAGGGCGCCGGCGAGCAGGAGCGTGAAGATCGTCACGAACACGAAGATGCGCCGGTTGGCCGCGACGCGCAGCGGATCGGGCGTCGGAACAGGGCCGGGCGTGGGGTGCGTGGTCATGGGGCGGCTAAGGGTCGAGATGGACGAGCTGGCCGGTCGCGAAGTCGAGGCGGCGGTAGTAGCAGTTGCGGGGCTGGCCCTTCTGATTCTTCGTGTGGCAGATGCCGCCGCGGCGGGGGCGGACGATATAGACGAGCGAATTCTGCTCGCAGTTGACGCGGACCTCGATCAGGTCGAAGGTCTCGCCGGATGTCTTGCCTTTTTCCCACAGTTCGTTGCGGGAGGTGCTCCAGAAGATCGCGGTGCGCTCGGCGATGGCCTTTTTCATGGCGATCTCGTTGGTATAGGCGACGAGGATGATCTCGCGGGTGTCGACGTGCTGGACGGCGACGGGGATGACGCCGGGGCAGGCCGAGACGGCCTTGGCGAGCTTGTTGAAATCCAGGGCGAGGACGGTGCCTTCTTCGAGCTCTTTCATGCGGGGGTTCCTTTCGTCGGGGGGGCGGCGGGGGGCGCGCCAAAGGGGGTGCGGACCTCAATGCCATGCCGGGCGAGATAGGCCTTGGCCTGGGGCACGGTGAATTCGCCGAAATGGAAGATGGAAGCGGCCAGGACGGCATCGGCATGGCCGTCGGCGATGCCTTCGCGCAGGTGGTCGAGGGTGCCGACGCCGCCGGAGGCGATGACGGGGACGGAGACGGCGTCGGCGATGGCGCGGGTCAGGGGGATGTCGTAGCCGTTCCTGGTGCCGTCGCAATCCATGCTGGTCAGGAGGATTTCGCCGGCGCCGCGGCGGACACCTTCGCGGGCCCACGCGACGGCATCGAGGGAGGTGGGGCGGCGGCCGCCGTGGGTGTGGACGGTCCAGCCGGGGCGGCCGTCGGTGTTGCGGCGGGCGTCGATGGCCAGCACGATGCACTGGGAGCCGAACTGCCGCGAGGCTTCGTCGATGAGGCCGGGATTGAGGATGGCGGCGGTGTTGAGGGAGACCTTGTCGGCGCCGGCCTGGAGCATGCGGCGGATGTCGGCGGGGGTGCGGATGCCGCCGCCGACGGTCAGGGGCATGAAGACCTGCCGGGCGACGGCGCGGACGACCTCGACCATGGTGTCGCGTCCGTCGCTGGAGGCGGTGATGTCGAGGAAGGTAAGCTCGTCGGCGCCCTGGGCTTCATAGGCCTGGGCGACGGAGACGGGATCGCCGGCGTCGCGCAGTTCGACGAAGCGGACGCCTTTGACCACGCGCCCGCCGGTGATGTCCAGGCAGGGGATGATGCGCTTGGCGGGCACGGGGCGGCTTCCTACGGCCAGTATTGGACGATCTTGTTGACGATGCGCCGGCCGAGGTCTTCCGCGGCGGGGCGCAGGGCAACGGCCTTGGAGGAGGTCATGTCGCCCGCGAAGTCGAAATCGTACCAGCCGGTGATGCCGGGCGATTCGACGATGACGGAATTGTCCGCGCGGCGGCGCAGGACGAAGGAGGCGCGGATGCTCATGCGGTACTGGTTGGCGGTGGAGCTGTCGCCTGCTACGTAGGCGACGGGATCGAGCCAGAACCGGACGAGGGTGACGTCGAGGATGGTGTCGGCGGTGTCCTCGGGGGCGACGCGGAGGGAGCCGTCCATCTGGATCTGGGAGAGGATGGCGCGGGTGGCATCCTGCTCGATGAGGGGTTCCGTGGTCTGGTTGACGCAGGTGGGCATGTAGACGGTGCGGACATCGGCGGGGAGCATGGAGCCGAGGCGGTAGCTGACGCAGCCGGCGGAAAGGAGGAGGAGCAGGGCGGCGGCGGAAAGGAGGGGGAGGCGGCGCTTCATGCTATTTCTCCGTGGCGTTGTCATGGGCCTTGAGCTGTTCGATGCGGGCGCGGGCGGCCGGGGCCTGCGCATCGTCGGGGAAGAGGGAGACGAAGGACTGGTACTCGATGAGGGCGGCGCCGGGCTTGCGGAGGATGCGGTCGTAGTACTGCGCAAGGGCGAAGGCGTTCCGGGATTGCCGGTCGTGGATGCGGGCGAGGTCGGCCTCGATCGCGGCGCGGCGGGTGGACTCGGGATAGCGCTGGAGGAAGAGGACGCAGGCGGCGCGGGCGGTATCGAGCGCGCGGTTGTCGTTGGGCGCGTCGTTGGAGATGTCGATGTGGCACTGCGCCTGGGCATAGGCGGATTTCTCGGCGAACTCGCCGTCGGGGAAGCGGTTCAGGGCGGTGAAGAAGGCATCGATGGCCTTGTCGTATTCATAGATGCGCTGGTTGGCGACGCCGGTGAGGTAATAGGCTTCGGCGGCATGGCGGCCCTCGGGGGCGCTGGCGACGATCTTGTCGAAGAGGGGGATGGCGCGTTCGGGGGCGGCGAAGCCGGGCAGGAAGAGGAACTTGCCCTTCTTCCTTTCCATGAGGGTCTTGGCGATCTGCATCTGGCGGTCGACGACCTCGTTGAACTCGAAATGCCCGGCATAGTGTTCGAGGAGGTGCTGGTAGGCGTCGAAAGCCTCCTGGGGATGGTTGCGCCGCTCCAGCAGGCGGGCGTAGAGCATCTGGGCCTGCGGAGCTTCGGGCGAATGGGGCCAATAGATGCGGAGGGCGAGGGCCTGTCTGGCCGCCGCGCGGGTCTTGCCGGCGCGATCGAGGTCCTGCACATAGGCCCATTGTGCCTCCGGCGCCTTCTTCCTGGGCCGGAGAAAGAGGTGGAAGCCGCGACTAGGCTCCTTTTCCACATAGGGCTTGGCGGCGGCGGACGCCTCCGGCGCCGGGGCCAGCAGGGCTACCAGCAAGACAAGGCAAAAAAGGCCGCGCCCAACGGTCTGGAGAGAGGATTTCGACATGGCCGGAACATTACGCAACGGCCGGGGGCCGGTCAAGACGCTTGCGCGCGAAATCCGGGAGGCGTAAAGTGCCGCGCGACTTTGACGACAAGAACGCAGAGCCCACGCATGGAAACAGAACGGATTTTGGATCGAGGGGGAAGGCATGGCTGAATTCACGGCTTGGCTGATGGCCGTCCTGATGGGGGTGGTGGAAGGGATCACGGAATATCTTCCGGTTTCCTCCACGGGCCATCTCATCCTGGCGGAAAAATGGATGGGCACCTCGTTCCACGAGAGCTTCGAGGTGGTGATCCAGTCGGGGGCCATGCTGGCGGTGCTGGTGGAATACCGCCGCCGCTTCCTGCGGCTGGCCGATCTCCGGGTCCGCGAGGGTTTTTCGGGGTGCCGGGGCTTGTTCTGGCTGTTCCTGACGACGCTGCCGGCGGTGGTGTTCGGCGTCCTTTTCCATGATGCCATCAAGGCGAAACTGTTCTCGCCGGCGACGATCGCGGTCGCCCTCGGCGCCGGCGGCGCCGCCATGATCGCGCTGGAACGGTGGCTGCCCTCGCACGACGAGGGCGGCGTGGACGCGATCGGCTGGAAGCGCGCGCTCGGCGTCGGGCTTTTCCAATGCATCGCGATGGTGCCGGGCACGTCGCGTTCGATGGCCACGATCCTGGGGGGGCGGCTGATGGGGCTGGGGCGGAAGACCGCGGCGGAGTATTCGTTTTTCGCGGCGGTGCCGGTCCTGCTGCTTGCGGGCGCCTACGACCTCTACAAGGGGTGGGGTTCCCTGCAGCGTTCGGACCTGGCCCCCTATGCCATCGGGCTGGTCGTTTCGTTCTTTGTGGCGTGGGCGTCCATCCGCTGGCTCATGCGCCTCATTTCCCACCACACCTTCGAGGGATTCGGCTGGTATCGCATCGCGCTGAGCCTCGTCGTCTGGTGGACGTTGGTGCGGTAGGGGACAGGGTTCAGAGGTCAGGGTTCAGGAAAACCGGAATCCCCAATATAGCCCGCACAGCAGATCCGCGCCGGAACTGTGGCCGAAGGCGCAGACGGCCTTCACGCGGGCGTCCGAGGGGGACCGGAGCAGGCGCTGGACGGCGATATTCACGCGTCCCTGCGCCGACAGCTCCAGAAAGGCGTTGGACACCAGGTTTTTCCCGCGGGCGTGCCGGAGGATTTTCCTCGCGGCCGCAGGCTCATGCCGCAGCCGGCACGCCAGCATCCAGCCGCAGAGAAAATCGTCGCCGGAAGGGGTGAGCCCTTCGCCGCAGCCGCGGATCTTCCGCGTGGCGGTGGCCAGGCGCCCCGCCGCGAAACCGGCCAGGGCCTTCTGGAAAACGGCATTGCGCGCCTGCCGGAGGCGCGGGAGCTTCTCGGCGGGGGCGAAGAGCGAGACGAGGCTTTCCGGCGGCGCGTGGCGGGGCAGGGAGGAGGCGAGGATCCGGAGGAGCCTTTCGCGCCCGGCGCGGCCGGGGCGGGGCATGGACGAATCGAAACGCGGCGCCGGGACACGGCGGGGGATCGCGAGCGATTCGCCGGACACGAGGGCATGGGGATCCGCCACGACGAGGTTGAGCGGTCCGGCGCCGATGGACCTGTCCACGACAAACAGCGCGCGGCCGGAGCCGTCGAACAGCAGGACGCTGCGCGAGAAGCGGGCGTTCACGGCATACATGCCGGGCCGGACGCGATCGCCGATGGACAGCCATTTCATGCCGCAATAGTAGCGGTTGCGGCGGCATTTTCCATACTGTGGAAAAATATTTTCCACACCATGGAAAACCGGGAATCCGGCCGCGTGCGGCGCCTTCCCGCTCCGGAGGCGCCGGGAGGGGGCTTCGGACTATTTCTTTTCCGCGAAGTATTTCCGGACTTTGGAGGCGATCTGGCGGTCCGTCATCTTGTCGGCCGTTTCGACGCCCGCGATGCGCGTCCCCAGCTTCTGGGCCACGAGGCGCTTCTGGAGGTCGTGCTTCGCCTCGCCGGGGCCGAAGATCAGGATGGCCTCGGCATCGCGGAGGTAGGCGGCGACCGCGTCGTAATACAGGTTGAGGTGGTTCCGGAACATGCGTTCGCGGCTTTTCTCCGCCGGCAGCTGCCGGGGATTGTAGGGCCGCTCCTTGGCCAGCTCGCCGGTGCGCTGGAGCTGGCGCTCCACCTTCGACAGGACCAGCCCGATTTCCTCCCCCTTGTCCGTCAAGGCCACCACCACGGCCTTCCGGTGATCGATCCACAGCCCCGCTTTCATTTTCATGGCTCTCTCCTCTGCTGTTTCCCGTTCCACTACCACTATACCGCCGGCCCGGCCCCGGAACAAGGCGGGGAAGGGGGGAGGGAGGGGGATTTTCCGGCCATTTTCCGGGTTTGGCAGGGGGGCGGCGGCGTGGTAGCGTGGACTATCACCTTTGGAAGGCAAAGACGATGGCGGACAATTTCATCCTGGTCGAGGGGGCGCGGGAGCACAACCTCAAGAACATCACCGTGCGGATTCCGCGGGGGAGCCTGTGCGTGGTGACGGGGCTCAGCGGCAGCGGGAAGTCGTCGCTGGCGTTCGACACGCTGTATGCGGAGGGCCAGCGGAAGTATGTCGAGAGCCTGTCGGCCTACGCGCGGATGTTCCTGGAGCAGCTCCAGAAGCCGGACGTGGACCGCATCGAGGGCCTTTCGCCGGCGATCGCGATCGAGCAGCGGACGGGGGCGGCGAATCCGCGGTCGATCGTGGCGACGACGACGGAGATCCACGACTACCTGCGGCTGCTGTACGCGAGCGTGGGGCACCAGCACTGCCACCAGTGCGGGAAGCCGATCGCGCGGCAGAGCGCGGAGGAGATCGTCAACCAGATCCTGAAGAAGCCGGAAGGCACGAAGGTGCAGCTGCTGGCGCCGCTGGTGGAGGGGCGCAAGGGCGAGCATGCGGAGACGTTCGATTCGGCGCGGCGGATGGGATTCACGCGCGTCCAGGTCGACGGGGAGATGCATGAACTGGAGAAGCTGCCGAAGCTGGACAAGCAGAAGAAGCATTCCATCGCGGCGGTGGTGGACCGGCTGGTGGTGGCGGACAAGATCCGGGGCCGGCTGACGGATTCGGTGGAGCTGGCGCTGAAGCAGGGCGAAGGGGTGTTGCACGCGCTGTTCCAGGAGCCGGGAGGCGGCGATGCATGGGCGCCGCAGCTGTTCTCGGAGAAGAACGCGTGCGCGGAGTGCGGGATCAGCTTCGACGCGCTGCTGGCGCGGAACTTCTCGTTCAACAGCCCGTACGGGGCCTGTCCGGTCTGCGACGGCCTCGGGCAGATGATGGTGTTCGACGAGGACCTGGTGGTGCCGGACCCGACAAAATCCATCGACGCGGGCGCGATCGCGGCCTGGCGGCCGGCGGGGCGGCGGGAGGCGATCTACCGCAAGGGGCTGCTGCGGGGGCTGGCGAAGCACCTGGGGTTCGACATCGGGACGCCGTGGGAGGAGCTGCCGGAGAAGGTCCGGCAGGCGATCCTGCACGGGTCGGGCGAGGAGGAGGTCGAACTGGGGTTCTGGATGCGCGGGGCGTGGCGGAAGTACAGCAAGCCGTTCGAAGGGGTGATCCCGAACCTGCAGCGGCGCTATGCGGAATCGGACAGCGACTACATCCGGCAGAAGCTGTCGGGCTTCATGAGCCGGCTCCCCTGCACGGGGTGCGGGGGCCGGCGGCTGCGTCCGGAGAGCCTGGCGTGCCGCGTGGCGGGCAAGGGCATCATGGACGTGATGGGGCTTTCGGCGCGCGACGCGGCGGAGTGGTTCGCGAACCTGCCGCTGACGGAGCAGGAACGCAGGATCGCGGCGGAGATCCTCAAGGAGATCCGCCAGCGGCTGCGGTTCCTGTGCGACGTGGGGCTGGGCTACCTGAACCTCGACCGCGAGAGCGGGACGCTCTCGGGCGGCGAGGCGCAGCGCATCCGGCTGGCGACGCAGGTGGGGGCCGGGCTGGTGGGCGTGCTCTACGTGCTGGACGAGCCGAGCATCGGCCTGCACCAGCGCGACAACGAGAAGCTGCTGCGGACGCTGAAGGGCCTGCGGGATCTGGGCAACACGGTGGTGGTGGTGGAGCACGACGAGCAGACGATCCGCGAGGCGGACTACGTGATCGACCTGGGGCCGGCGGCGGGCGTGCACGGCGGGGAGGTGGTCTTTGCCGGGACGGTGACGGAGCTGCTGAAATCGAAGGCCTCGCTGACGGCGCAGTTCCTGAACGGCGAGCGGAGGATCGAGGTCCCGCACGAGCGGAAGGAGCCCGGCGAGGCGTGGCTGGAGATCTCCGGCGCGGCGGAAAACAACCTGAAGGACATCGACGTGCGGATCCCGCTGGGGCGGATCACGTGCGTGACGGGCGTTTCGGGCAGCGGCAAGAGCACGCTGGTGGACGACATCCTGCGGCGGGCGCTGTTCCGGAAGTTCTACGGGGCGAAGGACAAGCCGGGGAAGCACCGGAAGATCACAGGGATGCAGCACCTGGACAAGGTGATCGTGATCGACCAGTCGCCGATCGGGCGGACGCCGCGGTCGAACCCGGCGACGTACACGGGGGCGTTCAACGCGATCCGCGACCTCTTCACGCAGCTGCCGGGCTCGAAAATGCGCGGCTACAAGCCGGGGCGCTTCAGCTTCAACGTCAAGGGCGGCCGCTGCGAGAAGTGCAAGGGCGACGGCATCCTGAAGATCGAGATGAACTTCCTGCCGGATGTCTACGTGACGTGCGAGCAGTGCCGCGGCCGGCGCTACAACCAGGAGACGCTGGAGGTGAAGTGGCGCGGCAAGAGCATCGCCGACGTGCTGGACATGACGATCGACGAGGCGCTGGAATTCTTCGAGCCGGTGCCGGCGATCGCGCGCCGGTTCCGGACGATGAGCGAGGTCGGGCTGGGCTACCTCAAGGTGGGGCAGCCGGCGACGACGCTCTCGGGCGGCGAGGCGCAGCGCATGAAATTGAGCGCGGAGCTGGCGCGGCGCGACACGGGGAAGACCCTGTATCTGCTGGATGAACCGACGACGGGGCTGCATTTCGCGGACGTGGACCGGCTGCTGAAGGTGCTGCTGCGGCTGCGGGACGCGGGGAATTCGCTGGTCGTCATCGAACATAACCTCGACGTGATCAAGACGGCCGACTACATTGTGGATCTGGGTCCGGAAGGCGGCGACGGCGGCGGGCGCGTGGTGGCCTGCGGTTCGCCGGAGGAGATCGCGGCGGATCCGGCGTCGCACACCGGCGAATACCTGCGGCCGATGCTGGGCGCCGCGGCGCCGGCAAAACCGAAGGCGAAGCGGACGAAGAAGGCATGAGGAACATCTGGATCATCCTGGCGCTGGCGGCCCTGGCCGCCGCCGCTCCCGCGCAGGAGCCGGGGGCGGAGGAAAGCCTGCCGGCCGCGGAATTGACGATCGAGGAGGCGGGGCGCCTGCTGGCGACGGGGCGCGCGGCGTACGAGGATGGCCTGCACCGGCTGGCGCGGCGCCATCTGGAGGAACTGGTGGCGGGGGCGCCGGACAAGCGCCGCCAGGCGGAAGGGGCGCTGTGGCTGGCGCGGGTACTGCTGGCTTCGAGGAAGCCGGGGGATGCGCTGGCGACCTTGGAGGCCCATGCGGACTCGGTGCGCGCGGCCGCGCTGGCGGCGGATTGCGCGTTGGCGAAGGCCCAGGCCCGTTTTGACCTGGGCCAGATGCCGGAAGCGGCGGCGGAACTGGAGGGCTTCCAGGAGGACTATGCGAAGCAGGAGGCCGCCCCCCGCGCGCTTCGCCTGCTGGCGAAGGCGCAGGCCGCGCAGGGGCAATGGGACGCGGCGCGGGAATCCTGCGCCCAGATCGAAGTGCGGCACCCGGGGAATCCGGAGGGGCCGGCGGCGTGGCTGGATCTGGCGGACGTCCTGGCCGGCGCGGGTCGGTGGGAGGAGGCGCGCGCGGCGCTGGGACGGATCGAAGCGAATTACGCGGGGCAGGCCTGGAGCGAGCGCGCCACCCTGAAAGCCGTCGAGCTCCAGTTGTCGCAGGGCGAGCGTTCGCAGGTGCTGGAGCGGCTGAAGGCGCTGGCGGCGGACACGAACCTGCTGCCGGCCACCCGCGCCTATGGATACCTGATCGCGGCGCAGACAACGGGCGCGCAGTCGAATTTCCCCGTTGCGCTGGGCATGATCGACCGGAGCATCGCCACGGCCGCCGACCCGGCGCAGCGACTGGAAGGCCAAGTGGCCAAGGCGCATCTGCTGCTGAAGGCGGGCCGGGTGGACGAGGGGAAGGAACTGATGC
Source organism: uncultured Verrucomicrobiota bacterium (assembly GCA_937860055.1). Classification (GTDB taxonomy): domain Bacteria; phylum Verrucomicrobiota; class Kiritimatiellia; order CAIQIC01; family Lenti-01; genus Lenti-01. Next base: position 37,649 of record CALMBO010000017.1, on the reverse strand, counting down.
GCTCCGTGGCGGCCCGGGTGCCGGACGAGACCCGTTCGGCCCAGCTGCAGCTGGAGCTGGCCGATGGCCTGGCGCAGCTGGAGAAGTGGGACGAGGCGGCGGCGGAATACCAGGCATGGCTGGATGCCTTCGCCGGCGCGGCGGGGACGGTGGACGCCCTCGCGGGGCGCGGATGGGCGCTCTGGTCCGCCGGCCATTTCGAGGAGGCGGCGGCGATGTTCCGGCGGGCCGCGGAGGCGGAACCCGATTCCGTCCGGCGGCTGCCCTTGCTGCAGAAGCTGGCGGACGCCCAGTTTGCGAGCCGGCAATTCTCGAAGGCGAAGGAGGCGTACGCCGCGGTGCTGGCGCAGGTGCCGGCCGGAAGCGACCTGGCGGGGCGGGCCCAGTTCCAGCTGGCCGAGACGGAACTGGCCCTGGGCGAGACCGAAGCCGGGGAGGTCCGCCTGCTCGACCTGAGCCGCGCCAAGGGCGAATCGGAATTCACGCGGACGGCCACGATGCGGCTGGGGAGCCTCTACGAGGAGCGCGGCGCGCTCGAGACCGCGATGGAGCAATACGGGCGGATCATCGGGACCTGCCTGGAGCCGGAGTCGTGCGCGAAGGCGCTGCTGGCGCGCGGATTGATCCGCTACCGGATGGGATCGTTCCCGCCGGCGCTGGAAGACTTCACGCGCATCCGCGACCAGATGCCGCGGTCGAAGCCGGCGGCGCAGGCGATGTTCATGCGCGGCTGGTGCCTGTATCTGATGGGAAAGGATGCCGAGGCCCTGGAGGTCTGCGAGCAGTTCCAGGCGGACTACCCCGGATCGGAGTTCGCGCCGGACGTCCGCTTCTGGCTGGGCGAGCATGCCTTCAACCACGGCGACTACGAGAAGGCGGAGCGGCGGTTCCTGGGCGTGGCGACCGACCATCCCGGCAGCCCGCGCGCGGCGGACTCGCTCTATTGGGCGGGCCGGGCTGCGACCGCGCGGCGCGAATACCTGGCGGCGAACGAACACTACAACGAGCTCATGGCGCGCTATCCGGACAGCCCCCGCCTGGCCGAGACGCTGCTGGCGCAGGGGGATGTGCTCAGCGAACTGGGGCAGTTCGCGGCGGCGATCCTCGCGTTCCACGAGGTCATCGTGAAATTCCCGCAGGCGCCGGAGGCGATGGTGGCCTGGGGACGCAAGGGCGATTGCCAATACACGCTCGGGCAGGAGGATCCCGCCCGCTACGAGGAGGCGCTGCTATCCTACCGCACGCTGCTGGATTTCGCCGGCGCGCCGGCGGATCTCCGCCTGCAGGCCGGCTACAAGGTCGGCCGCTGCCTGGAGAAGATGGGGCGCTCGACCGCGGCGCTCGACCGCTACATGGAGGTCGTCTATTCCTTCCTGCAGGAATCCCGGTCTCCCGCCGAGGCGGCGGTCTGGTTCACGCGCGCCGCTTTCGGCGCCGCCGCGCTGCAGGAGGGCGCCGGCAAGTGGAAGGAAGCGGCGGGCATCTACCGCCGCGTGGCCGACTCCGGCGTCCCCGCCGCCGCCGAGGCGCGCACCCGCATGGAGCGCATCCGCCAGGAGCACTGGGTGGCGTTCTAAGGGGGGCGCTTTTCCCCGGACCCTTGCCGCAGGACCCCTTTTTGTGGTTGAGCGGGGGCGGGGCGCGGAATAGACTGGCCCTCCAGTTCCCCTTGGGAACCACGGACGGAGAGCAAAGACATGTTGAACCTGATGGGCAATGGCGGACCGGTGATCTGGCTGCTGCTGGCGTGCGGCTTTTTCGCGGCGATGGTGTTTTTCGAGCGCCTCTTCAACCTGCATCGCGCGCAGATCGCCGCGGACGATTTCCTCAAGGGGGTCTACAACATCCTGAACCGCGACAACACGGTGGAGGCGGCGACGATCTGCGAGGAGGCCCCCGGCCCCGTGGCGCGGCTGGCACTGGCCGCGGTGTTGCACCACGACGACACGCTGGAAAACATCGGGAGGGCGATCGAAGACGCGGGCCTCGAGGAGATCCCCCGCATGGAGCGCGGGCTGGGCTGGCTGGCGACGCTGGCGCGCATCACGCCGCTGATCGGGCTGCTGGGGACGGTGCTGGGCATGATGCAGATGCTGCTGGCGGCGAACCGCAGCGCGCCCCTGGTGCAGTCGGCCGACCTGACGGGCGGCCTGTGGACCGCGCTGTCCGCGACGGCCCTGAGCCTGATCCTGGCGATCCTGGCCTACGCCGGCTACAACCTGCTGGTGTCGCGCGTGGAATCGATCCTCCTGGACATGGAGCGTTCGGCGTCGGCGCTGATGAATTTCATGCGGCAGTGGAAGCAGAACCGGGAGTCGCCGAAGGCATGAGGATTCCCGACCAGCCCATCCAGATGCAGTTCCGCAGCGTGCGGCGCCGATTCAAGGGACGCTATCGCCGCGCCGTGGGGCCCATCGAGGTGGTGGCGCTGCTGAACGTGATCGTGCTGGTGGGGCTGTTCCATTTCGCGTCGTCGAGCTTCGTGCTGCAGCCGGGCGTGCGCGTCCGCCTGCCCGAGGCGCCGTTCACGGACGGCGCGCCCTATGGCTCGCGGGTGCTGACGCTGTCGCAGGAGGGGCTGGTGTTCTTCAACGACGAACGGATGTCCATGGACGAACTGGGAGAGGCGCTGGCCCGCGCGGGGAACGATCCATCCGGCTCGCCCCTGCTGATCGAGGCGGACGAGGGAACGGACTACGGGACCTTGATGGAAGTCTATTCGCTGGCGGCGAAGGCGGGGCTTCGGGACGTGGTCCTGGCGACTCGTCCGCCGCCGGTGGCGCCGTAGGAGAGGGGCGGCGGGATGTATCGCATCCATCCATCCGGGGATCCGGCTCGGCAGTGGAGGCAATTCTGCCGGACGGGCCGGCGCATGGCCTGGATCTTCGCCGCGCTGTGGTTCGGCGGGCTGTCCTTGCTGTTCCGCGTGGCGCCGTTGCCGGCGCCCCTTCCGCGGGAAATTCCCACCCGGGTCGCCTGGTGGCCGATGGATCTCCGCGCCCCTGCGCTGGATGTCCGCGCCCAGTGGACGCCCTCGGCCTTTGCGCTCTCCACGCCGGCCGGCTTCAGCCATTTCCTGCGGCGCGAGCGCGCCGGGATCGCTCCGCCGGTCCAGGCGGCGCCTCCCGAGGCGGCCTATCTGGGGAGGCCCCGGCCGGCCTCGTCGTTCGACCTTTCCCCGGTCGGGCATGGCCGCCTGGCGTCCGCGGCCACGTCGGAGGAATCCGCCCCGTCCGCGGGCGTGTTCCCGCAGAGGGAGCCGAGCCTGGAACAGCCCCGGATGGACTTCTCCGCGGGGTGGGAACCGAGGCTGTTTTCCGGAATCGATCTGGATTTCGGCGCCTGGACCAACACCGCCTGGGAGGCGCGAGTCGAGATGAGGTTCGACGAAAAGGGCATTCCGCTATCGATCCTGCTGGCGCAGGCCAGCGGGATGCCGGAGGTGGACCGCCGCCTCGCGCGGTCGGCCAGCGGCTGGCGCCTGCTGGAGCCGTCGGCGCCGCGGACGGGGACCGTCGCGTGGAGCGCGCCGGTCTCCAAGGGGGGGGAAGGGGCCGGGCCATGATTCCGCTGTCGCTGCCGGACTGGCTCCTATTCTTCCTGGTCGCGAATCTTTCGATGGTATTCGCCGCGACGCTCTATTATTCTGTGCGATTGCATCGGCGGATGCCCCGTCACCGCGCCGCGCCGTTCATCTTCCGCTGTTCGGTCTGCGGCCATGTGTACATGGATCGCCGGAACGTGCCGATGGCCGAATGCGGGAAATGCGGCGCCATGAACGAGAATACCAAGAGCTTTTGAAAGGACCCGTCCGATGAGCCTGTCCATTCCCATCCTGAAATTCTCCCCGCACAAGGAATCGCCCGAGCTGGAGCGCTTCCTGTCGCGGCCGGCGTTCGATCCGGCGGCGGAGGAGACGGCGCGCCGCGTGCTGGCGGACATCCGGACCCTCGGCGACAAGGCGGTGCAGAAGTACACGAAGGAATTCAACGGGATCCACCTGACCCCGGCCAGGTTCGCCGTGCCGCGCGAGGAGCGGATGGCCGCCTCGGAGGAGGTGGACCTGATGTTCAAGCGCAGCGCGTCGGACGTCTTCGCGCGCATCGTGCGCTTCGGCAAGGCGGGCATGCGCAAGGACTGGAGCATGGCGACGCCGAAGGGCGGGGTGCTGGGCGAGAAGTTCACGCCGCTGGCGCGCGTGGGCGCCTACATCCCCGGCGGCGCGGCCCCGCTGGCCTCGACGGCGCTGATGACCCTTTCGCTGGCCAAGATCGCGGGCGTGCCGGAGATCGTCGCCTGCACGCCGTGCGACAAGAAGGGCCGGATCGATCCGTTCCTGCTGCACGCGATGGAAGTCGCGGGCGCGACCGAGATCTACCGCATCGGCGGCATCCAGGCCATCGGCGCGATGGCCTATGGCACGGCCACGATCCGCAAGGTGCAGAAGATCGTCGGCCCCGGCGGCCCGTACGTGACGGCGGCCAAGAAGCTGGTCTACGGCGACGTGGACCTCGACATGGTGGCCGGTCCCAGCGAGATCGCGGTGCTCGCCGACGAAACGGCGGTCCCGGCGCATGTCGCCGCCGACCTGATCTCGCAGCTCGAGCATGGCACGGGCCACGAGAAGGCCCTGCTGGTGACGCCCTACATGGGCATGGCGACGAAGGTGCTGGCGGAGATGGATCGGCAGATCGCCTCGCTTTCGCGGCGCGAAGCCATCGAACGCGCGGCGGCGGCCGGCGCGCTGTTCGTGGTGACCGACCACCTCGACACCGGCATGGACCTTGTCAACCGGTTCGCGCCCGAACACTTCGAGATCATGACGAAGGAGCCGCGGCGCTGGCTGCAGAAGGTGAAGAACGCGGGCGCGGTGTTCGTCGGCGCCTGGACGCCGGAGAGCGCCGGCGATTTCGTCGCCGGCCCCAGCCACGTGCTGCCCACGGGCGGCACCTCCGCGTTTTTCTCGGGATTGACCGTCGACTCGTTCCGCAAGCGGACCAGCGTGGTCGCCTTCACGCGCGCCGACCTGATCGAGACTCTGCCGCTGATCGAGACGATGGGGCGCGTCGAAGGCCTCGATGGCCATGCCCGCGCCGGCAGCATCCGGTTCGACACCTCGATCCCGACCTGAGCCGCCCGCGCGGCCCTCCGGGCGGTCCGGCGCCGCATGAAAGTTTTTCCATTGCGTGGAAAACCGCCGGAAACTTTTTCCATTGCGTGGAAAAACGGCCCGTGATTCCCGGCTTGCGCAAAAGGCGGCGCTGGATGAAACTGTCCGGCCGATAGCCATGAACACGTTCATCCGAAAATCCGTCCAGGAGCTGGAGGCCTACACGCCCGGCGAGCAGCCGAAGGTGGAAGGGCTCGTCAAGCTCAACACCAATGAAAACCCGTATCCGCCGAGCCCGGCGGTGGCCCGCGCCTTGGCGGGGTTTGCCGTCGATTCGCTGCGGCTGTATCCCGATCCGGTCTGCTCGGCCCTGCGCGGGCGGATCGCGGCGGTGCATGGGTGTCCGGCGGAACAGGTGTTCGTGGGCAACGGATCCGACGAGGTGCTGCGGGTGTGCACGCGCGCCTTCACCCGGCCGGGCGGGGCGGTGGCGTCGTTCGCGCCGTCCTATTCGCTCTATCCCGTGCTGGCGGCGGCGGAAGAAGTGGGGTTCCGGGAGGTTCCGCTGGCCGATGGATTCGCCTGGGCGGAGCCGCCGGCGGATTTGGAGGCCAGCTTGTTTTTCCTGGCCAATCCCAACGCGCCGACGGGCGTGTTCTACCCCGTGGAAACCATCCGGTCCTTTTGCCGGCGGTTCCAGGGCGTGGTGCTGGTGGACGAGGCCTATGTGGATTTCTCCGGCGGGCGGGATTGCCTGGAACTGGCCAGGAGCCTGCCCAATGTCCTCGTGTGCCGGACATTGTCCAAATCCTTTTCCCTCGCCGGATTGCGGATCGGATACGCCGTCGGATCCGCCGAGCTGATCGGGGCGCTGTACAAGCTCAAGGACTCCTACAACGTGGATCGGCTGGCGCAGGCCATCGCCCTGGCCGCCCTGGAAGACCTGCCCTGGATGCGGGACAACGCGAATCGGATTGCCGCCACCCGGAAACGGGTTTCGGCGGAACTGGAGAAAAGAGGATTCCGGGTGATCCCTTCGGCCTCGAATTTCCTGTTCGTGGAGCCGCCGGCGGGCGTTTCCGCCGCGGAACTTTTTGCGGACCTGCGGAAGAAGAAAATCCTGGTCCGCTATTTCCCGGGGGGGCGGACGGGCCGGTATTTGCGCGTGAGCATCGGCACCGATGCGCAAATGGACGCCTTTCTGGCGGCGGCGGGCTTTTGAAGCGGCCGGCCGTCGGGGCGGCGTGGAAATAGCCGTTGACGAATTGATTGGTGAACAGGTATAACACACCATGCAAATAGCGGCATCTAGCTAAGGAGACGGAATGAAACGGTTTGCGTTGGTTGGAATTTTGGTTGCGCTGATGGCGGTGGCGATCGTGGGATGCAGCTGGGAGACGGGGAACGATGCCACGTCGTGGAGCAACGTCTATAATTGGGTCAATTTCAGCGGAACCTATTATCCGATGACGACGAACGGGATGGTGGTGGACAATGTCGGGGTATCGTCCTTGACAGTGGTGCACCAAGGCCAGAACGTGACGATCATCGACAACCGCGGGACGTCGTATTCGGGCTATATCAGCGGCATCCAGTCGATTTCGGGAGTCTATCCCACGATCCAGAACACCAATTCCATGGTGATGCCGAAGGACAACGACCAGATCGTGGCGAGCTACAGCTGCTCGGGCTTCAGCGGAAACTATGGCAATGTGCGCATCGTCGGCACGTTGGAAGGCCAAGTGCAACTGGGGGTGTTCAATGCCCGGCGCATCTATGGCACCTGGATCGGCACGGGCTCAGCGGATGGGGCGGTCGCGGGCGCCGCGGCGGCGGTCGAACTCGTCATTCCAACAAACAACAGCAGCACCAATACGATCGTGGTGGTGGACGGGAATTGATTTTTCCCGTTTTGAAAGACGCCGCGGAGAAATCCGCGGCGTTTTTGTTATTTTGCAAAAAGGCCTGATTGCCGGCGGAGCGGTTTCCCCAAGCCTTTGACCATGATGTTGAGGGGATGCCGAAAGCCAAGGGGAGATTCATCCCGACGGCGGGATGCTCATGGCACGGGGCCCGTTGGATTTTGCGAATTCCCATGGGGCGACGGAAAGGCTTCTCGATCTCGGGGCTGTTGAAAAGAGGTCTGGAAAGAGAGGGGAGCACTTCTGCACCCCCCCCTGATTTTCGACATGGAAAGCATGGGAAATCCATCAAATCCAACACCCCTTGGAGAGGCACCCATAACCCGTTGCCAAAAAGGGAATTGCAGTCCGAAAACTACATTTCGTTGTTGTCTTGACAATTAACAGCCACACTTAGTTGTGGTATTTGGATTTTTTGCGGGAAATTCCGCGTTGCCGGTTGTGGGGGGGAAAGCTTTGGCGTTAGATGCCTTCAAACGGTGCGAGGCAACTGCGGGTTGCCTGGTACCGTTGTGATTTTCTGGTGCCGGCGAAACCAAGGAGAAATGGCGGAATGAACAAGGCAGAAACAGCGATCTTCGACGGGTTCCGCAAGCGCGATGGCATGGTGGTTCCGTTCCGGCGCGACAAGATCGTCCTGGCCATTTCCCGCGCCGCCGACGAAGTGCGCCGCCGCGACCACGTCGAGGTCGGCGAAACCATGCCCGAGCAGATGGCCGACCTCGTGGTCCAGCAGCTGTCCGATCCGCACAGCGAATACCACGTCTCGCCCGACGAGCATGGCCGCCGCATCCCGCACATCGAGGACATGCAGGACCTGATCGAGATCGTGCTGGCGGAGCAGGGCTACGCGCCGATCGTCGCCGCCTACAAGCGCTTCCGCAAGCACCGCCAGCTGGCCCGCGAGCGCATTCGCGTGCGCAACCAGCACAAGCGCGAAGGCGCGGAGAAGCCCGTGGACCTGACGGATGCCAGCATGCTGCTGGTGGAATCGGTGGCGCGCGGCAGCACCCTGCCGTGGGACCGCAAGGAGCTGATCGATACGCTGGTGAGGCACACCGACCTGAACGAGGAGGTGGCGCTCAACATCGCCAAGACGGTGGAGAACCAGGTCATCGCCAGCGGGATGGGCAGCGTGGACAGCACCTTGATCCGCGAGCTGCTGAACAACGAGCTGGCGCTGCGCGGCTACCGCCACCAGCTGCGCGACCTCTCGGTCTACGGCGTGTCGCGCCAGTTCGTGGACCGGCTGATGTACGCGAAGAGCCTGGAGAACAGCAACATCGTCAACAACAATCCCGAGGCCGTCCAGCTGGGCATCGCGGAACTGGTGCTCAAGCAGTGGGCCCTGGATACGATCTTCTCCGCGGACCTGAAGAACGCGCACAATACCGGGGCGATCCATCTGCACGACCTGGGCTATCCGCACCGCGTCTACTGCTCTTCGCACTCCGTCGAGTACGTGAAGAAGTACGGCCTGCGCGGGCTGAACAACCTGAACAACGACAGCGCCCCCGCTTCGAGCGCGCACGTGCTGACCGGGCACCTGAACACCTTCGTGGCCTCGATGCAGGCGAACTACGCCGGCGCGCTGGGCCTGGCCTACATCAACATCATGTTCGCGCCCTACCTGCGGGGCAAGAGCGCGAAGGAAATCCGCCAGGTCGCCCAGGGCCTGATCTTCGGCGGGGCGCAGAATGCGTTTTCGCGCGGCGGCCAGACGATCTTCCTCGATTTCAACATCCACACGGGCGTGCCGGGCTACCTGAAGACCGTCCCGGCCGTGGGCCCCTGCGGACGCTACATGCTCCGCCGCGCCGGCGGCGAGGTGGTCCGCCTGGAGGAAAAGATCCGCGAGGAGAAGGATGCGAACGGAAACCGCCTGATGGAGCTCTATCTGGCGGAAGCCGACGGTTCCCTCCGCTGCGTCCTGCGCGAGGTGGCCGATCCGAAGCACGGCCAGGCCTGCGACGCCGCGGTGGAGGCGGATCTCGCCGCGCGGGGCGAGCGCGTCCTGACCTACGGCGACTTCGAGGAGGAGGCCCGCGAGCTGACCCGCGCCCTGCTGGGCGTGTGGGAGGAAGGCGACGCCAACGGGCACGTCTTTGAATTCCCGAAGTGCGATTTCCACGTCAGCGCGGAGACGTTCACCGATCCGGCGCAGATGGCGATCTACCAGCGCGCCTGCGAGGTGGCCAGCCGCAACGGCTCGGTCTATTTCATCTTCGACCGCGACGAGGTCACGCTGTCCGCCTGCTGCCGCCTGCGCACAACGATCCAGGACAACTACATGCTGCGCCATCCCGAGAGCATGCGGTTCTGCGGTTTCCAGAACGTCACCATCAACATCCCGCAGTGCATGTACCGGGCGGCGCGCGCCGGCCAGCGCACGTTCGAGGGGCTCGTCGCCGAGGTCGACAAGATGATGGATCTGGCGGTGAAGGCCCACGAGCAGAAGCGCGCCCGCATCGCCGAGATGATCAGCGCCCCCGGCTTCCCCCTGTGGCAGATCGGCAAGCTGGCGTGCGACGGCAAGCCCTACGTCGAGCTGGACAAGGCCACCTACATCATGGGGCTCATCGGCGTGAACGACGCCGTGAAGTTCCTGGCCGGGAAGGAATTCCACGAGAGCGACGAAGCCCTGCGGCTGGGCGAAAAGCTCGTCGCGCACATGTTCCTGCGCTGCAAGAAGCTTTCCGTGAAGCACAAGATGAAGCTCACGCTGGAGGAATCGCCCGCCGAGAGCGCGGCGCGCCGGCTGGCCAAGGCGGATCTGGTGTACTACCGCGAGGAGGCGCTGCAGGTCTACAAGGGCGGCAGCGAGGACGTCGCCTACTACACCAACAGCGTGCACCTTTCGGCCGATGCGCCGGTTTCGCTGGTCGAGCGCATCCGCAAGCAGGCGCAGTTCCACAGCCTGATCGAGAGCGGCGCCATCACCCACGCCTTCATCGGCGAGGAGCGGCCCTCTCCCAGGGCCATCGAGGCGCTCATGCGCGAGACCTTCCACCGCACGCAGTCGGCGCAGGTCACCCTGTCGCCGGAGTTCACCTATTGCCTGGATTGCGGCCACAACATGCGCGGCCTGAAGGACCGCTGCACCGCCTGCGGCTCGGCGCATGTCGAAGGCGAGACCCGCGTGGTGGGCTACTTCAGCAAGATCAACAACTGGAACAAGAGCAAGCGGAGCGGCGAGCTCCCGGCGCGCCAGCGCGGCGTCTATGCGGTCGAATCCGCCGCCGCCCCGGCGGCCGTCCCCTGCGTCGAAACCCAGCCTGCGGAGGCCTGAGCCATGTCCAAGACCTATCAGATCCACGTGTTTGGAAAGCCCGGCTGCGACAAGTGCCACACCCTGAACGGCCGCCTCGACGACCTCCTGCAGGAAACCGAATGGGCCGGCTTCGAGAAGATCTACCACGATCTCGAAACCGAAAACGGGCTGGTCGAGTTCTGCGAGGCGGAATGCCTGAATCCGCAGCGCGTGCCGGGTTTCTATGTCTCCAAGGCCCATCCCGCCACCGGCGAGCAGGAGCCCATCCCGAATCCGAATCCCGGCGCGGCGGACGCCCCCGGCGGCGCCAGCGCCCTCTACACGTGGGTCGGCCTGCAGACGGACTATTCCCCGGTCGGCCGCGGTGTCATCACCCCCAAGATGATCGAGGCCGTCCTGCGCCAGGCCAAGGCCCTTTGATTCTCCGCCCATGACCCCGTCCCCCGTCCATGGCATTCTGCAGAATGCCTCGATGGTGGATTTTCCCGGCAAGCTTGCCGCCGTGTTCTTCCTGGCCGGCTGCAACTTCCGGTGCGGATTCTGCCACAACGCGGCGCTGATGGGCCGCGCCGGCGCCGCCGGCCTGCCATGGGGAGACGTGGAACGGACCTGCCGGAAATTCCGCGACAACTGGGTGGACGGCGCGGTCGTCACCGGCGGGGAGCCTACGCTGAACCCCGCTGTTTTCCATGTCGTGGAAAAACTGCGCGAATGGGGGTTTTCCATCAAGCTCGACACCAATGGCTCTCGCCCGCAGGTGCTCGAAAAGCTCCTGCCGCTGGTGGACTACGTCGCCATGGACGTCAAGTTCGCCCCGGCCGATTATCCCGGACGCGCCGGCTTCGGCGACATCGATGCCCTGACCGAGTCCATCCGGCTGATCCGGGAGCGCGCCGCCGGCTACGAGTTCCGGACCACCGTCATCGAAGCCTGGCACGATGCGGCCGGCATGCGCGCCATCGGCGAATGGGTGAGGGGGGCCAAGCTCCACGTCCTGCAGGCCTTTGTTCCGCGAGACGAGCTGCCCGATCCCGCCTGCCGGGGCATGGCCGAAACCCGCGCCGAAATCCTGCACGCCTATGCGGATCTCCTGCGCCCCTGCGTCGGCCGCGTCGAGATCCGCGGGGAGTTCTGAACCCCGGCCGTTTTTGCCGCAGAGAACGCCGAGGCCCCCCCCGGAATTCTCTCGCAGATCTCTGAGGTCTCTGCGGCGAAATTCCGGGGATCTGTTTTCCTCGGGGTGGAAAACCGGGCGGAAACTGGTATCTTGCAGGCATGCTGCAATTTTCCGACAAGGTGAAGGCGAAGCTGGCGGCGCTGCCGGACCAGCCGGGCGTCTACCTGATGCGGAACCGGCAGGGGAAGATCATCTACGTCGGCAAGGCGGCGAGCCTGCGCAGCCGCGTTTCCTCCTATTTCCGCCGCAGCACCTTCTCCAAGGCCGATCCCAAGCTGCGCGGGCTGATCCGCAGCATCGACGACCTGGACTTCGTCCCGCTCAAGACCGAGGCGGAGGCCACCCTGAACGAGAGCCGCCTGATCAAGGACTACCGGCCGCGGTACAACATCTCGCTGAAGGACGACAAGCGATTCCTGCTGTTGCGGGTGAACCTGAACGAGCCGTTTCCCCGCTTCGACGCCGTGCGCATCCGCAAGGACGACGGCGCGCGCTACTGGGGTCCGTACGCCTCGTCGGCCTCGGCATGGGCCTCGCTGGAGTTCGTGGACAAACAGTTCGGGCTGCGGCGGTGCTCGCCGCGCGAGCCGGGGCCGGAGGACCACCGGCATTGCCTGAACGACATCGTGCGGTTCTGCTCGGCGCCGTGCATCGGCAAGGCCTCGCCGGAGCAGTACCGCGAACGCGTGCTGACCGCCTGTGCCTTTCTCGATGGCGACCGCCGCGAATTCCTCGACAACCTGCGCCAGCAGATGGCCGCCGCCGCCCAGGAGATGAAGTTCGAGAAGGCCGCCGCCCTGCGCGACCTGTATCTGCTGCTTCTCAAGGGCATCCGCGAGAAGGCGCGCGGCCGCAAGAGCCTGCACCTGAAGAAGGAAGAGGCGCAGAAAGGCCTCGCCGAGCTGCAAGAGCGCCTCGGGCTCGTCCGTCCCCCCGCGATCATCGAGTGCTACGACATCTCGAACATCTCCGGCGCGAATTCGGTGGCCAGCCGCGTGGTTTCGGTGGAGGGGATTCCGACGCCTTCGCGCTACCGGATGTACCGCATCCAGACCGTCGAGGGCGCGGACGATCCGGCCTCGATGGCCGAGGTGATCCGCCGCCGGTTCACGCGGGCGCTGGCGGAGAAGGAGGCGCTGCCCGACCTGGTGCTGGTGGATGGCGGCGTCACGCAGCTGCGCGCCGCGCGCGCAGAGCTGGATTCGCTGGGGCTGCAAGGCCAGCGCGTGGCCGGCATCGCCAAGCAATACGAGGAGCTGTACCACGATCCGGGGAACGAGGCCGCGCCGCTGCGGTTCGCGGCCGATTCGCCGGCCCTGCGCGTGATCCAGCAGATCCGCGACGAAGCCCACCGCTTCGCACTGACCTACCACCGCAAGCTGCGCGCGCGGCGCATCCGCGAATCGATCCTCGACGACATCCCCGGCATCGGCGGCAAGCGCAAGGAGAAGCTCCTGGCCCATTTCGGCTCGGTGGACCGATTGCGCCGCGCCTCGGCCGAGGAGATCGCCGCCGCGCCCGACATCGGGTCCGGGATGGCTGCGCGGATCCACGCCGCATTGCACGGCGGCGGTTGATTCCCCTTTCCTGGCCTTGATTTGGTTGGCGGGGTGGGGCATCCTGTCGGCATCGAAAGCGCAGATGCGCGAGGAGGTCTTGTGAGACAGTTGCGTTGGATGGCGGCCGGGCTGGTTTCCCTGATGGTTTCTTCCTGCGGGACGGTGAAGTCCCCGCCGCAGCCCCTTCGGGTGGGGGTGACGCCGAACTATCCGCCGCTGATCATGCTGAAGGGGGAGAAGGCGGCGGGGGTGGAGTGCGATTTCGCGGTGCAGCTGGCGGGCGATCTGGGGCGGCCGCTGGAGCTGATGCCGGTGCCGTGGGAACTGCAGATCGAGGAACTCGAGGCCAACCGCACCGACATCATCATGTCCGGCATGGGCATCACGCCGGCGCGGAAGGCGCGCGTGGCGTTCTGCACCCCCTACATGAACAATCCCCTGATGGCCGTGGTGCGGCGCGGCGAAACGGGCCGGTTCGGTTCGGCGGCGGATGTGTTCGAGACGACCAGCGGCATCGGCGTGCTGAAGGGCACCTCGGGGGATGCTTTCGCGCGGAGGCGCTGCAAGAAGGCAAAGGTCCTGCCGCTGGCTTCGCGCGACGACGTGGCGTTCTATCTCGCCAACCAGCGCATCGACCTTTACATCGACGACATGGCGGCGGCAGTGAAGATCGTGTCCCGCTACGAGGCCCGCCTGGAGCTGGTGCGCATTCCGCTGGAGTCGCAGGAGATCGCGTGGGCGGTGCGCTTGGACGACGAGGAGCTGAAGAAGCAGGCGAACGAAGCCCTGGCCCGCTGGCGCGCGAACGGCCTGCTGGACCAGATCCTCGGCCGTTGGATGCCGTACCTCACGGACCTGCCTGCGCCGCAGCCGGGGAAGTAGTCCTGTCCGGGGAGGGGGGGATCAAAGGGATCCAAGGGAGAGGTCCCCGTGGATCTTGTAGACGGGGCCGTCGCGGTCGACATGAAGGGCGACACCGGGGAAGGCACGGGGAAGTTTCTTCTTCAGGCGCCGGACGACTTCGGCCTCGAATTTCTCCTGAATGGCCGGAGGGATGCGGTCGAGGGTGGCGATGCGTGCCTGGACGACATAGCCGGGGCCGTGGAGGGATCCGATGCCGACGGTGAAGGCGGCGCCGAGGTCGAAGAGTCCGTCATCCTCGCGGTTGCTGGTGGCGCCGGCGGGAGGACGGTTGGGGTGGCGCCGGGCGCGGTGGCCGTATTCGGCTTCGAGCTCGGCATCGATCTCGTCGAAGACCGATTTCAGCCGGTCTTCCCAGCGTTCGAGCTTGGATTTGCTCACGGGCCTTCCAGCAGGGTGCCGGGGTTGAGGAGCCATCCGGGGTCGAAAAGCTTTTTCAGGTCGCGCATTTTCCGGATGGATTCTTCGCCGGCCATCTGGCGGAAGAGATCGCGCTTGAGCTTGCCGATGCCGTGTTCGGCGGCGATGCTGCCGCCCCAGGCGATGACCTGCGCGGCCCATCGGTCGTAGAGGGCGCGGCCGGCGGCGTAGTCGGCGGGATGGCGGGGCAGAATGTTGACGTGGAGATGGTTGGCGCCGATGTGGCCGAAGACCAGATGTTCCAGGCCGGAGGCGGCGAGGTCGGCCCCGTAGAGGGCGAGGACATCGGCGAGACGGGAATCGGGGACGGACATGTCGGTGCCGAGCTTGACGAGGCCGGGGTGGATCTTGCGGCGCTCGTCGATGGCGGAGTTGACCAGCTCGGGGACGGCGTGGCGGAAGAGCTTGAGCTTTTCGATGTCGTGGGGATTGTCGGCGAGGAGGGAGGCGTCGGGATCCGCGCCGAAGCCGGGGAGGAGTTCGGCGGCGGCCATCAGCGCAGCCTCGGCGGCGGGAGCGGCGGGGGCGTGCCATTCGGCGTAGATGCAGGAGGCGCCTTCCCGCAGGGGGGGGACGGAGATTCCCTGGGAGGCGAGTTCCTCCGCGTGTTCGCCGAGGAAACGGAGGGCGCGGGAATCGAAGTATTCGATGGCGGCGAGCGGGGCGGGGCCGCCGCGGGAGGATTGCCGCAAGGCGTCCACGAAGCCGGCGGCAGCGGAGGAGGAGGGCAGGAAGGCCATGAGGCCCCAGACGGCCCCGGGAGCGGGCAGGAGGCGCAGGGTGGCCTCGGTCACGACGCCCAGGGTTCCCTCGGAGCCGATGAAGAGATCGACAAGGTCCATGTGGGGATCGGTGAAGTAGCCGGCGGCGTTCTTGACGGCGGGGCGGGGGAGGGGCGGGAGCGTTCCGGAGAGGGCGCCGAGCCGGAAGCGCAGGCCATCGGCCTTGTCGCGTCCGCGGCGGAGGTCGAGGATTTCGCCGGAGACGGTGGCGACGCGGAGGCCGAGGACGTGGTTGCGGGTGGGGCCGTAGAGATAGGAGAGCGCGCCGGAGGAATTGCAGGAGATCATGCCGCCGATGGAGGCGGTGGTTTCGGTGGGATCGGGACTGAAATAGAGGTGGGGGGGGAGGGCGGCGCGGACGGCATCGAGGGAGGCGCCGGGCTGGACGCGGACCGCGTTTCCCCGGGGGGCATGGATCTGGTCCATGCGGGAGAGGTTGAGGACGAGGCCGCCCTCGGGGACGGCTCCGGCGGCGATGCCGGTGCGCGCGCCCTGGGTGGTCACGGGCATCCGGTTTGCGCGGGCCTCGGCGAGGGCTTCGAGGACTTCGCTCTCGGTGCGGGGGAAGGCGATGCGGTCGGCGGTGCCGGTCCGGCGCGATTCGTCGCGGAGGAAATCGGCATGGGCGGCGGGTTGGAACGGTTCAATCATGGGGTCCAATATAGCTTGCCTCGGGTCGGGCCGCACGGCTAAAGTGAACAATTCAATAATAGGAGAAAAGCATGACCAATCGGATGGTTAAGGTGAAGTTCGAGCATGGTGCCGAACAAGAGGTGGAGGCGGGGATTTCGCTGAGCCAGATTCTGGCGAAGTACCCGGCCGTGAAGCAGGGGATCGATTTCCCGGCGCTGGGGGCGATGGTGAACAACGAATTCGTTTCGGTGGAGTACCGGATCGAGACGGACAGCACGGTGCGCATCCTGGGCTACCGGGATTCGTACGGGCAGCGGGTGTACCGGCACACGATCGCCTTCCTGCTGGCGAAGGCGGCGCACGAGCTGTTCCCGGGCTGCGATTTCGCCGTGGAGCATTCCCTGTCGAAGGGGCTGTATTGCAGCTTCCGGCTGGGCGAAGAGGCGGGCGTGACGAAGGACCAGCTCGCGAAGCTGGACGCGGCGCTGCGCAAGCTGTTCGACCAGAAGGCGGCGATCGACCGCATCAAAATCACCTACGACGAGGCGATCGCGCATTTCGAGGCGGCGGGGGCGAAGGACAAGCTGAACCTGCTGCGCTACAAGAACAGCTCGAAGGTGAGCGTGTACCGGTGCGGCAGCTTCATGGACCTGGCGAACCAGCCGCTGGCGAGCAACGCGTCGGCGCTGGGCAACTACAAGCTGATCGCCTACCAGCAGGGTTTCGTCGTGATGGGGCCGGACCGGATGGATCTCAACACGTTCCCGCCCTTCGAGCCGGCGCACTACATCTACGACGTGTTCAAGGGGCACAAGGACTGGGGCCGGATCGTGCGCGTGCGGACGGTGGGCGACCTCAACGAGCGCATCGCCAAGAAGAAGATCGACGACTTCATCGACGTGAACGAGGCGTACCAGGAGAAGCGGATCGCGCTGCTGGCCGAGCAGATCGTGCAGCGGCGCGGCCAGGTGAAGTGGATCCTCATCGCCGGGCCGTCCTCGTCGGGCAAGACGACGTTCTCCAAGCGCCTGTCGCTCCAGCTGAAGGCGAGCGGCATGAACGCCAAGCCGGTCTCGCTGGACAACTACTTCGTGGGGCGCGACAAGACCCCCCGGGACGAGAAGGGCGAGGTGGACTTCGAGCACATCGAGGCGCTGGACCTGAACCTCGTCCACGAGCAGCTGGCGAAGCTGGACGCGGGCGAGCGGCTGGAGCTGCCGTACTTCAACTTCCACACGGGCCAGCGCGAATGGAAGGGCGAGATGATGCACATCGGCCCCGACGACGTCGTGGTGCTTGAAGGCATCCACGGGCTGAACCCGCGGCTGACCTCGTCGATCCCGGTGGAGCACAAGTTCCGCATCTACATCAGCGCGCTGACGCAGTTGAACATCGACAGCAACAACCGGATCTCGACGACGGACAACCGCCTGATCCGCCGCATGGTGCGGGACAACAACTTCCGCAGCCACAGCGCGCTCAAGACGCTGCAGATGTGGCCCAAGGTGCGCCGGGGCGAGAAGACCTGGATCTTCCCGTTCCAGAAGGAGGCCGATGTGGCCTTCAACTCGGCGCTGGACTACGAGCTGGCGGTGCTGCGCCCCTTCGCGGAGCCCCTGCTGGCGGAGATCAAGCCCTCGATGCCGGAGTACGCGGAAGCGGTGCGCATCCAGCAGTTTTTGGCGAACTTCCTGGTGATCCCGACGGACCGCGTGCCCCCGACGAGCGTGATCCGCGAGTTCATCGGCAAGAGCTTCTTCCAGTACTAGGAGGGCCCGCACAGCGCGCAAGGGGCCGGGCCGGAGAGGACCCGGCCCGTTGCGCATCCGGCGGGACGCAAGGACAAGCATGGACGAGAATCCGAAATTGGAGCGGGTGGTGGCGATCGTGGGGCGGCCCAACGTGGGCAAGTCCGCGCTCTTCAACCGCCTGGTCCGCCGCCGGCTGGCGATCGTCCATTCGGAGGAGGGCGTGACGCGCGACCGCCTGATGGCGCGCGCGGAATGGCTGGGCCAGCGGTTCCGCGTGGTGGATACCGGCGGGCTCGCGCTGATGGACCGCGCCAAGTCCGGCGACGAGATCCAGCAGGCGACGGCGGAGCAGGTCCGCACCGCCATCGAGGATTCGGCGGCGGTGATCCTGGTCGTGGATCTCACGGCGGGCCTGCAGCCGATGGATATCGACGTGGCGCGCCTCCTGCGCAAGTCGGGCCGCCCCGTGGCCGTGGCCGCCAACAAGGCGGATCTTCCGGCGCAGGATGAAAAGACCGGGGATTTCGCGCCGCTGGGATACCCGGTGTTCCCGGTGTCGGCCTCGCACAACCGCGGCATCGAGGAGCTGATGGCGGCAGTGCTGCCGCACCTGCCGCCGGAGTCGGGCGAACCCGAGCCCGCGCGCCTGAAGGTGGCCGTGGTCGGCCGGCCCAACGTGGGCAAGTCGTCCTACATCAACCGCCTGACGGGAAAGAACCGCGTGATCGTCTCCGACGTGCCGGGCACGACGCGCGACACGATCGACGTGCCGTTCACGCTGAAGGCGGCGGACGGCGGGGAGCGGCACTACACGCTGGTGGACACCGCCGGCATGCGCAAGCAGGGCCGCGTGCACGAGTCCGTGGAGAAGTTCAGCCTGTTCCGCGCCGAGCAATGCATCGCCGAGGCCGACATCGTCGTGCTGGTGATGGATGCCGAGGCGGGGCCGGGCGCGCAGGAAAAGAAGATCGCGGCGCTGATCCGCGAGCACCACAAGGCGTGCGTCGTCCTCGTCAACAAGTGGGACCTGGCGAAAGGAACGGCCGTGAAGGCGTCGGACTACGAGGAGAGCATGCGCCAGGAGCTGTTCTTCCTGGGCGACATCCCGGTGCTGTTCGCGTCGGCCGCGAGCGGCTACCAGATCCGGCGCAGCTTCGAGGTGATCGACGCCGTCGCCTCGCGGCTGGAGACGAAGATGCCCACGGGCGTGCTGAACCGCGTGATCCGCGACGCCTTCGCGAAATCGCAGCCGCCGTTCTCCCGCGGCAAGCAGCTCAAGTTCTACTATGCGACGCAGACGGGGTCGAACCCGCCGCGGGTGACGCTCTTCGTGAACGATCCCAAGCTGAGCACGCCGGCGCACCAGGCCTTCCTGACGGCGCGCCTGCGCGAGGCGTTCGACCTGGCGGGGGTGCCGCTTGTCCTGCGCTATCGTTCCAGCCACGGTGAAAAGGAGCCGGACGCCCGCTGAGGGCGCCTGCCGCGGGGGAGCCGCCATTCTCACGAGAACCTCCATCCTGAAGCCGTCGAAGCCGAGCCCCGGCGGCTACCGCGAAATGGGCCGGGTGGCCGCGCCGATCATCGTGACGATGGCCTCGTTCACGCTGATGCAGTTCTGCGACCGCATCTTCCTGGCGCACCACGGATCGGTTTCGCTGCGCGCCGCGTTCCCTGCGGGCATCCTCGCGCTGACGCTGACCATCTTCTTCCAGGCGCTGGCGGGCTATTCGGGGACGTTCGTGGCGCAGTACCACGGCGCGGGACGGAAACCGGAATGCGGCCGGGCGACGGCGCAGGGCCTCTGGCTGGGGCTGCTGACCTGGCCACTGGGGATCGCGCTGCTGCCGTTCGGATTCTGGCTGCTGTCCGTGGCGGGCCATCCGGCGGACGTGCTGGCGTCGGAGAAGATCTACTTCGGCCTCCTGATGCTTGGCTGCGGATTCTGGTCCATGACGAACGCGGTGTCGGGATTCTTCTCGGGCCGCGGCGACACGCGGACACCCATGTTGGCGAGCCTGGCCTCGAACATGGCCAACATCGCGCTCGATTATGCGATGATCTTCGGCCACTGGGGATTCCCGGCGTGGGGCATCGCGGGCGCGGCGGTGGCGACGGTGATCTCCTCGGCTCTGGGCCTCTCAATCCTGCTGGCGCTGTATTTCCGGAAGGAGTTCCGCAGGGAATACGCCACCTGGTCCGGCCAGCGCATGGAGTGGCGCATGATGGCCCCGCTGCTCCGCTACGGCATTCCCGCCTCGCTGAATTCGCTGCAGGACGTGGGCGCGTTCACCTTCTTCGTGGTCCTGCTGGGGCGGCTGCCGGCGGCGGACATGGCCGCCAGCAACATCGCCTTCAGCATCAACAACGTCGCCTTCATGCCCCTGATGGGCATGGGAATGGCCGCGACGATCCTGGTCGGGCAGTACCAGGGCGCGCGCCAGCCGGCGACGGCGGAGCGGGCGGGCCGCACCGCCCTGAAGATGGGCTGGGTCTACATGGGCGTGGTGGCGCTGTCCTTCCTGCTGTTCCCGGAGCCGTATTTCGCGCTTTTCACCGGCGACAAGGCGGGCATGGTGACGCTGGGCGAAGTGATCGGCAAGGGCCGCTGGCTGCTGGTGATGATGGCCCTGTGGGGCCTGCTCGACGCCATCAACCTTATCGTGGGCGGCGCCTTGAAGGGGGCGGGCGACACCCGTTTCGTGCTGGTCTATTCCGCGCTCGCGACCTGGCTGGTATGGATGCCCGGCGAGCTGGCGCTGCTCCTGTGGCTGGATGCCGGCCTGATGGTGGCGTGGCTCTGGATGACGGTGTTCGTCTTCCTGCTCGCCGCCGGCTTCTGGCTGCGCTTCAAGCGCGGGAAGTGGAAAGCCATCGAGATGATCCGGCAGACGCCGCTGGAAACGGCGCCGCTGCCCGTGCCAGGTCTGGAACCGGCGCCATGAAGATCTCGATCCTCACCCCGAACTACAACGGCGCGCGCTGGCTGGCGCGCGGCATGGACAGCGTCCTGTCGCAGGAGCTCGCGCCCGGCGACGAGCTGGAATACCTCTTCCTCGACGGGGGCAGCACGGACGATTCGCTGAAGATCGCCGAGGCCCGCCGCGGCCGCCTCGCCGCCCTCGTGAGCGGGAAGGACAACGGCCCCGCCGACGCCCTGAACAAGGGGTTCCGCCTCGCGACGGGCGACCTGGTCGGCTGGCTGAACGCCGACGATGCCTACCGCCCCGGCGCGCTGGCGGCGGCCATCGCCGCCGCCAAGGCGCATCCGGAGGCCTCGTTCTTCTTCGGCAAGTGCCGCATCGTGGACGAGGCGGGGAACGAGATCCGCGGGTTCCCGACCTTCGTGAAGAACGCGTGCTTCCCGTTTTCGAGCCGGTTCCTGATCCAGTGCATCAACTACGTTTCCCAGCCCGCCTCGTGGTTCCGGCGGTCGGCGCTCGTGGCGGCAGGAGGGGGGATGCGGACGGATTTCAAGGCGGCGTGGGACTACGACCTGACGCTGCGCCTGTGGCGGCAGGGCGGGGGGGTGCGGATCCCCGGCGCGCCGCTGGCGGACTTCCAGTGGCACCCGGGCTCCATCAGCGGCACCCACTACGAGCGGCAGTTCGAGGAGGAATGGCGCGCGGCGGCGGCCGATGCCGGCAAGTTCTCGCCGCAGGCGGCGATCCACTGGTGCGTGCGCCACGGCATCGTGGCCTGCTACCGCCTCATGAACCGCCCCAAGGCCTAGGACCGACGGCCCCCCGCGGCGGGGGACGCGCCGGACGCGGTTTTCCACGCCGTGGAAAACGCGTTTTCCACAGTGTGGAAAAACGGGTCAAAGTTTTTCCATTGCATGGAAAAACCGGCGAAAGTTTTTCCATTGCGTGGAAAAACAGGGTTCAAGGCTCAGGCGGCGCCTTTCCGCGCCGGAAGGGGCGGCCACTTCCACCTTTACGGCAGGGGCCGGACATGGGATTATGCCGGAAATTCGGCGCATCGGGATGCGCCGGGGAACACGAGGAGTCTGCGAATGAAGCCCATCCTGTCGGAACCGGAAATCAACGCCATCATCTACGGAATGCACGGCGCGCCGTTTTCGCTGCTGGGCATGCACGAGACCGGGGCCAAGAAGCCGGGCGTCGTGGTGCGCGTGTTCCGGCCGTCGGCGACGAAGGTCGAGGTGGTTCGCGCGTCCGACGGGCAGGCGTTCGACATGCCGCGGATCCACGAGGACGGCCTCTACGAGCTGTTCTTCCCCCACGAGAAGCCGTTCGCCTACCAGCTGAGGCTGACGTGGTTCGACAAGACGGTGTCCGACCTGGAAGACCCGTACCGGTTCCCGCTGCAGCTGACGGATCTGGACATGTATCTGCTGGGGGAGGGGACGAACTTCCGCTCGTACAGCAAGATGGGCGCGCACCCGATGGTGGTGGACGGCGTTGACGGCGTGCATTTCGCGGTGTGGGCGCCGAACGCCATCCGCGTGAGCGTGGTGGGCTGGTTCAACAACTGGGACGGGCGCATCCACCCGATGCAGCAGCGCGGAAGCTCGGGCCTGTGGGAGCTGTTCATTCCGCACCTGAAGGCGGGAGACCTCTACAAGTTCGAGGTGAAGGGCCACAACGCGTTCCTCGCGCAGAAGGCAGATCCCTACGCGTTCGCGTCGGAGCTGCGTCCGCGCTCGGCCTCGATGGTCTGGGACATCGCCCGGTACGAGTGGAGCGACGCGGAATGGATGGAGGCCCGCCGGAAGACGCATTGGCTGGACGCCCCGATCAGCGTCTACGAGGTGCATCTGGCCTCGTGGCGGCGCAATCCCGACGAGAACAACCGGATGCTGACCTACCGGGAGCTGGCGGACACGCTGATCCCCTACGTCAAGAAGATGGGCTACACGCACATCGAGACGCTGCCGGTCAGCGAGCATCCCTTCGACGGTTCGTGGGGCTACCAGACGATCGGCTACTACTCGCCGACGTCGCGCTTCGGGACGCCGGACGACTTCAAGTATTTCGTGGACCAGTGCCACCAGGAGGGGATCGGCGTGATCATCGACTGGGTGCCGGCGCATTTCCCGAAGGACGGGCACGGGCTGGCGTATTTCGACGGCACGCACCTGTACGAGCACGACGATCCGCGCCTGGGCGAGCACAAGGACTGGGGCACCTACATCTTCAACTACGGCCGCAACGAGGTGAAGTCGTTCCTGCTGTCCAACGCGGTCTTCCTGGCGGACGTGTACCACATCGACGGCCTGCGCGTGGATGCGGTGGCCTCCATGCTCTACCTGGACTATTCCCGCAAGGAGGGGGAGTGGATCCCCAACAAGTACGGCGGGCGCGAGAACCTCGACGCGGTGGACTTCCTCAAGAAGTTCAACGAGCTTGTGCATGTCGAATATCCCGGCTTCCTCACGTTCGCGGAGGAGTCGACGGCGTGGCCGATGGTGTCGCGCCCGGTCTATCTCGGCGGGCTCGGGTTCGACCTGAAGTGGAACATGGGCTGGATGCACGACACGCTCGACTACATGCACAAGGATCCCGTCTTCCGCAAATACCACCACCACCAGATGACCTTCTCGATGATCTACGCCTTCAACGAGAACTTCATCCTGCCGTTCTCGCACGACGAAGTCGTCCACGGCAAGGGGTCCATGCTTTCCAAGATGCCGGGCGACATGTGGCAGCAGTTCGCGAACCTGCGCCTGCTCTACGCCTACATGTACGCTCACCCGGGCAAGAAGCTGTCGTTCATGGGCATGGAGATCGGCCAGTGGCGGGAATGGCAGCACAACGAAAGCCTCGACTGGCACCTGCTGCAGTATGATTCGCATGCGGGCCTGCAGCGCCTGGCGCGCGACCTCAACGAGATGCTCAAGGGCTTCCCCTGCCTGCACGAGATCGATTTCTCGTGGGAGGGCTTCGAGTGGATCGATCTCAACGACTGGGAGAACAGCACGCTCTTCACCCTCCGCAAGGGGAAGAATCCGGACGACCTGATGGTGTGCGGCTTCAATTTCACGCCCGTGCCGCGCGCGGAATACCGCATGGGCGTTCCGCGTCCCGGCTCCTACGAGGAGGTGCTCAACACCGACGGGACCATCTATGGCGGCAGCGGAGTCGGCAATCCCCGGTTCGTGAAGGCGGAAAAACGCGATTGGCAGGGGAGGGAGTATTCAATCCCCGTCGTCATTCCGCCGCTGGGGGCGGTCTTCTTCCGCTTCCGGCCCGACATGGAAGGCCATGTCTAGCGCATGGCGGATCCCCGGTCCGCGCTTCGAAAAGGTCAGGACATGAAAACATTCGCACGCAATTTCAAATGGATCCTGCTGGCGGCCGTGCTCGCGGCCAACCTGGCGGTCGGCGCGCGCCTCTATTCCCAGGAGGCCGCCGCCGCCGAGGAGAAGGCCGGGCAGGACTCGCCCTACGAGATGTACACGCTCTTCTCGAAGGTGGTCGAGCAGGTCCGCGCCAACTATGTGGACGCCGACAAGAGCACCTACCGGGACCTGATCTACGGGGCATTGAAGGGGATGCTGCAGTCGCTCGACCCCCACAGCCAGTTCATGGACGAGGAGGCCTTCACCTCCATGAGGGAGGACACCGCCGGGAAGTTCGGCGGCCTGGGCATCACCATCGGCATCAAGGACGATGTCCTGACCGTGATCGCCCCGATGGAGGACACCCCCGCGTTTCGCGCCGGCCTGCTCTCCGGTGACAAGATCGTCGAGATCAACGGCGACAGCACCGATGGGCTGGCCCTCGAAGACGCCGTCAAGAAGCTGCGCGGCGACCCCGGAACGAAGGTGAAGATCAAGATCTTCCGCCCCAAGACCCAGCTCATGAAGGAATTCGAGCTGGAGCGGGCCATCATCAATGTCCCCAGCATCAAGGACACGCGGGTGCTGGACGGCGGCATCGGCTACGTCCGCATGCTCCAGTTCGGCGAGGAGACCGCCGCGGACCTGCAGGTGGAGCTCGACAAGCTCGAAGAGCAGAAGGTGAAGGCCCTGGTGCTCGATCTGCGAAGCAACCCCGGCGGATTACTCACCGCCGCCGTCGACGTGGCGCAGAAGTTCCTCCGCCGCGGCGACCTGGTCGTGTTCACCCGCGGCCGCGACAACCGCATGGAGCGCTCCTATCGGGCCCGGGCCCGCGAGACCTTCCCGGGCGTTCCCATGGTCGTGCTGATCAACGGCTATAGCGCCAGCGCCTCCGAGATCGTGGCCGGCGCCCTGCAGGACAACCATCGCGCGGTGCTGGTCGGGGAGAAGAGCTTTGGCAAGGGTTCCGTCCAGAGCGTCCTGCCGCAGGAGGGCGGCACGGCGATCCGGCTGACGACGGCCAAGTACTACACGCCCAGCGAGCGGGTCATCCACGACGTGGGCATCGAGCCCGACGTGGTCGTGCCCATGTCCGTCGAGAATTGGCGCAACATCCTGCTTTCCCGCAACCGCGCGGAGGAGACCAATGGCGTCGAATCCGCCGTGGCCGCGGACGAAGGTTGGACCGTCGGCGGGGAGGAAGAGGACATTCCGGACATCGGCGCCAGCGTCCCGGCGGAAGAGGAGATCGACCTGGACAACGTCGCCGATCCCCAGCTCGACCGCGCCTGCGACATGCTCCGGGGCATCCTCGTCTTCCAGAAGCGCTGAGGCGCCTGCGCACCGTGCTGGTCCTCGGCATCGAATCCTCCTGCGACGAAACCGCCGCGGCCGTTGTCCGCGACGGGCGCGAGGTCCTGTCGTCCGCCGTGAACAGCCAGATCGCGAGCCACCGCCCCTATGGCGGGGTGGTGCCGGAAATCGCTTCGCGAGAACACGTCGGAAACCTGCCCGTGGTGGTGTCGGAGGCCATGGCGTGCGCGAAGATCGGCTGGAGGGAAGTCGACGCCATCGCGGTGACGCACGGTCCGGGGCTGGTCAGCTCGCTGCTGGTCGGGCTGTCGGGGGCGCGGGCGCTGGGGCAGGTGACGGGCAAGCCTGTGTGGGGCGTGAACCACCTCGAGGCGCATATCGCCGGGATGTTCCTGGATCCGGAGGCGCCGCCGCCGGCGGAGGCTTGTCCCGTGCTGGTGCTGATGGTGTCGGGCGGCCATTCCTGCATCGTGGACATGTTGCGGGTGGGCGAATACCGCCTCCTGGGCCAAACGCTCGACGATGCCGCCGGCGAATGCCTCGACAAGGGCGCGAACCTGCTGGGGCTGGGCTATCCCGGAGGGCCGGTCATCGAACGGGCGGCGCAAGGGGGAGATCCTGCCTACGTGAAATTCCCGCGCGGCATGGAGCATGCCAAGAACCGCAAGACCGACAACGGATTGGATATCGAGATGTGCTTCAGCTTCAGCGGCCTCAAGACCGCATTGCTTTATCATCTCAGGAACCACCCGGAAGACCGGGATCGGCACATGGCCGATCTGGCGGCTTCCTATCAGGAAGCCGTGATGGATTCGCTGGCGATGCGCGCGGAACGGGCGCTGAAGGCGACCGGCGCGCACACGCTGGCCTGCGTGGGGGGGGTGGCCAAGAACGCCGTGCTGCGCGGCAAGCTGGAGGCGCTGGCCCGCCGCCGCCATGCGCGGCTGCGCCTGACGCCGCTGGCCTATTGCACCGACAACGCCGCGATGGTGGCCGCCGCCGCGGGGCTTCGCGCGCTCTCCGGCGTCGGAAATCCGCCAGCCGTCGAGGCCGATCCCAGCCTCCCGCTCGTGGAGGAAGAACAAAATCCTTAAACGCAAAAGACGCAAGCGACGCAAAAGGTTGCCATCGGAACGATGTTTCCGGCGCTTGCGTTTCCCTTGCGTCCTTTGCGCCGTTTGCGTTAATCGGTTTTGGGTTCGGGTGCTTTCCACTCGACGGGTTTCCCGTCGATTTCCCACTTCACGAGCGTTGCGCGCACGGGGCCGAAGCGGGACTCCACATCGGCGAAGAACACGGCCGGCCTCGAGGTGGCCACCCAGACGGATCGCGGCCGGTTCCGCGAGAACAGGGTGGGGGATTTGGAGATGGCATCCACCAGGATGGCTTCCTTCCGCCCATAGAAGGTCCGGATGACCTTGGGCTCGCCCATCTTGATTTGCAGGTCATGGATGGCTCCGTCCATGACGAGCTGGTAGTCGCCGTCGGCCTTCAGCGGTCCGCTGGCGAGCACGTCGCGGAGATCGAAGAAGAACGACACCAGATCGCGCGATCCTTTCGGCACCGCGGAGTGGCGGACGGTTTTTTCGACCGCGTTGCTCCACACCGCCCGGCCCTGGTCGGGCCACAGGACGAGCGTGTCGTCCTGCCGGAAGTCGTTTTCCAGGACCTTCTTGTGGATGGTGTGGCGCGGGCCTTCCGGCGTTTGCTCGATTTCGCACGCAACGGTGGTGTCCACTGGATAGACCAGCGCGATCAACGGACGGTTCCAGATGCGGATGGACCGGCGGACGAGGCCGCCCTCGTCCGTTTCGCCCTGGACGGTCATGGTGCCGACGGAGATGCCCACCCACGTGATGTCGTATTCCATCTGCTCGGTGCCGCCGGCGAGGCAGGGCGCGGCGCCTCCGGCGAGGAGCAGCAGGCCCAGGGCGAAAGGGATGAGGCAACGGACATTCATTGGACGCGCATCATGCCGCAGGAAGCGCCGGCTTGCAAGCGCGGGGGCGGATGTGCGAATCTGCCTGCCGACACGGGAGAAAACCAATGCGGCGATGGACGATGTGGATGGTGGCGATGGGATTCGCGGCATGCGCCGCGCGGGGTGAAACGGTGCTGGAACGCGTGCTGGAGCCGTATGATTCCATCCAGAACCTGAGCTGCGAAATCCGCCGCGACACGCCGTTGCCCGATGGCCAGACCCTGCGGATGCTCAGCCGCGTGTACTACCAGCGTCCCGACCGGCTGCATGTCGAAAACTTCAGCCCGGTCAAACGCCGCATTGTTTCCGACGGCACCGTTTTCCGCAGCTACACCGAAGGCGCCCCCCAGGGATTTTCCCGCCCTGTAGCGGAACTGAACGAGGAGATGCTGCGCAACCTGCGGATGGTGCCCGGTTCGGCGGCCAACCTGCTCGAAGTGCTGAAGGGGGCCTCCGAAGTCCCGCTGGAACCCACGGCGGAATATCCCGTCCGGGCCGGGTATGACAACGGCAAGTCCTTTGCCGTCTTGAACTTGGACGACAAGGGGCGCCTGGCCCGTTTCGAGATCTATGGGTCTGCCGCCAAGACGGATTTGCTGACCCAAACGGACTTCTCGGCTTTCCAAGAGGTGGCGCAGGGCGTCTGGATCGCCTGCCTCCAGCAGTCGAAAGTCACGGTGCAGGGCATGGAGCGCACGGAAACCACGCGCGTGGACAATCTGGTCGCCAATGGAGATATCCCCGCCTCTCTGTTCCGGGCCGAGGCCTTCTTCCCGGAAGTGGAATTCGTGGATTCCTTCGAAAAAATCGGGCAGTAACCTCTTGAAGGCGATTGACATGGATGAGCCGGTATGAGACTGTTTCCACTAAAGTAAAGAAACAACGACAGGAGAAAACACGCATGAAGAAATGGGTTGCGAGTTTGGTGATCGGGCTGTTCGTGCTGATGGCGGTGGCGCCGGCGGCGGACGCGGCGGCCACCAAGGGCAAGGGACGGGGAGGATTCATGGGCTTCATCGCAGGCTGCTGCTTCGGTGTCCGCGCGGGTTCGGCCTACAATGAGGGCAAGGAAATCCACTTCCGCGAATGGTGCACCATCATCCCGTACGTGGGCATCGTGTTCTCGATCTGGAACGGCATCGACTGCTCCAAGGGCACGACGACCTCCGACCTGGCGTCCAAGTATGGCGCCTCCTATTACTAAACCGGTCTGAACAGGAGAATTCACAGATGAAAAAACTGATTGCGAGCCTTTTGGTTGTGTTGTTCGTGCTGATGGCCTTTGCTCCCGTGGCGACCGCCGCAGGCGACAAGGGCGGCTTCATGGGCTTCATCGTCGGCTGCTGCTTCGGCATCCGTTCCGGCGCCGCCTACAACGATGGCAAGGACCTGCACTGGCGGGAATGGGCGCTGATCATCCCGATCGCCGGCATCGTCGTTGCCATCCTGAACGGATTGGACGGCATGAATGGTCTGACCTCCAAGGACATGGCCGCCCAGTACGGCGCGAACTTCTACTAAGCCGATGTCCGTCCTGCGGGCAGCCGCACAAAAGATTCCGGGCCTTGCGCCCGGAATCTTTTTTTTCGCGCTGATGCTGGACGCCGCGGCGGGTTCCGCCCTCGATCTTGCCGTGGACCTGTTTGGCGAGGGCCAATGGGCCGCCGCCCGCACCGAGAGCCTGCGTGCGCGGGCGGAAGCCTCCGGTCCCGAGGTGGACCGCGCGCGCCTGCTGGCGGACGTTTCGGCGCTTCGGATGGGATCCGGCCGTGAAGAGGCCAAGTCCGGCCTGCTTGCGCTTTGGCGGTCGGAATCCACCGATCTGGAAATCCGTTGCATGGCGGCCTACGAGTGGGGCCGCGCCGACGGGGCCGATGGAGGAACCAACGCCCCCTCCGCGCTGGAATTCGCCTATCTGCAGACCCGCGACACGCCGCTGTTCTGGCGCGCGGGCTGTTCGCTCTATTTCTGCCTGAAGGCCGACCGGAAGCTGCACCGGGAGAAACCGGTGGTCTGGCAGTCGCTGCAGAGCTGCCGCGATGCCTGGCCGCCGGAGGTCTGGCGGGAATGCACCCCCTCCAAGAAGGGCGTTTCCATGGCCGCGTTGCCCGGCCAATGGGTCGTGGCATTCTATCGCGCGCAGATCGGGCCGGCCATTGGGTCGCGCTGCGACCTGCTGCCGAGCTGCTCCGAATACTTCCTGCAGGCCAGCCGGGCGCACGGACTGCTCGGCGTGCCTCTCATGGCCGACCGCTTTGTCCGCGAGCCTTCGGTGGTGTCCGCCCGCGAACGGCCGGTCACGATGCCTGATGGCCGGATCCGCTATGCCGACCCCGTGTCCGACCACGATTTTTGGATGAAGGGAAAGGGAAAGTGAAGACCACGATTCTGGGATTGTGCGCGGTTTGGACGGCCGGTTGCGCTTGGGCGGCGGATCCGGCGCGTCTCGCGCTGGATCTGGATGCCGAAAGGCAGCGCGAGGCCGCCGCCATTGAATTCCGGCGGCTGGCGCTGGCGGATGGAAACGCGGAGAACGCCGCCCGCTGGTTCTGGCTGGCCGCCTATGAATACGCGCAGGCGCAGCAGTGGGAGCTTTCCAACCAGATGCTCGACCGCGTCGAGGATGCGGCGCCGCTTTCGCTGTCCGCTCCCGTCGCCTGGCGGCGCGCGGAGAATGCGATGCAGGAAAAGGATTGGACCGCCGCCACGTTCCATTTCGACAGCCTCCGGCTCAAGGCCGATGCGGACGAGATGCGCGAATTCGCCGCGCGCGGTTCCGCCGCCGCCCGCCTGCGCGGGAAGGATGTGGCCGGCGCCCGGCAGGCGCTGGAGGATGCGCCGGGCGATCTGGGTCCCGCGCACGCGGCGATCGACCGCTATGCCGGCCGGCGCGACAAGAAGCCGTGGGTCGGCGGCGTGCTGGGGATCGTGCCGGGCCTCGGCTACGTCTACTCCGGCGAGTACGCCAATGCGGCCCGTTCCCTCATCCTCAACAGCCTCTTCATCTGGGGCATGGCGGAGACGGCGGAGGACGACGAATGGGGCGTGTTTGCGGTGCTGACCTTTGCGGAATTCACTTGGTATTCCGGCAGCATCTATGGCGGCATCGATTCCGCCCAGCGTCACAACCAGCGCCGGCTGGACGCGGCGGCGGGGGACATCCGCGGCGAGAAGAAGCTCCGCCCCGACCTGGCGCAGGTGCCGCTCTTCACGCTGAAATTCGAGTTCTGAAATCCGCTGCCCCCCGGCGAGGGCGGGCGCGGCCACCGTTTTTCCATTGCGTGGAAAAACCGCAGGCGGCGCTTTCCCGCATCGGAAGCGGAGGGGGTTCAGGTCGCGGCGGGCGGGGGGGCGGCACCCTGCATTTCGAGGAGGCGCCGGATGCGTTCCTCGGTGGGCGGATGCGTGCCGAAAATGGAGAACGAGCCCGCGGCCGCGAGGGGATTGATCACGTACATCGGCGCGACGACGCGGTTGACGGGGATTTGCTTGGGATCCTGCTGCGTGGCGATTTTCCGCAGGGCGTTGGCGAGCGCGGCGGGATAGCGGGTGAATTGCGCGGCGGAGGCGTCGGCGAGATATTCTCGCTCGCGCGAGCAGGCGAAGTAGAGCAGGCGCGCGATCAGCGGGGCCAGGACCGCGAGCACGATCGCCACCAGCATCAGGATCGCCATGGCCGCTCCGCCGTTCTTGTTGGAGGAACGCCGCCGGCCGCCGCCCCAGAACATCATGCGCATGCCGGCGTCGGCCAGCAGAACGATGGCGCCGAGCGTCACGCCCGCGAGCGTCATGAACAGCGTGTCGCGGTTGGAAATGTGCCCGAGCTCGTGGGCGACCACGCCTTGGAGTTCATCGCGGCCCAGGCGTTCGAGCAGTCCGGTCGTGACGGCGACGCACGCGCGTTCGGGATTGAGGCCCACGGCGAACGCGTTGGGCACGGGCGTGTCGATGATGAAGACGCGCGGCATCGCCGGCAACGATGACGCGATGCGCATTTCCTCGACGATGTTGTAGAGCTGCGGGGCTTCGTCGTGCGTGATTTCGCGCGCGTTCGCCGACGAGAGCAGGACGGACTCGCCGCCCATCATGTTGACGAGAAGCAGGATGCCCCAGATGGCCATGCCGATGAAGGCGCCGAAATAGGCCGTTTGGGGGCGTCCTCCCATGAGGAATCCGATGGCCATGCCGACGATGGCCAGCAAGACGGCCAGGAAACCGATCAGCAAGGCGGAACGCCGCTTGTTGGCCGAGATGGCTTCCCACATCATGGTGCTCATAAACCAGTGGTCAGGTTGCAGGGGACAGGTTGCAGGTTGAAAGTGCGGGGTTCAACGGTTGGCGGATTAGGAAAATCAGTTTAACTGATTGCGGCATAACAGGCTAAAACTTCACCTGGGGGACGGCGCGTTCAGCGGCATCGGTCAGCTCGAAAAGGTCGCGCGCGGAGAAGCCGGTTGGTCCTGCGACTAGATTGGCCGGAATGGTTTGGATGCGCGAATTATAGCGGGTGACGCTGTCGTTGTAGGCTTGGCGGGCGAAGGATATCTTGTTTTCAGTGGAAGACAGTTCTTCTTGCAGCGCAAGGAAATTCTGCGAAGCCTTGAGGTCCGGATATTGCTCGACATTGACCATCAGCCCGCGCAGCGCACCGGAGAGGGCGGCTTCGGCAGGCCCCGCCTGGGCAGGGCCTTGCGCGCGCATGGCGTCGGTGCGGGCCTTGGTGATGGCTTCGAGCGTGCCGCGCTCGTGGCCCATGTAGCCCTTGACGGTTTCGATGAGGTTGGGGATGAGATCGTGGCGGCGCTTGAGCTGCACATCGATCTGCGCCCACGCGTTGTCCACGTAGTTGCGCAGATGCACAAGGCTGTTGTAGATCGAGACGAACCACAGGATGAGAACGGCCAGAATACCGAGCAAAACAAAGAGAGGCGTCATGTTTTTCCCTTTCATCGGCGCCTGCGGCATGCACGCGCGGAACTGTGTGCAAGCATACGCAAACATGCGTAAAACGCAAGCCAGACAAGGGGAAAAGCAATCGATTGGAAAAGGAGAGGGCGCGGAATGGAGTCGCCCCGGGGGAGGGAATTCCGGCTCCGCAACTTCAAGAAAAGAGAAAAAAGATTTTCCGGGAGAGGGGCGGGCACCGATTTCAGCCAATAAAAACGGGGGTTTCAGGGTGTTCAAAAAATTTTCAAAAAAGGGGTTGACGAAAATGGGGGCTGCGCGTATTCTCGTCTGCACTTGAATGGATTGTGTCGCGAGAGCGGCAGATGAAGTGAAAGTTTGGTTCTGTTAAAAAATGTAGTTTGACCGGTTGACAAATAAGCCAGTCACGGTTAGATTCACGCAGGATCAATTAAGCGAGCAGGTTTGCCTGCCGCTGCGCGGTTCCGAATGTCCCTTGAACGAACAGGGAGAGGGAGTGAGGAACTTTGCGCGTTTTTGCTCTTTTGAAAATGGAATAAACATTCATGTAACACCGCTTCGAATCAGAAGTGGTGTGGTAAGTACAAACAGCTTGTGTTGAGTCTATAAGTTAATTCTTAAGATCGGGCCGGTTCCTAAACCGGCCTGTCGATAAGGATCAGCAAACTCGAACCGGAGGGCAACCGAAGGTTTGACCCATATATTTATGGAGAGTTTGATCCTGGCTCAGAACGAACGCTGGCGGCGTGGATTAGGCATGCAAGTCGAACGAGAATCTGATCCTTCAAGTTTTCGGACAAGAAGGATCGGAGGACAGTGGCGGAAGGGTGAGTACAACATGGATAATCTACCTTCAAGTTGGGTATAGCTCCTCGAAAGGGGAGATAATCCCGAATGTGGTGATCCGGCGCATGCCGGAGAATCCAAAGGCGGGGACCGCAAGGCCTGCCGCTTGAAGATGAGTCCGTGCACTATCAGCTAGTTGGTGAGGTAATGGCCCACCAAGGCTATGACAGTTAGCTGGTCTGAGAGGATGGTCAGCCACACTGGGACTGAGATACTGCCCAGACTCCTACGGGAGGCTGCAGTCGAGAATCATTCGCAATGGGCGAAAGCCTGACGGTGCGACGTCGCGTGGAGGATGAAGGTCTTCGGATTGTAAACTCCTGTCATGTGGGATAAATGGCCGGGGCACGAATAGTGCTTCGGAATGATAGTACCACAGGAGGAAGAGACGGCTAACTCTGTGCCAGCAGCCGCGGTAATACAGAGGTCTCGAGCGTTGTTCGGATTTACTGGGCGTAAAGGGAGCGTAGGCGGTTTGGTATGTCGAATGTGAAATCCCACAACTCAACTGTGGAAATGCATTCGAAACTGCCAGACTAGAGTACTGGAGAGGAGAGCGGAATTCTTGGTGTAGCGGTGAAATGCGTAGATATCAAGAGGAACACCGGTGGCGAAGGCGGCTCTCTGGACAGATACTGACGCTGAGGCTCTAAAGTTAGGGGAGCAAACAGGATTAGATACCCTGGTAGTCCTAACCTTAAACGGTGTACACTTGGTGTGCGAGGAATTGTCCCTTTGCGCGCCGCAGCTAACGCGATAAGTGTACCGCCTGGGGAGTACGGTCGCAAGATTAAAACTCAAAGGAATTGACGGGGACCCGCACAAGCGGTGGAGCATGTGGCTTAATTCGATGCAACGCGAAGAACCTTACCTGGACTTGACATGCTGGTAGTAGAATCCTGAAAGGGAGACGACGGTAGCAATACCGAGCCAGCACAGGTGCTGCATGGCTGTCGTCAGCTCGTGCCGTGAGGTGTTGGGTTAAGTCCCGCAACGAGCGCAACCCCTGTGGTTAGTTGCCCTTATTCAGTTAGGCACTCTAGCCAGACTGCCTGTGATAAGCAGGAGGAAGGTGGGGATGACGTCAAGTCAGTATGGTCCTTATGTCCAGGGCTGCACACGTGCTACAATGACCGGTACAGAAGGAAGCAAGGCCGCGAGGCGGAGCTAATCCCCAAAACCGGTCTCAGTTCGGATTGGAGTCTGCAACCCGACTCCATGAAGCTGGAATCGCTAGTAACGGCGCATCAGCTACGGCGCCGTGAATACGTTCCCGGGTCTTGTACACACCGCCCGTCACATCATGGGAGCCGATTGCACCCGAAGTCGTTGATTCGACCCGCAAGGGAGATAGACGCCCAAGGTACGATTGGTGACTGGGATGAAGTCGTAACAAGGTAGCCGTTGGGGAACCAGCGGCTGGATCACCTCCTTTCTAAGGAGAATCCCTCGAAGACTTGGCTTCGGCCACTTCTTCGGAGGATACGGACAATCATCCGCCCGCAAGGGCGCGATGAGCCCCGGCTTGACCGGGGCCACAAAAAGAACGACGAGACACAGGTTGAGTGCTTGCCGCACCACTTCTGCTTCGAAAGCAGGAAGACATGAATGTTCGGGAATGTAGGCGTCACTCGCGAATTGGGCCTTGTGGTCCCTGGGACGAAAAACCACGGGGGCATAGCTCAGTTGGTAGAGCGCCAGCTTTGCAAGCTGGAAGTCACGGGTTCGAATCCCGTTGCCTCCACCAACGCAACCGGGCGTGTAGCTCAGTTGGTTAGAGCGCGTCCCTGATAAGGACGAGGTCACTGGTTCGACTCCAGTCACGCCCACCAACCTTCCTGTAAATTCCAACGATTTCCGCCGATTCGGCGGTTTCGATCTTTGAAAACTGCATAGGATACATCGAAAAATTATTACAATAAGAAGGGTAATTGAATTACTCTTCACCGTGATAAACTAAATGTAGAATCAGAAAACATAACTCATGAAATCGACCAATTTGTAAACCATTTTGGTCAAGCTCAAAAGGGCGCATGATGGATGCCTTGGCATCAGCAGGCGACGAAGGACGTGATAAGCTGCGATAAGCTTCGGGGAGCGGCAAATACGCTTTGATCCGGAGATCTCCGAATGGGAAAACCCAGCGAGGGTAATGCCTCGTTGACGAAGTCCGAATAAAATAGGGCTTCGCCGCCAACCCCGGGAAGTGAAACATCTCAGTACCGGGAGGAAAAGAAGACAACAGTGATTCCCTCAGTAGTGGCGAGCGAAAGGGGAACAGCCCAAACCAACGCACTTGTGCGTTGGGGTTGCGGGATCCCGATGTGGGACTTCGATGGATAGAGGAAGCCGGTGGAAAACGGCGCCATAGAGGGTGACAGGCCCGTACTCGAAATCCAAAGAAGCCCTAGGGACATCCCAAGTAGCACGGGACACGTGAAACCCCGTGTGAATCCGGTGCGTCCACGCACCAAGGCTAAATACTGCTGGTGACCGATAGTGAACTAGTACCGCGAGGGAAAGGTGAAAAGAACCCCTGTTAGGGGAGTGAAATAGTACCTGAAATCATGTGCTTACATGCTATGGTAGCCTGCCGCAAGGCGGGTGGCCGTTTGCCTTTTGCATAATGAGTCCGCGAGTTATTGTTGGCAGCAAGGTTAAGGGTGGTCTCCACCTGGAGCCGAAGCGAAAGCGAGTGCGAAATGTGCGTTCAGTTGCCGGCAATAGACCCGAAGCCGTGTGAGCTATCCATGGGCAGGTTGAAGTCGCTGTAACAGGCGATGGAGGACCGAACTTATGAGGGCTGAAAACCTCTAGGATGACCTGTGGATTGGAGCGAAAGACTTATCAAACTCGGTGATAGCTGGTTCTCCTCGAAATAACTTTAGGGTTAGCCTGCACGAATGCTCGCCGCGGAGGTAGAGCACTGAATGGAATAGGGGCCTTACCGGGTTTCCGACGCCAATCAAACTCCGAATACCGCGGCAGTCACGTGTGGAGATAGACTGTGGGGGATAAGCTTCATAGTCAAAATGGAAACAGCCTAGATCGCCAGCTAAGGCCCCTAAAACCGGTTCAGTGACTAAGGATGTACGATCGCTAAAACAGCTAGGATGTTGGCTTAGAGGCAGCCATCATTTAAACAGTGCGTAACAGCTGACTAGTCGAGCGATTGTGCGCCGAAAATGATCGGGACTAAACCGGTTGCCGAAGCTGCGGATTTCCAGGACCTTCGGGTTCTGGGAGTGGTAGAGGAGCGTTGTATTTGCATCGAAGCGCGAGGGTGACCGAACGTGGAGCGGATACAAGTGATTATGCGGACATGAGTAACGAATAGCCGGATGAGAATTCCGGCCGCCGAAATCCCAAGATTTCCTGGGGAAGGTTCGTCCGCCCAGGGTTAGTCGGCCCCTAAGTCCAGGCCATTCAGGCGTAGGCGATGGGAAGCAGGTTTAATATTCCTGCACCGCCGATGGGCGATTAAGACGCGAAGGAGTACTCGGAAAGTTAGATCAGCCGTCGATTGGAAGTGACGGTTCAAGCCCGTAGGGGTGTGGCCAGGAAAATCCGGCCGCGCAACCTGAAAGGTGACGAGACGTGGAGGCTTCGGCCGAAGCGGATTGATTGATACTCTGCCGACAAGAAAAACTTCTAGCGAGCCCATAGGCGACCGTATCGTAAACCGACACAGGTGGGAAGGTAGAATATACCAAGGCGCGCGAGAGAAACCTCGTTAAGGAACTCGGCAATCTAGCCCCGTAACTTCGGAAGAAGGGGTCCTTCAAGTCGTCCGTGTAACAACAAAGCGACTTGAAGGCGCAGTGAAAGGGCCCAGGCGACTGTTTATCAAAAACACAGCACTATGCCAACTCGCAAGAGGATGTATATGGTGTGACACGTGACCAATGCTGTAAGGTTAAGGTGAGGG
This sequence comes from uncultured Verrucomicrobiota bacterium, assembly GCA_937860055.1. Lineage (GTDB taxonomy): Bacteria > Verrucomicrobiota > Kiritimatiellia > CAIQIC01 > Lenti-01 > Lenti-01. Next base: position 804 of record CALMBO010000017.1, on the reverse strand, counting down.
GTTAGCCGCAAGGCGAAGCTCTAAACCGAAGCCCCAGTGAATGTCGGCCGTAACTATAACGGTCCTAAGGTAGCGAAATTCCTTGTCGGGTAAGTTCCGACCTGCACGAATCGTGTAACGATCTGGGCGCTGTCTCAACGAGGATCTCGGTGAAGTTGTAACTCCGGTGAAAATGCCGGATACCCGCAGTAGGACGGAAAGACCCTGTGAACCTTTACTGTAATCTGATATTGTGTTTTGGTTGATTATATGTAGCATAGCTGGGAGGCTTTGAAGCGATCTCGTCAGGGACCGTGGAGCCGTCAGTGAAATACCAGTTTTAATTAACCGGAATTCTAACCGCGGGCCGTGAAACCGGTTCCGGGACAGTGTCAGAGGGTCAGTTTGACTGGGGCGGTTTCCTCCAAAAGAATAACGGAGGAGTTCTAAGGTCACCTCAGCACGGTCGGCAATCGTGCGTAGAGCGTATAGGTAGAAGGTGGCTTGACTGCGAGACTCACAAGTCGAGCAGGTGCGAAAGCAGGACTAAGTGATCCGGCGGTTGCTAGTGGTAGCGCCGTCGCTCAACGGACAAAAGGTACTCCGGGGATAACAGGCTGATCGCCGCCAAGAGTCCATATCGACGCGGCGGTTTGGCACCTCGATGTCGGCTCATCACATCCTGGGGCTGGAGAAGGTCCCAAGGGTTCGGCTGTTCGCCGATTAAAGTGGTACGCGAGCTGGGTTCAGAACGTCGTGAGACAGTTCGGTCCCTATCTGCCGTGGGCGTTGGAGATTTGAGGGAAGCTGCTCCTAGTACGAGAG
>CALMBO010000016.1 GCA_937860055.1 uncultured Verrucomicrobiota bacterium | reverse complement strand
TCCCCCCGGGGGGGGGGGGGGGGGGGCGCGGGCGGGGGGGGGGGGGGGGGGGGGGGGGGGGGGGGGGGGCGAACCGGGAAACGGGGGGGGGGGGGGGGGGCAAGGGGAGGCGCTTTCGCGGGCATACAAACGGGGGGCAGACCGCCCGGTCGGTGACCGGGCCTACAACAAGGCGGAGGAGTGAGCCACACCCGCCCGGCGCGGGGCATCGACAAAAAAAATCCCCTGCCGCGGGCGGCAGGGGAGGGGGGGTCTCGGGGGAAGCGGCTCAGCCGTAGACGGCGGCGGAGCCGAGTTCCTCTTCGATGCGGAGGAGCTGGTTGTACTTGCAGATGCGGTCGGTGCGGGAGAGGGAGCCGGTCTTGATCTGGCCGGCGTTGACGGCGACGGCGAGGTCGGCGATGAAGGCGTCCTCGGTTTCGCCGGAGCGGTGGCTGATGACGTTGGTGTAGCCATGGCGCTTGGCGAGATCGATGGCGGCGAGGGTCTCGGAGACGGTGCCGATCTGGTTGACCTTGATGAGGATCGAATTCGCGACGCCGAGGTCAATGCCCTTCTGCAGGAACTTGACGTTGGTGACGAAGAGATCGTCGCCGACGAGCTGGACGCCCTTGGCGCCGAGCTTGTCGGTGAGGAGCTTCCAGCCGTCCCAGTCGCCTTCGGCGCAGCCGTCCTCGATGGAGACGATGGGGAACTTCTTGCCCCAGGCTTCGTACATGGCGACCATGTCGGCGGCGGACTTCACGGACTTGTCGCTCTTGTGGAGGGTGTATTTCTTCGTCTTGGAGTCGAAGAATTCGCTGGAGGCGACATCGAGGGCGATGAAGACATCCTTGCCGGGCTTGTAGCCGGCGGCGGAGATGGCTTCGACGAGGACTTCGAGGGCCTCGGTGTTGCTGCCGAGGGCGGGGGCGAAGCCGCCTTCATCGCCGACGGCGGTGGAGAGCTTGCGGCCCTTGAGGATCTTCTTGAGGGCGTGGAAGACCTCGGTGCCCATGCGGAGGCCTTCGGCGAAGGACTTGGCGCCTCGGGGGACGATCATGAATTCCTGGACATCGATGGGGGCGTCGGAATGGGCGCCGCCGTTGATGACGTTCATCATGGGGACGGGGAGGACGTGGGCGTTGAGGCCGCCGATGTGGCGGTAGAGGGGGATTTCGAGGGCGTTGGCGGCGGCGCGGGCGACGGCCATGGAGACGCCGAGCATGGCGTTGGCGCCGAGCCTGGACTTGGTTTCGGTGCCGTCGAGCTTGAGCATGGCGTCGTCGATGGCCTTCTGGTCGCGGGCATCCATGCCGACGAGGGCTTTGGCGATGAGGGTGTTGACGTTCTTGACGGCCTTGCGGGTGCCCTTGCCGAGGTAGCGCTTGGCGTCGCCGTCGCGGAGTTCGAGGGCTTCGTTGACGCCGGTGGAGGCGCCGGAGGGGACGGCGGCGCGGCCGAGGGCGCCGCCGACGAGGCGGACATCGGCTTCGAGGGTGGGGTTGCCGCGGGAGTCGAGGATTTCACGGGCGTGGATGGATTCGATCTGGAACATATGCTTCTCCTTTGGGTTCAAACAGATTCCGGCCGGCCCCGCGGGCCGGCGATGAAGAAAGAACCTACACCGGGCGGAAAAAATCGCAAATCCAAAACCGTGCGGCGGGCGGGAAAGCCGTGGAATCAAGGCCGGGGCAGGGCGTCGAGGAGGGGCTTGGCGTGTTCCCCGGTGAGGACGCGGTAGGCGGGCCGGCGCGATTGCTCGTAGGCGGGGCTGTGGTGGATGGCGGGGTAGCCCTGGGCGCGCCTGTCGCGGTCGAGGCGCTTCCACTCGGAATAGGTCAGATATCCGCAGGGATGTTTCCGGAGGGTGCGGCCGAGGGATTTCCAGGCGGCGCGGAAGCGGTCGGGGGAGGCGTCGAAGGATCGGGCGCTGTCGAGGAAGGCGGCGAGGAGGGGGCCGGTTGCGCCGCCTTGTGCGCGATAGGGGCGGAGGTGGAGGCGGCCGATGCGGCCGTCGGGGGAAAGCGGTTCCCAGAGCGGTTCGCCGGGGTCCGGTGGCGCGAGGGAGGCCCATTCCTCCTCGAGCCATCGGCGGGCGGCGGCTTCGCTGGGGATGGCGTGTTCGCCGCCGCGGGTGGCGTGGAAAAGGAATTTGTAGGCGTCCTCGATGCGCATTTCCGGATTGGCGGGGGCCTGGGCGAGGAAGAATTCCGCGACGGGGTCGGGGGCGGCGGAAAACGCGAACAGGAAGGCGAGGGAGAGGACGTTCATGGGGCCAGCGTAGCGGCGCGGAAGCCGGGGCGTCAAAAATTTTCTTGAGAAAACCGTTTTTTGCGGCATTATTACGAATATGAAGAATCGTAATAACAAGGACGAGGCCGGGATCGCGCGGTTGAGCCTGTCGCTGCCGAACGGGCTGGCGGGGGAGCTGGACCGGCTGGTGGAGGAGAAGGGGGCGGCGAGCCGGTCGGCGCTGGTGGCGGACCTGGTGCGGGCGGAGGTGGTGGAGCACCGGTCGCGGCGGGGGCGGCAGGAGATCGCGGGGACGGTCACGCTGGTCTACGACCACCACGCGCGGAACCTGCAGGCGAGGCTGACGGACATCCAGCACGATTCGGAGAGGCTGATCGTGTCGGTGATGCACGTGCACCTGACGCACCACGACTGCCTGGAGGTGCTGGTGGTGCGGGGGCCGGCGGACCCGATGCGGGAGCTGGCGGACCGGCTGGGGGCGGTGCGGGGGGTGAAGCACGCCCGGCTGACCATCACGACAACGGGGCACGAGGATTGAACATGAAAAGTTGGCTGGCGGCATGGATTTGGGTTGCGGGCGGGGTGGCGGCGGCCTCCGCGCAGACGGCGGTGGTGACGCATGCGGAGCTGCAGGCGGTGACCTCGACGGGGACGAGCGCGTGGGTGGAGACGTTTCCGTTCACGATCCGGGGCGTGGTGCTGAACGATCCGGGGGAGATGCTGGATCCGGCGTATGATCCGGGGGCGACGGCGTCGAACCTGGTCGGCGGGCAGTACCAGGTCTTCCTCCAGGCGGCGGATGCGGGCGACCGGGGCGGGACGGCGCTGTGGATGGCGCAGAACTACGAGGCGATGGGGCCGTGGATCCCGGCCGGCAACGACTATGGCGCGGAATGGACGAACGAGATGCGCCGGGTGATGGCCGACACGAATGGGCGGGCTTTCCGCAAGGGCGACCTGGTCGAGGTGACGGCGCGGAAGGCGCTGTTCTACAACGGAAAGCGGAACATCAACGAAGCGCACCGGATCGCGGCCGCCAACGATTTCGACATCCGGCTGGCGAAGGCGAACGCGGGGCTGCCGCAGGCGGAGGCGCTGGAGCTGTCCGACCTGAAGAACGCGGACGACAGCGCGATCTTCGACGCGGCGCGGGCGGCGGGCGGCGAGCACTGGCAGGGGATGCGGGTGCGGCTGGACGGCATCCGGCTGGCGGACACGAACGGCTGGGGCCAGACCGCCTGGGCCGGGCGGATCTGCACGGCGACGGACGGCGCGGGGCGGACGCTGCCGCTGCGGATGCCCTTGGCGGACCTGGGCGCGCCGCCGTCCACCTCGACGTATTTCTCCGCGACGGGCATCCTGAACCAGGAGGGCGGCAACACGAACGGCTACGAGCTGTTCGTGCAAGAGATCGGGCCGGTGCTGGGCGTCGCGGCGGGCGCGGCGGGGGGCGTGGCGGTGAGTTTTTCGTCGGACTACGAGGGCTACGTGCTGGAGGCGTCGGACGACGGCCTGCAGAACTGGGGCGCGGTGGATGCGACGCCGCGGAAGGTCATCGTGATCGAGGACGATGGGGCGTCCACGAGCCGCGTGTACCGCCTGAGGAAGGTCGATTGAAGAAGGGCTTTTCATTGATCGAGCTGCTGGTGGCGCTGGGGGTGCTGATCCTGCTGGCGGCGCTGGCGGCGCCGCCGGTGTTGTCGGCGGTGGAGCGCGGGCGGGTGGCGCGGGTGGTGGCGGACCTGCAGACGATCGAGGTGGCGCTGGAGGCGTACCGGACGGACCACGGGCATTACCCGCCGGTGACGGTGTCGTGCATGGCGGCGGATGCGGAGCAGGTGCTGCAGCTGCCGCTGGAGCTGGCGGAGGGGGGCTACCTGCCGAAGAACGAGCGGGCGAAGACGTCGGCGCTGCTGGAGGATCCGTTCCATCGGGGGAGCACCTACAAGTATGCGGCGCCGGAGCCGTACTGGATGAACGGGTCGATGCAAAGCGAGCGCTACGCGGTATGGGTGCCCAGCGATTTTCCGTCGTGCCAGTCGGCGTCGGGGAAGGCGGATGATTCGGCGAACTGCCCGATGTCGTGGGCGGCATGGAGCGTGGGGCCGCGGCCGCAGAAGGCGAAGGCACTGAGCAACAAGGCGCCGGCGGCGGGGTTCACATGGTACCGGGGGCTGGGGGATGACGGGGTGATCGGGCGGTACAAGCAGAAGGACGGGCCGAGCTGGTCGACGCTGCGGTGAGGGAAGCGCCCTGTTTTGCCGGCGCCGGTTTTCCTCCGGGCCCGTCCCGCATATTATAATATGCGGGACTTCTTTTGATTTCAAAATACATCGAAATATCGATGGAATATTAAAAAATCAGTCCCGCATATTATAATAACCGAGACTGGGTGCCGGGACGGAGAAGACGGGAGACGGAGGAGGGGGGCAGGGTTTGACGGCGGGGGCGGGGGAAGGCGAGGGAAGAGGCGGGGGGATCTTGGGCGGCGCCTTCCCGCCGCGTAGAGGGGGTTAGGCGGGTTTGGCGGCGGTGGCGAGGAAAACGGAGTAGGGCCGGCCGTGTTTTTCGATGCGGGCGGCGGTATCGAACTGGATGCCGGTGAAGCCGGCGGCGGAGAGCTGTTTCGCGAACGCGCCGCGGTCGAAGCCGAAGTGGGCGATGCCGTCGTGGCTGGCGTGGAAGGTGCCGTCTTCGGCATCGAGGTCGGCGAGGGCTACAGATCCGCCGGGGGCGAGGAGGGAGAAGAATTTCCGGAGAAGGGCGTCGGTGCCGGCGACGTGGTGGAGGGTCATGGCGGAGGCGACGAGGTCGAAGGGGCCGGAGGGAAGAGGGTCTTTGGAAAAGTCGGACTGGAGGAGATCGACGTTGCGGATGCCGGCGTCCCGGATCTTCCGGCCGAGGACATCGAGCATGCCGGGGGAGGAATCGACGGCGAGGACGCGGCGGAGGCGGGGGGCGAGGGCAAGGGTCAGGAGGCCGGTCCCGCAGCCGAAATCGAGGGCGGTCGTGTCGAGGCGCAGGGGGAGCCGTTTCTCCAATGCGTGGAAGATATCCGCGGCGAGCTGGCGGCGGCGGGGTTCTTCATCCCAGGTCTTGGCGCGCGGATCGAAGGGGTTGGTCATCTGGATTTGCGCGCATAGGTTCCCATGAGGGAGCCCTGGGCGAGGATGTGGCCGTTCATGGCCTTGAGCAGGTCCTTCTTGCGGGCCTTGGCATCGAGGGCGAGGCGGGTGTCGAGGGCGAAGACCTTGAAGTAGTAGCGATGGGTCTGGCCGGGGGGCGGGCAGGGGCCGTCGTAGCCGGCGCGGTTGTAGTCGTTGAGTCCCTGGACGGCCTGGCCGGGGAGGGCGGCGTCGCGGGCGACGTTGGCGGGGAGCGAGCGGGTGTCGGGCGCAAGGTTGAAGAGGACCCAGTGCACCCAGTCGCCGGCGGGCGCGTCGGGGTCGTCGCACAGGATGGCGATGCTTTGGGTGTTGGAGGGCACGTTGCTCCAGGAGAGCGGCGGGGAGAAATTGGAGCAGGCATGGCGTTCGGGGATGGCGGAGCCCATCACGAAGGCGGCGCTGAGAACGGCGAGTTCCATCATGGAGACCTCCTATTTGCGGCCGGAGAGGACCTTGCGCAGAATTTCTTCCAGAGGGGTGTCGGGGGTGATGCCGGGGGCGATGTCCCTGACCATGCGCTGGGCGTCGGCCTGCTTGTGGCCGAGGGAGACCAGGGCGAGGAGGGCGTCGCGGAGCTTGGCGTCGGCGGGGCCGGGGGCGCCGCCGGAGAGGGATTCCATCATTTCTCCCTTGCCGAGCTTGTCGCGCATTTCGAGGACGATGCGTTCGGCGGTTTTCTTGCCGATGCCGGAGATGCCGCTGAGGCGCTTGACGTCGCCGGCGGCGACGGCGGCCTTGATGTCGCGGACGGCGAGGCCGGAGAGGACGGCGAGGCCGAGCTTGGGGCCGATGCCGTTGACGGAGGTGAGGAGGAGGAAAGCGTCGCGTTCCTCGGCGGACATGAAGCCGAAGAGGAGGTGGGCGTCTTCGCGGACGACGGGGACGGTGAGGAGGCGGAGGCGCTTTCCGGTTTCGGGGAGGCGGTCGTAGCTGCTGAGGGGGATGGAGGCCTCGTAGCCGACGCCGTTGACGTTGACGACGACGCGGGTGGGTTCCTTCTCCTCCAGAATGCCATCCAGAAAGACGATCATATCGCTGCCTCGATTCTACCGAATCTCCTCCAACCGCGCAAAAACCCGCCGAGCCAGAATGGCGTTGGCGGGTCCATGCGGCTGTCCGACGGGGCGGACGCAGCCCGGGCCGGAAATCAGGCCGTGGCCTTCTTGGCGAGCTTGGCGCGAACCTTGAGCCGCTTGACGCGGCGATCGCGGGCCTTGCGCTTCACTCTTTTTCTCAATTGCTGTCCCATAAGGCCGCCTGTGTTAGCAAAAATGGCGTGCGCAAGTCAAGAGCGGCGGATTCGGATTTGAAAGGCGGGGCGGGAACTGGGATGATCGGAGCATGAACGCGAGGCGGCTGTTTGCGGGGGTGGCGGTGGCGGCGACGGAGGAGATGCGCCGCGCGCTGGCGGAGCTGCAGCGACAGCTGCGGGGGGAGCGGATCCGGTGGACGCGGCTGGAGAAGCTGCATCTGACGGTGGAGTTTTTCGGGTTCACGGAGAAGGAGCGGATTCCGGAGCTGGCGGCGGCGCTGGCGAAGGCGGCGGCGGACGCCCGGCCGTTTCCGATGAGCCTGGGGGGGCTGGGGATGTTCAGGGACCTGCGGCATCCGCGCGTGCTGTGGATGGGCGTGGAGTCGGAAGGGCTGGGCCGCCTGCACGGATGCGTGCAGGCGAGATTGCGGGAGGCGGGGTGGACGCCGGAGGCGCGGCCGTTCGCGCCGCACCTGACGCTGGGGCGCATGGAGCGGCTGCGGGACACGGTGGAGTTCCAGGCGCGGGTGGCGGCGGCGTGCGAGTGGCCGGCGCAGGTCCAGACGGTGGGGGAGCTGATCCTCTACGAGAGCACGGAGGGGCGGTACGTGCCGGTCGAACGGTGGCCGCTGGGGTGAGGCGCGGGGATCAGGGTAGAAGGGGGGCGACGCGGTAGTAGCGGTTGGTGGTTGGCGGCGGGTTGGTATCGGTCCATTCGCCGATGCCGAGGGAGAGCTGCTGGGTGGTCCAGAGGCCGATGACGAGGTCGTCGCAATAGTGGATCTGGTAGAGGCGGCCGGTGGAGAAGGGCCAGGTGAGGATGGGCGCGTTGGTCTGCCAGGTTTCGATGTAGGCCATCCGGGGGTAGGAGGCGGAGTTGGTGGGGTCGGTGTCGGCGATGTATTCCTGCCAGGTGAAGAAGCCGTCGGGTTCGGCGTCGTTGGTGGCGGCGGCGTCGAAGCCGTTGGTCCAGCCATGGAGGGCGAGCCACCATTCGGGGGTGTTGCTGGCGGCGAGGTTTTCGGCGAAGTGGGCCAGGACGGCCTTGGGCGCATCCATGAGGAGGTCGAGGGGATTGTTGGTGGAGGAGAGGGAGCCGGACCAGTTGGTGAAGTGGTGGTAGGCGTCGGCGGTGGCGGTGATCTGGGTGGTGGAGCCGGCGGATTGCCAGGAGTCGGCGACGTCGACGGAGCCGTTGGCGGAGGCTTCGGTATCGAGCCAGAAGTTGGTGGTCCAGAGCCAGGCGAGCGAGGCGTCGTTGGTGAGGGTCATCGTGAAATTGGTGGTGAAGCCGTTGGCGGGATCGTGGCCGGCCATGGACCAGCCGGAGCAAACGAGCTGGGTGCCGCCGCCGGGGGCGGGGACGGAGATGGAATTGGTGAGGACGGCGCCGTGCCAGTTGGTGTAGGTGCCGGGGAGGGGATCGGCGATGCCGTGCGCGGAGGCGATGGAAAGGATGTAGCGGCCGTGGGTGCCGGCGAAGAGGAGGTTGGTCTGCGGGACGAGGGCGTCGCTGGCGAAGGAGAGGGAGGCCTCGAAGACGCCGGCGGTGGCGGGGGCGAAGACGACGGAGAAATTGGAAACGCCGCCGGCTTCGATGGCGGAGGGGATGCCGGAGAACTGGAAGGAGGAGGCGCCGGGGCCGTTGGTGGTCCAGCCGGCGATGGCGAGAGGGGCGGTGCCGTTGTTGAGGAGGGAGAAGACATTGGTGCGGGGCTGGAGCCAGGCGCCGGGGCCGAAATCGGTGCCCTTGGCGAGAGAAGGCGGTTCCTGGTCGGCGACGGCGAGGCCGTTGGTGCCGAGGAGGGCGAGCTGGGGGGAGGAATTGCAGACGAGGAACGGGAGGGTGTGGCGGGACTGGGCGGCGACGGCGGAGCCGTCGCGGGCGACGAAATCGAGGGAGTGGAGGCCGTCGGAAAGGTTGGTGGTGGCGACGGAGGCGACGGCCTCGAGCACGCCGTTGGAGGGCCGCACATGGAAGAGGATGGAGGCGCGGGGGCGGTAATCGTCGGGATAGTCCTGGAGGAAACCGGAGAAGTTGCCGTTGGTGGACAGGCCGGAGGTGGGCTTGTCGGGGTCGATGGAGAAATCGACCCAGATGCCGGCGCCATCGGGGCCGGGGGTGCGGGCGATGAGGGTGCCTTCTTCGCCGATGTTGGCGGTGCCGTTGGCGAAGAGGTCGAAACGGACGCCGTTGGTGGCCATGAGGACGGGGTTGGTGTTGATGGCGCTGTTGAGGCGGAGAAGGAGGTTGGTGACGGTTTCGCCGTTGGTGGCGACGAGAGTGTTGGTGAGGACGGTGCCGTTGGTGAGGGTGAGGATGCAGGTGACGGTGTCGCCGGCGTTGGCGCCGGTGTAGTAGGTGTGTTCGGAGATCCAGAGCTTCTTGCGGGCGGGATAGGCGGAGGGGACGAGGTTCGTGGCGGCGAAGCCGACGCCGAGGGTGAGGACGGAGGCGGCGCCGGTCGAGACGGAAGCGGAGACGGGCTTGTTGTCGCCGCCGTGGTTGAAATTCTTGTAGACCAGCTGGAGGCGGTCGCCGAGGGCGCGGGCGGAGACGATCTGGCTGGTGTCGGCGTTGACGGAGTCGGCGAGGGAGGAGACGGCATCGAAGAGGGAATCGTTGGTGGCGACGGTGGCGGAATTGGTGCGGCCGTCGACGACGACGGAGAGGAGGTTGCCGGGGGAGGGGCCGAGGGTGGCGAGATTGGTGAGGAGGCGTTCATCCAGGTAGAGGTCGAGGGAGGCGGCGGGGGCGCCGTTGGTGCGGGCGGAGGCGGAGACGTGGACCGGGACGGTGCCGGTGACGATCTGGAAGGGGGCATTCGAGGGGGTGGAGACCACCGGCGGAGCGGCGAAGGGGGCGGCGAGGGGATCGCCGGCGAAGAGGCCCTGGTAGGGGGCGGCCACGGCCATGGCGTAGCATTCGCCGATGGAGAAGCCGCGTGCGTAGTAGAAGCCCATGATCGGATCGGGGAACTTTTCCAGGTAGGCGCAGGGTTCCTGGACGGTGCCGAAGGAGGCGGTGGCGCCGATGCCCATCCAATCGAGGACGGTGGATTGGAAGGTGACGTTCGTGAGGTTCGCGATCAGTCCGCCATAGGAGGTGAGGTGGTCGGCGTAGGCGCCCGGCATCCAGGCGTTGTTGGTGCGGACATCGGGATGGGGGATGGTGCCGTAGCCGTCCTGGTAGCCCATGACATTGGTTTTGCCGGTGAGATAGGCATAGAGGGGGGCGATCACGCACGAGGCGGGGCGGCCGGGGAGGGAGGAGAAGGAAAACTGGGTGTTGGCGAACAATTCTTCGCGGACGCCGCGGTATTTGCTGCCGAGGGTATAGAGGTAGATGGCGGAGGGGGGGAAGGCGGCCTGCGCGGCGGCGCCGCGGTCGGCGACGAGCTTGGCGGTGGGGAGGTTGGAGGCGATGAGATGGAAGGCGACGAAGCCGTTGGTGGAATTCCATCCGTCGGAGGAGCGGAAGGCGCGTTCGGCGCGGAAGTAGGCGTTGGAGGTGAAGGAGGTGGGGGGATAGCAGCCATCGGTTCCGGCGTAGCGGGGGCCGTAGAAGAGGGAGGCGGAGAGGCCCTGCGCGTTGTTGATGCGCGTGGGGAACTGCAGGCAGAGGACGAGGAAGTCGATCTGGCCGGAGAGGCCGTTGGTGGCGATGTGGTTGGTGACGGGGTCGCGCAGGAGGGAGTAGAACTGGTTGGTGGAGAGGGTGGCGAGATTGGTGTCGATGCCGACGGAGCAGATGTGGTGGCCGGGGATGCCGTGGGCGGCGGCGTAGTATCCGCCCAGTTCGACGGAAGCGGCGGAGTTGGTGTTGACGACGACGAGGGTGTTGAACGGGCCGCCGCCGGCGAAAAGCGGGAGGGGCGCAGAGAAAAGGAGGGCGAGGGCGGCCAGGGCCGGTGCGCGAAGGAATGGACGGATGGTCGACACGGTTTCCACCTGAGGGAAAGCATACCGTCCGGGGGGCGGGAGTCAAACCCGCCGTCGGTCAGGGCGCCGGATTCCGGGGCGGGAGGACGTCGCGGACGGTGACGGTGGTGCCGGCGCCGGGTTCCGAGGCGATGTGGAACTCGTCCGAGACGCGCCTGGCGTTGGGCAGGCCCATGCCGGCGCCGAAGCCGAGGGACTTGACCCATTCGTTGGCGGTGGTCCAGCCCTCCTGCATGGCGAGGTCCACGTCGGCGATGCCGGGGCCCTGGTCCTTGGCGACGATCTGGATTTCGCCCTCGTCGGCGCGGAAGGTGAGGGTGCCGCCGTCGGAGTGGACGACGAGGTTCATCTCGAGCTCGTAGGCGGCGATGGCGACGCGGCGGATGATCTTGGGGTCGACGCCGCGCTTCTGGAGGGTGTTCTTGATTTCGGTGGCGGCCTTGCCGGCGTTTTCGAAGTCCGAACGCATGACGCGGAAGGTCTTGAAGCAGCAGCTCGCGTTTTCGGGGAGGGGGATGACGTACTGGTTTTCGATGCGGGCCAGCTCCCGGAAGAGCTCGACGAGCAGGCGGGTGTTGATGGAGCGGGCGGTGATGATGCCGACGGCCTCGTTGCGGGAATTGAGGACGGGGAAGCGGCGGTACTCGTACTTGTTGAAGTAGGAGAGGACGATGGAGAGGGGCATGTCGTCCTCGACGGTGACGACGTTGGAGGCCATGAAATGCGAGACGGGCTCGTTCATGCGGCGGGTGTCGAGGGCCTGGATGAGGTCCTCGATGCTGACGATGCCGAAGAGGCGCTTGTCTTCGACGACGGGGACGCCGGAGACGCGGCGTTCCTGCATGAGGCGCTGCAGGTCGCGCATGGTGGCGTCGCGGCGGATGGTGACGAGGTTGCCCGCCATGACATCGCGGACGCGCAGCTTGTAGAGCAGTTCGAGGAAGAGGAGGGGGGACTGTTCCGGGCTGATGGGGATGGGGTTCATGGGAGAAGAAGGGGGAAGGGGGGAGGCTGAAGGCTGAAGGCTGAAGGGGGAAGGGGGAAGTGGGAAGGGTGAGGGCTGAAGGCGGAAGGCGGAAGGCGGAAGGAGGGAGGCGGAAGGCGGAAGGCAGCCGGCAGGAGGCAGAAAGTGGAAGGCGAAAGGGGGAAGCGGGGATGGGGGAGGGGGGTGGACATGGGAATCATTTTTCCAGGGCCCGGCCGAGGGCGACGGCGGCGTCGAACTTGGGGAGGGCGGTGCGGGCGAGGGGGAGGCCCAGCTCGCGGGCGAGGTCGGCCATCTCGGGGGGCGGCGTCTTGCCGTTGGCGACGAGGACGGCGGCGGCGCCGACGACATGGGCGGTGCGCAGGGCCTGGTCGGTGACGAGGGAGGTGAGGAGGAGGGGGTGGTCGAGGTCCATCATGAGCACGTCGCTCATGAGGTCGGCGGCGACCACGTGGCGCACGTCCGCGTTTTCGCGGGCGGTATCGCACCAGAGGATGCGGGCCTGGGCGGTGTCGAGGAGGTCTTTGAGTTTCATGGTTCCGAGGGAGGTGCGGCGGGGTTAGCGGGCGGACGGCAGGTCCTTGCGCTGGTTGAAGCGGACATAATAGAACAGGTTCTCGATTTCGAAGGCAATGTTGATGTTCTGGACGAAGAGGGAGGAGGCGGCCTTGAGCTGGACGGGGGAGAAATTGAGGACGCCCTGGATGCCGGCGGCGGCGAGCTGGTCGAGGATGCCGGCGGCGGCGTTTTCGGGGACGGCGAGGACGGCGACGCGGATCTCCTGCTCCTTGGCGAAGGCGGCGAGCTGGCTGACGGGGAGGATGGGCACGGGGGTGGCGGCGGGATTGATGCGGGAGGGGCTGTTGTCGAAGCCGGCGACGACCTGGACATTCTCGTTGGCGAAGCCTTTGTAGTTCATGAGGGCGGTGCCGATCTTGCCGCAGCCGACGATGATGATGCGCTGGAGGATGTTGGTGCCGAGGATGGCGTCGAGGCGCTGGAGAAGGACATCGATGGGGTAGCCGCCGCGCTTGTTGCCGACGGCGAGGTTGGCGAGGGAGAAATCCTTGCGGACGAGGGAGGAAGAGACGCCGGCGGCGTCGCCGAGGTTGTCGGAGAAGACGCGGGAGAGGCCCATGGACTTGAATTTCAGCAAAATGTTTTTGTATCGGACAAGACGCTGAATCATTTCCTTCTGCGCGATGACATCCTGTTTCTTCACATTAATTCTCCAAAACCGATTTATATTGTGACAATATGTGGAATATATATGACGATTAGCGCAAGTCAACAGGTTATCGTATCAGAATTTTCTTGTTTTTGGAGAAGCGTTTCTCTATCGTATCGCGGATTTTTGGAGGAATTGTCGGTGAACACAACGCCCCACACAGAAGCCAAGGAACAATTGACGCCGGAGCTGGAGAAGTTCATCCAGCATTGGAAGAAGCGTCCGGGCAACCTGATCATGGTGCTGCACCGGGTGCAGGAGCATTTCGGCTACGTGCCGCGTTCCGTGGCGTTCCAGGTGGCGGACCTGCTGAAGATTCCGCTGGCGCAGGTATACGGGGTGCTGACCTTCTACCATTTCTTCAAGCTGAAGAAGCCGGGGAAGTTCCAGATTTCGGTGTGCCTGGGGACGGCGTGCTACCTGAAGGGGGGCGGGGACCTGATCCAGGAGCTGGAGGGCATCCTGGGGGTGGGGCTCAACACGGTGACGCCGGACGGGAATTTCTCGATGGAGGCGGTGCGGTGCCTGGGCTGCTGCGGGCTGGCGCCGGTGCTGTCGGTGAACGGCACGATGCATGGCAACCTGAAGAAGGAAGACATCGCGGGCATCGTGGCGGAATACAAGGCGAAGATCTAGCTCCGCCGGGGACGCGCCATGCAGCCGACGACCTGCGACACCCTGCTGGACATCGTCCAGAACGCCTTCGAGGCCGGCGCGACCGACGTGCGGCTGGAGGTGGTCCGCCGCGGTCCGCGGCTGGAGGCGGAGGTGCGCGACAACGGGCGCGGGATGGACGGGGCGGCGCTGAAGAAGGCGCTGGATCCGTTCGGGACGGACGGGACGAAGCATCCGCGCCGGAAGGTCGGGCTGGGCCTGCCGTTCCTGAAGCAGGCGGCGGAGCAGTGCGGCGGCGGGATGGCGGTCGAGTCGGCGCCCGGCCGCGGGACGGCGGTGCGGTTCACGTTCGACCTGTCGAACGTGGATGCGCCGCCGCTGGGCGACATGGCCGGGACGCTGGCGGCGCTGATGGCCTGGCCGGGCGAGCGCGAGCTGGCGGTGCGCCGCGAGGAAGACGGCCGCGCGTACGAGGTGCGGCGGACGGAGCTGGCGGAGGCGCTGGGCGGCCTGGAGGGCGCCGGGGCGCTGGCGCTGGCGAAGGAATTTTTCTCCTCCAACGAGGCGGAGATCCAACACGAGGTGCGAGATGGCAAAGCTGACATTGGCTGATTTGAGGAAGCTGCGCGAGGCGAAGGCGGCGGAGTTCAACCCGCGCGACGCGGCGAACAAGGATGTGCAGATCATCGTGGGGATGGGCACGTGCGGGATCGCGGCGGGGGCGAAGGCGGCCTTCGACGTGTTCGTGGAGGAGCTGGGGAAGGCGGGGCTGCCGAACGTGGCGATCCGCCAGACCGGCTGCATGGGGCTTTGCCACAGCGAGCCGACGGTGGAGGTGGCGGTGCCCGGGATGCCGGCGGTGGTCTACGGCAACGTGGATGCCGAGACGGCGCGCAAGATCGTGAACCAGCACATCGTCCGGAAGCTGCTGGTGAACGACCACGTGTTCGACAAGCCGGCGGCGGACATCGTCCGGAAATAGCGGAGGAACTTCGATGGCGATCAAGACCTATTTGCTGACGTGCGGCGGGACGGGCTGCGTGGCGAGCCACGGGGCCGAGCTCTACGACGCGCTCAAGAAGGAGATCACCGAGCAGGGCGCGCAGGCCGAGGCGCAGGTGGTGCGCACGGGCTGCTTCGGCTTCTGCGAGAAGGGCCCGATCGTGAAGGTCCTGCCCGACGAGACGTTCTACGTGAGCGTGAAGGCGGCGGACGCGAAGGAGATCGTGGCGGAGCACGTCCTCAAGGGCCGGCCGGTGAAGCGGCTGCTCTACGACAAGAGCCAGAGCCAGCGGAACACGAAGCTGGAGGACCTTTCCTTCTACCAGAAGCAGTTCCGGATCGTGCTGCGCAACTGCGGCGTGATCGATCCGGAGAGGATCGACGAGTACATCGCCCGCGACGGCTATGCGGCCTTGGCCAAGGTGCTGACGGAGATGACGCCGGACCAGGTGGTGGAGGAGCTGCGCAAGTCGGGGCTGCGGGGGCGCGGGGGGGCGGGATTCCCGACGTGGCTGAAGTGGAAGTTTTCGAAGGAGGCCGCGAGCGCCGAGAAATACGTCGTGTGCAACGCGGACGAAGGCGACCCGGGGGCGTACATGGACCGGTCGACGATCGAAGGCGATCCGCATTCGATCCTGGAGGCGATGGCGATCGCGGGGCGGACGATCGGCGCGGGCCATGGCGTGGTCTACATCCGCGCGGAGTATCCGCTGGCGATCGCGCACCTGGAGACGGCGATCCGGCAGGCGCGCGAATACGGGCTGCTGGGCAAGGACATCCTCGGCACGGGGTTCGACTTCGACGTGGAGCTGCGGCTGGGCGCGGGCGCGTTCGTGTGCGGCGAGGAGACGGCGCTGCTGGCCTCGACGATGGGCAAGCGGGGGATGCCGATTCCGCGGCCGCCGTTCCCGGCGGTGTCGGGCCTGTGGCAGAAGCCGACGGTGATCAACAACGTGGAGACCTACGCGAACATTCCGGTCATCATCCTGCGGGGGGGGGACTGGTTCTCGAAGATCGGCACGCCGAAGAGCACGGGCACGAAGGTGTTCGCGCTGACGGGCAAGATCCACAACTCCGGCCTGATCGAGGTGCCGATGGGCATCACGCTGCGGGAGATCATCCACGACATCGGCGGCGGCATCCGGGGCGGCAAGAAGTTCAAGGCGGTGCAGACGGGCGGGCCGTCGGGCGGGGTGATCACGGCGGACTACCTGGACACGCCGATCGACTACGAGCACCTGCAGGCGCTGGGCTCGATCATGGGTTCCGGCGGCATGATCGTGATGGACGAGGACGACTGCATGGTGGACGTGGCGCGGTTCTACCAGGAATTCTGCGTGGACGAGAGCTGCGGCAAGTGCGCGCCGTGCCGGATCGGCACGCGGACGCTGCTGAACCTGCTGGAGAAGATCGCCGACGGCCGGGGGGCGGCCGGCGACCTCGACAAGATCCGCGAGGTGGGCCACGCGATGCAGAAGGCGGCGCTGTGCGGCCTGGGGCAGACGGCGCCGAACCCGGTGCTGTCGACCATGAAGTATTTCGAGGCGGAATACGCGGCGCACATCGACGAAAAGCGGTGCCCGGCGGGCAAGTGCAAGAAGCTGGTGACGTACATGATCGACGAGGCCAAGTGCATCGGCTGCACGCTGTGCGCGCGGCGGTGCCCGGCGAGCACGATCGCGGGCGAGCGGCAGAAGCCGCACCGGATCATCCAGGAGAACTGCATCAAGTGCGGCGAGTGCCTGAAGGCGTGCAAGTTCGGCGCCGTGAGCCGCCGGTGAGAAGGGGACGACGATGAAAACGATCAAGCTGACCATCAACGGCCTTCCGGTGGAAGTGCCGGAGGGGACGAACCTCCTGAACGCGGCGAAGAAGGTGCAGGTGAAGATTCCGAGCCTGTGCTACCACCCGGACCTGCCGGCGTGGGCGGCGTGCGGCATCTGCGTGGTGAAGGTGAAGGGCATGTCGAAGCTGGTGCGCGCCTGCGCGGCGCCGGCGGCGGAAGGCCTGGAGGTCACGACGCACGATCCGGAGCTGTACGCGATCCGGCGCACCGTGATCGAGCTGATCCTTTCGACGCATCCGGACGACTGCCTGCAGTGCCCCCGCAACAACAACTGCGAGCTGCAGCGGCTGGCCGCCGAGTTCGGGATCCGCGAGGCGCCGTTCGGCAAGCGGCTGCGCGACCTGCCGGAGGACGACAGCACGGGGTCGATCATCCTCAATCCGGAGAAGTGCATTTTGTGCGGCCGGTGCGCGGCGGTGTGCCAGCAGATGCAGGGGGTGTGGGCGCTGGAGTTCCTGGGCCGCGGCGAAAAGTCCCGCATCGCGCCGGCGGCGGACGTGACGCTGAGCGAATCGCCCTGCATCAAGTGCGGGCAGTGCTCGGCGCACTGCCCGGTGGGCGCGATCTACGAGCACAGCCACGCCCGGGAGGTCTACGCGGCGCTGGCCGATCCGGCGAAGCACTGCGTGGTGCAGATCGCGCCGGCGGTTCGGGTGGCGGTGGGGGAGGACTTCGGCTACGAGCCGGGCACGCTGCTGACGGGCAAGATCTACGCGTCGCTGCGGCGGCTCGGCTTCGACGCCGTGTTCGACACCAATTTCGGCGCGGACCTCACCATCATGGAGGAAGGCACCGAGTTCATCGAGCGCTTCGTGCACGGCAAGGGCGACCTGCCGCTGATCACGAGCTGCTGCCCGTCGTGGACGGACTACATGGAGAAGTTCGCGCCGGACTTCATCCCGAACTTCTCGACGGCCAAGTCGCCGCAGGCGATGGTGGGCGCGCTGGCGAAGACCTACTACGCGCAGCAGAAGGGGCTCGATCCGAAGGATGTCTTCGTGGTCTCCATCATGCCCTGCACGGCCAAGAAGTTCGAGATCCAGCGCAGCGAGGAGATGCGGAGCTCGGGCCAGCAGGACATCGACTACTCGCTGACGACCCGCGAGCTGTGCCGCATGATCAAGAGCGCGGGCATCGACTTCCGGAACCTGCCGGACGACGAGAGGGTGGACTCCGTGCTGGGCGACTACACGGGCGCGGGCACGATCTTCGGCGTGACCGGCGGCGTGATGGAGGCGGCGCTGCGGACGGCGCACTGGGCGCTGACGAAGGAGCGCCTGGCGACGATGGAGCTGAAGGACATCCGCGGCCTCGACGGCGTGAAGGAGGCGGTGCTGCAGGTGGCCGGCAAGGAGGTCCGCGTGGCGGTGGCGCACTGCATGGGCAATGTGGAGAAGGTGCTCGAGAAGGTGCGCGACGCGCGGGCGAAGGGCCAGGAGACGCCGTACCACTTCATCGAGGTGATGGCGTGCCGCGGCGGCTGCGTGGGCGGGGGCGGGCAGCCCTACGGCGCGACCGACGAGATCCGGAAGCAGCGCGCGGCGGGCATCTACCGCGACGACGAGAAGAGCGCGTTCCGCTGTTCGCACGAGAACCCGATGGTCCAGAAGCTCTACGCCGACTTCCTCGGCGCGCCGCTGGGCAAGAAGTCGCACCACCTCCTGCACACGGGCTACTCCAAGCGCAAGAAGTACAAGCGGTGATCCTCAAGACCCCCGCCCCCTTGCGTGGCGGGTGGATCAGGTCCGTCTGTCCAGACGGAAGACCCGCCTGATCCACTCCTGGCGCAAGGCCATGGGGGTCTGAACCTCTCCCATGTCCTACCAGCCCTCCAGATACACGCCCGGCGAGGAGATCGCGCACGCGGTCAGCCACGGCGCCGGGGCGCTGCTGGCGATTGCGGGGCTGGCGGTGCTGATGGTGGCGGCGGCGGTGCGGGGGGAGGGCGCGTGGCAGGTGGTTCCCTGCGCGATCTACGGCGCGGCGATGGTGCTGATGTTCACAACCTCCACCCTCTACCACAGTTTCACGAACCCGCGCGTCAAGCGCGTGTTCCGGGTGCTGGACCACGAGATGATCTTCCTGATGATCGCGGGGAGCTACACGCCGTTCCTGCTGATCACGCTGAGGGGGGCGCTGGGCTGGACGCTGTTCGGCATCGTGTGGGGCATCGCGGCGGCGGGGCTGGTGTTCCAGGGCTTTTTCACGGGGCGGTTCCGGGGGGCGAGCACGGCGCTCTACGTGCTGATGGGGTGGATCATCGTGTTCGCGCTCCGGCCGCTGCTGGAAGGGATGTCGGCGGAGGGGATCCGGTGGCTGGTGGCGGGCGGGCTGTGCTACACGCTGGGGGCGGGGGTGTATCTCTTCAAGCGCGTGCCCTACCACCACGCCGTGTGGCACCTGATGGTTTTGGCGGGCGGCGCCTGCCACTACTTCGCCATCCTCTGGCACGTCCTGCCGTAGGGCGGACGGGGCGCCGGGGCTATTCCCAGACGGCCTGGATCCGGCGCACGAGGGTCGGGACCCAGTATTCCAAAGCGTCTTCGCGGCCGTCGCGCCGGAAGAGGCGGTGCAGCCAGTTGGCATAGGCGATGCCTTGAAGCGCGAGGAAGAGGCCGAGGTCGTCCGCCGGAACGCGGCCGCCGGGCCGGCCTTCGGCATATTGGCCGAGGGCGGCTTCCCGGAATTCGCCGTAGCGGGGGTGGTCGATGAATTCGAAGAGGATGTGGGCGAGGTCGAAGAGATAGTAGCCGAAGCCGCACTCGTCGAAATCGATCATGTTCGCGCCGGTTCCGTGGAACAGGAAATTCCCCACATGCAGGTCGTAGTGGATGAGGCCGAAGGAGGCGGGGGTCCTGGGGTAGCGCCTCAGGCGGTCGAGGACGGCGTCGTTGGCGGCGCGCAGATAGCCGGCGGCGGGCGGGGGAAGGCGCTCCACAAAGGCGGGGTTTGCGCTCCACGATGTTTCGCCAAAGAACCATTCCAGGTCGTAGACGGGCCGGACGAATCCCTCCGGCGGCTGGTAGGCGGCGGAAAAGCGGTGCAGCCGGGATACGGCCCGCGCCATCGAAACCATGTGGGGGAGGGCGATGTCGCGGGCGCCGACATGGACGCCGGCCACCCAGCTGAAGACGACGCACATGTAGTCGTCGCCGTCGATGGAGAGGGAGCAGAAGAGCTGGCCCTCGCGGGTGGCGACCGGCGCGGGGAGGTCGGCATGCGAGTGTTCGCGGAAATCGCGCAGGACGACGAGCTCCGACACGATCTGCCGGTGGCCGGGGCCGGCGGTCTTGCGGATGCGCAGGGCGTAGGTCTGGCCGTTTTCCGCCAGGAGCTTGACCACCGTGTTCTCGGAGGTGCGCAGATGCTCGTGGTGGACGATGTCGAGCGCGTAGTTCGAAAGGATGCGCGGCAGGAGTGGGGAGTAGTCGATCATGCGGGGCTGCCTGGCGGCGGGGGGAGCGTCATTCCTGCCTTTGCCGGGACCCGGGGAGGAGGTCGAGGACGGCCTGGATGGCTTCGGCGGGTTCGATGGCGCGGAGGGCGCCCTGGGCCTGGCGGGATTGGCGGGGGACGTCGCGGGTGCGCCGTTCGGAATGCTGGAGGATGCGGATGCTGCCGCCGAGGGGGCCGGTCTGGTCGGGGTTGGTGATGCCGTAGAAGGCGACGAGGGGGGTGCCGAGGGCGGCGGCGAGATGCATGCCGCCGCTGTCGTTGCAGAGGGTGGCGGCGGAGAGGGAGAGGACGGCGGAAAGCTCCTCCAGGGTGGTGGCGCCGGCGAGGTTGAGGCCGTTGGGCGCGGCGGCGGCGGCGACCTGCTGGCAGGGGGCTTGCTCGGATTTCGTGCCGAGGGTGATGATGGAGCCGCCGGTCCGGGCCACGAGGGCGGCGGCGGTTTCGGCATAGCGTTCGGCAGGCCATTGCTTGGAGGTGCCGCGGGCGGCGCCGGGGAGGACGGAGATCCACGGGCGGGGCAGCGCCGACAACTTGGCGCGCATGGTTTCCCGCACCGGTTCCGGAACGGCGAGGCGGGGCGGGGCGAAGGTCCGGCGGTTTTCGCCGGGGAAGAACAGATCGAGGTATTCGAAGACCTGGTGGCTGCGGCCGGGGCCGGCGACGGGCCGGCGGATTTCGGTGAGAAGAAGATCGCGCGGGAAGTGGCCGGGCATGCCGATGCGCCGGGAGATGCGGGCGAGGAAGGGGGGGAGGGTGGAACGGAAGGAATGGGGAAGGATGTAGGCGATGTCGAACACCAGTTCATGGAGGGACTGGACGACGGGCTTGAGGCTGGCGCCGGGGGGCGGCAGGGAGAGGACGCGGTCGGGGAGGGGGCTCATGGCCCAGAGGGGGGCGAGGCCGGGCTTGGTCAGGAGGGTGATGTCGGCGCGGGCATGGTGGTCGCGGAGGGCCTGGAGGGCGGGCATGGACATGATGGCGTCGCCGAGCCAGTTGAGGCCGCAGACGAGGATGCGCGGGACCGGTGCGGATGGGGTGGCGGGACTCACCAGGTGTAGCGGACGGTATAGGTGAAGGACTGGGTGGTGCCGGCCTTCACGGGGATGGAGAATTGGATGGCATGGGGGTCGGCGCCGGCGACGTGCTCGGCGCTGGCGGCGATGATTTCGTGGTTTTCGCCGCGGTAAAGATGTTCGACGACGGTGACGGTCTGGTCGGCGCCGGTCTGGTTTTCGAGGGAGATTTCGAAGGATTCCTCGGAGACCTTGAAGGGGATGACGTCGGAGTAGGCGGTGCGGATGCGGCGGCCGGAGAGTCCGGTGGCGGGGCCGAGATCGAGGGTGGCGGATTCGCCGGGCTTGAGGGCGGGGAGCCAATCGGTGCCGATCCAGTCGAGGGCCCGGTCGGCCTGTCCGCGCAGGAGGCGGAATTCGCCGGGGGGCAGGGGGGTGGGGAGATCATTTTTGAAGGTGAGGCGGGTGGCGACGATGGAGGAAGCCTCGGTGCCGAGGTTCCAGTCGGAGCGGCGGTTGCGCTGGTAGCGGTCGAAGCGGACGCCGTCGTAGACATAGCGGGTTTCGACGGGGATCGAGGGGGAGGAGGAGAGCGAGGCGAAGAGGTCGGCGCCGGCGGGGAGGGAGAGGGCCTTGGGCAGATCGTAGGTGGCGACGATGGCGGCGGAGGCGGCGGTGCGCTCGGGGACCCAGGTCTTTCCGTCGGCGGAATAGCGAAGGACGGGGGATTTGGCGGCGCGCGGATCGCCCGGGGCGGGGACGAGGGGGGCGAACTGGCCTTTATCGGAGAGGGCGAGGCGGATGCGGGCGTTGGCGAAATCGCGGCCGGCCTGGTTCTGCAGGCGGATGCGGGTAGAGAGGGCGATGGAGCGGGCATCGTCGGCGAGGACGGCCTCGTGGGAGGCGGACCAGGAGAGGCCGGAAATGGCGTAGTTGAGCTGGACGGCGGGGGGGGCGGCCTGTCCGGCGGCGAGTTGCCAGACCAGCGTGGGCTGGCGGGCGAGATCCGGCCGGGCGGGGAACTCGATGGAATCGAGCGAGAGGATGTCGGGGATGACGCGGACGGGCTGTCCTTCGGCCTCGAGGGTGAGGGAGGGGGCGGGGCGGGAGAAATCGGGGAGGGAGGCCAGGCGGCCGGCGAGGGTGGACTCGCCCTTGCGGCAGACGAGGGCGTTGCCGCGGTAGGCGCGGAAGAGGGCGTCGTCGCTGGAGAGATCGTAGGCGAAGCGCTGGGCGATGATGTCGATGCTCTCGCCGCGTTCGACGGGGATGGCGTTGACGGAGGCGGGCAGGAGGGTGGCGGGCAGGGGGCTGATGCGGACGAGGCCGTCGGCGCCGGCGGGGCCGATGTCGTGGGTTTCCGAGACCTGGGCGTGGCCGTTTTCCTGGATGGAGAGGACGATGGAGCGCGGCGGACCGGCGAAGGCGGCCAGCGGAAGCAGCAGGAAGAAAAGGCCGATGGATATTTTCATCATGGATCTCCGGTTCACGGGGCTAGGGGCGGGGGATGCGCTGGACCTGCTGCTGGAGGAAGGCGTCGGCGAGGACGAGGGCGGCCATGGATTCGACGACGGGGACGGCGCGGGGGAGGACGCTGGGATCGTGGCGGCCCTTGGCCTCGAAGACGACGGAGGTGCCGTCGAAGGCGGCGGTTTTCTGCGGGAGGGAGATGGTGGAGATGGGCTTGAAGGCGACGCGGAAGAAAATGGTTTCGCCATTGGAGATGCCGCCCTGGATGCCGCCGCAATGGTTGGAGGCGGGGCGGATGCCGCCGCCGGGCCGGGCGGCGAAGGGGTCGTTGTGCTGCGAGCCGCGCAGGAGAGTGGCGCCGAAGCCTTCGCCGACCTCGAAGCCGCGCGTGGCGGGAATCGACAGCATGGCATGGGCCAATTCGGCGGTGAGCTTGTCGAAGACGGGTTCGCCCCATCCGGCGGGCACGCCGCGGCAGGCGCAGGCGATGACGCCGCCGACGGAGTCGCCGGCGTCGCGCGCGGCCTCGATGGCATCGGTCATGCGGGGGGCGGCTTCGGGATCGGGGCAGCGGACAAGGGTGGCATCCACCTCGGCGCGGGTGAGGGTTTCGAGGTCGGGGCGGCGGGCGGCGATCGATCCGACGGCTTCGACCCATGCGACGATCTGGACGGGATGGAAGGCGGCGAGCATTTTTTCGGCGACGGCGCCGGCGGCGACGCGGGCGGCGGTTTCGCGGGCGGAGGCGCGTCCGCCGCCGGAGCGGGCGCGGAGGCCGTATTTTTCGGCATAGGTGAAGTCGGCATGGGAAGGGCGGGGGATGGTTTCCATCTCAGCGTAGTCGCCGGGCTTGGTATCGGCGTTGGGGATGGAGAGGCCGATGGGGGTGCCGAGGGTGAGGCCGCGATCGACGCCGGAGAGGATGGAGACGGTGTCGGATTCCTTGCGGGGGGTGGTGAGGGCGGAGGCGCCGGGGCGGCGGCGGTCGAGCTGCGGCTGGATGTCGGAGGTGGACAGGGGAATGCGAGCGGGGCAGCCATCGACGATGCAGCCGATGGCGAGGCCGTGCGATTCGCCAAAGGTCGTCACGCGGAAGAGGGTTCCGAAGGTGCTGGACATGGTCGAGGTTCTCCTGTGGGGCAAAGAGTAGGATGGCCGGTGGCGGGAAGAAAGCGAAAAGTGGGGGGAAGTGAGGCGGGCCAGACGTGGGATGGAAGAGCACGGACCTGGAGCCCCGGGCGTTGCGCCGCCGGCAGCAAAGGTTTGACAAAGCGGCGGAGGAAACTATCGTTCTCCTTCGGCGATTTGAGAAACAACCAACCCGGAGAAGATCCATGAGCATAGTGAAGGAATTCCAGGAATTCGCGGTGAAGGGCAACATGGTGGACATGGCGGTGGGCATCATCATCGGCGGCGCGTTCGGGAAGATCGTGACCTCGCTGGTGAACGACGTGATCATGCCGCCGCTGGGCATGTTGCTGGGGAAGGTGGATTTCAAGGACCTGGCGATCACGTTGAAGGCGGCGGAAGGGGAAGTGGCGGCGGTGAAGCTGAACTACGGGATGTTCGTGCAGAACGTGGTGGATTTCCTGATCGTGGCCCTCGCGGTGTTCATGATGGTGAAGGTGATCAACGGGCTGCGCCGGAAACAGGAAGCGGCGGCGAAATAGATTTCCGAAGCAAAGAGGATGGGTAACATGAAGAAGATCCTGATGGTTCTTGCGGTGCTGGCGCTGGCGGTTTCGGCCCCGGCGGCGGAGAAGAAGGCGGCGGATGAAGCCGTGAAGAAGGATGGTTTCACGACGGCGCTGAACGCGGGCCTGACGATGACGGACGGCAACAGCGAGACGATGGCGGCGAACGCCGGCCTCGTGACGGAAGGGGAGAAGGAGGGTCTCGGCTCCGTGATTGCCGGCGTCGAAGGCAATTACGGCGAGAGCACGGTGGACGACGTGGAGGAGACGATGGTCGAGAACGCGAAGGCCTATGCCAACGTGAAGAAGACCTTGAGCCCGCGGACGTTCGCGTCGCTGGACGGCTCGGTGCTGTACGATGACATCGCCCTGATCGACTACCGCGCGACGCTGGGGCCCGGCCTGGGCGCGTACCTGGTGAAGAACGACAAGCGTTCGCTCTCGCTCGAAGCCGGCCCCTCCTACGTGTGGGAGAAGGTGGACGGCGCGACGGACGACTACCTGGCGCTCCGCTTTGCCGAGCGCTACAGCTGCCAGGCGACGAAGACGGCCAAGCTGGTGCAGTCGCTGGAGTACGTGCCGGAGGCGGAGGATTTCGACAATTACCTCCTGACCGGGGAAATCGGCGTCGAGGCGGCGATCAACGACCACCTGAGCCTGCGGGTGGTGGTGCAGGACAAATACGACAGCACGCCGGCGGCGGATGCGGAGCACAACGATGTCAGCCTGATCGCGGGGCTGGGCTTCACGCTGTAGGAAGCGTTTTACCGTTTCCGGGGGCCGCAAGGGATTCGACCTTGCGGCCTTTTTGCATATCGTTTTCCAAGAAGGGAATCCGACTGCCTGGCGGAAAAGATTTTTTCAAGAATTTCTTGTCCCGGAAATCCTCGCATGGTATGGAAGGGCAAGCATGCAGAACACAGAAACTCCAGGGGGTTCCGGTTCGGGCGGCCGTCGTCCGATGAAGCCGGGCAAGTTGCGGGCGGCCTGCCATGCGGCGGGGATGCGGCTGACGCGTCAGCGGCTGGCGATCTACAAGGAGCTGGCGGGGCGCCATGACCATCCGAATGTCGAGCGGCTGTACCGGGCGGTGAAGCCGCGGATTCCGCACATCTCCCTGTTCACGGTCTATCGGACGATGAACGCGCTGGAGTCGGCGGGGCTGGTATGGCGGGTGGCGACATGGAAGGGGCAGGCGCGCTATGACGCGAACGTGGAGACCCATGCGCATTTCCTGTGCGAGAAGTGCGGGCGGATCCACGACATCGAGGTGGGCGACCTTTCCGACCTTTGCCGGCGGGTGGCCGGAGACAAGGGGACGGTCCGGCGGCTGGACTTGATGTTCTACGGAGAGGGGCCCATGTGCCGCGGGGAGCATGCGCAGGGGGCGCAGGCAAAATAAGAGCGGGCGGGGCGGAGGGTTCCCCGCCGGAAAAGAAGAAGGCCGCCTGGAAAGGCGGCCTTCTTCGTGTGCCCTGCCGGGGAATCAGATTTTGGTTCCGGTATAGGGCACATGCTTGTAGGGGGTGTGCCAGTACTCGATAAAGTCGAGGGAGAGGACATCGCCATCAAGGCTGGCAACGATCTCGCCTTCGCCGGTGCCGGGATTGACCATGGGGCCGGCGGCGGTGTTGCCGTCGACGGTGTAGGTGCCATAGACGCGGCGGGCGGATCCATCGGCGGTGTCGGAGATGAGCCACGAACCATCGCTGTTGAAGATGAGGTACCACGAAACGCCGGCGCCCTGCGTGAGGGCCCAGGTGCCGACGAACCTGGAATTGCCGCCGCCGGCGGAATCGCCGTCATCACCGTCGTCGGAGCCGTTACAGCCCGCGAGGGCCAGGGGGAGCACGAGAGCCAGCAGGACCATCCAGAGGAGCTTGCGCATGTATATCCTTGTGTTTGTTGTTGGATGAACGTTCGGGAACCAAGCATCGCAAGATAGACTAGAGCCATCCCCGGAGTCGATAGTAAACGAGGGCGGCGGCTTCGCGGAGGGAATCGTTTGAATAGCCAAGGTTGGCCCAGAGGTTGTAGCGGAGGCGCAGGGAGGAGCCGATGTCGGGGATGGCGGAGCGGAGGCGGGGGGCGGGGCCGGGAGTGTCGAGCTCGTCGGCGCGCCACGGGAGCGGGTCGTCGATGGAAAGGGGGTGGGCGGGGAAGACGGCGAGGGGGAGGTCGAGCTGGCGGCCGCCGGCGGCCTTGCGGATGCAGGCGGCGGTCCGGCGGATGTGCTCGGGATCGGTGATGACGAGGACGCAAAGGGAGGGGGACTTCTTGTCGGAGAGGTATTCGACTAGGCGGAGGGCCTGTTCGCGGGTGTTGCGGCCGTTGTCGAGGATGCGGAGGCGGGAGCCCGCGACGCCGCGGAGTCGGAGCTCGTCGAGATAGGCACGGGAGGATTCGGATTGCGCGGCGCCCAGGGGCAAGGCGATGAGCACGTCGGCCTTGGGATGTTGGCGGGCGGCCTGGGCGGCGTAGAAGGTGCGCATGAGGCCGGATTCGCCCGGGATGCCGCTGCCGCCCATGAGGAGGATGTGGGTGGGGGGCTTGGCGGAGGGATCCGGGATTTGGGAGAGGCTCTTGTAGGCACGCCACGGGAGATCCGTGAATTGAACGGCGGCGAAGAGGGCGGCGGCCAGTCCGGCCAGCAGGAGCGCACCGCGGACGAGGCGGAGGAGGGAACGGAAGAGTGCCTTCATGGGCCAGCAGTGTAGGGAAGCGGGGAGGCGGGGAAAAGAGTTTCTTTTCCCGCGGGATGCGGTCAGACTGGAGCTGTGAAAGGGATGATTCGATTCGGCGTGTCGGTGGCGGTTTCGGCCGGGATCCTGTGGCTGGTTTTCCGCGAAGCGGGCGCATCGGCGCAGGAGGTGGTGCAGGCCCTGGGAGCGATGGGAGCCGGAGTGTGGGCGGCGTACACGGCGGCGCAGCTGGCGCAGGGATGGCTGCGGGCGGTGCGCTACCGCCTGCTGCTGGCGGGTGCGGGGACGGATCCGCTGCCGGGGCGCGGGCGGATGTTCGGCGTGACGCTGGCGCGGAACATGTTCGTGGACCTGCTGCCGATGCGGGCGGGGGAGCTGATGTACTGGGCATTGCTGAACCGCGGCGAGAAGGTGAAGAACGCGGATTGCGTATCGTCGATGACGATCAGCATCTTGTTCGATTTCCTGGCGTTGGCGGCGGTGCTGGGGCTGGCGCTGGCGGCGCCGGTGGCCGAAGCGGGCGGACGGATGGCGCTGCTGTGGGGCGCGATCGTCGTGCTGGCGGCGGTGGCGGCGGGCGGGCTCGCGCTGTTCCGGGGTCCGCGCTGGGCGGCGCGCGCGTTGCGGATCCTGCCGGCGCGCGCGAGGCAGTGGAGGTTGTCGCGATGGGCGGAGGGATTCATGGAGCGGTTGGCGGAATCATTCGGGCAGGTGAGGGGCGCGGGAGTGCTTTGGAAGGCGGCGGGACTGTCGATCGGCATCCGCGTGGTGAAATACCTGGGGCTGGCGGTGGCGTTTTACGGGGTGGCGCGGATGCTGCGGCCGGCGCTGGCGGATTTGCCGGTGTGGCAGACGCTGGTGGGCCTCATCGGCGGCGAGGGGGGGGCGGCGCTGCCGGTGCCGACGTTTTTGAGCTTCGGAGCGTACGAGGCCGGGGGGGCGGGGGCGATGAAGCTGGCCGGCGTGGCGGGGGGCGACGCGGCGATCGTCCTGCTGGGCACGCATGTGGCGAGCCAGATGGTGGATTACACGCTGGGCGGCCTCGGGCTGCTGGGGCTGTTGTGGGGACGGCGGCCGAGGGCGGCGGAAGCGTACCGCCGCACCGGCCGCGCGAGGGCGGCCACGCTGGCGGGGGTCTGCCTGATATTTTTTCTGGCGCTGGGAGCTGGCGGATGGTGGTGGCGGGCGCAGAAAAAGGCGGGGGCGAAGGAGGCGCCGGGTTCGGGAATGGCCCAGGACATGAGCGCGGCGGACCGGGCGGCGCTGGACGCCGCATGGGGCGGGCGGCGGGGATTCATCGTCTGGAGCTCGACGATGCACGGACAGCACGATCTGGTGCGGATGGACTGGCCCTCTGGGCGGATGACGCGGCTGACGGAGAACCCGCATGCGGACAGCACGCCGAAGATTTCGCCGGATGGAACGCGGGTGGCGTTCGCGCGTTCGCGGCAGGAATGGGTCTCCTTCCGCAATATGGACGAGTGGGACGTATGGGTACTGGACCTGGAGACGGGGAAGGAGCGGCGCGTGGCGGAGCGGGGTGCGGAGCCGTGCTGGACGGGGGACGGGAAATCGGTGGTGTTCCATCGCGGCGGGCGCGAGGTGGTGCAGGTGGAACTGGCGACCGGTGCGAAAACGGTTCTGCTGGGTGCCCGCGAGGGGCTGGTGTGGACAGGGCCTTCGAGGGATCCCGTCGGCGGGCGGATTGCCGTGACAGTGCGGGGGCGGCGGCGCAGCACGTCGATCTTCGCGGTTCCCGACGGGAAGGAGACGCGGGTGGCGGGGGGGTGCCAGCTGGCATTCGTGCCGGGCGGGGAATGGATGGTTCTGGTGGAGGACGGGGGACGGATGAAGAACCGGATCTGCCGGGTGGACCGCGACGGACGGCATCTGGAGACGTTGCTGGACATGCCCGGGGAGTGGAGCCACGAGTATTTTCCGCGGGTGTCGAACGATGGGGTCCTGCTGGTGTTCGGCGCGGCGCGGGAAGGTCACGAGCACGACACGGCGGATTATGAGATCTTCCTGTGGCGCATCGGCACTCCGCCTGCCGAGGCCGCGCGCGTGTCGTTCCACACGGGAAACGACCAGTGGCCCGACGCGTGGGTGGAACCGGAAAATGCACATTAAAATTGCATTTGGCGCGGGTGGATTTGGTTGTCCTGCAAAAAGAAAACTGGCAACCTTCCCCTGATTATGACCACCCAGACGACCAAGATCCATCCGGAGGAGAGAATCCGGGCGGAGGGGGTTTCCCGGTCGCCAGAACTCCGGGTGGGGATGGTTCTGCTGGGGCGCTACGAGATCACGGCGGTGCTGGGGTCGAGCGAACTGGGGGAGATCTGCTGCTGCCTGGACCGGGAGACCGGCCAGGAGGTTTCGCTCCGGTTGCTGTCTCCGGACATCCGGCGGTCGAAGGCGGCGATGGCGGTGATCCATGCGGCGATCCGGCAGATTTCGAACCAGGCGCATCCCCATCTCGCCGCGGTCCGGCAGCTGGTGTACGTGGGCGACCAGATCTACGTGGTGGGAGATTTCGCGCCGGGGGTGGACATCGGCACATGGGGGCGGGAAGGCGAAGGGGGAAAACGCATGCTCGAGGAGGTCCTGCCCATCCTGGCGCAGGCCGCCGAGGCGCTGGATTTCGCGCATGCGCGGCGAATCATCCATAGCAACCTGAAGCCGTCGAACCTCTACCTGGGGTCCGACGGGGTGGTGCGGGTGACGGATTTCGGCCTGGGGATGCCCCGCCACATGACGATTGTCCATGGCGAAGCGGTGCGCGCCAGCACCACGGGGGCCTATCTGGCGCCGGAACTGCGGAACAAGGAGGAGGATTCGGACTCGGCGACCGACCAGTATGCACTGGCGGTGCTGGCGTGGGAAGTGCTGGCGGGCGCGCCGCCGGCTTCCGGCGCGGAACCGCCTCCGGAACTGCCGTCGCCGGCGCGCGCCGCGTTGAGGCGGGCGATGTCGAAGAAGCCGCGGAACCGCTTTGTGACGTGCACGGATTTCGTGCGGGCGCTGGGCGGGGAGCGGGTCGGCGGCCGGCGGGGTCGCAGCGCGGCGGAATGGAGGCGAATCCGCAAGGTGGCGATCCTGCTGGGGACGCTGGCGGCGATCGGGACGGCCCTGGCCCTGGGCGGGCGCACGGTGCTGGCGTGGCTCCGGGAGCCGCCGCGGCCTCCGGAAGAACCCGCGGCGGAAAAGGAGGCGACGGCGGCCCGGCCGCCGGCGCCGAAGAAACCCGTCCGGATCGCGCCGGAAAAGCTGGTGGCGACCACGCCGCTGCCCACCGAGGGCCAGCCGTGGGTGACGCAGACGGGACGGATGGAATTCGTCTGGGTGCCGCCGATGCAGATGTGGATCGGCCGCTACGAGGTCGCCAACGACGAGTACCGGTTGATGGATCCGGCGCACGACAGCGGGGAATTCCGCGGCATCAGCCTGAAGGAGGATCGCCAGCCGGTGGTGCGCGTGAATTTCGACGATACGGAGGCCTTTGCCTCCTGGCTGACCGAACGGGAGCGCGCGGCGGGCAAGCTGATGGAGGGCTGGCGCTATCGCCTGCCTTCGCGCCTGGAGGCGATCGCCTATACGCGGGGGGGACAGGTGCAGACCTATCCGTGGGGAGAGCTGTGGCCGCCGAACCGGGGGAACTACGGGGACGGGACCCTGGGGGAGGCGTTTCCGGACCTGCAATTCATTTCCGGCTACGAGGACGGCTTCGCGGCGACGGCGCCGGTGGAATTCAGCGGGGAGAACCGGTGGGGGCTGTTCGGCGCGGGCGGCAACGTGTGGGAGACGACTTCGAAGGAGGCGGGCTGGAAGCAGTTCGGCGGCTGGCAGGGCGGAGGGTGGGACGACTATCTGGCCACGCGGATGAAATGCGACATGCTCTATGGATTTCTGGGCAATGCGCGCGGGGCGGTGAACGGATTCCGGCTGGTGCTGGCGCCGGTGGCGGGCGAGACGCCGCCGCCCCCGCCGCCCGCGGCGGCCGCCGCGCCGGCGGCGCCGCAGAGCTAAACAAGGATGCGAATGACGAAGTGGCCATTCCTGTTGATCGTCTCCGCTTGGATTTGCGGAGCAAGTTTCGCCGAGGTTTGGACGCTGCATGATGAACAGACGGGGGAGGTTTTCGGACCGCTTGCGCCTTCCAATGGGGCGAGAGTGTCCGTGGACGACCGGGTGCTGACCCTTCAGGTTTCACAGACAAAGCGCGACCGGACCGTGGCGCAACTGAAGGAGCTCATCATTCCAACGATTGAATTTCGCCAGGCCAACGTGGCCGATGTCTTGAATTTCCTGGTCGAGGCCAGCATTGCTGCCGACCCGAACAAGGAAGGCGCCAATGTGGTCTGGAATAAGCGTCGCCTGGAGGGCGGGGAAGAGAAGAAGTTTCCGGCCTCTGGCGAGCGATTGGAGAACCGATCCGATACTGGCGCGGAGATCGATTTCAGGGAGGAACCCGCTCCCGTTTTGCCGGCGGATCCGGAACAGACGGTCACGTTGAATCTCCGGCGGGTCAGCCTTTTCGAGGCGGTGTCGATCATCACGGAAGTGGCGGGATTGGAATGGGAGATCACCGAGGGGGGAGTGGTGCTGGTGCGGGAAAAAAAGAAACCGGACCCGAACGCGCCCTGAGGCCTCGTCCAGATCCGGTTTGGTTTTACTGTAGCCGGCCGCGGTGAGGCCGGCGGCTATTGACAAAATAGCCGGGGTCATCGACCCCGGCTACAAGCAAATCTTGAACCGCCCTAGAAGTGGTGGACGTAGCGGACGTTGAGGCGTTCGCCTTCGGGACGGGCCTGGGCTTCCATCTCGAAATAGACGTTCACGAAGAGGTGGTCTTCCTGGGAGAAGCTCCAGAGGGCGCCGGGGCCGAGGCCGACGACCTGTTCCTTTTCGCCGTCGATGCCGTCGCCGTTGACCTGGCTGTCGGAGATCTGGCGGAAGGCGTAGCCGTTGAGGCCGACGCGGAGGTGCTTCTCGACGAGTTCATATTCGGTGGCGAAGTTGGCGTGGACGGCGGAGCCGGCCTGGGTGTCCTCGACGGCGGGATCGGGGGTGTTGGGGTCGCAGTTCTTGGCGTTCCAGAGGTAGTGGAAGCGGCCGGAGAGGGTCCACTTGGGGGTGATGAACCAGGTGGCGGACCAGTAGGGGTTGAGGCTGACGACGTTGGCGCCGGGGTTGATGGCGCGGGTTTCCTCGTAGTCGCCGGAGGGGAGGATGGTCTGGAGTTCGAAGCGGTGGGCGAAGCGGGGGCCGTTTTCGCCCATGAGCACCCACTGGAGGTAGGGGCCGACGAGGAGGTCGCCGAGGCCGTCGTTGGCGGAGAGGGGAGTGCCATCGGCGTCGAGGTCGAAGTCGACGGCGGGGAGGATGAGGTCGAGGCCGAGCTGTGCGCCGCAGGGGAGGGCCGTGGGGTGCTGGTAGATGACCTGGGTGAGGCTGATGACGGCATCGAGTCCGGGATCGCCGGGGAAGGGGAGGTCGGGGAGCTTGTCGGCGGTGTAGACCTGGACGTACTGGGCGAAGTACCAGCCGGGGCCGGCGGGAGGGATGCCGTCGAGGAAGCTGGTGAAGCCGAGGTTGACGGCGGGCTGGTCGTAGGCGGAGGCGGAGGTGGCGAGGAGGAGGGCGGCGAGGGCGGCGAGTCGGGAACGCAGGGTCATGGGGTTCTCCTTGGGTTGTTCCTATGAATAGAAACACAGGATGCCCGAGGGCGGGGGCGGCGGCAAGAGGAAAGAACGGGTTTTTCCACGGAATGGAAAAACTTTCCGCGGATTTTCCACACAATGGAAAAACTTTTGCGGCGGCGGCGGGCGGCGCCTTCCCGCCGCATCAGGGGGAGGATGGGGGGGGCTTACCAGCCGCCGGTTTCGAGGAGGGTGGGCTCGTCGACTTCGCTGCCGGTCTCGCTGAGCTGCGTATAGACGTGGTAGGTGGAGCCGTCGGAGGAGATGTGGATGGCGCCGTCGGTGTCGGTGGCGACGTTGAGGGCGCCGGGAAGGATGTCTTCGGCGGCGCGCCGGGCGAGGCCGTAGATCTTCCGCGCTTCCTTGTAGAGGAGGGGTTCGACGGAGCGGGGGTTGCCGAACTCGAAGATGACGGCTTCGGCTCCGGTGGCCTTGAGGAGGGGGCCGGTGATGTCGGCGATGCGCTGGGGCATGTCGTCGGGGAGTCCGAGGGTGATGGTTTCGATGCCGGCAGTGCCGTGGTGGGGGGCGACGACGACCTGGGCCTTGAGCTTCTCGGGCGGCGTGTTGGCGAGGAAGGCCTTCTGCTGCTCGAAGTCGAGGTCGGAGGGGATCAGCATGGAGAACTCGCCGAACTGGACGCGGATGGAAAGGGGCGCCTGGCTGTCGCCGGCGGCGGGGCCGACCGCCTCGACGAGGATGGGCTTGCCTTTGTATTCGGACTGGTAGATGACATCGCCGGCGGCGATGGACCGGGGTTCGACGGCGGTGCCGGAGAGGCGGTGCTTGAGGCGGGCGGGGGAGCGTTCGGCGAGGACGCCGGCGACGGGCTCCTTGGCGAGGAGCGGCGCGACGGAGGCGGGATGGAAGAGGCGGTCGACGTCGATGCCCATGAAGACGGTGTAGAGGCCGGCGCTGTGCTCGGGGGCGGGGTCGGTGACGACGAGGGCGTCGAGCTCGGTGATCTGCTTGGCGTAGATCTGGGGGAGGATGGTGCGTTCGGCATCGACGCGGTAGCTGGGGTTGGTGACCACCATGGCGGTGTCGATGAGGATGGCGGCGCGGTCGGGAGTGTCGATGAAGATGCCGGAGGCGTAGCCAACGGAGAGGACGGAGATCTCGAGCTTGCCTTCGGGGCGCATCTTCTCCACTTCGGCCTGGCGGCCCCAGACGATGCCGGCGCCGATCAGGGCGAGGAGGGCGCCGTAGATGAGGCGGCGGGACTGGGAGGCGTTGCGCCAGGCGGGGCGGACGACGCGGAACCACAGCGGCCGCCAATAGGCGAAGATGGCGACGATGCCGAAGTAGACGAAGAGGTCGTAGGTGGTGGGCTTGATCATGAAGGGATAGATGAACCAGCGGGAGAAGTAGTGACCGATGAGGAGGAAGCCGATGGAGAAGACCCAGTTGGCGGCGCTGAGGAAGAGGGCGAGGTAGATGCCGATGCCGGGGATGATGCCGAGCAGGCCGGCGAGCATGGAGAGCTGGAGGACGACGCCGACAAGGGGGATGGCGATGATGTTGGCGTAGGCGCCGGCGACGGGCCAGCGGTAGAAGTAGAAGGGGGAGAGGGGGAACATCATGCCGATCTGGATGCCGAACTGGGCGGCCAGGAAGCCGGCGATGCCGGGGGGCAGGTTGGCGAGGCCGTAGTCGCCCAGAGGCTTGAAGCCGCGTTCGGTCAGGAAGCGCGACAGGGCGAAGAGGGCGATGCCGAGGACCGTGAAGAAAATCCAGAAGCGCCAGGTGACCACGAGGAACCAATGCGCGGCGAAGCCCCAGGTGAGCACGGAGAGGAGGATGACGAGGACGGCGAAATCATTTCCCTTGAGCCGCTTGAAGAGGTCGAAGAACGGTTGCGTGAGGATGGCCAGCGAGAGGATCGCGCCGAAGGAGAGCGTGAAGGAGGGGTCGATGGCCATGGCCGGGTTCTGCAGGAGGATCATGAGGGCCGCGACCGGCACGCCGAGCAGGGCGGAGGAGCGGACGCTTTCGCCCATGTAGCCCCAGGTGAGCAGGAAGAGGGAGTTCATGATGACGGCGCGCAGCGTGGAGGGGCGCGCGCCGGTGATGATGGCGAAGACGACGAGGGCGAAGACGATGAAGGGCACGTAGATCTTCTTGGAGACCTTCAGCATGATGAAGATGCCCATGAACATGACGGTGATGATGGTGACGTGGAGGCCGGAGACGGCGAGCACGTGGTTGATGCCGGAGTAGCGGAATTCGTCGGCGATGAGCCGGTCGGTGTGCTTGCCGAGGGGGATGAGGGGCGGGACGGGGGTGGCGTCGTACATGTCGTTGGCCATGGAGACCGTGCTTTGCATGCCGTAGCGGAGGCCCAGGGTGAGGGCGCCGTGGAAGGCGGAGTTCGGCTGGGGCGTGGTCTGCTTGATGACGCGCACGATCTCGTCGCGGAGGTAGAGGGAGAATTCGACGAGGCCGTTGCCCTTGCGGGGCTCTTCCGCGCCCTGCGGCTGGACGATGTGGATGGGGGAAGGGCCTTCGCGCGGGATCCGCAGGCGCATCTGGCCGCCGATGTTGTAGCTGCGCAGGTAGTTGGCCTGGTCGAAGGCGGCCTTGTTGGAGGCATGGGGCGCGGAGAGCAGTTCGCCGGTCGCGAACACATCGTAGCCGTAGGCGTCGGAGCAGGCATAGCGCTCGTAGGCGGGCGTCGCCGGATCGATGGTGATGCGGATGTTCTGCCGGTCGACGGCGAGATAGGGGCCGTCGGGCTGGTACTGGATGTAGTCGGGCTTGACCGAGAGGACGGTCTTGAAGGAATAGACCCACGGATCGGTGTTGATGTGGCCCAGCACGCTGACGGGGACGACGTTGCGGCCGGAGCGGGCGAAGAGGGCGACGGAATTTTCCGGCTGCATGACTGCGACCTGGACGGCCGAGGCGGGCTGGTTGAGCAGGACGACCTTGTCGAGGTAGGTGAAGGGCTGGTCGATCAGGATTTCCTCGCGCATGGAGGTGCCGGCGGGGATGACGATTTCTTCGCTCTGCTGCGGAAGGGTGTATTGCCGGAAGGCCCAGCGGCCGTTTGCGTCGAGGGTGGGAACGCCATCGGCGTCGAGAACGGGCTGGAGGGCTTCGAGGCGGCCGACCAGGCGGAGGCGGACCTCCTCCGTGACGGGCGAGAGGGCCTTGACTTTGAGGAAGGAGGTCTGGGAAATCGGCTTTCCGTCCGTCCAGACCTGTCCTTCCTGCGACACGGAAAGGGTGCCGACGAGGGTGTCGGGCGATTGGATGAAGGCGATGTAGCGCGCATAGCCGAAGACGGCGGCGGTCAGCAGCATGAGGATCCAGAGCGCCACCTGCTTGCGGTCGGGCGGGGGCGGGCCATAGGCGGAAAGCTCCTCGTCCGCGCTCCGGGGGCGGCTGTAGACATAGGCGAACGCGGCCATGGTGACCAGACCGAGGAGGACGGTGGCGCCCCAGAGGAAAGGAAGGGTTTCCGGTCCAGAAGGGCGGAGCATGGCGAAGCCGATGCCGACGATGAACAGGTAGCAGAAGGAGATGAGTTTATTCCGGGTCATGGCGTGGGTCGGGGGTTAGGGTTGGGCGGCGGCTTGCGAAACGGATTGGACGGCGTAGTCGTCCACGGGAATGACCGGTTTCCAGGGCGGCATGCCGGGCAGGACGATATCCGGATAGTATTCGAGGTTGGATTTCCAGATCGGGCTTTCCTGGGGCTGGCCCCGGGCGATGGCCAGGAAGGCCTGGCGGTAATGAGGGTTGAAAGCCGTGATGGCCACGCCCATCAGGATGGCGAAAGCCAGCATCTTGGCGATTTTGGCGGCACCTTGTTCCATGGTCGATCCTTTCTATGGACAAAACATGGCCGCCTGCGGGACGCGGACAGCCATGGGGAGGGAACCTGCAAACGATAATTGGGCCAAGATTCCCGGCGGAGACGCCGGTCGGCGGAGATTGGCAGCTGCACGACCTGTTTTCATCAAGACACACACTAAATAAACGAAATAGAATACGGCTCCAAAGGGAGATTGGCAACCGTTTCTTTTTCGTTGCCGGTTCCGGGCGGGGGGAGCGGAGAAGCTCAGGTCTTGGAGGGGGGCGGCGGCCCGGAGGCAGAGTCCTTCTGCCTGGCCCGCTGTTCGTTCTCGTAGTCTTCGTCGCTCTGCCACCAGGGTTTGCCCCTGGGGCCGGGTTTGACGGGGAGCATCAGCATGTAGACGAAGAGAAAGGGCACGCAGGGGATGTAGAAGATGATGCCGTCCTGGGACCGCAGGGTTTCGCTGGTGTCGAACTGCGTCAGCCAGACCAGATAGAAGACGAAGCCCAGGGTATTGAAAATCAATACGGCGCGCTTGATGCCCGGATTCATTTCGGGACTGTACCCTGCCCCTTCGCCGCTTGGCAACAGGGATCGGGCGGGACGGGGAGGAAAAGCGGCGGCTGCCGCCGGAATCAATCGAGCCGGATGCTGCGATAGACGCTGAAGGGGGCGGAGCTGGTGACCACGGCGCTCAAGAGGGGGACGGAGGCGGTCGCGATGCCGCTGACGTTGGACCAGGCGGGCGAAACGAGATTGGTGGCGACCTGCAGGGCGTAGGCATGGCCAATGGAGCCCAGCCAGCGGTTGGTCATGGTGCCGTCCGGCCCGAAGTCCGGCGGGAGCAGGGCGCGGGCGGAGGGATAGGGATTGGCGAAAACGAAGAACTGGTCGCCGGGGCTGTAGGATTCGCTGAAATTGAAGAGGCGCGGATCGCCGAGATTTCCGTAGCCGCCGGAGGCCTGGCCCATGGGGCCGAGGACCTGGTTGGACAGATAGCGGTGGTTGGTGTCGTTCACGAAGGCGACGATGCGGATGTTTTCGCCGATCGCGCCGTTGGTGGCGGCGAGAAGCTCGACGGGGATCGCCAGTTCGAGGCCGGTCGCCACGTTGGTGGCAAGGGAGGTGTCGGCTTCGCTGGCGTGGCCGGTGCCCCACACGCCGCCGGTGTTGCTGTTGTTGAAGCCGAGGCGGACGCCGTTGGTGAAGGTGAAGGCGGCCGGGAAGCTCGTGTGGGTGGGGTCCTGGGCAATGCCGAGCGTTTGGGCGATGCCGCCGCCGGCGGTGGGGAGGGTGGCGTAGTAGAGATAGCCCCGCCAGGCCTCGACCTGCGGGGGATCGAAATAGGGAATGACTTCCGTGCGGTTGCAGAACGTGAAATAGAAGTCCGCCTCGAAGCCGGCATCGAACTTCAAGCCGTCGTTGGCGGCATCCAGATGGCCCATGCAGCCCAGCGCGCCGCCATCGACGTCGGCGTTGTCGCCGCGCAGGCTGTTCTGGCCGCCGGGGATGGCATCGACGAAGATATCCAGCTTGTTCATGTTGCCCACCGACCACGTGAGGCCTTGGCCATAGGTTTCCAGGTTGCCGGCGATGAACAGGAAGAGATAGCCGTCGGATACGCGCGCATAGGCGGCATCCAGCTCGGAACCCTGCACGGCGAAACGGGTGTGGCCGTTGGTGGCGTTTCCAAAGGCGGTCGGCGTATCCTGCACGGCGAGGGGCGCGCCATAGAAGGCGCTGTCCAGCTGGCCATCGATGGTCGGCGATTGGGCCGCGGCCGGCCGGGCGAGCGCGGCGGACAGGAAGAGCGAAACAACCAGCGGCAAGGCAAGGCGACGGGCAGCCATTCTCGGATTCCTTCTTTGGCGGTTTCCAGACCCGTTTCCAGAGCCTGCGGAGACCGGTGACACGGGGGCGATGCTATAACGTTTTCCCGGGTTTGTGTATTATTTCTTTGTTACGAATCCTTGGTCTTGGGAACGGGTTGTGCTATGGAGGCGGAATGAAGCCGGGAGGACGCATCGGGGATTGGATCAGCGGCAACGCGGGCTCGCTGGGGTTTTACCTCTACGCGCTGCTGCTGGCTCCGCCGCTGGCGCGGGCGCTGAAGGAGGGGCTGGCGCAGGCGGAGCCGCTGTGGATCCCCGGGTTCCTGCTGCTGGGCGTGATGCTGCTGGAGCCGTTCGGCCTGCGCTGGAAACTGCTGTTCCTGCGGCGCCGGAACATGGACGACGGCTTTGTTCCGCAAGGTTCCATGCTCGGGATCTTTTCCGCGGCGGGCATCGGGCACATGATCGTCACGATGTTCCTGGGCATGACGATGCTGGATTGCTGGGGGGCGGTTGGCGCGGGATCGGAGGAGGCTTCGAATTGGTGGGGCGCCGTGATCGTGGCGCTGATCCTGAAGGAATTCGCGGAGTTGTTCGCGGGCGCGGGAAAGAGCACCGCGCGCGAGCCGCCGGGGCATTGGCGGGAGCGCCTGGCGGACCTGTTCCTGCTGGCCTACGGATGCGTGGCCTACACGATGTGGTGGGAGTCGCTGCTCGACCTGGGCGAAATCGCCGCCGAAGGCTGGGGCATGAAGCTGGCGCTGATGCCGTTGCTGGGCGCCTTGTTCGTCTTCCTCTACCTGCCGCTGCGGCTGCCCTTCCTGCTGGAAGAATACCATCTGCGCCCCGCGCAGGGCCGCAAGGGGCGCATCGTGGCGGAACTGGCCATCGGCGCGGCGCTGGGGTTCTATCCCGCCTTTTTCTGAGCGGGGATTCCCGCTTTCCAAGGGGCGCCGGGTGGGGGATACTGGGCCCATGAAGAGACTCGCATGGCTTGGACTGGCATGGGCGCTGGGGCTTCCGGCCTGCGCGGAGGAGGTCTTCCCCAAACCGGGCTGGCAGGAGGCGCCGAATCCCCTGGCCTCGGAATTCGCGGAGAAGGGCGGGATGCTCGTGGCCTATCTGGGGCCGTATCCCAAGAGCTTCAACTACTACCTCGACCTGAACACGATGTCCGCCGAACTGTTCGGCCAGTTCTACGAGACGCTCCTGACGCAGCATCCCGTCACGCTGGAGATGGAGCCGATGCTGGCCGACCGCTGCGTGCTGGGCGACGACCGCCGGACCTTCACCTTCCATATGGATCCGCGCGCGGAATGGAGCGACGGGAGGCCCGTCACCGCCGAGGATGTGCGCTGGACGTTTTCCGCGGTCATGGATCCGAAGAACCTGACCGGGCCACACAAGATCGGCCTCGAGCGCTTCGATCCGCCCGAGGTGCTCGATGAATCCACCATCCGTTTCGTTGCGAAGGAGGAGCACTGGGAGAATCTGCTGGCGCTGGCGGGCCTGCAGGTGCTGCCGAAGCATGTCTTCGAGGGCAGGGACTTCAACCTGCAGAATTTCGAATTTCCCGTGGTTTCGGGGCCGTACCGCCTCGGCGAGATCCGGGAAGGCCTCCAGGTTTCGCTTGAGCGCCGGACGGACTGGTGGGCGGGCGGCCTGCCCCGCTTCCAGAAGGTCGCCAACTTCGATGTCCTGCGCTTCCGCTTCTTCGAGGACAGCGACAACGCGTTCGAAGCATTCAAGAAGGGTGAGATCGATTTGTTCCCCGTCTACACGGCGCATGTGTGGGCCAACCAGACGGGCGGCGGGAAATACGACCGGAACTGGATCGTCAAGCAGGCGGTCGAGAACCGGAACCCGGCGGGCTTCCAGGGCATCGCGCTGAACCAGCGCCGTCCGCCGCTGGACGATCCGCGCGTCCGGCGCGCCCTCGCGCACCTCTACCACCGCGAGAAGATGAACGAGACGCTGATGTACAACCTCTATTTCCTGCACCGGTCCTATTTCGAGGACCTCTACGACGCGGCGCATCCCTGCGGGAACGAAACCATCCCCTTCGACAAGGAGAAGGCCCGCGCGCTGCTGGCCGAGGCCGGCTGGGCCGCCGATCCCGCGACGGGGTGGCTGGCGAAGGACGGCCGGCCCCTCCGCCTGCGCTATCTCTCGCGCGGCTCCGCCGACGACAAGTTCACCGCCATCTTCCAGGAGGACCTGAAGGACGTCGGCATCGAACTGGTCGTGGACAAGAAGGACTGGGCGGCGTGGGCGAAGGACATGGACGAATACAACTTCGACATGACGTGGGCCTCGTGGAGCGCGGGGCTGTTCAAGAATCCCGAGAGCATGTGGGCCTCGAAGGAGGCGGACCGTCCCTCGGGGCAGAACATCACCGGATACAAGAACGCCGAGGTGGACGCGCTGATCGATGCGCAGCGCACCGAGTTCGATGTGCAGAAGCGCCACGACATCGTCCGGAAGATCGACGCGATCCTGGCGAAGGACATCCCCTACGTCCTGCTGTGGAACAAGGTGGGCACCCGCCTGCTCTGGTGGAACAAGTTCGGGATGCCCGGCGCCCCCCTCGGAAAATACGGCGATGAACGTTCCGCGCACACCTATTGGTGGTACGATTTCGACGCGGCGGCCGACCTCGCCCGCGCCATGGAGACCGGTCGCGCGCTGGCGCCGCGCCCCGCCCGGACGGCATATGAGGATCCCGTCCCCTAGCCGGTTTCCATGGTCCGGCCGCGGCATCCTGGCGGCCTTGGCCTGGCTGGCGCCGGCGGGCCTGGCGCCGGCCGCGCCAGTCTTCGATCGCGCCGCGAATCTCATCGTGTTCATTGGCGACGGCATGGGGCTGGAGCATGTGGTGGCCGGCCATTGCCACAAGGGCGCGCCGCTGTGCTTCGAGGAGTGGCCCGCGTCGGCCCTGGTCGGGACCGGTTCGGCCAGTGGGTTGACGGATTCGGCCGCCGCGGCCACGGCCATCGCGACGGGGGTGCAGGTCTACAACGGCGTCGTCAGCGTGGCGGATCCGGGCGATTCCGGCGATCTCCAGACCGTGCTGGAATATTTCCAGGGCAAGGGCAAGCGCACGGGGCTGGTGACGACCGACTACCTGACCGGGGCCACGCCGGCGGCCTTCGCCGCCCATGCCGCTTCCCGGTACGACACCGATGTGATCACCAATGGCTATCTGGCGCGGACGCGGCCCAACATCCTTTATGGCGGGGGCGGGATCGATGCGGCCGCGGCCGCGGAAGCGGGCTATCAGGTGTTGAGCAATTCCGCCGGAATGGCCGCCCTGGACACCGCCAGCGCCACGAATGTGTGCGGCCGGTTCGCCGACGGGGCGATGCCCTATGAATACGACGGTCTCGGCGAGGCACCGCACCTCTGGGAAATGACGAGCAACGCCCTGGCGGTGCTGGGCAACGGGCCCGCCGGCTTCTTCCTGATGGTCGAGGATTCGGGGCTCGACCTCGCTTCGCACGCCAACCACACGCCGCGCATGGTGCAGGAGATGCGGGCGTTCGATGCGGCGGTCCAGGCCGCCCTGGATTGGGCCACGAACCGGACCGACACCCTGATCCTCGTGACCGGCGACCATGAAACCGGCGGGCTGGTTGTGACGAACGACAACGGCGCCGGGGCCGATCCCGGCGTCGAGTGGACGAGCACCGGCCATACCGCCGTCGACATCGGCTGCTGGGCCTGGGGCGCCGGCGCCGGATATGTCGGGGGCGCCATGGCCCACACGAACCTTCACCATGCCATTGTGGCGGCATCCCTGTTCCAGTCCGGTTGCGAGGTGTCGATCGACACCCCGACCAACCTGTCGATGACGTGGCGGGCGTCGTCGGGGGAGGTGTTCCGCGTTGAAACCACCGACGACATCGTTTCACCGGCGTGGCAGCCCCTCGGCGTCGTGACCGCAGCCGCGGACACCTTCACGATCATTGATTCGGACGTCGGTACCGCCACCCAGCGCTTCTATCGCGCGGTCTCGCTGCCCTGAGCCGCCGGAAGCGGCGGCGGACCGCAAAATGGCGAATGTTTGCCAGATAAAATATTTTTGGAGATTAAGCGCATCGGGGGCAGGAGGTTGGGGGTTCGGGGACATGGGGGATGCTTGACAAGGGGAGGGGTGGCGGGTAGGCTCCGCCCGCAAGTAAAGCGTTTTTGTCGGCATATTTTGCCGATTCTTGCGAAAGGGATGTCGATGCGCGTGGTCCAGAAATCGCTGACGTTCGATGATGTGCTGCTGGTGCCGGCCCATTCGAAGTTGCTGCCGCGCGACGCGAATCTCGACGCGCGGCTGAGCCGCCATGTTTCGCTGCGGATTCCCGTGGTGTCGTCGGCGATGGACACGGTGACGGAGTCGCGGCTGGCGATCGCGCTGGCCCAGGAGGGCGGCATCGGCATCATCCACAAAAACCTGCCGGCGGAACGGCAGGCGGCGGAGGTGGGCCGCGTGAAGCGGTTTGAATCGGGGGTGCTGAAGGATCCCATGTGCGTGCCGCCCGCGATGTCCCTGGGCGAGGTGGTCGCGCTGGTGAAGCAGCGCGGATTCTCCAGCCTGCCGGTGGTCGAGAACGGGCGCGTGGTCGGGATCGTCACGAACCGCGATGTGCGCTTCGAAACGGACATGGACCAGCCGGTGTCGGCGGTGATGACGCCGCGGTCGCGCCTGGTGACGGTCCGCGAGGGCGCGGGGCTGGAGGTGGCGCGCGAGCTGATGCGGCGCCATCGCATCAGCCGCGTGGTGGTGCTGGGCGCCCACGACGAGCTGAAGGGGCTGGTCACGGTGACGGACATGATGAAATCCACGTCGCACCCGGCGGCGGCGAAGGACAGCCACGGCAGCCTGCTCGTCGGCGCGGCGGTGGGCGTGGGGGAAGGGACGGAGGAACGGGTCGAAGCGCTGGTGGCGGCCGGCGCGGATGTGCTGGTGGTGGATACGGCCCATGGCCATTCCCAGGGCGTCCTGGACCGCGTGGCATGGGTCAAGAAGCATTTTCCGCAGACGGAGGTGATCGGCGGGAACATCGCGACGGCCGACGCGGCGAGGGCGCTGGTGGACGCGGGCGCGGACGCCGTCAAGGTGGGCATCGGCCCGGGATCGATCTGCACGACGCGGATCGTGGCGGGCGTGGGCGTGCCGCAGATCACGGCGATCGACAACGTGGCGAAGGCGCTGGAGGGCTCCGGGGTGCCGATGGTCGCCGACGGCGGCATCCGGTTCGCGGGCGACATCGCCAAGGCCATCGCGGCGGGGGCGAACACGGTGATGCTGGGCGGGCTGTTCGCGGGAACCGAGGAGGCGCCGGGCGAGACGGTGCTGTTCCAGGGGCGGTCCTACAAATCGTATCGCGGCATGGGTTCGCTGGGGGCGATGCAGCAGGGGTCGGCGGACCGCTATTTCCAGGAACCCGCGGGCGTGGGTTCGGAGAAGCTGGTGCCGGAGGGCATCGAGGGCCGCGTGCCCTACAAGGGGCCGGTTTCGGCGGTGGTCCACCAGCTGATGGGCGGGTTGCGCGCGGCGATGGGCTACACGGGCAGCGCGAGCATCGAAGAAATGCGGAAGAAGGCGGAATTCGTCCAGATCACGGTGGCGGGAATCCGGGAATCGCATGTGCATGATGTGCAGATCACCAAGGAAGCGCCCAATTATCAAATGAGTTGAAGCGCAATGGATTGCATTCATTTCGATCGGTAGAAGGATTTTTAGGGAAACAGGGGCTTGACGGATGAGGATCGGATGGATACTTTGGCGCCCCGGTAAAGCGTTTTATCTTCCGGCACCGAAATCGGGCGGCCGGCGGATGAGGCAAACTCACGTTTCCGAAGCGATGGCAAGGAGCGCATGATGGCAGCGGCACCGAAAGGCGTGGATCTAGGACTCGGGGACCGATGTTCCCGGCGGGCCTTCCGTTGGGCGGAGCGTAGCTTCGAGGCCCGCCGGGGAAAATGGGGGCTACCTCTGTTTGGCGGCGCCGGGTCGTTCTCCAACTGGATGGATTACGGAGCCCTGCAGGTCGCGATGACCTGCGATGGCATCGGGACCAAGGCCGAACTGGCGGAACGCACGGGAATCTACACCACGCTGGGCTATGACCTCGTGGC
This sequence comes from uncultured Verrucomicrobiota bacterium, assembly GCA_937860055.1. Lineage (GTDB taxonomy): Bacteria > Verrucomicrobiota > Kiritimatiellia > CAIQIC01 > Lenti-01 > Lenti-01. The sequence goes on along the minus strand of CALMBO010000016.1, from coordinate 35,508 downwards.
GATGGTGGCCGACGATCTCGTCGCCAACGGCATCGAGCCGGTCAACCTGGTGAACGTTCTCGACGTGGACAAGCCGGACGAGGAAATCATCGATCAATTGATGCAGGGGTTGCACGCGGCGGCGATGGAATGCGGCATTGCCATCGTCGGGGGCGAAATCGCCGAGCTGGGAAGCCGCACCGGCGGATGGGGGCCTCGGATGCATTTCAACTGGAGCGCCACCGCGATCGGCGTGCCGCGCCACGGATGCGCGCCCATCGATGGCGGGAAGATCCGGGCCGGGGATGCCGTGATCGCCCTGAAAAGCGCCGGATTCCGCAGCAACGGGTTTTCTCTGGTGCGGTCGATCCTCGGGCAGGCCTTCGGCCCCCGGTGGCACGAGGCGCCCTATGGCGACGGAAAAACCTGGGGCGAAACCGCCCTGACGCCATCGAAGCTGTTCACGCCGGCGATCCTGGAGCTGATCGACCGCGGCGTTTCGCTGCGCGGCGTGGGGCACATCACGGGCGGCGGCATCCCGAGCAAGTTCGGGCGCGTGCTGAAGCGGTCGGGCCTCGGGGCGCGGCTGGACCACCTGTTCGAGCCGCAGGATTTCATGAAGAAGCTTCTGGAGATGGGGAAGGTGGACTTCGAGACCGGCTACCGCCAGTGGAACATGGGGAACGCCATGCTGGTCGTCGTGCCGCCGGAGGAGGCGGCTCCGACCCTGTCGATCCTTTCCGCGCGCGGCGATTCCGCGCAGGTGGCCGGCGAGATCGCGACCGGCCCCATCGTCATCCAAGGAGTGCCGTTTGCCTGACATGAACACCTTGCACCACATCGCCTGCACCTGGAACCCCGTCCTGCCGGACTCGCGCTGCGCGGCGATCCGGCGGCAGGCGGAGCGCCATCTGGGCCTCCGCCTGAAGGGGTTGAAGCATATCTCGGTCTATGCCATGCGCGCCGGCCTCGATGCCGGCCAGCTGGCGCGCTTCGCCCGCGAAGGGCTGAGCGACGCCGTGGCACAGCAGGTGGGCATCGACCGCCTGCCGGAGGGGTGCGGCGGATTCGCCTCGTTCATTCTCGTGGAGAAGCGGCCGGGAACGACCGACGACGAAGGGCTGTCCGCCCAGCGCACGCTGCACGATCTGCTGGGAGTTCCGTTTTCGCCGGCGCCGCAGGAGGTGTTTTCCAGCGACCTCTATCTGCTGGAGGACGCGCTGGACGGACCGGTGCTGTCGCGCCTGGCGGTGGAGCTGCTGTGCAATCCGCTGGTTCATCAATACAGCTGCGGGCCGATGGCTTCCCTGGCCCTGCCCGTCCCCGAAGAGGAGCCGGAGGGCGAACCGCTGGTGGAAACGGTGCCGCTCGAGGTGTCCGACGACGAGCTGGACGCGTTGTCGAAGCAGCGCCTGCTTTCGCTGGACCGGGTCGAGATGAAGGCGATCCAGGCCTATTTCCGCGATCCGGAAAGGCGGGCGCGCCGCCGCGGGGACGGCCTGCCGGCGGAACCGACCGATTGCGAACTCGAGATCCTGGCCCAGACCTGGTCCGAACACTGCAAGCACAAGGAATTCAACGCCCTCATCCACTATGTGGACAAGGACAGCGGCCGCGAGGAAACGATCGACTCGCTTTTCAAGACATACATCCGGGCCAGCACGGCGGAGATCGCGCGCCGCCTCGAAGAGGCCGGAAACAACTGGCTGGTGAAGGTGTTCTCGGACAACGCGGGCGTCGTCCGCGTGGACCGGGACCGCCTGTTCGTCTTCAAGGTCGAGACGCACAATTCGCCGTCGGCGCTCGATCCGTTCGGCGGCGCCATCACGGGGATCCTCGGCAACAACCGCGATCCTCTCGGCACGGGCCGGGGCGGGGCGACGCTGCTGTTCAACACCGATGTGCTCTGCTTCGGCCCGCCGTCCTACGCCGAGCCGCTCCTGCCGGGGCAGCTCCATCCGCGCCGGGTGTTCGCGGGCGTGAGGCAGGGCATCGAGGAGGGCGGCAACAAATCGGGCATCCCGACGATCAACGGCGCGATCGTGTTCGATCCGCGCTATGCGGGCAAGCCGCTGGTCTATTGCGGCACCGGCGCGATCATGCCGGACAACTACAACGGGCTTCCGTCGTGGGAGAAGGAGATCGCACCGGGCGACCTCGTCGTGATGGCCGGCGGACGCGTGGGCAAGGACGGCATCCACGGGGCGACGTTTTCGTCGCTGGGCCTCGACAAGCATTCGCCGCGCAGCGCGGTGCAGATCGGCAGCCCCATCACGCAGAAGATGCTGTCCGATTTCCTTGTCGTGGCCTGCAAGCGAGGCCTGGTGAAGTGCGCGACCGACAACGGGGCGGGCGGCCTGTCCTCGTCCATCGGGGAACTCGCGCCGATGGCGGGCGGCGCCGAAATCTGGCTGGAGCGCGTGCCGCTCAAGTATCCGGGCCTGCAGCCGTGGGAGATCTTCCTGTCCGAATCGCAGGAGCGCATGACGCTGGTGGTGGCGAAGGAGTCCGCGCCGAAACTGGCCGAACTCGCCGGGCTCTATGAAGTGGAAGCGACCGTCATCGGCCAGTTCACCGGGTCGGGCCTCCTGGAGGTGTCGCACGGTGGCCGCCCCGTGGCCCGGCTCGATCTCGATTTCCTGCACGACGGCCTGCCCCGCAAGCATCTGGAGGCCGAATGGAGGCGTCCCGTGCTTCCCGAACCGGAAATTCCGGAGACCCTCGACCACGCTTCGGTGCTGAAGCGGCTGCTCGCAAGCGACGACATCTGCTCGCGCGAAGAGGTCATCCGGCAATACGACCACGAGGTGAAGGGGCGCACGGTCGTCAAGCCGCTGATGGGGCCGCGGGGAATCGCCCCGCAGGACGCCGGCGTGATGCGCCTGTCCTTCGACGACTGGCGCGGCATCGCGGTTTCGTGCGGCATCGCGCCGCGCTACGGCGACCTCGACGCCTACGCGATGTCCGCCGGCGCGTTCGACGAGGCCGTGCGGCAGATCGTCTCGGCGGGCGGGCAGCTGCCCGAGCCCGGCAGGCTGGACGAATCGACGTTCTGGTGCGCGAACGACAACTTCTGCGTGCCGGATTCGGTGTACGACGCCGAAAAGAACCCGGACGGCAAGTACAAGCTGGCGCAGCTGGTGCGGATGTGCCAGGCGCTGGCGGACATGGCGCGCGCCTACCACGTGCCGATGACGTCCGGCAAGGACAGCATGAAGAACGATTTCCGCGCGGCGGGGAAGAAGATATCCGTGCCGCCGACGGTCCTCTACTCCGTCGCCGCCGCCCTCCCCGACGTGCGCCGCACGGTCACGAGCGAGATCAAGGAGGCGGGCGACGGCGTCTATCTGCTGGGCCGCACCTACGACGAATTGGGCGCCTCGGAATTCCAGCGGCTGTTCGGCGCGGCGGGTGGTCCCGTGCCGGCCGTGCGGCCGGAGCAGGCGCGTCCGCTCTATTTCAAGATGATGGCCGCGAACCGCGAAGGGCTGGTCCGGTCGAGCCACGACCTGTCGGATGGCGGACTCGCCGTCGCCCTGGCGGAAACCACCCTGGGCACCGGCCTGGGCCTGCGGGTGGAGATCGATCCGGTGGCCTCGTCGATCGAGGGCGGAGGCGCCCTGGATTCGCCGCGCCGGCTGCGGGCGGCGCTCTATGGCGAATCGCATTCGCGTTTCGTCGCGACGGTGAAGCCGAAGCATTGCGCGCGGTTCGAGAAGATCCTGGGCGGCGATGCGGTCCGGATCGGCGAGACCACCGCCGAACCCCGGTTCCAGATCGCCTGGCAGGGGCGTCCGCTGGTGGATTGCCCTTGCGGGGAACTGGAGCAGGCGTGGCGGAAGGAGTTGTTGACGTGAAACCGGTGCGCGCGTTGGTCCTCACGGGATTCGGCATCAACTGCCAGGACGAGCTGGCGGCGGCCTACCGCCTGGCCGGGGCGGAGGCCGACATCGTCCATTTCAACGAGTGGCTGGCCGGGACGGTTTCGCTCCGCGGCTACGATGTCCTCAACTTCCCGGGCGGGTTTTCCTTCGGCGACGATCTGGGCGCGGGCAAGGCGCTGGCGAACAAGATGCGCTTCTGCAGGCTCCGCAGCGGCCGCACGCTCCTCGACGAAATCGCCGGCCACTTGGAGGCGGGGGGATTCCTCCTCGGCATCTGCAACGGGTTCCAGATTCTGGTGAAAAGCGGCCTGCTGCCGAACATCGGCGGGACCTTCGAACAGGAAGTGTCCCTGATCGTGAACGACAGCGGCCGTTTCGAGGACCGCTGGTGCCATTGCCGCGCCGAACGTCCGGCGCGCACCCCGTTCCTGGAGGACATCGATGTCATCGCCCTGCCGGTGCGCCACAAGGAGGGCAAGCTGGTCATCCGCGACGCCGGAATCCGCCAGGCGATCCGGGAACAAGGCCTCTGCGCCCTGCGCTACTGCGACGCCGGCGGGGAGATCGCCACGGAATATCCCGCCCTGCCCAACGGCGCGGAGATGTCCTGCGCCGCGCTGACCGATCCGTCGGGCCGCGTGCTGGGCATGATGCCGCATCCGGAGGCCTTCCTGTCGATCTACAACCATCCCGACTGGGCCCGGCGCCGCGAGGCGGCGGGCGGCAACGAAGAGGGGGAGGGGCTGCGCCTCTTCCGCAACATCGTCGATCACATCCGGAGGAACCGCCCGTGAACACCATCCAGGCCATCTGCACTCCCCAGCTGGAAATCCTTCACCGCGGCAAGGTCCGCGACAGCTTCCGCATCGATGCGGCCACGCGCCTGCTGGTCGTCAGCGACCGGATCTCGGCCTTCGACCGCGTGCTGGAGACGCCGGTCCCGATGAAGGGCGAGGTGCTGAGCCGCCTCTCGAACTGGTGGTTCGGGAAGACGGCCGACCTCATTCCCAACCACGTCATCCGCGCGGTCGATCCGGCGGCCACGCTGGTCCGCGAGGTCGAGCCGATCCGGATCGAGATGGTCGTGCGGGGCTACCTGACGGGCTCCATGGGACGCGCCTACGAACAGGGCGCGCGCACGTTCTGCGGCGCCGCGGTCCCGGACGGCCTGAAGCCCAACGCGCGCTTTCCGCAGCCGCTGGTCACGCCGACGACCAAGGAGAAGAGCGACCGCGAGATCAGCCCGGCGGAGATCGTCTCCGAAGGCTGGACCACGGCCGAACGCTATGCGCAGATGAAGGAGGCCGCCCTCCGCCTCTTCGAGCGGGGGACCCGCCTGCTGGCCGAAAAGGGGCTGATCCTGGTTGACACGAAATACGAATTCGGCCTGCTGGACGGCCGGCTGGTGCTGATCGACGAGATCCACACGCCGGATTCCTCGCGCATGTGGGACCGGGCCGCCTACGACCGCGATCCGCTGAAGGTGGAAGCGCACGACAAGGAATATGTCCGCGCCTGGCTGCGGCAGAACCGCCAGGGCGGCGAGTATCCGGCGGCGCTGCCGGACGAGGTGGTCCGCGAGACCACGCGGCGCTACCTCGAGATCCATGAGCGGGTGACCGGCGAGAAGCTGGAGGTTTCCACTGAAAATCCCCGCGCGCGGCTGGCGCGCAACCTGTTCCGCGAGGGGCTGATCCGGGACGGTTTCGTGGCGATCGTGATGGGGTCGAAGGCGGACCTCGGGCACGCGAACCAGATGAAGGCCGTCCTCGAGTCCTTCGGCATCTTCGCGGATCTGCGCGTGGTGTCGGCCCACAAGAACGGCGAAGACATCGCGCCCCTGCTGGCCGGATACGACGCCGCCATCGAGCCGGGCGCGATCCTCGCCGTCGCGGGCCTTTCGAACGGCCTGGGCGGGGCCCTCGCCGCCAATTCCTGCCTGCCGGTCATCAGCTGCCCGCCGTTCAAGGACGGGACCGACCTGCTGCTCAACCTGAATTCGTCGCTGATGATGCCGTCGCAGGTGCCGGCGATGACGGTGGTGAGACCGAAGGAGGCGGCGCTGGCCGCGCTGCGGGCCCTGAACCTGCCGCGTCTCAAGGATCTCTTCCGCGCCGAGATCGCCGCGATGAAGGACGGCCTGCGCCGCGATGATCGGGAAGTCCGGGAGGCGACCCGTGCATAAGGAAATCTCGCCCCTCGACGGGCGCTACTACGGCCGGCTGGGCGATCTCGCGGAACTGTTCTGCGAGCAGTCGCTGATGCGCTACCGCTGCTTCGTCGAGCTGGCCTACCTGGAGGTGCTGGCGGACACGGGGCGGTTCTTCCGGCTCGAGGAGACGGAGCGCGCGGCGATCCGGAAAGAGCGCGAATCCTTCGGCGACCGCGAATACGAGAACATCAAGCGCATCGAGGCGGGGACGGCCCACGATGTGATGGCCTGCGTGGAGCATCTGCGCGAGCGCTTTCCGGCGCGCGCGGAGTGGATCCATTTCGCCCTGACCTCCGAAGATGTCAACAACCTGGCCTACGGCCTCCTGTTCCGCGACTATGCGGCGAAGCTGCAGCTGCCGCTGCTGGGCCGCGTCCTCTGGCACCTGATGGAGCTGGCGCGGCGCTGGCAGGACATCCCGTTCCCCGCGAAGACCCACGGCCAGCCCGCCTCGCCGACGACGGCGGGGAAGGAGCTGGCGGTCTTCCTCTCCCGCCTGCTGCGGCAGTACCGACAGCTGAAGTCCTTCCGCTTCCGGGGCAAGCTGAACGGCGCCACGGGCAACTGGTCCGCCTTCGCGGCGGCCGATCCGGACTTCGATTGGATCGCGTTTTCCGGGAAATTCGTCGGTTCCCTCGGCCTCGACTTCAATCCGGCGACCACGCAGATCGAGGACCACGACGGGTGGAGCGAGTATTTCTCCCTGGTGCGGCGGATCAACACCATCCTGCTTGATCTGGACGTGGATGCCTGGGAATACATCTCGCGCGGGTTCTTCGTGCAGCGGAAGAAGGAAGGGGAAGTGGGCTCGTCCACGATGCCGCACAAGGTCAATCCGATCCGCTTCGAGAACAGCGAGGGAAACCTCGTGCTGGCCAACAGCCTGCTTTCCACCTTCTCCGAGAGGCTTTGCCATTCGCGCATGCAGCGCGACCTGTCCGACAGCACGGTCATCCGGAACGTGGGTGTCGCGCTGGCGCATTCGCACCTGGCGTGGAAGGAAACGCTGGCCGGGCTGGACCGGATCGAGATCGACGGGGAAGCCTGCCGCGCCGAGCTGGAACGCGAGCCGCAGCTCCTGGCCGAGCCCTACCAGATCGTTCTGCGCGCCGCGGGCCTGAAGGACGCCTACGGGCAGTTGAAGGAACTGACCCGCGGCCGGGCGGTGTCGATCGCCGATTTCCACCGGCTGCTGGATTCCTGCGCGGTCGACGAATCCCGGAAGTCCCGCCTGCGGAAGCTCGACGTGCCGGGCTATGTCGGCCTGTCCCGGCGCGTGTGCCGCGAGGCGCTCGCCGCGGCGGAAAAGGAGCTGGGCGAATGAAGATCGCCGTCATCGGCCGCGGCGGCCGCGAGCACGCCATCGCCTGGAAGCTGGCGCAAAGCGCCGGCACCGAAAATGTCTTCTGCCTGCCGGGCAACGGCGGAACGGCGAACAACCGTCCGGTCGCGGAAAGCGACTTCCGGGGCATCCGGGAATTCTGTGATTCCGGGCGCATCGACCTGGTGGTGGTCGGTCCGGAGGCGCCGCTGGCCCGGGGCATCGTGGACGAGCTGTCCGGGGGGCGTTTCCGCGTCTTCGGTCCCTCGCGCGCGGCGGCCCGCCTGGAAAGCTCCAAGACGTGGGCCAAGCAGTTCATGCAGCGCCACGGCATCGCCACCGCCGCCGGCGCTTTTTTTGAATCGCCGCGCGCGGCGGCGGCGCATGTCCGCGCGCAACGCGGCGGCCTCGTGGTGAAATACAGCGGCTTGGCGGCGGGCAAGGGCGTGTTCGTCTGCCCGGGCCCGGCGGCGGCGCTGGAGGCCTTGAAGCAGGTGGAGGGACGCTACGGCGCGGACGCCCCCGTGGTGGTCGAGGAGCGGCTGGAAGGACCGGAAGTCTCGATCATGGGCGTCACCGACGGAAAATCGATCCAGCTGTTCCCGGCGTCCCGCGACCACAAGCGCCTGCTCGACGGCGATCTCGGGCCCAACACGGGGGGCATGGGAGCCTACACGCCCGTTCCGGACGTCGATGCCGCCACGATGGCGGAGATCGAAAAGACGGTCATCGCCCCGACCCTCGGGGGCCTGGCCGAGGAGGGCATCGCCTACCGTGGTTTCCTCTATTTCGGCCTGATGCTGACCGCCGCCGGCCCGAAGCTGCTGGAATACAATGCCCGCCTCGGCGATCCGGAAACGGAGGTCCTGCTTCCCGCCCTCGACGGCGATCTGCTGCCGGCGCTTCTCGCGAGCTTCGACGGCACGCTGGATCGGCATCCGTTTTCCTTCAAGCCCGGCGCGGTCGTCGACGTGGTGCTCGCGGCGGGCGGCTATCCGGGCGACCTCCGCACCGGCGATCCGATTTCCGGGATCGAGGAGGCCGGCGCGCAGGTTTTCCATGCGGGCACCGAGATCCGCGACGGGGTGCTGGTGGTTTCCGGCGGGCGCGTGCTGAACGTGGTGGCGGATGGACCGGATCTCGGCGCGGCGCGCCGCAAGGCCTATGCGGCCTGCCGGAAAATCCATTTCGAAGGCATGCAGTACCGCACCGACATCGGCGCGGGGGAGGGGCGGGCGTGATTCCGCGCGTCGCCATCCTGATTTCCGGGCGAGGCAGCAACATGGCGGCGCTGGCGCAGGCGGTGCGCGGCGGCCGGCTGGCCGGTCGCTGCGGAATCGCCGCGGTGATTTCGAGCCGTCCCGGCGCGCCGGGGCTGGACCTGGCGCGGGAGATGGGGATTCCCGCCGTCGCGCTGGACGCGCGCGGCATGGGACGGGAGGCCTACGACGAGGCCTTGCTTGCCGCGCTGGAGGAATGCGCGGCCGATGTCGTCGTGCTGGCCGGCTACATGCGCCTTCTCTCGCCCCGCGTGGTTGCGCGCTACCGCGGGCGCATCCTGAACATCCATCCCGCCGACACGGCGGCCCACCAGGGGCTCGGCGGATACGGATGGGCCTTCGAGCGGCGCCTTCCCTCCACGAAGATCACCGTGCATCTGGTGGACGAAGGCCTCGACACGGGCGCGGTGCTGGCGCAGCGGGAGGTGGATCTGCGCGGCGCGGCCACGCTGGAGGAGGTCGAACGCCGCGGCCTCGCCGCCGAACATCTGTTGTACGCCGAAACGCTGGAGAAATTCTTGGAGAACCACGGGAAGGAACTATGTGCGGAATCCTAGGGATCATCGGATATGACGACATCGCCGGGACGCTGCTGGAGGGCCTGACCAGCATCCAGCACCGCGGACAGGATGCCGCCGGCATCGTCACGTTCAACCACCGCTTCCACCTCCACAAGGGGGACGGGCTGGTCAGCCAGGCGTTCAAGAAGATCGATCTGGACCGTTTTCCGGGCCGGGTCGGCCTGGGCCACGTGCGCTATGCCACGCAGGGCAGCACCGACGTGTTGGATGCGCAGCCGACGGTGGTCAACTATCCCTTCGGGCTGGCGATGGTCCACAACGGGAACGTCGTCAATTTCAAGCAGCTGAAGCAGACGCTCTGCGAAGACGCGCACCGCCTGCTGGACACGTCGAACGACGTGGCGCTGATCCTCTACGCGCTGGCCGCCACGCTCGAGACCCGGAATCTCCAGCATCTCACGCCCGACGACATCTTCGATTCGGTGCAGACCGTGCAGACGCAGGTGCAGGGGGCGTATTCGGCGCTGACGATCATCGCCGGGCACGGCCTGCTGGCCTTCACGGATCCCCACGGCATCCGGCCGCTGGTGCTGGGGCGCAAGTACACCGACCGGGGCATGGTCTACGCCTTCGCCTCGGAGACGGACTGCTTCGATTACCTGGGGTTCGAGCTGATCCGCGACCTGCGTCCGGGCGAGGCGGTGCTGATCGATGCCGAGGGCCAGGTGCACAGCCGCATCTGCCGGGCCGAGAAGCAGGCCTTCTGCGTCTTCGAATACATCTACTTCGCCCGCGAGGATTCCGTGATCAACGGGCGGCTCGTGGCGACCGAGCGCGTCCGCATCGGCCGGCAGCTCGCCGAGCAGGTGAAGAAGGCGGGGCTCCAGCCGGATCTCGTGATCGACGTGCCGTCGTCGGCGTACTTCTTCGCGTCGGGGATGGCCGAGGCGCTGGGCGTTCCCTACCGGCGGGGGCTGGCCAAGAACAACCACGTCGGCCGCAGCTTCATCGTGCCCACGCAGGCGCGCCGCGAAAAGATCGTCCGCCAGAAGCTCAACCCCCTGAAGGACGTGGTCCGCGGGAGGAAGGTGGCCGTGGTGGACGACTCGATCGTGCGGGGGACGACCTCGAAGCACATCGTCAAGCTGCTGCGGGAGAGCGGCGCCGCCGAGATCTATTTCATCTCCGCCGCGCCGCCGATCACGTGCCCCTGCATCTACGGGATCGACATGTCGATCAAGCGCGAGATCATCGCGGCGCACTACAACCCGAAGCAGATCGCCCGCTATCTCGAGGCGGATGCGGTCATCTACCAGTCGCTCGACGACCTGCGCGCCCTCTACCACGACCTGCCCTGCTGCTATGCCTGCTTCTCGGGCGAGTATCCCACCGGCGCGTCGGATGAACTGGTCAGGCAAATCGAACAGGAGAAGGAATGCTCCACCCGCTGATCGACTACGTGACCGTCCTGGATTTCGGCGGCCAGTACGCGCACCTGATCGCGAACCGGGTGCGCGGCCTCGGCGTCTACTGCACCGTCATGCCGCCGGAGGATTTCCTGGGCGGGCCCGGCGACCGCGCCGCCGGCCTGATCCTGTCGGGCGGGCCGCAATCGGTTTCCGACAAGCACGTGCAGATGATGCGGCTCCGCCTGGAAGGGTACCGCAAGCCGATCCTCGGCATCTGCTTCGGCCACCAGCTGCTGGCCCGGCTGTTCGGCGGCCAGCTCGCCCACGGCCGCGAGCGGCAGTACGGTCCCACGCCCGTCCGCTGCGACCCGGCGGCGCGCTTGTTCGCGGGGCTGCCCGCCGGGCAGCAGGTCTGGATGAGCCACGGCGACCACGTGTCCAAACTGCCGCCGGGCTTCCGCGCGACGGCTTCGTCGGATTCGTGCCCCTTCGCCGCCTACGAGGCCGAAGACCGGCCCGTGTTCGGCCTGCAATTCCATCCCGAGGTGGTGCACACGCCCGGCGGGAGCGCGATGCTGGGGAACTTCCTCTCGCTCTGCCGCATCGGCACGCCCTGGGTGGCCGGCAGCATGCGCCGGCGGGTGATCGAACAGACCCGCGCGGCCGCGGGCGATTCCACGCTCTTCCTGCTGGTGTCCGGCGGCGTCGACTCGCTGGTGACGCTGCAGGTCTGCATCGAGGCCGTCGGCGCGGAGCGCGTCCGTTCCCTCCACGTGGATACCGGCCTGATGCGCCTCGGCGAGTCGGACGACATCCTGAAGTTCCTGGCCGCCGAGGGATTCCGCCACATCGAAATCGAGCGCGCGGAAGCCCTGTTCCTGCGCGAACTGGCGGGGGTGGCCGATCCCGAGAAGAAGCGCGCGATCATCGGGCGCCTGTTCGTCGAGGTGCTCCGGGAAAAGCTCCGGACGCTGGACCTGGGCGACCACTGGAAACTGGCGCAGGGGACGATCTATCCCGACACCATCGAGAGCGGCGGCACGAAAAACGCCGCGCTCATCAAGACCCACCACAACCGGGTGCCCGAGATCCAGGCCATGATCGACCGCGGCCTGGTCGTCGAGCCCCTGCGCGAGCTCTACAAGGACGAGGTGCGGCTGCTGGGGCGCGAGCTGGGCCTGCCGCAGGCGCTGCTCGACCGCCATCCGTTCCCCGGCCCCGGCCTGGGTATCCGCCTGCTGTGCCATGACGGAAAAACCCCTGTTCCGGACTCGTTCGCCGACCAGCCGCGCCTGGAAAAGGAATTGGCGGCCCTCGGCCTGCGCGGGCGCATCCTGCCGGTGAAGAGCGTCGGCGTGCAGGGCGACGAGCGCTCCTACCGCCATCCCGCCGTCGTCTGGGGCTCCGGCGGAAAATGGCCCGGATGGCCCGCGCTGAATGCCTGCGCGAACCGGCTGGTGAACCAGCTGGCCGGCATCAACCGCGTGGTCATTTCCCCCGAGGAGCTGGGGGACGCGCGGTTCGAGCTGCGCGAAACCTTCGTCACGCGCGAAGGGCTCGACCGGTTGCGCCGGGTGGACGACCTCCTGCACCGCCGCATCGCCCGCATTCCGGAGATCTGGCAGGCGCCGGTCATCTCGCTGCCGCTGTTCGGCCCGGACGGCGGCCAGGTTTTCGTGCTGCGCCCGGTCTGCTCGAAGGACGCCATGACCGCCGACGTGTATCCGATCGATTTCGGCCTGCTGGCCGAGCTGGCGCGCGAAGTCCGGGCCATTCCCGGCGCGGGCGCGCTCTTCTACGACATCACCACCAAGCCGCCGGGGACCATCGAATGGGAATGAGGTTCCAGATCGACAATGCCTGCTGGCTGGGCGAGGACGCCTGGTTCCATCGCGGAACGATGGTCATCGCGGACGGGCGCATCGCCCGGCTGGAGGGCCGGTTCGCCAGCGACCACCCGTTACCGGCCGGCTCCGCCGCGGGATGGCGGTGGACGCCCGCCGCGCGGCGCATCGACGCCGGCGAAGGATTCATCGTGCCGGGGCTGGTCGATGCGCATGTCCATCTGCGCGAACCGGGGCAGGCCTACAAGGAAGGCATCGCAAACGGGACGGCGGCGGCGCTGAAGGGCGGCGTCACCACCGTGCTCGACATGCCCAACAACCGGCTGCCGATCACCACGGCCGGGCGGTTCGAGCGGAAGCGCGCCCTGTTCGCGCGGAAATCGCGCGTGAACTACGGCCTCTTCCTGCAGGCCGTGGAGGGCGGAGCGAAGGCGCCGGAAACCGCCGCGGGCGTGAAGATCTTCATGGCGAAGGGGTCCGCCCTCGATGCCATTTGCGACGCCGGGGCTCTCGAGCGCGTGTTCCGCGCGCAGGACCTTGTTGTCATCCACGCCGAGGACGAGCGGGAGTTTTTCCACCGTGTGGAAAAAAGTTTTCCACAGCGTGGAAAACTCGTCCACCACCTGCGCCGGCCGCGCGCGGCGGTGGTGGCGGCGCTGGCGAGCATCGAGACTGCCTGGCGGCGGACGCCGGCAAAACAGCGTCCGCGGCTGGTCATTGCGCATTGCAGCACCGTGGAGGAGATCGACTGGGTGGCGAGGATGAAGCGCCGGGGGGCCGACGTCTGGGCCGAGACCTGCCCGCACTACTTCCTGTTTTCCGAGAAGGACTATCTGGCGCAGGGGAGCCGCCTCCAGGTGAATCCCCCGCTGAGGACCGGGGAGGACCGCGCGGCGATTTGGGAAGCCGTGAAGAACGGCGGCATCGATTTCGTCTCGACCGACCATGCGCCGCATGCGCCGGCGGAGAAGGCGGGGAGGAATCCGCCGTCGGGCATCGCGGGCATCGAATGGCTGGGGCCGATCCTGCTGAGCCTGGCGGTGCGCGGCGAGATTTCGTGGAAGCGCTATCTGGAGCTCGCGGGCCGGAACGCCGCGCGCTGCTTCGGCCTCGAGGGGCGCGGCGGCATCCGCAAGGGGGCGTGGGCGGACCTGGCGTTTGCCGAAGCGGGAGAAAAGGCGGCGGGGAAGGCGGCGGAGAAGATCGTCACGCGCGCCGCCTTCCATCCGTTCGGGCATTTCACGTTTTCCGCCCGCATCCGGGCGGTGATGGTCGACGGGCAGGTGGCGTGGGTCGATGGCCGCGTCCGTCGCGGCGTGCATGGCAAGGAGGTTTTCCAATGAAACCCGAGAAGAAGCAATTCATCCAATTCCTGGTGGACAGCGGCTGCCTGAAATTCGGCGATTTCCAGCTCAAGTCGGGCGACCGCTCGCCGTTCTTCGTCAACCTGGGCCAGGCGGACAGCGGGGCCAAGCTGGACGTCGTGGGCCGCGCGCTGGCGGAGGCGGCGCTGGCGGCTTTTCCGCGGGCCACGCTGCTGTTCGGGCCGGCGTACAAGGGCATCGCGCTGGCGGTGGCCGCGGCGGCGTCGGCATGGTACCGGCACGGCAAGGACCTACGGTTCTTCTACGACCGCAAGGAGGCCAAGGCGCATGGCGAGCGGGGACGGTTCATCGGGCGCCTTCCCTCGCCGGGGGAGGCGGTGGTGATGGTCGACGACGTGCTCAGCGACGGCGGGACCAAGGTGGAGGCCATCGAATCGATCCAGGCCGCCTTCCAGACGCGGCCGGTCGGGATCGTGGTGGCGGTCGACCGACGGCGGCGGTCGACGCCGCTGCCCGGCGGGCTGCCGCCCGTGGAGGCCGTCATCGGCCTGGGAGACCTCTGCGACTATCTGGCCGAGACGGGCGATTCCATCCACCAGCAGGCGCTCCGGCGCTTCTACGAAGGAGAAGAACGATGACCAAGGAATACCGGATCATTCCCGCGCTCGACACGGCGGATCTCGATGAGGCGCTCCGGCTGGTGTGCCGCGTGGCGGGGCGCGAATCCGTCTACGGTTTCAAGCTGGGCTTTGCGCTGGGGCTGGGCCACGGCCTGCCGGAGACGGTGCGGCGCATCCGCGAATGGACGGACAAGCCGGTGATCTACGACCACCAGAAGGCCGCAACCGACATCCCGGACACGGGGGGCCTCTTCGCGGATGTCCTGAAAATGGCAGGGATCGGGGAGGCCATCCTGTTCCCGCACACGGGGCCGCACACGCTGGCCGCCTGGACGCATGCGCTGCAGGAGCGGAAGATCAAGGTGATCGTCGGCGCGGTGATGACGCACCCGGCCTATCTCGTCTCGGAGGGCGGGTTCATCGCGGACGCGGCGGCGGCGGCGATCTACCGGCAGGCGGCGGTGCTGGGGGTGTCGGCCTTCGTGGTGCCGCTGACGAAGCCGGAGCTGGTGGCGCGCCTTGCCGGGGAGGTGCCCTTCACGAAGGAGCAGGAATTCTATTCGCCGGGCTTCGGGGCGCAGCGGGGCGACCCGGCGCGGTTTCCGATGCTGGCGCGGCACTATCTGATCATGGGCCGTTCGCTGCTGGCCGCCGCGGATCCCGTCCAGGAGCTCGTGCGCGTCGAGAAACAGCTGGGGATGGGAGGATGAGATGAAGAAAGACCTGGTCTCGATCGACGATCTGGCGCTGGAGTCCATCCTGGACTATCTCGACCTGGCCGCGCGGGTGGAGTCGATGTCCGGCGCGGAGAAGGCATCGCTCCTGCCGGGGCGGATCCTGGCCACGCTGTTCTTCGAGCCCAGCACGCGCACGCGGCTGAGCTTCGAGGCGGCCATGTGCCGGCTGGGGGGGCGCGTCATCGGCTTCTCCGAGGCGGCGGCCTCGTCGACGGCCAAGGGCGAATCGTTCTCCGACACGATCCGGACGGTGGAGCAGTATGCGGACATCGTCGCGGTGCGGCATCCGAAGGAGGGGACGGCGCGGCTGGCCGCCGAGATCAGCCGGGTGCCGATCATCAACGCGGGCGACGGGGCGAACCAGCATCCGACGCAGACGCTGCTCGACCTCTACACGATCCGCAAGTTCTTCGGGAGGGTGGACGGCCTGAAGATCGCGCTGGTGGGGGATCTGAAGTATTCGCGGACGATCCATTCGCTGTGCCGGGCGCTGCTGCTGTTCGAGGGCGTTTCGATGACGCTCGTTTCGCCCGAGACCCTGCGCCTGCCGAAATACCTGATGAAGGCCGCAGCCGCGGCCACCGCGACGTTCCGCGAGAGCGACAGCCTGGCCGCCGCCCTCCGCGAATGCGACCTGGTCTACATGACGCGCATCCAGAAGGAGCGGTTTCCCGACCTGGTGGACTACGAGAAGGTCAAGGATTCCTACCGCCTCGACGCGCGGATGCTGGAGGGCGTTCCCGGCCACTTCAAGGTGCTGCACCCGCTGCCGCGCGTGAACGAGATCTCGCCCGACGTCGATTCCACCCCCCACGCCGGATACTTCGAGCAGGCCCGCAACGGCATGATCATGCGGCAGGCGATCATCCTCGACCTGCTGGATGCCCGGCCCGGAAGGAGCGCGACATGACCCCCCAGAACCAGATCCTCCTGATTCCGAAGATCGAGCGGGGATTCGTGATCGACCACATCCCCGCGGGCCTCGGCATCCAGGTCATGGCCCTCATCGGCCGCTGGCCCGAGCTCGAGGACGCCGTGGTCACCCTCGGCCTGAACTACAAGAGCACGCGCATGGGCCGCAAGGACATGATCAAGCTGCAGGCCGGTTCGCTGCCGCCGCGGCTGCTCCAGATGCTGGCCCTCGTGAGCCCCGGGGTCACCATCAAGCACATCGACAACTTCGAAGTCATCGAGAAGGTGGTCATCCAGGTGCCCGAGCTGTTCGACAACCTCGCGCGCTGCCTCAACCCCAACTGCATCACGAACGCGGAGCCGCATGTCGCCACGCGCTTCCGGCGCGTCGAATCCGGCTCGCGGAACTTCCGGTGCGCGCACTGCGAGCGCGTCTGCACGCTCGACGAGCTCGCGGGCCACATCAAGGTATGAGCGCCCTCGCCATCCGGCTCGCGGGAATCGCGATGGAATCGCCGCTGGTGCTGGCCTCGGGCGTGCTGGGCACGACGGCGTCGTCGCTGCGTCGCGTGGCGCTGGCGGGCGCGGGGGCGGTCACGATGAAGTCCTGCAGCCTCCAGCCGCGCGCGGGGCATCCCGCGCCGTGCATCCTGCCCTGGGGGGGCGGGATCCTCAACGCCGTGGGCCTTTCCAATCCCGGCGCGGAGGGGGCGGCCGCGGAAATCGCCGAATTCAAGCGGACGTGTCCGGTGCCGCTGTTCGCCTCGATCTTCGCGGGGAGCGCGGAGGAGTTCGGCCGGCTGGCGGGGCGCATCGCCGGGGCCGGGCCCGATCTCATCGAAGTCAATGTTTCCTGCCCCAACGTGCAGTCGGAATTCGGCATTCCGTTCGCCGCGGATCCCGACGCCTGCGGGCGGGTGGCCCGCGCGGTGAAGGACGCGGCGGGCTCCATCCCGGTTTCGATCAAGCTCTCGGCGCAGTGCGCCTCGCTCGCGCGCATGGCCGAGGCGTGCCAGCGGAACGGCGCCGATGCGATCACGGCGATCAACACCGCCGGCCCCGGCATGTGGATCGACACGGGGACGGGCCGGCCGGTCCTGTCCAACCGGGTCGGCGGCGTATCGGGTCCGGCCATCCTGCCCATCGCCGTGCGCGCGGTCTATGAAATCCGGAAGGCGGTCGACCTGCCCATCATCGGCACGGGCGGCGTCTCCTGCGCCAACGATGCGCTGCAGCTGATCATGGCCGGGGCCGACGCTGTTGGCATCGGCAGCGCCATCTATGGCGGGGGGATCGGGCTCTTCGGCGAGATCAACCGGGGGCTCGAGGATTTCCTGAAGGAAGGCGGATACGACTCCATCGGCCGCGTGCAGGGGCTTGCCCACCGGGAGGACCGGCCATGAGCGGGAGGAGCCTGGCCATGAGCAGCCACGAGATGCACACGCTGCCCGTCAAGCAGGTGGTTTTCCACCACGACGGGCTCAAGAGCTTTGTCTTTCCCCGGGCCTTCGATGCCGAGCCCGGCCAGTTTGTCATGCTGTGGATCCCCGGCGTGGACGAGAAGCCCTTTTCCGTTTCCGACGTGACGGACGGGAAGATCGAGATCACGGCCAAGGCCGTGGGGCCTTTTTCGCGGGCGCTGATGAACTGCAAGCCGGGGGACCGGCTGGGCCTGCGGGGGCCCTTCGGGCGCGGATTCCGTCCGCGCGGCCGGGGCCTGGTCGTCGGCGGCGGCATGGGGATCGCCCCGCTGCGCTATCTGGTGCACCGCCTCGAACAGGACCGGGCGTCCTTCCGGATCGTCCTGGGCGCGCGGACCGCGGAAGAGATGATGTTTGTCGGCGATTTTTCGCGCCTGGGCGCGCAATTCGCCACCGACGACGGGACCCTCGGCCGGCAATGCCTCGTCACGAGCCTGGCCGAGCGCCTCTGCGAGGAGGAGCGGTTCGACCTGATCTACGGCTGCGGGCCCGAGCCGATGCTGGTAGCGCTCAAGAAACTGGCGGACCGGGCGGGGATCGATTGCCAGCTTTCGCTGGAGCGGCACATGAAATGCGGCATCGGCATCTGCGGGAGCTGCTGCGTGGATGGCAGCGGCATCTGCATCTGCCGCGAGGGGCCGGTGCTCGATCGGGCCGAGCTGGATCTCGTGGCCGACTTCGGCCTGCCGCACCGCGATGCGACGGGCGCGCGGAAGGACGCGCCGGCGATGGCGTGAAGACGCGAAGGTCGTGAGGGGCGGTCAAACGGGAAGGGGGCACGGTGCGCCTTCGCGGGCGCGGAAAAAGGATCAGGGGCGGAGGGGCAGGTCGGCCTGGAGGCCGCCGGGGAGGGCGTAGCGTCCGGGGGCGGTCTTGCGGATGCGGGAGTCGCGCTGGAGGACATCGCGGACATAGCCGCTGCCGCGGCGGCATTCGGGATGGACGCGTTCGTTGAAGGCATCGACGAGGGCGCGCAGGGGGGCTTCGCCCGTGGCGGCGAGGATTTCGCGCAGGAGTTCGGCGCCATCGCGGGCGGCGAGGCCGGCGCGTCCATCGCGGGTGGCGAGGGTGTCGGGTAGATGGCGCAGGAGGGCGAGAAGGAGGGGCTCGGCGGAGGGGACGCCGGGCGGCCGCGCGGATTTCGGCAGGCCGGCGGCGATTTCGGAGAGGGGCAGGAGTCCTTTCGCGGCGGCGAGGCGGTCGTGGAGGGCCTTCTCGGCGCGTTCGACGAGGGTGGCGGAAAATTCGCTGAAGAACTCCCGGTAGATGGTCAGGCGCCCGGGGACGAGGTGCGCCAGGAGGAGGAAGGCGCCGACGGGGGAGGAGCCGCCCCATTCGGGATCGTCGCGGCGGGCCAGGGCGGTGGAATCCAGGACGCCGCCGGCGGAGCGCAGGGCGCCGAGGGCGGCGCGGTAGAGGGGTTCGGCCGCCTGGAGCGGCAGGGCCTGCCGCAGGGATTCGAAGGCCAGGGCGAGAAGCTGGCGGGCCCGCTCGCGGGTGACGCCGAGCCGGAAGCCGGTGTCGCGCAGGCGGGCTTCATGGAGGGAGAGGGCGGCGGCGGGTTCGCGCAGGCCGTAGTGGAGATGGACGACATCGGCCAGGCGCGGCGGCAGGAAGAGGGCGAGCCATTCGCGGAGATCCAGCGGGGGGGGGCGGCCTTCGCCGGCGGCGCAGGCGTAGGCGGCCACGCGGGAGAGCAGGGCGCGGTCGTCGGCGTCGAGCTTGTCGGCGGGGGGGAGGGGATGGCGGAGGTCGCCGAGGGTGGTCCAGCCGCTGGCGCGCAGGACAGCGAGGATGCGCGCGGGCAGGCCGCTGGCCTGCAGGGCGCCGTGGCGGAGGCCGTCCGCGCCCGGGACTGGACTCGGGGCGGTCACAGGTTCGGCGCGGTGGAGGAGGCGAGCAGGGCTTCGTATTCGGCGGGGGCGAGCAGCTTTTTCTCGAGGACGATCTCGCGCAGGGTCTTGCCGGAGGCGAGGGCTTCCTTGACGAGCTGGGCGACGCGGTCGTAGCCGAGGCGCGGATTGAGGAGGGTGGGGAGTCCCGCGCTGCGCTCGAGGTTGCGGCGGCAGGCGTCTTCGTCGGCCGCGATGCCGGCGATGCACTTGTCGGCAAGGGCGCGGGAGGCGGCGGAGAGGAGCTTGGCGGCCTGGAGGGTGTTGGCGCCGATGAGGGGCATGTGGGTGTTGAGCTCGAGCTGGCCCGCGCCGCAGGCGAGGGCGGTGGCGTGGTCGAGGCCCTGCACCTGCATGCAGACCATGTTGACGGCCTCGCAGATGGAGGGATTGATCTTGCCGGGCATGATGCTGGAGCCGGGTTCGACGGGCGGCAGGCGGATCTCGCCGATGCCGGTGAGGGGGCCGGACGCGAGGAGGCGCAGGTTGTTGGCGATCTGCTGGAGGTCGAGGGCGGCGGAGCGGAAGGCGGCGGACAGGTGGGCGAAGTCCGTCATGAACTGCGTGAGGTGGATGCCGTCCCCGGCATGGCGGAAGTCGCCGCCGGTTTCCTCGCGGAGGGCCGCCATGATTTCGGCGCGGAAAGAAGGCTTGGTATTGATGCCGGTGCCGACGGCGTTGCCGCCGACGCCGAGTTCGCGCAGGCGGTCGGCGGCGTCGCGGATGCGGGCGGCGGCCAGGCCAATGGCGTGGGCGTAGGCGCCGAATTCCTGGCCGAGGGTGACGGGCACGGCGTCCTGCAGGTGCGTGCGGCCGGTCTTGAGGAGGCCCGCGAATTCGACGGCCTTGGCGCGGAGGGTCTTTTCCGGGACCGCGAGGGCGTCGAGCAGGAGGAGGGTCTGGCCGAGGACGGCGATCTTGGCGCCGGAGGGGAAGCAGTTGTTGGTGGACTGCCCCATGTTGACGTCGTCGTTGGGATGCACGGGCGACTTGGCGCCGCGTTTTCCGCCGAGGGATTCGTTGGCGAGGTTGGCGAGCACCTCGTTGAGGTTCATGTGGGAGGAGGTGCCGGAACCGGCCTGGTAGAGGTCGATGGGGAACTCGCGGTCGTGGGCGCCGGAAAGGACGGCGCGGCAGGCGTCGGCGATGGCTTTTTCCTTGTTGGCGGGCAGGAGCCCCAGCCGGGCGTTGGCCCGGGCGCAGGCGAGCTTGAGGAGGGCCATGCCATGGACAATCTCGATGGGCAGGGGGGTGCCGGAGAGGCGGAAGTTCTCGATGGAGCGGGAGGTCTGGGCGCCGTAGAGGGCATCGGCGGGCACGTTGCGGGGGCCGAGGGAGTCGGTTTCGACGCGGGTGGCGGGGGTGGTTGTCATGGTGCAGGGAAGGATAGAGGGTGGGGGGGAGAATGAGAAGAGGATTTCTTCCGGATTTGGCCGGCGCGGAAACCAAGGGGCGTCTTTTTCGCGCTGGCTCATCGCGGGCGACCGCTCGCGGATTCGTATCCGGCTCGGGTCGCCCGCGATGCGCCATCATCGAAAAATCCACCCCTTATTTCCGCGGGAAAGCCCGTCCAAATCCGGAAGAAATCCTCTACATCCACGTCCTGCGGACAGCGGGCCCGGGCGGGGTGATTTTCCGGCGCGGCGTTGCGAAGGTGTTCCATGGCGTGGAAAAACGGGGGTGGGGGGGCGGCGGCGCCTTCCTGCCGCGGAGGAGAGGGGGCGGACGGCGGGGGGCGGAATCTCCAAGTTGGACTTGGAGCAGGAGGGAAAATGGGATAAAAAGGGGGCGATGGAGCAGCCTGTCCAGAGCCTTGCCGAAGCGAAGAAGCGCGCGGAATTCCTGCGCGCGGAGCTGGAGCGGCACAACCGCCTGTACTATGTGGAGGCGAAGCCGGAAATCTCCGACCGGGAGTTCGACCGGTTGATGCGGGAGCTGCAGGACCTGGAGGCGGCGCATCCGGAGCTGGCGACGCCCGATTCTCCGACGCAGCGGGTGGGGGGGGCGCCGATCGAGGGGTTCCAGCAGGTCAAGCATGCCGTCCCGATGATGTCGCTGGACAACACGTACAGCGTGGAGGAGATGCGGGAGTTCGATGCGCGGGTGCGGAAGGCGCTGGGGGTGGAATCGGTCGACTATGTGATCGAGCCGAAGGTGGACGGCGTGTCCATCAGCCTGCGCTACGAGCACGGGGTTTTGAAGGTGGCCGCGACGCGGGGCGACGGCAAGACGGGCGACGACATCACGGCCAATGCGAAGACGATCCGGGCGATCCCGCTGCGGATTCCGACGGATGCGGCGGTGCTGGAGGTGCGGGGCGAGGCGTACCTGGGGAAGGCGGCGTTCGCGAAGATGAACGCGGAGCGCGAAAAGGCCGGGGAGGCCTTGTTCGCGAACCCGCGCAACGCGACGGCCGGCTCGCTGAAGCAGCTGGATCCGAAGGTGGTGGCGGGGCGGCCGCTTTCCGCGGTGCTGTATGCGACGGGGGCGCTGGAGGGGGTGGAGTTCGAGACGCAGGCGGACGTGCTGCGGGGACTGGCGAAGCTGGGATTCCCGGTCGCGAAGCTGTGGTGGGAGTGCCGCGGCATCGAAGAGGTTGTTGCGCGCGCGGAGGAGCTGCAACGGCGCGAGGGCGAGCTGGAATACGAGATGGATGGCGCGGTGGTGAAGGTGAACCGGCTGGCCTTGTGGCGGCAGCTGGGGACGACGGCCAAGGCGCCGCGCTTCGCCATGGCCTACAAGTATTCGCACGAGCAGGCGCAGACGGTGTTGAGGGCCATCACGCTGCAGGTGGGCCGCACGGGCGTGCTGACGCCGGTGGCGGAGCTGGAGCCGGTGGAGCTGGCGGGATCGACGATTTCGCGCGCGACGCTGCACAACGAGGACGAGATCAAGCGCAAGGACATCCGCGTCGGCGACACAGTCATCATCGAGAAGGCCGGCGAGGTGATTCCGGCGGTGGTGGCGGTGGTGGCGGAAAAGCGGCCCTGGGGGACGAAGCCGTTTGATTTGTCCGCGCACGCGGGCGGGAAGTGCCCGGCATGCGGCGGCGGGATCGTCCGCGATCCGGAGGCGGCGGCATGGCGCTGCGAGAACCTGGATTGCCCGGCGCAGATCCGGGGGCGCATCGAGCATTTCACGGCGCGCAAGGCGATGAACATCGACGGCTTCGGGGAGGCGATCGTCGAATCGCTGACCACGGAACGGACCGTCCAGGAGGCGGCGGACGAGGGATTGTTCGGCGTGCGAACGGAAACGAAGGTCCTGCCTCCGGCAGTGCGGGATGTGGCCGATCTGTATGCGTTGACGGCGGAAGCCATCGAACTGCGGCGGCCGAACCGCGTGGCGGACGGGAAGGCGCCGTCGATGGTGCTGGCGCGCAAGCTGGCCGCCGCGATCGAGGCGAGCAAGGGCAGCGAGCTGTGGCGGCTGCTGCACGGGCTGGGGATTCCGAACGTGGGCGAGGGGCTGGCGCGGACGCTGGCGCAGGAGCTGGGGTCGCTGGATTCGCTGATGGCGGCGGACGCGGAAGCGCTGGCGAAGGTGCGGGATATCGGGGAAATCGTGGCTCGGAGCGTGGTGGAATTCTTTGCCAATCCGCGCAACCGGGCGGTGATCGAGAAGCTGCGGAAGGCGGGGGTGAGGTTCGACCGCGTGGAGAAGGTCGCGGCGGGGGCGGACCGGGACGGGTATTTCTTCGGGAAGCGCGTGGTGATCACGGGTACGCTGGAAAAATTCACGCGGGAGCAGGCGCAGGAGGAGCTGCGCAAGCGGGGGGCGACGGTGGCCGAAACCGTGGGCAAGACCACGAACATTGTTGTGGCAGGGGCGGAGGCGGGGAGCAAGCTGGAGAAGGCGCAGAAGCTGGGGATTCCGATCCTGGACGAGGCGGAATTCCTGAACAAACTGGGATAGGGGCGGGGGCGGGCAGCCGCTTTCACTACGAATGAAAGGAATGGCGCGAATAGGGGGCACAGGCGGCGCCTTCCCGCCGTGCAGGGGAGGGGGCTAGTAGTGGGCTTTGTGGGGGATGACGCCGCGGATGCCGCCGCGGGGGGAGGGGTGGTCGCCGGCGCGGCGGGGGATGAGGTGGAGGTGGCAGTGGAAGACGGACTGGCCGGCGGTTTCGCCGTCGTTGGCGCCGAAGTTGAAGCCGGTGATGGAGGGGTCGGCGGCCTGGAGGTCGGCGGCGAGTTTCCGGGCGAGGCGGTGGGCGGCGGCCCATTCGTCGGGGGTGAGTTCGCGGAAGGAGGGGACGTGGCGGCGGGGGATGACGAGGGTGTGGCCTTCGCTGACGGGGAAGCCGTCGCGGAAGGCGATGCAGGGACCGTCGGCGGCGAGGATGCGGCCGGGGGGGAGGTGACAGAAGGGGCAGGGCGGGTTCATGGGGGGAAGATAAGAGAAGGGGACCCCAACAGGAAAGCAGGAAACACAGGAAAACAGGACGGCAGCCGGAGCATCCGTTAACGCAAATGGCGCAAGGGGCGCAAAAGGAACGCAAACGCAGCAGCCTAAAAATATGGAAAGAAGATGCCCGGTGCTTGCGAACCTTTGCGTTGTTCGCGTCTCTTGCGTTGCCGTTTTATCCGAGCCCATGATTGACAGGGGCGGGGGAAACCCGCTATACACGCGGAACACTTTGGGTGGCGAGATAGCTCAGCTGGTAGAGCAACGGACTGAAAATCCGTGTGTCATCGGTTCGATCCCGATTCTCGCCACCACTTTTTTGCCCAGGGGGGCGGGGGCCTTTCCGGTGGGGGGAGCCAGGCGGGGGGGGCGGGGGGAGATTTCCTCAATCCACGCGGAAAATCCTTTGCGGGGGGAGGGCGGGGGGGCTAGTATCCGCCAATATTGCCTGACGGGCAGGAGACCGAAAACGCATGAACCAGATACTATCCAAGGAACAGCTTTCGCAGGACGTGTACCGGATGCGGATCCGCGCCCCGCTGATCGCGGAGGAGCGCAAGCCGGGGCAGTTCATCATCCTGCAGCTGGACACGGAGTTCGGGGAGCGGATACCGCTGACGATCGCGGACGCGGACGCGAAGGAGGGGAGCATCACGATCATCTTCCAAGCGGTGGGGAAGAGCACGAAGCTGCTGGCCCGGATGGAGGAGGGGGAGAAGATCGCGAACCTGGTGGGGCCGCTGGGGAGGCCGACGCACATCGAGAAGTTCGGGACGGTGGTTTGCGTGGGCGGCGGGATCGGGGTGGCGCCGCTGTATCCGATCGCGCAGGGGATGAAGGAGGCGGGGAACCGCCTGGTGGTGGTCATCGGGGCGCGGACGAAGGAGCTGGTGATCCTGGAGAAGGAGATGCGGGCGATCGCGGACGAGGTGATCGTGTGCACGGACGACGGATCGTACGGGCGGAAGGGGCTGGTGACGGCGCCGCTGAAGGAATTGTGCGAGGGCGATCCCAAGCCGGACCTGGCGGTGGCGATCGGGCCGCCGATCATGATGAAGTTCTGCGCGCTGACGACGAAGCCGTACGGGGTGCCGACGGTGGTGAGCCTGAACACGATCATGATCGACGGGACGGGGATGTGCGGGGGCTGCCGGGTGACGGTGGGCGGGAAGACGAAGTTCGTGTGCGTGGACGGTCCGGAATTCGACGGGCACCAGGTGGATTTCGACCAGATGATGCAGCGGCTGGGCTCGTACCGGGAGCAGGAGAAGATCGCGGCGGCGGGCTGCAACCTGCACAACGAGGCCGTGAAAAAAGGATTGAAGGAATGAGCTTCCACACCCCCGAATCGTTGCAAGAGGCCGCGCGCGCCGAGTGGGCGCGGATCCAGTCGCTTCCGCAGCCCCTGAAGCCGCGGGACCGGCTGTCGATCCCGATGCAGGAGATGCCGGCGCAGGAGCCGCTGGCGCGGGCGCGGAACATGCAGGAAGTGGCGCTGGGCTACTTCGAGGAGCAGGCGCGGGTGGAGGCGGCGCGCTGCCTGCAGTGCAAGAACGCGCCATGCGTGCAGGGATGCCCCGTGCGCATCTCGATCCCGCGGTTCATCGCGGCGCTGGCGGAGGGGGATCCGGCGAAGGCGATCGCGGTCATCAAGGAGACGAGCCTGCTGCCGGCGGTGTGCGGGCGGGTATGCCCGCAGGAGACGCAGTGCCAGGAGCCCTGCACGGTGGGCAAGAGCCTGAAGTCCGTCGAGAAGGCGGTGTCGATCGGGCGCCTGGAGCGCTACGCGGCGGATTGGGAGCGGGAACACGGGGCGGCGGCGGCGCCGGTGGTGGCGCCGCCGACGGGCAAGAAGGTGGCGGTGGTGGGCAGCGGGCCGGCGGGGATCACGGTGGCGGCGGACGTGCGGCGCGCCGGCCACGAGGTGGTGCTGTTCGAGGCGTTCCACAAGGCGGGCGGCGTGCTGGTCTACGGCATTCCGGAGTTCCGGCTGCCGAAGGCGATCGTCCGGGCCGAGCTGGACACGCTGAAGAAGATGGGCGTGGAGATCCGCACGAATTTCGTGGTGGGGCGCACGCGCCGGATCACGGACCTGATCGCGAAGGACGGGTTCGACGCGGTGTTCGTGGGGTCGGGGGCGGGCCTGCCGAAGTTCATGGAGATCGAGGGGGAGAACCTGGTGGGCGTGTATTCGGCGAACGAGTACCTGACGCGGTCGAACCTGATGCGGGCGTACGACCGGGAGCGCGCGGTGACGCCGATCCATGCGGCGCAGCGGGTGGCGGTGCTGGGCGGCGGCAACGTGGCGATGGACGCGGCGCGCACGGCGCTGCGGCTCGGCGCGAAGGAGGTGCACCTGATCTACCGGCGCACGGAGGTCGAAATGCCGGCGCGCGTGGAGGAGGTGGCCCATGCGAAGGAAGAGGGCGTGCAGTTCCACATGCTGCAGAACGCCAAGCGCATCCTGGGGGAGAACGGCAAGGTGGCGGGCATCGAATGCCTGCGCTACGAGCTGGGCGAGCCGGATGCCAGCGGCCGGCGGCGCCCCGTCGAAATCAAGGGCAGCGAATTCCAGATGGGGATGGATGCGGTGATCGTGGCGATCGGCAACGAGTCGAACCCGCTGATCGAGCAGACGACGCCGGGGCTGGAAGTGGACAAGTGGGGGCACATCGTGACCGACGAGAACGGCCGCACGAGCCTTCCCAAGGTGTTTGCGGGCGGCGACATCGTGCTGGGCGCGGCGACGGTGATTTTGGCGATGGGCGAGGGCCGCAAGGCGGCGGCGGCCATCAACGAGATGCTGAAAGGGTAGGGGTATTTCCTTTCTGCCCATTCCGATGGCCTTGAAAACAGGCGGGGGGTGTAACCTTCCGCCTGTTTGCTTCGACTGAAGGCCCGAAGCTCCGGAGAGAATCATGCAGACGAAGAAAAGCGGAAAATGGATTTTTGGGGTCTTGGCGCTGGCGGCGGCGGCCGGCGGGGGCTGGTGGTGGTTCCAGGGCCGGGCGGCGAACGGCAACGGGGCGGTGGACTACAAGACCGCCGCGCTGGAGCGGGGCGAGATCGTGCAGACGGTGACCGCGAACGGGGAGCTGGGCGCGGTGCAGACGGTGACGGTCGGCAGCGAGGTGTCGGGGAAGATCGTCGAACTGTTCGCGGACTACAATTCGGCGGTGACGAACGGCCAGGTCCTGGCGCGGCTGGATGCTTCCAGCTACGAGCGCCAGCTGGAGCAGGCGGAGGCCGAGCTGGAGAGCGCCAAGGCGTCGCTCAAGCTGGCGGAGGCGAATTTCGGGCGCGCCAAGGAACTGAAGTCCCTGGAGCTGGTGAGCCAGGCCGACTACGACCAGGCCGAGGCGACGCTGGCGCAGGCGCGGGCCTCCCTGCAGGTGCGCGAGGCGAGCCTGAGCAAGGTGCAGGTGGACCTGGAAAAGACGACGATTTTCTCGCCGATGGACGGCGTGGTGATTTCGCGCGCCGTGGACGTGGGCCAGACGGTGGCGGCGAGCCTGAACGCGCCGACGTTGTTCACCATCGCCCAGGACCTGCGGCAGATGCGCATCGAGGCGCAGATTTCCGAGGCGGACGTGGGCGGGGTGGAGGAAGGGCAGGCGGTGAATTTCACCGTGGATGCCTATCCCGCGCGGACGTTCACGGGGCTGGTGAGCCAGGTGCGGTTCGAGCCGGTGACCAACCAGGGGGTGGTGAACTACATCGCGATCGTGGACGTGGACAACGGCGACCTGAAGCTGAGGCCCGGCATGACGGCGAACGCCTCGGTGGTGACGGCTCGCCGAGGGAATGCGCTGCGCCTGCCGAATGCGGCGCTGCGGTTCCGCCCGCCGGAAGGAGCGGTGGTGGCGCAGGCCGCGCGGCCGGAGGGAAGGCCCGAAGGGGACCGCGGGGAACATTCCGGATCGTGGAGGCACGGCGAGGGCGGGGGCGAAGGCCGTGGCGCCTGGACGGGCCGCGAGTCCCGCGAGGCCCATAGCGCGGGCGACGCCTCGCGCAAGACCGTGTATGTGGTGGAGGAGAAGGGCGGCTTGCGGATGCAGCCGATCGAGCTGGGGATCAGCGACGGCACCTGGACCGAAGTGGTCGGTCCTTCGTTGAAGGAAGGGGAGCTTGTCGCGACGGGCATCCAGACGGCGGCGGACAAGGAAAAGGCCTTGAATTCCGGGGCGAACTCGCCGTTCATGCCCCATCCGCCGCGGGGGATGAGGCACTAGAGGACCGGCCATGGACGCCAAGCCGGTCATCCAGCTGGAAAGCATCGAGAAGGTCTACCAGACCGGCGAGGTCGCGGTGAAGGCCGTCCGCGGCATTTCGCTGTCCGTGAGGCCGGGCGAATTCGTCGCGGTGATGGGCGCGAGCGGTTCGGGGAAATCCACGCTGATGAACCTGATCGGGTGCCTGGACCGGCCGACGGCGGGGCGCTACCTGCTGGACGGCGAGGAAGTCGGGGCGCTGACGAAGAGCGAGCTGTCGCGGGTGAGGAACCAGCGGCTGGGCTTCGTGTTCCAGGGGTTCAACCTGCTGTCGCGCACGTCGGCGCTGGAGAACGTGGAGCTGCCGCTGCTGTATTCGCCGCACGGGCACGGGCGGCACGAGCTGCGGAAGCGGTCGCTGGCGGCGCTGGAGCAGGTGGGGCTGGCGGACCGGGCGGAGCACCATCCGAGCCAGCTGTCGGGCGGGCAGCAGCAGCGGGTCGCCATCGCGCGGGCGCTGGTGAACCATCCCTCGCTGCTGCTGGCGGACGAGCCGACGGGCAACCTCGACACGCGGACGAGCCTCGAGATCATGGGAATCTTCCAGGAGCTGAACCGGCAGGGGATGACGATCCTGATGGTGACGCACGAGCCGGACATCGCGCGGTACTGCCTGCGCGAAATCACGATGAGGGACGGCCGGATCGTGGACGACCGGCCCGTGGGGGACCGGCTGGACGCGGCGAAGGAGCTGGCGAGGTGGCGGGGGCCGGAGGAGGCGCCATGAAGTTTTCCTCGACATGGACGATCGCGCTGCGGGCCCTGCGGCGGAACCCGATGCGGTCGGGGCTGACGATGCTGGGGATCATCATCGGCGTGGCGGCGGTGATCGCGATGGTGGCGATCGGGACGGGGGCGAAGGAGCAGGTGGCGTCGAGCATCGCGCAGATCGGGCAGAACACGGTGCTGGTGATGTCGGGTTCGGGGTCGCGCGGGGGCGTGCGCGGGGGCTGGGGCAGTTCGCCGACGCTGACGCGCCAGGACTACGAGGCGATCCGGAAAGAGGTTCCGGGGGTGCTCCGGGCGACACCCGACGTGCGGAAGAGCGCGCAGGTGATGGCCGGGAACCAGAATGTGAACACGGAGATCAACGGCGCGGGGGAGGACTATGTCGAGATCCGCTCGTGGGACTTCCTGGAAGGCGGGAACTTCACGGCGGCCGACGTGCGGGGGGCGACCAAGGTGGCGATCCTGGGCCAGACGGTGGCGACGAACCTGTTCGGCGATGCGAGCCCCGTGGGGCAGATCGTGCGGATCCAGAACGCGCCGTACACGGTGGTGGGGCTGCTGAAGCCCAAGGGCATGAGCATGATGGGGTCGGACCAGGACGACGTGGTGCTGGTGCCGTGGTCGAGCGCGATGGTCCGGCTGACGGGCACCACCTCCTTCCGGGCCATCACGGTGCAGGCGGAGAGCGCGGAACAGGTGGGCACCGTGATGGAGGAGCTGGCATCGCTGCTGCGGCAGCGGCACCGGATCCGGGACGGCGCCGAGGACGATTTCCACGTGCGCAGCCAGCAGGAGATCATGGAGATGGCCACGTCGACGGCCAAGACGATGACGATCCTGCTGGGCGCGATCGCGGGGGTGTCGCTGCTGGTGGGGGGGATCGGCATCATGAACATCATGCTGGTGAGCGTGACGGAGCGGACGCGCGAGATCGGCGTGCGCATGGCGGTGGGCGCGCGCGGAGGGGACATCCTGCTGCAGTTCCTGGTGGAGGCGGTGGTGTTGAGCGTGGGGGGCGGACTGATCGGCATCGGGCTGGGGTTCGGCATCGCCAAGGTCGTGTCGGCGAAGGTGGGCTGGAACACGCTGGTTTCGCCGGAATCGGTGGTGCTGGCCTTTGTGTTCAGCGCGGTCATCGGCATCTTTTTCGGATTCTACCCGGCGCGGAAGGCGTCGGGGCTGGATCCCATCGAGGCATTGAGATATGAATAAAAAGAACAGGGGTCAGGGGTCGGGATTCAGGGGGGGGTGGATGGCGTTGGCGCTGGTCGCCGCGCTGTGGGCCCTGGCCGCGCCGGCGGCGGAGAAAACGGCGAAGAACCTGACGCTGGCGGATTGCGTGGGCCTGGCGCTGGAGAACAACCTGGACCTGAAGATCGAGAAGATCACGCGGCAGGTGGCGGGGCAGGAAGTGGAGGCCGCCCGGGGCGGCTACGATCCGGAGCTGTCCCTTTCCGCCCGGCGGTCGCACGAGGAGACGGCGGGGGAAAGCGCGGGGACGGCTTCCGGCGCGCTGGAGGTCCTGGGGACGGAGACGGACAGCGATTCCTACGAAGCCTCGGTGGGCGGGGCGACGGGGCTGTACGGATTGAGCTACGAGGTGGGCGCGCAGGTGGGGGAATCGGACGGCACGCGCGAGGGAAATCCCTTCGACACCAGCAGCGGGAGCGCGGGGATCACCCTGACACAGCCGTTGCTGAAGGGCTTCAAGACCGACGGCACGCGCTACCAGGTTTCGATCGCGCGCCGGCAGTCGGCGGAGGCGGCGGTGCAGCTCGAGGCAAGGATGGAGGACATCCTCGCGCAGGTCGAGACGGCGTGGTATGCGCTGCTGCAGGCGCACGAGAGCATTTTGGTGCAGGAAGAAGCCGTGCGGCTGGCCACGCAGCTCTACGGGGACAACCAGCGGAAGGTGCAGATCGGGGCGATGTCCATCCTGGACGAAAAGCAGGCGGAGAGCCAGGCGGCGGCGGCGCGGGCGGACCTGAGTTCCGCGAAACGCGCCTATGCCGAGGCGCAGAACCAGCTGAAGACGCTGCTCTTCGCCGACCACCGGAATTTCCGCGACCTGGAGATCGCGGCCATCGGCGAGCTGTCCTCCGGCCCAGTGGAGGTGGATGCGGCCGCCGCCGGCGAACGGGCGCTGGGGCGGCGTCCCGACCTGCGGCAGGCGCGGATGGCCCTGGAGCGGCAGGGGATCGTGACGGACTACCAGCGGAACCAGACGCTGCCTTCGCTCGATCTCGTGGGCGGCGCGGGCATGGCCGCCAGCGACGAGGAGACCACGGGCGACGTTTTCGACCGGCTGGAGGCGGCGGACGAACCGTACTGGACGGCGGGCGTGACGCTGACGTTTCCGCTGGGAAACCGCGCGGCGAAGGTCCGCCATGAGCAGAGCCTGGCCACGGCGGAAAAGATGAAGCTGGAGCTGCGCCGGCTCGAGGAGCAGGCGCTGGTGGAGGTGGACAACGCGGCGGCGGCGGTCGCAACCGGTTTCGAACGGATCCAGGCCACCAAGGAAGCCCGGAACTATGCCGAGCAGGCGCTGGCGGCGGAGCAACGGAAGCTGGAAAGCGGCAAGAGCACCAGCTTCGTGGTGCTGCAGCTGCAGCGCGACCTGACGAGCGCGCGCAACACCGCCATCCAGGCGCTGATGGACTACAACCAGCAATGCGCCGCCCTGGCCCTCGCCGAGGGCGCCATGCTCGAGCGCCACGGCGTGGCCTTCGCGGAAGAATAGCCGGCCGGAAACGGGCGGCGGCGGATCAGGGAACCGGTTCGGCGCCGGCCGGTTCCGGTTCGAGGGGGTCGAGGATCCAGCGTTTGTTGTACCAGAACCATTGGCCGGGATCCCGGCGGATTTCGGCATCGACGATATCCATGACCTGCTGCGAAAGGCGCACGGCATCCTCTTCCTTGGGCAGGGCGGGATCGGGCTCGAAGGGGCCGTGCAGGTCGACGGTGTGCCGGGTCCAGCCGCGGCGCTTCATGATGGCGAGGAAGATCGGGACCTCGACCTGGCGGGCGAAATGGCCCATGCCGGGATAGAGGTTGGCCTCGCCGCCGAGGAAGCGCACGCGCACGCCCGGCTGGCGGGAACGCAGATCGGGCATGATGGCGAGGAACTTGCCCTTGCGGAGGTTGGAAAAAATCTTGCGCAGGGTGGAGGCGGAGCCGCGCGGGAGCAGTTCGACGCCGGGGGCGTGGCGGAGCCGCTGGAGGTGGGCCTGCACCAAGGGGTTTTTCTGCACGCCGGTCAGGGTGAACATCTCGATGCCGGTGGAGGGGACGACCATGCCGGCCAATTCCCAGTTGCCCATGTGCGGGCAGGCGAAGATGGCGCCCCGGCCGGGCTGCGACTGGGCATAGGACCGGACGCGGTCCAGCGCGTCTTCCATTTCGATGGGCCGGGGCAGGGGGCGCGGCCGGCCGCCGCCGATGTAGAGGATCTCGGCGAGGTTGAAGGCCATGTTGCGGAGGGATTGCCATGCGATGGCGCGGGCCTGGCGGGGCGATACCGTTTCGCCCAGGACCGACCGGATGCGCCGGACGGCTTCGCGCCGCCGCGCGCCGGCCAGGCCGAAGCCCAGGAGGGCGACGCCCGCCGCGAACAGGAGGGCGACGCGGTAGGGCAGCCGGGCGACGCCTCCGCAGAAGGTTCGCCACAGCAGATATTCGGCCCAATGCTTGAGGCGGTATTTCACGGATGGCCTTCGGAGGGGGGCCGGCGGCCGGGCACGCGCCGGGCCAGCAGCGGATCGGTACACGCCTGCGGGACGAAGCGGACCATCCATTCGACGAGATGGGCGGAAAGGCCGACGCGGTAGCGGCGCCGGGGCCGGGGGGATTCGAGCGCGTGCCGGACCTGGCGGGCGACTTCTTCGGGCGGGCGGGTGAACCAGTCGGGTTTCTTGACCTGGCGGCGGCGGCGCTCGATTTCGCGGGCATAGACGTCGCCAAAGCCGGAAAGGGAGCGGTCGACGGAACGGTCCAGGGCTTCGGCGGCGTTCAGGCGGAAGCGGGAGACGATGGCGCCGGGTTCGACCAGGGCGACCCAGAGGCCGGTGTTCCGGAGTTCGATGCGCAGGGCGTCGGACAGCGCCTCCAGGGCGAACTTCGAAGCGCAGTAGCTGCCGACCATCGGGACGCTGATGCGGCCGAAGACGGAGCTGACATTGACGATGCGGCCGCATCCCTGCCGCCGGAAGGCCGGAAGGAGCAGGCGGGTCAACTGGTGCGCGCCGAAGAGATTGGCCTCGAACTGGGTGCGCAGCGCGCTCCGGTCGACGTCCTCCAGGGCGCCGGCCTGGCAGAAGCCCGCGTTGTTGACGAGGGCGCCCAGGCGTCCGTCGGTCCGGGCCAGGAGGCCGCGCACGGCCTGCTCCACGGATGCGGCGTCGGCGAGATCCAGTTCGACGGGTTCAAAGCCCTGGGCGCGGAGCGCGTCGAGGTCGGCGGGTTTGCGCGCGGTGGGGAAGACCTGCCAGCCGGCTTCCCGCAGGTGGGCGGCGGTGGCGGCGCCGATGCCGGAGGAGCAGCCGGTGACGAGAACCGAACGGGGCTGGACGGGAGGAAGGCTCATATGGCTCGGGCATCATCGCCGCGCCGTCGCCGGGCGTCAAGCGCGGGGAGCGGGATCCGGATTTCCTGCTTTTCCGCGCCGGACAAACGCGCCGCGGTATGGGCGCACCAATTTTGTTTATAGGACCCCTTCCTCGGGACCTAATGGGTGACCCCT
This sequence comes from uncultured Verrucomicrobiota bacterium, assembly GCA_937860055.1. GTDB lineage: Bacteria > Verrucomicrobiota > Kiritimatiellia > CAIQIC01 > Lenti-01 > Lenti-01. The sequence continues at coordinate 1,946 of CALMBO010000016.1, read as the reverse complement.
TTTCTTCGGGAGGGGAGGGGATCGTTATGGCGTGTCCTGAGTCCCACTATGCTCATCTTCTTGGATAGGAGGTCGTGTCGCCGCGTATAGCTCTTCCTGGACGAGTGACGCATTCTGTGACCACCAGAGACGCATCGAGGAACGCGTGGCTTTGCTGTCCTTCGTATCAAGGCTTTCTGCCCAGGCCGTCACGTTCGACGGAAAGGTGGATGACCGAATGATGATCTCTCGCATGGTCTCGGCGGCCACAACCGATTGCCGCGGCAGATAGAACTCGGCGTTCACCACCTCCATGTTTGTGCCTTCCTCCAAGAAGAGCCTCTCAGCCAGCCGTGGGAGCATACCGGCATTGCGGCAGCCATGCCTCAGCGAGCGAAACGCATTCTTTCGGGATACCCCGGATGCGCTACTGAACTCGCGCATGACGGCCTCGATTGTCTCTGTATCGCCGAGGTTAATGAGTGCGGTTTGAGCTTGGCGCTTGGCGTTTCGATCTCCGGACTCCGCGAGCTTGCGAACCGCTTCGATGTAGCGCGTTCGTGTTTCAGCATTCATTCCACGAACATCCAATTGCCCATTCAAGATTCGTTGGACATCATCCAGAACACCCTCGCCGTGAAGCGGCAAAGACAGGAATAGCAGGCATGCCGAGCACAAGAGCAGTTTAGTCATCATGATTACAGATCCTCCGTGCTGATATTTGATTCTTCCCAGTCCTCGTGACGAAGCCAGCGACCAGGGACAGGCAGCGTGTATCCGCCGGCACCATCGCTTTCTGGCCACCCATCACGTATGAGGCTTTCTTCTCCCGTTGGCCATGGGGGTGAGTCATGATCGTGGGCCGCTGAATCGCCCATCTTCGGCAGGTTCAGACTGTGGCCAAACTCGTGAGCAACACCCAAGTCGGCATAGCCGGAAGCATCATCCGTGAAAATAATCCCTCCGAACTCGTCATACGTGTCACGGTAGATCAACCCTATCCCGCGGATGAAGTACGCGTTCAGTGGGGGTGTGTTCGTGTACGGAATGCCGCTCTTCTTTATGAAGAGGATGTTCAGATCTCCGCTCCAGCCAGCTGTGGAGTTGAGATCGATCGCGCCCATCTCGTTCTCTTGGCAAATGCCATCATACATCGTGGCGTTGATCACGTAGGTGCTGTCATAGGGGAAGTTCGTCGTGGCGAATTCCGCAAGCTCCCAGGTGATTTGCGCCTGTTGGTAGACATCGTTGAGTGTCGCAACAACGCTGGCCGCCGATGGACCGCCAACCGGAAGCGTGTTCGTGGAGGCTGGATCCTGAACGTAGTAGACTCCAACGGTGAGTGTCCGATTCGTCTGCGCCATGATATTCAGCTTGGCGCATGCAGTAGTGGTTCCCTTGATCCTTGCTTCGGCTACCGCGTCTCCGCCGGAGCCCTGGCCGGTGATCGTGAGGTCCGTGCTGCCTGCTGTGAAGTTCGTAGGTGAGACCTCGGCACAACCCGCGCCGGATGCCATAACTACCTCGATTTGGTCGGCCGCACTCGTGGGCTCGATTATCAAGCTACAGACCTCGTTGGTTCCATCCTTATCGACGCTGGTCCAGGGCCAAGGGGTCTCGGACTTCAGACAGTAGTCCGGATCGAAGCCGTAATTGATCTTCCCGACCCGGTTAGTGAAGTCCACTTTAAGTACGGCCTTGTAGGTGGTGACGAGGCGGAGGGGGGAGGTGGGGGAGCCAAGGCGGACTTCGTTGGCGTTGGTGAAGGAGGCGGCGACGTAGTCGTACAGGTCGAGCTGGAAGGCGCCGGTGGCCCGGTTGGAGATGGCGGCGGTGACATCCAGGTTGGTGACGGTTTTGGCATCTGTCGACCAGGCAAACGGCGTGCCGTTGACGGTGATGGCGTCGTCGATCCAGCCGGAGAAGGTGGAGCTGACGATGCCGGCGGAGCCGGTGGGCACGGCGGG
>CALMBO010000015.1 GCA_937860055.1 uncultured Verrucomicrobiota bacterium | reverse complement strand
AAGGAACATTCAGCCCGCATGTCGATGATGTCCCTCCTCCCGCGTCAAATTGAAGATAACAGTGCCGGGCAATGCTGGAAGGTATCGGGATAACACCAAATGCCGGATGGAGTTGGCGACAACACACCTGCGCCAATCCCAGATAGTCAACAGATGAAATGCCGTTATTATTTATAAATATGTATAACGGCCGTCTAGAATGAACCATAATTGAAACTCTTTCACTAAATGATTTCCCATTCTGAATGCTATCTCTGAATTGGTATTCTCCAAGCGGATCCGGGTTAAGCCACCGCCCGATACTCGGACTGTAGTGTCTGTAGCCGTAGTAGTAGAGCCCGGCGGGGTCGATGGCCTCCTTGGAGCTAAACCGGTAGGGCTGGTCCGCCAATGGGCCGGAGGCTGAACGCCTGTTGCCGAAGGGGCCGTACTCGTAGTGGGCGGCTACCGCGTCGTCTTCGCCAATCAGATCTACGACATTCCCATTCCCGTCATAGAAGTAGAAATAGCTGTTCGTGCCCGAGGCCTCATGAGTGGTCAAGGCCAACAAGCCTCCGATTCCGCCGGCACCCGCCATCGTCTGTGACAGGTCCAGTCCCCGGGTAATCGTGCGGACGATGTTGTTGCTCCCGTCCAGTTCGGCAACCGGCAGCACTCCGTCGTAGAGGTAGCGGGTCGTCTTCGACAGGATTCCGTTCGCGTACTCTCGCTGTTCGACCTTCCAACCCAGACCATCATAGGCGAACTCGACATGACCCGCGGCATTTGTAGCCGACACAAGGCGGTTCTCCTGGTCCCATCCGTAGGTCTGGGCGCTGTCGTCCAGTAGGTTCCCGTTCAGGTCGTACGCCAGAACGGGCCTCGTCGTGGTATTCGTGTACTGGTTCAGGCTGTTGGGGCGGTAGACCTCGGCCACGCCACGATCGACGACCTGCGTGTAGTTACCGATGGAATCGTACCCGTATTCATAGGCGTAGTTCGTGTCGGCCCCGCCCCCGACGAGATATCCGTCGGCCTCGACCAGCTGGTAGGTGTCGTCGTAGCCGTAGGCGCGTCCGCTTCCGTCGGCGTGCGCCTGGTTCGTGCGAAGCCCGACCGGATCATAGGAATAGGCGAGACCGGAGACTACCGTCCCAGTGGAGTTCAGGTTCCCTTTGTATGAGAGACGGCGAAGGATATCGTAGGCGTTCGTTGTTGAAGCTCCGGAGGGATAGGTAACGGCCTGCACGAGATCCGCATAGGGATGCCAGGCGTAGGTGAACACCCCCACCACATTGCTCACACTTGCCAGCCGGCCGGCGTCGTCGTAGCCGTAGCCGGTCGGGATCCCGTTCACCTCCATGGAGGTCCGGTTCCCCTCGGTGTCGTACGTATATATCACGGTTCCCCCGAGTACCCCCTGCGTGTTGGTTACGATCCGCCCCGCAAGGTCATAGGCCCATGTGCTTGTTCCCTGCCCGTCGACCATGGACATCCGGCGCCCCAGCTCGTCGTAGGTGAAGGAAACGTCGGCGTCATCGGAATGGTCGATGAGGGTCGGCAGGTTCTGGGCGTTATAGGCATATAGGGTGGTTTCGCCCTTCGCGTCGCGACGGCTGGCCAGATTGCCGTTCCCGTCGTAGGCGTAATCATAGTAGCTTCCGTCGTCATAGGTCTTCCGTACCGGACGATTTCTCCCGTCGTAGCTCCATGAAGTGGCGCTGCCGTTGCCGTCCACCATGTTGGTCAGGTTCCCGGCGGCATCATACCGATAGGAAATCGGATACTGGCCGGCACCATAATGGTTGGTTACCTTCCCGCGGGCATCATACTGCCGTATTTCGCTCTTGCCGTTGGCATAGGTGACGGAGATGACCTGACCAAAGTTATCGTAAATATATGAAGTCGCCTCGCCCAAGGCATTGGTCTGGAAGCGCATCCGCCCCAAAGCATCAAAGCTGATGGTGTTGGTTGCGCCCAAGCTGTCTACGGTAGCAATCCGGTGCCCTTGGCTGTCGTAGCCAAAGGTGGTAACATTGCTGGACCGGCTCCATACGGCGGTCAGCCGTGTGTTGGTATAGATATTACTAATGGAACTTCCATTGGGCCAGCGGGTGACCATGAGTTGGCCAAGGACGTCGTACTCGCAGGAGAGAGCCAGTCCTGCGGCGTCTAACTTGTTCGTTGGCCGGCCGAAGCGGTCGTAGAGGGTAGAGGTCACCCCCCCCGCAATATTGGATGTGCCCACAACTTGGCTCCAAGGATTGTAACTTGTCACTTGCAGAAGGGTGTTCGAATCATTGGGCTTCGACAATGAGATTTGCCGGTTCAGGTTATCGTAGGTGAACCAAGTTGTGTTGGTGTTTCCATCCGTCGCGGAGATCAAGTTGCCCACCGAATCATAACTGTACAGGCTCTTCAATCCATCCGAATAGATGACCTCGCTACGGCGGTTGTAGGTGTCGTAGACGTTGGTTATGGTTTTTCCACGGGCGTCGGTGGCCGTGACCTGGTTCCCGTTCGCGTCGTAGGTATAGGCCGTCGGATACAGGCGGGAGCCGCCCACTCCCAGTAATCGCCCCACTGCGTCATAGGCAAAATGGGTAGAGCTTCCGTCCGGCTGGATGATCTCGATCCTGTCTCCTAGGGCATTATAGCGGTAGCCTGTACTTCGCTCCACATCCGTCCCTAAGGCATCTACCTGGTTGGTCAGACGCCCTAGATAGTCATAGGACATCCGCGTTTCCACGCCGACCGCGTCGATGATCGAAGTGACATGCCCCCACGCATCATATCCATACGTAGTCAATGCCCCATATGGATCCAGCTTAGTTGTTAGATGGCCTTTATTATCATAGGTATAGGCCGTCCCGAACCCGAGCGCGTTCGTCTCGAAGAGCACGTTGCCGTCGCTGTCGTACACCACGGACATCCAGCGTTGCGTCGCGTTGGCGTCATCCAGCCGGTCGATCGAAATCCGCCTGTTCAGGCCATCATAGCCATACTGGGTCACACGGCCGGGAGTCGCTCCATTCCTGCCGATTTCCTCCTCAATCAGCAAAGGCCCATTATAGATCCAGCGATCCTCGTAGCCCAGGGCGTTCACTTCCCGAGTTTTTCGCCCCAGTTTGTCATACTCGAAATGCGTCTCTCTCCCTAAGACATCTATGCGGTTCGTCAGGTTGCCCACGCTGTCATACTGGTACTGGGTCTGATAGGCCGTATTGGTTGGGTCGTATTCGCGAGCCATGAAGCCGAATGAGTCATACTCATAGGCCATCGCATTTCCCCGTGGATCGATCTTCCTTTCGACCTGTCCGTTGGGGTCATACACCAACTCCGTCACCAGTTCGGTGGCGTCAGCCAACATGTGCTTTTCCTTGGTCATCCGGTTCTGTGCATCATATTCGTACCGGGTGATGAAGATGTTGGTCGGCTGGTCCGTCAGCCATATCTTCTCCTCGGTCAGGTTGTTGTCGGCATCAAAGGTGTTGGTTTGGACCAGATACACGCCTGCGGACACCTCCCGTCTCGATAATACTTCATTGTAACGACTATCATAAGTGGTCTCCATTCGGGCTATTCCGTTGTCCAGCCGTTGAGTGACCGCACCGAATCCGTCGTACCAATATTCGGTTAAGTTCGTCACCCCGAACCCATAGTCAATCGTCTCTTTTCGAAGCTTCGTGGACCCGAACCCGTCGATGGTGAAATCCTGCGTCTCGCTTCGGATATGCAGTACTCCGCTATCCGGCCCCTTGACCAGAAACGTCGCCACTGTCCGCTCCGGACTCAGATAATCCACGATCATCTCCCGCCCCTGCGCCCCTACCCCCTGCACCTGGTTGGTGACATAGCCATCCGCGTTATAGAAGTCCTCCACTAGGACGCAGTCGCTGCACCCCAGGCCGACGAAGGTCTTCAGCCGCCCCAGCTCGTCATAGGTGCAGGTATAGGCATTCCCCTCCGGATCCTGCATCTCCAGCAACTCGCCTCCCGAACTATAGGTGAGCGACACGTTGCGGGAGGCCTGGTCGGTAATGTTGGTGATGTGGCCTGTTCCGTCGTACGCAATGCTGTAGCCGCGCCCTGTCGCGTTGGTCCCGATATACTCATCGATATGGCTTAGTTGATAGTCTCGGGCAACCACCATGTTCGTGGACAGGTTGGAATAGAGGGAACGGCCGATAATCGGCTGCTTTCCTTCGCCGTTGTAGGTCAGGCGCAATTCAGCCCCCTTCCCATCCGATATCGAGGTGAGTTTGCCGTCGGTGTCGAACACATACACTGAATGGTCCTTGTGGGCGACCACATAATTGCCATTCGTGTCGATGGTCAGAATCTCATGCCTGGTGTCCCTGGAGATATAGGATCCGTCCCCCCGGGGCTCATACGAAATCCGCTCTGAGTCGCCATTTCGAACGACAAACGGGGCGTTGGTGTCTGCGACTTCGTACAATCGCCAAATGTAACTCATCGACCAGTTGTGGCCCACCTGGCTGTGGTAGTCCCGCCGGGAACCATATGTAATGCGGACCCGCATATTGAGCGGACCGCCCAAACGCAGAAACTGCTTGTTCTCGGTCGATTCGCCACTGAATAGACGAACCGGGTTCCCCTTGGACTGCTTTGTGCATTCCCCGGTACAGGGGTCATTTTCTATGCAATAGGGTTCCGAGGGCGGAGGGTTCGTCTCTCCTCCGTCGTGTCCGTATGCGACGGATCCCGCAAGCATGCATCCCGCCATAACCGCCAATATAATGCCCCATCCGCCCCGGAGCTTATCGCCCTCGAAAAACCGCATGCTCCTGTTTGTCATGGTTCGCCCCTTGTTTGTTCTTGCGCCTGATTCGACTTGGTAATCCAGATGGGAATCGCCCTACTCTCATAGCCAATGTTGTAGGATTTAACATTCACTGTAAGCAACTGGAAGCCCTCACCAAAATTCTCGGAAGGCCAAAGGAGGGTGTAGGGATCGGAGGCGTCCGTCTCCTCATAGAAAAACTGTCCGTTGACAAAGAACAGTATCTCAAACCGTTTGGACGCCAACGCCGCCTCTCCCGCCTGATCGAGCTTAACGCGGATCGCGCTCCCGGGCGAGATTTCCGGAATTTCCTTTCCCGGAAGGGAATCCACGGCATGGTTCCGTCCGCCGGGGGCGGAAACCACAAAGCCGAACTCGGGCTCTATCACGTCCAACCCGGAGAAGAGCGGCAAATCGGCATATGTCCGAAAAAGAGGATGGCCGATCACCACTAGGTGAGTAGGAAGCGGTATAGGCACGGCATAAACCCGGAGGCCAGGATCGCCACGATAGTCGATAACGTGGTTTTCATCCCAGAAGTCCCACGACATGGAATTTTCCACTGCGGCCGAGAAATGCCATGGCATCAGCGTCCTAATAAACATGCCGCCATCAAGGCCGGCATTTACCCGCACGAGGGAAGTCTGCCCGGGGACCCATGACACAAGTGATTTTCGGCGGTCGATGGTCACATCGACGGCGTTGAGAGCTGCCTTGGGCGGCGCTACCGGAACACGCGGGAATACAATTCCTCGGCCATTGCCATCATAGAGGCCGACCTCATAGACCCCTTCAGGATTCCCCGCCGGGAGTCGTGCGATATAGAAGTTTCCTGTCTCCGACAGATCGAACGAGGATAGCCTAACCATTTCCTTTGCCGTACGGACGTCATTGAGCACCAAGGCCGACGGCCGATCATCTGTGCCGCGCACCTGGAACTCAATCGCGCCATCCGGCAATGTCCTATGAGAGATTTCAACCTGACCGGCCGCGGCATCGGCATGCTGCACGCACCCGAGCATGCAGAATAAATATATGAAGCTCTGCGCCAACTTTCTGGCAGGCGCGGCAACCGACCAGTCGAACTGCTGTTTCCGGAGTATTCCCATAATGCCCTATCGTATCCGTATCGGCCGCGAGGCAATGCCGATGTCGCCCTTTTCATTTGCGACAAGCAGTGAAACCATATGAACCCCGACAGGAAGGGAGCCGAAATCCCACATGAAACGGGATTCCGAAGGAGGTATTGCTTTCGCCTTCTGCCCATCGATGCAAAGGTTCGCCGCAGTCCAAGATGCCGGACTGCTTATGGCTATTTCATAGACGTGCCGTTGGCCCTCCACCTTTTTCCATTTCCAATTAACGTTCAGGACAAGGTCTCGGCCCTCAATCTGCTGTTCAAGAAAGGATGGGACCTTCTCAACAATGGGTTTTACCTCCTGCGCATAAACCCGAGACAGAAGCATCATCCCCGGGACAGCGATCAATGCGATCCGCATCGCCCAGGCCGGCATAAGTCGCCGGCACAATCGGCTTAATTTGAGACAACCATTTCTAGTCATACCAATAGGGTTCCCTTGCCGGATACGGCAAATCAAGCTGAGTAATCTTCCCGGATTTACGATCAAGAACATCCAAATGAACCTGGCCGGCCGACTTCCGTTCATAATAGACCTTGGCGCCATCGCCTCCCTCGACCGGAGCAAACTCGTTGGCATCGGAGCTGGCCACCAGGGGAGAAATCTTGCGGGTGGCAATATCGACTTCGAACAGATCGTAGTTTTGGGAGTCCCGCGTCCCCGAAAACAGTATGCGCTTGCCATCCAGCGACCAACTTGGATACATGGCGCGAAACGTATTCGGCGTGAGGTATTCGGCCAGACTCTTGTTGTCCAAATCCAACAGGACCAGCCGTTCCTCATAGAATCCGGGAATTTGCGATGCCACGAGGAGTTTCCCGTCCGGCGAAATCGCCAAGTGCCCAAAGGATCCGACATCCGGCCGCCTGAACAACGTCGGGAAACCGTCTCCGCGTCCCTGCCGCCACAGGTGGTGGCGGCCCCGGTTGTCGGCAGCCCACCACGTGTAGAACATGGACTTCCCTTGATCGGCAAGGGCATAACTGGCGCACATCCCAGTCTTTTCGGACCACCGGGCTTCCTTGCCGTCGCTATAGGTATAAACATAACCGCGCGATTCTCGGAAGGCGATCATTCCGGTTGCCTCCACATAACGCGGCCAATTCTTGTCGCCCATGGAAAACGTGAGTTGCTTCGTCTGTTGGCTGGACAAATCATATTCGAAAACCTGCCATCCCGTTTCAGTCAGACCGAGATGAAGAAGCTTTCCTTTTCCATTTCCCGCCATGCAGGTCAGGCAGAACATGAAATATGCCATCCCAGAAAACAGTATTACGAGTCGGCCCATATGAAGAACTTAGCCTCAATAAACAATGGTGATCGAGGCCCAGTCCACTTCCTGATGACCGGTACGGACATCTTCCACGGTGAACTTAACGCTGTAGAATTCATCTCCCGGAGGGCGCTCGGAAAAGAGCAGCGGTTCGCCGGTCAAATAGTTCGCGGCGGTGAATTCCATGTCGTGGTTGCCTGCGGCCAAGGTGAGGCCCTGCACGAGATTCGTGCCGTTTTCGTAGACTGGATAGGCGTTCAAGGCGGGGTCGTAGATCTCGACGGTCACCTTCGCCTCGCGATCCAAGGCGAAAACGGCATGCACAACCGAAGCCAAGGCTGGAACCGTTCGATAGGCCTCGACGGAATAGCTAAGCATCGTCGCATGCTGTTTCAAATAGATAACGGAGTTGTCCGGTATCAAACGGGTGACAATAGTCGGAGCTGGATAGGGGTCCCCCGGCACAGCCTGGCGCCCATTCGCGTTGAAAGGAATGAAATTCGTGATTGTCGTCCGCTGCGTGAGGATACGGTTTTCGATCAAATTGGGATAGACGGTGCTGTGAACAAGCATGGGAACCATTTCATTGTCGCCAACGCGGAAGGTGGCCGGACGATTCTCAAATGTATTCGCGTTCCCGCCGGCATCATAGACGGCATATATAGATGAACTTCCCTCGATATATGCGGGCGCATCGAGTTCCGAGTGGCCGCCGCCATCGGTCTCCGTGGATAGAACATCATATTTAACAACGCTGGCTCCATGGAGCAGGCCGTTTGAGACGATTCCATTCCATGTCAGGATATTGGTCCCCACTTGTGCGTTGGTCGCGACTTGAGCAAGCAACACCGAGTTGTTCGTCTCATAATCGCCGGTCAACGGGTTGATGGAATAATGAAAATCATAGAAACTGAATACCACCTGCTGCGTCTCGAATGCCACATATGTGAACTGCGCCTGGGGGTTCGCATTGGTTGCAACGATGACCCGCTCCACGGGCGCAACATCCTGAACGCCGTTCCAGGTAAACGGCGACAGGTCGCGCTGGAATTCCGCCAGGTTTGACAACCCGTCGCCATCCGGATCCCCCGCCGCCTCATTAAGGAGCGGATTGAGCCCATGCTGGACCTCCCACGCATCCGACATCCCATCATTGTCGGAGTCGGCATCAAGGGGATCGGTTCCATTGGCATACTCGGCGCGATTAATCAGGCCGTCGCCGTCGGGGTCGTTGATGGCATCGTATATCCCGCTCATAGCCTGGGTTGCCAGCACATAGTCATATATGCGCAGATCGTCGATCTTCCCTTGGTAGTAGGACCCGCCCGGCAGGTCATGCCCTCGTCCAATGTACAGGTCCGCCTGGCTTGCCGCGGTGAAGTTTCCGGGAACATTCGTCACCAGGACACCGCTGACATACAGCGACAGGCCGATTCCGTCATAGGTCATCGCCAGCGTCTGCCACCGGTTAAGATATGGATGTGCCGTCTCTGAAACCGACGCAAATGACGTAATTATGGAATCCCCGACGTTGCCCGTCAGGACATCCGTATGGCGCAGAGCGCACCCCCGCAGCTGACCTTTGATGACCACATCATCAAGCGCAAGGTTTCTGGATGTGCCTGAGCCTGTCTGGATAAATACCTGGAATCCAAGATAGCCATCCCCCAATACATTCCAGGCGGTGTCATAACCGGTTTGTTCATCCGCGACAACAGACAATGGATCCGCCGTCGGAAACGCGTTGTTGGCCGCGGTGTTGTCGCTGGACCACAGGGTCCACCGGCCATTGACCTCTCTGCGCACATGAACGCTGAACTGAACATTTCCGCCTGTTACAACCGAGCTGCTGGACAGGACGGGGAACAACCCCTTCGCCCCGCCGGTCATTCTCCACAGACGCAGGCTGTCGTCGGACCCGGGCTCTCCATATTCGATGGCATACCCATTTGCCACAGCGAGATTGGTCTGATCCGCCCAGAGCCATACCCGCATCCGGTTGTTGTCGGAGGCCTCCGTTGTATTGGTCGAATCATAGCTGATGTTGAAGGCCCATTCCTGCGGCTGTTGAGGCGTGGCCGGCTGCATGGCAAGGCCCTTTGTGATGAAAGAATTTCGGGACTTGGCTGTGCTTGTGGCGCTGCCCGGGCCTCCAAACACGGCCCGACAGCTATGGTTGCCGTTGCTGGGAACCAGCCAGTCGGCATCGCCATCGCCGCCCCCCGTGATCACTCCCCCACTCCATCCAGAAGGAACTCCTGCGCCCGCCACGGGGAACTCGTCCGCGTTCTGGACGGAATCCGAAATGATCGTAGGCAAATCGGCGATATAATCCTCATCGATGTTCACGACGGCCGTAATTGTGAAATCTCCGTTCGTCACGATCGCCGGCGATTGCGCCACGCTTATGAATTCATCGATCCCGTCAAAAGCAATTGCCCCGTCTACCGCGCCCGTGGTCCAATTGTTGTTGTCCATGTTGTGCAGAATGCCGGCGTAATTGGTGCTGGTGCTGTTAGTGATGCTGCTTCCGCTCCCTTCGTTGAACTGCCACCAGGCTGCCATGCCGCCCGCAGCCAGGTCGCTGCGCGGATCAAAGGAATACTCCACCTCCCAGCCATCCGGCATACCATCGTTATCGGTATCAACGATCGTCGGATTCGTATTGAAGACATGCACTTCCTCGCCGTCCCACAGGCCATCCCCATCCGAGTCGACATTGGTCGAACTTGTTTCCCAAACCAATTCGTCCGCGTCGCTCAACCCATCGCCATCGCAGTCGTAGTTCGTGCTCACGGACACCGTCACCAACTGAGTGCAGGCGCTGTAATTGTTCGCCGCATCCAAAGCCCTCCACACGACAGAGGTTGTCCCCACATAAAAAGCAGCGGGAATCCCTACCGGACCCCAAACGGTTAAGGTGCAATTATCCGAATAGGTGGGGGTTCCCAAGTCGAGGTTTGTAAGCGGGATTTGGCAGGCCTGCACGACCACGTCCACGTTCGACGGGCAAACGACAACCGGGTTTTCGGCATCCACCACCGTGACCATCTGGGTGCATACGGCATAGTTTCCCGCATAGTCCGTCGCCGTCCACAAAACATAGGTGCTTCCCGACGGAAAAACGGCGGGCGCGTCGTTGCTTATGTCGGCAATTCCGCAGTTGTCGCTGGCTGAAGGCAGGCCAAGATCGACATCGACGTTTCCGCATATGCCCACGGAGGTGTTGGTCGTCACGTTGGCAGGCGGAGTTATCTCGGGGTCTTCAATATCATCGTTGAGACTCATGTAACATTGGATTGTATCGTTGGTCTTGCCGTTGCCGACCGCCGCCGGAGCCACGCCGACCAGGATGACCACGTCGTCCATCTTGCCGACAAGCGTGTAGGCCATCGCGCGACCGACGGATGAATTGCCCAACGTCAACCTATTCGTGTTGTACCCGACCACGACATTCTGAAGCGTATTGCCATCCCCGCGCTGTATCCCGTCCACGTAAAAATGAACGTTTCGAGTAAGCGTGTTAGTGGCCGGGCGAGTTCCGTCGTACACGACCGCCACGTGGCGCCATTCGTTGCTGTTGGGCGCGATGCCGCCGACCGAAGTGCCAACCTCATTGCCGTTGACTCGCAGCGACAACGTGCCGGCTGAGCCCGTAAACCTGTATTCCACGCCCGCCGTCGTGTTCGTTAACGTCAACGAACTTGTGTCGCTCACAATCCGGGCGGACGTGTTGCTACCAGATGCGGGGCTTTCTCGCCGCACCCAGGCCATGATGGTGAAATTCGACGCGCCGTCGAATGGGTCGTAGAAATCCGCCGTTTCGAGCGCGGGAGTGGCGGATCCCGAACCTGTGTTCGGCAACTGGACGCTCCAGCCGCAGGTATTGTTGGCCGGAGGTGTATTGGTGCTGAAGCTCACTCCGTTCGTCAGCGTCAGGTTTCCGTCGTCACCATCAATGCCGGTATTGATGGCGGTGCTGCCAGAGCCCTCGATGAAAAGGTACTCCGCAACCACCTCGCTGTTTCCGAAGCAGGATGCGTAGACACTTGCCGGAGTTGCCGCAGCGGCGAGCATCAGCAGCATAACAGAGCACCGGGTCGCCATACTCCGCGTGATTTTCATGATGCCTCCCTTGACAGTATCGCCATCACTTTGACAGATGCCGCACGCCACACCTGAAGCCGGGTCCCTCCCGCCTTCCGTCGCAGCGTCCTTCCTAATCCCGCGCCACAATAAAGCAGTCAGCCAAATTCGCCGATTAGCCTTCATGACCACATCCCTATTAGTCCTGAGCCAACGACATCCGCCCTCATCATCGGCCCGATTCTACAACCTAAGGGCCCTGCCGCACAGCTAAATATTCGACCGTTATGCGTGTCGGCAGATAACATTGAATGTTTGCGAGTAAAACGCATGACCGTCTCCGCGGCAATCAAAACTCAAGCGCGAATTCCGTTCCCAATACGTGCGTTGAAAGCCATCCGTCATCTTCCTTGTCCGTGCGATTCAGATAAAAAGGGGTCCCCTCGATGCCCCAGAACAGTTCCTTCGTTATGCCTACTGCCACGCGGTTCTGGCCAATTTCTTCATCGTCGAACGAATAGAACACCTCTTCCGACAACCATGGCGTTGCCTCCGTCCGACCAATGCGAACGGGTTTGGCAATCTTGATTTTTTCCCGCCATCGCCAATTGTCGTCGCCTTCGACATCCCTGAATTCCGGCGTTGTTGTCAATTTGAAGCGCCAGTCGGCCCACTCATGCTTAAGCACAAGAATGGCGGCATATCTGTGCTCGGTCGCCCACTGTCCATCTTCCCGTTCGCGCTCGTAGCGATACTCCAAGCCAAACGCAATTGGGCCGGTTTCATAAAACGGACGGACCTGGACGTTGTAGAGGTCGAAATCCCGGAAGTCGTTGAAAAGATTCTGCTCCAGGGAAATCTCCATATTCCAACGCTCGGAGAACTCGTGCGCGAAAACGAATTCGTTCCAATATTGCCATTCCTTGTTGTCCGGCGGATGGGACGCATAACTGATGGCGGGAATTACGCAAGCAAGACACAGAACGGTACCTGCCAATGAGATTCTTTTCATGCGTACGACTCCATTTCTGGCGCGTTGGTTTGCGCCTTGCCCTCAGCTAATCCCGGCAGAACCCACTACGCGGCCTTCGCTCGTTCAAACAAGAACCACCCTCATGCATAAATATATACTAGTTGTCTCACGCAATATTTGTCCAGCCGGAATCGCGGGAATATCCGATCGGATGGGCTCCTCTTAATGTCAATCGTTTCATTATTGCATCCTTGAAACTCCGTCGTCGTCATTATCTATAAGGCTCGTTTTCCGCATGCTCCCCTCCCATTGATCAACCGCTTTAAACATGTTCATCTTTGCCCGGGCTCGGTGAATTTGCCCCGCTTGCCTTCTTGCCGAAATTCCCCCATACTTAGTCACAGGTCGGTTGATGATTGAACGGCTTCTTCGGACCAAGTTCGTGAAATTTTGTTGTATCATTCTATCGGACAGGCGAAGAGTGGATGATTTCATACGCGCCTTGCTGGCCCGTATGATTACAGTTGGCTTGTTGATTTCCTCCCAACTCTCAGAAGCCCGCCCCGTCCGCGTGGCCACCTACAACATCGAGAACGGCGTCGGGGCCGTCGGCAGCGACGAATACAACGCCGTCCAGACCACCCTGGCGCGGATTGATGCGGACATCGTCTGCTTCCAGGAGCTGCAGACAACCTCCTTCGCCGCTTGGTCGAACATGGCCGTCACCTTGGGCTATTCCTACAACGCGATCGGCTGGGACGGAGGCTCCATGGCGGGATCCCTCTACATGGGGTATTTCAGCCGGTTCCCCATCCTGAGCACATACAACGTCGTTTCGCCTCCCGACGCGAAAGAACTCAGCCGCTTCCCGTTCCGGGCGGTCATCGAAGTCCCGGAAGCGGAACACCCCCTTGTGATATGGAACGAACACCACAAATCCGGGGCAACCTCCATCGACAAATTCCGCAGGGCTATCGAAGCCTATCGCATCTCCCAGAACGTGGATGCCTACCTGGCAGCCAATCCGAATAATGTCGAATACATGCTTGTGGGCGACCTGAACGACGACATCCGAGACAACCAGACGGCCCAGTACACCAACCAGCCGTCCGGAGCGCCTGCCGAATACGTTCTTGGCTCCGACATCGTGTTTCCCGTCCTGTACTCCAAGTTCCCGACCGACCGCTATGCAGATGCCGGCCTCGGTTTCGAGCATCTGCTCGCCTATTGGGAGGCCACAACCACCCCGATTACCCGCGTGGCTTCCGGGCGGGAACTCGACTACGTTTTCCTGAGTCCGGCCCTTGCCCACAGCTCCCTAGGGGCTCCACAAGGTGAAATCTACTATTCGGCCATGGACCTGGGGGACGGACTGCCTAAGTGGGGAGACCCGCTCCCGGCCGACACCAGCGTCACGGCCTCCGACCATCTGCCGATCTTCGTGGACATCCAGATGACGGACTACAGCCCCGTGCTGCCCACCTCCACCTTCGAAATCACCGGCGACGTTTCTGGTCCGTTCAGTCCCGTCTCCATGTTCTACACGGTCGCCGAAACCAACCAGTTCTCCTGCACCTGGTCGGTATCCACTGACGTGGACTGGCTCACCGTCGTGCCGGAATCGTTCTCCCTGGCGCCCAACGCCTCCCGAGAGGTCGAGGTATTCCTGAACTCCCTGGCCGAATCCATGGCGCCGGGAGTCTACACGGCCTCCGTCACCTTCTGGAACGAGACCACGGATGAGGTCAGGATCCGCCAGGTGACCCTGACCATCCACGACACGCTCGCCGTCTCGCCTGCGGAAGGGTTGTCCTCCTCCGGCTACGCCGGGGGGCCGTTCAGCCCAACATCCAAGGTCTATGTTGTCACCAACAAGAGCAGCCAACCCGTGACCTTCACCGCCGGCGCCAACGTCTCCTGGCTCAGCGTCTCGCCGTCGAGCTGGCTCCTGCAAGCCGGAGGATCCGTCCAGGTGGCGGTGGCGCTCAATGCCCAGGCAAACAGCCGGCCGATCGGCACCCACTTCGCCACCGTTGCATTCTCCAACCAGGCCACCGGGTTTGTCCAAGGCCGCCCCGCCGTGTTGAGCGCGGTCGGCACGCTGTGCGACGCCGTGGACCGTTGCGACCTCACTTGGACAACAGGGGGTAATTCTTCCTGGCTTTATCAGACGAACGACACCGCCGACGGCATGGACGCCGCCCAAAGCGGATCCCTCTCCACCAGCCAGCAGTCGTGGCTGGGAACCACCGTCACCGGCCCTGCACAGGTCAGCTTTGATTGGCGGGTTTCCTCGCGCACCAATACCCACCTCCTGCGCTTCCTAGACAACGGGCTCACCAAGGATCAGACATCCGGCGAAACCGAGTGGGTCCGGCGAACCGTAGAAATCGCGGCCGGCGTCCACACGCTTCAATGGGCCTACGCGACAGCCTCGACAACCCCACAAGGCGCCAACGCCGGTTGGGTGGATCGGGTCTCCCTCGACTATTTCTCCGTGTCCCCGGCGGACGACTGGGTGGCATCAGGTTGGGCTGGAGGTCCGTTCACGCCGACTTCGCGCATATACACCCTCACGAACGCCGGCCCCGTCGCCATCCCCTGGTCGGTGGCATGGAATCCAAATTGGATCACGCCCAACCTCGCAAGCGGAACGTTGGCCCCACACAGCGGAACCAACATCACGTGCTCCCTAAACGCCAACGCCTATGCCCTGCCTTCCGGTGCCTATTCCGGGTCGATTGTCTTCTCCAATCAAACAACTGGCCTTGCGATTCAACGCTCCGTCCTGCTCTCCGCCACGGGCCCGCTCTGCGACGCCGCGGACCGCTGCGACCTTGCCTGGACCACCGGTGGCGCCAGCAATTGGTTCTCTCAAACGGCCGTGAACCACGATGGGTTCGATGCCGCCCAAAGCGGTCCCATCACCACCAACCAGCAGACCTGGATGGAAACGACCGTCACCGGCCCGGTTCAGGTCAGTTTCTGGTGGCGGGTCTCGTCGCGCTATCAGCACTATCTCAGCTTCAAAATCGATTCCCAGTTGCAGGAACAGATCAGCACCGAAATTGGCTGGACCCAGAAAACGTATGCCGTTGGATCGGGCCCCCACACGTTGCGGTGGACCTTCACGAACACGACGACCTACGCCATGGGCGCCAACGCGGGCTGGGTGGATCAAGTCACCTTGGACTACCTCATGGCCTCGCCTCAGGACACATGGTATCCCCAGGGTTATCCGGGGGGGCCCTTCGATCCGGATACGAGGGAATACGTCCTCACCAACTCCGGTCCTGCCGCCATTCAATGGACGGCCACGGGGACCAACTGGCTGGCGTTCACGCCGGACAGCGGCAGACTGGATCCGGGAGGCATCGCCATCGTCGAGTGCCGTCTCTCGCCCCAGGCCGCAGCCGTGCCGCCGGGCTATTATTTCACCTCCATGGTTTTCTCCAATCAAACCACAGGCAACTCATTTGGTCGCTCCGTGACGTTCAAAGTCAAAGATTACCTGGTCATTGATCATTCCTATTCGGTTACGTCGACGGGTTATGTCGGCGGCCCCTATTCTCCGCCCGAGCAAGGTTTCGTGATTTCCAACCGGGGGCCCGATTCCGCCAACTGGACCGCCTATTCGTCGGGCGTCACCACCAACAACTGGATGGCGCTATCCTCCTCCGGCGGCAGCCTGGCTTCCGGCGCCACCAGCAATATCGTTGTCGGACTGAACACCAACGCAGACCGGTTGCCGGTCGGGAATTCCGGCGGCATCGTCGTCTTTTCCAACACAACCACCCATGTTCAACAAACGTTCTGGTGGCGCCTTGATCTCGCTGCCGCCATGGCGTTCAACCTTGACCATCAAATGCTGGACGGTCCCGTCGGCGGCCCATTCAGTTCAACCTCCTTCTCCTTAACGAACCGGAGCCGCGTCGCCCAAACTTGGACCGCGACGGTCTCCGCGAATTGGCTGACCTTGGATTCGACGGGCGGCACGCTGGGAGGCACCTCCAGCATGCCCATTGTTGCCACCGTGAACTCCAACGCGGCCGCCTTGACGGGAGGCGTCTACTCGGCCTCGGTTCTCATTTCCAACCAGACAGGGCGGACCGCCGCATCGTTCACGGTATATCTATATGTCGGAAGCGTCTTCTGCGAGGCCATGGAAGGTTGCGACTTGAATTGGACCTGCGGCGGCAATGTCCCCTGGCTTTACCAGACCAACGTCGCGAAAGACGGCATAGATGCTGCCGTCTGCGGCTCCATCACCAACAGCCAGGACAGCTGGATGAAGGTGTCTTTGACCGGACCGGGGAAATTTACCTACTGGTGGCAACTAAATGGCGTAAATGGCCGTGATTATCTCGAAATCACGGTCGATGGAACCCCGCTGACCGCTAGCGGGAACCTCCCATGGCGGCAATATACCAATACTTTTGGAGTCGGGACCCACACGATCCGCTGGCGTTTCTACAAGAACAATACCGGCACCAATGTCTTGAGCGGCGGAGCCTATATGGACCAAATAACCTGGGCTCCTGCCAACACCGCCATGGGCGTCCCGGTGGAATGGTATCAGCGCTTCGGTCTCGCTCCCGAAGACGGCGGGACATGGGATGACCTGGATGCGGCGTCCTCCGCCGCCGGCCTCCCCAATTGGGTACAGTACGTCACCGGCCTAACCCCGACCGACCCGGCGGACATCTTCCATATACTGACCGTCCAGCAAACGGCCGGCCAACCCGCCCGGATCGAGTGGTGGGGTGGAACCAACGGTCCCTCCACCCCGTACGTCATCCAGGCCACAACCAATCTTGAATTCGGCCCCTGGAGCGCCACGGGGTCGATCCCCCGCGTCCAGGGCCTCAATGTCTGGACCAACGCCCCGCCAGCCGACATCAAGCGCTACTACCGCGTGCTGGCTCCCATGGGCCCCTGAGATTCCAGAGAAGACGGGTTTCGCCGGGACTTGAAGTCCGGACGGACGTCCCCGCTCCAGATGTTTCGAACTACATGGTGCAAATTGGAGATAATCGTAATTCAGTTTCGTCTCTGCGCGACGGAAATCCATCGGACAGAACACAGATGACGGCTTTTGCCTACTGATTATCGCCGCGAATGGCAAAGAACAACTTGCCGGCATCGCCCGACCGATACGGCGGAGTGTAGTTTGAAATGACCTGCCAGCCCGAGACAAGATTGGTTGCCATTTCGGCCCTGCCGCCATAGCCGGTAAACAGCACATCACCCTCGGGATCGACCTTAAAGCTCACGTAAGGCGCCGCGCTTGGGGCTGAAGCCGTCAGGCCGATTGCCGCAACATCCAATGAGCCGGACACGTCGCTAAACGCCAATTGGCGCACGAACCGGTCGTGGACCGTCGGCACGAATTGTCCGGCCAAGGGGATGGTGATCATTCGGAATTCCCCCCCGGTGTCCGGTACGGCGACATGCAGCTTGTAATAGCCGTATATCAACTGCCCCACAAAGCCGCCGCTGTTCCCCTTGATCTCGACATACAGACTGGCCGGGGCCGTGGTTTTGACAACTAGGTTCAGAAACGGGGCGTATTCCGCATTCAACAGGTCAAAGGGCGACGTGAAGCCGAAGGCGAAGCCGCCGCCGCTCCGGAGGGAGAGGATGTTGTTGTAGGACAAGTTCAAATCCCGGTTGCTCAGGTTCATTTCCCACATCAGATCCCTGAAGGGTACTTCCATATAATGTTCGGGCGGTTGATATGCAAAGCGGCGACCATCCCAAGCCAACTCCACCCCGTTGGTTGGGGCTTGGACAGCATAATGAATATCGTTGAACTGAAAGTAAGCCTCCGTATCCGAGAACACGAGTAGCCGGGCGAGCAGATCTCCGGATGCCTTCGGGGTCTTGGCCATGTCCAAGGCGCAATATCGGAATTCCCCCTGAGTCGACGGGAAGTCCACGCGGACTTTGTTGGGCGTGATTAGCTGATCTCCCCGGTTCTTGTTTTCCAGAAACAGTCCGCCGCCTGTGGTTTTGACGCTGAACACCAGCCACGGCGTTGCGAGCAGATTCGCGTCCGGGTGCGCCGCGAAGACATAGCCGTCGTCCTTGGGGAAAGTCAAAATGGAATTCGTGAAGGTATAACCAAGAGAGAGGTTTCCCCCACCCTCGAACACCGCCTGGGCCAACAGGTTGGTATGTGCAACGAATGGTGGTTCGTCCGCATAGAAACCAAGCCCATCATAAGCCATCACATTGCCAGGACCGGCGTTGGAAGCGACCTGCAGCGAATGAAATGTGACGGGCCCCGTGGGATCGCTGATCGCAAGCAGGCCGAGAGGGGCCGGGTTTGTCCCGCTCTGCTCCGGCAGCGGCAGAACCCACCCGGCGTAGCCGGAACTGGGCGGCAAATGCGCCTGGAAACGATGCCGGACATGGTCGTCGCCATCCTTCAGTTCGATCCAGAAATCGGAACCAGTCGGGCTGTCCGCGTCTAGATTCAGATAGCGGGCCTGGCTGCCGCTTATCTGCTGAAACATCGCAAAGCAGAATCCGTTTGTCGCCGGTATGACCAGACTTTGCGCCGGCGTATACGCGACAACGAATCCCGTGCTACACGTAAAGCCGGTTCCGTCGAGGACATCCCCTGGTGTTGGCGCGGCCAGATTCGGAAAATCGGCGAGTTGCGAGGGAACCACGCCCGCCGGACTGGCGAACGGCAGTTCCTCGCCAGCCAATGAGCCCCCAGACTGATAAAGGGCAGGAAACGCATTGCTGTATAGCGTGGTCAGGTGGCCGGAAGCGACCTGATACAAGGAGTCGCCGATGATGTCCCGCATGGGATGTTGGCCATGGCACCGGTACTCATCCTCGATAGCGTACGCCAAGACCAGCAAGAGGTTGCCGTCGCAGGTGACAACCGGCCCATAGCCAGAACCATCAGTGGCGAGGCTATCCGAGACTCCGTGAGGTCCTTGGGCCCGGTGTGCATCCAGCATCGAGTCGAGCCAAGCCGAACCTGCCCGGCGGTCCGCCAGTATAGTCGTGAATGCCGCATACGGTGCCACAGCCGTGACGAGGGTCCCGGTCTCCCGCCCCGCATCGGGCACCCCATATCTGCTCTCATAGTCGCCTGTCTCGTTGCGCGTACAGGGACGCGCGGCCGCCGCCATCAGGCCGGGAATCGAGTGTGCGGCAGAGTAACGGGTTCGGGCCTTCTCCCCGTTGACGAACAGGCGCCGCAGGCATGGGTCGTCCAGATACGGGAATTGCAGCCTGGCCCACATTTCGTGGCTGGAGAAACGATATCCCTGTTCGACGGCGAAGGTGTTCGTCCCCGCCGCGATATCTATAGCGGTCCGACGCACGGCCTCGTTGGTCTGCTTGTATGCCCAGAGGGCATCCACCTGATTCGACGACACAGAGCCGAACAGGGTGATGAAGAGCTCCATCAACTCCCCCTCATAGCCGTCCCCCAGACAGTATGTTCCGTCAAGCTGATAGCCCTGCGAAGGGTCGTCGGGCGCCAGCGAAGGGAAGGCCACCCGTGTCACTCCCCGCACGAGATTGAGGGACGGGTCGAAGAAAATCTGCGCCACCGTTTCCTTCAGGCGATCGACATAGGCTTTCAGCCGGTCGGCCAATTCGGTCTCGCCGGCGTCCCGCGCGATTCCTTCCGCCATCAGGATGGCTAATCCGAGTTCGCCGTTGTCCAAAGCGGGCAACTTCCCCTGCCAGCCATCCGCCTCAGTCAAACCATACATCCAATGATAGTCAACGCATCGGGCGCCGATCTTAACCCACGGAAGCCAGTTTCCATAGCCGGGATTTCGAGACGCGAAATCCTCCAGGGCAAGCAGCTTCTTTTCCAGCAATTCCTTCGCCTTTGCCGGTGCATGGTCGGGGTTGTCTGGGGAAACAAAGGCACGGGCGACCGCGTTGGCCGACGCCCCATTCTGCAATGCCAAGGCCAAAAGACAGATGTGCGGAGCCTCCTTGGACGCCGCTGTCCAGTCTCTCTTGACGCCCAGTTTGCCTCCCGACTCAAAGTCTATCGGGTGCCCATCTAGGGTTATCCCTGTTTTGTCGTCGTAGGCCACGCCGGGCTGGTGGAAGGTGTGGCCGACGCTGCGCGCAAACTCAAGCGAGAACTGCTCCGCCAGTGCGTCATTGACCATTAGTTCTGACGAGGAATACGTCGTCGAGAACCGATAGGCCGGAGTTTGCCCAGCACCAATAGCGGCGGTACATACAAGGCAAACGAAAAAGACAGCGCCCTTTAGCCGCAGAGATCGACGCGATTGGCATGAAGCATTCATATCACACCCTTCCATTCTGCCGACGCCTACTCGTCCGTTATTGGCATCTAAAATTATATGCCAAATATTATGCTAGGGCGACGACCGGGATCATGCAAGTGATGATCGCGTTAATTATGCATCAATGCTCCCGCAACAGATGACATGTCGGCTATAGGTTGACTGTATGACTTCATTCTCGTTCAACGATCAACTTGTCCCTCCATCGTTACCATGCTGATTGTCGCTGCGATACGGTGAAAACGAGGATATGAGGAGTAGCACATAAATGTGCCGATACGCCAATAACTGAGACACGCTTCCGCTCAAGCCCCCTTCCTGCTGAAAAGCCCGAACGGCGGCAGAGGTCGTGGATTACTTGCGAAGAAGGCTTCTAGCAATGCCCAATACGGACGGCGACGGCATGCCCATGCGACGGACAACCGGCGTTGGATCAATCTCGCCCCCAGCGACAGGTTGCACCGCCACCTCTTGAACGAGGAATCGCTGAATGCGAGAAAGTTCCGGGTACTCGTTGGCGCCAGTCTGGATATTGCCCATCGGGAACCTCTCGCGAACGCGGGAGAGCAACTGGACCAAGGTCTCTTGGCGCGGAATCTCCCGTATCTGTCTGGACATGGGCGAAAGCGTGTCCATCGTTGTAATGAAGCTCATGATGCCATCGCTCCTGCTTCTTTGGGATGCGGAGTTGGCAATTTTCAACCTTATGGGAGCCGGAATTCTGCGAGCTTTGTCGCTGCTTTCGTTGTTTCTAGCCGGCAGCCGTTCACGACGCCATACGAACCATGTGGATCCAAGCAAATTGCCAAAGCCAATTCGCGCCGCCAACGATCCAGTAGGTGTAATGTCGGGCCATTTGATGCTCTGCTCAACAATAATCTGCCAGCTGGCCGACAGCATGGGAGGCGCGGCGCAGACCGGAACCTCCTCCATCTCGACGCTCCTCCGGGCATTGACCGCAAGCCGCAACGCCAGCACATCGGGATGCCCAGAAACAAGCCTCTCCAGATTGTCCACTACTTCACTCAACATGTTCAGGTCAGGTTCGGGAGTCTTCAACATCAGATGAGCGCCAATGATCCCCAACATGGGGTTCTCATATTTGGCCCACAGCATGTCGTGCAGGTCTTCCGAACGCATTGGGATACGGCCTTGAGCCAGCCCTTGGCGGGCGAGTTCGGTAAGACGTAGATGTTTCGGCATGTACTCGGCGGGATTCCCGGCGCTGTCAATCTTTACCATGAACACAGCGGCGTCCGCCAAGTTCGCCCGGAACGCGGTACGGATTCGACCTTTGCTTGAATGTCGATACCGTGTGGCTGCCATCAAAATCTGGGTCTGCCAGCCGGGGCATACGGCCACAGCCATCTTTTGGATCCCTGAGACAGAAGTGTTGACCCTAAGCACATATGATCCAGGATCGAGTTCGACATGCACGGTCCCGGCTCCTATTGAAGAGTCGCTGAGTCCTTCCCTGGACATGTCGCAGAGAATCTTGCCACCCGTGTCGCTTAACGTAACGCCACGCCAGGGCTGTCGGCGCCGGCCGGATGAATCGCAACTGTTGGTGGAATCCGTGTCGCGGACCATCAGGAAGATGCGTCCCCCATGACCGAGATTCTTGTCGGGGCACTGCCAAGCCCGACGCCAGGCAGCTTCATGGCATTGAGAGAACGCGCGAGTTCCGGGTATCGGGGCCGCCGAGGTGATACTCAGCGGAGCCTCCGACACTTCCACGCTATTCCGTCCGCCTCTTGCTGCATTGGTAACCTCAATGAACCGGTCAACCTGCGCCTCGCCCGCCCGAAACCTGACCTTGTAAATCCCCGGCTTGACCTCGGTCTGCATCCGGCCGACGGCTGAACTGATGCGCTTGAACCCGCTATCGATCAGGAATATCTCCGTCCCCTCGTCGGCCGCCTTCACGGTCAGGGGAATCATAATGTCCGGCCTAGAGTTGCTCATGGACATCGCCCCCCATCGCTTGAAATAGTTTCTGCCGGCTCGTGCCTTCAATAGTCGCCTTGTAGATACCAGGGACGAGGGCGCACGACGCTGAACTATTCCGGATAGACAACCGCTTGATTTCACGCAGCTGACCGTCCATCACCACGATTATGCCGCTGTCGGTCACCGGGGGCTCCACGGAAAAAATCACCTGCGTCAGCGGTTGCTCCGGCATAGCTCCCGCCTGGGCCGGAGGACCAGGCGGACGGACGGCCAACACAACGTCGTTCGCGCTGTCCACAACGATGAGGGGCCCGGTGGAACCATCGTCGGGAACCATGTCCGACCACCTGTTGTGGATGTAGTCTTTGACCGCCTGCCCGGTGACGCGACCTTCGCCGTCGCCCGGGGTCCGCCTCAAGGCCTCCAAGAGGACATGGGTGAATACGCCCTGCACATCCCCTTCAATTTGGCGTTCCTGAGCCTGATATCCCCGACGGACGGCGTAGGCATAACAGGTCCGCACCGCCGCCCCACGAGTAACGTCTGGCGGAAGACACAGGTGAGACTCGCTTATCCGCCCGGTCAGCGTCACGTCACGGCAGCAGTCCATGACCAGGACGATCTCATCGAAGGCGGCGGAAGCCTTCACCGCGTCGGCCTCGCGCGTGCCGGGGATATGTTCCGGCAAGGCGCGAGAAGCATTGGCCGCATAGAGGGCAGCCTCCTCCCAATTGCTTGACCCTAAAAACCCATGACCGGAGAAATACAGGTAAAGCCGACGGCCAATCGGGAACGAACGGAGATTCCCGGCCGAATCCATCAGAAGGTCACCAACCTCCGAATAGAATCGATGGGCGTTGGGATTGGCCTGGGCGGTGCAGGTCGGCGGAGGGGGATGAAACTGGCGCGTCAGGATCTTCCGGACATTCCCCGCGGGAAGTCCGCCCCCGTTGGGATCTACCAGCCAATTCGCAAAGGACTCTGCGTCCCGCTGTGCCCCTTCGAGAGAGCCCAGTCCGGGATACTGGTCGATTCCTACGACTATGCCATAATCGCGATTGTTCACGCGCCGAAACCGTTCCTCAACAACCACTGTACGCTTGCCAGCGTGACCTTGTCGCCATCAAAGTCCCCGTGCGCCCTGGACGCCGACGCCATGCCGTTGCCATCATGGACTTCCGACCACACCATGCAACGCTGCGGGGGCGAAGCAAAGAACCGGCGGGCCTGTTCCACCTCGGGGAAGTCCGTTGCGTCGAATACGTCCTTCCGTTCATAGAAGCGTTGCATGCCAAGAATGGGGTGGTCGGGCTTGTCTTCCACCTCGTCCTCAAGGAGACCCGAGACGAAGTAGAGAAGCGAGTGGGGATAGACCAGGCGGGCAACGGGACCAAATCCGCCCTGCGCCATGGCATCCTTCAGTTCGACCTCGTTTTTCATTCCGAAGAGCCGGACGCCTCCCACCCACTTCTCGTTCGCCGCCATGCACGCGCTGAACCGCGCGAAGGACACGGCCGGAGCCAGCAGGATGATGTCGAACTTGAACCCCGCAGGCAACCAGCGCCCCGCGGCGGCCAACAGGTTGCAGATGTAGACGGCCCCGGTCGAATGGCCGACGAGGGTTACGCGCGGACAGGGAACTCCGGGGCCGATCTTGGCGAGATGATCCGCCAGCGCCTTCAAGAACATCGTTCCGCCGGGCTCCTTCCCCGGCTCGATTTTCTCCATGAACGCATCCGCCGTGTCCTTCTTCATCTGGTTCCACAAAAGACACTTCCCCAGTTTATCGATGTAGAACTGCCGAAGCACTTCCTCCACCACGGTTCCGTAGAGGCCGTGATCACGGCCCGCAATGAAGCGCCGGACGACTCTGATGACCACCTTGGCAATCGCGGCAGCGACTTTCATGAGGCTGATGACGCCCCGCTTCCCTCGGACGGGAACATCCACCAGTTCGTCCAAGGCCTTCGGGTCCATGAGCGTGTTCGCCGCCGCTTTCGTTCCTACTCCGCGCGCCGACACGCCCTCGCCTAGCGGCAGAAGACCGTTGGATACGGCCTCGATCTCGCTACGAAATCGTTGGTCCATTTCCAGGTTGGCCTGGATCTCCATCCGCATGGCGTCATCCGTTGCCATTTGCGCCGTTCTTGTCCGATCCGCAGCCTGCAGCAGAGCAAAATCCTCGAAGGGGACGGCAACTCCCCGACCCCCGAACCATTCATCCACGGCGTGAGCCACGATCTGAGGATTTACGGCTGTGCCTCCCGCCCCCTTGGCGCCGACAACGCCCTTCAGCCGGCCGAGGGCGAATTCGATGACCTTGCGGACGAACTCCCGGAATATCTTCTCCTGGCCGATATCCCCCAGGTTGTTGAAAATCGCCTCCAACGGTCCGGCCTCCCATACGAAGAAGACGGGATAGGCTCCTGCCTCTTGGTAAACGGGAGTCAAGGCCTGAGCGATGCCCTTGCCGCTTGCATACGACACGACCCCGCCGTGAAAGTGGACAACCAATCCGGAAGGACTGTTGCTACCGCCGAAGGCCGTCAGCAGCGATTCGATGTCCGTCGCCTGCGTGTCCGTCTTGGGAGAGAAATGGCCGTTCTTGAGATGAATGCAATGTTTCTTGTCCAGTCCGTTTTTTGCAGTGCTCATCGCTTGCTCCTATACGTGAATATTTTCAAAGCGCTCCCTGTCGGACATTCAGGCGCGAAACGCCCAGTATTGCACGGCCAGCCCCGTGTCCGTAGATCTTGCCCAACCGCGACATCGCAAAGCCCCTTTCAACCGATGACACGCCGGAGCGCTGCCGCTCCCAGTCATCTTTATACACCCGGGAAATATTGAGCCAAGGGCAAACTGTTGGCAGAACAAGAATATATTAGTTTGTGCGGCCAACCAATTCGACGCGCATCATGCTGCCAATCCATTGGCATTATGGAAGAAACCGTTGCCGCGCATCCAATTGAACGCCGCGAGAACATGGTGGGACCGACATGCTGACACCTGCTTTGCCTAGGACCGAAGAAGTCCGCATTGACCATTTTGAACCACATGACTCAAAGCGGGCCAGATTCTGGCACCGGTGTTGAAATCTGGATTGCAGCCCTTGAATATACTTGCCCACTACTGATCCTCCATTCACACTATAGGCGTGGTTCGTTGCCTCATATGGGGGCTGATTGTCGGCCTCCAGGCAACGGCGATAACATGAGGCATGCAACATGTACTTCGAAATATGGCAGAACGCTCAGAACAAGAACTGGTATTGGCACCTGAAGGCCGCCAACAACCAGATCATCGCCCACGGAGAAGGCTACCAGAACAAGGCGGACTGCTTGCACGCGATTTCTCTCGTGAAGCAGTCGTCCTCGGCCCCCGTGAGAGAATAAGCGGCCGTTCGGGTTGTCTTGTTTGGCGTATCATCGGCGATTCCGCCCAACTAAAAGGTCGGTTGTGATATTTGCCAGTTGGACCTAATCCCCCCCGATTGACGCCTCTATCCGGCCTTGATATTTTCCGAATCAACCACTTCGGCTTTACAAGTCTGACTTGGGCCGATGAAACTGTTGGACCCAAAGAAGTAGTATACACAAGGAAGGCTGGTTAATTATGCGAAGTCATAGCCAGGAAAGCATTGAATCCACTCGCCCCAATAAAAGTGCTCTTACAACCATTGAATATTGTCTCCGCAGGCTATACGCGGACACTAAAACCGATATAAACCAACTAGTTGTCCATGGCCTGACATATGAAGAACTGATCGGCGCCTTACTCTTGGCCCGTGATGCCCTCAAGAAATGATGATTCGGTCTAGCAACCATTAAGCCAACCGTTGCACAAGAGCATAGTGGGTCCTGAAACGGTTTGTCCAAAGCCGATTATTCCTCTACGGGCGACCGGGCTCCAGCTTTCATTCGCGGCGCGGCATTCAACCATACAACCATGCAAGCCATCGCGCGTTCGCCATCTCCAACCCACGTATCCCATTTTTCTCTCCACCCTCATTCCTCCATTATTGCCATCCAATCCACGCCTCCTGATTTGCCCCTACCCCATACGCTCAATCAAGGCCAGCGGGTATGTCTCGCATTGACTCTTCATTGTGCGCGACTCTATGGTTAGTGATTCGGACTCATGCAAGGCTTGGTGCACCGTTCCGGCGAAGCGCGATACTCGTCCCCGAAAGGACAAAATGGATATTGCCATTCTAGTTAGCTCCCTGCTCATGGGATTCGTTCTGTCGATCTACGCCGGTGTGATCGTCGCCCGGTACATGTCCTTCGATGGTGCGATCAACAGTGCCCGGTCGATTGTCTTCAATCTGGAACAAGTGTGGGAGTTCAGATACCTCGAAAATGGAATCCCCGACCCCGAGAGCCCCTCCGAAAGACGAACAGTCTTCATGTCTAAAGTAATTGCCAGCAATCAGATTTCGTGGCGGCTTACAGAATGCGGATTGGAATTGAAAGAACTTGGTCACTGGAAAGCGGGCTTGGAGCTGGACAAGATCGGGATGGAGATCGACGCCTTGAGAGATGACTTCACCGAAAAGGCACAGCTTACGCCTGGCGGATCTTCTCTAGGAGTGACAGAGCACATCGCAGATTGGCACCGCAGAATCAGTTCGCTGGTTCCAGTCTTCTGGCAAATCATCAAGCTCTGGCCTAATTCCCGCTACAAGCACATGTCATGCATTCACATTGATGAAGCAACTGGAGACTGGCACGAGGTTGAAGCAAAACAACCAAAGACTGTATTTGATGATCCGAATTATACAACATAAGCCGCGACAATTGCTTACCTCATATTCATGCGATGAGACACATGCGGAACGGGATGTTCGCGTTAAGTAAAGAATGATAACGCATGTTCCCAGTGCTGACGATTTTCGGAATTCCGGCCTAGGTTTCCTCAACCTTGCATGGAATGCCGTCATGCATCTCGCCATTACCTGGGATGATGCCAAAGCTAATCTCTGGAGAAGTTCTGCTGCCGCACCTAATGAATACTGGTCTGCGGCACACAAGCCGTTGGCAACCGCGTTAGCTCTTGCGCACCAAGGGGTGGAATTGCTCCTCAAAGCAAACATCTGCGCGGTAAGCCCGTTCCTATTGATTGCCGGAGATCCCCGCGCTTGGCCTCAAGGTGCCCATATACGCGATACGCCGTTTTCAGATTTCCGGACAATTGACTCGCAAGACTTGGTCCGGGCGCATGATTCGGCTAGAACCCCCCGTCTAACTGATCAGTTCAAAA